>CAZQKN010000005.1:0-183907 GCA_964593935.1 uncultured Akkermansia sp. | reverse complement strand
GGGCGTTAGAAATTTGAGAGGACCTGCCTCTAGTACGAGAGGACCGGGGTGGACGAACCTCTGGTGTACCTGTTGTGGCGCCAGCTGCATCGCAGGGTAGCTATGTTCGGATGAGATAAGCGCTGAAAGCATCTAAGCACGAAACTCGCCTCAAGATGAGATTTCTTTTAAGGGCCGTGGAAGACTACCACGTTGATAGGTCACAGGTGTAAAGACAGTAATGTCAAAGCCGAGTGATACTAATTACCCGTAGACTTATAATCCTTCTTCTTTGAATATTACTGCTTCAATCATCCGATATATCACCAATTAAGAATTTTGAATTCAGAATTATGAATTGGATGATGGACAACAGAATAAAATTCTGCATTCTTCATTCTACATTCTGAATCAACGACTTTAGGTGTCTATAGCAACGAGGTCCACCTCTTCCCATTCCGAACAGAGAAGTTAAGCCCGTTAGCGCTGATGGTACTGCCCTTTTAAGGGTGGGAGAGTAAGTCGATGCCACTTTTATAAGATCCCGATCATGCAAATGGTCGGGATTTTTTGTTTGTACCGGTTTTTATTTAGAATGCCCCTCACAAAGCTCTACTTGTCAGGATGTTGTCATTTTCGTCAGCATAGGTCCTTGTCGCCATGACAGGCAGGGATGACACGTTTAGAAAGCCCTGCTCGTAACTAGATGTCTTTATTGGATACTATTTGCTTTTTGTAATGATCTAAAAGAAGCAAGAGTTGTGGTAAACATTTAATCGTTACCTCAACGACTTATAGTTTCTGATCCATGTGGGATCAACCACGTCATTCATCAGTTTCCAAAAATTGGTATCAAGAAAAAAATCTGCATCGATCTGCTTGATCCCATAGTTGTTGTGTAAATAGATCTCCTGGGCGGGTGATGGTTTATGCAATTTGTTGCTCCATCCATCTTCAGCCGAGCTTCTGTATGGATAGGTAGAGAATCTTATTTTCCATAATGAATCGATAGAAGGACAAAATGTACTCGTTAACTTTGGATTAAATGAATCGACTGCAACGCCACAACCAATGTTCCGTTCTTCGAAATAATTGATGCGCTTTGGATTGTATATACTAGGCCAGTAACCAGAAACGATCTTAATGAATTCATCTTGAGATACTACACGTTTGTTCGTAAAGACCCTGCCATTATCCAAAAAACAGACAAAGGTCGTGTAACCGGAATTCGCTTGGAAAGCAATGCGTACACCAAAAACAGATCGCGCAATCTCTTTGAATTGCACCGAACAAAACAATATCCATATGGTACAGATGGCGATTCGTAGCATACTTCGTAGTATGTAGCTCCAATATACGATTATTTTCGCCTGAATGTTATAAGAAGGACAATGGATGCCAAGGTGATCACAATTAGAGGAAGGATCCAATTGTCTGATAAAAAGATCGCAACGAGAACCGCAGGGATTAAAAAGATCGACAGCAAATGAAAAAGGCCTTGATATTTTTTATCATTCATCAAAGCGTATAAGTTTGCTTGGTGTGATACAATAATGTAAACGGATATCATGCTGTTCAACATTATCTATAACAGCACTCTCTTCAAACAGACTAAGCCCAATAAATGTACAAGTGGGCGAACATTTTCTCAATAATTTATCATAGTATCCCTTGCCATATCCAACACGATTTCCACGGTCGTCAAAAGCCAATAGAGGGACAAGTACGATATCCAGATCCTTTATTTTGACTGCTTTACCATTTTTAGGTTCCGGTATTCCCAAACTGTTCATTTCCAATTGAGAATGTGATTCAAACAAAAGATGCCTGAGCGATTGAGTCTCTGAATTCATTTTTGGCAATGCAATCTTTACATCGAGAGAAATACCTTTTTCGAGAATTAGGTACGTATTGATCTCCTTCAACCGTTCTATCGGGAGAAACATGCTCATTGTTTTTCCACTCAACTGAAAGTGCGTAAAGAGAAGATTGCATACTTCTTCCGATCGGTTATCGAGTTCGCCCGGAGAAAGCTCCAGTCTTTTGCGCTTGAAAAGTTCTCTGATCTCCTGTTTTTCCATCTCTAAAGTCCCGGGAAAAAGTTACGCGCAGCCATCATGGTCTCCTGCTCATTCAATTTGTCCGCTGCTTCCAATGCTCTTTTCAGTGCAACTGTCAGAAGATCTTCAAGGTCTTCTTTGTTCATTGTTGAAATTTCTGTGTTTATTTTGAGTGATCTCAATTCACGGTTACCAGAGAGGCTTACTACCACAAGTCCACCTCCGGATTCTCCTTCAACGGTTAAATTGTCAAGTCGTTCCTTACTCGAATCGACCATCGATTTCATATCATTTAATTTGCCGAACAATTCTGAATTCATCTTTTCTCAATAGGGTTTGTCTTTTTGTAGGCTCCATTTAAGAGGTCTAAAAATAAACAATTTGACTGCATATGTGTTGATGATTTTAGGATATATTTACACTTATGAAACAAGTATCTACAATTATTGCATTCGCTCTTACGGGCTTCATAAGTGTATTTGCACAGGATGAGATCGATTCATTAAATTCAGATTCTCCCGAAAAGGTCACTGAAACATTCCACTCTACAAGAATCATTAATGGACACTCCATTGAAACACTTCGAAAAGGAGTTCTCGAATTCAGAGTTGAGCATCGTTTTGGAGACATCGCAGGAACTGATGGTGGTGTGCAGAATATGTTCGGATTGGATAATTCATCTGATATCAGAATTGCGCTGGAATACGGCTTGACGGATCAGATGATGATCGGAATAGGCAGAAGCAAAGGGACAGGCAATCCCTATCGGTCATTGTTGGATGGGTTCTACAAATTGAGAGCAGTAGACCAGGCAAAAGGCGGTTTTCCGATTTCTGTGGCTATGATAGGGACCACAAGCTTCAGTTACATGAAGAAAAGCGAAGATATTTCGCAGGTTTCCAATTTCCCTGAGTGGTCCCATAGACTGGCGTATTCAGTACAGGTGAATATTGCCCGTAAATTCCATGATCGTTTCAGTGCTGCATTGATGCCTACAATGGTTCATAGGAATTATGTTCCTGCTAATGATGTGAATACGCTGTTTGCTCTCGGAGGAGCCATGCGCGTAGGAGTTAGTTCGACTATGGCGGTGCTTTTTGAGTATTATCATGTTTTTGCGAAAAGCGATCTTAGGACGAATTATACGAATAGCTTTGGATTGGCGTTTGAATGGATAACTTTCGGACATAATTTTACGGTTCATCTTACGAATTCCAAGGGATTCGGAGAAACCCAGTTTATCCCTTACACATTCGAGGACTGGATGAAAGGTCAATTCAGGCTTGGTTTTTGCATCGGTAGAAAATTTGAAAAAGGTTAGAAATTATGAAAAAGTTCGTTTACCCAATTTTATCTATTGTTCTTCTGACAGTGTCGACAGCTGCAGTATATGTAACAGCACCTTCCTATAAGATCTCAGAAGGATATTCAATTCAGTTCAAAAGTAAGGACCCTTCAGGTGAGTTTAAGGTCATGAAGGGAACAATTAAATTCTCTGAAGATGACCTTAATGATTCCAAGTTTGACCTGTCATTCGACGTGAATTCGATCAGTACGGGGAATGGAATGAAGAACAAGAAGGCGCAGACCGCAGAGTGGTTTGATGCGGCGAAACACCCAAAGATCACTTTCGTGTCTACCAAGATTGAGAAATCCGGTACTGACTATGTTGTTGTGGGTAATCTAAAGATCAAAGGGGTAACAAAAGAACAGCGTGTGCCATTAAAGGTGAAAAAGAATGGTGCTGATCTGGTTTTCAATGGAGATTTCAAGGTGAATCGAATGGATTACAAGGTCGGAAAGAAAAGTGATGTTGTTCCGGATATCATGAACATCAGTTACTCCATTCCTGTTTCTAAAAATTGATGCGATGTTTGGAAGATACCTGTTTCTTGGAATAACTACTTCTCTTTTTGCTTCGGCAGGAGCTATCATGTATGGAACTTTCTTCAACCAGAATCTATTTGATTTCTCAATGGTTGTTGGTCCTGTTGCTATTGTGGCAACCTGTACAATGGTGAGCGTTTTTGGCGCAATTATGTCTTGGTTGGCTGAAAAGCTATTGAGTTCATGGGGAGAATTTGTATTCAACTTTTTCTTTTCTGTGGGGACAATGGCGAGTATTCTTGGTCCGATCAATTTTCAATTCCCTCAGGAAGTGTTAGAGAAAGTTCATGAAGTAAATGGCCCCGATACGGAAGGTTTTTTTCCTTCATTCGCCATTCCAATGCACTTTTTTCCAATATTAGTATGGTTCGCTCTCAAACCATTATTCTTTCGTAAACGTTAAGTAGTCATGAAAAGAGCTTTATTTGTTTTACTGATGTTGGTGCTAAGCGTATCCTGTAAAAAAGAGAAGGTCCCTGCCAATAGTGATCCAACATGTACGGATACCATTTCATTCAATTCGGAGGTCCTTCCTTTGATCAATAATAGTTGTACCGGATGTCATGATGTTGGAAACACGACAGGTTATACGTTTACGAATCATACGAATATCAGTAATAATGCATCGATTATGCTGAATGCCATGAGGGGACAGGGAGGAATTCAACTTATGCCTCCAGCAGGTCAACCATTAGCAGATTCGCTGATCAACAAATTCAACTGTTGGATAAGTCAAGGAAAGAATAACAATTAACTATATCCTAATTATAAACTATGAAAAAGAATTACTTTTTTGTTGGAATCACTGCTCTTGGATTGGGAGCTCTTTCTATGAAAGATTCAGCAAAGATCGAAATTGCGAAGTTTAATGCAAAGGCTCATAAAAATGCCATTGGAGCACCAACTGGTAAAACAGGCGCTCCGGGTGAGCAGACGTGTACTCAATGTCACTCCGGAACTGCGCAAAGTGGTTCGACTGAAAACCTCTTTGTTGTTCTCGATGGATTTAATCCTGTGACGAATTACGTGCCGGGCCAAACGTACAATGTATCTCTTTCTATGGCATCTGCACCTACCAAAAAAGGTTTCCAAGCAATTGCTTTGGATGGTACGAACGCCATGGCCGGTTCATTCACCGGGCAGACAGCCGGAGGTACCACTATTTCAACAGCCGGATCAAAGCAATATGCTAACCATAATTCAACGAGTAATACCGATGCCAACATGGTTTGGATCTGGTCTTGGACAGCGCCTGCGACCAATGTTGGAGACGTAACATTCTATGTAGCCACGAACAAAGCAAATGGAAACACTACTTCATCAGGAGATGTGATCTACATTTCTCAACATGTTTTGGGGACGACCGCCAGTATCGCTGACAACGGAACCATTGATGAGCAATTTTCGGCAGGTTACAGCGCTGAAACGCATGCTGTTGTAATGGACTTTAACAGTCTGACTTCGGGTAATATGACCTTGAACTTAGTTGATGTGAACGGCAGATCTGCGTTCTTCGCTGAATTGGGCAAAGCACAGATCGGATCGAATAAGGAAACAGTTAAGCTTCCTTCAGATCTGAATAACGGGATCTATTTCGTGAACTTCTTCGTGAACAATAACCCGATGTCAGCAAAGATACTTATCCAGCGATAAGCATAAAAAACTATCTCGAAAAGCGGTTTTCTTCTTAAATCCGCTTTTTTTTGTTCTAATTTGTCCGCGTAAAAAAGGAAGTCTGATTTTTTGCTTGATGGTCCATCTTTGATGATTTATTACATCAATCTTTTCTGCACCAATGAATCGACCTTTTTGAAGAACTGATGAGGCAAATAGGTTCGCCATTCGATATCCTCCAGTTCACCACCCATAACGAAATAATGATCGATATTGATCCGCTCGAATTCCCTGATAACATGATCGTGAAAATTGATGAGTGCGATCCAGCCTTCTTCCACCTCGTCAAACCATTCCTCATAGTAACTGTCATCTGAGTAATGGAAATTGAGCACGTTTTCTCCGATCAAAATGAACTTGTTGATGCCTTCTTCCATGATCGGCTCGATGATATCTCGCTTGAGCGTCATGATGTCATTCTCAATGGCATCGTTCCATTCACCGATCAATTCCACGATGGTATATCCTTTTTCGTAATCCGTAAACAGGATCTTAATGAAGAGTGTAGGAGAACCGATATTGTCCCATTGTGGATGGATATAATAATTGTAGATGGTATCCGTAAATTCGAATTCGCTGTACTCCCGATCATAAAAAGGTGATCGGGGATCCTCAGCAGCGATGTAGTACATCCGCCAATTATAAAATGGCTCAATAAAGTGCATGTGCAAAAATACTTCATGCTGGCATAAAAAATGCTAGAGGTCGAACTTGTTATTTCATAAATTTGATCATCTATTTAAAGCAAACATGAAAAAGCTCATCTTCACCCTCGTTCTGGGTGTTATTCTTGCATCTTGTGGAGGTAACAAAGGAACACGACCAATGCAGGAATATGTTTCTGCCTTCTTAAAGGATAATCCTACTATTATTGCTTTTGGAGATCTTCAGGCGATGTCGGTTTTAAAGAAATCGGATTACGGAACCATTCCAAAGTTCGGACTGCTGGTTGAAAAGGAATTGGAAGGGTTGAAAGCAGAACTCGACCTGGAATCCCCTGTATATTTTGCTCTTGAGGGCCCATTGGATCAAGATGGAACGCCGACTACAACTTATGCTTTTCTGAAGGTGAAGAATACTGATTCACTCAATGCAAATTTGACGGAAAGAGGGTTTGACATTGAAAAGATCAATGATCTGAACTACCACGCAAGCGGGGATGTTGCGTTTGGTTTCCGAAATGACCTCCTTATCCTTGTTTCGAAGAAGAATGAGTTTGATGGAAAAAAGTTCGTTCAGGATGCGTTCAAACGCGCTGAAGGAGATATCTCTGAAGGAAAGGTTGATGAGATACTGAGCGCTAAAGGTGATTTTGTGATGGGAATTTCTTTGGCGGGATTATACGGAACTTCCAATACAGACTTGCAGAAACTCAGTAAGGACAAGCAGGATAAATTGAAGAACATGGTGGCAGATTGTTATGTTCAGAGTACATTGACCTTTGAAGCCGGTGCAGCTGTTTTTGAAACGAAGAATCTTTTTTCTGAAGAACTTATGAAGAGAATGTTCTTTAAGGAAGATGGTTCGGCTTCTGTAATCTCGATGTTGGGAACAGGTCAGCCGCGCCTTGGATTCTCCACAAATCTTGACATGAAGAAATTCCAGAGTCTTGTTGACGAATTCTCTCCAAAAGCTCTTGGTGATCTGGCTGAATCTGCAGGGGGACCGGCTCAACTTGCCTTGATGTCGGCAGGGGATAAAGGCTTGGCCGGAATATTGTCGGGACAAGTCGGATTGGTAATGGTCGGAGAATCGATCGGTGGGCAATCCATGGTGCCGGATTTCAATTTCCACATAGGTATCGAAGAATCAGGGAAACCTTTGGCGGAAATGGCAAAGAATTTCTTGTCCCTCGGAATGGCTAAAGTGGATCTGAATGATAAAGGATTGTCAGGTTATACTTCGGCGAGTTACCTTCCCGAATCCGGAAGAAAGGTGAAGATACCATCAGGTTGCGAAGGTTTCGGTAAAAAAGGACTTACAGCATTTTTGTATCTCGAAAGTATGGACATGTCGCAATTTGATTTTGAAGGTGGTCAAAAACTCATCTATTTGTTGAAGTACGCAACGTTCGAAATGGACAACTCAGGAAGCAGACTATACCTTAAGGCGAAGGACGACAAAGAGAATGCAATGAAGCAAATGGTTGGATTACTGATCGATGAATTGGCGGATCAGATCTCAATGATCCAATAAGCAAATTGATTATAAATGTGAAAGGCTGATCCGGAGATCAGCCTTTTTTATTATAGCTTTTTTACTTAGTCTAGCAATGCACAATCAAAGATCTCCTCGCATTGCTCATACACCATGTCGTGAAGGATCAATTGTGCAGCAAGGGCCAGCTGTGTATAGTTCTGCGAATTATTCCCGAACCCTGCAGCGCTGGTTTGCCACATTTTCATGATCAGTTCGCGGTTTCCTTCCGTCGCTCCGATCTTTTTAACCACTGCATTGACATTCATTGATCCTGCATGGTAAACATGAAGAACGAACAGTCTGAACCAAAGGTCATTCTCCTTGTAACTGATCCCGTTGGCATTCAAGATCCTTTTTGCTTCCGGAATGCATACTCGTTGTATCAAACGCGCAGATCCGTATGCACAACGGTCGAAGTTCTTTCTTTCGTCAACTCTACTGTTCACGGTTAGCCCCTGTGCTCTTGCAACATCAGGCATCAACTGAAAAGCTCCGTAGGCTCCGGCACTGGACTTCTTCAGTTGTCCGGGACTCTCAATTAAAAGGATGGCCTGTGCATACCAAGGATCAACGCCGTGTTGCTCGAACACTTCTAAACCTTTGGATAATTGCCCGTAGACGTCCTTAAAGCGATAGAAATCATTTTTACCGGTTGTCACAAAAATGCGTTCGCCGGCATCCAAACCGTTCAAGGAGCGCAAACTGTCTTTAAAGATCTCTTTTTGAACTTCCGTTTGAGCCGACCAGTCTTTGATCGACATCTTCGCCAGGATTACCCGTGTTGCAGCAATATTGATGAGACAGGAATCGGGTGACAACGTCATGATCTGTTTCCAGAACTTCGGTTGTGGAAGTTCGTCCCAGCGATCGGAGAACAATTGATTGCACCCCATGATCACACTGACATCAGCACCGCTGTAGACTTCGATCTTTTCATCGTCCCAGGAAGCGAAGGTCTGTGCCTGTGTAATATTGCAAGAAAGTGACACCATAATGGTGAAGGGAAGAAATAGTTTGAGCATGGAGAGAAACGGTTTGAATTAAAGTTAGAAAGAAAAACGCAAACTCTCAATCGCCGTTACAGATAAAATTTATTCAGATCGATTTTGATCGATGAATGAAGTACCTTTGCAGGATGAAATTTCTATTGAAGATCTTGGGTTATCCGTTTATTTTCCTTGTAAGGATCTATCAGTTGGTGATATCACCAATTCTTCCGGCTTCATGCCGATACACGCCAACCTGCTCTCACTATATGGTCGAGGCCATTCAGGTATGGGGTCCATTTAAAGGATTATATCTTGGTATCAAACGGATCTCCAGTTGCCACCCGTGGGGTGGTGGAGGATATGATCCTGTTCCGCAAAAGAATGAGAAAAAGGATTAAGCTCTGCTTTCGCGAACTTCCTTGATCGTGTAGAAGAACACCAATCCGTATCCGATGGCCAACATAAGGTGGAATGGAACCATTCCAAGGTCACCGTATATCGCACGGTTGATCGCCGTGAATCCGAAGACCACCATCAGAATTCCTTCTGCAATATTGATGATCGAAAGACTTTTCTTGTCGTATTTGTTCCCTTTGAACTCACTTTTCTTCGAAACATTGAATTTCGGCGTACGCACGAATGAGCTCTTGATGCCTAGATAACCTTCGATCACAGCAACTGTATTGCTGAGTGAAAGTCCCATGGATACGATCAGGAACTGGAAGAAACGACCAACGAAACGAATGAATGACATGAACGTGTTGGCAGTTTTGTCTCTGTAGGCGTTCCAGTAATAGAACATCAGGAAAACTGTACTCAGAATGAATATCGCCATGAATTGCAGGATCAGGTTCAGATCAGAGAAACTGTCCTTCACGTGCAGGATCGGTAAGCTCAACAAAGAAAGTGTCAAAATGAAGAGGAACACTGAGGAGTTGAACAAGTGAGAAAGTCCGTGCAAGCGATCTGAGAAACGAACATCCTTCGCAGTAAGTAATCTCTTCCACATTTTAATGAAACATTCCGCTCCACCCTTCATCCAACGGTGCTGCTGACTTTTTAGCGCAGACATGGTGATCGGAAGCTCTGCAGGTGCCACAACATCTTCAAGATACTGGAATTTCCAGCCTTTCATCTGTGCACGATAGCTCAGGTCAAGATCTTCAGTAAGTGTGTCGTGTTCCCAACCACCGGCATCTTCGATGCATTTCTTTCTCCATACACCACCGGTTCCGTTGAAGTTGATGAAGTGTCCGGCAGCGTTACGTCCGCCTTGTTCGATCGCAAAGTGACCATTCAACCCAAAGGCCTGCAGTTCAGTCAGAATAGAGTAATCTTTGTTGATGTGTCCCCATCGTGTTTGAACAACTCCAATTTTTTCGTCTTCAAAGTAAGGCATTGTCTTCTGAAGGAAATCCGGTTCAGGAACAAAGTCTGCATCGAAAATAGCGATGAAATCACCTTGTACCTCATCCATTGCTGCATCCAGTGCACCGGCTTTGTATCCTGTACGGTCTACACGGTGCACATGTTGGATGTTTATCCCACGAGCAGCTACTTCGGCTACTTTTTTCGCTATCACATCCTTCGTTTCATCAGTAGAATCATCAAGGACCTGGATCTGCAATTTATCTTTAGGGTAATCGAATGCAGCGCAGGTTTCGATAATGCGCTCAGCCACATAAAGTTCGTTGAACATTGGGAGCTGAACCGTCACCATTGGTGCATTCGCAGGATCGAAAGTCACTTTTTTCTTCTTTCTTTTCTTGTTTCTAACATAGGCGATCGCCAAGGATAACTGTAATACACTGTAGAAGAAGATCAACACTAAACACAATCCGTAGATAAACAGAATGATCTTTGCGGTAAAGTGCGACCAATAATGTTCTTGAGTTTCAGTATCACCCCAGTTGAAAAACCAGGAAACCTTCAAAGAAGCCGTAAAGGGCTGTTCCATGTTGTAGGTGTAATTGTCTGCGTGAAACTCAGGATCGAGTTCCAGTTCGTAGGTCTGCTTGGTATAATCCTTATCCGAGATGATCAACTCGTTCTTTCCGAAAGGAATATTGTTGAACTCGAAAATTCCATCTTCATTTGTTTCTGTTGTGTAAACTTCATTCGTTTCAAGATTTCGGATGCTCAGTTCCATTTCTTCGATCGGACGAAGAGTTTTCTGGTCAACGAATTTTCCTGTCACCAGTCTTGTTTGTCCGAAAGAAAGGGCAGAAATGATTACACTGCAAAGCAGCAGTAAGGAGCGCAACATAGGCTTTGTTTGTTTTTGCATGGAACTGTTCCTGAAAGCGACAAAATTAACGAAATTCACTATTCTGAATGCGAGATTTGAATAAATGTTCAACTTGTTCTTTTTCAAGGTGTTTTGGAAGGTTCAATTACTTCCAAACTCCCATTTTGGAGAACTTCTCTATACGGTCGTCAATACGTTTATGGGCATCGGTCTTTTCCAGTTCTTCGATCGCTTTCTTGATGTACTTCTTCACACTCATGAAGGCCTCTTCGTGATTTCTGTGCGCACCGTTCAATGGTTCCTTGATCACATCGTCCACTAAACCGTTCTTTTTCATATCGGTAGATGTCAATTTCAACGCATCTGCAGCTTTTTCCTTGAAATCCCATGATCTCCAGAGAATGGAAGAACAAGATTCCGGAGAGATGACGGAGTACCAGGTATTTTCTAGCATTACAACGCGATCACCTACACCTATTCCCAATGCACCACCTGATGCGCCTTCTCCGATAATGATACAGATCACAGGCACCTTCAAACGCATCATTTCATAGATATTGCGAGCGATAGCTTCCCCTTGTCCGCGTTCTTCTGCTTCAAGACCCGGAAATGCTCCCGGTGTGTCGATAAAAGTTACAATAGGCTTGTTGAATTTTTCTGCCATTTTCATCAGACGAAGAGCCTTGCGGTAACCTTCCGGATTCGGCATCCCGAAATTACGGAACTGACGCATTTTCGTATTGATCCCCTTCTGCTGACCAATGAACATAACTGATTTTCCGTCCAGCAAACCGAAACCGCCTACCATGGCTTTGTCATCCTTCACATTTCTGTCTCCATGCAATTCCTGAAAAGTTCCACCGGAAACGGCATCGATGTAAGCCAGAGTATATGGTCTGTCCGGGTGACGTGATAACTGAACACGCTGCCATGGAGTGAGATTGCTGAAGATCTCTTTTGTTTTATCTACAAGCTTGTTTTCAAGTTCTTTGATCTTGTCGGTCATGTCCACTTCCGTGCTTGCACCGATCTCTTTGGTCTGTTCGATCTGCTCTTCGAGCGCCTTGATCGGCTCTTCAAAATCGAGATATACTGCCATATTCAAAGTTGTTTTAGGGGACAAAGTTAAAGAAAAACGCGAAATTGGTTTTCTGTGGAGGACCTGTCCTGCCAATTGTTGATAATTTCCCATTGAGAAAAGTATGAAGCCACCTTTTTCCGCGTTGGTGCCAAAAGCTTATTTTTGCGACATGATCCTTTTTCCTCCGGCCAAAATAAACCTGGGTTTGCGTGTGTTACACAAACGCCCTGATGGTTATCACGAGATCGATTCGTGCATGATCGCTATACCGATGTATGATGTTCTGGAGCTTTTACCTGCTGAACAATTTTCGTTCAGGCAGACGGGACTAACGATCGACGGTGACCAGGAAGCCAATCTCTGCGTAAAAGCGTACCGTTTGATGGAGAAGCATTTCAAGGTGCCACAGACCATGATCCATTTGCGGAAGGAAATTCCCATGGGCGCTGGACTGGGTGGTGGATCAGCTGATGCTGCTTTCGTGCTTCGTGGACTTCGCGATCTGTATTCCATTCCTTGTTCGGATACTTTTTTAGGTGAACTGGCGGCACAGCTGGGAAGTGATTGTCCTTTCTTTATTAATGATCAGGCACAAATTGCAGGTGGAAGAGGCGAGATCCTTCAACCGATCGATCTAACGCTGAAGGGTTATTTTCTGAAGGTGGTTAATCCCGGAATTCACGTTGGAACGAGGGAGGCCTACGCTGGAATACAGTTTCCGGATAAAGCAGAACGGGTGGAGGATGTTCTTACTTTACCTGTTGAAGACTGGAAGGACCATCTGTTCAATGATTTTGAAGGAAGTATCTTTGCTTTGCATCCTGAGTTGGCGGCGATCAAAGCAAAACTGTACGATGAGGGTGCAATTTATGCGGCAATGTCCGGAAGTGGATCAACACTGTTTGGGATCTTCAAGAATCGACCGGCAATGAGTTTTCAGGACAGAAAGGATTACCTGGAAAAGGTGCTGGAATGCTGATCACTGTCTGATCACACGTCGGGTAACCTGATTTCCGTTCAGATCTGTCAATTTCAAGAGATATACTCCTGATGGCATTCTGCTGATATCGATCTGCGCTTCATTGTTGAATTCAATAGTTCCCGGAATGGACTTCCCGAAAAGATCGAAAAGTTCCAGAGATATACTTGACTCAACAGAACTCTTTACCGTAAGTAGGCCGTTCGTCGGATTTGGATACACTTTGAACAGCGATCCCATTTCAATTGAAGACAGACCAACTGTACTGCCCGGAACAACCTCATAATGGAAAACACCACCAAGGTCCTGGCCGACGAACATGTTCAGGTTGCCATCGTTGTCGATGTCGTGTACAGAAAAATTACTGTAGGCGCCGACTGATATATCCAGGAGCGATGACGAAACAAGTGTAAATGATCCCGACTCGATATTGTTCTCAATGTTCTTATAGTAGTAAAGCATTCCATTTACTCCCCCCATGAACAGATGAAGAGTATCGTTGTGCTTGAAAAAGTGCGGAGCCGCATATCCATCCGGAGAATCTGTTGCGATATCGACACCTCCGAGAGTAGCATTTTTCAATTTGAAGGAGGGGATTGAAGTCGTCCCGATGTTCTGATAATACATGATCTCACCTGTTTTCTTTCCAATAACCAAGTCCAGCAGACCATCCATGTTGAGGTCGAACAATTGTGGCGATGCATAGGAACCTGCTGAAATGATCGTTCCATTATTGTCAGTGAGGTTAACGACAGGTGCGGCGAAGGAAATTCCGGGAAGTGAGCTGGTGTTTCTCAGGTAAACAAGTGTTCCATCCTCGCGACCGATGATCAGATCCTGTAAGCCGTCGCCGGTCAGATCTCCGAAAGTTGGATACATGCGCAGACCGTAAGCGTTTTGTGCCAGGTTATGAAAATTATCGTCGATAAAGGTAAATTCCGTTTCAGTACTTGTGCCGGTGTTCTTATAGAAAGCAATTGAACTTTCCTTTAACATTCCGGGAAGATGGCGGAAGAAATTACCTACGAAAAGGTCTTTCAGTCCGTCGTTATCAATATCTACCAGCGTTGGAATGGAACCTGTTCCGTGTTCGATCATTTCCTTTTGCAGGAAGGCATCGGTTTGGTAGACGAAATTTGGAAGGGCATTACTTCCGGTGTTCTTGTAAAACCACACACTTTTCTCGTTTGCGGAAACATTTCTGGCATTTGTTCCGACAACAAGGTCTTTTACACCGTCGAAATCAACATCTAAAATAAAGGCTGCCGGAAAGATCTCGATATCAACCGGTGCCGAATTACTTGGGAAAAGCGGATCAACACTGATCATGTCCGAATTCTCATTCGGTAGACTTCCTCCGTTAATGAGCAAGTTCAAGTTATGAAATGCAACGTCTCCAAGGATAAGGTCCATCACACCATCGTTGTCATAATCCAGTGCAGTAACGGTAGAACCGGAATGTTTCGGTGCTTGTTCAGTTGGTCTCAAGGCAAGCTGTTCATTGTCGATGGTAGGAGATTCGGCATTCGGAATGTTTCCATCTGTACACGGAGGAGTGGTGTCAAAAAGGAAAATAGAGTTCGTGTTGATGTCCTCTCTGAATCCTCCCCAACATTCGTTCATCAATTTGAATTTCAGTGAGTCCGGCACCCCGTAGGTTTCCATACTGAGATTTTTATGGTACTGCAAATGCTGCCCGCCAATATGAAAGGTCAATACATCCAGATCACCATCCTGATCCACATCGGAAATCGCCGGAATATCAGATGAACTCACGTATAGATTCAAATTGGCACCCCAATTGTCGGAATAAAGCAGTTCTGACGCGACTTCCCATTGTAATCCGTTCACGGCATCTCCAATGTTCTTGTACACTTTTATTCCTCCGATCCCATAACAGAAGATGTCCATTTTTCCATCGTTGTTGTAATCTGCAGTTGTTGCACGGTAGCGAACATCCGAAGGAAATAGTAAGTGCCCGTTGTAAAGGAGTTTGTAGTATTTGTTGCTTCCCTCGATCTCCTGAGTGAATACACGAATATTGTCGCTGCTGCGGTCGAAAACGAAGAGGTCCATGTCTCCATCAAAGTCAACATCCATTTCTGAGAATTGAGCATAGCTCAAACCTCCGGCCCACGGCATTTTCATGGATTGTCCATCGCTGATCACCGGAATCGAATCGTTGTATTCAAAACCAAATTGAGCCCATGTTGGCAGGCTTAGGACAAATGCAAAACAAAGGATCAAAAGACTTTTCATACTGACCAATATTATACGGACTACTAATTTACGAATTAAATAAGCCCAAGGTTGGAAAGGATAGGTTCAAATTAAAACAATGATTAACCAATCTCTCCTGGCAGTTTGTGTGATTCGGATTTCCAGGAGTTCACCTCGTTTGTTAAATAGCGTTAAAACAAATACCGCCTAAATACCGCTTTTCAAAATGCTCCGTTCTGAACTTCGTATTAACCAAAAAAAAACCACAAACATGAAGGAGCTTTTTCAGAATGTATTTTTCAAGATGTTCGTAATTCTCATCTTGATCCTTTTATTGATCATCCCAGCAGTGATGGTTCAGGACCTGATCACAGAGCGCATGCTGAGGCAGGAAGAAGCTGTTTCAGAAGTCAGTTCGAAACATGCGCTGGAGCAGCAACTCACCGGACCAATTTTAACTATTCCCTATAAAAGAACAAGAATGGTGTTGAACCAAACCAGTGGTCGCCAGGAATCTGTTACGGAAAGACAGTATTTTCATATCCTGCCCGATCAACTTAAGATTTCAGGTGAAGTAGATCCTGAAAAACGAAAGCGAGGATTATACGAGGTGATCGTTTACGGTAGTCAGTTGAATTTCAAAGCGACTTTCGGGGACCTGCAGCTGAGTAAGATCATTGTGCCGCGGGAGCAGATCGAACTGGATAAAGCCTTTCTTTCGATAGGGATCTCGGATCTGAAGGGTTTGTCGGAACAAGTCAAGATCAAGGTGAATGATTCCTCTCTGGTTTGCAGTCCCGGAATTCCAACGCATGATGTAGTGAGCAGTGGCTTGCACGTGAATGTTCCGGTCAAAGGGGATGGTCAACAGATAAAAGTCGATTTTACACTGGACCTGAAAGGAAGTCAGCAATTGATGTTTGTTCCGCTTGGAATGGAAACCAGGGTTGATCTGAAGTCAAAGTGGCGGGACCCGAGTTTCAACGGAGAATTTCTGCCCCATACCCGAACGGTGAGCAAGGATGGGTTCACAGCATCCTGGAAAGTGCTTCACTTGAACCGTAACTATCCACAGGTTTGGAGCGGGTCTCAGGCTGATGTTCATCATTCTGCATTTGGTGTTGACCTGAAACTTCCTGTTGATGTGTACCAGCGTTCGATGCGGGTAGCGAAGTATGCCATGCTTTTCATCGTACTGACCTATCTAGTGTTTTTCTTCGTGGAGATCATGAACAGGGTATTGATCCATCCAATACAATATATCCTTGTCGGTCTGGCCTTAGTACTTTTCTATGTGCTGATGCTTGCCTTCAGTGAACACATTTATTTCGATATGGCTTATGCCATAGCAGCGATCATGACCATCACGCTGATCTATTTTTACGCCAGGGCCATTTTGCATTCTCGTCAGTTGGGACTCATGACCGCTGCCATTCTCACCATTCTTTACACCTTCATTTTCGTGATCATACAAATGCAGGATTGGGCCCTTCTTGTGGGTAGTGTCGGAATTTTCATTATCCTCGCCATAACGATGTATTTCTCCCGAAAAATAGATTGGTTCGATCTGAAGAAATCAGATAGAAGTGTAGAGTAGTAATAGATATTCGTTTAGAATTTAATGAAACGGATCTCGGATGGAGATCCGTTTTTTGTTTAGGATTCCACGAATCAATACTATTAAAACAAAACTCAAAAGCAACCTTGGATCGAAGAATGTAGTTTTGTTGTAAAAAGAATTGAATGAAGAATCTCCTTGTCGTATTGTTCTTGTGTGGTATTGCGAATGTTAATGCTCAGGACAGTTTATCCGTTTTATTTGTTGGAAACAGTTACATCTATTCGAACGATCTTCCGGGAATGTTGAATTCACTGACGACTTCTCTTGGTGATGAGATCACCTACGATTCAAAGGCCAACGGAGGATTTACCTTCAACAGTCACCTGAATGATCCTCAAACGCACGTTAAGATCAAAAATAAACCATGGGACGTCGTAGTGTTGCAGGGCCAGAGTCAGGAACCGTCATTTCCATATGCCCAAGTGAACACGAATACTTTACCACAAGCTGTTCAACTGGCTGACAGTGTTTATGCCAACCGCTACTGCTCGAATGCCATGTACTTCATGACCTGGGGAAGGGAGAATGGAGATCCGCAGTGGGATTCGATCAACACCTTTTACAAAATGAATGACCGTTTAAGACTGGCGTATTTACGTATTATGGATTCCGCACAGGCTTCCGTTTCTCCTGTTGGATCGGCATGGAGGTATGTGCGCGACAATGATCCTACTATCCAGTTGTATTCCGGTGATGGTTCACATCCCAGTGTCGCCGGTACTTACCTTGCGGCATGTACGTTCTATGCCTCTTTGTTCAGAAAGAGTCCGGTAGGTGCAAGTTATACAGCAGGATTAGATCCATCCGTTGCCGCTTTTCTGCAAAGTGCAGCTGAGATCACCGTTCTGGACAGCCTTGAGCTCTGGCGACTGCGCTCCAACCAAGAAATAGCGATAGCAGGATTCAATTTCCAGCAAAACGATGCGAATGTGCAGTTCAACAATACGAGCTGGCGAGCAACAGACTTCAGTTGGGATTTCGGTGACGGCAACACCTCAAACGAAGTGTCACCACAACACGTTTATGCTGCTCCGGGAATTTACGAGGCACAATTGATCGCCATGAATGAATGTGGGGATGACACGATCAGTGTTACGATCGAAGTGTTGGTGAATGGGGTGGAGGAGAACAGCCTGAGCCCTCAGTTAAGATTGCTCGAGAATGGAATTTATGAAGTCAGCTTCTTCGGTAAAGTAAGCCAGATCCAGTTGTTGAATACCATGGGTCAAGTCGTGAATAACGGACTTTCTAATGCTGAAAATGGTGAAAAACTGAAGGTAGACCTGAATAAACAAGTACCAGGGGTGTACTATCTATCATGCAATGTTGATGGCAAAAGGTATGTGTTGAAGTTGGTGAGGTGAGACCGCTGCGCTGCGAGACGATAGATCACTGCGTTGCGAGAAGCGAGACTGAATCGGAACAAGGAGAAAAGAACTAGGAAGGAACAAAGACTTTGTTCATGGGAACGCGCAGCATTGAATCATTTTAACGGCTATGACCGTTCTGGCCGACTCCTTGTCCCCTCTAATCACTGATCACTAATCACTAATCACTAATCACTCCTAATTCCTCCTCACCAAAAACCAATCATTCAAAAGATCCTCCCGATTATATAGCATCGGTTGCTGTGTTTTCCAGTCGATGACCTCTGCTTCTGCATATAAGCAAATGGCCTGACCCGCGGCGGTATCCCATTCCATTGTTGGGGCAAAGCGCGGATAACAGTCGGCTTCACCTTCGGCAACCATGCACAATTTCAGCGAGCTGCCTCTGGAGATCGTTTCGACATGTCCGTGAATTGCTTCCTGTTGTTGAATGAATGCTTCCGTTTCAGGAGTCATATGCGATCGACTGGCAACTACACGAAAGGAATTGTGCTCATTTTCCAAAGGCAGTTGCTGTGCAGCTTCTATCAGCACTTCAACCGTGCTGTTTGCGGCGGTCAAGACCTTGAAAGCGCCTGTTTCGCGGGAGGAGAAATACAATTCATTCAAGGCCGGAGCATAAACGACCCCCATAACCGGAATTCCGTTTTCGATCAGCGCAATGTTTACGGTGAATTCGCCATTCTTCTTGATGAATTCCTTTGTTCCGTCCAATGGATCGACGATCCAAAGTCTGTCCCAGTTCTTTCGTTCATCATAGGGTATTGTACGCCCCTCTTCTGAAAGCACCGGAATCCCCGTTGACCTCAAATGTTCCATGATGACCTCATTCGAAGCAAGATCGGCTTTTGTTAACGGTGAAAGATCACTCTTCATGTCTACTCCGAAATCGCCGGTGTGGTAAATGTCCATGATAGCCTTACCGGCTTCAAGTGATGCGAGGATGATGAGGTGTAAGTGGGACATGTTTTATGGGATTTGTTTTTAGGGTAATCAGTATTCAGTATTCAGTAATCAGTAATCAGTAATCAGTAATCTGTATAAATTGCTCACTTAGTCGTTTATGAAAAACTTCTACTATAGTTCTCGTCATTGTTCTTTGCTCCTTGTTCCTTGTTCTTGGTTCCATCTGATCACTAATCACGAATTGGTTCCTGAGCCTGCTTGCCCTGAGCCATGTCGTTGGGTCGAAGGACTGATCATTCTAAACTCTAAACTCTAAATTCTAAACCCCTAATTACAAAATCATTCCCGCTGCTACAGTCTCATTTGTACTGTCATCAATGAGGATGAAGCTTCCTGTGGATCGGTTATCGCGGTATTCGTCGACCATGAGTGGTTTGGTTGTGCGGAGCAAAATTCGGCAGATATCGTTCATGTTGATGCTCTTGTCTTCGGAGTTGCGTTCAAGCGTATTGATGTCGATCTTGTACACAGTATCCATGATCATGGATTTTTGTTCGTTGCTGGTGTGGCGGATCGTGTATTTACCTCTTGGGCGTGCAGGATCATTGTTCAACCAGCAGATCATCGCGTCGAATTCCTGAACCTGACGGGGTTGATTGTTCTTGCGCACCAGCATATCTCCGCGGGAAATGTCGATGTCGTCTTCTAGTGTAATGCAAACCGACATCGGCGCAAAAACTTCCTGCAGTTCACCGTCGAAGGTGTCGATCGAACGGATCTTTGAACTGAAGCCGGAAGGCAGGGCAACGATCTCGTCTCCTTTTCGCAGAATTCCGCTTTCCAGTCTGCCTGCATAACCGCGGTAATCATGGTATTTTTCTGTCTGTGGACGTATAACGGTCTGGATAGGGAAACGCGCATCGATCTTGTTCACATCACTACTGATATGGATCGTTTCGAGCGTATGAAGTAAAGGTGCTCCCTGGTACCAATCTATGTTTTCAGATCTCTCTACTACATTGTCTCCTTTCAATGCAGAGATGGGAATGAAGCGCACATCCTTGATCGCCATTTTGGAGAGGATGGATTCATACTGTTCAACAATCGCTGTAAAGGCCTTTTCTTCGTAGTTGACCAGGTCCATTTTGTTCACGCATACGATCACGTGTGGGATCTGCAATAACGATGCAATGAAGGAATGTCGTTTCGTTTGTTCGACAATTCCATGACGTGCATCGATGAGTATGATCGCCGCATTCGCCGTCGATGCTCCCGTGACCATGTTTCGTGTGTACTGTATATGTCCCGGTGTATCTGCAATGATGAATTTTCTCTTCGGAGTAGTAAAGTAGCGATATGCCACATCTATGGTAATTCCTTGCTCGCGTTCATCTTTCAATCCGTCAGTGAACAACGCAAGATCAATGCCTTCGTGTCCTTTTCGTTTCGATGTTGATTCAATCGAAGCCAGTTGGTCTTCAAATATAGACTTCGAGTCGTAGAGCAATCTTCCAATAAGTGTACTTTTTCCGTCATCGACACTGCCGGCGGTGGAGAAGCGGAGGAGTTGATTTTTTGATATTTGCATTGGTTGTGGGGGCGAAGTGATGAGTAATCTGTGATCGGTGATCAGTGAGTTTTTAGTATTTAGTCATTTATGGTAAAGTATTCAGCGTGCTCTTCTCGAAGGATTTGAGCATTGCTGTCTTTTGATTCTACGGATCGGATCAAGCCGGAGATCATTCTTGATATCTCTTCAAGTTGAGCATTAAAATCTTCGTATTGTTCCGGGGTGATGAATTTCAAATTTCGACTGATCACTAATTGAGTTTGTAATTCAGAAGCACTACCAAGTGAGATGTATAAAAATCGTATAAATTCTTTATTTGATCTCCGTGCTGCGCCTTCCGCAATATTGGACGGAACAGAAACGGAACATCTTCTCATTTGATTAGTTAGGCCAAATCGTTCAGCATCAGGAAATCGACTCGTAAGGGAATAAAGCTCGGTCACAAAATCGATCGACTTTTTCCAAACAATAAGATCCTTGTGTGTCATACCTTCGTTTTTCCTCGTTCTACACCAAATTTATTTAAAACTCTCTTCATTCACCATTCTCACTCATAAACTCTTCACTCCTCACTCCATACTGATTACTGATTACTGATTACTGATCACTGATCACTGTTTTCTAATCACTGATCACTAGAAATATCCCTCCCTCTTCCTATCCTCCATCGAGGTCTCCGATCTTTTATCGTCCGCACGATTGCCTCGTTCGGTTTGGCGAAGCGCACTCACTTCAGCTACGATCTTTTCGAGGGTGTCTGCATCTGATTCGATACCACCGGTGATGGTAATGTCGCCCAATGTGCGGAAGCGGATCTTCTTGGTAACGGGAATTTCGTTTGTGTCCAGGGTGATGAATTCGGACACAGGGATCCAGAAATCATTTCTCCAAATGACCTCGCGCTCATGAGCGAAATACAAGGAAGGGATCTCAATGTTCTCTTTCAGGATATAGTTCCAGACATCCATCTCCGTCCAGTTGGAGATAGGGAAGACCCTGAAATGCTCGCCGGGAAAGTGTTTGCCGTTGAACAGGTTCCACAATTCTGGACGCTGGTTCTTCGGATCCCACTGACCGAAATCGTCGCGGTGCGAGAAGAAGCGTTCTTTTGCTCTTGCTTTCTCTTCGTCCCTGCGACCGCCACCAATGGCACAGTCGATCTTGTTAGCTTCGATCGTTTCGAGCAGGGTAGTGGTCTGCAAAACATTTCGCGAAGCGTGTTTCCCCTTTTCCTCGCGGACACTTCCCTTATCGATCGAATCTTGCACGGAACCGACGATCAATTGCGCGCCAATCCGTTCGATCAAGGCATCGCGGTATTCTATCGTTTCCGGAAAGTTGTGTCCCGTGTCGATGTGCATGAGTTCAAAAGGGATCTTTGCCGGATAGAAGGCTTTGCGGGCGAGGTGTGTCACCACGATAGAGTCCTTTCCTCCGGAGAATAAGATCACGGGATGCTGGAATTGCGCTGCTACTTCGCGCAATACGAAGATCGCTTCAGATTCCAGTTCTTCCAGGTAATTGAGGTAATAGCGTGTCATGAAATGATCTTTCTTTCGTGTAAGATGTTCAGGAGTTGATCCACCGCTTCTTCGATAGAAGTTTGGGTGGTGTCGATCCTGAGATCGGGATTTACCGGTGATTCATAGGCTGAACTGATCCCAGTGAAGTTAGGGATCTCTCCTCGACGTGCCTTGGCGTATAGTCCTTTCACGTCTCTTTGCTCGCACGTTTCGAGCGGTGTAGAAACGTGTATTTCTATAAATCGATCTGCGCCCAGTGTTTGTTTCACCAGTTGACGATCCTTTTCGAAAGGGGAAACGAATGCGGCGAGAACGATCAATCCGGCATCGGTCATCAGTTTGGCAACTTCTGCAATGCGACGAATGTTCTCTGTGCGATCTGCATCACTGAATCCCAGATCATTATTGAGTCCAAGTCGCAAGGCGTCGCCGTCAAGGTTCATGGTGTGACATCCTTTTGAATTCAGGATACTTTCCAGTCGGTCGGCGATCGTGCTTTTACCTGATCCCGATAAACCGCTGAACCAGATCAATACAGGGGAATGCCCTTTCAGTCGCGAGCGATCCGCAGGCTTGATCTCGTAATGATGTGGAATGAGGTGTTTCATTTCTTCCTTTCGTCTTTGAGACCGAAATTACTTCGGTACCAAACGCGTTCGTGAAGATAATACAAAAGCATCTTTGTAAACAACTCCAGTCCACCGATCGACAGTCCGACCTCTGCTTTTCCGGAGATCAGCCAGCCGAGGAACATGGTGTCCATGGTGCCGACAAAGCGCCAGGTAACCGTCTTGAGGATGTGTCGTACATGGCTGCTTTGATCACTGAAGACCCGCAGGTTGTACCAGATCCGTTCGTGGAAGTAGTAAAGGAGGAGTTTGGTCAGCAATTCTGCCCCACCAATGGATAGCCCGGTCTTGAATTCACCCGTCAGGAACCAGCCCAGCAATATCGTATCGATCGTCCCGACGATCCTCCAGGTGATGGCTTTGGCGATATGGCGTTTGTGGGATTTCAAGGACTTAGAGCTTAGAACTTAGAATTTAGAGTTTAGAGTTGATGTGGGTATGTAGTCCCCGATTGCATCGGGCCGTGTTCAATAGTTTTGAGTTTAGAACTTAGAGTTTAGAATTTAGAGTGATCAGTGATTAGAGATCAGTGATCAGTTTAGAACATTGACCGCTTCGCTGATAGAACATGGATCGCTCACTTCGACAAGGCTCAGTGCAAGTCGCTTTTGGACGTGACTTATTGAAATTATTTAGTCCATGCTCCATGTTCCATGCTCTTTATTCTACTTTCTCCTCAATCTGTCCACCCAGCTTTTCTTCCGCTGTGCTGCACCATAACCGTATCCGTAACCATAGCCGTATCCGTAACCATAGCCTTTTCCGCCGAGTTCGGTTCCGTTGATCAATATTGCAATGTTGTTGAGCTTCTTCTCGTTGTACAAACTTTGAGGAATGCTCAGCATGCGGGTATCGAGCATATTGGCGCGTACGACATACACGAAGAGGTCTGCTTTTGGCGCGATGAGCAAGGTGTCTGTCACCAGACCTACCGGAGCCGTGTCCACGATCACGTATTCGAAACGCTCTTTGAGTTGATCCAAAAGATCCTGAAGTCGTTCACGCATCAGCAATTCTGCCGGGTTGGGAGGAATAACACCCGAAGGGATGAACCAAAGGGTCTCCACATTAGCGCTAGGCTTCAAAATGTCTTCCAGTCGCATGTTAGAGTCGCTCAGGTAATTCGTTACGCCTTTCGCCTGATCAAGGTTCAAGTATTCGATGAGCTTTGGTGCACGAAGATCCAATCCGATCAAAACAGTTTTCTTTCCTGATAAAGCAAAAGTGTGCGCAAGATTTACCGAGTTGAAGGATTTCCCCTCCTTGGCCACGGTTGAAGTGACAAAGATGAGTTTTCCACCCGGCTTGTTACTGTCGAGCATGAAGTTGACATTCGTGCGCAGTAAACGGAAAGCTTCGGCAATTCCGGTGCGTTCACCGTGTCCAACAACAATGTCGTTGCCGGTGTCGTTCTTCGGGATCTCACCCAAAATCGGCAAGCCCAGCTTCTCGATGTCTTTCTTCCCGTGTACCTTGTTATCCAACAGATCGCGCAGGTAGATGATACCGGCTGGAAGGATCAAGCCCATCAGCAAGGCACCAAGGTAGATGATCTTTTTCTTCGGTGAAACCGGAAGTCCATCGCTGTAGGCGTAATCCACTACTTTCGTATTGGCTACCGAAGCCGCCAGCGTGATCTCGTTCTCTTCGCGTTTCTGAAGGAGGTAGAGGTAAAGCGTTTCCTTGATCTGCTGCTGACGCAAGATGTCACGGTATTCCCGCTCGAATTGAGGGATTGACGAGATCTTCGATTGGTAAAGAGACTCTTGCGTTTTTAATTTCTTGAATTCCAGTTGCAGGGAAGTTCGTGTATTCTTCAAGCTGGCGATGAGACTGGCTTTCAATCCTGCGAGCTGACCTTCGATCTTTTGTACGGTAGGGTTCTTTTCGCCCGAGTTCTGCAACAGTTTGTTGCGTTCCAGCACGAGCTCATTGTACTGGGTCGTCATGAGGACGATCGACTGATCCTTGAATCCGAGGTTGGCCGGCAAGAGTTCCGAGTAACCTTGGTGTTTCTGGATGTATTCGTTCATGAAATCGGCCAGACTCAACTGGATCGACGCTTCGGTGATCGCCTTTTCCGTTTCGCTCTCTTTGGTGAGGTACATAGCGGCATCGGAAGCCACATCCACCAGTTTGTGTTTGGATTTGTACTCTTGCCCGGTGTCTTCCACATCTGACAATTCGGCTGCGATGAACTTCATTCGCTCGTTGATGAATTCACTTGTATTCATCGCGACGACGTTCTTGTCTTCGATCGCATCGATCTCGTGCTGGGCGATGAGTTCGTTGATGATGTCGTTGTTCTTCCGGATCTGCGGACCTTTCAACGATATCGCCAGCACCATCGCCTCCTTGTTCACGCTTTCAACGGAAATGTTTTCTTGCAACTCTGTTACAATATCGTTCAAGGGAATAATAGAAAATAAAACACTTTGATTGTGCCATTTTGAGTCGTAGTTCTCGGTCTTGTTGATTATGATCTTACCGGCTTTTGTCTTGACGATCGCTCCGAAATTGAATTTGCCGAGAATTTCCCCTTCTGTTTCTTCAATACTATATTCATTAGCGCTCAATAGATAAATCTCAAATGTCTCCTCTTTTTCGTAAAATAAACTGTCCGCACTTTCGGCAACGACACTTATTGGTGCCTTGTCGTAGATCTCACCGCGGATCAATCCACTTTTGTCACCGATCAGTTGTAAGGTGAAGTTTAAATTCAGTTTTTTCGCTACGGCTTCGAGTAGGGTTCTCGACTTAAAGACTTCGATCTCGTTCTCCAGGTTCCCTGATCCACCCATGATTCCCAGATCTTTGAAAACCGAGAGATCACCGATCGAACCGCCTTTATCGTCTTCTTTGATCAGAACGGATGCTTTCGATTCATAGACAGGTACGCTGTAACGTAAATAAACGAAAGCAATACTGAAGGTAATGAAAGCCCCCAGTACAAACCATTTCCAGTGGTACAAGTACTTGTCGAGAAGTTCGCGCAGGTTGATCGCTTCTTCTTCCGGTTGTACAGGGTGTTGTGGGATCGGTGTATTCATTAACGGAAAAGCAAGGTGACGGTCGTCACTACCAGTGAGGTGAGTGAAATAAAGATAGGTCCGGTCGTGCGCCAAAGTGTCGACTCTGACCGCGCCGTGTTGTTCGGTTCAATATACACTACGTCATTTTGAGTGAGGTAGTAGGCTGGTGAATTAAAAATGTCCTTCGATGTCAGGTCCAGTCGGTATTCTGTTTTCTTCCCGTTCTCGTCGCGGATCACCAGCACATTCTTTCGGCTGCCGGTCATTCTCAGATCACCTGCCAATCCGATGGCTTCCAATACGGTCATGCGCTCGTTCGGGATCTTGAAGGTTCCCGGATTGCGTACATCTCCCAGGACGGTTACCTTGTAATTTTGGATCTGGATGTTTACCACCGGATTCTTGATGTATTCCTGCAACTTTCCTTCGATCAGGGCTGTTGCTTCCATGCGGTTCAAGCCTGCTACTTTCAGGGAACCAATGATCGGTAGCTTGATCGCTCCGCTGGCATCCACAAGGTAACCGATGGGAGCCGGATTCCCGATCACATAGCCATTGTTGAAGTTCTGTTGAGTTCCCGTTGGGAAGTTGAAAGGCACAGCGGCTTCCGGATCATCCGAAGTGATCACAACGGAAAGGAAATCATCTGTTTTAAAGACCGGAGTGTAGTTGCTTCGCACTGCTGAACTGTCGGATGCATTGCGCTGGAAATAAACCAGATTTTCTCGGGTTGAACAAGACGTAAAACCTACGATTAAACCGATCAACAGGAAAAGAAAGATGTAATTTTTCATGAAGCTTTTTCGTGCGGGCACAAATATAGGGAAAGCCTACGGGAAAATGGAGGAATGGTTTCAAAAAGATGTTTCGAGTGATCAGTAATTAGTGATCAGTGATCAGTGAGGAGTGCAAAGTGCAGAACGCATAGTGTGGTGCATATATCCTCGAAGCAAGATCAAAGTCCATGCTCCATGCTCCTTGTTCTTTGTTCCAAATCAATACGCATTCTTCTCCCCCCTCACCATATTCCACACCGTGAGCCAAATGATCTTGAGGTCGAGGAGGAAGGACCAGTTCTCGATGTACCAGATATCGTATTCGACACGTTTTTTCATGTCGATCAGTTCTTTCGTTTCACCACGGTAGCCGTTGACCTGAGCCCAGCCCGTAATGCCCGGTTTCGCCAGGTGACGGACCAGGTAATTGTGAATGAGATCCGAGTATTGCTCCGTATGCTTCAGCATGTGCGGTCGGGGTCCAACTACGGACATGCTTCCCCACAACACATTAAAAAACTGCGGCAGTTCATCCAGGTTCGTTTTGCGCATGAAGGCGCCGATTTTGGTAATGCGCGGATCTCCTGCTGTGGCTTGTAATTCATCGGCCAGCTTGTTGACCCGCATGGTGCGGAATTTCAAGCAAGTGAACTCCCGGTTGTCCTCACCGGAGCGTTTTTGACTGAAGAAAACGGGGCCTTTTGAACTCAGTTTCACCAATAATATGAGTATAGGGAAGAGCCAGGAGAAGATCCCCAAGATCACCAAAAGCGAAAAGGAGATATCGAATAGTTTTTTACAGATGCGGTTGAATGGCAGTTCCAGTGGCTCTTTGCGCAGCATAAGAACCGGAGTGTTCTCATAGAAATCGATGTTGACCTTCCTCGCTCTAGTATATTCGTAAAAGTCGGGAACGAACTTGATTCGGACAAGATATTTTTCGGCCAGACGGATAAGTTCTTTTATCCTTTCTGCTTCGTTGAAATGCAGGGCAATGTACATCTCATGGATCTTCACGTTTTTAAGATATTCTTCGATGTCCATGATGTTTCCCAAAAGGTTGAATTTCTTCTGGTATTCTCTCAAGGGTACATCGTCAAAAAATCCAACAACCCTGAATCCATAGGAAAGGTCGGACGTCAGGACCTCATTGATGCGTTTTCCGCTCTCGTTGCATCCGATAATGATCACGTTTCGGAAGTTATAGCCTTGAGCACGCACGTACTTGAGGAGCTTCAGGAAAACAATGCGGAAGAAAGTGACTGCACCGAAAAAGATCAGGAAGAAGTAGAGCATTCGCAGGCGCGAGATATTGTCGTAATCCAATATGATGACGCAAACCGAAATGACGGCACTGTGAAACAGGAATAACTTAAATGTTCTACCCAGCAAATTCTCGATCCGTTCGATGCGGATCAGTTTGTAAGCATCCTGGTACAAGACCAAACCGATCCAAAGTGCATTAGCAAAGAGCCAAACGGTTTTGATCTCCGAATCCTCCAGCTTGTCAAAATTCTTGTAACGCAGCCATATGGACAGTGGATAAGCTACATTCAACAGCACAAGATCCCACAGCAGAAGAGTGATCTTCATGTAACGGGAAAAGCGGTTAGAGGCTAAGTAGCGAAGGAGGGGCATTGATTAGGTTTGTTAAACAGTCTTTTTCGTGAATTTGAGTTGTAAAAATTGTCTTAAGATCAAAAATAAGAATAAAGAGTTGGTTATGAAATAGCGCTTAAATAATCGACGTGGTTCCTGAGCCAAACGGTACAACCATTCCAGACTCATTTTTTGCATCCATTGAGGTGCACGTTTCTGCATTCCGATCATCACAGGTAATGCACCACCAATTCCTATCATACAAGCATTGATCTTTCCTTTCATTGCCGCCATCCACTTTTCCTGCTTAGGACATCCTAGAGCGACAAACACGAGATTTGCTCCGCTGTCATTTATTCGCGTCACCACGTCTTGTTCCTCTTCTTCAGTTAACGGACGAAAGGGTGGGCTGAGGTAATGATGCTTTTCGAGTAATGGATAATTGGTTGCGACAAATTCCTTCGTTCTATCCAACATTTCTTGTGTGCCGCCATAAAAGAAGACAGAAAGATCCTGCTTTTCAGCTTCTTTCAATAGATCAGGTAAAAGATCCATTCCGGCAACGCGGTCTTGTTGAATACCGTACAACAATTTCATTGCTTTTGCTAACGGCATTCCGTCTGGGGTTAACAAATCCGCTTTATTCACCAAATCCGCAAACTGTTCATCCCAATGCGCTTCAATGGTCATGTGTACATTGGCCACGCAGATGTATGAAGACTGTTTTTTATATGATAATTGGAAGATTCGATCAAGGAAAGACGAATACGAACCGGTAGAAACGTAGAGGGAGACAATGCGTTTGGTCAAAACTTACTTTTATTTAAAATTTCAATATGCCTCTTTTGATCCTCTTCACTTTCAAATCTATTTGCAAGTTTTCTTGCTGGATTACCACCGTAAACTGTATATGGTTCAATATCTTTTGTTACTATCGAACCAGCCGCAATTATTGCTCCATCATGAATAATGACACCTTGCATTATTGTTGCCCCATAACCTATCCAAACATCATTTCCAATATTGGTAATTAAACTTAGTCCTTTCCAATTATAATCTTTATCTCTTATTGCAGAAGCCAATCTGATTGGTGTACCAATTTGTTGATAATTGTGATCATATTTCCCTACAATTGCAACTCGATTTCCAAAAATTACATTATTACCAATGATGCAATCTGTTTCAATAAAGGAGTCTCTACCAATGTAAAAATTCTTACCGATTATTAGTGTGTTTTTTGCCCATAGGCGAACTCGAATACCCGAGTGAAAACCTGATTCAATCTTATATTTGTTGTATCTAACCTTAACTAAATATAAATTCCTGATTTTTTTTAAAAGGCGAATCATATTCCTAAAATAGTTTCAATTTTTGATCTAATTCGTGCTAATATTCCCATTTTTCGTTGAAAACGCTTTTGAGCCAAGGTTGTTATTTCAATATTCTCAGGAAATGAAAAGTGTATTTTTAGCTTATTGTCTAATTGAGGTAAATATCTTTTCGATGAACCATTGGTATGTGTTGCCTCTTCACCAAATCCTTCATTGAAAATTTTTGATAATACTGGATAAAGTGTAAGCCCTTGACTTTTAAATTGGTTGTAGAACCATCGAATTGCCCAAGAGTCTAATTTACCAGACATTTGATTTTCAAGCATACTATTTAAGTCCGATCCACCTTTTGAGAATTCCTTTTTCGCTTGTTTGTCTTTTTTGAAATCCTCGTAATCATCTATTTCCCAATCAATATTTTCCCATCTATCCTTCCAAGTTGCCCACCCCCAAGACCATCCTCGATTTAAGAAATATGTATCGATTTTTAAATTGTTGTCAAGATTCAAATTGAAGGAAAATCCGGAAATTGAGAATACTTTAGGTTCATCATTGTACTTCTCTAAACAGACATTCATAAAGTTTAGAAAATTAGAACTACTTACCAGATCATCTTCCAAAACAATTGCTGATTTATAAGTTTTAAAAACTTCACTCACACCATCAATAATCGAATGAGCCAATCCCTTATTGACTTTCGCATGGTGAATTTGGACAGATTTAAATCCTTCAATCGTTTGCAAGTAAGCCCTTACGATTTCAACAGCCATTCGATCCTTTTCTCCTTTTGCTGCATCCGAAAAAATAATTAGATCAGAATTCTTTGCGAGGTAATTTTTCTTTAGGGCATCAACGGTTAATTCGAGTGTGTCGAGGCGTTTGTATGTGAAAAGGATGATTGGAGCGAGATTCATTTATTGGATTTAAATTGGGAACCAAGTATTCGTGCAAAATCAAACAGAAAATATAACGGTGGTATTGGACTATTAATTTTAGCCCACAACCATCTTCTTTTAATATTAATAGGTGATCTGCGTGAAATAAAAAGATCTTTCCAATATTTAATATTCTTTGAATGGTGTATGTTTTTTAAACCAGTAGCTTCATAAATACTATGAACTATTGCTTGGGTCGAAACATAGAGTTGAACCCCATTTTTTTTACAACGATTAGCGAATTCCTCATCTGCAGCGTAATGTGGAAAATTCATTTCATCAAATAAACCAAGATTCCTAAAGGCTTTTACGGGTATCAGTGTACCTCTCCCTGGCAATAAATCCGTTTCAATAATTGACTGTTCATTTTTTATTTCCACAAATTTCGAGAGATCAATCGCAGACCTATATTTCGCAGTCCATTTATTCCATTTTGTCCCAGCATAAATCACTTTTGTTGGCTCATTAATATCTACTGAGACACTTCCAATAATGGCATATGGATTTTTAGTTGCTAACTTATCTAATTGATATAAATAATCAGGTTTAACAATTAGATCGTTATTTAATGTGAGTACGAAATCTGCTCCATTTTCAAGTGCGTATCGGACCCCAACATTTGTCGCTGCGGTCCACCACATGCTTTCATTCCCTTTGAGCAAAAAAACCTCAGGAAACTCAGATTTGATAAATTCAGATGTACCATCCGTTGAACCATGATCAACGACGATGGTTTTAAAATCTGTATATGTTTGACTTCTCAAACTCAACAGACACTTCTTGGTGAATTGCCAACGGTTGAAAACAGGGATTATGATGTGTATCATCACACTAGACGTATTTTGGAAATAGAATTCGAAAAATCCTATGCAGAATCAAAGTATAAATGATAATTGTTAAGGATCCAAAAAAAACCGTTGCTTGGCCATTCACACTCAGCACCATGAGCCCAAAGAGTATACAAAAAGTTATCCTTGAAATATAAGTGGTCGATTTTGTGATTTTAGTATTTATAACATTTATCAAATAAGCCATGAATATCATTAATGGCAGAACAAATAATCCATATGCAAAATATAATTCCGCAATAATACCTAAACGAATTCCAAAGTTTTCGTTGTACAATTTCATCCAGGCATGTTGGCTTCCCATTTGATAAAGTTCTTCTTTGTTTAGACCAATCGCTTCCAGCATTCCGGAGTTTAAAAATGATCCTAAAGCACTTAATTCAAAATTATAATCTTTAACTCCTTCTGGTGAATAGGTATTGTAAGAATGAACATAATCTTTAAATTCTACACCAAAGGGAATATTTTCTACAATGGAATACATTGAATCACCAATATCTCCCCCTGTCCTTAAGATATTGATCAAAATATAAACCACCCCTATTGAAATTCCACCAATTATTAAAGGTGTGTAATTGATTTTAGTAAGGTTACGTTCATTTTTTCTCAATTGAGACTCAATGATTAATATTGGAACTATGGTGATAATGCTAAGTAATAACATGAATCTTTTTCCATCGACTGATAAAACGAAAATTAAAAATAAAACCAATATTGTTGTTGTTACAATATTTCGTTCTTTTTGAAATCGAATAACAACAATACAAAAAGTGTACACTACAATAAACTTAAATCCATATAAAATCCCATAGTTATACTCATACATTTCACTTACAAAGCTTTGACCACTCAATATCGGGAAAAATCCAAGCGAGAGAAAAATGTTAATGATTAATAAAAAAGGAAAGGTTATTAAGAACCAACCAAATGGTCCTTTGATTGTTAAATTAAAACCCTTTAGGTCTTTATTAGTCAATATCTTATTTGGTATAAAATTTTCAAAAACAATCAGACTAACAGTCAAAATGAGTACACAAGTTATGTATAGCAATGAAGCTTCGTAAATTTCTAAATTCCAAATATTGGTCCGGATTTGTACGGAATTAATGTTCAATATTCCAAGGAAATAAAATATTATCCAAGAAAGTACTAAAATACGGTTGAAAATATTTTTCAAGAACGTACAAAAAAAATATCCAAGTAGAATCAATGCTGTTATTTCTAAAGGTATTTCAACTCTAACATGATTAGGAAACAATAACCAGAGAAATTGATTAAACACAATAATGACAATATAAGGAATCAACTTTTTAATCATCAAAGCTCAATGTTCTTAATGAATTTTGCAGGATTTCCAGCCCAAATTTCATTTTTTGGGATTGATTTTGTAACTACAGAGCATGCACCAACAATTGCATTTTCACCAATAGTAACTCCTTTTAAAATTGTCGAGTGCGCACCAATAAAAGCATTATTTCCAATTTTAATAGGCAATATGTTTGTATCTTCAATATCACTTTTACTAAATAACCTATTTTGAGGATTTAAACTATGAAAATCAGTATCATAGATAACTACATTGCCCCCAATTTTCACATTGTCTCCAATTTCTATATTATTTTGACAAACGATTGTAGATGAACTTATTCCTACATTTTTTCCAATTTCAAGTTTCCCTTTCTTTCCGATGAAGAAACTGCATCTGTTGAATCTACCTATGGGATTAGCGTACTCTCTATTGTTCATTTTAAAACTAGGACCTATTTTCAGTTGTCCACCGAGACTTACAGCTAATCTTGGCAAACCTACGGTTTTGAATGAAGTAAATTGAACTCCGTTAGAATACAACAGGAAATAAGTTAAAACGTAATCAAAAGGTTTCAGAAAATTGTAACCAATCTTTTTAAATATTTTGTACGTATACATGAATACCTTTTGCATGTGTTTATTTATTTATTCCAAATACCTTGGGCTTTTTCGTTAATTAACTTATTAAACTGAATCCTTGACAAGAAAATTCCTGGTAGTACACAAATAATCGTTCCTAAAATAATTCCATTCACCTCCATTTTAAAATATTTGGCTATCAATATTGAAATTGGAATATTTAGAAAAGCCATTATTGTCGATTGGTATAGTTGTAATCTAATTTTCCCGATCCCATTTAAAAAGTAATTATAGGGAGTCAAGTATATTATACACATGGTATAAAAACATATTAATACACTCATTGAGTAAGTTACTTCAATCTTATCACCAACCCATAATGAGTATAATTGAGGGGATAATAAAAGCAGAATCAAGCAACCAAGTGAAAATAAAATCGTGAATTTATTTAGTTGATTCATAGATTTTTTTACCCAGCTTAAATCTCCTTTGATATAAGATTCTGTAAATGATGACCAGTATGGTGTAACAATAATTGTAAAAACCATCGTAGATAAAGAGAACAATTTTAATCCTAGATTAAACGGAACGACATCTTGTGGAGAGTACAAATACGAAATAATAAAATTGTCTGTTGAAGAAATGATTATCCATGAAATTTGGATAACAAAAAAACGAACTCCTAATCCAAATATATCTTTCAAGTATTCTTTTTTCCATAAACGCAAGGATGGTTTATAATCTTTATATCTCTTGTTGAATGCCAACCAATTCGACACAATCAATATTGCTACCGGAAAAATTGAAAAAATAGTTCCAAAAACCAACAATGAACTTTCATTCGTTTTTGTCAATATCCAAATGAGTAAAAGCGAACCCGCTTGTGTGAAAAAATTAATTTTTCCCTGCATCGAATGATGCTGATCAGCTGTGTAGATAGTCGTGATCAATTTGACAACCAACTGTAAACAGAAGAATCCAAAAACGATGGGCATGAGAAGACTAAGATCTTTTTGCAAACCTCGTGATGCATTAAAGACTTTTGTCCAATCGATGAAAAAGTTCAATAAGGTAAAAATCACTATTAAGCCTAAACTTACTGCCCCAATGGTGAAATAGGCAGAACTGACATAACCACGCGCTAAGGTCATATCTCCATTAGCTTTTGCTTCTGCAAATTTGTTGCGTAAACCATTTCCTAGCCCAATGTCAAAAAAGGAGAACCAGGCAATGAAAGTACTTAATGTCAACCAGATTCCGTAATTCTCGGTATCGAGGTAATCAATGGTCAATGGAACTAGAAGAAAACTCGCTATTATACTTCCGCCTTTGTATACAAACGACAAAAGAACATGTTTAGTAATGTTCTTCGTGCGGTCACTTTTGATCCCCACTTTGTTGTATAACTTATCTATGGTCTTTCGCATTTCAGATACTTGCCCGCCCAATTACCGAATACTGAAATCCTTTTTCGTTTAGATCCAGGTCCTTCAAAATTCCCCTTCCATCAAACACAAAGGCTGGTTTCATCATGTCGGCATTGATCTGTTGCCAGTCGTAGGTTCTGAATTCATCCCATTCAGTTAGGATGGCTACTGCATGAGCAACTCTTGCGGCTTTATAAGGGGAATCAACAATCTTTACCCGTTCTCTAATTTCTTCAGCACTGAAGGAGCCTAAGTATTCAAGGTCGGCATAGATCTGTTCAGCTTGTACTTTAGGGTCGTATACGGCAATGTTTGCTTGCTCTTTCAATAAGTGTTCGGCTACATAGATCGCAGCAGATTCCCGTGAGTCATTGGTGTCTTTCTTAAATGCCCAGCCAAGAAATGCAATTTTTTTATCCGCCACGGTGTTGTAAAGAGTGTTTACGATATTTCGCGCAAAACGTCTCTTTTGGTGGTCGTTGAGAATGATCACTTGTTCCCAGTAATCAGCAACTTCATTCAGCCCCAGACTTTTGGCAATGTATACCAGATTCAGGATGTCTTTTTGAAAGCATGACCCCCCAAAACCAACAGAAGCTTTTAAAAATTTGGAGCCAATGCGGCTGTCCATCCCAATAGCACGAGCAACCTCGTTTACATCTGCACCGGTCACCTCGCACAATTCGGAAATTGCGTTGATGGAAGATACGCGCTGTGCTAAAAACGCATTTGCGACCAGTTTAGAGAGCTCAGAAGACCATATATTGGTTGTCAAAATGCGCTCTTTCGGAATCCAGGAATTGTAAATGCTCACCAATTCCTGCATGGCTTCTTGTCCTTCGGGAGTGTTGTCGCCACCAATGAGTACGCGGTCGGCATGTTGCAGATCCTGAATGGCTGTTCCCTCCGCCAGGAACTCCGGATTGGAAAGAATTTGAAACTTGACACCATTACCGGTGTTTTCCAAAATGTTTTTAAGTGCTTCAGCAGTGCGTACGGGTAGGGTAGATTTCTCAACGACGATCTTGCCTGTCTTTGCAACACATGCAATTTGTCGTGCGCAGAGCTCGATGTATTTGAGATCAGCCGCCATTCCCTTTCCTTCACCGTAAGTTTTGGTTGGTGTATTGACGGAGATGAAGATCATGTCGGCATCATCAATAGCACCATCGACATCCGTTGAAAAGAATAAATTTCTACCTCTCGCCTCTGAAACTACTTCGGCCAATCCGGGCTCATAGATGGGTAAATTATTAAGGTTGCTGTCGTTCCATGCGGCGATGCGTTTATCATTCATATCTACGCACGTCACCCTGATTTGCGGATTTTTCTGTGCGATCACTGCCATGGTTGGTCCACCGACGTAGCCGGCGCCAATACAACAGATGTTATTTATTCTATTCATTGTTTTGTTTTTATCCACGAATTACACGAATTGCACTAATTTTTTTTGGTGCGCTTGGCTTACCTTTTTTTAATTCGTGTTATTTGTGAAATTAGTGGACCATCTTTTTTTACATTTTCACTTCCTTCACGGCATCCACATTGTTGAGAAACCATTGATACGTCTCTTTAATCCCCTCTTCCAAATCTATCTTCGCCTTCCAGCCGGCACTGGTCATTTTGGAAACATCCATCAATTTTCGCGGTGTACCGTCCGGTTTGGAGCTGTCCCAAATGATCTTGCCGGTGTGACCAACTGTTCGCTGGATCAAAGCCGCGAGTTCTTTGATCGTGAGATCGGTTCCCGTGCCAATGTTGTATAAGTTATCCGGTAATTGGTTTTCAAATGCGTAAACCACCGCATCGGCCATGTCGTCAACGTGTAGGAATTCGCGCATAGGAGTTCCAGAACCCCACAGCTCGACGGGCTCGCTGACCCCAGTTCGCTCACCTATTAATTTAGACTCATGGAACTTGCGGATCATGGCAGGCAATACATGAGACGTTTGCAGGTCGAAGTTATCGAAAGGTCCGTAAAGGTTCGTTGGCATAAGGCTCACGAAGTCTTTTCCAAATTGCTTTCGGATGGCTTCACAGGCTTTTACGCCGGAGATCTTTGCGATGGCGTACCATTCGTTGGTTGGTTCCATCGGAGAGGTGAGCAGGTATTCTTCCTTCAAGGGTTGTGGTGCCAGCTTCGGGTAAATACACGAACTTCCTAAAAAGATGAATTTCTGTACATCAAAACGGTGAGCAGCATCGATCAGGTTATTCTGGATCTGCATGTTCTCCATCAGGAACTGGTAGGGAAAATTGTTGTTGGCCAGGATTCCGCCTACGCGTGCAGCCGCGTCGATGACTACTTCCGGTTTTTCTTCCTGAAAGAAAGTATCTACAGCAGCCTGGTTGCGTAAGTCGAGTTCGGATGAGGTGCGACCAATGAGATTGGTGTAGCCTTTGCTTTCAAGGTTTCTCCAAATGGCTGAGCCGACCATCCCGCGGTGTCCGGCGATGTATATTTTAATGTGTTTATTCATATTCGCTTCGCGCATGGTTTTTTGACTGGTTTTGCTCGTATTTTTTGTCCACTAATTTCACGAATTACACGAAATAAAAATTAGTTTAATTGGTGCAATTCGTGGATAGTTTTACCTTATTATTCTTTTGTATTCGAGGCTTGATGATCCGAAGTTGATTAATATCCCAAGCGTACATTTTGTTGCTTTTAGATAATTTAAAACCTGAGCATAATGCTCTGATTTCAATTTCTCAACAGTTTTCAATTCAACAATGATCTGGTTATAACAGATAAAATCACTGATGTATTTTTTGTTGAGTAGTTTCTCCTTGTAATAAATATCAATCTCTTGCTGAGATCGATGAGGAATACCCTGGTTGTTAAATTCCAAAATAAGAGCTTCCTGATACACTGCTTCTAAAAATCCTGAACCTAATTCACGATGCACTTCCATAGCGCATCCCACTATTTTGTAAAATTCATCTTTATAAATCAGATCATGTTCTTTTAAGATATCAGGCATTCCAATTCGTGTAAACTGGTGATTAGATCTTTTTTGGCGTATTCATATTTCTTTTGGCTTCGCTCATTGTTTTTTATCTACTAATTACTCGAATTTCACTAATTAAAAATTCGAGTATTTGGTGAAATTGGTGGATAGGCCTTTGATGGATGATTTTTAATATCAAATTCGTTGTGTTGTGTTAATTGATCCAGTGTGTGGTTCACGATTTTACTCGAAGTAATTCATGATCTTGAAGCCACCTTCTTTGAGGTACTGATCCTTCTGCATCAGCCTGATATCACTTCGCATCATATCTTTAACGAGACCAGCCAGATCATATTCAGGTACCCAGTTCAATTTTTCTTTGGCCTTTGTTGGATCTCCAAGAAGCAGATCTACCTCCGTTGGTCGGAAGTAAGATGGATCAACAGATAGAACTTCTTTACCGATCTCCAACTGATAAGACGGATCATTGCATGCTTTGATATATGCTTTTTCTTCTACACCGACACCTTTGAATTCCAGTTCCATTCCCACTTCCGCAAAAGCCATTTTTACGAAATCGCGAACGGTGGTGGTAATTCCTGTAGCAATCACCCAATCCTCAGGTTGATCTGCCTGCAGGATCATCCACATCATGCGTACATAATCTTTGGCGTGACCCCAGTCTCGCTGAGCATCTAAATTCCCCAGATAGAACTTGTCCTGAAGTCCTAATGCTATTTTGGCAACTGCCCTTGTGATCTTTCTGGTGACAAAGGTTTCCCCACGTCGCGGAGACTCGTGATTGAAAAGTATTCCATTGCACGCATACATATTGTACGCTTCGCGGTAATTCTTGGTGATCCAGAAACCATAGATCTTTGCCACACCGTAAGGTGATCTTGGGTAAAATGGACAGGTCTCATCATAAAACCCTCTTGCATTTTTATTTTCAGGCATTCCACCGTATAATTCCGAGGTGGAGGCTTGGTAAATTCTGGTTTTCTTTTCCATTCCCAATAATCGAACAGCTTCTAAAATGCGTAATGTCCCTAATCCGTCAACATTTCCCACGTATTCAGGTGAATCAAACGACACTTTTACATGTGACATTGCCCCTAGATTATAGATCTCATCCGGTTGGGTTTCTTGAATGATTCGAGTCAAATTCATGGAATCCGTCAGGTCACCATAATGCAATTTCAATCGCGGATTGGGATCGTGTGGATCCTGATACAAATGATCGATCCTGTCAGTGTTGAATAAAGAGGATCTCCTTTTTATACCATGAACCATGTATCCTTTTTCCAACAATAATTCGGCTAAGTAAGAGCCGTCTTGCCCGGTGATCCCGGTGATCAATGCAATTTTTGACATGTTTTACTTTTTATTTTGTCCACTAATTACTCGAATTTCTCTAATTTTTTATTCGTGTAATTCGTGTAATTAGTGGATAATGTTTAAGCTTCGGTTAACGAACTTTTCAATTTATTGATCACACCGATCTCCACCGCATCTACCTTCCTCATCTCCGCCAAATAATAACTCGCCCAATCAATGATGTGGATCAAGTACAATGACCGAGTGATGTTACTTCCGCTGTTCACTTCCAGCTCATAGATGTGTTGTGTTTTACTTTCGATCACCGAACGCGAGAAAGCGAATCGTTTGCTGTTTTGCGGGTGAACATCGCCGGTATGCAGGAACAGTACGGCATGATCCGCTCTTCCACCAGCCCAACCGACCAACTCGTTGTGGTTCATCTCCGGGATGACATGGTGAGAGCAAAGGATCTTCGAGTTCTCGTTGAACTGCTGACGTGCTCGAATGGCAATAGCTTCGTCTTTGGTATCGCTGTAGATGATCAATTCCTTGCCGTAAATGAATTCAGCGAGTGCTTTTGCTTCCTTGTGGATGGCTTCTTTTTTTGCGATCAAAAGGTCGGCTGCTTTGCTGAATTCCTCTAGTCTTTCTTTTTTCACCATTCCCAGTTGTGAGAAGATGTGCGTCAATTGCACGATGGAGAAGGCCAATTGAGTCCGCGGCGGATTCCCACCGGGAACCAGAATATATTCATAGTGGTGTTTATTGCAATACTCCGCCAGTTTTCCACCGGAGGTCACCGCGATGATGTAGGCACCTTTGGTGTGAGCCTGTTCCACAGCAGAAAGTGTTTCTTCCGTATCACCTGAATAGGAAGAAGCGATCACCAGTGTTTTGTTGTTGACGTATTTCGGCAGGGTATAATCCTGGCAAAAATTCACAGGGATATCGAGTTCATTCGCTAACCACCCTGCAACAAGCTTTCCTCCGATGCCTGAGCCACCCAATCCGCAGATCATGATGTTCGTGAAAGCAGGGTAGCTTTTTGTTAGAGGATTTTTCGCAGCAATTTCCAGTGCCTCTTTCAAGTTGGACGGGAAGTTGTCGATCAGGTTTTTCATAGGATTAGGTATTTTGTATTCGGTGATCAGTGATCAGTATTGTGCATTGTCCATTGTCAATTGTGCATTGTTTGCATGGCTTCGCCATCGTCACTCACATGTCATTTTGAGTAACGTACAGCTTTTCAATGTGTTATCTTCAATCGCCGTTACGCGATCTGTTGTTCATTTATCTTCTTCACGAAGGACCTAGGGACACTGACCGTTAAGGCCGCTCCGATGCTGTCGATCGTGATCAGGATTCGGTGTTTTCCGTCGCACTCTACGGATGTTCCGTACAGTCCTTTGAAAGGTCCGCGCACGACGCGAACGTGATCTCCGGGAACATACGTGTCACCAACTGCTTCGATGTGTTGTCCGTTCAATTCCTTCAATACTATGCGCAGGTTCTCGATCTCCCAGTCTTGCACTACGGCCGGCTTGCCTAGGTAACGCAAAACACCTGCTACACCCGGAATGGCATACAAGCTGCTCAATTCGGCTTCGGTGCAATACACAAAAAGGGTGGAGGGGATCAATGGAAGCGTGATCTTTTTCTTTCGGTCGCTCCACTGGCGAAGGGATTCGTACAGGGGTAAAAACACCGTTAAACCGGAAATACGCATACGCTGACAAGCCTTGCTTTCAGCGTTAGTAGCAGTGCGGACTACAAACCAGTGATGTTGGTATAGTGCATTATTCGGTTTCACAAAAAACAGTTCTAATCGGAGATTCGGCGTCAAAGATAGTCCTTTTCGACTAATGACTCAAAAATATCGCTGAATTATCTATTGTTTTAGGTTAATAAATTATTAAATCATCGCTTTTGAAGTCAGTCTGAACCGTGCGGTATACCTGCTTATAGAACTGTTTGGAAAAAGATTTTTCTCTTATTTGTCGATGAAAAACAGGAGTTTAGAGAAGTTTTTCTATTTTTGGCCTCGAAATCACGAAAAATGAAGAAAATCATACTTTTTGCCGTTGTCTTGGGTGCAATTGGCGTGAATGCACAAACAGAAATGAACCAATGGTCTGCTGGGGCGAACATTGGAGGTCACGATGGTTATGCTCCTTCAAGAGCAACCTCAAAGGTTTATCAGATCCATCACTATGCCGTGAACGGTCGTTACATGTTTAATAACCGCTTAGGAGTTAAACTTGACGTAGGATTTGATCTGATTGATTATAATGGTTCCGGTAAGAACAATCCACGTTACATGCGCAGTACTCTGAGCGGTGTTGTAAATGCTGGGGACATGATCAAATTGCATTCGCTGTCAGATCGCCTTGGACTTTTGGTACATGGTGGTTTTGGTCTTTCTCACCTTTGGTTGGGTAAAGATGTAGTACCGAAGACAGGAAATGAGAACGATCCGCTTTTTAAGAAAGTAGACGATATGATCAACTTCCGTTTTGGTGCAACGCCACAGTTGAAATTGAATGAACAGTTGTCTCTGAATGCTGACCTTTCCTTTACTTTCCATGCACGTCAGACCTATGAGTGGACCTTGCAGACAAGAAACTGGCACAAGCACGGGATAAACGGTTACATGTTGAATATTTCTGTTGGTGCTTCGTATTACTTCGGATCTAAGGCGAAACATGCTGACTGGACACCTACGGTATACGGTGGTGGAGATGTGAATGTCGATATGTCAAAGTACGATATGTTGGTACAGGAGCTACAAGACAAGACAAAAGACGACGATAAGGACGGTGTTCCGAACTATGTGGATGCAGAACAGAACACTCCGGCAGGATCTTTCGTAGATTCTAAGGGAGTTGCCATGAAAGATACGGATGGAGATGGTATCCTTGATGAGTTTGATGCTTGTCCGGACGTAAAAGGCTTGTTCTCCGGTGACGGATGTCCGGATGCGGATAACGACGGTTTTGCGGATAACCGTGATGCTTGTCCAACAGTTCCGGGTATGTGGAACAACAAAGGTTGTCCTGAGATCACGAAAGAGGTGAAGGAAGTCATGAAAAAAGCCTTGAAGGATGTTCAGTTCGAAACCAACAAAGACGTCTTGCTTCCGGTGGCTTACCCGGCATTGAACGAGGTCGTTAAGGTTATGATGGATCACCCTGAGTATAAGATCCAGATTGATGGTCATACGGATAATGTAGGTGAGGATGAAGCGAATATGATCCTTTCCAAGAAGCGTGCGCAGGCTGCTGCAGTTTACCTGATGTCAAAAGGGATCACAGGTGATCGTATCATTGCTGACGGTTTCGGTGAAACACGTCCAAAGGCCTTGAACGACACTGAGCAAGGTCGTCAGCAGAACCGTCGCGTTGAATTCAACATCGTATTCTGATAAGAACATAACGAAATACGAAGGGAGCCATTGGCTCCCTTTTTTGGTTTCCCCCCTTGAGGGCGGTGCACTGAGCTTGCCGTAGTGGGGATTAAGGCGATGCATTGCTCGCACAGAGCTTGTCGTGGTGAACTTGTCGAGATGGGGGCCTAGATCGCAACCTTACACAACAAAACTATTTTCTCATGATATCTTGTCACCTTCCTAGGTCCTCCCTCAAGGGAGGAAGGTGCTGCGATCCGTTTCCCCCCTTGAGGGGGGTTTAAGGGGGGTGACCTGATTTAAAATCAAATTATAGTTTCTTCGTAATCTGACCGTTTTCTCATTGAAAAAACACTCAACTATCCCAAACCTTCGTATATAAATCCCTATATTTGTCTCGCAATAAAACAACCTATACATGAAAAAACTGACCACATACTTTATTTTCTTCCTTGCTTTTGGAGCAAGTGCACAAAACTCCTTATTACTTGACGCGAATGTCGGTGGTCGCTTTTTGGGCAATGTCTCCGATTCATCCACACTCACACCTGGAATTCACCTCGATGGCGGGGTAGGCTACATGTTCAATCCGATCTGGGGGATCAAAGGAGATCTTGGATACGATACGTACCGATCGTTCAAGGACAATTCAATGAACAACGAGATCGATCGTTCATACATGATCCGTGCTTCACTTCAGGGCTTGTTGAGTTTAAGCGAGCTTTTCGAATTTGAATCGCGTGAATTCGAATTGATGTTCCATGCCGGTTTCGGTTTCGCTTCGCAGATCAACCCAAGTTACAAGACCCGATTCACCGACAACGGTGGAGTGTTTGAAGATCCATATTTCAAAGGCAATGACGACATGATCAATGTGATCTTCGGAATCTCACCAAAGTACCGCATTCGCGATCATTTTATGATGAGCTTCGATCTTTCAGGATTAGTCCTGCTTCAAGAAAGCAACTTCGTTGATGCAGTATTTGACAATACCGTTAACCAGGGAACTGGATTTATCCTCAATGCATCTGTTGGTATCACCTACGAGATCCCGTTTGGAGCTTCTTTTACGAGAATGAGATAGGATTAAAAGTGATCAGTAATCAGAAATCAGTGATCAGTTTGGTTTATACAACTGAATGGCCTCTGAGTTTGTAGTTGTTGAAGGATGAAGGTTGAAAACCTGTCTTCAATACTTTGCACATTTTACTAATCACTTTTAGCTACTGATCACTAATCCCGATACATCGGGACTGATCAGTGATTACTGATCACTAATTACTAATCACTAGAGCACCTCAAACACTTCCCCCGCACTCTTCCTCACCTTCTTATTGAACTGTGCAGGATCTTCCGCTGAACGGTAGCCCACTGGACAAACCAGAGCAGGGTAGATGCCTTTTTCTTTTAATCCGAGGACTTTACTGTACTGTTCTGGTTCGAATCCTTCCATCGGTGTGGCATCGATCTGCAGCGTCGCACAGGCGCTGAGTAAATGTCCGAGTGCGATATAGGCCTGTTTGATGTTCCAGAACTTCATGTCTTCATCGCTGAGTTCACTCATTTTCTTTTTTACGAAGTTGCCATATCCGGCAAGCGTTTCCTTGTCCACGCCGCGTGTCAAGGCGGTATTCTCAACATGTTGGTCAACTTGCTCCTCGGTCGTGCGAAGGTATGTACACAATACGAACAGGTGAGAAGCATCCGTGACCTGCGACTGTCCCCAGGAGTGCACGCGCAGTTCTTTTCTCAACTCCGGATCTTCAATGATCAGGAATTTCCAGGGCTGCAGTCCGTACGAACTCGGTGTGAGTCGTAGTACTTCCTTCAGCGTTTCCAGATCTTCCGAACTGATCTTTTTCGTCGGGTCGAATTTCTTGGTGGCATAACGCCAGTTGATGGCTTCAATTATTTCTTTGTTTTTTGACACAGTTCTTTTTTTTTGATTTACTAATAACCAATCCCCCGAATCCCCTGAACATAGCCCGATACAATCGGGCTCTACATACTAAATTCTAAACTCTAAGTTCTAAACTCTAAACTTTTGAACATGGCCCGATGCAATCGGGGACTACTAATATCTGATCACTAATCACTGATCACTAAACCATGGGTACCTCGATCACCATCAACTTCGTCGCTTCGTTGGTTTGGATCTCGATATTGCTCGTTTCCCAAACACCGATAGCGTCTCTTTTGTTCAATTCCTGACCGGCGATGGTGGCACTTCCTTCAACGACCATGATGTAAGCCCCGTTTCCTTCCCGTTTGATCGGGTAATTCAGTAGGGTATTAGCATCAGACTCCGCGAGATGGATCCAGGCATCCTGATGTATCCAGGTGCCGTCGTCGTTCGGGTCAGGACTAACGACCTGAAGGAAGGAATTCTTTACGCCGCTCAGGTCGTATCGGATCTGATCGTAGCGCGGTTCTACTTCACGTTTATTCGGAAAGATCCAGATCTGGAAGAGGTTCAATTCTTCGCGTAAGCTGGAGTTTAATTCGGAGTGATGCACACCTGTCCCGGCCGACATCACCTGAACTTCACCGGCATGGATCACCGAGCCGTTGCCCATACTGTCTTTGTGCTTAAGTTCACCACGCAAAGGAATGGTGATGATCTCCATGTTGTCGTGTGGATGCGCGCTAAAACCCATTTTCGGGGCTACAACGTCGTCGTTCAGAACACGTAAAGCGCCGAAGTGGATCTTTTCCGGATCGTACCAACCGGCAAAACTGAAGGAATGATTGGCTTTCAGCCAGCCGTGGTTGGCATAGCCTCTTTCGTTAGATGGGTGAAGAATGAATTTCATGATCTGTCTGTTTAAATATTTGTATAATTCGCTTGATCTCGTTTGTCTGATCCCACAGAACAAAGTTAGGACATTCTTGTTGATGCTTTCGTTGACCAAGGTTAATGAAATGGAGAATGCTTGATTATGAATGTCACGATAAACTTGGTGTTTTTTTGATATTCGACAAATCGTACTATGAAGTGCGATCTGTTTCCCCCTTTGAGGGGGGACTAAGGGGGGTGACCTCAGGATTTAATACTTTATCATTTTCATAAATTATCTCATCAAAATTCGCGACGCGAATTGGTTAATCTGTGAATTGGGTGTAGGATTTTATTAATCTGAGCATCTGTGGACTTTTTTAAATAAAGTAACTTTGTTCAGTTCCATCTGGTTTGTATGTTGAGATAAAGATGACTATATCTAAGACTTAATATTTTAAATAATGAACATTTCCGTGAAACACTTAATAACTGCAACCGTCTTTACTTTGATAACATTATTTACTATGTCCCAATCAGCCGATCAGATCGTCCAGCAGCAACTTGAAGCCTATAACGCTAGAAATATCGATGAGTTCATGGCGGTGTTTCATCAAGACATTGAGATCTGGACACTGGGATCCGAATCTCCTTCAGCGGTGGGTTGGGAAAAAGTAAAAGCGATCTATCAGGAACTTTTCGAGCAATCTCCTGAATTGCACTCTAAAGTGCTCAATCGTTCTGTCATTGGGAATAGAGTAATTGATTACGAACGCATTTCGGGCCGAAAAGGCTCCAAAGAGGATCTGTTCCTTGTAATGATCTATGAGTTGGAAGAAGGCAAGATCCGAAGAGCCTGGTCGGTTAGGGAGTAGAGTTATCTCTTCCGAATTGGATAATGTGCTGAAAATGGTCCACAGATTCACGGATTTCATTTTTATGATTATGCATGCTGAATTAGATGGACTCAAATTTCATTTACATGAGCAATATAGATCCATCAAAATTCGCGTCGCGAATTAGTTAATCTGTGTTTCGGGCATACTCATCCTTAATCTGTGCATCCGTGGAATAGTATCGGTTTCCCCCTTTGAGGGGGGATTAAGGGGGGGTGACCTATGTCGATGCTAAATAACCCTACTAAAACTATTTCTAGTGCCCAATTTCATTCGATATTTATTCTGCAAAGTTGTTTTATTTCACCGTCAGCCACCCTCCTTGGTCCTCCCTTGAGGACTCCTGTCCCAGCTGGAACTAATCGGTGGAAAATAAGGAGTTGAGAGCCAATTAAAATTCGCATCGCGAATTACCTAATGTCTCGAAAGGCTCGACACGGCGTCTGTGCTTTGAGTATGCTCGTCCTTAATCTGTGCATCTGTGGACCTTTTTTATCCTCAAACTTTTAAAGAGGATCAATTGTATTGATAAGTAACTAATTGGACTTTAATATTGTGATCACTTCAATACATTCACATGACCTTCACGGCGGTGTCTTTTTTCGGTGAGGTCGCGGAAATAAACCACCCATGTATAGGTTCCGTCCTGGGCTGCCGTAAGTCCTCTTTTCTCTGTACCGTCCCAACCGATTTCCATGTCCCTGGACTCGAAGATAAGATCGCCCCAGCGGTTGAAGATCTGAAACGTGTAATCCTTATCTGAAATGCCGTATCCTTTTGCGAAGAAACTGGAATTGTGCTGGTCGCCGTCCGGAGTGAAGGTGTTGGGTACAAAGATCTCCCAGTCCGGTTTGACTTCTATCGTGATGAAAGTCGAATCAGGGCAGCCAAAAACATTGTTCGCGTACAAACTAACCGTATAAAACCCTGCTTCATCATAACTGTGCGTGGCATGAACACTGTTGGAAGTGTTTCCATCCCCAAAATTCCAGGAATAAACACTCGAGTTGTAGGAGAAATTGGTGAATTCGAAGCTCGGATCAAGTGTCGTCATACTACTTGCATCACTGGAAAAGATTGCAACCGCTTGCGGATGAACCGTTACGAAGGCTCCGTTATTTACGACATTGGTGCATCCGTTCGGATCTGTCAGGGTTAAGGAGACCATGTAAACGCCCTCGTCCTCATACGTGTAGCTTGGATTCGATGAGCCAGTTGTGTTTCCGTCGCCGAAATCCCAGCTGTAAGTATAGCCCGGTCCATTCGATCCATTGTTACTGAGGATTACGCTTTCACCCGGACAAAGTGTATTATCGTCCGTTGCGATCATGATGATTGGCAATGGATTAAGGGTAATCATTACGGAATCTGAAACAGTGTTACCGCAGGCATCTGTTGCGAGCAGCGTATAAACGCTATTCGATGTTGGATATTCGTAGATCGCCTGATCTGTTGGACAGGCAGGACAATGTTGCCAGCTCAGTGTTACTGGATCCGAACCTGTCCATTGCGCAGTCAGGGCTACTGAATCTCCCTCGCATGCCGTGTTGTTGCTAATCATGGCATTCAGGAACCCCGGATCCATGGTGATAACACTGATTGACGTGTTGAGGGTCAATGAACAACCATTGGCATCGGTGATCTCACAAGAGTAACTTGTGTCATTTAGTGGAGCAACGGAAACTGTATCGTTGTTACTTGCTGTTGGTGTCCACATATAATCCAGATTTCCTGATCCGCCATTGACATTGACGCTGAGAATTACCGGTGCACCGGGACAGGATACTTGTGGAGCAGTGATCGTACCATTCAAAGGGAGCGGATCCACCAGGTTTGTTGCGTCAGTGATCTCACAACCGTTGGAATCTGTTACCGTTACACTGTAATTTCCTGAAGCTAAGCCATAAATATTGCTGGATGTTGCTCCATTGGACCAAAGGTAAGAGTAGGGTGGAGTTCCGCCGATAACTGCAGAAGAAATTGCTCCGTCCGATGATCCGAAGCAGCTTGGAGGAACCGATCCTAACCCGATCTGAAGGGAAACAGGTTCTGTTATCGTAACGTCGATCGTTTCAGAGCAGCCATTCGCATCGCTGATGGTGCAAGTATAGGTTCCTGCTCCTACATCGGCGAGAATATTTCCCGTTTGAGTAGGTACAGTGTTCCATTCCAGGTTCAAAGGTGCTGTTCCGCCAAGAATACTGATCTCAGCGTCGCCATTCTGATCTCCATTGCACCAGGCATGCTGAAGATCAATGATCTCAGGAACAATCTGAGGATGAAAGTTTACTCTAATCGTATCGCAAATGGGGTCGGTATAATATCCTGCGATATCCATTCCGCAGACAAGATAATCAACGAATGGAGGAAGAATTCCTGATGCAGTTACGTTTGTCGTATCGCAGCCGGCGGTGCAGTCCAGCAGAGAGTTGTAGGCTCCGTTAACGCCCGGAAATACACCTGTCCAGGTCATTGAAGCTTCGTTGTAGTAATCGGCAAAGATCAATCCGCTTTCGTCTTGACAAAGGGAGATGTCAGGCCCGATGATAGGGTCAGAATATGAGGTGATACTGAATTCGTTGGAATTGTTTCCCGGTTTGCAAAAGGTAAGATGGTGAGGTCCTGCTCCGTTGAGACATATTGGAGATCCTACCGGAGTAATAGGACCACAGTCGATCTGATAGAACAGCGCACCCGGAGGAACCGCCCCTCCTGTGATCTGAAAGTTTACGGCTATTGCATCAGGGGCCAAGGTAATGATGAATTCTAGGCACTTGTCCGGGTTACTCGTTCCGCAACAATTGCCATCACGTGCGACTGATGGACTGGTCCAGGTCTGATTAGGAGAGGAAGACAGATCAACCGTAAACGAAGGGGTGATGCTGTCGCAGTATTGCCCGTATAAGGACGTACTGAGAATGGAAAAGATGAACATGATCATAACCTTTTTCCCGACGATTCTCATTATGGCTTCCATGACTCAAGGTTTTGGGGGGTTCTAATAGGGAAACGATGGGATTGTTTAGTGGTTGCCTATGTATGCATAATAAAATATTTGCAACAATTGATATTAACTAATTGAAAATGAATTAATAATAAAAAAATAATTGTTTTGTGATTTTGTATCGAAGGCCCATATGAATGAGTATTTGCTCGCTTCGGATGAATATTTTGAATGAACAATTTCATCAGAATTCGCGTCGCGAATTGGTGTTTGTCTTGACCAGCTTTACACAGATGATGTGGAATAGTATCGGTTTCCCCCTTTGAGGGGGGATTAAGGCGATGCATCGAGCTTGTCGAGATGGGGGGGACAATACATGAGAACAAAAGATTTTAAACCAATTGAGAAGAATTTCCCGATTTAAGGAGTCCCTAAATGATCTCATTCTACGAACAAAAAAAGCGCAGAACTTTTGATCCTGCGCCTTTCGTGATAGTGGTATGGGTTTACTCCTTGTTCTCTTTAAGTGTTTCCAGTTCTTTTTTCAATCTTTCAACTTCTGTGTTCAATTCTTTCACTGCTTCGATGAGTACAGGCACCAACTGGATGTAATCGACCGTTTTATACAAGGTGTCGTCACCGGCGTTGTTGAACAGTGCTTTTTCCTGGACCATTTCCGGGAATACCAACTCGAGGTCCTGTGCGATAACACCAAACTGCTCACGTTTCTTTTCTTGAATATTACCTTCAATATCACGTGTTTTAGTTGTAATTGTATAGTGCTTTCCTTCGAGAAGAGACAGTCTGTAAAGCGCACTGTTGATTGGTTGAATGTTTGATTTCAATCTTCGGTCCGAAGCGTTGATCCAGCCTCCAAGGGAATAACCGGCACCGTCGACTCCAACATCTGCTGTGAAATAACCTGACCAACCTGTTGAAGTGTTTGTCGTTTGTCCGTAAATACCATTGAATCCGAGTCCATAGGTGCCAATTCCCAAACCACCAGCACCTGTGTTGGCACCGTAGATGCCGTAACCATTGCCATAGTTAGACTGACCTACCACTCCGTTGAATCCGATCCCCTGAACACCGTATCCACCGGTCGTGCGCAAGTTGGAACCGTAAACTGCTGCTGCACCAGTAGCGGTTGAAGGGATCTGTCCGGAGACACCATATCCACCCCCTGAGTTATTCCCAAGAATAGCAGAATTACTTGCCGCTGAACTGTTGGTATTGGCCTGGATCGCAGCAAAGGTATTGCCCATATTGGTGCTTTCTGCTCTGAAACCCACTCCGACACCGGAAACATTTGCCAATACGGCAGTTGAGTTATTTACGGCACTGTTAACTTCTAAACCAACGGTATTGTTCCCGCTGTTATTGATCTGAACAGCTCCGGCATCTGTCGTAATGCTTCTTCCTGCACCTGCACCTCCCTGATCGTAGGCCTGGTCCAGTGTGTTACTTGTATTACCCGAATTTCCTGCGGTTGCTGCATACAGGGCATAGGGTACGCTCATCAATTGTGATGTGCCCGCAATACTGTAGGTAGTGCCTCCATTCGGATCGGTTTCTGTTTTGATGAAATAAGGACCGTTCGCCCAGTCTATCGTACTGAAGTTACCTGCTACCAAGGTGCCGTTACCGATTTCGATCGTTGCAAGCCCATTGGCGTTTGTCAGTGCCGTGTGACGCTCAATATAGACGGCTGCGCCACTCGTACTACCCTGAAGAATACTGATCTGGATCCCTACATTCGCATTGCTCACCAGCTGATTGCTTGCATTGCGCACAACAGATTGATAACTCATCTTTTGAGGAGCCTGAGCGAAAAGTTGTGTAGCCAGCATTAAGGCTGCCACCGAAAGAAAAGTCTTTCTCATTGTTTATTTTTTTAAGATCTTGTAAGACTGAATGGAACTGTTCAATTGATAAATGGTCAACATGTATGTCCCTGCCGGGTATGCCGACATATCGATCTCTGCTTTTTCAAAAAGTGAATGCCTTTGGCAAAGTTCTTTTCCGTTGAGATCAACTAAGCTGAATGAAAGGTTCTCGATATGCTCTTTTACGGATAAATACAGAAGATCTGTTGTCGGGTTGGGTCCAATCGCAATGTTAAAAAGCTGATTGAATTCGTCGAGTCCACTTATTGAAAAGATCTCATACGGTTGCTGGACTCCCTGATTGATAGAACCATTGCTACCGTTCGATGAAATGTAGTCGATCTGACCAATCGAGTAGGAAAATGTTCCGCCTGAGCCATTGGCGTTCCCGCCTGAAGAGACCGTATTGGATTGTGCTTTACCGGAAAAAATAGCCGTCAAGAGGACAACAAGGGTAGTAATGGCCGATTTCATAGTTGAGCTTTGGATTTACAAGATAATGATAAAACGAAAAAACGGGATCATCTGACCCCGTTTTTATTTTCGAATACGAATCGATTATCGGAAAAGTTGGAAGTAAGTATGACCTTCAACTTCGTTTCCATTGTAATCAGTAGCCTTGTATTTGATGAAATAAGTACCGTCTTCAACATCTTTTCCGCCTTCGGTCTTACCATCCCAGCCTACATTAATACCTTCGATCTTGTCGATGTAATTACCCCATCGGTTGAAGATCTCTCCGTAGAATTTCTCTCCGTATTTCACATCAACAAAGTAAAGGTCATTCGCCCCGTCTCCATTTGGTGTGAACACGTTAGGAGGAGTAACGATCATTGGAGGTAAAACTTCAATGTCGAGTGTCCAGATATCGTAACACAGACCATTTGATGCCAATAAGGTGACCGTGTAAGTTCCCGGTGTATTGTATGTTGTTGAAACATCAGCAGTATTGGTCAGATCCAGCGTCTGTCCGTTGCCAAAATTCCAACCATAAGTATTGGCCAATTGGCTCATGTTGTCAAAGGATACCGTCATCGGGTAATTACCGTATACTGGACTTGCTGATGCGTTAGCGATCGGAAGCGGGAAGGAGTATACCGTGAGTTGGTCAGTATTCGAACAGCCATTGAAATCGGTTCCTGTAACAGTGTAAACCGTTGTTCCCGAAGGTGGCGTGAATGGAACTCCATTTACGACATCGTTATCCCAGGTGTAACTAATACCGCCTGAACCAGAAAGCGTTACTTCTGAAGGGGATGTAGCATTCGGTTCACAGATCTCAACGTCTTCACCGGCATTGATAACAGGAAGGTCCCATACCGTAACGGTGATGTAGGTGTTCTGGTCCTGAGAACATTGTGTTGAACTGGCATCTGTAATACTCACGAGCTGATAATTGAAGAATCCGACTTCGTCCGTTGGTGCGGTGACGCTTGCCGAGTTCCCGGTTGTAACAAGAGGAGTCTGCGGATCTCCATTGACCGTGTAATTGATCGTATAAGGCGCAGTGCCATTTGCTCCATTGAAGGTTACAGTAGGTTCATCGTCTCCTAGACACACCGCAACGTTATCGGTCACACTGGCGGTTGGCAGAGGATTGACTACCACAGTTACCTCCTGAGTTTGAGTCGTGGCACAAGACCCCGGTTCAGTAACCGTCACGGTGTAAGTGGTTGTTGTCGTAGGAGCCACAGTCGGTGTCGCTGTATTTGCCCCCGTAACGCCGATTGTTGGCGACCATGAAAAGCTGTAAGGACCGTTGCATCCATTTTCCGCTGTAGCAGTAAGTTGAGTTGACTCACCATTACAAATTTCATCTTCTGCAGCTACTGCTGTAACGATCATAGGGCTTGCACCCTCAATGGTGAATGTATATTCTGAAGTCCATCCAAGGTTACAGGTCGTTTCTCTTGCTCTCCACTTGTATTCACCCGGACAAAAATCAGCAACATTGATGAAAGTTGTGGGATATGGAGCAGGTGTTGACCAGGTTGAGGATGCAGCTGCTCCTCCATTGATACAAAGTTCAGGGGAGAAGTAGTTAGGAGTTCCCGTAAAATTAGATGAAGCACAAACGATCTCGATCTGTACAGTGTAACAGCACTGCCAACCCGCATTACTGGTAAAGTTCAATTCCAGAACTGTGCCGTTAAGATTTTGAGTAATGTTCGATAATCCCTGACATGGTGTACAAGCCAAAGACTGGAAAGAAAGAAGGGAGAGAAAAAATACGATAGCTGATAGTTTTCTCATAGAATAGTTAATTTTTATTCGGGTAAAATTAATAAAAACATAAGACTTATAAAAAAAGGGAAAGGATGCATGTGAGCTTTAATTTTTTTCAAGTGCTTTGATACGCTCCTCCAGTTCGCTCAGTTTTTCGATCTTTTGTTCCAGATCTGCATTCTTTTTTTGCAGTTCGAGGATCAGTATCTGCTGCTCCTGGATGGCCTTTGTCAATGGAACTACGAATTCGGCGTAACGGATAGAATAGTGTCCTTCTTCATTTTCAGGAGTAACAATACCACTGAACGAAATCCCCATCTCCTGAAGAGTGACTTCCACATCCTGCGCCAGAAAACCTGAATACACCCTGTTTTCCTGTCCTTCTACGGTGTAATTGTAGCGAACAGGCCTAAGTGCTAAAATGAAATCCAGTCCCAATGGTTCGGCGACCACATTTGTTTTCAGTCGCTTGTCGGATAAAGTGCTCCAACCCACCTGGCCACCAATGCTTGTTATGGCTGTATTTCCGATGACTACGGTATTACTTGAGCTAACGACTGATCCTGATCCTATAGCAATGGCATTGCTCAATCCGCTGGTTTGTCCATCGGCACCAAAACCGATGATCACATTATTATTCCCCGTAGTCATGAACTGACCGGCGAAATTGCCGATGTAGGTATTGTTGTTCCCGGTATTGTTGAAATACCCGGCATGTGCTCCAAGAAAGGTGTTTTCTTCTCCAGTTGTGTTGTTGTTTCCTGTCGTAACCCCAAAAAATGAGTTGTGCTGACCTGAAGTGTTGGATTGTCCGGCGTAACATCCGATAAACGTATTTTCATTACCCATAGTATTCGAGTATCCTGCTCTTCGTCCTAGAAAGGAATTCATCAGTCCTTCCGTGTTGCTTACCCCTGTTTCGGAACCGAGGAATGTATTTTGGCTGCCAATCGTATTGATAACCCCTGAGTTGAATCCGGCAAAGAAGTTATGAAACCCGATCGTATTTGCAGCACCGGCATTCAGACCTATGAAGAGGTTGTTGCTCCCTTTGGCATTTAATATCGACTTATTGTTGATCATGTAAGCACTGTCCAAGGGAATGTTGACCTGGCCGTTCACATCGAGTTTCTGGAATGGTGAGCTTGTTCCGATGCCAACCAGACCTCCGTTGTTGTGAATATTGGAGTTGTTGGTGACCCATTCCGAGCCATTCCAAAAAGGTGTGTTCCCTGCCTGTGAACCGTCTGGCAGAACAGCGTTGGAAGAATATTTGGCGTAGAGAGCATAGGGTACACTGAGCAACTGTGAAACGCCCATTTCGGTGTAATTGCTTCCTCCGCTAAAGTCCGCTTCTACCTTCAGGAATTTATCTCCCGATCCCCAGGCAATGTTCTCAAAGTCTCCTGAGATCGTGTTCCCGTTGCCAACAGACAAGCTGAACAGACCGAACTCATTGGTGTTGACAACATGTGTTTCCTGATAAAGGACTGTACCTATGGCACTTTGATCCAGTATGCTCATACGCAAACCGATCGAACTGTTGTTTATCGTTTGTCCGCTACCGTTCCTTGCTACTGACTGGTATTTGAATGCCTCAGGTGCTTGTGCGAACAAAATGTTTGTCGACAGTAATACGAGTAATGTGATGATTTTTTTCATGGCTGAGAAGTATTGGATTTGCTCATACGGAAAACGTAAAGATCGCCATTGTGCATTTCGAGGTGGAGTATGTAGGAACCGACTGAAAGATCCTGCAAGTAGATGATCTGTTCAAGCAAGCCTTTGTACACCATACGGCCACTGTTGTCAAAGAGCCGTATCTTGCCTTCAGTTCCGGAAAAAGTATGATCCATTCCTGAAATATGGATGGAAGTTTCAAATGGGTTGGGGTAAATGTTGAATTGAGCAATGTCACCTAAATTTTGAAGAGAAAGTATGGCTTCGTAATTCTGCTGAAATCCCTGTGTTAGAATGTAGCCGTTTCCGAAGGTTTCGACAACCGGCTCTCCTATGGTCCATGATAAACTGCCGTTCCCTGAATCAAAATGATCGCCACCGTTAGAAATGATCTCCTGTGCTCTTGCACATTGGATGATAATCAAGGAAGAAAGCAGGAAGTTCAACATGTGCTTCATGCTGCCGAAATTACGACAATCTAAGTTATGAGTCAATCGGATAGGATTGAAAAAAGAAACCCCAACCTTTTGGGCTGGGGTTTCTTTTGTACGTTAGTCCGGCAATTATTGCCTTACCTTTTTCACTTTGAACTCAGTTCTTCTGTTATCCTGATGTTCTTCTTCAGTACACTCTACTCCGTTCTTACACTTGTTGACATGAACTGTTTCACCATATCCTTTCCAAGTCAATCGGGTAGGGTCGATTCCTCTTGAGATCAGGTAAAGCACGGCAGCTCTTGCACGTTTGTCAGAGAGGATCAGGTTATACTGGTCAGAACCTCTGGCATCGGTGTGGGAGCCCATTTCGATCTCGATCTTAGGATTGTCCATCAACACGCGAACCAGTTTGTCAAGTTCTACAGCTGCATCGGGACGTATCTCCCACTTGTCGAAATCATAATAGATGTTTTCCAACACGATCGGTTTGTCGATAACAATTGGCTCTACTTCAAAGTCAGCGAAGAAGTCCTCAGAGTACTTCAACCCTTTTGTTGAAAGCTTATCTGTTTTAGAGAAGCAACCGAATTTTGTACAGTAAAGACCGTAGTTGGATTCTGGTTGAAGTTTCAGTTTGAAGTATCCCGTTTTATCTGATGTTGCGGTCAAAACTTCACCTGTTTCCTGGTTGGTCACCTCCACTACAACGCCTTCAACCGGGATCTGTGTTCCTTTTTCACGGGCGCGACCCAATAATTGGAAAGTCGGCTGCTTCTTGTCGAAGGTGTACATCTTATCAGTTTTGCTTCTTGAGGAAGAAACGAAACCTGTGACATCGTCCTTGTTCAAAGAGAAGGCGAAGTCGTCCTTATTGGAGTTCAGTGGATAATTGAGGTTTTCAGGTTTTACCCAACGCTCACCATTGTAATAGGTAATGAAAACATCAAGTCCTCCCATAGTATTGTGTGCATCCGATGAAAAGTACAACGATCCGTCCTTGTGCATATATGGGAACATTTCGTTTCCTTGTGTATTGATCGCTGCACCAAGGTTTTCAGGCGCCGACCACTGACCATCGATCATTTTTGAACGATAAAGGTCTGTTCCACCATAACCGCCCGGCATATCCGAAACAAAGTAAAGCATTTTACCGTCTTCAGAGAGGGTAGGGTGACCTACAGAGTAATCATCGCTGTTGTAAGGGAATTCCTCAAGATTCTTCCATTCACCATCGATCAAAGTCGCTTTGAAGATCTTCAGATTGTTCTCGTATTCCTCATTCACAAACATTTTTCGCTTGAAATAGTTACTTCTTGTAAAGTAAACTACATTTCCTTCCTTGGTAAAAGTAGCCGGACCTTCGTGGAATCGTCCGTTAATATCACCCTTGAGGAGTTCAGGTGACATCCAGTTTCCTTCAGCGTCTTTTTCCATCTGATAGAGATCAAGGTAGGAATTGCCGGTCCAAGGGTTTTCCTTTCTACCGGAGAAAACTTGCTTATCGGCAGTGAAAACAGCACCGTCACGGTACTCTATGATCCCGAATGAGTTCACGAACTGATCCTCAAGAATTGGCTTCAGCTCATAAAGTGTGGTGTCACGGTAACGTTCGATAAGTGAGTTACACGCTGTAAGCAACATACGGGCAGTAATGTCATTCGGACGAGCTTTCAGATAGGTCTTGAACTCCCGAATGGCTTCGTTGTGCTTCCCATTGGTCATCAATACTTTGCCGTAGTCGAAGTGAGCGATCACCGGAGCGGTGCTGCGCTTAATAGCTTTGCTGTAAAGTGCTTCGGAAGAATCGAGCTTACTTACACGGAAATAAGCGTCAGCAAGTTTGAGCTCTACCTCACTGTCTTGTGTTTTGCGGTAGGCCTTTTCATAATGCTCAATAGCCGGTGCGTAATTGATGTAATTGTAGTATTCATTCCCTTTTCGGGTATGGTACTGTACACACGACCCCAGGACTAATACCAGTCCTGAGAGTGTGAGTATGTTATATATCTTTTTCATTTCCGTAGGATTAGAAGTAACGTGGAGTTTTCACTTTTACCAACTCCTTACCAAAGTCGATACCGATCAGGATCTCGTGTGAACCGTTGGAGTAGTGGCGTAGTTTTGACGTTGTGATGTCATAAGCATAGCCAATTCTGAATCGCTGGTTCGCCTGGTACTCAAGGATCAAGGCAACAGCATCACCTGTTCTCCAGGAAATTCCTGCCCAATAAGTGTCCTTGTAAACTGTACTGAAATTAAGATCCATTTCCATTGGAGCGTATTGTACGTACTTCAATAGAACAGAAGGTTTGATCTTGATGTCTGTAGAAGTGTCAAATACGTATCCAGCAGTGAACATGTAGTGTCTTCTAAGGAAAGATGCACGTGTCACGTCGAAATTGAAATCTACACCCTTTTGGTAAGCGAATAGAGTAGGGATGGAAAGTCCGATATAATGTTTCTTCCCAAAATAGTACATCCCGACACCAAAACGAGGTAGGATCTTACTTGTTCTGTCGTTCTGGAACACCTGATCTTCTTCTTTGTCCCACACTACGAAATCAGGATCACCAAAGTTGGCACTAAACTGAGAGATCGATGCGTTGATACCCATGGCAAACTTGGTTGTTTCACTGGTTTTGATCTGATAAGCGTAATTGAACGAAGCGGTATTTTGCTTGGTTACTCCGATCTCATCGTGCATCAGGATCATTCCCAGACCCATGTTCTTGGATTTGATCGGTCCGTCAACCGCTGCGATCGTAGTCATTGGTGCGCCATCGAAACCAACCCACTGAGAGCGGAAACTCAGCGTAGATGACCAGTAGTCGTGTGAACCTGCGTATGCAGGGTTCAGATACAGTCCGTTGAACATGTACTGGCTCAACATTGGATCCTGTTGCGCCGCAGCCCCCTTTGGAAGGAAAGCTGCAGCTGCTAATATGATGAATAACTTTTTCATGTCTTTTTTCATTAGGTTGAATTATCTTCTTAGATCAACATATCCTTTCAGAATGATCTCCTCATCGCCTGCGATAACTTTAAGAATAGCGAAGTATGTTCCGTCTGGAAGGGCTTCACCGTTGGAGTTGTCTCCGTTCCATTCGTTCTGATAACTTTCTTTCTGATAAACGATGTTACCCCATCGGTTGTAGATCAACAGCTCATTGTCCAGATAGGCGTCAATTCCCATGATCACGAAATTGTCATTTGTTCCGTCGCCGTTCGGAGAGAATCCGTTAGGCATCGCCAACAAATCCGGCTGGGTCAATCTGGTAGAAGCATAGGCCACACATCCATTGTTATCTGTAACGATCAACGAGTAAGTACCTGCCGTTAGACCGGATATGTTCTGAGTGGTCTCACCGTTGCTCCAAGTGAAATCGTATGGAGAAACTCCACCGTACACCTGAGAGTTCAGATAACCGTCATTGCCACCGTGAACACTCACGTTATCTCCTGAAGTGTACACTGAGTTCGACAAGGTAACGTAAAGTGAATCCGGCTGATCTACGGTAACATTTAAAGTTGTTTCACATCCAAATGCGTCTGAAACCAGAACACTGTAGTCACCTGCAGCGAGGCTATCAGATGTCGGAGCTGAGTCACCGTTAGACCATTCGTAAGTGAACGGTGCGTTACCGGAAAGGATCGTCACCTGGATCTCACCGTTGCTCTCGTTGTAACATCTAACATCTTTTACATTGGCAACTGCCGAGATATTAGAGCTTGATGTGATCGTTGCAGTAAAGCTGTTCGTACAACCCTGAGCATCCACTACGTAAAAAGTATAATCGCCTTCCACAACATTGTTCAGGTTAAGTCCTGTACTGCCGTCAGACCAGTTGTACTCATATGGAGTTGTTCCACCGGTTACCTGGACCTGAATCGAACCATTGGCAGCTGTACAAGTTGCATTGTACACCTGATACTGGATCATCAAAGTATCCGGTTGTGTGATCTCAGTAGAGTAGGAGATCTCGCAACCAAGTGCGTCAGTTACGGTAACATCGTAGTTTCCTGCTGATAAGTTAGACAGATCTTCAGAAGAAGCGCCGTTCGACCAATCGTAAGTGTAAGGAAGCGTTCCTCCACTTACGGTGATGTTGATCGCTCCGTCTGTTCCATTGAAACAGTTCACATTATCGTCCTCAGCAGCAAGTGTGAGTACCGTTGGTTGTGTGATCACTGTGCTTGCGGATGCCGTACAACCATTATCGTCGATCACGTCGAGTGTGTAAGAACCCGGTGCCAGACCTGTGACATCTTCAGTTGTCGCGTTATTACTCCAATCGTAAGTGTATGGAGCAGTACCAATTGTGATCGTTGCATCGATCGAACCATTGTCGAATCCGAAACAGCTTACATTAGTTGGGTCAAGTGCAATAACAGGAACCGGGAAGACCTCCACAGTGAATGAACATGTATTGGTATTTCCGTTCACATCCGTCACAAGATAGGTGTTAGTTGTAATTCCAACCGGATATTCAACTCCTGAAATGAAACCTGCCGTCTGAACTACACTTGCCACACCACAGTTGTCAGAAACTACCGGTGCACTGAAGATTACCAGAGGCTCACACGTCTCAATTGGCTGAGCACAAGTGATTACAGGTAGTTCAGTGTCGTTCACTGTTACTGTGAAAGAACAGATCGATACATTTCCAGCTCCGTCAGTTACGGTGTACGTAACAGTTGTTGTTCCAACAGGGAATAGTGTCCCTGGTGTATGAGTGAAAGTCATTGCAGCACCACAGTTATCCGTGTAAGATGGCACCGTCCAGGTTACAATTGCACCACAAACGCCTGCATCAGAAGGAGTCGTGATATTTGTTGGACATCCTGAGATCACAGGGTTTTCGTTGTCTTCTACTGTAACAGAGAATGAGCAGTTCGAAGAGTTTCCTGACTGATCCACAACTGTCCAGGTTACAAGCGTAGTTCCAGGGTTGAACACTACACCGTTAAGTAAGGTTCCTGTTCCGCTTGTTGCTCCTGTCAAAGTGTATGTCAACGAAGAAACCGTACAGTTGTCAGTGGCAGAGGCATCCCATGCTGTACCTGAAACTGTGTAGGTACATACTCCTGGGTCAGTGGAAACAGTTTGGTTTCCGGTTGCACCGCAAGAAGTGATCTGAGGAAGTTGAGTATCCTGAACTGTTACGTTGAATGTACAAGTTGATACATTTCCTGAACCATCAGTCACTGTCCAGAGTACTGTGGTAATTCCCAGATTAAAGTCTACCCCCTGAAGTGAAGTTCCAGTTCCCGTGGTTGCTCCGCTCAGCGTGTAAACTATAGAACTTACAGAACAATTATCCGTTGCCGAAGCATTCCATCCTGTTCCGGTTTGTGTAAAGTTACATTCTGAAGGATCAGCTACTACGATCTGGTTACCAACAGCACCACAAGAAGTGATCACTGGGTTCTGATTGTCTACAACGTTAACGTTAAACGCACAAGTCGAAACATTTCCATGGATGTCAGTCGCGGTCCACGTAACAGCAGTTGTTCCAAGGTTGAATGTCACACCGTTGAGTGTTGATAGACCACTTGCGGTTGTTACACCCGTAAGGGAAGCTGTAACCGTCGAAACTGTACAGTTGTCCGTTGCAGATGCATTCCAGCTATTATTTGGATGCGTGTAAGAACAAAGTCCTGTATTTGCATTAACCGTTTGATCTCCAGGAGCACCGCACGTAGTGAATGACGGAACAATATTATCTGTTACGACAACATTGAAGACGCATGTTTGTGTGTTTCCTGATCCATCTGTTACAGTCCAGGTAACAACTGTAGTCCCAACATTGAAATTCACATTATTCAAAGTTGTTAGTCCACTTGCAGTAGTTGCACCCGTGAGCGTTGCAAGTACTGTGGATACGGTACAATTGTCTGCAGCAATGGCATCCCATCCTGTACCCGTTACAGTATAGTTACATTCGTTTACATCGACGTTCACGTTTTGTGTCGATCCGACACATGTAGTGAATGATGGTAGCTGATTATCTGCGACAGTTACAATGAATGAACACTCAGAAATATTTCCGGTACCATCAATCGCTGTCCAGGTTACCGTTGAAGTACCAAGGTTGAAAACAAAATTGTTGAGCGTCGTCAATCCTGCAGCTGTAGTAGCACCGGTAACATTTGCCGTGAGTGTAACTGTTGTACAGTTATCAGTCGCAGTTGCATCCCATGCAGTGCCTGCAACCGTGTAAGTACAAACCCCAGCATCAGAAGTCACTGACTGATTTGTTACGCAGTTCGCAAGAATTGGGTCCTGATCATCTGTTACCGTTATATCGTATTCACAGATCACTGTATTGCCTGAACCATCAACAACCGTCCAGGTTACTGTTGAAGTTCCAAGGTTGAACACGAAATTGTTGAGCGTCGTCAATCCAGAAGCTGTTGTAGCACCGGTAACATTTGCTGTGATGGTTACTGTTGTACAGTTGTCTGTTGCAGTAGCATCCCATGCTGTTCCAGAAACTGTGTAGGTACACACTCCAGCGTTAGAAGAAACTGTTTGGTCAGCGACACAGTTAGTCAGGATAGGGTCCTGATCATCTGTTACCGTTACATCGTATTCACAGATCACTGTATTGCCTGAACCATCAACAACCGTCCAGGTTACTGTTGAAGTTCCAAGGTTGAACACGAAATTGTTGAGCGTCGTCAATCCAGAAGCTGTTGTAGCACCGGTAACATTTGCTGTGATGGTTACTGTTGTACAGTTGTCTGTTGCAGTAGCATCCCATGCTGTTCCAGAAACTGTGTAGGTACACACTCCAGCGTTAGAAGAAACTGTTTGGTCAGCGACACAGTTAGTCAGGATAGGGTCCTGATCATCTGTTACCGTTACATCGTATTCACAGATCACTGTATTGCCTGAACCATCAACAACCGTCCAGGTTACTGTTGAAGTTCCAAGGTTGAACACGAAATTGTTGAGCGTCGTCAATCCAGAAGCTGTTGTAGCACCGGTAACATTTGCTGTGATGGTTACTGTTGTACAGTTGTCTGTTGCAGTAGCATCCCATGCTGTTCCAGAAACTGTGTAGGTACACACTCCAGCGTTAGAAGAAACTGTTTGGTCAGCGACACAGTTAGTCAGGATAGGGTCCTGATCATCTGTTACCGTTACATCGTATTCACAGATCACTGTATTGCCTGAACCATCAACAACCGTCCAGGTTACTGTTGAAGTTCCAAGGTTGAACACGAAATTGTTGAGCGTCGTCAATCCAGAAGCTGTTGTAGCACCGGTAACATTTGCTGTGATGGTTACTGTTGTACAGTTGTCTGTTGCAGTAGCATCCCATGCTGTTCCAGAAACTGTGTAGGTACACACTCCAGCGTTAGAAGAAACTGTTTGGTCAGCGACACAGTTAGTCAGGATAGGGTCCTGATCATCTGTTATCGTTACATCGTATTCACAGATCACTGTATTACCTGATCCATCAACAACCGTCCAGGTTACTGTTGAAGTCCCAAGGTTGAATACAAATCCATTCAAAGTTGTTAGACTAGTAGCATTGGATACACCTGTAACCTCAGCCGTAATGGTTAGCGACGTGCAGTTATCGGTTGCTGTTGCGTCCCAAGCTGTGCCAGAAACCGTGTAGGTGCACACTCCTGCACTAGAAGAAACCGTTTGGTCAGCTACGCAATTCGTTAATATTGGATTAGTAACATCCGTCACTGTAACAATGTAGAAACATACATCTGTATTACCCAAACCGTCAGTTGCTGTCCATGTAACAGTTGTTACTCCCAGATTAAAAGATACACCATTCAAAGAGGTTCCAGATCCTGTTGTTGCACCGGTTAGAACGTAATTAACTGAAGCAAGGAAACAGTTGTCTGTTGCAGTAGCATCCCATGCAGTACCTGAAACTGTATACACGCAAGATGTTGACGCGGTGTTTACAGCCTGATTTCCAATACAAGTGATAACTGGATCAGTTACATCCAAAACAGTTGTAATATTCACTGAAGTTGTCGCCTGACAAGCGTTGATATCGGTTACAGTAACATTATAAGTGCCTGCGGCTGCGTTCGAAAGATCTTCTCCACTGAAAGAGAACGTACCCGAACCAGTCCAAGCATAAGAGTAAGGCATTGTACCGCCTAATACGGTCAAATTCGCAGCACCGTCACTAGCTCCATTACAAGAAACCTCTTGTGTCATGAACGCAGATGCGGTCAATAATGCAGGCTGATCAATATACGCTTCAAGCGGTCCAAATGAACAGTTGTTACCGTCTGTTACATTCAAAACATATAGACCTGAAGCTAGTCCACTGATATCCTGAGTAGAGGCAGTGTAGGTGCCGGGACCTGTCCACGAGTACGAATAAGGTAGAACTCCTCCGGTTACCGTTGCGTCAACAGATCCGTCCGTATCACCGAAGCAAAGATTATCTGTTTCCAAAGCAGTTGCATCCAGTTTTGCAGGTTGCGTGATACCCACTGATGCGGTTGCGGTACATCCGTTTTCATCTGTTACAGTTACTGAGTATGTTCCGGGTGGAAGTGATACAAGGTCCTGATGCAAAGCAACCACTTTACCTCCTGACATCCATGTATAGGTGTACTGAGGATAAGTACCACCAGTTACGGTAAGGTCAATTGTTCCGTTGTTGTCTCCGAAACAAGTGACATTTGTAGGGTCAAGACCTAAACTGATCGCATCCGGTTGAGTGATCGTGAAATTTTTTATTGATACACATCCATTGTCATCTGTAACAGTTACCGAATAAGGTCCTGCAATCAGTCCTGAAACAGAATAAACGTCTGTTTGCCCACTGGACCATGAAATGCTGAACGGAGGTGTTCCGTTAGAGATGAAAAGGTTGGCGGCACCAGTGTTTCCGCCGTTGCAAAGAACATTTGTTGTGTTCACTGCAAGTATGAAATCATTACAAGGCGGTTCGTTGATCAGTACGTCGTCGTTAAAGATACATCCTTCGGCATCCGTGATTTCAACACTGTATGTTCCTGCTATTAATCCTGTTGCCGTCTGTGTAGTTTGCATAGGTGCAGTTGACCATTCATAAGAATAAATTGGTGTTCCGCCAAGCGGGTTGGCTGTTGCTGTCCCGTCATTTCCACCTTGAACAGTTACATCTGTTTGCGTGATCGTATTGGTCAATTGAGTCGGCTGGAATACCGCCACTGATGCCACGTCGACACATGATGTAGCTACATCAGTAATCTCTACTGTATAAATACCGGCTGGTAATCCATTGATTGTTGCTGTGTTTAGTAAAGGATTATTTTCCCACTCAAAAGTATATGGTCCCACTCCTCCGAATGGAGCAGCTGTAACAGATCCTGTGCTGTTGCCGTAACAATCAACGTCTGTCGCACTAACATTTACGCCAAGTCCACTACATGCCGCAGTATTCACTACAACACTTGAAGCAACTGTACATCCGTTACCATCCGTTACCGTAGCGGTGTAGAATCCATATCCAAGCGGATTAACAGTGCTGATATAAGGAGAAGTATTGAGAAGATCGTTGCCAACAACATTGCTCAAGTCGTCTGTCCATACAACAGTGTAATCAGGATCTCCACCTGTAATTTCGATCCCTACACTACCATCATTTCCAAGTACTTCATCGGTACTTGATGTTACAAGGTTGATAGGTGTTGGTTGATTAACAGTATAGTATTCAGTTGCTGTACAAGAATACTGATCAGTTACGGTTAGTCCGTATGTTCCTGCCGGCACTGTTATGGCATCGGTCGTGGCTCCAGTGTTCCATTCATATGTATACCCTGGGATACCTCCGCTCACGACAACTGAAACAGTAGTTGTTTGACCAAAACAAGCGATCGTACCGATCGTCTCTGTAATGATCATTGGATTGGAGTAAAAAATTGTAACGGCATCTGAAGTTTCAGCACATCCACCTCCGGCATCTGTACTGGTTAAGGTTAAGATGACAGAACCTGAAGCGATTTCTGCAGGTGTTGGTGTATAGCTAACCACCTCACTGGTGCGGTTTGGTGTAAAAGTACCGTTACCGCCGACCCATAATGGATTAGCGAAATCAACGTTACCATTCAATATAACACTTGGGGCAGAGGCGCAAGCGGTTAGATCCGGTCCTGCGCTAACTACTGGCGGATTGGCTACTGTGACCGGCACTGAAACGGATGAAGAAGGACAAGTTGCTGTTACGAGGCCATCTGTTACTTGTGCGGTGTAGATACCTTCTGCAGGTGCAAGGTATGAGGCGGTTGTTGCAACGGTGTCTCCGTCACTGTTGAACCAAAGATATGAGTAATTGGAGTCTCCTCCCGTAGCGGTGGCATTCAGGTTAACGCCCGGTCCTCCAGAACAGAAAGTACCAGGATTAGGTGTGACTGAGATATTCAAAGCATCATATACCGTGACGGTGAACTGACCACTAGTTGGGTAGCTTCCACATGCTGCAGCTTGAGGGGTTCCGGTTACTTCGTATGTTATAGTGTAGGGATAAGAAGCATTAGCTCCTGGCTGGAAAATTGGATCGGCGCAGTTCAAGCAACTCATGAACGTATTTGCTGTGGCTAGACTTCCCGTAAAGTTTGGACTTTTTGCAATAGCGTTGATCGCAATATTGTTCAAACCATAGATCGGTAGAGGCAAGGTACATCCAACACGGGTAGGTTGATCCAATGGGTAGATTGGTTTAGGGATCTGTCTGAAGATGTATCGCACTTTATTGTTTCCAGGTTTACTGTAGACAATTTTGTGTGGACCTGAGCCTGTTATACAAATTGGTGCACCTCCTGGAATTTGAGTTCCACAAGAACCTGGAGTAAGTAGGTCTCCTGATATAATGTTGTAGTTACCAGATCCTCCTGGGTCGGCATATCCGGGTGCAACGATCAATTCGAACATTGCAACATCAGGATGAAGAGTCACGTAAAAAGAAACGTAACGGTCACCATCCCCACAACAGCCAGTTTGCCTGACGAATTCCGGGGTGGTATAAGTTAAATTGGGATTTGCTGATAGGTCCATCACAAAGAATGGCACATCAGCGGTACATTCGGGCAATTGCGTCTGAGCGCGCAATGTGCCCACAAGCGACAGTAAAATGAAGGTCGTTAGCCCCATCATACCACGCAGCCAGTAAAGCTGTTTCATAAGTAGTTATTATTTGGTTAATTTCTGACGTGAGTGAACCAATCACTCGGTACAAAGCTACGAGATGTGGTTTGTTGAAAAACTGATATATATCATGATTATTAAGGATTTATGTCAAGTTTGGAGTTGTGTAACTTTTGTTACAAAGCTAAGTTCCCCATTATTTGTAGAGATAAACCCATATTAAGATCAGCGTCGCAAGTATCCAAATGACCACAAGTAAAAGCATCATTAAACTCTTTCTGTATTTTAAAAGATCTGACTTTTGAATGGACAGTCCGTAGACCTTGGTCCGAACGAGTTCTGGAGCTTTTTTATCCTTATAGATTATGTTCTTTGCGACTGAACTTTTTAGTTCCATGAGCAATTTGAACTTCTGGTCAGAAGAAATGAGTATAATCTCCGTAGTTGGATTCTTTTCATGAATCATCTCTGCGATCACATCTCCTTTTTTTGCTTTGGGGTTAATTCCGTCAAGATGGTAATCGATGATCACAAGATCCGGTTTTAGTGAAAGACACTCCAATGCCTCTTCTCCCGAAGTAAAGGTGTGAACCGTAACATTTTTTGTTTTGACAAGGTTTTTAAGTAAGTTAAGGTAGATCTTGTTATCGTCGACCAAAAAAACGACAAGGTGTTTGTCTGCGTTTGCTTCCAGGAAGTAGGATGCTCCGTAGTAGTCCTGAATGATCATATCTGTTTTCATGGCCTTAGGTATTAGTTAATAATTATGATGCAAAAGTTCCTCGAGATAATTACTGATGGCTCCGATCACTTTTTCTGTTTCAAGGATGAGGTAATCAATGTTCTGAGAACTTAACTCTACAATGTCTGTGGATTCAATTTCAGAGCACAGTTTGTAAAGATCTGTTCGTCCCAACATCTCATAATTTGGACGCATTTTATGCGCAAGTCGTTTAAGGGTAGGGTAGTCGTGGGTGTAAAGACTCTGTTTCACCACATTGAGATCCTCTTCAAGTGAGGAACGCATGACTTCAAGAGTTGAGATCATCAATTCCTGACTGTTGTTTAAAAAGTACTTTAACTGGTCAAAGTCAACTATTTTCTTTTGTTTCAGGGATCGATTTTCTGCATCCTCGTATATGAGTGCAGAAATGATCTTGAACAGTTTCTCCGGTTCGAAGGGCTTAGATAAATAGTTATTTGCTCCACATTCGATACATCTGCTTAATTCTCCTTCAAATGCATGGGCAGTCAATGCAAGAATGGGAATATCTCTTTTCTCTATTGGAAATTCTGAACGTATCGTTTTCATTGCCTGATATCCATCAACTATTGGCATTTGCATATCCATCAAAATGATATCGAAATCCTGTTCACTATAAATGCGAGTAGCCTGTTCACCATTTTGTGCGATAGTGATCTCGGCACCGAGTCCCTTCAGCAGGTCGGAAGTTACCATTTGATTGATGGGATTGTCTTCTGCCAACAATATCCGTATGTCCGTGAGGTCGAACTTTTTTTCTATCGATTCATCCGCTTGCTTCTCTTCTTTTTGAATTGCAGGAATGCCAAAGTGAAGTTCTACCGTAAAACAGGAACCTTTACCGGGTTCGCTTTCAAGAATGATAGATCCGTTCTGCAGGTCGACAAGCTTTTTAACAATCGTCAATCCCAGACCTGATCCACCGTATCGGCGGGTTGTGTCACCTTCGACTTGGGTGAATGCCGAGAAGATCTTATCCTGATGTTCCTGGTCAATTCCAATGCCAGTGTCCTTTACGCGAAATCTGATCTTACAGTCCTTAGCATCTTTGTCTAAGAGGTCAACTTCCAGAGAAACATATCCTTCGTCTGTAAATTTGAGTGAGTTTCCGATCAGATTGTACAAGATCTGGTTTAGTTTCACCGCATCACCCACGATCATTTCCGGAATGTGCTCGTCAAGTTCGCAACGGAAGTCCAGGTTCTTTTGAATGGCTCTCTGTTCGAACAGGCTTTCAATAGCGTGAACCAGTTCATGTATGTTGAACGGGTTTTGGGTGGTCGTCATTCTCTGAGCCTCGATTCTTGAAATGTCGAGAATGTTGTTGATTATCCCCATCAACTGATCTGAGGAAGTAAGAATTGCTTCCAGGTATTTCTTTTGCTGAAGGTCCAGATTGGTCTTTTGCAGCAGATTGGAAATTCCGATTATTCCATTCAAAGGGGTCCTGATCTCGTGGCTCATGTTGGCAATGAACTGAGATTTGACTTTTGCAGCGCTGATCGCCTGCTCTTTTGAATCGATCAATTCTTTTTCAAATCGGATCCTTTCAGTGATGTCTCTGGCCATTGCCTGGAATCCAAGTACGAGTTCTTTATTGTTGTCTGAAATGATAAGGCTTACATTCTGACCGAGCCAGACTTCTTTCCCTGATTTTGTTATGATCGGAAATTCAAAGTAGGTGTTTTGAAGTTTATTCTTTAATGCGTTTCTGTAAAAAGTAACCGTTTGTTCCTGATAGTCCCGTCGAACGAAATCTACATACAGTTTTCCGGTGATCTCTTCTTGTGAATATTCGGTAACCCTCAGTGCCGAGGGATTTGCATAAAGAATGATCCCTTTTTTATTGGTCGTATATATAAGGTCACTTACATTTTCAATGATCTGTTTGTATCGTCTCTCTGATTCTTCAAGAGCAATAGCCGATCTTTCCTGTTCAGTCTTAATCCGTTTGACCGTCGAAGATTTTGCCAGGGCAACTTCAATCGTCGATTTCAGATCGATTCCCTGAAATGGTTTTACCAGAAATCCATACGCTCCTGCCTCTTTAGCTTCGCTCAGGGTCTTTTCATCGGCGTATGCAGTGAGGAAGATAACGGGGATATTCATGTGTTTCTTCACTTCATTGGCGACTTCGATCCCGTTCATTTTGCCTTTCAGGTTGATGTCCATTAAGACAAGGTCGGGTTGTGTTTCAATGATCTTCCTGATCGCCGTTTCGCCGCTCGCTGCTAAACCAACCACTTCGTATCCGAATTTTTTCAGATCGGTGCGTATATCCTCTGCTACAAGGAATTCATCTTCTACAATAAAAATTTTGACAACTTGGTTCATATCGTGGGTTTTGAAACAGCGACCATGACCTGAAATTAGGGCATTAGTGATCAAATAAAAAATATTTTAAGTGAGTTTATCGAAAAATTCATTAAATTGATCGATAAAAACCTAATATTCATGGAAAAAGTAAACTTGAAATGCATCATTCTTGATGATGATCCGGTTTCAAAAAACCTGGTCCGCTCGTACATTGAGCAAACCGCCGGATTAGAATTGACAGGTCAGTTTAAAACGGCTACCTCAGCTTTGGGGTCGCGATTATTAAGCTTTTCCGATCTTCTTTTTTTGGATATCGAAATGCCTCAAATGAATGGATTTGAATTACTTCAAAACATTAATTATAGAGGAAAGGTGGTTGTAATGACTTCTAATCCTAAACATGCACTGAATGGATTCGAATGGGATTGTGCTGACTTTCTGCTAAAACCGATCCATTACGACCGTTTCTTGAGGGCAATTGAAAAGGTCCATAAACTGAACGGGATTCTCAAGGAGGAGGAACTCCTGACTATAACTTCCGGGAAAACTGTCCATCAATTGAAGGAGGATGAGCTGCTTTATGTCGAAGGTGCAGGCGAATATTTGAACGTAGTCACTCGTTCAGGTCATTTTCTTGTTTATTCGAATATGAAGAATATGCTGGGAATGCTCAACAGTAATTTTGTTCAGGTGCACCGTTCTTATATTGTCAACCGCAAAAACATCCAGACATGGTCACGCCATAAAATTACGGTTGGAGGCAAGGAGATTCCTATAAGTAAAACCTTTGAACAAAACATTCAAAACAGTGTGACACAAGTGCGTTAATCAATTAGTGCTTTCAATGCATCGGGTATTGTGTGAACGATATCTGATGCAGTCATGGGAGTGTTACCATGTTGGGCTTTCCAGATGTCCGCCGTCAGTCCGTGAACGTATACCCCAATACGGGCTGCAGGTAAAAAGGAATAACCTTGGGCAAGCAATGCACAGATCATCCCTGTCAGTGCATCACCGGATCCACCGGTCGATAAGGAAGAATTTCCTGTTGAGTTGAAATAAATGATTCCTTCTGGTGACGAAATGGAGGTGTATGCACCCTTCAGTACAATGGTAATTTTAAACTGAACAGACGCCTGTTGCTGCTTTAATAGTCGTAAATAAGCATTTTCAGAAGGACCGAATAGTCTGTCGAATTCTTTTGGGTGGGGAGTAAGTATTGTTCCTTCCTTTATTAAAGAAAATAGATCCTTCTTTTCGGATATTATATTGAGTGCGTCGGCATCCAAAACAAGGGGAGCATTATTGTTGGAAAGCAGATCTTCAAGAAAATCTGTCGTTCCTTCTGAGGTGCCAATTCCGGGACCAACTCCAATAGCACTATAGCGTGAAAAATCGAAAGAACCGATCAACGTGTTTTCGTCGTTCGAACAAATTGCCATGGCTTCGGGATTGCTTATTTGCATGATCTCAAGGCCTCCTGCAGGAAGGAGGGAAGTTACCAGTCCTGCGCCTGATCGTAAGCATGCATCAACGGCTAATACCGCAGCGCCCATTTTGCCCTGTGATCCGGCCGCGATAAGTGCGTGACCAAAGCTTCCTTTATGTGAGAATTTCGGTCTTTTCATAATTATGGATCGCATTTCTTCCCTCTCTGTTAAGTGAAAAGGAGAAGAAACATGGTCAATGAATGTATTTGAAAGTCCAATATCTAAAATGTACCACTCACCTGCAAATTCGCCACAATCGGCAAGAAGAAATGCCAGTTTAGGGCATTGAAAACTCAGTGTGTACGTCGCGCGAATGATGTAGTCTCTTTTATTTGTTGAATTGTCTTCAGCAAACATTCCGCTTGGGAGATCGATCGAAATGGTAAGAAGAGAATGCGAATTGATGTATTCGATAGTTTCTGCATGAATCCCGGCAGCAGGTCGATTGAGCCCGGTACCAAAAATGGCGTCGATGACAATATCGCCTTCATTCAATGCTGGTAGTTCTTCAATATTCTGGATCGGAAAAACCTGATTGCTTAGCGATTTCCATTTGTTCAGGTTGGTCAGGAAATCCTCAGAACCATTTGTAAGTTCGCCCACGATATAGACATTAACTGATCGAAACTTCTGAGTCAGAAAGAGCAGGCGCGCAATTGCGAGTCCGTCGCCACCGTTGTTTCCGGTACCGCAAAAAATCTTTATTGTTCTGTCGGATTCAATATTAACACTGATCCATTCTAAACATTCCATGGCCGCACGTTCCATGAGGGCCAGGGAACTGATCGGTTCATGTTCGATCGTATATTGATCGCATTGACGAAGTTGCTGCGAAGTGAGTAGTTTCATGGGTGTAATATTGAAGTGTTTACTTGCAGGATCGATTGTGGTTAGATCTGTTCAGTGGACTCAAACTGATCATACCATGCGAAGTACCGTTGAATGAGTTCTTGTCTGTTGTTCCGAATGTGTTCGATGAATGCTTCTGCGGCCGGTGAGAATTTCTTACCACTGTGCCAGATGAGGTTCCATTGCGACCTGATCGGCAATCCTTTGATCGGATAGATCTCCAATTGCCCAAGCGTCAATTCGTTCTTCAATCCGATCACGGGCATAAAAGAATATCCCAGTCCTGCGAGTATGGCTTGCTTTACTGCCTCGTTTGAGGTCAATTCTATTTTTTTACTGATCTTCAGGTTGCGTTCATTGATGAACTTTTCAACTGAACTTCTGGTACCCGAACCCTCTTCGCGAAAAATGAGGGGTATTGAACCGTTCAGTACAGACTGAATGTCATCGCTTTTCATTTCATGTCCTCGCGGACCAACCAAGTAGATCTTGTTTTCAAGGAGTTCCAGCTTTTCGACCTTAATGTTCTCTGGGATAATGGAAACCAATGCCATATCTGTATCGTTCATTTCGAGTGCTTCCATGACCCGACTTTTATTGGTAACATCCATTTGTAATTCAACTTCAGGATTTGCTTTGAGGAAATCGTTCAGGAAATAGGGCATCACATATTTACCGGTCGATACAACAGAAATATTCAATTTACCCGTCAGCTGACCTTTGTAGGCATTAACGGTCTGTTGCAATGAACCCACTTCAGAGAGTATGTTTCGGGCAGCTTTTTCAACCTGCTTTCCAAAATCCGTCAGGTAAAGTTGTCTTCCGATGACTTCAGTCAAAGGGATCTCAAACTGATCCTGGAAATTCCTGAGTTGTATCGAAATAGCCGGTTGTGTGAGGTGAAGCTCTTCGGCTGCCTTTGTTATGCTTTGTTTTTCAGCGATCTTAACAAAGATCTGCAGTTGATGCAGGGTGTAATGCATAAATATATGTTATGAAATGTATATCAAATATAAATAAAAATATATGGAATAGTGTATTCAACTTTGCATAACCAAAATAGGATAAAAATGCAGATTGAATTGATAAAAGGAATTTTTGCCAGCGAGGAAGCCAGGGATATTCTATTAACTATGATCAATGATAAGATACGTTTTCATGACCTTCAGATCTTTAAAAAGACCGAGAGGAATGAAATGGATGATCTGCAGAGGCACCATGATCGCATTGAGGAGTTGAAGGCACAGAGAAATGAGCTTCAATTGTGGCTTGAAACCATGTCTGCTCTGAATTATGAGCTCGAGATCCATGGTGTTGTCAATATTAAGCCTGTTGTAGGTTTAGAAGGAGGAACTGAAGAAGAGCAAAAATGTTCGAGGGAAGACAACTGCTGATCGCTACGCGGCACAACAAGGAGTCAGTCATTTCTCCCCGTTTTTCTAACGAATGGGGAACCAGCAATACTGTTGCAAAGCGTTTGAATACGGATCAATTCGGTAGTTTCTGCGGAACGTATCATCGAAAAGAAGATCCGATCTCTGCAGCAAGAATGAAATGTCTTGCCGGTCTTGAACTTTACGGTTTGGATCTGGCAGTGGCAAGCGAAGGTTCATTTGGACCTCATCCCCAGCTTTTCTTTGCTCCACTTGCGGAGGAGTGTCTCGTGCTGGTAGATAAAAAGAATTCGATCGAGATCGCTGTGAGACATGTCAGTATGTCAACCAATTTCGCAACTCAGGAGCTTTTGGAGTGGAAAGAGTTAGAGGATTTTGCCTATAGAACAGGTTTTCCTGATCATGCATTGGTTTTAAGAGCAGAGTATGCCAACGTAAAGGAAATTCAAAAAGGCATCAGAAGCTGGGATGAGCTTGAACAACATTTTACGCGTTTTCAAAAGAAAGCACAAAAGGTCTTTGCTGAGACAGACATGCGTGCTCATATGAATCCCACGCGCATGAAGGAGATCGATCTGGCTGCTGAGAAACTTGTTCAAAAGTTAAAAAGACTTTGTCCGGATTGCTCTGTTCCGGGTTTTGGTTCTGAAGAAGCGATCAAGGGATTACCGTGTTCAGGTTGCGGTTTACCAACCGCATCAATTTCAAAGGTTCGTATTACCTGTGATTCTTGTGGTTTTTCAGCGATTGAATCACCACAGCATGGCCGAACCTTCGAGGATCCAATGTACTGCCAATTCTGCAATCCATGAAAGATTTTGACCGCGTAAACCCCAGTGTTACCAGTGCAGCCGAACTGTTGAGATTTGGTGTGCCGATAGCTATTCCTACTGAAACGGTCTATGGTCTGGCTGCAAACGCTTTTGATATTCAGGCAGTTTCCAAGATCTTTGAACTGAAAAAAAGACCTCTTTTCAATCCTTTGATCGTTCATATTCACAAAGATTATGACCTCAATGAGGTGGCAAGTGATATACCGGAAGTTGCCAGGTGTTTGGCTGAAAAGTTTTGGCCCGGCCCATTGACGCTTGTTTTGAAGCGATCGGATAAGATCCCTGATATTGTAACGGCTGGAAAGTCGACTGTTGCAGTGCGTGTCCCTAATCATCCAATAACACAAATGTTATTGGAACGAGTTGGTTTTCCGCTTGCTGCACCGAGTGCAAACCCTTTTGGTTCAATAAGTCCAACACGTTCTTCTCATGTTGATCTTATGTTCGGACCTGAACTGAAATTCATTCTCGAGGGAGGAAGCTCAACATATGGAATCGAATCGACCATTATTGGTTTTGAGGAGGAAGAACCGGTGATCTACAGATTAGGCGCCATTTCAAGGGAAGAAATAGAAGCGATCACAGGACCATTGAAATTGAAAAATAGTGCAGCGATACCTTTAGCTCCAGGAATGCTGGACAGGCATTATTCACCACGAACCCCCGCGTTCCTCGTGAGTGATCCATCTAAGTGGATAGTACATCTTTCCGGATGGAATGTGGGATTTTTAATGTTCTCTGATCATTTGGATAATGTTGATCATCAACAACAATACATTTTGTCTCATCAAAGAAATGAGAAAACAGCAATGCGTCATTTGTATGCCGCAATGCACGATATGGACACCAAAGGTTATGATCTGATCATCTGTGAACGATTACCGGAGAATAATGTAGGATCCTCAATGAATGACCGACTAACTCGTGCCTGCGGTGACGAAAACAACTTACAAGAAGTAATAAACAGAAAATGAACTATCAACTCTTAATTGAAAACTTAACCAACCCGGCTTTATTGTTCTTTGCACTTGGTATACTTGCCGTTCGTCTAAAAAGTGATCTTGCGATCCCATCTAATTCTGCGAAATTCATATCTCTTTATCTTTTATTTTCCATTGGCTTCAAAGGGGGGGCAAGAGCTTGCCCACAGTCCGCTTACCATGGAGATCTTCTGGTCAGCCGTTTTTGGTCTACTTGCCGCATCGCTTATTCCGCTGTATACTTTTTTCATTCTTAAACGCCGTTTGACGGTAGTAGATGCAGGAGCAATTGCCGCTGCTTATGGCTCCGTAAGTGCCGTAACCTTTGTAACAGCGATCACTTTTCTTGAATCTCACAACCTACAAGCCGGAGGACACATGGTTGCGGTGATGGCTTTGATGGAAGTTCCGGCGATCATTATCGGTGTGATGTTGATCCGTCTTTATTCCAACGGATCGGGTAGTGGAGGTAATTTCGGAAAGATCCTTCATCACTCCTTGACCAATGGAAGTGTTCTGTTGATCATAGGAAGTCTTGTGATCGGATTTTTGGCAAGTGAGGAACAGGCGCTCGGTATAAAGCCTTTCACTACCGATTTGTTTAAAGGATTCATGGCCATATTTCTACTGGATATGGGAATTGAAAGTGGTCGTAAATTGGGTGATTTCATTAAAACGGGATGGTTTACATTGTTGTTTGCAGTTGTGATACCATTGATCAACGGTTGCACCGTTGCCTGGTTAAGTCATTCGCTGGTAACTGAACCCGGTGACCGTTTTCTGCTTGCTGTACTCGCCTCCAGCGCATCCTATATCGCTGTACCAGCTGCAATGAGGATTGCTGCCCCTCAGGCCAATTCCGGGATTTTTGTACCAATGGCTCTAGCTGTTACCTTCCCGATGAACATAACAATAGGTCTCCCAATCTATTACACACTATCGATGTAAAAGCTATTCATGTTTTTTGTAGATTCGGATTCTGAACGCATACTACTTAAAATGAATAAACTTTTTTCTCTCCGTAACTCTGTGATAATTGGTCTCGGAAGTATCGCTGTGCTCACAGCCGCGACGTTAGACCTGAACAACCTTTTTGATTATACGGGTCAGATCACACCGGTCTATATCACAAAAGATAACCAACCGCTGGTCAATGTCCTTACGGATGAAGGAGCGACCTTGGGCAGGGTGCTTTTCTATGACAAGAATCTTTCGTTGAACGGTACAGTTTCTTGTGGAAGTTGTCATAGACAAGAGTTTGCGTTCAGTGATACGGCGCAGTTGAGTGTAGGTTTGGATGGCGGTTTGACAGGTCGACATTCTATGCGCTTGATCAATGCTCGATTTGCGGATGAAATGCGTTTTTTCTGGGATAAACGAGCTGCATCACTCGAAGATCAGGTTACCATGCCTGTTCAGGATCACATTGAGATGGGATTCAGTGGTACAAATGGTCAACCAGGTATCGATTCTTTGATCAATCGTTTATCCGGGATCTCCTATTATCAGGATCTTTTCACTTTAGTTTATGGAAACGCTGAGGTAACGGAAGAAAAGATCCAGAAAGCACTTGCACAATTCGTGCGTAGCATTCAATCGTATGATTCAAAGTATGACGTTGGAAGAACGGCAGTGGGTAATGATGCTGATCCTTTTCCAAATTACACTACAGAGGAGAATCAGGGGAAACAACTGTTTTTACTTCCTCCACCTCAAGGCGGTGCGGGTTGCGCGGGTTGCCACCGAGCACCTGAATTCGATATTGATTTTCAATCCTTGAATAATGGCGTGATTGGTGTAGCCGGAAGCCCTGGAGATATTGATCTTTTCAATACACGGGCTCCTTCACTTAGGGATCTTTTTAATCCAGCGGGAGATCTCAATGGTCCACTCATGCACAATGGGGAATTTACCACGATCGAGCAGGTTATCGAGCATTATAACCTCGTGCCTCAGAATGTTTTGAATACGAATCTTGATCCTCGATTGGGTGGACCGGGAGGTAACCTGGGATTGACAACCCAGGAGAAAGCAGCGCTAGCAGCCTTTTTAAAGACGCTATCAGGTAATAATGTCTATAGCGATCCTATGTGGTCTGATCCATTTGATGAGAATGGAAGTATAACTGTTATTCCTTCAACGGCACACTTGATCTCAGTACCTTTGTTTAAGTTGAATGTTTATCCGAACCCAACAACAGATTTTCTGCTTTTAACCGCAGAAAAGGGAAGTTATGATCTTCATATTTTCTCATCAAGCGGTCAGCTTGTTTTGAACCGATCAATATCAGGAAGTGATAAGGTGGATGTAAGGACGCTGAATAGAGGCAACTTCATTCTTGAACTTAAAGATCGTAAAAGCGGTCGTGTATCAAGGGTAAGATTTGTAAAGCAATAGAAATTATTAAGCCTAAAAAAAGGGCTGTCTCACTTTCGAGGCAGCCCTTTTTTGTGCAATTTGTTTTAGCGTTTTATCACCTTAACCGTTTCGTTTATATTTTCCCCGTCGATATAGATGAAATAAAGTCCGCAAGGATAGGGTAGGATGAAAGACTCTTCTGCAGTATTTTCAAAAACGTTTCTTTCAAGTACGTTTCCGGCACCATCAACGATCTTGATCGAAACGTTGCTCATTGCTTGGGTGAATCGAATGGTGATTCGATCACTTGTTGGATTCGGGAAAACTACAATTTCCTGTTTGAATACCGGACTAACGGCAAGAATAGCCGTAAAACCTTCACTTCCGTTGGCATTGTATTGAATGAGTTTGTAATAACTGACACTTTTCAATGGATCTTCATCGATCATCAAATAGTGTGTGATCTCTCCACCTGAACCACTCGAGTTTTGTTGACCGATCTGAGTCCACTGTCGACCATCTGCCGAACGTTCCAGGATATACCAGTCGCCAGGTTCTTCGGCATATGTATACCAGCTGATCAAATTGTTGTTTTCACCTGCGACAACACTGAAATTGATCAGTTCAGCTGCCAATGGAGCGAAATTACAGATATCATTAGCTAAGCTACAGTTTTCCGGAGTTGTCAAGCCTGTTGCAGTGCCGGAAACGCACCAGTTGAGTGACGGAGACCAGATCCCTTCATTAAGAATGTTCCCGTTATCTGAGATGACAGTGCCGGTTCCGTTAAACTGTCCGGAAGAGAAATTTCTGAAGTTTCCTGCCCCAAGGTGAATACAGCTTTCTCCGTCTATGAATACTTTTCCATAGTTATTAAAGTTGCCTGCATTGAAGAAGATCTTGGTGTTCCCATACAATGAGAATGACCCTGCGGCCAGAACTTCAATATTTCCGTTCTGGACATACAGATTTGAAAAGGTGGCTTCAAAAATGCCTGCCACTTCCATTCTGTTTTGAATGTTCACAACTGATGAGTAAAAATACCCTTTCGCTTGAGTGCGTAGCGTGAGTTCATTCACACTCAAAAGTCCTGAGGAAACGATCGTTCCTCCTCGCATGGTCAAGCGCATGGCAGTATTGGCCAAAGATCCTCCGCTGTTGATAGAAAGCAGCGCTGCCCCGTCAATGCCCAGATGACCTGTGAGGTTGATGTAATTCATAATTACAACGGTATCATTGATGAGGTTCAGACCCGGAGCACAGCCACAAGGAGTGGAACCATTCAGTGACCATACACTGGTAGTATTGTTCCAGTCACCATCATCGATAGAGGTGTAGGTCAATGAATAAGCGCTGAATGTGGAGGATATCAGCACCAAAATAGGGTAGATCATTCTTTTCATGGCATCCATTTTAGGTTCATGTTATAAAGTTACTGTCGAATGAGACCATATAGTATGATTTATGTCAGGTTTTCAGTGGTTTACAATTTTTTTTCAATTCATCCCCCCCATTCGATTCATCCCTTCCGTTTCTGCTAAAAACAAAAAATCTTTGGTTATGAAAAGAATTAAAATTTCAATGCTGGCCTTCATGGGATGTGCAATGCTGGCAGTCGTGTCGTGTAAGAAAGATAACCCAACACCTGCTCCTCAGGGGGCTGTGCCAAGTCTGAGTGCACTAAAAGACTTCTATTCAGGAAATAAAGCGGATGCAGTTCAACTTTTTACAATAGCATCAGGTTCTAACCAGACCATTACAGGTAGCAAAGGAACGACGATTACCTTCAATGCGAATTCTTTTGAAACGATGTCGGGCGCACCGGTAACAGGTAATGTACAGGTAGAACTGATCGAAATATTCAACAAAAAGGACATGATCCTTATGAATGTTCCCACTATGGGGAATACCGTTTCAGGAACAGCGCCTTTGATCTCAGGGGGTGAATTCAGAATTAAAGTTAAGCAGAACGGGCAGGAATTGAGGTTGAAAGCAGGTATGAATTACACTGTGATTGCACCGGCAGTAAACGGATTTGATCCAAATATGGATATCTTTTACGGAGAGGAAAACAGTGACACGGTAACTTGGAATCAGGCGGACAGTAGTGCGATCTGGGGTCAAGGAAATCAGTATTATGCACTTTTCGACTCACTGAACTGGGTTAACTTGGATTACTTCATGAATTCTGGAGGGCCACAAACTTTGGTTAGGGCACAGTTGCCTTCAGGTTTCAATAATCAGAATTGTTCCCTCTTTATTTCTGTTGACGGTACGAATACCATTGCTTCTGTGTGGAATTATGAGAACGGGATGTTCACAACGGCTCCAAGTTATACACTTCCAATCGGTATGAATGTTCATTTTGTTGCTATCGCAATGATCAATGACGTGCCACATGCTGCAATAGTTGCTGCGACGATTGGATCGGATCATTTACAAGTGATTTCTGCATTAACGGCCACAACGGAGGCACAATTGAGTGCTGACCTAGCGGATCTTCCATAATTGAATCCTGATCAAGGAGTTGGTATTCGTTTGAATATCAGCTCCTTTTTTGGTGTGAATAACTGTACATTTACAAAGTAAAATAAATCATTGACGATAACAGCGGAAATAATTGACCTGGTTCGAAAAGGTGACAGAAGAGTCATCCTTGAGCTGTACCATCATACCTTCAATGTATTGATGGGAAATGCTGTTCGGTACAAGCGAAATCAGGAAGAGCAAATGGAGATCGTTAACAATGCATTTATGAAGATAGTAACAAATATTGATCAATTTGAACCGGGAACAGCCTATTTTTCCTGGGCTAAAAGGATCGTTCAACGGGAGATCATTGATGATTTCCGAAAGAATAAGCGCTATAAGGAAATGTTCAATCAGGATGTTGAGGTTGGCGATCATGAAATAGAACAAGAAGCGGAGATTGATCATAGTATTGAAGCGGAGGTGCTGGAAAAATTACTTGACATTTTAGCTCCTGCAACACGCCTTGTTTTTAACCTGTATGCCGTTGATGGATGCAGTACAAAAGAGATCACTAAAGAGTTGGGGATCTCCTATGAAACGGTAAAATGGCACATCAAAGAGGCCAGAAAAAAATTAAGAGCAGCATTATCCGAAAATCTAATACCTGTCAGGTTGTGAAAGATAAAAGAGACAATATCGATGAATTGTTCAACAATAAGTTGAATGATCGTTCTTTTCCCATTCCGGATGCCTTTCTGGATGATCTCAACAAGCGATTGGACGAAAAAGAAAGTGGGCGAAAAAGACGATTGGGCATTTGGTGGTTTTCCTTTCTGCTTATTCCTGTGCTTGGAACGATCGTTCTTTTTATGACTTCAGAGGGGCAGGGTCCGACAGAAGATAAGGGGCTACGGAAAATTGTTGCTACTAAAAATGGAAAGGAAACTGATGTTGAATCAGCTAATTCTATCGATAGTGCTCAAAATGAAAGAAAACGCGGAGAGAATTCAGTTTCTGGATCAATAAGGAAGGAAGCAGAAACCGGAAATTTATCGAATGATGCAGGTGGTGGAAACCAGAATTATAGCATTCTAAATAAGGCCTCCAAAGCCCAGCCAACCAAGAAGAGATTTAAGGAAAAGAACTTCAATAAAAAGAAGAACAGTTCTTTACCGGAGAGTGGGAATTTTAAGGGTTCAGCAATTTCAGATCCGTTGTCATATAAGGATAGTATTACAGATCTTTTTTCCGATGTAGCTTTCAAAGGTTCTGAACAGGGTGGGGCAAAAGGAACAGAAACCGACCCACTGGCGGATACTTTGAACAAGAATAATGATCTTACACAAGATCCGGTATTACCATCTGTTGAACCGATTCCGGCGGATACTTCCAAAGCGATTAAGAACGATAAACCTGCAAAGTCGACTTATTGGGAAGTTCAGGTTTATGGTGGTTTAAACTACACCTTGTCTCAAACAAAAAGTACCTATTCGGCGACACTTAACAACATGGAATCGCCTATAATGCGACCGCAATTTAGTGCTGAGGCCTATTTCAACAAGAACAGAACCTCGTTCGGTACAGGTTTGTACTTTCATCAGACGGGTGAACGAACCCGTTATGAAGTAACCAATAGTCAATTGGTCGATTCAGTCTTTGTTGCCTACTACGAAGCGGACACTGTATGGAATAATCAGGGGACCTTTGTTGTTAACCAGGTACCCGTATATGATTCGGTTTCCGTTCAACAAACATCCAAATACAATTACGATCAGGGAAATTACTATTCATGGATTGCGTTGCCATTGTATCTGAGATATCGATTTACGTTTGGAGATTATGAATTGCTGCCTCTTGTAGGAGTTCAATACCACATGGCAGCAGCTTCCAATGTTGGACTGTACCCTGATCTTGCAATGAGTCAGTTCAATGAAGTCACTACCAAGCGATTCTTCATTTCTTATTCATTGCAAGCTGAGTTGCGCCGGAATCTGAATAATTCATTCGTCTTTATCCGATATCAGTACAATTCAGGGATCATGCCGGTAATTTCAGATGCAATTCTCGAGAGAAGATACGGTAGTTGGGGCTTGATCGTTGGTTACGGTTGGAAGTTTTAGGGGGGATCTTTACGAGGTTTATTTCACATTTACTAACTCCACCACGATCTCGTTTCTTCGACCGATAAGAGCATATGGAGGATTATAGCCTAAGTATGCAAAATTTCCATTGTATTGAATGCCCTCTCGCTTGAGTGCTTCGATGAGTTTTAGTCGGTATTTTTCAATTCGCTTATCGTTGGCCCAACCACCAAAACGAATGGCGGCCATTCGACTCCCTTCCTTTTTCTCAAAGAAGATCTTTTCGTTAGTTGGTTTTGGGAGATTTTCTTCACTATAATCGGAAGGTACCATGAATGACATTTTTGTACTGTCACCCAATTCCATCGCAACAGGAGAGGTCATTGCGATCTTTTCACCCTTCTCATTACTCCCAAAAATATATCCTGCCAGGATCCGGAATCCTTTGTTAGCGCTATTGTCATAGGTTGAGGCGTCTAAAACAACACTGGAAAACAAAGCTGCCTCGTAATCACGGATCTCGAAATCGTCGTATTTTTTTATAACCGTGTATTTGTGTTTTTCTATGCTGGACATGGAATATTGAATGAATGATTGAAGGATAAGGAACAAGCCAAAGAGGCTTAGTGTGATGTAAAGATAGCGTTTCATTGTATTGGATTTCACTATAGAACAATGAAACAGGGGGAATGTTCTGTGAGACAATGCTTATGGATTTGGAATTTGAAGAGGAAAAGAGTAATCTTGTTCAAGGATTCCAAACAATTTGAAAATTAGAAATGAAAGCTAACGGAAATACAGTCGAAGAGATCCTTACCAGCCTTCCGGAAGATAGGAGAGAGCCATTCAACAGGTTGCATGAAGTGATCATGAACAACTTACCTAAGGGATTTGAGGCTGGTATCAGTTACGGTGGATTGGGCTATGTGGTTCCCCATTCGATTTACCCCGATGGTTATCATTGCAAACCGAGCGAACCGCTACCATTTGCCGGAATTGCCTCTCAGAAAGGTTCTATCAACTTTTACCACATGGGAATCTATGCTGATCCGAAGTTGCTCGATTGGTTTGTTTCTGAATACCCTAAACATAGCCAGCAAAAGCTCGATATGGGTAAAAGTTGCATTCGCTTCAAGAAGATAGATCAGATTCCTTACGTGTTGATCGGCATGCTTATGCAAAAGATGTCGGCACAGGACTGGATAGATAGGTACGAGGCGGCATATAAGCCAAAAAAGAAAACAAAGAAGTAACGATTCTATGGTTTGGACAGATTCGGTGAACAATTGACGGAAAGCAATTTTGCTAACCGAATTGCTCACCTAATGTTTCAATTCATTTGCTATTTTTTGTGTTTTCTAACCAAATTCGGAAAAGCAAAAAAACTCTCGAAATGCTTCATTTTACTAAGAAAATGGGATTTTTAGGCAAAAAAAAGCCTCCGATTAGGAGGCTTTGCTTTTAACTTTGGCGGTCTGGACGGGACTCGAACCCGCGACCCCATGCGTGACAGGCATGTATTCTAACCAACTGAACTACCAAACCAATTTTCTTCGTAACCTATCGACATCAGTCGAATTCAGAAATTGTGTAATGCTTATCGTCAAAAGCGGATACAAAAATAGACACTTTTTTGAAACATGCAAGTTACTTTTTAAAAAAAGTCCAAAAAAATGTTTCCTTATTTTTTAATAACAACTTACAACCGAATACCAAAGGTCAGGTAGAATGTTCTTCCTATTCCCGGCATTATTCCCGGTCCTGGATAACCACCAGCTCTTCTTGTTGCATAGGTAGTGTTTGTCAGGTTATTAACACCTGCTCTGAGGTGGTAAGCATCCATGAAACGATAACTGATATTCATGTCTACAACACTATACGACGGGAGTAAACCGGTTGTGAAGGTTGCATTCGGATCCTCTGAGTTAGCTGCATCTGTATAGACTTCATCTACAAAATTGTACTGAGCCGTTGCAACAATTTCTTTGTATCTAAGTGTTAATCCTGCTCTCAAAATATTTTTAGGGGCATTTTCAACCCTTTTATCTTTAATTGTTTTGTCAGGATCTGAAAGAAGAGCAGGATTGTCCCATCTTACGTAACGCGCATCTATGTACGAGTAGTTACCAAACAAGGAGAAGTCGAACTTCGTCTTTTTGTCGACAAACATTTGCATAGGGTTGATCTCAATGTAGCTTTCTATCCCTTGGCTAACGGAAGCACCAATGTTCGTTCTGAAAGGGTTTCCATCTCTCGTAATTGTCCCAATTCTGTTATCATAAAAAAGTCTGAAACCACCGATATCAAATTTTACAATATTCTTGAACAAACTACCTCTAAATCCAAGATCCATGTTGTAACCACTTGCATCCTTAAGGTTAGGATCAATCACTTCAGTAGTTCCTGATGGAGTAAGTTCTGAGAACAATACTGGTCGAAATCCTTGTGCGAAATTTCCATAAATGTTACTTGTTTTACCTGTTGCATATTCCGCGCTAATTCCAAATAGAACAATATTTCTGTCTCTTTGACTATCATTGATCTCACCCATTCCGGAGGTATTGATTCGACCAGAAGCCTCAGATTGAATAAGTTCATATCGGACACCAGGGGTTATTGACAGTCTTTTGGTTACGGTGAAGAGATTTTCAATGAAGATCGCGGTATTTTTCGTGTCAAATGTCAGATCTCGCCCGAAGTCATAACCATTATTTTGGGCGGATATTTCAACATCGTAATCCATTCCAGTCGTGCCGATTCCCTGTTGGCGTCTATGTGTCTGCCCGGAGTATACTCTTACACCTCCTGAAAGGGCCGATTTGACATTCAAAAGAGAATATTCATGAATTCCTCGTAACTCTGCACCGAAATTTAAGTAAGAATCTCTGTCAACCTGTCGTGGATTATAAGTTCCCAAAGTCGTATTGATTGTATCTGCAACCGTAATGGCCTTTGTAAAACCGACACTGTTTCTTTCAGCCAAGGTACCGAAAGTTTTGAGTACAAACCGCGTCTGCTTACTTGGAGCATATTGAACAGTAATTGCTCCGTTATTCCAAGGTGTGCTGAACCAGTTTCGTTGGCGGCTTGAATGCTGAGGGTTGGCATAGAACATTGAGTCAGTTAGTCCACCGGATTGTTGACTAACGTAGTTCATTCGACTGTATTCAGCGTTTATTTGCCATTTTGGGTTGATGTCATAGGTGAGTGAAATGCTACCCGTCTGAGTTTGATAAGCTCCATTCTCCCGCCATCCATCTGCGCTGCGGTGATGGAAATAGGCATAGTAACTTAATTTCTTTACTTTTCCTCCAATTGCATTGAAAGAATTAAATAGGCCATAGGATCCTGCGGTTTGAATGGATTCAACTGAAACGGGTTTATTGCCGAGGTGCTTTTTAGTTACATAATTTAACAAACCTCCGAATTGAGGGCCATACTGCAAAGATCCGGCACCCCGAACGATCTCGATCCTTTCCAATGCTTCGGTTGGTGGGGCGTAATATGCTTCCGGATAACCAAATACTTCGGAGCTAATGTCAAAACCGTTTTGTCTTACATTGAATTCCCAAGATCTATTAGGACTTAGACCGCGGGTAGAAATTCCGGTTTGTATTCCGGAACCATCATTTTCCCAAATACTTAATCCGGGTACCTTTGAGAAGATTTGTCGGGAATTGTTCGTTGAAAGATCCGCATTTACGGCGCTCATATTTACTACCTCGTTCTTCTTTCCTGAATAGATCTCTGTTCCCTGGATCGTAGGAAGTCGAAGAATGTCGGCTTTTGATCGTTCAGAAATTTGAATTTCTTGGAATTCTTTAATTTTTAATGTGTCTTGTGCGTTGGCCTTATTGTAGGTTATTAGTGCCAAACCAATTGTTATGTTCAAAACGTATTTCATCTTCACTAAATTTTCGGGAACAAAGTAAGTGGGTCCGCTTTGAAGAATCAATACCACAAAAATGGTATTTAGACTAAATCTAAATAAAAAGAATTGATGTGTTTAACTTTTTTGGAAAACAAAAGCCCCACATTTCTGTGAGGCTTCTTGTGATCCCGTTTGGAATAATGATATCGCCACCTTTTGAACCTAAAAACACTTAAAAAAGCCTATTAATAAAGGATATATGTTTTTAACTATCTAAAACAACTTGTTTGGTAATCAAGAAATATCGCAATTGTTTACCCCGATGTTTACCCCAAATTGCTTTTTTTATCTTATATTTATACTTGTTAAAAGTAACCACCTATGGCCTCAGTTTCTATTGTTTTCAGAAAGGACAAGATCAATAAACATGGTCTTGCTCCGATACATATTAGGATCATTAAAGATCGTAAACCTAGATATGTAACTACTGGTTATATGGTCAATGAGTCCGACTGGGATGATAAAAACAAAAGAATAAAGGGTAGGGGTAAAGATTCTGAAACGAATGCTAGGATCAATGCTGATATAGCTCTTCAATTTGCTGAACTCCAAAAGGAGGTTATCAAAGTAGAAAGCACTAAGCGAAACATTTCGTCCAAAGCATTAAGAGCTGCTATTGTAAAGGAAGAACAGTCCGGTGATTTCTTCTCTTTTGCTGATACACTTGTGGAGAAGTACAAACAAGAGGATAAGATTGGAACCTATTCCAGAACTAAGTCTGTGATTCAAAAATTCAAAGACTACTCAGGTGAGCTTTCGTTCTCAGATATTACTCCGGCATTCCTTGCAAAATATGAAGCTTTTCTCAGACAGGGTAATCCAGATGAGGAAAACAAGAAACGAAAGCCAAATTCCACGAATACGATTCATGCGAATTTTAAATTCATACGCCAAGTTTTCAATGAAGCGTTTAAGCAAGGCCTTGTAGAACTAAGTGATAATCCATTTCTGAAGTTTAAGGTAAAGACTGAAAAAACTCAGCGGGTATATCTGAGTGAAGATGAATTACTTGCCTTTGAAAATGCAGATATCGGTGATAATAAGAAACTGGAACTCCATAGAGACATGTTTGTTTTTGCAGCTTATGCGGGAGGTTTGAGGGTGTCTGATATGTTGCAGCTGCAATGGAAACACTTTGATGGTGAGAGGATAGATTTTACAATCAAAAAAACTGGTTCTCAATTGTCAATAAAACTGCCAAATAAGGCACTTGAATTAATTTCGAAATACACCCCAGCGAAGAAGGATCCCGAGGCTTTTATCTTTCTTTCCTTACCATATGGTATTTTGAATGGAAGCTCTATGGCAATAGATAATGCGATTAGTAAGTCTACTGCCTTGATTAATAAAAACCTCAAAACGATTGCTAAAAAAGCTAAAATCAATAAAACGATTTCTTTTCATATTTCTCGACACACCTGGGCAACCAGAGCACTCAGAAAAGGAATATCTATCGACAAAGTCTCCAAACTTATGGGGCATTCCGCAATAAAAGAAACACAGGTTTACGCTAAAATCGTAAATTCAGAGTTGGACAAAGCAATGGACGCATTCAATGATTAAAGAAAAGCTAGATTTATACTACGATCAGTTTGCAATTCTTTGCAGAGATTACAGACGTATTATTGACCAGGTTGATAATAATGAGATCACGCTCACTGAATTGTACCCCCATGTGCACCGTATAATTCAAATTAACTATTCTGAATTTTCCCCGCTGCAAGTGATACGCTACTTCAAAAGAGATGAAGATTTCCGTATTGATCAAAATACAATCACAATGGCTTTTGCTGCCAAGCTTAGGGAATGTTTATATGCCAATCAATTAACCACGTTGTTCCATGAAGAATTTTCAAAGGAATATGAAAGCAAAACCGGCCTTTCCCGTTTTGCATTCTCACTAAGTGATTTTTTTGAATATGGCAGTGAAGATGTTTACAAAGAGAAAGTGAATGAAATAAAAAGCATTATGACGGTTGGTCAATTGAAATCTGTAGTTAACGATGAAGTAAAAAGGGGCTTATATTTAGTTGATATGTTCTTGATTCATCCAGTTGAGTCAAGATTAAAATTTGATACTTCTGAATTCGTTCCCTCTGAGCATCAGATGAAATACATCAATAAATGGATCGATGGTACAGTAACTATTTCAGACATTAAAACCCATACCACGGTTAACTATGTCGACTATATTTACCGGGCTAATTTATCGAATGACATTATTGAAGCTTTTGAAGAAAAGCAAAGTGAAATGTTTAATTTGGAATTAGAGAATCGTTTAAGATTGGTCTATTCTGACATTGAGGATCTGAGCGAACCCAAGCGTTCATTAACTGTGAAATTTCACTTAGAGATGCTGGAGGAGTTCACGAAGGGCAAAGTGAACGACTTACTACTCAAAAGAATTAATGATTTCATTGCGATTGATAACGTTGAAGAAGTCCTTTTAGAGTACGATCGCCTTTTGAGGTATGACTTTGATGATAATTATAAGTTGACCATTTACGATTACAATAATTATAGAAAATACTCACCCACTTTCACCGCCAATTTAATATACCGTTATCAAAAGAAATTAGGGGCTTTTGGTACAGTCAAAAAACTGAAGAAAGGTATTAGACAAAGGCCTATTTCAAAATCTTTTGGTTTTAAGGGCGACGTGAAGGTGTTAAAGTCAGTTCTTGACCAATTACAATTAGAGATCGATCTTTTGCATCCTGACTGCAGCACGGAAGATTTGGTTACGCTTTTTACTAGCAAAGATTACACTGCGGAGAACCTTAAAATTGTTCTCGGTTGTGAGACACTTCAGTTCTCCTATATACTGCGAAATATAAAAATTCATTTCATGAAACTTACTGCTGTGGGAATTGAACGTACAAAATGCGTCTATTCAAAGAATAATGAATTGATTACCGGTAATAATCTACATGGTAAAGCACCGAAAGACGTGAAAAAACAAGAAGAAATTAACAAGATAATCAGACAACTGGCATAAAAAACAATAAGTTCTGTAAGGAAACTTACACCCACCTTACTGCCTTACTCTTTTCCGAAAATCACTACCCTAATTTTGGCTCATAATCATTTAATTATGTTCTTATGAGCGAAAAATTTCTACATCAAAAACTCGACAACATCGAACGTATGTTGGTCGACCTGAGCATCCAGCAGAAGGAAGTGCTCAACCTAAAAGAAGCGTGTCAATTTCTTGACATTAGCGCATCACATTTATACAAGCTGACAAGCTCACGTCAGATTCCACACTTCTGCCCACAGGGTAAGAAGCTGTATTTCGAGCGTGAAGCCTTGAAAGATTGGTTGACCCGCAACCCGGTAAGCGGCTTTGTAACCGGCAATGAAGTAAGAACTAAAAAAACGAAGTAAGATGACATTCAGTATTATCACGCAAGATCAGTACGATAAACTCCTGCAACGTCTGGATGATCTACAAAAGGAGCTATCTCAAAAACAGAGAAATCCAAAAGAGGTGATCTATGATTCCGCAGACGTTATGAAAGTGCTTAACATCTCCAAGTCAACCCTGCAGCGAATGAGAGATGAAGGCCTTATCGGGTTTTCTCAAATTCAGAACAAGTTCTTCTACCGTCAGTCCGACATCAATGAGATGCTTGATAAGCACTACAAACCACCTTTCAGGTAGGTGTATCTCTCAGGTTTAGTTATCACAAAATAAAATAGTTATGCAAGTTACAATATTCAGTAACTTCCACACACCAGTGGAAGACAGGGAATTCCTTGACCTTATCGACGAGATAAAACAAGGGAAATTTGAATCAGAGATCAAGTCCATTCGCTATGCAATTCACCAGGGCAATACTAGCCTTGGTGAATCACAGAAGAAACAACTGTTGGCGTTCACACCATCCGGAATATTTAAGGACGGAAGGACCCTTGATAATTTAGAGGTCTATACAGGTTTAGCGCATGTGGATATTGACAAATTATACCTGGAAGAGATAGAATCCATTAGGGTGAAGGTCAATCAGTCGCAATACACCTATGCCAGCTTTGTCAGCCCAAGTGGCTTAGGCTTGAAGATTTTCGTCAAGGTCTCAACAGGCAAGGATGAACACAAACGCATGATCCAGCAATTAATGGAGTATTATGAAGAGATGACAGGTGTTCCATGCGATCCTAAATGCAAAGACATCACAAGATTGTGTTTTGTGTCATGGGATGAAAACACCTACGTTAATAACCAAAGCGAATTTTTTACTGCCGTTGCGGAACAGTTGAATATAGAAGAACCAACCAATTCAATGACTCCCAGAACAATTGAATATTGTGTGCACTTCTCAGAAAAGCTGTCTACCTATACGGAGGGGAATAGAAACGCACATGTTTACCTGATTGCCAGGAACGCCAACCGTTTCGGAATCCCTCAGGAGGAAATCTTGAGTTACTGCCTGGAAACGTTTGATCTCAGCCAAAATGAGATTACAGCATCGGTCAACAGTGCGTACAAGAACAATAGTGCAGAATTTGCAAAGTTTGCAAAAGTTGCAAAACGTGCAACATCTGATGATAGTTCAGAAGACGGACATGATCTGTTGTACAATACGCCTAAAATTCCTGAATGGATTTTCGAGCGCCTGCCCAATATTCTCAAACTCGGTGCAGAAGCCTATCCGGTTGAAAGGGAACGTGATGTGTTTCTAACCTCCGCACTCACTATCTTATCGGGTTGCTTACCTGAGGTGCGTGGTGTGTATCATCAGCGAACAGTGTACCCCAATCTGTTTAGCTTTATCCTTGCGCCACCTGCAAGCGGTAAAGGCTCAATGCAGTCATCAAAGGAACTGGCAGATAAATACCATAAGTCCCTCCTGGAAGAAAGCAAAGCAAACCGAAAAGCCTATGAGCAGGAATTAAGGATCTATAAGAAGGCGAACTCAGCTACAAACAAGCAAGCAGACCCGAATGCAGAACCACCAGAAGAACCACCTTTCAGAGTAGTGTATATCCCTGCGAATACATCAAGCGCACAGTTGTACGTGCATTTGCAGGATAACGATGAAAAAGGAATTATTTGTGAGACCGAAGCAGATACATTGGGCATTGTGTTTAAGAACGAATGGGGCTCATACTCAGACCTACTCAGAAAGGGTTTCCATCACGAAAAAGTGTCCTTGAGTAGAAAAACCAACAAAGAGTTCATTGACATCAATCACCCGAGAATATCAGTAGCCTTGACTGGAACACCGAACCAGATATTCAACATCATTCCGAATGCAGAGGATGGTTTGTTCAGTCGTTTCATCTTCTATGCATTCCGTGCGGATGCAGGTTGGGTTTCACCCGCACCGGACCCTGACAGGGCAAACTTAACTGAACACTTCGAAGCATTAAGTGAGGTAGTTCTTCAGATGGTACAGTTTCTATCAGAAAATCCCACCAAAATAGAGTTGTCAGCGGAACAATGGGAGGTGATGAACAAGTTCTTCTCGGAAAACCTCGAAGACATAACGCGGTTAGTAGGTGAAGAAGCCACTAGTGTGGTAAAACGTATGGGATTGATATTCTACCGTCTGTGTATGATTTTCACAGCCATGCGAAAGTTTGAGGATGGAGACTGTTCAGAGGTGCTCACAGCTACTGATGAAGATGTACAGATTGCATTAGCCTTAACAGAAACGTTTTTGCAGCACAGCATTTTAATCTTTTCTAACTTACCGGGTCAAGATGCTACGTACTCAGTGAAGAATCCACCCAAGAAGCAGAAATTTCTTGAAGCTTTGCCGGATTGTTTCACACGAAAGGAAGCTGTTGACATTGGCAAAAAAGCAGGCTTTGCAACACGGACAGTTGATTATTGCCTACAGAAATGGGAGGGGGTTTACATTCGTAAGGAGGATACAGGGTGGTATGTGAAAGGGTAAGGGAAACATTATTATTCTTTCGATTAACATATATAGGGGGTAGTCGTGAAGGATTTACTTATACTTTCTTTTCTATTTCGATAAACAATGCATAACTTTGTACTATTCAATAAGATTGAAACATGAAAATCAAGATCAAACTATCGGAAGGCAGAACACCTGGACGTGTTAATTTATCCCAGTTTGAAAAGAACGCGAAGAAAATTTTCACGAAGGAAGTTCAGGTTCAAATTAAACGGGCTAGGACTTTGGATAGGCCATCTAATTTAATTGGATGCAACAACCCTGTTTAAGAATAATAGCCGGGTGCAATGGTGCCGGTAAATCAACTTATTCAGAATTATTTTCTCCGGATGCTGTACCCTTTGACTATGATAAACGTTTCTTAGAACGTTACAGATCTATGCCCGACTCTGAGCTAAGAGAGCAAATGGCTCAAAACATTACCACTCAAGAATTTGATTCTGAATTCGAAGATGCAATTAACAGAAGTAAATCATTTGCTTTTGAAACCAATCTGATGATGCCTTATCCTGAAGGGATTATTTCAAAAGCTAAAGAACATGGTTTTCGACTGGAAATTTACTTTTTCTGTTTAGAGTCTCAGGAATTAGCTAGAGAGAGAGTTGACATTCGCGTAAAAAATGACGGCCATTATGTTGATGAAAGAACAATTGATTTAAAATGGAGGGAAGGCTATAAAAACATCAATTTACACTTCACTGATTTCGATTACATATTATTCATTGACAACTCTTTAGAAAAAGAACCGACACTTTTGTTTGAAATGGAAAAAACAATTGAAAACACATTCGAATTAACAAAGTATGTGAACGAATTGCCTGAATATACAGAAAGAAGATTACCTGATATTTTCGGGTTGCTCAATTGATGTTTTAGGAAGATTCGGATCAAACATACCTGAAGCCATGCTAAATCTGGGCATGCCCGAGCACATTGTGCGGAAAATTTCAGGTCATGCGGCAAACAGCCGTGAATTTTATCGTTACGTTCAACTTTCACAGCCTATCATCGATCAAGAATCGGATAAAGTTTTTGAAAAGCTACGAAACTATCCTAAGAGGAAATAACCTAAAATAAATTGACATCCCTCAAAATATTATGATTATATTTTCACTTAGAAAAAACAGATTTTTCTCTAAGTGATGGCATGTAACACATTGATAAATAGCACAATTTTACATCGGGTTGGTATCAGAAACATTTCTGACTACTCTCCGTTCGGTGTTTTGCTCAAGGAAAGGACCATTGAAACGGCCAATTTCAGATATGGATTCCAAGGACAAGAGAGTGATGACGAGGTGAAGGGGGAAGGAAATTCTATCAATTACAAATATAGAATGCATGACCCTCGTATTGGTAGGTTCTTTGCGGTTGACCCACTGGAAATGAACTTTCCTCATAATAGCCCCTATGCGTTTTCTGAAAATAGGGTTATTGATGCAGTTGAAATGGAAGGTTTGGAACTTGTTTTGGTTCACGGAACTTGGGCAGCGAGAAATGATAGACCAACTGGAATGTTAAAAAAAGCGGATTACAAGGGGGGGAGTACTTGGAAAAAGGAATTAGGCGAAGGTATAGCAAAAGCTACTGGATGGTCGGAAGATCAGACATTTGAATATTCGTGGACAGGTACTAACAGGGCATGGAATAGAAAAGAAGCTGCTAAAACTCTTGCTTCAAAATTAATGGATTCAGAAATTAATCCAGATGCAGATAAAAAACATGTTACCCTAGTTGGACACAGTCATGGCGGGAACGTAAATAAAGAGGTTCAAAAAATTCTAATAAAGAAAGGTTGGACAGTTGACATAATTAATATTTCCACACCTCAAAGAGATGATCATCAAAGTACATCTGACGCTAAAAGCAATGGTGTATATTTAAATTTTTATAGCAATGGCGATGCAGTTCAATGGGCAGGAACAGATGACAATCTTGTGTGGCGTGATGAACCAAATGTCGGACCATGGGGCCCTCGAAAAGATCAAAATGCCGATCGTAATATAAGTGTAGGTTCAACGGCGAATAATTCACTAAAAGAGTGGGGAGGTTCTTTCGCAGGTCATTCATACCATCAAGATTTAGATGCGATTCAATTCATAATAAACAAGGTCGAAGACGCATTTAAAAAAGAAGCGGTACAACAATCAAGTACGCCTTAAAAACAATTGAATGGAATAAAATGAAAGGATTCAAAATATTACTTCTCGTTGCGTTGCCTCATTTAATTTTGTTTTTAGGCTTGTTATATTATTTTTATCAACAATCTGGGGGTGATATTGGACTATCTTTATTCACAGTGATCTCCTTTGTTCTGTATGTGATGATATGGGGCGGAATTAGTTTTATGTGGAGTTGGAAAAAAAAGATGGTTATTATTATTGGATTAATTATAATAGGAATAATTGAAGCATTAATATTTAGACTGATAACATAATTCAATTCGGAACAAAGTTTTAGCGTGTATCGGAATGGATGAATGATTGTTTTTCGGAAAGAGTATTAAGTCAACAAGGGGGGGGACAATTTTTTTATTTTCTTTTCGATTTAGACCAATTTTTAATCCTTAAAGAACACATTAATGGTTGGTAAATAGGTAAATAAATGTATTACGGTAAACTTCCCCGTAATGTGTTAACATTTTGTAAGTTTCCCTTACATGAAGCCTAACAACTAATTATCGGATAATATAACAGGAACATCAATTTTTGTCAAGTTGTTCACCGAGAATATCACTTTATTCAGTACTCCGTTGTATACCTTACCAGAAGTCATATTTGAATAATATAATTCGAAAATACCTTCCCGAGTTTGGAAAACCTTTACCGGTCGTATATCGTTTTTAATTAGTGATGTTATTTTTTTTCCATTATGGAACATAGAATACCACTTTCCATCTGTTTCACTGTAAAATAAAATAAAATTATGTAAAACGAACACATTTGGATATGTCAAGGATATTTCATCTTTGCGAAAATTGTATTTTTTGTTTTTATATCTCACAAAATATTTCACGTACTGACCTTTCATTCTTTCATAAATTCTTAAAGAATCTGAAAAATAAACACACTCTTGTTTATAATATTTGAATCCATCCTTTCCAGTTTGCATACTCTGTTTTTCACAATCATGAACCGTTAATTTACCATGTGCATACACAATGACAGAATTGGAAATTAAGGGTTGACCGTCAAGATAATTCTTAAAGATTGAACTACTCAAATAAACGACATCATCAGTCTTACCAATTATCCTAAGTCCATTTAACTTAAATTCAATCTTATTTTCAGTATATACATTGAATGCAATTAACTTATCTTCCTCGACAATTACAAGTTCCGAATCTAAAACAGCTGTGTTTACGGGTTCACGATAATCATTTGTTATCAATGTACCTTTCTCGCTGAAAAGTTTAATTTCTGACTTTGATTGAACAAATTTAAAATCAAAATTTAGAATGTTCACAGAATTAGTGTCATAATATGCTATGAGCGAATCCGTTCCTTTGAATTCAAATGAACTTGGAAATTTTGGAATATAAAATTCTTTCTCAAAATAATTCACTTGAGAATAAGTAAAATGACAAATTTGTATCATCAAAAATATGAATATTGTTTTAGTCATCATCACTTCCAAAAAAGTACTTTCTTGCTTTTTCAACATCACCACCTGCATCTCTAATTCCATTTAAATAACTGTTCTCCCAACCTGGATAAATTTGCCCTGGATGTTCCATATTTTTTCCGAATTGATAATTCTTTTGGTTCAACATTTCAATATCAGAACTGCTTAATACAATTTGATTTGTTCTATTGTCTATCCCCCTGTTCGAGTAATATAACTTCAACCATGGCATTATATATTTCCGGTCATCCCTATAATTTTGAGGGTTGTTTTGTTTAATTCCTACCCATTCTGAAGGATCGAAAATTACACTTAACAATCTTGCTTCATATTCATCGACCAAATCGTAAGCTTGTCCAGGTAGTTGATAAGTTTTATCTAAATTTAGACTTGTTCTATTCAGTAAAAATTGTACTGCATGAAATGTCTCATGTGCTAATGTTGAAGTTCTTCCAAATGTAAATTGAACCGTGTATCCTTGTCCATACACAAATTCAAATTCTCCAAATTTAGTTGGTCCAAAAAATCCTGCTTCATGACCATCAAAAGTGAACATTTCATCGGATGAAATGATTGCCTCGATCCCAGATTTTAAATCATTCAATGAATTCAATCTCCATGAATGTAATTCAATTGCATCCTTTGCAGCACGTTTCTGTTGTCTTGAACTTGCAGTTTCAAGATTATTTCGGGCAGTTTCTAAAGCACTTTCTTCTATTAGAATTTGATTATTTACTTCAGTAACCATTTTATCGAAATCATCTTTAGCTGTGGTACTTGTAAATGAAGTATCAGCTCCATTTTTATCAGTAAACCAAATTGGGTTATTAGCGTAAGAAGAGTAAGGAGATTCATGGTGTTTAACGACTGGATCTATGTTCCATCTTCTAGCCAATCTTGATGAATATTGCCAAAATGACGCACTATAACTGTTACCTTCACCACTAACCTCATCATCACGTTCCTGACCTTGGAATCCTCTCCTAAAAAACGCTCCTTCAACAGTCCTTTCTTTGAGTAAAACACCGAACGGAGAGAAGTCAGAAATGTTTCTGATACCAACCCGTGGGCGGAATAGGATATTTTTTATAGAAATTTTGTTGTCTATTAATGAAATTCGAGGCAAGAACAATAATTTGAGTTGTTGGTAACATTCCATGTTATTTTTTTCTTAACTTCAATTTACCGATTTTAACGGAGTGCTTATTGAACTTGATAGAAAGGGTTTTTATTAAATTTGAATTTGATTTAAAACAATCCAAATACGAGGAGTCGATGACCTCAATATTTAAACAATTACTTTCAAGATTTAGATTTCTCAAATCAAATTCACTTTTTTTACATGGAGATTCAATATAGATTGTATTTGAAACCTCCTCTTTAGACAATTTGACTTTTAATCTATTAAGAGGGATTATTCTATTATAGGTTCGAATTGACATCATACTCGACATTTTGATATTCGAAAAAACCAATAGAAAAGAATCATTTTCTATACCCTCAAAATTGCAAACGCGTGTTTCAAATTCAACAGGTAACAATAAATTGGGTTTAAGAAAATAATTCCCATTTTCTTTAATAAGTTTTCCTCCATATTCAACATCTCCTTTCAGATAAAAGGAACTATCCTGAAGTAGCTCAAGTTCTATTGTTCCTTTCGAATATTTTTGGTTAAGTTCAATTTTAGCGCAATTGCTCAAATTGAATAATAATGCAGTTAATATTATAATCCTCCAACAATCCATATAAGTTCTGGGTAACTTTCTTTATAAAGTTTCATGTATTCACCTAATTTCATATTTCCATAGTATTCTTTCTGATCTTCATTCATTGGGAAAACATCACTACCATTTGTTTCTTTCCATGCTGAATTGAAGTCATTAAGTATCATATCAGATGATATTCGAATTTTAGAATACACCGAGTATGGATAGGTAATATTTCCATATCTATCTGTAATTGAAATGTCTAGAATAGTTTGGGAGGTTATGTCACTCATTTTACTCAAGCTTGCTGGAAGCACACCTGTAGGACCACCGGTAAAAGCAAATTCACGCTGGTATGCTTCTACTTCTAACGGTACTGATCTACTCAAAGAATACTCTGCATTTTCACCCATGAAAATTGATCCTTCAGTAAGCATTTGATATGCATGTTTTAATTCATGAACCAAAGTAGTATATGAATCCCATTCTATTACAACTGATCCATTGGGTCCTCTTTTAGGATCGTATTTGGTTTCGGCACTTCTTTTTGTCGCAGATACAGTAATACTTTGCAAACTATATGTTACATCCTTTGTGTTCTCCATTTCGTTGATTTCATTAATAGCATCATTCAAGGAGCCCAATTGAGATGATAATTCTTCAATCTTGGCAATTCTTAATTCGGTCTGTTTTTTAGATTTTAATGTAGAAAGTTGATCATTGATTTCTTTGATCCGATCATTAATTTTTGATTTTGTATCAGTAACTGTCTGTTTGCTTTGTTCGTCAAATTCATCACCAAATACATCATTATTAACTATCGGGGAATTATTCATCGAAATATAAGGTGATGACCATGCGTACTTTTTAGTCTGTGGATCTATTGACATCCATTTCCCCAATCTTGGATCTAATTGTCTATAAAAAGTTGTATAACTATTCCCACTTCCGCTCACTTCGTCATCTTTCTCAGAACCCTGATAACCTCTCCTGAAATATGCACTTTCAACAGTCCTTTCAGCGAGTAAAACTCCGAACGGAGAGTAGTCAGAAATGTTTCTGATACCAACCCGTGGGTTGAAAGGGTATTTTTTGGAGGTTATTTGGAAGGTTTTCACAGATTTAATGTACCTAAAATAATCGAGTTTAAATATTGTTTACCTCATTAAAAATATGTCTTTAAGAATATAAATACATGGTCAAAATGAACTTGACAAAGGGGGGAAGTAAATAATTCCATAGTCAAAAAAGATTAATAAGCCCCCATCTGAACAACTTATTCTTTACCTTCTATGTTTTCTTTAAGATTTTATTTTATGTTTCATATGGCTAATAAGGATCTATAAGTTTTGTTATCAATGTATTACATTAGTCTAAGATTGACTTTTCTACCCTAATTTCTTTTCAAGTTTAACTAATTTTAAAACCTAGTAGTTTCAAAATACAAACAATTATAAGACCCAAACCAGAAATTAAACCAATGACATCAGCGCGATATGACATTAAATCCTTTGTTGAATTTAAGTTGTTATATCTTCGAATTACCCCACGCAAACTGAAATAAAATATTCCGATTGCCCCAATTAAAAGTAGATAAATCATTCTTTTTTCTCATTTAAAGAATTTAAATAATCTACAGCCTCATTTTCCGTCAATTCGGTAATTGTAGTAACTCCTCCTTCGTAACCTATTTTATATGTTTTGGAACCAACAAATTGACTTGGAATAAACTTTTCTCCTACTTTTCCGGAGCCCCACCTGATTGCACCATTCATTAATCCTTGGGTTAGACCATAATCGTTTATATCAAATGCTGTTTCACCCAAATCAGCAAATCCCATCATTAATGAACCTGCACCTTGTCCTCCTGGAACAAACATTGCTAACTGTCCAGCTGTATTTACTACCACAAGACCGTCTCTAGCAAAATTTTCAAGACCTTTAGACCCTTCATATCTCTGATCTGCTTGATTAAGCTTGTATCTAACATATTCCCAAATAGTTCCAGTATTCCATAATTTATCTTCGAATTTCTCTGCAGCACTTTTTTCTTCTTTCACAATGTTGCCGAATGTTGGCGTGTAATTTATCCTTGCATTGTTATCGGCAATGTCGTTGTACTGTTGAGCTTCTAGTGTAATCGGATCGGGTTTAGGTTCGGGTTTAGGTTTTGGCGGGGGGACGTACCTCTTACCTTGTTCCCACCAGATACTTGTTTTACTTGGATTTGAGCATAATTTCCAATAGTACTTTTGACCTTCTTGTCCCTGTGCTTGAGAAACACCAATGAAAGATTTCCCGACATTACTTGATGTTAAAAAGTGATCACTTGGTTCAAGCCCCTCTAATTCAATTTTGATAGTTACCTCATTTCCACTGAAAGAATATGGTGTGTACCAAGGAAACTCTTTGAATAAAGGATCCACTGTGAAAAATCTACCCACCCTTGGGTCATGCATACGGTATTTGTAGTTTACTGAATTGCCTTCTCCCTTTACTTCATCGTCGGTTTCTTGTCCTTGAAAACCTCTTCGGTAATTGGCCGTTTCAATGGTCCTTTCCTTGAGCAAAACACCGAAAGGAGAGTAGTCAGAAATGTTTCTGATACCAACCCGTGGGTTGAAAGGGCATTTTTTGGAGGTTATTTGGAAGGTTTTCACAGATTTAATGTTCCAAAAATATTGGAGATTGAAAGCAAATTATCTTCTTATCGAATGTTAATAAATAAATAATTTATGTAAGCAAATGAAATGAATGATTTCCAAGTCAGACAAACGCGCGAAACAATGGATCGGTAGCAGAATGAAGTTGAATTGGCAAACAAAATCATAGTTATCTAAACACATTAAAAAGTATATCTTCATTGCTCAGACCTTTACTTCTAGAATCGATATTTACAAAGCTATGTCGTTCTAAATATTCAATATCATTGATCCAATAATCTATATTTTTTAGGCTGAAACCTTCAGATGTAACAAAATAGTATTCATGCCAGTATTTATCACCTTTTTCGTATTTAATTATGAACTTTAATTTTTCATTGTAAAAATTTGCACAATAAATTAAATCTTCTCTTAAGTACAAAGAAACCTTGAATAAACAATTATCAGACTTGATTAAATCTTCATTAGAGCAATGAAGAAAATTGTAAATAAGATACTTTTTACTTTTAGGAATTATTACGCTTTTAGATGGAAATTGGTCTTTAATTGTTTGATAATTATGCGTAGAATAAATTATACCTGTTGAGTCCTCATAACTATTTACGATAATTGAATTATTATAGAAAATTAAAGTGTCTGTTCTTAAGTACAAACTATCAATATTATTCATAATAATGGCCTTTGCTCTTTGAAATTCTCCATCTTGCTGAGAAAGAGCATTTATTTGAAAACAAATCACTAATATCAATAAAAGGAAACTTTTCATAATTTTAAAATTTAGGCCTACCCCCTATATTTTCTTTAACCTCTGTTTTTGACCCATCAACCCCAATGCCACCAACCCTTTCCATTTTTACTTCGGGAACGGCGTATGGAATACCAGGCCATTCGTCAGCTTTTTGAAATTTACGCCACCCGACATCAAAATCTTCTTCTTTTGTAAGTGATTGACCATCAAGGGGTCCAATAAAAGATTTTGTACCAGTGTTAAAATTTAAATTACTATTATCACCATTAAGATAAAGGGTTATCTGACCTATTTCTTCTCGGTTTATTAAACTTGTCCCAATTTCTGTACCGTATCCAATATTACAAACAGCTAAAACAGCAAATCCTCCATCGTTGACTGTTGCTAAAATTCCAATAAACGCTGAAACTCCCCTTTCTAACGCAACATCCATTTCATCAAATTGTCTTTCAGGATTAAACGTTGATGCTTGAACCCAAACTTCGTGATTTTCCAATTCGCCATTAGTATTATATACGTTATTTACCTGAAGCTTAAAAGATTGGCCATTACCATGATCTGCGTACACTAAATTTTCTAGTTCAGTTGCTCCGATGTAATTCATATATTCCTTAACTAAATCCAACGCATGTTCCACGTTAGAAGCATACACAACATCAAAACCACTATTATTCATAACACCATTATTTTGAGAAGCCTGATATAAAAGCGCTGGGAACGTTTCCTTTTCTGGTTTTTGTTCTCCTTTATGAGGTCCATCTGCATAATATTCGACACCTGATAATAGAATTAGCAAGTTTCCTTTCCCTCCTTTAGGGCCAACATAAATTCTTGGGTTGGTAGTCTCTAATCCTTCAAACTCAATTAAATGAATTAGAATATTTTCACTAAAAGAATACTGACTATTCCAAGGATACTTAACACTCAAAGGATCCACTACAAAAAACCTACCCACTCTTGGGTCGTGCATCCGGTATTTAAAGTTAACAGAGTTACCCTCTCCCTTCACCTCATCATCGGCTTCTTGTCCCTGAAAACCTCTTCGGAAATTTGCACTTTCAACCGTCCTTTCCTTCAACAAAACACCAAACGGAGAGTAGTCAGAAATGTTTCTGATACCAACCCGACCTGAATGTGTACTGAAATTCAATTGATTATATCGCTTTTAAGTGAAATAATATTTGAATTTAGTGAAATTTTAAAGATGAATAATAACAAAATAGGAAAAGCGGTCCTCCTCCTTGTCTTCACAGCTGCAGCTTTTTTGCCTTCAAGCCTATACAAGCTCCACTGCGTTCCGGGCTTGCATGCATCGTTCACTTAGCCGTTGCTCCAGAATTCCGCAATTCGGCTGTTCACTAAAAAGTCTTTGCCTGTTCAGCCTGCGTCCTCAGTCGCGGCTACTCTGCCACCCCAAACCCCTATAAGGTTGTTAGGGCAGCTCGTCCCTCACTCCCTTCCTGTTTTTATTGGGGTGTCACCGCCGCTTGTGTTATGCTCGCCTGCTAAGTCGCTCAGGCTGCGGGCTTGTCATAGTTTTTGAGCAATCCTCTTAATGCGCATTGTTCCTTCCGTACCTCCAGTCACAAAGCACTTTTGTCCGTTATTCTATATCCAATTTTTTAAGTCAAGAGTGTCATGTCTTTCTCTCTGTACCGCCGTTCCAGTCATTTTACACCCTTGGATCCAATCCATCTTCGTATTTCAAAAACTCCGCCAAGCCCTTGTGTAGTACCTACATAGGTCGCCAGCTGTCCAGTCCCTGTCCATTTCTGGCTTTCACCTTCGCTCCAACTCGCAGTCGGCTCGCGCGCTACATTCACCCTCCGTTCGTGCCTCTCTGCGGTTTCTTTCCGCTTGCTACCCACACTCCAGTCAGCCATTCCGTAGGGCTACATGGCTTCCTTTCGCTTACCCTACACACCTTTAATTAGCAACAATAATATTGATTACCAATGGGAGGGCTTTGCAAATTCTCCTAAGGCTGTTTTTACCAATCCTTTGAATTGAGCATTTTTATACTTCTGCGGTTTAATTGAAAAAGTTAGGTCAGCAAATAACTTAAGTTCATCGTTTGTCCTTTTGTATGGGAAAATCACAACTACCTTAATGTCAGGATTAATTTGTTTGGCTAACTCAATCGCAGGGATTAGATCGGTATCTCCAGAAACAATACCAATGACATCGCACATTGTCATTGCTGATAATTCAATAATTTTTGAAGCTATCGCAACATCAGTTTTCTTTTCTTCAAATGTTTCAAAAGGTTCACTACACTTTTTACACAAAACCTCCTTGGGCTTGAACCCACCATATATAGCTTCGATTCCTGTTGATTCTAATGCAGATATATACCGTTTATGGCGCTCAACACTGTTTGGCTTTTCTTTCTGCACATGTAATCTTAATGCCGTAAAATAGTATATCTTTTCAAACTTAGCTGTCCCACCGATAGCGCCCATGTAAGAATGCAGTAATGTTTTTACATCAAGCCATTTTGCTTTTATTCCATTACTCTTTTCTAAATCCTCTATTGAGTGATAAAGATTAAATCCATCAATTAAAAACGAGACTTTCATTCAGTGCATAAAAAAACCCTCTAAACCGGAGAATAGAGGGGGCTTACAAATTTCTTTATAAGTGGAGTTGGAACAAAGATATGTAGAAAAATGATTTTTGCAATACACTTATAAACAATTCTTTAGTTTTATTAACAATAGGTTTGTCAAATACCAAAGGTTCAGCCCTCTGCAAACTTTACAGACTTTGCAACTTTTGCAACTAATTCATATATTGAGGACAGAACTTTCAAATTCATGTATAAAGGCATTGTTGATATTATCTATACACCATTAGATTCACTAGAATTAAATGGTATGGAATGGCCAGAGGCTAAACCCAATAACTACTTCGATATTTTCGTAGAGTTTCTTGAAAAAAATATTGATCTCAATCTAATCAATGAGTTTAAAATAAGGTGGCTTATGTCCTTGATTTTGGAGAATGTTCACTTTCATGGCAGTGGCTCATGCAATGTGTTTATCGGTGAGAATACACAAGGGAGGATAATTGAAGTCTACGAGAAAAATGGTGGGTTTGATTTGAAAAATTTACCCAATGGCACGGGTGGTTGGGGCTATAATGAAATGAAACGAAGCAAATGTCATGTTAGCCATTCATCAGATGGCAGAAGAACATTTGTTCTAGTTCCAATTAAAAATAAAAAAGTCAAGCAAATCTAGGGTGCTTCCGCCGCGCAGTAAAGGTCAAGCCCTGCGGGTTTTGATAAAAATCTCCACCCTCAAAATTGGCCCCGCTTTGTGTTTTTATTCAATCTACTACCTTTTTTTACGCAATCCGTTACTTAATAAGGGTCGGGTAGTATTTTTTTCAAAAACCTTGACAGCCCGTCTCCATCCCCCTCTGGAAATGGCTTTCTTTTTTTCTTTTTTTTCTTTTGAGTTAATGTATCTGCCGATGGCTATAAATAGAAAAAGGGGCGTGTTAAGCCCCTTAATCGTTGGTCATGCAAAGTTACTTACTTGCAGTTCCCAGGTTTAGTTTTCTCGCAAACCTCATTGAAGAATACAAGCTTCAGTTCGATAGCTTCCGCATCCTCCATTTCGTGCTGATTCACGTCAATGTGAATCTTGTTAACCTTCCCGGACAGTTCTGCACCAGCCTTAAAGCGCGGACGCTTAACTGCTTTCACTTCAATCTCCAAGTTACTGTTCTGACAGTTTTGATTTACTCTTTCCATCTTGAATTTGTTATTAATGTAAATTTTTACTTTTTGTGTTCTACAGTACTTTGTGCCACTGCAGTAGCAACAGATCCGGCAACGATTAAATAACCACCTAATGTGATCAATCCAGCGGGCAAGGCAACTGGAGCTGCTACAAGAACACCTCCTGCAGCGGCCAAACCCAAACCCACATTACGCAGGATTCGGAAGAACTTAGGCGTTGGAGCCTGTAGTCGTTGCATAATTGTCATTTCCTTCATCTCTTTCTGATTTAGAATCGCTATGAGGGTAATGCGTACCCTCAACACGATTCGGTAAATACTTCGGTTCATTACAGAGCTTCTACCACGCGTAGTGCGTTGAAGGCTCCATTTTTCAATGTGTATTGGATTCCGTTAATCTCCTGGAAGAACTCAATCTTCACAAGGTAAAGGTTAGTTCCTGCCACTGCTGGTGCAGACGGTGGAGTTAACACTACCGTTGTGGAAGTAGAATCAATCGAAAGGTTCACAGGATCCGACAACTGAAGGTCCTTATCACCGTTCACAAAATCAATCCCCGCAAATCCTGAGGTCAATTGAATATGTGTTGCACCTTGCGGCCAAACGATATCCATTTGAGGAACCAGGTTAGCGATAGTCACTTCACCAGTTGAAGTATCAATTGTCATCGGTTTGAACAAGATTGCACTTAACAGAGCTTCCTTGTTAAATTCAAACCCCTTCAATTTCACGATCGCATTCGGATCAGAGATTCCAACACCTACATTACGTTCACCACGAGCGCTCACAGAATCCAGATTCTTGATTGCAGTCATTGACTTCGTCAATCGTGCAACCACACGTCCATCTGATGCATTCAACGACATAGGTCGTATAGCATCCCTCATCAACTTACCAGCAGAGGCAGAGTTAGCAAACTCCTTATTGTTTTCTCGCGTACGCTCGAAAGCTGGGTCATTTGCAATTCTCTTTCCATCAACGGAAGTTTTCATTCTCGCCAAGTCTCCATCCTTGGTTTTGTAAAAGTTGACGTTATCCAACGTCCCTTTGATCTTAATTAGACCAGTTTGTCTTGCCATTTTTTGTTGTGTTTTTAGTTAGTAAAAAGTAGCGCTACAACAAAGAAACGACCTATAAAACAGATCGTTGCGCGGAAATATTCTTTGACACCGCTTGATGTTATTTGCAACTGAAAGAAACTTTTGAGAAGGGTGAAGACCGATATGACAATACTATTTATCAGCACTATTAGCCCTACATAGAGTATTGCAAGTTGTTTTTATTGAATGGTAATATGTGAGATTAAATAGGGGATAGGAGGTGAATAAAAAACAAGGATGTTTACCCTATGTTTACCCTGAAAAATAAAAAAGCCCGATAACTCAATGTTATCGGGCGTTTTACTCATTAAAGAGTGATCCCGTTTGGATTCGAACCAAAGACCTACTGCTTAGAAGGCAGTTGCTCTATCCAGCTGAGCTACGGGACCGATTCAAAAAAAAAGGGGGATGATCGCTCATCCCCCTGTCGGGGCGGCAGGATTCGAACCTGCGACCTCCTGGTCCCAAACCAGGCGCGATGACCGGACTACGCTACGCCCCGATCGAGTCGGTTATTTCAACTCTTAAGCTTTTTATTCAACTACGGATCGTTTTCCGTGTTGGGAGTGCAAAAGTAACAAGTTTATTCTCATTTGCAAATAATTCCCCGGATTATTTCTAAACCGTATTTCCAAATCAAAACAATCTGCGAATGTAAGGGATCATCTCAACTTCCTGACGTCGGTTTTTGTTGGTCCATCCTTCGGTTCAGCACGAATCCTGATGATTCTTATACCCGAAAATATCTCACTTTTGCAATCTATGCGGAGGGAGCGGGATTCGAACCCGCGGTACAGTTACCCGTACGTCAGTTTAGCAAACTGGTGGTTTCAGCCACTCACCCATCCCTCCAAATGTCCAAAGAACTAGGGCGACAAAATTAAGAAAAGCTCTGAATTGACAAAGTCTTTGAATAAAAAAGATTCAAAAAATATTACGACAGTAGGAGCATTATAGCCTTCATTGTCGAAAGAGCTGCAAGTAACAGCCATAATAAGTGATAGGGATACAGATCTTTGTACTTGAACGATGCAACAAAAGGTGTGAGAAATGCCAGGACACCAGTGATCGGTTCATGAAATATCGCGGATGAAGCGAAAAGTCCGAAAAAAACAAGGAAAATGGAACTTCGAATTTTATCCTCTGCCCGAACAAATGTGATTCCTCCCCATATGACAAGGATCGTAGCACTCAGAAGTTTGATCAGGTCCAGAGTGGTTCCTTCAACCAAACTAAACATTTGCTGATCGGATAAAAAGAGGGACCAGAAGAACTCTGTTGAGATCAACTGAAAGAAACCAAAGGCTACTGAAAAGGATGACTGTAGCAAATAGTGCCTGTAAAGCCTGGTGGCGAATACGATAGCAACGATCAAAAAAATGAATTCATTTAATGGGAAAGGTACAATAAAGGAGCCTTTGTCTATCAGATTCATCAATCCATAGATCAATAGAATTAGAATGGCTAATGTAACAGCTCGCTCTTCTCTCCTCATTTCACTTTCTTTGCAAGAGCCTCTTCGATGTATTGGAAGGTGGAAAGTATTTCAGGTTTTCCATTAACAACCGCAACGTCGTGTTCGAAATGCGCACTAGGTAATCCGTCAGCAGTTACGATCGTCCAGTTATCCTCAAGTTGCAGAACTTTCTCAGTCCCCATGTTGATCATTGGCTCAATAGCGATAGTAAGGCCGTCCATGATCTTTTTTCCTCTCCCTCGTCTACCATAGTTCGGCACCTGAGGATCTTCGTGTAATGATCTGCCTAAACCGTGTCCGACTAGATCACGAACAACACCGTAGCCGTGTTTTTCTGCATGTGTTTGAATTGCCCAACCAATATCATCGATACGATTACCGGCTGTACACTGCTCAATTCCAAGGTAAAGACACTCTTTGGTTACCTCCAATAGTTTTTTGACTTCCGGCTTTACTTCACCGATTTCAAAAGTATAGGCGTGGTCACCATAATAACCTTCAAACAATGATCCACAGTCCACTGAAACAACATCTCCTTCCTCGAAAGGGCGATCCGTAGGCAAGCCATGAACTACCTGTTCGTTGACAGAGATCAGTAATGTGCTTGGACATCCATAAAGGCCAAGGAATCCAGGTTTTGCCTTCTGAGATCGGATATATTCCTCAGCCATTTTATCAAGATATTTTGGCGTTACTCCGGGACCGATCTCTTCAGCTACTTTTCCAAGAGTCCTGCTGACGATCTGTGCGGCCTCTCTCATGATCTCGATCTCTGCTGCAGTTTTGTAAATGATCATATTTCTTTTGAAGATATTCATTGAATTTGCAAAGATATTCAGATTAATGACGAATGACGAATTACCCATTACTAATTCGTTATTCATAATGGGTCATTTGAAAAGAAAAAAGGCTTCCCGAAACCGGAAAGCCTTTCAAACATATCATACTGACTTATTATTAAGCCAGAACTTCTTTTACTTTATCTGCAGCTTCCTGAAGAAGTACTGCGGAATGTACGTTCAATCCAGATTCATCGATCAATCGCTTCGCTTCTTCAGCGTTTGTTCCCTGAAGACGAACGATGATCGGAACTGGAATAGATCCCATATTCTTGTACGCATCAACAACCCCTTGTGCAACGCGGTCACAACGTACAATTCCTCCGAAGATATTGATAAGGATCGCTTTAACGTTCGGGTCTTTCAAAATGATCTGGAATGCTTTCTCAACACGCTCAGCATTAGCTGTACCTCCCACATCAAGGAAGTTAGCAGGATTTCCACCTGAAAGTTTGATAATGTCCATAGTAGCCATTGCAAGACCGGCTCCATTTACCATACAGCCAACGTTTCCGTCAAGTTTTACAAAGTTCAAACCTGCTTCACCGGCTTCTACTTCTGTTGGATCCTCTTCTGTTACATCGCGCAATGCAGCGTAATCAGCATGACGGAATAAACCGTTACCATCAAGGGTAACTTTCGCATCTACAGCGATGATCTTGTTGTCAGAAGTTTTCAACACCGGGTTGATCTCGAACATAGATGCATCTATACCATCGTAAGCCTTGTAAAGAGAAACGACAAATTTTGTCATTTGTTTGAATGCTTCACCTGATAGTCCAAGGTTGAAAGCGATCTTGCGCGCCTGGAATCCCTGAATACCTACACGTGGATCAATGAACTCCTTGTAGATCTTCTCAGGTGTATGTTCAGCAACATGCTCGATGTCCATTCCACCTTCCGTTGAATACACGATCACATTTCTTCCTGCCTCACGGTCAAGGAGAACAGACATGTAGAATTCAGCAGTTGGCGATTCACCCGGATAGTAAACATCCTGAGCGATCAATACCTTATTTACTTTTTTCCCTTTACCATTTGTTTGCAAAGTTTCAAGGTGTCCACCAAGAATACCTTTAACTTTCTCTTCGATCTGGTCAATACCTTTTGCAAGTACGACCCCGTGGGAACCAGTTTCTTGAACGACACCTTTTCCGCGTCCTCCCGCATGGATCTGTGCTTTTACCACATACCAACCTGTTCCGGTTTCTTCAGTAAGTTTCTTGGCTGCTGCAACCGCATCCTCTACTTTGTCTACAACGATTCCTTCTTGGATCGCAACACCGTAGCTTTTGAGGATCGATTTCCCCTGATATTCGTGTAAGTTCATTTTTTCAGAATTTGAGCGTAAAAATAATCTTAATTGTCTAAAATTTCAAGAGCTAAAAAAAACATTCATTAAAGCTTAACCGCGGATGATCTGCCAAGCCCCATCGATCTTTTTTGATTGATATTCGCCGGCTTTGCGTTCCTGAATGTCATTCCAAAGTCGGTTGATCCCATGCTTCAGAGCATCTTCCTCTTCTTCCATGTATTCATACATCACTCGGGGATCCTGGAAGTAGTGCTTCACAAAGTTGGTATCGAAATGGCCACTTTTGAAAGCATCGTGTTTCAGAACGAATTTGCCAAAATCCAAGGTTGTTTTCAAGCCTGAGATCTGGTACTCGTCAATTGCCTTAATTGCTCTTGTGATGGCTTTCTTTCTTGTTTCACCCCACACTACTAGCTTAGCGATCATTGGGTCATAATAGATAGGAATATCCATGCCTTCAAGAAAAGCATCGTCAACACGCACACTTCTGCCCGAAGGAACCCTGTACCTTCTCAGGTTTCCAATATCCGGAGTGAAACCGTTCATAGAGTCCTCAGCATAAACGCGGATCTCAATCGCGTGTCCGTTGATACGGAGTTCATTCTGCAATTTAGGGAGTTTCTCTCCTCTGGCAACGCGAACCTGCCATTCTACAAGGTCCAGACCGGTGATCTCTTCGGTCACAGGGTGTTCAACTTGCAGACGCGTATTCATTTCCAGGAAATAGAAATTCATTCCCGCATCTACGAGGAATTCAACCGTTCCTGCGCCTTCGTAGTTACATGCTTTGCAAACGTTGACAGCAGCTTCCCCCATGGCTTTTCTCATTTCAGGGGTAACTATGGCACTTGGTGCTTCTTCAATTACTTTCTGATGTCGACGCTGAACAGAGCATTCACGTTCGAAAAGGTAAACGGCATTTCCATGACTATCTGCAAAAACCTGTATTTCAATATGGCGAGGTTTATCAACGAATTTTTCGATAAACACTGCGTCATCCCCAAATGAGGAACGAGCCTCATTTTGGGCCATTCGCATTTGCTCTGCGAAATCCTCCGACCGTTCCACCAGGCGCATTCCTTTTCCTCCTCCGCCGGCTGATGCTTTGATCAATATCGGATATCCGATCTCTTCAGCGATCTTGATAGCTTTGTCGATATCCGCAATTGCTTCATCAACTCCCGGTACCAAAGGAACGTGATAAGATTTTACGGCTTGTTTTGCACTCAACTTATCGCCCATGATCTCCATGGATTCAGGAGATGGGCCAATCAGTTTAATTCCAGCGGCCTTTACTTTTCTGGCGAATCCTGCATTTTCAGAAAGGAAACCGTAGCCGGGATGGATACCGTCGACTCCAAGCGCTTTACAATGTTCAAGGATAAGATCTTGCTTGAGATAACTCTCAGCAGAAGGGCTTGCGCCGAGGTAAACTGCTTCATCAGCTTCTGTAACATGGGGAGCATTTTGATCAGCATCTGAATACACTGCTACTGTTGCAATGTTCATTTTTTTGAGGGTACGGATCACTCTTCTCGCGATCTCACCTCTGTTGGCAACAAGAACTTTTTTCATTGTTTACTTGATGTGTTTGGAGGGTCTAAAAGTAAACAAATGATTCTGTTTTCATAGCCTATTTTACCAATAAAACATGTGTTTTTTGCCGAATAGGTCTACGGTTTGGTTTCGTTCTCGGGAATGATAGCCTTGTTTTCGGAATTTGAATCCAAGGGGACAGGACTTTGTTTTTTCTTTCGCTTGATGGTGATCTTCTTGTTTTCCTTGGATCTGAAAATGTCCAATAAATATTGCAAAAGAATGAAATCCTCTGCATTGTCGAAGTCTTCATGGTACTGGATACCTGCACCTTGGGTGAAAAGTCCCAGGTTCTTGTCCTGAATGACAGAATAATCATTGGACTCATTAAAAATGCTCACTCTGAAGGATCCGCTTTCATTAAGAAGGTATTCAACACTAACGTCACCGATCAGCATACTCTGGTTCTGATTGGCAGTCGGCACATTTCTTTCAACTCCAAAACTGCCCGTTACGATCAATCTGTCGTCCAGGAAACCTTTTGAAACGCCGAATTCAAGTGAGTTTTCCCCAGTGATATTGTCGGCATCCAAGTTGACATTCATTTTATAATCCTTGGAGACCATCGCAAGCATGGAGTTGATCTGATTAGATACCAGATCGAGTGCGGCTGAACCACCGGCGGCTGAAGATCCTCTGAGTGGTTGGAATCTCTTCCAGAGAAGTAAAGAGAAGAACTGTCTGTTCAATTCATCCGGATCTCCATTGATCCTTGAAATAAGCGCCTTACCGGTTTCATTTGCCTTTGGTGCGGCAATGTTGAAGCCAATAGAAGGTTTCATCAGTGATTCCGTCAGGTTCAAATAGCAAAGTACTTCCTGATTGTTGACATTTGCAGTTCCGTGAAGTTCGTTTGGAGAGATCTCTGCTAAACTGGCATTGGCTTTGTAATAAGTTCCTAAATTAAGAGTGGCATTGTAGGGGTCACCGGTCCAGGTAATCGTTCCTCCTTCCTGAATAAAGAATGGTTGCTTTATCGGACCCATTGCAAAATTGTAAACTCCTTCTTTGACCTTATACGTCCCGTCCAGGCGCATGTCACCCAGGTTGTCCATCGTCATACTGATATCACCCGACCCCTCTGCGGTGATCTCATCACCCAGTTGTTCATTGAAGATGATCTTCATTTTTGCATCCGGGGTCACACGGAACAACATGTTCAATTCCACTCCTGTGAAGTCGATGGCGGGTTTGATGAATGAAATGGTAGAGTCTTTTGGTTTGAATTGCACAAAAGAAGATTCTTCTTCCAGTTCATCAACGCCATACATGGGAAAATTGATGCGGGTTCCTCTTTTGGTTTTCATGTCAACGGTAATCTGCAGGTTGTCTGCATAGCCGAAAATGTTGACAGTTCCGGTTCCGTATGCTTTGCCGTAATAATAATCTCCTTCCTTGTGAGGAGTGTTCATGACCAGAAAACGCTCCGGTGCTTTATTCGAAGGTGCCCAGGAAAAATAACTTGGATTGTCTTCACTGCCTTCAAGGTCCACGTTGACATCAAAGTTCCAGTTGTTGTATTCTTCATGATATACGGAAGCGATCAAAGATCCCGTATTTCCTTCTTCATCACTTACAGGCATGTTGTTGATGTAAAATCCATATTCATCGGCGATCACTTGTCCATCGAAACCAAAATTGACTCCCAGCATTTCAATTTTGGCATTACCGCCTTGAAGGTTCACTCGCCCGTCAAGCATAGGGAATTCAGGGGTGCCATGTACTTTTAAGTTTCCATTGAGCTGTCCGCGTATGTTGGAAATCACATCCGGATCCATGAACGCATTGGTAAATTGAATGTCGGTTTCATCAAACAACAGGTAGAAATCAAGGTTGTCTCTTTCGCGTTCAGTGAAATAACTGCCTTGGAATTCAAAAGTCTGGTTGCCCCGATACATAAGGTCCCCAGTCATGCCAACGCTCTCTGATGCTCGATTCCATTGGGATTGAACAAAAACGTCACCAACTTCTTCATTGTTGATATATAGTCCGAGAATCGAAGCGTCTCCCATGTAGGTCAAGTTCGTGTAGGGGTTTGAAAGATAACCCCAGCCGTTGACAAGGCCGTCCATCTCCGTGGAAAGACCCAGCATTGATCCGGCTTCCCGAAGATCGAGGTCGTTGACCTTGAAATTAAGCTTATCGTTGTCATTTCGGGATATGCAACCGTCTATGGCGATGAACTGTTTGCCTCTTGATAATTTGAATTGAGCAATATGGATGTCTGTTGTTGTGATCGACACATCTGAACTTTTTTCCACATCCCATCTTGTTTCGTTAATGGCGAAATAGGAGGGTTCCAATTGAAGTAAAAGCTGCGTATTGTCTACGATTATCGTTTCCCATCTGATGTTGGCAGCATTCGGTGAATCAGGGCTCCATATCAAATTGGAGTTAAGGATGTTGTTTTGACCGGCTGTTGTGAAGAATACTTCCTGGAATTTGATCGAATCTCCATATTGGAATTCATCAATGTAATAATCGGCAACAATGCTGTTCGAACTTAGTTCCTGATCAATTTCCACATCTTTGAACATGAAATCACCGTATTTGATCATTCCGGAAGTTAATATCATCTGAAAGTCTTCGGTCTTACTGTCGTATGAACCTTTCAATACTGTACCGGGTTGAATACTCAATTCCGGTGCAAAAATGGCGAGGAAATCATCCGTGTTTCTTGTTACAAAGTCGTAGGTAAATCGGCTTTTGCTCTGCTTCTGGGATTTAAATACTGAAGGATCATTGATCAAACCGGGGAAAACCTTGTCGAACTGGTGCATGAAATCAGAAACTACAGTGGTAAATTCTACTTTTCCTATCAGTTCGAATCGCCCGAGATCTTCACTGTTCACAATGAACATATCATTCTCTTTTCCACGGGTCACGTTGATGGTTAATTCAGGTAAAAGTATATCGCGTCCTCCTTCCTGGTAGAACACACCTTCCAAAACAATAGAACCATACATTTTATCGGGGTCCATTCCAAACAGGTTAACCCTGAAATTCGATTTTAACAAAGCGCCTTCGCCTTTTGAAAGATGAAGTTTTTCGAGTAAGGCTTCTTTAAGGTCAATGGAAAAATTCAAGTGCTGTTGCCCTTTAAAATCGATGTATCCGTCATAGACAAGATCCAGATTGTCGTCTTTTACATCAATTCGTGCGGTGAACACCTGGTCTACAAAACTGCCCTCTCTGATCTGAATGTCATTGTACGAATATCCAAGGTAATCAAAACGGTTCACGTTACCTTCCATGTTTGTAAAATGGATATCTCCCACAGAAAAGAACTCTCCTGAAAGAAAGAAGGTGCCGTCAACCAGTCCAAAATTTTTGTCGGCCAGGAATTCTCCAAGGTCAAAACTTTCCACTTTTACATCGTAGGTGGAAGCTTCGGAACGCTCCAAATAATAACTGTTGTTCTTTGGGTTATGTTCGAACATTATTCCGTTGTCCACTCGTATACTTCCTGCTGCAGTCTGAACTTTGTCAGCTGCAATAACGAATTGACTGTAAAATCCATCGAGTTTTACATTTTTCATACGGAAATAGGCTAGACGTTCGAGGTATTTGTCGAAGGTTAGATAGCGATTTTTAGAACTTATGGGGAGTTTGATCTTCTTAAGATCCTTCAAGTCAATGTGAGCAAAATCGATCCTTTCAGAAAATATCGCCTGCTCGAAATGGCGAAAATCCGGAAGGTTTAGATCTCCTCTGAGGACAGTTCTTTTTCCTGTTGAAAAATTGAGGTCTCTGATTTTTAGGTTTTTAACCTTGTCGAGTACTTTTCCGCTGACGGTCACTTTTTGATCCATTCCTTCCAAAGCAGTTGCAAACATGGAAACATCGAGGAGAGAAACTTTGCTAGTTTGAATGTCGCCATCAAATGTCACACTGTCATTTACGAACTGGAGGTCTTCCTTATCGTCGAACAAGAGAGCAAAACGTTTCGCTTTTATGTCTGAAAGTGGGGTTTGGATTCTGATCCTAGAGAATTGTAATCCTTCTTCTCCGATCAGTACATGTGTGCTCAGGTTGCTCAGTACAAAACCACTTCTTTCCTTGGTCCTGAGTCCGTCAATATCAAATTCAATGTTTCCATTCTTGATCCCAATGTTCGTTGCGTGAAAGGAAAGTTTTTTCAGGTGGATATGGTCGAAATCAACACCAAAATCGGACCATGATTTTCTGTTGTCGTTGTAGTGAACATCAAGGTCTTTTGCTGAAAGTTCACGAAGAGCGAGTTCAACCGGTTTGCTCGATTTTTTCTTTTTTGATCCTGTATCGAAATAATCGACAATGAATTGATAGTTGTACTCACCGGTCAAACTATCTCGTTTGAGGTGGACAATCCCATGCTCCAGCTCGGCTTTTCCTAGGCTCACCTTAGGTTTGTCAAGGTCCAGTTTGTCGAGGGTGAGATAGATCCTTCCAATTGATGCCAGAGTGTCTTTTTCCTGATCAAGAACGAATACACCGTCGAGTGCAACCTGATCAATAAAAACAATTGAAACCTTGTCTATTTTCAGTGTGGTATGCAGTTCCTTCGATAGAAAATCTGTTGCTTTTTCTGCCAGAAAAGTTTGAACACTACTGGTTCTGATCGCAAATGCAAAAACGGTTACCAATAAGAGTGTCCATTCAAGGATGAAACCAATTATCCGACCTGATATTTTCAGTAATTTTGCCATTCGCAATTACAAACTTACGTAAAGTTGATGCAAAAAGATATATACATTCTGGGTATTGAATCATCTTGTGACGACACTTCAGCCGCTGTTCTCAAAAGCAGCACCATTCTTTCCAATGTCATCGCACGACAGGAAGTTCATGAACAATATGGAGGGGTTGTTCCTGAGTTAGCAAGCCGGGCTCATCAACAGAACATAATTCCGGTGGTTGATGCTGCTTTGAAGAGGGCGGGGGTATCAAAAGAGGATCTGGATGCCATTGCTTTTACCAGAGGTCCGGGATTGATGGGTTCACTCATCGTTGGAACCTCCTTTGCAAAGTCATTCGCAATGGCAATGAATATTCCGATGATAGATGTCAATCACATGATAGGGCATGTTCTGGCACATTTTATTGAAGAGGAGGGAAAGAATGTTCCTCAATTCCCGTTTTTGTGTTTAACTGTTTCAGGTGGACACACTCAAATTGTTCTGGTTAAAGATCATCTTGACATGGAGGTGATCGGAACAACGATTGATGATGCAGCCGGAGAAGCATTTGATAAAGCAGCGAAATTGCTTGGGTTTCCCTATCCTGGGGGGCCGTTGATAGATAAATATGCCAAGGAAGGTGACGCAGGTAAATTCACGTTCGCAAGGCCGAAGGTTAGTGGATATGACTTTAGCTTTAGTGGTTTAAAAACATCTATTCTCTATTTTCTTGAAAGAGAGAAGAAGAAAGACCCTGATTTCATTCAAAATAATTTGGCTGATCTTTGTGCCTCGATCCAGGCTACAATAATCTCAATCCTTTTTCATAAGCTAACGAAAGCCAGTGAGGAACTTGGTATTCGGGAGATTGCCATTGCGGGTGGAGTATCGGCTAATAGTGGCTTAAGACAGGAATTGGATAAGGTAGCAAGGGAAAAGGACTGGACGATTCATATTCCTAGATTCGAATATTGCACAGATAATGCGGCTATGATAGCTATTACGGGAAAATACATGTTCGAAAAAGAAATGTTTGCTGATCAAAGTATTGCTCCAGTAGCCCGAATGCCGATCATTCGTTCTTAGTATTTTCAAAATACGGTCAGAAATATTCGGTGGAAGTGCACGATTGTTCATTTGGTAAGATTGCTTGACGTGAAATGCTTAAATTTTATTTGTTCAAGCTATTTCTCACCATGCAAGCAATTATGAAACCGGAACTTATACAGAAAGAACTGATACCATCTCTTTCGTTCAAAGAGGAGGTAAAGATCAAGCAGCATCCAGACCTTCTTCGTCAAATCGATGATGCCACGAGACTCGGAAATGCATTTAGAAGCAAAGTTTCCATCATTTTCATGAGTGACTCCGGGCTGAAGCGGGTTGAAACCACAATCTGGGCTGCCGGGATAAAGTTTATCTGCCTCAAGGGAGGCGTTTGGATTCCAATTGAAAGAATATTGGAAGTTCATTACTAGAAGCATTCGGAGCATTTTTTACTTCAAATTGAATTTTGGGAATTCAATGATATTTATGAATCCCATCGCGTTGGATCCACTTCATTTGTTATTTTTGAGGTGATACAAATAAATATGAGGGTTTTTCTTTTCATTTTATACTTTCTAACGTCGTTTTCCATGTTTTCGCAATCGAAAATTACATGGGTATTCGGCTACAATGAAAAGTCGAAAACGATTGAAATGAAAGCGCAGTTGGCCGAAGGCTGGCATCTGTATAGTCAGCATATTGCCAATGATGTAGGACCAGTTCCAACTTCTTTTGCCTTTACCGAAAACAAATCAGTGAAGTTCATCGGCCGTGTCAATGAACCGCAGGCCATACAGATGTATGACGAGAATTTTGAGGCAATGCTTGATTTTTTCGAGGATGAAGTGATCTTTCGTCAACGAGTTTCGGTAAAGAAGAGTACAGTTATTGAGGGCACAGTTACATACATGATGTGCAATAAAACGCAGTGTTTACCTCCGGTAGATGAAAAATTTTCGATTCAAATAACAGTTAACTGATCATGATCAAAACATCAGAATTTAAGAAAGTATTCGTGGCATTGTTTGCCGTGTTGTTATCCTTTTCATCCATGTTTGCTCAGAATGATGAGAATGCAACGTGGACATACAATCTTCAAAAGATAGATGACAAATCAGCTTTTATTGTAGCAACTGCTCAACTTAAGCCGGGATGGCACATTTATTCGTCAACCCATGATCCTGAAAAAGCCGATGGGACAGGTTTTGCTGCGATCATGGAATTTCCTAAAACAGGACCGTTCAAGGCGATTGGCAAATTACAGGATGGTATGAAGCCTAAGGTTCATCTGGACGAAATGGGTACTAATATCTGGTTTGAAAAGAAGGCATCCTTCAAACAAAAGATCGAGGTTACAACAGATAAAGCTTTCGACCTTGCTTTTGATCTTGTTTACCAAATCTGTGATGAGAACGGCTGTGTTTTCAGAACACTGGAAGGGAAGTTGAAGGTTGAAGGATTCAAAACTACAGCTTCTGCTGTCAACAATACCACTGAACCGGAAGTCACAAAGGAAGAACCTGTGAGTACAGCTGTTGTAGATACAACTGCTACAACTACTAAGGAAGAAACGATCGTTGAGGAGAAAAAAGAGAAAAAGAATTCGGAAGAAAAATCTGTAGACAAAGGATTGATCGCCATTTTCTTTACTGGCTTTTTGTTCGGTTTTGTGGCTTTGTTGACACCTTGTGTTTTCCCAATGATCCCGATGACAGTTTCGTTCTTCACCAAGCGTTCTCCGACACGCGCCAAGGGAATTACAAATGCATTGATCTACGGTTTTTCGATCATTGTCATTTATGTGACGTTGGGCTTGGCTGTAACGGCAGTTATGGGGCCTACAGGCTTGAATGAGCTCTCCACTAACGTCTGGATGAACCTGATCTTCTTTGCAGTCTTCATGGTGTTTGCATTTTCTTTCCTTGGTGCATTTGAGATAAGAATGCCAACAAGTTGGGTGAATAAGGCTGACAGTGGAGCCGATAAGGGTGGTTTGATAGGGATCTTCTTTATGGCCTTCACACTCGCTTTGGTGTCGTTTTCCTGCACTGGACCTATCATCGGGACATCACTTGTTGAAGCAGCCGCTTCCGGTTCATTGTTAGGGCCAGCGATCATAATGCTCGGTTTCTCCCTAGCACTGGCATTGCCGTTTACTTTGTTTGCGATCTTCCCAGGTTGGCTGAACTCATTACCATCTTCAGGAGGTTGGTTGAACAGTGTGAAAGTGGTCCTCGGACTATTGGAGATCGCTTTGGCTTTGAAGTTCCTAAGTATGGTAGATTTGGCTTATCACTGGAACATTTTGACTAGAGAGATCTTCGTAGCAACCTGGTTCGTGCTTTTCGCAGTGATGGGCTTGTACCTTTTGGGAAAAGTACGTTTTTCACACGATTCACCGTTGGAATATGTTTCAGTTCCTCGATTCATGTTCGCTTTCCTTGCTCTATCATTCGCCATTTATTTGTTGCCGGGAATGTGGGGAGCACCACTTAGTATGATCGATGGTGTAGCGCCGCCGAGGACTCATTCCGAAGATAACTTCAGGTTTGTAAGAGGTACCGGTGAAGGAGGAGGAACCGTCAGTGCAGATCCATTGTTCAAGGAGTACCGTCAGTATATGCATGAAGTAGGTGATGGTTCGATCCTGGTTTTTCATGATCTCGATAAAGCCAGGGAATATGCAGGTAAAGTCAATAGACCTTTGTTGGTTGACTTTACCGGCCACGCATGCGCGAACTGTCGTAAAACTGAATCTACTGTCTGGACAAATGATGAGGTGCGACCGGTTCTTCAAAACGAATTAGTAATCGCCTCTTTATATTGTGATGACCGTGAAAAACTCCCTGAGTCTGAGTGGAAATTCTCGGACCGGATCGGAGGAACGATCAAAACTGTGGGTCAAAAATGGTCAGATTATCAGATAGAGAAGTACGGACAAGTTTCTCAACCTTTGTATATTATTCAGGATCTGGAAGGGAACGACTTGACTGAAGCGATAGGGTATACTCCGGATATTTCGCAGTATTCCACTTTCTTGAAAGAAGGAATCGAAAAGTTCAAAAAAGCATCTAAGTAGAATTACTTAGTGAGCCGTCAGGGTAACCCTTGAAATTGATCTTGAACTGATGTAGAAGTTTTTAACCAGATGGTTTTCCTGGGATATTTGTTGCATAAACATAATCAAATGTTCTATGAGAACTTTCTCGCTTTTTATCGCCTTAATTACTTCAGCTTCACTTTTAGCATCCGACTTGTACGTTGAATATACCAAGACAAATATTTCTTGTTTTGGTAGAAAGGATGGATCAATTGAACTTTCAATTCGAGGAGGTAAAGCCCCCTATACGATCTATTTAAATGGAGTTGAAAGCCAGAGAAGCATTAACGATCTGAGTTCAGGAAGATATAGTATTAAAGTCAAAGATCAGAAGGGTTCTGAAAAAGGAATGGAAATTACGATTGAAGCACCGAAGCCAATGACTATAAGTTACGAAACTAAGGATCTAACTTTAGTGGATAATTTTTCTGGATCTATGAATGTTCAGTTTTCAGGCGGTACACCATGGATAACAAATGAAGGTTCAGCATACTTTGTCCGCTTGGATGGTCAATCAAACTTTTCATACCCGGAAAATATAAATAATGGTGTTCATACACTGGAGATCGAGGATGCCGCTGGATGTAAATTGAGTGTAAAAGTGAATTTAAATGTGAACGTCATTACGGGGGGACAGTTGAGTAATACGTCAAGCAACAACGCAGTATACAATGGTTTTGGTAATGTTGAATTGACGGTTTACAAACGAAAATTGATTGCGGAGAATATTCCATTAAAAAGTAGCGGAGTTCAGCAATAAATTGATTAATGCTTACCTTTAACAGGTGAATGAATTCCTTCGTACACCTATTGAATATTTAAAAGGCGTTGGTCCTCAAAGAGCCGAGCTTCTTAAGAAAGAGCTGGGTATCCATACTTTTGAAGACCTCCTGTACTTTTTCCCTTTTCGATATATTGATCGATCGCGATACAGTTGTGTTAAAGATCTCCCTTTCATAGACGGTTATGTTCAGCTCAAAGGACGGGTACAAAGTGTCAATGAATCCGGCATGGGGCGGTCAAGAAAGTTAGTTGCAAGGTTTGAAGACGAGACAGGTAAGATTGATCTTGTGTGGTTTCAGGGTATCAAATGGATCAAACAGAGCATTAAGGTTGGAGTGGAGTATCAGATCTTTGGTAAAGCCAAAATGTACGGCTCCGCATGGAATATTCCTCACCCAGAGATGACCTTAATGAATGAAGTGACCCTGCGTACAGGTTTGCAACCGGTCTATTCGAGTACAGAGAAACTGAGCTCAGCAGGATTACATTCAAAGGGCATTGAAAAGTTAACTGCTACGCTAGTCCCTCAAATAAATGGAAAGATCCCAGAAATCTTATCCGGTGAACTGACTGCCAGACTCGGATTGATCAGAAGGGAAGAGGCATTGATGAAAGTTCATTTACCCAATAATGAGCTGGATTTTCAAAAGGCAAGATTCAGATTGAAGTTCGAGGAACTAATGATCCTTCAGATGGAGTTACTATTGAGAAAACAGATCAATATGACGAAATCAAAAGGATTTGTTTTTGCAGAACTGGGGGAGCATTTCAATACCTTTTACGAGCAACACATGCCTTTTGAACTGACCGGCGCACAAAAAAGAGTTTTAAAGGAGATCAGAAAGGATCTTTTGTCGGGTCATCATATGAACAGATTGCTTCAGGGAGACGTTGGTAGTGGAAAGACGTTAGTGGCCTTGTTGACAATGCTGATGGGTTTGGGTAGTGGCTTCCAGGCAGCTTTAATGGCACCAACTGAGATCCTTGCCACACAGCATTTTGAGACGATCCGTGAGTTATTGAAGGAACTGCCCGTGAGGGTTGAACTTTTAACGGGTTCTACCAAAAAGAAATCCAGAGATTCCATTCATTCTGGATTACAAGATGGGACGATACATTTACTTATTGGTACGCACGCGCTTTTGGAGGATGTTGTTCAATTCAAGAATTTAGGGGTTGTAGTGATCGATGAACAACACAGATTTGGGGTTGCTCAAAGAGCAAGAATGTGGAAAAAGAATTTGATCCCACCACATGTTCTCATCATGACAGCAACACCTATTCCAAGGACCCTGGCCATGACTTTTTATGGAGATCTGGATGTTTCCGTGATAGACGAATTGCCACCGGGAAGAAAGCCCATTACTACCGTTCATCGATATGAAACCCATAGGTTGAAGGTTTTTGGTTTCATGCGAGAAGAGATTGCGAAAGGCAGACAAGTATATATTGTTTATCCGCTGATCAAGGAGTCTGAAAAGATGGATTTCAATAATCTGATTGATGGCTTTGAATCTATTTCAAGGGCATTCCCATTGCCTCAATATCGGGTAAGTATCGTTCATGGTAAAATGCGACCGGAAGACAAGGACTTTGAGATGCAGCGATTTATAAAAGGGGAAACGCAGATAATGGTAGCAACAACTGTCATTGAAGTAGGTGTGAATGTTCCCAATGCATCTGTAATGGTGATCGAAAGTGCCGAACGCTTTGGTTTGTCGCAATTGCATCAGCTCAGGGGCCGGGTAGGTCGAGGTGCTGAACAATCGTTCTGTATTCTGATGACAGGAAATAAGCTGTCCAATGACACCTTAAAACGAATTGGTACAATGGTGCGAACAAATGATGGATTTGAGATAGCTGAGGTTGATCTTGAATTACGCGGACCAGGTGATCTTATGGGTACTCAGCAAAGCGGTGCATTGAATCTGAAAATTGCAGATCTTTCACGCGACGGACAAATCGTTAGTAGCGCAAGGGAAGCGGCGAAGCAAATTCTTGAGCGTGATCCAGGACTTCAGCATCCAGATAATTCTGGATTAAGGGAAATAATGAAGGAAGTATTGAAGAGCAGACCTGATTGGGGCAAGATCGCCTAGATGACAACAATAATGGATGGTTTTCGTAGGATAGTTAATAAAAACAACAACACATGAAATTTGTAATTCAGTTAACCTTGTTATTCCTGCCGTTTTTATCCGGTGCCCAGTTAATGGATGGCACATTAATGGATGAAGGGCGAAAAATGACCACGAAAAGTGATTTTGTACTGTACGATGACAACACAGGAGTATTGTATTACACACTTGCGGTAGATCGAACAGGTAAAGTCACCTCCGCCAAAATGTTGCTGGATGGGACCACAGTGACGTTTACACCGACGCGAATGAAAGCACGTAATTATTTGATGACACTTCAATTTGAACCGGGGACACATTATCCCCAGTTCCATCATGTCAGAGTTAAGGTGACTGTCAAATCGCCACCTCCGGTTCAGGAATAGATCTCAGAATATTTGTTCTGGTACTTAGCCATTATATTCTTTCTCTTCAACTTCAGAGTTGGAGTTAATTCGTTGCCCTCAATAGTGAACTCATTCTCCAGTAATGCTATCTTTTTGATCTGTTCCCAGTTACCAAATTCTTTATTGAATTCATTCACTTCCCGCTGAATACGCTCGATTACATTAGGGTTTGAGATGATTGATGCGTTGCTGCCATCACCAAGATCGATCTCCTTGCGGTGAGCCCACTCTTTCACAAAAGCAAAACTAGGAACAACAAATGCTGCAGGGAATTTTTCGCCTTCACCCACGACCATTACTTGTTCAATAAAACGCGACTCTTTGAATTTGTTTTCAATCGCTTGCGGAACGATGTATTTACCGCCTGAAGTTTTAAAGATCTCTTTTTTGCGGTCTGTGATCTTAAGGAATTTACCCTCCTGAAAAACACCAATGTCTCCCGTATGGAACCAACCTTCAGTATCCATTACTTCAGCTGTTGCCTCAGGTTTTTTGTAATAACCCATCATGACGTTTGGACCCTTCACAAGGATCTCCCCATCTTCTGCGATCTTCACCTGGACTCCTTCTATTAGGGCTCCAACTGTTCCAATTCTAATTCCTTTCTTGAAACAGTTCACAGATACAACCGGTGAAGTTTCCGTTAAACCGTATCCTTCCAGGATCGGAATCCCCGCTGCAATGAAAATACGAGCAAGTCTAGGCTGAAGCGCTGCACTTCCGGAAGCAATTGCACGAACATTCCCTCCAAGGGCTTCTTGCCATTTTGAAAAAATCAATTTTCTGGCGATGGCCAGTTTTATTTTATAGAAAAATCCTTTGCCAACAACATCATAATCCTCTCCAACAGAAACCGCCCAGAAAAATAAAGCTCGTTTAATGCCGGTGAGATCATCTCCTTTAGCCATGATCTTGTCAAAGACCTTTTCTATTAGTCTCGGAACAGCTGTAAAGACATGCGGTTTAACCTCTCGGATATTGTCACCGATAGTATCCATTGATTCCGCAAAATGAATCGAACAACCCAGGTACATATACAGATAATGAAGCATTCTTTCATAAATGTGACACACCGGCAGGAAGGACAGCACTCTTGAATCTTTGTCTGCCGGAATTGGTGCACGGCATGCATCAACGTTCGACATGATGTTGTTGTGCGATAACATAACACCTTTAGGATTGCCGGTTGTTCCGGATGTGTATATGATCGTTGCAAGATCCTCCGGCTTAACCGCTTCCATTCGTGCTTTTACCTCTGATACTTCAGTTTCATTTGCACGATTTGAGATCTCCGACCAATCAGCACAACCGTTGACAGGTTCAAAAGCAAATATGTGCTCCAAGGTTGGAACTTCAGACCTGATGTTACTGATCTTTTGGTACAATTCTTCATTGGCAAGAACACAAATTCGTATTCCGGCATCGTTCATTATGTATTTGTACTCTCCTTCAGAAATATTTGGGTAAAGAGGGACTACGATCGCTCCGGTTTGTTGAATGGCAATATCCATAACGTTCCATTCGAAGCGAGTTGAGGATACCAATGCAACATTTTCGCCAGGCTTTACTCCAAGAGCAATTAGTCCTCTGGAAAACTTCATCGCCTGATCGAGAAAATCCTGAGTAGAAACACCGTTCCAAATCCCATCTTTTTTGGAAACGAACATTCTGGAATTCGGATAATTATTTAGCTGATAATATGGAATGTCAAAAAGTCTTTTTGTCTCGATCATAATAGTCGTTTTTTTGTCTCCCGAAAATACAAAAATTGTTTATAATCTGAAGGTTGCGTCATTTCATTCTTCTCTAGGTTGAACGTGAAGAAAAAAATATTCATTCCAGACTGCGAAATGTTCATGAATATCCGCTGAATATTCAGCATGAATAGCGCTTTGAAAAACAAAGGATACTTTTAAGAAATTAACACGTTAAAAAGCACAATCACTTGTAACTTTAAAAGTTCCCAATTTGTTTTAACTGCATCTGTTCTTAAGATTTGACAAGACAAGAGTACAATACGGCGATTAGAGTGCACAGTAATCAACTCTACGGTTACGCACTGAAATTCCTGAGAAACCAGGAGGATGCTGAAGATGTTGTACAGGACGTTCTTGAAAAACTTTGGATCCACAGGAAGAAAATTGAAGTAGAAAAATCCAAGAGCTGGATGTTTACAACCGCACACAATGCGATGATCAATCTGGTGAACCGGAAACAACGCTTACAGTATCCTGGCAATGAAAAATTGCCAGAATCGGCAGGGCGCAAGAATCCGGTTTTCGAATCTGATCAGGTTGTAGACAGAGCCTTGAGTATTCTGCCTCCAGTACAGAAAAGTATTATTCTTCTGAGGGATATAGAGGGTTATGCTTACGATGAGATCGGTGAGATACTTGGTTTATCACCTTCTCAAGTCAAAGTGTATCTCTTCAGGGCCAGAAACAAAATTAAAAAGCAGTTAAAAGGATTGAAGGAACTAGTATGAGTAATCCATCTTTTTCAAATATTGATCGGTGGTTGTTCGAACTTGTTGAAGGTAATTTGTCACCAGAGCAAGTTGAACAATTAGAAGCATTTTTATTGCAACATCCTGAACTGGATGTGGATAAAGATGTTTGGGAACTTTCGAAGGTTCAAAAAGTGGAAGCCACTTATGCGCATCAGGACAAGTTCATCCGAAGAAAACCTGTCGGACTTTATATGGTTGCCGGCTTTGTATCCATGGCCATTTTTATCTTGATCGGAATAACAGATTACCTCAATGTTGTTGAAGGTCGAGATCAAAACCTTCTTTCTGATTCTCAATTTTCGATCAATCAGGCAAAAGGGAAAGATACCGGATCATACGGTCAGAAGGAAAGCCAAAACATGGATAAAAAGGAATTCGGATCAATAAGCGATATGATAAACGAGAATTCCAATCAGGGATGGTCTAATTTGTCAGGAAGTAATATTCAAAACACTGAGGACAAAGCTATCCAACAACTTGCGGATGGTCTTAATGATTTGAAAACAGCGTTGACGGAGTTGAACGATCTCACTCAATTGAGAGAATTCGAAGAAAAAAGAGATCAAAAAGGACTCATCACAATTTCGGAACACAGTATCGAAACTCATCCGGCAAAAGAACTTGAAGTATCCTCCGGAAGATCATGGGCAGAACCTGTTCCAAATAATTCTTTTAGGTATTCAAGACCGGAAATCAATGAGAGCTTCTCTTCGAAATTCAATCGCACAATGCGAATGATGGGAAGAATGCTGGACAATCCTGTGGCATTAAAGAATTTAAAAGACCCGAATTTCAATGTTCCGGGTATGCTTCCAATTGATGTAAATAATGGACTGATAGGAACACTTCCGGCAACAAGGGTTCAGACCATGACACGTCTTCAGTGGTATGGAAAAGAGAACGAACAATTTATAAATCAATTCTCGATTGATGGTTATTCATACGCTGTCAGGGGAGGACTTGGACTACAAATTAATCATTCCTATTACGGGGACGGATTGATCAAGAACAGCAACGTTGCCTTGACGTATTCACCAAAATTCTCCGTCAACAGGAATATTTTGGTAGAGCCTTCGGTTCGGTTCAAAATGGGAAACAAAACGATAGATCCAAATAAGAACAGTGGAATTGGTTTCGCAGAGTTAGAAAGGGATAATGTGCACAGCTTCTATCCTTCAGGAGCGGAACCACTTGGGCGTCAGCTTTGGTACCGAGACCTGGGATTAGGCTTAATGGTCAATACGAAATGGTTCTTTGCTGGTGTTCAAACTGATAATGTATTCAACTATTACGACAATATTTATTCAGGTGATCCATTGAATGAACGAAGAGCCGGTACTCATTTGATCCTCATGGCAGGGACTGATTATGAGTCAAAACGCGAGCTTATAGGATTGTCTCCGTATGTGGTTTACCAACAAAAAGAAGAACTGAAAGAACTTTGGATGGGACTTAATGGTCGGGTATCATGGTTTGCTATTGGAGCTGCTGTTTCAGATCAACTGGATGCAGTGGCCTCGATCGGTCTTCGTTTCGACAGATTCTCCGTTACTTATAGTGCAGATCATACCAGATCAGCGCTATGGGATCAAAAATTACTTTCCCATCAATTAACACTGAAGTACATTCAGCTCAACCCTAATCAACGTCAAAAACCTATTAATCTATAAGCCATGAAGAGAATCGCCATTTTAAGTTTTTTACTGGTTTTGTCATCTTCAAGTATGGCACAGGATCCTACTTTTACACAATTCTATGCCAATCCACTGTATTTGAATCCAGCATTGGCAGGTTCATATGGTTGTCCGAGGTTCGCATCGAATTACCGCAATGAGTGGCCGAATCTTAGCGGTAACTACGTAACCTACAGTGTTTCCTATGACCAGTATTTCAAGAATATTTCCGGTGGGTTTGGGGTGCTTGCCACTCACGATCAACAGGGACAGGGAACGATAAATACATCGATGCTCGGAGCGATCTATTCGTATCATTTACCTCTTGGTAGAAAATGGAAAATGATGTTTGGAGCGAGAGCAGCGTGGTATCAGAAATTTCTGGACTGGGATAAATTGACATTTGGTGACATGATCGATCCAAGACGCGGATTCATTTATGCTACAGGTGATGTGCCGCGAGGAGGTTCAAGAGGATTTTTTGATGCGTCAACCGGTATTGTTGTCTTCAATAAAAGTTTCTTTGCCGGAGCGGCATGGCATCATATGAATCGTCCGAATGAGTCCATGATCATTGGGAACTCACCACTTCCATGGAGATTTACCGGACATATGGGGGCTGAGATCCAATTGGGAAACAAGTCGAAATATTCGAATGGAACGAGCGTGATGCCCAACGTCATCTATCAGTATCAAAATGGTTTTCAGGAGCTTAATCTGGGAACATACATCAAGTATGGATCTTTCAATGTTGGGGTTTGGTATCGCAACAGAGACGCCTTCATCATGACCATCGGAATCAACACCGGGAAGTTCAAATTGGGGTACAGTTATGATGTTACGGTTTCGAAGCTGAACAATGGCGTTTCAGGTGGTTCACATGAGATTTCATTGGGACTGAACTTAAATTGTAAGAACCGACCACCATCGTTCAAGATGCTTTCTTGCCCGTCATTCTGATATATAGAATGAATCCCTTGATCTGGGATTGACCTTGGGATTATTTCTTGGAAAACTCGATCAGTGTTCTATGTTAATCAACACTGTACACCTTCTTGCCGGAAATGAATGTCATGTATGCAAAGTTCGGTCGATAGCCTCCTTCGTCTATTACCGGCTGATTAAAAATGACGAAAGTTGCATCTTTACCTTTTTCGAGTGACCCTTTACTGTGTTCTTGAAAACTGGCGAACGCCGCCCATATGGTCATCCCTTTCATACATTCTTCTACAGATATTGCTTCATTGATGTAGAACCCACCATCAGGGAAATTGTCCGTGTTTTGCCTTGATACTGCTGCGTGAAGGGTGTTGAAAGGATCTATGGGTTCAATAGGGAAATCGGTTCCTATTGCCAGCATACCCGCGCGGTTCAATAGACTTTTGTATGCATAAGCACCTTTCATTCGGTCCTTGCCCAATCGTTGCTCCGCCCAGCGTTGATCACTTACGGCATGGCTAGGTTGAACAGAAGGGAAAACGCCATATTTTTCAAATAATTCGAAGTCTATGGGGTCAACAACTTGTGCATGTTCTATTCTCCATCTATGGTCTTTGTTTGCCTCGAAGATGCCTTTATAGATCTCCAGCATGATCCGGTTTGTAGAGTCTCCGATCGCATGGGTATTCATCTGGTATCCCACGCTGCTTGCGATTGCTGCAATACGTCTCATCTCTTCAACTGGGGTCGTTAACACGCCGTGATGGTCATGAGCGTCGGTGTAGGGAAGCTTCAGGAATGCACCTCTGGACCCTAGTGCTCCGTCGCCCATTACTTTAAAACTTCTGATGGTAAGGTTTTTATGTGAGTAGATACCATTCTTTTTGGCAAATGAAATGTTCTCATCACTTGGCATGAGCATAGCATAAAGACTCAATTTAAATCCTTTTTTGTCGATCAATTTTTTGAATAGTCCTATGTCGTTATGTTCTATTCCAGCCTCATGTACTTCAGTGATGCCATATTGGAATAGCTCATGTTCGATCTCCATAATGGCGTTCATTATTTCATCCTCAGCATATTCCGGGATAATACCGAAAATTGGGTTCATCGCATTATCAACCAACAAACCTGTACATTTTCCATCCTTCAAATGAATTATTCCTCCTTCAATTATGTTTGTACTCTTTATACCAGCTCTTTCAAGAGCTGCGTCATTGGCCAACAAGGCGTGACCATCAACCCTGATCAGGCACACCGGAACAGTTGGAAACAATTCGTTTAGTTTATCGTTGGTAGGAAAGGATTTGTCTGACCATAGCGATTGATCCCAACCTCTTCCCACAATAAACTTTCGATTATTTTTTGATTGGTATTTCTCCAAACGCACCAAGACTTCATCGAAAGATCGGCTACCATTGAGTTCACAACTCAATTTTTGCTTCGCGTAGGAAAGTATGTGACCATGAGCGTCGGTCAGTCCCGGATAAACATCCTTACCACCGGCATCGATCGTTTCCTCTGCACTGTATTTGTTAAGGATCTGACGTTCAGGTCCGACTTCAATGATCTTTCCGTCGCGAATGGCAAGTGCCTGTTCAACAGATCCATTTTCATCCATAGTGTGGATCCTTGCATTGTGGATGATCAGGTCAACAGATTTTCCCTTAATACAGGAACTTGTTAGGTAAATGCATAGAACTAAAAAAATAAAACCTGTAAATCGACACATTTGACTAAATTAGAACTCAATCGTAAAAGTAGTCATATCCTCTGTAGATTCCAGATGTATTTTTGCGTTGTGTTCATGAACTACACTTTGAACAATACTTAGTCCAAGACCTGTTCCATTTTTGTCTCTTTTGGTAGAATAGAATTTCTTGAAAATTTGTTGTTGGATCTCAGTTGGTATCATTGGGCCGCTGTTTGAAAATGAAACCAACACTTTATCATCAGATCTCTTTCCTTTGATAATGAGTTTTTTGTTGTCACAATCTTCCATAGCGTCAATTGCATTCTTGATCAGATTTGACCATAGTTGAAAGAGTTTTACATCAAATCCTTTAATTGTCAGATGGTCATCAATTTCAACACTTAAATCAACATTACGTTTAAATTCGTAACTAAAAATATTCAAAACGATTTTGATGTTATCCTGGAGTTTGATGTCTTTTCTGATCAGTCCGTTTGAAACATCTTTTTTGATGAAAGAGCGTATGTTTTGAACAACCTCTGATGCTCTATTCACCGAGTCACTTACAGATGAAAGCATCGAATGCGTCGTCAAAACGGTGTATAGAATTTCTAAGAACATCTCTGGTTTTTTTAAACACAGAATATGATCGATAAGCTCACTTTCATTTACATCAACCCGACATTTTACAAGGAGTTCAGATATTCTAGTAGTAGCCCAATTTTCATTTGAGATTTTTGGGCTAATGATAGCATTCATTTCTTTAGACTCTTTCAGTAATTGAAGACCACCAACAAATATTTCTATTTTTCTTGTTCTTGAAATTTTAAATAATAGTTCTAGTTCTTCTTCATTCAATTGTGGGAAAAGTTTGAACATCGAATCTAACGAATAGGAAATGCTCTCAGCTCCTATTTTTATTGCCCCAAGTGGAGTATTTAGATCATGAGCTATACCAGCCGAAATTTCCCCTATGGTAGCCATCTTTTCTTGATCGACCAGCGTTTTCGAAAGTTCCAGGTTTCGTTTTGTGTTCTCCAGGACCTTATTTTCAAGGGTTGTGTTTATCCTTTCAATTTCATACTTAGCTTCACTGATCTCCCGTGCTGATAAATATCTGGACTCAACATTTACAAGCATGGCAGAGAACAAATTAAGTAATTCGATCTCATGAGAAATGAATTTTTTATTCGAAGCAAAATCAAGCTGCATTTCACCGATCGTTAGGTTGTTTTTTACCAAGGGTATTTTCTCGGTGAAGATGAAAGGATCATTTTCATCAAAAGCTTCATCCGATTTTGGATGGATCGTGGAATCAATTTCACCCAAAAAGACCGTTTGATTCAACACACTTTCTCTGTTATTAAAATTTAGGACAGAACATCTTTTGGCTCCTATGAATTCGCCGAGTTTTTTGATTGATTTTTCAACAATATTCTGAATTTGAATAGGATCTGCATTTAAGAAGTCAAATGATATTTCCATAAGGACTTCTTGCATTTCTGAGAAGGACTTTAGTTCTCGCTCGGCTTTTACTACTTTGGTGACATTGTGCAGATAGGCCTGACTTCCTATGAATTTGCCATCCTTGAAAAGTGGTATCGCTTGACCTTTCAAAAGAACTAGTTCTTTATCTGTTGAATAAAAACCACAATCAAGGTTTTCAATTTTCTCGCCCTTACTCAACCTGGGCATTATTTCTTCGAATTCCAACTTTGTATTAGCATCAAGGAATTCCATGATGTTCTTTTCCGAGATGATCTCGTCAGTTACTTTCAGATTCTCTTTCCATGATCGATTTGCCCATAAGACATTCCCTTGCTCATCTAATGTGTGAATCATCTCGGCGGAATTATCAAGAATATTTCTTAATTGTTTTTCCCGCTCTTCTATAGCGATAGATGTATTCTTAATATCGGTAATGTCTGTCTCCACGGCAATATATCCATAAAGTTCATCGATTTCATTGAAAAGAGGGACAATGTTCAAATCCAGCCAGTATTCTCTGCCATTTTTTGAACGATTAAGAATTTCACAATTGATGTTTTCATTTTTTGATAGTTTGTTCTTTATGAACTCGATTGTTTTTGGATCAGTTTTCTCGAATTGAAACATCTTAGGAGATTTTCCAATCATTTCATCAAGAGTATATTCTGTTATTCTCTGAGCACTGTCATTGGCCCAAATTATCTTTCTGCTTGCATCAGTAATTATTACACAATTAGAAGTGTTTTTGGCAACTAGGGATAAACGATTGATTTCATTTTCATAGTTCTTTCGATCAGTTATATCCTGAAGTAGACCTCTGATTACTTTTTGATTAAGACGTAGGTCTAATTTTACGGATCCGCTAAATGTTATCCATCTAAGATTGCCATTTTCTTGTAAAAAACGAATTTCTTTTTCGAAAACTGAACCAAGTTCTTTTTCAGATAGAAAGTCATATAAAAGTGCCTTGTCACTTGAGTAAACATATTTTTCCAGTTCGTCGAACTCCAATATGTTTTTCGCTTCTATCCCGAGCAATTCAAAGAAAAGTTTAGGAAGATTCGCTGTTCTGTTTTTTAGATTGAATGTATAGTTTGCAATTGATGCGACTTTTTGCGAATCGATCAAATCTTCCGTTACCTGAGCAAGTTCTTTTGTTCTTGTTTGAATTTGTTCCTCAAGTCCATCATAGAGTTCTTTATTTCGGTTTCGTTGTTCAATGAGTTTTTCTTGAAGGTCACTAATAGACCTTCCTAAACGCCCAATTTCATCATTGTCAAAACTATCTATTTTCACCTTGGCGAATTGTTCATCACCCATCTTTTCGGTAATCACTACCAGTTCATTTAAAGGTCGGGTTATACGCTTTGCGATAACAATATAAATTAAGAATGAAATGAAAAAGACTCCGAATGTCGAATAGTAAATAGGCTTGTTGAGTTTGGCCAGTTCCTGTGACATTTTAGCCTTCGATGCAGCAATCAAGATATAGCCAGCGAAATCATCACTTGCAAATGCACTCTTTTGATAAAAATATTTGTCGGAGCGCTTCATTATTGATTGTTCGCTAAGCTGAGGATAGCTTGCAAATACACGTTCCTTTTCATCTTCGCTCAAAACGATGGCAATAAATTCAAAGTCTTTTCTTTTCGAAGCAAAATCCAATGTTTTTTTAAGTCCATTGAAATTGTCTTCAGAAAGTGATAATTCAACACCTAAACCGACTGTTTTGGCAAGTTCTTTAAGTTCATTGTTCTTGTTATTGACGTAAAAAGATTCCTGTTTACTAGGGTAATAAAAATTGAATACCAAAGCGATTATTCCTAGAACAATTGTAAAAGGCAACCAAATACGCAGTGAAAGACCTTTGAACATAGGATTACTTATTTACTTCTATTCGAAGATTGTTTGGAGAATCTGAGTTTTTATTTATCAAACCGATGGACCCGGGGGTTTTTTGAATAAATCGGATGATCTCTTCATCTGAATCAAGAAAAACAGGTGGCTTTGAACGACCTTGAAAGACAAGTGACAACCAGAATTTTTGCATTCCTTTGAGAGTAGTTCCATAAATGATTTTGGCTACTTCAGTTGAATTTTCATTTTTCTGAGAGGGCAAAACAACGGTTACAACAAGCTTATTGTTCCAGGAGTCAAGCCTTCCCTTAAAGACGTTAATAACGGAATTTTTTTTCATGATTTTGAAATCAGTTTGATTTCCGATCAAGGCTAGATCTCCCATTTCATTTTGTTGACCAATTAAATTGGAACAAAAGATAATAAATATGATAGCAGTGATTATCGAGCGCATTACTGATATATTCATTTTAAAAACCATATGCAAATTGAACTCTGAATCCATAGCGCGGTATGTGAACGTGGTCATCATGCTGATGAAGCGTACTCATGTATTCAAACTGAGCCTTGATACTTAAGAGGTGACTAATTTCATGTCTATACCCTAAACATAATTTCAGTAAATCAAATGGGTGTATGAAAAGATCATTATCCGCTACATGAATAATGTCAGCAGTTAAGTATGGAACATACATATCCTTTAATCTATATCCAATAAAAGTGAAATTTGAATAATTATTGGCACCTCCTAATGAGTCTGTGTAAGTTCTGTTGTATGAAAACTCATTTAAAAATTCAATTTTGTTTCCGAAATACGATATAGATGAGCTAGTCAGTTGAATTGTCATGGGACCATAGTACTCTTCACCGTCATAATGCGGGTAAATTTGAGAGTGTCCACTGTGTGTCCCAGGATTGTGATTCTTTGTGTTTTCGTAAAAATAGGAGATTCCAAATCGGAAATTTTCAATAGGTTTTACGTGGAATGCAGCAGTGTAAGAAAAATCAAGGCCACTATTCATTCCATCTGTGCTGTTTATACCATTTCCAAAAACCAGATCGTAACCAAAATTCCACTTACCTATATTCTGCCCTTGACTCTGAATCCCAAGCGTGTGGACAGGAATGAAATAACTGAAAGAAATCGGGCGGTCAATTGTTGGGAAAAATAATCTTCCATGGTGATAGGTGTCATTCCAGAAATTCACGGGAGTATGTATTTTACCGACAATAAAATTGTGGTTTTTGTAATAGTTGAATTTAAGAAGTGATCGTTCAATACTCGGTAAGAATGAAGTCGCAGATTTACCATTGAATCGAATGACGTATTCACCCAAGAAGGATATTCGCTTTTTTAATTGGGAATTAACAAAAAAATCGTGTTCCCCAATACTGAAGTATGCATTTGTTTTATCACTATGATCAAGATGGAATTCTACATGCCCAAAACCGTTGAATTGGGTCTCGATCTTTTGGGCAAAAGAGCTCCCGCAGCATAAAAATGATATCAGAAATTGAATTCTGTAATTCATTATTTTACGGAGTATTCTCATGGCTTTTTAATGTTTATATCACGTTCGTCGAGAAAAGGTTGGATCGCATTCAAAAGGTCCTCTTCGCTCCAAGGTTTTGAAATGAAAGAATCCAATAAATTATCGCTAACCAAATCATCCACCTGAATCGCATTTGCCTGCCCAGAGAGCATGATACATTTTAAATTCGGGTGGTTGATCTTTATTTTTCTGATCAATTCAGCACCATTTAATTCAGGCATTTGAAAATCGACAACGATAAAAATGATATCAATTTTATCGGAGACCAGATCGCCTATGTTTTCAATTGCTTCCACTGGATTGGTGAAAAACTCCATTAAAGTACATTCACCATCGATATATTTTTGTAGCTGAAAGCTTAACATCTGAAGGATGAATGGATCATCATCAATGCATACAATGGCATATTTTATTCTGTCCATATTAATCTAGTTTGTTGAAGGAGCAATAAAAGTAGTTTTTTTAGTATTACGAACAAAATGCAAAAGAGCACTGTGCTCAGCCACAATCGATTTGACGATTCTCAAGCCTATTCCGGTCCCCGATCTATGATGGTTAGTCGAAAAGAACTTATTGAAGATATGATCTTTTATTTCCATAGGGATCATTGGTCCGTTATTTGAAATGTGAACATTGATTTTATCAGTGGTGCTGTTTGTATAAATTGTTCATTTGGGATTTGGCATTTTTTCACAGCGTCAAGAGCATTTTAATGGTTAAAAATACTCAACACCGTTTTCAATGATTGATCAATGTTGACATTTCTGAGGTTTGAATAAGGTGAGTTTTTCGATATGATCAAGGCTTCTGACTTCACAATCTATAGATGAATGTGTTACCATACAATTTCTGTAACATCACAAACTGCTCCTTTGTTCTTAAACTCAATTTGCTAGACCGTAACTGTTATATTATAACGTTTTCCAATCCTTTAATGAAACCATTAAGCCTGGGGATAAAACCTTCTCTATTCGATCGGTATCCAAGCTCTACAGAATTTTCCCTATGATTACGTGTTGAAAACAGTGGAGGTGCTAGTTGAGGCATAATGTTACTTATTCTTTCATGCAGCAAATCAAGATTAGTTAGAAAAACAACAAAGTTGCTGCCCGATAAGTTCATTAGATCACCATATCCTTCATCAGCAGTATAAAGTATCCAATGTTCACCAAATACCTCTAAAATTTTTGAGGTATCCATACCTGTTAGTTTCGAAATATTGTGAACCAAAGTGTAGGTCAATGCATCGGGATAGGGTTCCATTTCAACAAAATCCTCCTCTTCAAATCCGCTCATTTTGCATACTTCTCGCTAGGCATCCACCCCATAACCGTTAATAACAAGGTCCTGAATTGCTTTGTTTACTAATCCGTACATGAGTCTATTTAAGTAAAAGTTGCCCTCTAAGATAGATTATTTTTGTCAATCAAAGAGAAAATCAAGCGGCATGAAGAATTTCAGTCATTATTTTTTCAAAAGTAAACTGCAATCCACTTACAAATTCAAAGTCTTGTCCCATTTCAAACATGTCGTCATCGTAGTCTTCGAACTTCCAAGTAATTTGACCCACGTTAACTAATCCCTTGGAATTGGATTCACTGACCATTTTTAATAATTTTAAAATAAATTGCTGTGATCCTGAATTCAAGTAATCAAAATGAAAGCTTAGTGACATTTCATTGTGTATTACACTGTTTCGAATGTACCAACTCAATACTGGACTCCAGAATTTCTCGGCATTCATTGGTATGGATCTGCCTTCTACTTTAAGACAATTGTTCAAACTATCGAAATAGACATTTGGAGTTACTGCCGTTTCTTTGATGTTCAGAGTATTTTTCATGCTGTTTATTTTAGTTGGTACAAAGTTGTGTAGAAGATGGTCCATCATACCATTAAATTTGTTGAGATTTCGCTCTTTTTGGTATTACCTCTCTGTGCTTTCTAAGTATTTCCCCTTAGTAGTTATTGAAATCTCGACACATTTTTCTTCTTTTTTTTATTCGCGGCTTTTCTTTTTTACATAAAAACTTCAATTACAACTTTCGGAATTGGGTATCTTTGCTGCTCAAAATAGAAAATCAAGCATGGAAACCCCAAAAACGTATGAGCCATTAAAGGCAGAGGAAAGATGGTATGCTCACTGGATGAGTAAAGGCTATTTCCATTCGGAGCCGGATGATCGTGAGGCGTATACCGTCGTCATTCCTCCTCCAAACGTTACTGGCGTTTTGCATATGGGACACATGTTGAACAATACAATTCAAGATGTCCTTGTTCGCAGAGCACGTATGCTGGGTAAGAATGCCTGCTGGGTGCCTGGAACCGATCATGCATCGATTGCAACTGAAGCAAAAGTTGTTCAGAAACTTCGTATGGAAGGGATCAAAAAGTCAGACCTGACACGTGATGAATTTCTGAAACATGCTTTCGAATGGAAGGATAAACATGGTGGTATCATCCTCGAACAGCTGAAGAAACTAGGAGCGTCATGTGATTGGGAGAGAACAAATTTCACTATGGATCCGGAGTATTCTGAATCTGTGTTCGATGTGTTCATTGATCTTTTCAAAAAAGGAAAGATCTATCGCGGTGTACGGATGGTGAACTGGGATCCGGAAGCACTAACAGCGCTTTCTGATGAAGAGGTGATTTACAAGGAAGTGAATTCCAAGTTGTTTTATGTTCGTTACAAAGTTGCAGGTACTGACGATCAATGGTTGACTATCGCAACGACTCGTCCGGAGACTATTCTGGGTGATACGGCAATCTGTATCAATCCGAACGATGAGCGATACAAACATTTGCATGGTAAGTTTGCGATCGTTCCAGTTGCCAATCGAACCATTCCTATCATTCAGGATGAGTATGTGGATATGGAGTTCGGAACAGGATGTCTGAAAGTAACTCCGGCGCACGACACGAATGACTACGATCTTGGTAAAAAGCATAACCTTGAAACGATCGATATTTTTGAAGACAATGGTTTGTTGAATGAACACGGTCTTCACTACAAGGGAATGGATCGTTTTGATGTACGTAAATCCATAGAAAAGGAATTGTACGATAAGGGTTATCTGGTGAAAACGGAGGATCACATCAATAAGGTTGGATTTTCGGAAAGAACAAATGCGGTGATCGAGCCGAAATTGTCACTTCAGTGGTTTGTGGATATGAAGGAATTGGCTGCGCCTGCCTTAGAACATGTCATGAATGGCGATATTAAGTTTCACCCGGAGAAATTCAAGAATACTTATAAGCACTGGATGGAAAACATCAAGGACTGGTGTATTTCACGTCAGTTGTGGTGGGGACATCGTATACCTGCATGGTATTTTGGTGCCGGACCAAATGATTTTGTTGTTGCGAAAACGCAGGAAGAAGCCCTGAAATTGGCATCAGAAAAAGCAGGCCGAGTTATCGATGCGAAATTATTGAAACAGGATGAAGATGTTTTGGATACCTGGTTCTCCAGCTGGTTGTGGCCAATTTCTGTTTTCAATGGGCTGACAGATCCTGGAAATAAAGAGATCAAATATTACTATCCAACGAATGATCTTGTAACAGCACCTGAGATCATGTTTTTCTGGGTGGCACGAATGATCATAGCCGGATATGAATATATGGGTGATCTGCCTTTCAAGAACGTTTATTACACTGGGATCGTAAGGGATAAACTTGGACGAAAAATGTCCAAATCACTAGGAAATTCTCCGGATCCTATTGAGTTGATCGAAAAATACGGCGCCGACGGCGTACGAGTTGGAATTCTTATTTCATCTCCTGCAGGAAATGACCTTCCTTTTGATAGCTCCCAATGTGAGCAGGGGAGGAATTTCACCAACAAGATCTGGAATGCTTACCGTTTGGTTAGTGCATGGGAAGTAAGAGAAATGGAACAACCGAAGTCGGCAGTAAAAGCTATTGAATGGTTTGAAGCGAAGTTCAACAAGGAACTGGCTGAGATCAATGATCTGTTTGATAAATTCAGGATCTCAGAAGCTCTAATGGCCATTTACAAGTTGGTTTGGGATGATTTCTGTTCCTGGTACCTTGAAATGGTGAAGCCGGGCTACGAGCAACCAATAGATGTTGAAACGTTAAAGGCTACGAAAGAATTCTTTGGAAGATTACTGCGCGTTATCCAGCCATTCACACCATTTATCGCAGAAGAACTTTGGCATCTCCTGGAAGACAGGAAGGAAGGAGATGATGTGATAATTGCAAGCTGGCCGGAGACAAGGTCTGTGAATGAAAATCTATTGAAAGGCTTTGATAAAGCAGAAGAGATCATCACGAACATCCGAAATGTAAGAAAGCAGCACAGCATCGCGAATAAAGTGAAGGTTGATCTGTTCGTTAAGAAGAATAAGGAAAGTGATGCGTCATTCGATTCAGTGATCATAAAAATGGGTAATCTGACGCAAATGGAATACGTAGCGGACAAGATCAGCAATGCAAATTCATTTATCGTTGATGGAAATGAATACTTCATTCCTTTTGGTGATTCGATCGATGTTGATGCTGAACGAGCGAAAATGCAGGAAGAATTGGATTACACTAAAGGATTCTTGATGAGTGTCCAAAAGAAACTACAAAACGAAAAATTCATGGCGGGTGCTCCAGAGGCAGTAATTCTCAATGAGCGTAAAAAAGAATCCGATGCTTTGGAGAAGATAGCTATTCTTGAAGAAAAACTGGCAAGTCTAAATTGATATTGTTCAGGAACCATAAACAAAAAGAGCCGCTGTGAAGCGGCTCTTTTTGTTTTGTGTTCTTTTAATTCAGTATTTCTTCGACGGTGTTGCGCGACACAGCATGATAGTTGTTCTTTGTGGCATTGAATACACCCTTTGCCCACTTTTTATCAGCAGGCTTTTTGGCAAGTGCTTTATAGATAGGCATCAAATATTTTCTTCGACCGATCTTCTTCAGGAATTTCTCGATACTTGGTTTGAGTTCTTCATAGCCGTTATTTATACCAAGTACATACCATTCGGTCATTATTTCAGTGTTGCCCCAGTCTTTGAAGTTCAAATTAGCATCCAGCACCTTCATTCTTTCTACTGAAATATTTTTTGGAAGCCTGCGAATGAAAGCCTGCCATTCCTGAGTGATGAACCTGTCACGTGTCAATTGCTCCACTACTTTTTTCTTCTTCTTTCTGCCTTTAACCTTGATGTATTTGACTTTTTTAGCGAAGATGTCCTCCCCGGCAACAAAACGATCCGCCAAACTTTGTACTTCTTCAAATCGGGTTGATCTGATCTTTACGCAGTTGTCAGGCAGTCCTTCCTGATAGATCCATTCATCAGAATTAAAGGTGACATTTCTCTTCTTCAAAAGTTCTTTGTTCAGGTACTCCGTGAATTGCTCTGTATTAATGGTTTTGAATTCAAATGCTTTGAAATAAGACCTTAGGAACTCATCGAAATGTTTGCGACCAACCTCTTGTTCAAGAGTTTTCAGGAAAAGTGCACCTTTCACGTAAGCGATCTGTGTCATTCCGTCATCAGGATTTCTTCCGTCCAGTGAAAGTTTGAGTTTAGTGTCCTCAGGATAATCACTGTTCATGATCTCCTCAAGCTCATTTTGCAATTCATGATATTCAGTGAGCATGAGCATGTCAGCGATCTCCTTGCCGTATAACTCTTCCATGATACGGTTTTCGAAATAAACCGTAAAACCTTCATTCAGCCAGAAATCATTCCACGAAGAATTGGTTACCAAATTACCGGACCAGCTGTGAGCCAATTCATGAGCGACAACCGATACAAGACTTCTGTCTCCTGCTATTACAGTAGGATTCAGGAAAGTTAGTCTCGGGTTTTCCATTCCTCCGAATGGGAAGGAATAGGGAAGAACGATGAGGTCATATTGGTCCCAAAGGTATTTACCGTACAACTTTTCTGAGGCCCTGACCATTTTTGGTAGATCAGCAAATTCATACGCGCTGGCATGGATCAGTTCAGGTTCACTATATACTCCACTGTTGGGACCAAGCCTTCTGTAGGTAAGATCTCCTACCGCCAATGCAATGAGGTAGCAAGGGATCGGTTGTTTCATGTAAAAGTTATAAATGCCCGTTTCGTTCTTGCTTTTCGGATTGCTGGCACTCATGATCGGTAAGAGATCTTTGGGAACCTTTATCGTTGCTGAATAGGTTATTCTGTTGGAAGGTGAATCCTGCAAAGGAATCCAGCTTCGCGTGAGGATGGCTTGCCCTTGAGTATAGACAAAAGGGTGCTTTTTCCCTGAGGTGAGTTCAGGAGACAACCAGTCAAGAGCTTCGCTTCGGTCAGTTGTTTTGTAATAAATGTTTACGAACTTCGTCTCAGGTTTCACAGTCACCAATAACGGTTGGCCAAGTATGGAATCTTTATCCCATTGTCCTATCATGTAATCGGTTTCTTTTTCTGAATTTTCCTTTCCGATCGTTACCTTTTGAATTTCAAGTCCCTTGATGTCGAAAATGGCAGTATCCGCACCACTGTTTATCATTTCATGTCGCGCCACGCCATAGATCGTTTTATTGTCGAAATTGACATCCAGATCAAGATGAAGATGCTTCGTGTGAATTTCGTGAACGTTGGAATAGCTGTGGGCATCAGCGGTACTTCCCGGATCGACAAAGGCGTTGCTTTCCGTTTTGGGTGCTCTGTCACACGCAGTAACAATGAGCAAACCGGATAGTATAAAAAGGTAAAAAAACTTCATTAATACTTTGTTCTTGGAGTATAACAGTGAGCAAAGTTAGCAAAATATCATCTCGGATAATTTGCACTTTAATGTTTGGACAGGTAACGAATGGCTTCGGCTGCACCCATGAGCCCGAATAGAGCAGGCATGTAACTCACTGTACCGTAAAAGGAGCGTTTGAAATTCAATCCACTGGTCATTTTTAAAGATGATTTTATCTGTAATTCCGAGGAGTAGACCGCTTTTACCATTTTACCGTCAACTCCGCGTTTCCGAAGTCGCTTTTTAATATGAGCGGCAAGTTGACAATTATGTGTTTTGGGAAGGTTGGTGACTTGTACGCGGGATGGGTCCAGTTTTCCTCCAGCTCCGAAATGTGAGATGATTCTAATCTTAAGCCTTATGGCAGCGACGATCCATTCAATTTTTGGACTTACGGAATCTATGCACTCCATGATGAGGTCGGGTCTGTCCTCTTCAAGGATTCCCCAAACTCTTTCAGGAACAACGAATTCTTCCAGTGTCCGAATGATCACTTCAGGATTGATGTCCTTTATTCGTTCTGTCAGTACCCTGGCTTTGTTCTTCCCAACGGTGGAATCTAAGGCTGTCAACTGGCGATTTTTATTGGTTGGATCAAAAACATCACCGTCGATCAAAGTAAATTTACCAATTCCTGATCTTGCCAGGAATTCTGCGGAAAAGGAATCGATCCCACCTAGTCCAACAATGAGAATATGTTTCCCTTTAAGGTGGTCGACCGTGTCTTTACCGATCAATAGTTCTGTCCGTTCAAGCCAATTGTCCATTTAGGGAAAACGTTATAAATGTTCTTTGAGATTTGATGTTCAAGCTCCGCCAAAGTTAATTCTTTCAATTCAGCGAGTTTCCTGTAAACGGCTTCAATTTGAATAGGGGAATCATCCGTTTCAAGAAAAATTTTGTCTATCGGAGCCTCCCGGATCACATGCTGTAAATGTTGATCCAGTATCAATGATCGTCCCAGACTTATGTAAACACCCTCAGACAACACTTCATTCAACAGTTTTGATTTGTTGAAACCGTGCCAGATCAAGGGTGTTTGTGAATTTTTAATAATTGGTTTCAATTCATTCCACGATCTGACGATATGAAGGATAACAGGTAATTTTTCTGATTCCGCCAAAATAAGCTGCTCTTCTAAACATTGTATTTGAATTTTCAGAGAAGGCCCCTTCAATATGTCAAGTCCTGTTTCACCAACGGCAACACAATTTGAACGCGTAATGAGTTTTGAAAGTTGTTTTCTTCTTTGATCGTTCCATTTATTTGCTTCCCATGGGTGCAGACCTGAAGAAAAAAATCCTTCGTCAACTCCCGAAAGACCGGAATTGAAGATCCGACATAAACTTTTGTCGAAGGTATGCGTATGTATGTCGAACTGCACGTCCCGAAATTAGTTCAGAAAGCGCATATTTAAATAAATTTTATATTTTCACGCCTTAAACTATTAGAAACAATGGCTAGTAATTCAGAATTGATCGATCGAATTGAGGCTCAGGGAACTTTCCTTGGACATCCTAAAGGTTTGTACCTTTTATTCTTTACTGAGATGTGGGAACGTTTCAGTTATTATGGCATGAGAGGTATTCTTATGTTGTATATGACGAAACTTTGGATGGAAAATGGATTGAACATTCCTAAGGACAGTGCTTCATTGATCTATGGATTCTTTACCGGTTTCGTTTACTTTACTCCAATTATCGGTGGTTGGATAGCGGATAGATTCATTGGTCAACGTAAAGCCATCACTATTGGAGGTATTACAATGTTTGTTGGACAAATGGTCTTGTTTGCCATGAATACTCATCTTGGATTGGCAATCGGATTGTTGTTGTTGATCATCGGTAATGGATTCTTTAAACCGAATATTTCCACAATGGTGGGGCAGTTATACCGCGATGGTGACGACAAGCGAGATTCAGCATTTTCGATCTTCTACATGGGGATCAATCTGGGAGCGTTGATCGCACCATTAATCGTCGGTTTGTTAGCAGAGGATCTTTTTGCTGTTAAAGGTGTTGATGCTGATGGTAACGCAGTGATCATGAGCTATGGGTTTAAATATGGTTTCCTTGCAGCCGCTATCGGAATGGCATTGGGGCAGATCTTGTTCAATACCCTGGCGAAGAAGTATCTTCTTGAGATCGGAACCAAGCCGTTCAAATCAGATTCCGTTGAGGTATCCGAAATGATCGATGACGTTAATGCTGCGAGCAATTCAAACGGAACACTTACCTCAGTGGAGAAACAAAGAATTGCGGTGATAGCGATCTTGACATTCTTTGTGATCTTCTTCTGGGCTGGATTTGAACAAGCCGGATCTTCGATGACTCTTTACACGGATGCTTATATCAACCGTAATTTCTTTGGATGGGAAATCCCAACTACGTTCTTCCAGTCAGTGAACCCGTTGTTCATCGTTGCATTAGCCCCTGTATTTGCCTGGTTCTGGACTTCCAAATATGGACGTAAATTAACTACACCAGTTAAGATGAGTCTAGGAATGATCCTTCTGGGGGTTGGATTCATCTTCATGTTGTTTGCAACATTTGAAGTTCAAACTGCAACAGAGGCAGGTAAAGAGGTTGTTGTGCAGAAAGCAGCTCTGGCTTGGTTGATTCTCACCTATTTCTTCCATACAATTGGTGAGTTGTGTTTGTCACCTGTAGGATTATCAGTTGTGACAAAGCTGGCACCGGTTAAACTCGCCTCATTATTAATGGGAGTTTGGATGTTGTCGTCGTTTGCCGCTAACATTATCGGTGGATTTGTTGCTGCTTATGTTGAGAAACTGGGTGCGGCGACAATCTTTGTATCGATCGCAGCATTTGTCATAGCGCTTGGAATTTTGATGTTATTGCTGTCACGTCGTCTGTCGAAGATGATGCACGGTGTGAAGTAAGATCATTTACAGAATAAGGCAGTCCGTCAATTGGCGGGCTGTTTTTGTTTGATAAAGACTGATTTTAGAATTAATACTTTGATTGAATGAGAACCTTTTTATTGTCCCTGATCTGTTGTCTTGTTGGTGGATCTGCTTTTTCGCAATTGACTCTTCTGGATAGTGTAGCGGTTAATAAAGTCGACCTTACTGAAGCAGAGATCGTAAACTTTAGTTCCGTAAAGTCGGTTACTGTAGTCCCGGGGAAAAAGGTTTTTGTTGATTTCAGTTTAAGTGATCTACCGGAGAATTATGATTCTGTGGTGTACGAATGGGCCGGAGAAAAAGCGTATTCATCTGAGTTGTTGCCTTTCTTGATCACAGCAGATGATAATGAGAATAGTGTTACGGTCACCGTTTACAATGAAGGAAAACAGCTTGCTTTTCGTTCCGGCTCTAACGGATTTGATATGGTCCAGGAGCTTGTAAAGGAAGAGCCTTGGCTTGTTAAAGATACGGTAGTGTTTGGTTTGCTTGCCGTTGTGTTGGCACTTGTGTTTTACACGTCGTCATTGAGCACAAAGTTCTGGAAGCGGTTTTATATGATCGTACCATCTCTTCTGCTGTGCTATTTATTTCCGGCAATATTGAACTCTGTCGGTATCATTTCAAAAGACTATTCTCATCTGTACGATATGGCGAAAGATTATCTTTTACCGGCGGCCCTGATATTGATGACATTGGGTATTGATTTTAAGGGCGTGTTCAGTTTGGGGCCAAAGGCGTTGATCATGTTCCTGACAGCGACATTGGGTATCATAATCGGTGGTCCTATCTCGATTCTTATCTTTTCATGGATTGATCCTACAGTCGTTGGTGGAGAAGGATATGACGCTGCATGGAGAGGATTCAGTACGCTTGCAGGCAGTTGGATCGGTGGAGGGGCTAATCAGGCCGCAATGTTGGAAACGTACAAGTACAATCCTGACCTATACGGAAAAATGGTGACCGTTGATATTGTAGTAGCCAACCTGTGGATGGCATTTTTACTTTGGGCTGCCGCAAGGACTGAAAAGTTTGATCGATGGTTGAAGGCAGATACTACATCAATTGAAGAATTGAAAAATAAGGTAAGTACATATCAGTCTTCCATAGCAAGAAATCCTTCACTTACTGATTATATGGTACTTTTGGGTATCACTTTTGGCTTGGTGTCAGTTTCCCACTTTTTCGGTGCTGATCTGGCTGTTCTATTTGGTGATTGGTTTGGAACAGAATCACCATTCGCTTCATCGTTCTTTTGGCTGGTTGTGATCGCAACAACAGGTGGTTTAATTATGTCTTTGACCAGATTGCGTTCGTATGAAGGGGCAGGTGCAATGAAGATCGGTGGAGTGTTCATTTATATTCTGGTTGCGACCATAGGAATGAAAATGGAACTCAATGAAGCATTGAAGGAGCCTATGTTGATCCTTGTTGGTGTTGTTTGGATGCTTGTGCATGCTGGAACTCTTTTTCTCGTTGCGAAACTCATCCGTGCACCATTCTTTTTTGTTGCAGTCGGTTCTAAAGCGAATGTTGGAGGGGCAGCTTCAGCGCCTATTGTTGCGGCAGCTTTTCACCCGTCGCTTGCGTCTGTCGGGGCTATTTTGGCTGTGTTGGGTTATGCTCTGGGAACATACGGAGCCATAATTGCGGCTGAGATGATGCGTTTGGTTGCTCCTTAATCTGGTTTGAAACGAATCATTTCTTTGACGATCCTTTCGTTTTTCGGGTCGCCGGACAAGTCATTCATGATCGACTTATGATCGAGGTCGTTCCTGTTTTGCGAAAGTTTATAAGCTGCATCGATCTTGTAGATCGAAATTTTAAATCCGAGGATCTCCTTTCGGTATGAATTGAGCATTTCTATCGGCAAGTTTGTTGTGTTAACGGCATTAGGGCGCCTTTGTTCAAAATGATCGACTAAATTTTTCAGATGTCTTGTAAGCTCATCTTCCGAAAGAGGTTTTATGGTGCCACAAGCGTGGATCGACTGATAATTCCATGTTGGCACATTCTCGTGATGATAAACTGAGCTACTGATATAGGCGTGTGGCCCCTGGAAAACGACCAAAGCTGTTTTGCCGTTCCTTATTAGTTGACTTTGTGGATTGGCAGCGGCAATATGTGCTTCCAGTACAATATCATTGCCCTCTTTGAAGGCCAGGAATGGAAGGTGAGTAGCGATAGGTACGTTATCTCCATTTTGGACAAGCATGGCGAACGGATGAGCTTTCAGAAAGCGAAAAATTTCTTCCTGATCAGTAATATTGAAAGGTTCCGGTACATACATGTTACGAAATTACATAAAACATGACCTCTTTAGGTAAAAGATTGTCGATAGGTTCAAAAATGCGTTGAATGGCAAAACAGGATCAATTCAACTCAACATTTTGCATGCTTACAAGCCTTGAATAGGTACCTCCTAAACGCACAAGCTCTTCATGATTTCCGCTTTCGACGATCTCTCCATTCTGAACTACGAGAATTTTATCTGCATTGCGAATGGTTGATAAACGGTGAGCGATCACAAAGGAAGTTCTCCCTTGCATAAGATTATCTAATGCCTCTTGGACAAGTTTTTCAGAGGCAGAGTCCAATGCAGAGGTTGCCTCGTCGAGAATAAGGATCGTTGGGTCTTTTATGATCGCTCTGGCAATGGCAATTCGCTGTTTTTGTCCACCGGAAAGTTGGATTCCACGATCTCCAACTTCTGTTTCAAGTCCCTCTGGGAAGCCAGAAATGAATTCCCATGCATTTGCTTTTTTCGCAGCTTCAATGATCTGATCATCAGTAGCATCAGGGTTTCCAAATAGTATATTTTCTCGGATTGATCCAGCGAAAAGTATAACTTCCTGTGGCACGATTGCCATATGTTTCCTCAGGTGTTCGGTTTCGATCTCTTCAGCGTTGGTATCATCAAAATATATGGCTCCTTTGAATAGCGGGTAGAAATGAAGGATCAAAGATGCAATAGTTGATTTCCCCGAACCTGATGATCCCACAAGAGCAATGGTTTCATTACGCATGGCTTCGAAAGAAACATTTTTCAATACTTCTACATCATTTCGTTGAGGGTAGGTAAATGATACATGATCGAAACGAACGTTTCCAGAAATCTCCGGCTTTTTAACCCCTGTGTTGAGCTCTTTTTCACCTTTCTCATGAATGATATTCATCAAATTCTCTGTTGCTCCGACCGCTTTTTGAATTCCCGCATATAGTTCAGGTATCGACCCAACAGATGCACCCATCATCATGGTGAACATAATGAACTGAAAGAAGCCTTCACCGGATAGTTCCGGGTTTGCTCCCTGAGTCATCAGGAGGCCTTGCCAAATTATAAATACAATAGCACCGAAAAGACAGAATATGATGAATGAAACAAAGATCCCTCTCCAAATGCCGCTTTTCACATTGAGGTCTCTGATCTCCTGAGAAGACTTTTTGTATTTGGAAAGAATGAAGAGCTCGTTTGTGAAAGATTTAACGTTACTGATTCCGGTCAAGGCTTCCTCAACGATTGAATTCGAGGTCGCTGAATGATCCTGCGCTTCTTTTGATAACCTGCGAATGAATCGCCCAAAGAAAACGGCAATAATGGCCATTACAGGAACTGTACCCAACATGATGAGGGCAAGTTTCCAGGAAATAAAAAGTAGGAAAATGATACTACCGGCAACAATTACGATCTGTCTGAAGAATTCAGCGATTGTCGTTTTCATTGTTTCCTGAACTTGAGTGATGTCCGATGACATTCTACTCGTCAGTTCCCCCACTTTGTTTCGATTGAAGAAATCGATCGGCATGTAGATCAGCCTGGAGAAGGCATCATTCCTGAGGTCACGAAGTGCATTCTCTGTAACATTTGTAAAGATCACCACACGGAAAAAAGAGAAAACTGCCTGAAAAGCAAATAGGAAGAACAGTGCAACTGCTACGCTGTTGACATTGTCAAGTGAAATAAGTTTTATTGCACTTGCAGAATCTGTGACCATCCCGGAAGTTCCACCAAGTAGTTTTCCCATCAGGTAAGGAAAGATCAAACCTATAGATGACGACAGGACTAAAAAGATCCATCCTATCAGATAACTTGCCATGTAGGGTCTCAGGTAACGAAAGATGCCACGGGCCTTAACATAACTTTCTCGTGTGAGTTTGACCTTAGTCTTGTTTTTCTTTGGGCGCAACATCTGGTTTTCTGAATTAGACTGCAAAAATAATGGTCAGGAATGGCATATCTACTTTTTTTGGATATTTTTGGCCAAAGTATTTGATTTATTCAAAAAAGGACTATCTTTGCAATCCCGAATTCGTAGGGAAGAATTTTTGACAATTACAGGTTAAAAGCATATAGACATGAAAAGAACGTTTCAACCATCAGTACGTAAGAGAAGAAACAAGCACGGTTTCAGAAGCCGTATGGCTACAAAGAACGGCCGTCGCGTTCTTGCTGCTCGTCGTCGCAAGGGTAGAAAGAAACTTACTGTTTCTGATGAGCCTATGCACAAGCGTTAATTGAAACGTTTGAAAGATATTGAACCGGTGTCCAGTGGGCATCGGTTTTTTTGTTTTTCGAATATTTTATCTTCACAAAAAGGTCAATTCACTTTTTTGAAATGTACTTTTTGACTAACTTAAGGTAAGTTTATTAACCTAACACTACCTTTTTATGCTAGTCAAAACCTACAGCAGTACCGTTTTTGGTATAAGTGCTACTACCATCACGATCGAAGTGAATATTGGTCGTGGAGTCAATTTTTTTCTTGTTGGATTACCTGATAGCGCCGTAAAGGAGAGTCACCAACGCATCAAGGCGGCTTTCAAGAATAACAGCTTTGAATTTCCGGGCAAAGAAATCACTGTCAATATGGCCCCCGCAGACATCAGAAAAGAAGGTTCTGTATTCGATCTACCCATCGCTTTAGGTATTCTTGGAGTGAGCGAGCAAGTCAATGTAAATAAGTTCAGTGATTATATCATTATTGGAGAGTTGTCATTGGATGGGGATCTTCATCCTATGAAGGGGGTACTTCCAATTGCCTTACAAGCTAAAAAGGAAGGATTCAAAGGTATTATTCTTCCGGAGCTAAATGCAACTGAAGCTGCTGTCGTTGATGGATTGGAAGTTTTCGGTGTGAAAAGCCTAAAACAAGTGGTCGATTTCATGAACGATGAATCGGATCTCCAGCCCGTGAAGGTTGATGTTCATTCTGAATTTCAACGAATGGTTGAAGATGTGGATGTTGATTTCAGAGATGTTAAGGGACAACTGAACATCAAAAGAGCATTTGAAATTGCTGCGGCAGGTGGGCATAATGTTATTTTGATCGGTCCGCCGGGCGCAGGGAAGTCGATGTTGGCAAAGCGATTGTCCACTATACTTCCTCCCATGAGTATTGAGGAGGCTTTGGAAACCACAAAGATCCACAGTGTCGCAGGTAGGATCAAAGGAGAAAAGGGTTTGGTTACACAGCGACCGTTTCGTAAGCCACATCATACGATTTCAGATGTAGCACTCGTGGGCGGGGGAGGATATCCTCAGCCTGGGGAGATTTCACTTGCTCACAACGGTGTATTGTTTCTTGACGAACTGCCTGAGTACAAACGTACAGTTCTAGAAGTTATGCGACAGCCACTAGAGGATCGTTGTGTAACGATATCCAGAGCGAAGTTCTCTGTTGAATATCCTGCGGGATTCATGTTGGTCGCAGCAATGAATCCGTGTCCATGTGGGTATCATAATCATCCGGAGAAAGAATGTGTATGTGGACCCGGAGTCGTTCAGCGTTACCTGAACAAGATTTCCGGTCCTTTGTTGGACAGGATCGATCTGCATGTTGAGGTGACGCCAGTTTCCTATACAGAGCTGGCCGGTGATGTTCCAAGTGAAGGGTCTAAGGAGATTCGTTCAAGAGTAGAACGCGCTCGTGAAAGACAGGCCAATCGTTACCAGTTGAGAGAGGGTGTGCATTGTAATGCTCAGATCTCAAAGCGAGAAATGGAACAGTTTTGCAGTATTGATGATACCGGAAGTTTGATCCTAAAAAATGCAATGGACCGTTTGGGACTTTCTGCCAGAGCATATGACCGAATTCTTAAGGTGGCCCGAACGATCGCTGATCTGGATGGGGCAGATTCAATAGGTGCACAACATCTTGCGGAGGCTATCAATTATCGATCTCTCGATAAAGAGAACTGGGCAGGGAATTAGTGTTGGTTCAAAGTGTTTCTCAAAGAAAAGCTTTTTTGTGGAGAATAAAAGGAGATTATTAAAAAAGTTTAATCGTAATGTTGGTACTGAGAATCTTTGTTTGTTCGATGTGTGGGTGGGATAACCGGTGAAAATATCTTAGCAAAAGAATATTTGAGTTAATAATTTAACTCGTTAGTTATTTTGTGAGTGACTTGTATGTGAACATTGTATTTTTGAACAATTAATTGAAAAGTTCAAAAAATTGAAAGAGCGGATATTGGATGTCGCATCTAAGCACTTTACTCAGTTCGGTTATGCTCGAACTACGCTTTCGGGTATTGCTGCTGCATTGGGAAAAAGGAAATCTGCACTCTACTATTATTTCCGAAATAAGGAAGATATATTTCAAGCGATAGTTCGACTTGAAGCGGAGAATTTATTTCATGCACTTGCGGATGAAATAAAAAAGGAAAGCGACGAAGTAGAATGCCTGAAGCGATATATAGTTCTTAGATTAAGGGCCATGCAGTTAGTTGCAGAACGCTATCACGTTCTTAAAGAAGAATTATTTTTTCTTTTGCCAGAAATAGACAAAGCACGTGAGGAGCATCATAAAAAGGAAGTGCTTCTTATTCGTGCTGTTCTGGAGCGAGGAATTCGCAAAGGTACCATTCGTATGCTCGATCCGGAATCAACGGCCCCTGTGATCGTCAATACACTTAAGGGGATAGAGATTCCAATGTATGTGAAAGAAGAACTTAAAATGGAAGCTGTTGAACTCAATGGCTTTTTAAATCTTATACTTTTTGGAATTGTTGAGCAGGAAAATTTAAATCAAAAATCGAAAAATGAAAACACTATTAACGTTAGCGCTTAGTTTGATAAGTCTTCAATTGTTGGCTCAATATTTTGTGGGGCACACTACAGTCACCTTTAATGATCCTTCACGAACAGGAGGATTTGGTTCTGGAGGAGGGGCAGGTCGACAGATCCAGACGGAAATTTATTATCCAGCGACCAGTGCAGGTGATAATGTGCCTTTGGTTGCAGGGGAGCACCCAGTGATCGTTTTTGGCCATGGATTTGCAATGTCGTGGGATGCCTATTCCAATATTTGGGAGAGATATGCAGCAATGGGTTATATCTTGGCATTTCCAAGAACTGAGGGTTCTTTGTTTCCGGCTCCCAGCCACAACGATTTTGGTCTTGATCTGAAGTTGGTAGGGGAGAAAATGATTGCGCTTGGTGATCTCACTTCGTCTCTATTTTACAACAAGGTAAAAAATGCAGTTGCCATAATGGGTCACTCTATGGGAGGTGGAGCTACAATGCTCGCTGCATCTTCAAATGTAAATATAAAAGGCATCGTGGGAATGGCGCCTGCAGAAACAGATCCTTCAGCGGTAACGGCATCATCCGGCATTACTGTTCCGGCGCTCATTTTTTCGGGGAGCTCAGATGGCGTTACACCTCCATCCGCGCATCATCAACCAATTTACAATGCGATCACTTCAGGGTGCAAATCCTTTGTTAGTATCATAGGAGGAGCTCATTGTTACTTCGCAAATTCCAATTTTAACTGCGATTTCGGAGAAGGAACATCTTCCACGGGTATTTCTATCACCCGTGCGGAGCAACAAACGCGTACCTATAGTGTACTTGACCCGTGGCTTGATTATATTCTGATGGAGAACTGTTCTTCGTACAGTGCGTATCAGGATGCTTTAGTTGCTTCTCCAGCTACTCTGCAAACGCAAAGTACTTGTCCTTCTAATCCCACACCTGTTGTACAGGAGAATGGAGGAATTCTAAATAGTTCTGTTACAGGGGTAGGGTATCAATGGTATCTTAATGGTAATGAGATAGTTGGAGCTACTCAGCAAAATTATACACCCCTTGTAAATGGAGATTATTCTGTGCTCGTTTTGTTTGCTGATGGCTGCGAGACAAGTGCTCCTCTTACCGTGTTTAGTTTAGCGATAGACGCCCAGGAGTTACAGGATATTAATATTTATCCCAACCCGACAAGTGGAAATGTTTCCATAGGTAATGGTGATTTAGGCGAGATCCAAGTGCAGGTCTTTGATGTATATGGTAATTTATTGTCAAGTATTGTCACGGAAAGATTAGTAAACCTGAGTAAGTTAAGTATTGGGGTTTATTTTCTGAAGACAAATTTTGGTGTCTGGAGAGTGACGAAAAATTAGTGGAAAACACAATTGTACGAAAGCGAGAAATTTTCCTCGCTTTTTTTGTGTAAAGTAAGTTTTGTTCGATGAGCATAGGTGTTTAGACATTTCCCTGAATAAATCATTCTCATTTCTAAAAACATTCCTAAATTGGGAAAAAAATTACAAAGATGGGAAAAAAGGTGTTTGTTGTCGAGGATGATATGTTTTTTTCAAAGATGGTCCATCATCAATTGAGTATGGATCCAGAATTTGAGGTTCAGGTTTTTCAAAATGGCAAAGAATTTTTGAATCAACTGTCTCAATTTCCTTCAGTGGTAACTTTGGATTACATGTTACCTGATTTTTCAGGGCTGGAGCTTTTGAAAAAAATAAAAGAAAAGAGTCCCAATACTCAATGTATCATATTATCTGGCCAGGATAATCTGCAGACGGCAATTGATTTTATGCGCGAGGGAGCATACGATTACATTGTTAAAGACAATTCGGCATTAGATAAACTTTGGATGCTAGTCCATAAGGCCCTTGAAAGATCAGAGCTTCAAGAGGAGGTTCGAGTATTGCAAGAACAGGTTGCAGCCAAATATAATTTCAATGAATACATAAAAGGATCTTGTGGACCAATGCAGCGTGTGTTTTCGCTTTTAGAAAAAACGGTTCAAACAACGATCAATGTTACCGTTACAGGCGAAACTGGTACCGGAAAGGAATTGGTCGCAAAATCTATTCACTTTAATTCCCCCAGAATGCGAAAACCTTTTGTAGCGGTAAATGTTGCAGCTATTCCAAAGGAATTGATCGAAAGTGAGATGTTTGGTTATGAAAAAGGTGCATTTACTGGTGCAGATCGAGCTAAATCGGGGAAATTTGAAGAGGCCCATGGCGGTACTCTTTTTCTGGATGAGATTGGTGAAATGGACCTCTCAATGCAATCAAAGTTATTGAGAGTGCTTCAGGAGAAGGAAGTGGTTAGGATAGGCTCAAATAAGACAGTGCCTATAGATGTTCGCATCATTGCTGCAACGCATCGTGATCTAATGACCGAGGTCAAAGAAGGGAGGTTTCGCGAGGATCTGTTCTATCGCTTATTGGGTATTACGATAGAGCTACCACCTTTAAGGGAGAGGGGTAACGATATAATTATGCTGGCTAAGTTTTTTGCCGATGATTTCTGTGCGAAAAATAAGATTAAAAAGAAAGTTATTAATATAGACGCTAGACAAAAATTGGAATCATATTCTTTTCCCGGTAATGTCAGAGAGCTAAAAGCATTAATGGAAATTGCATGTGTCATGAGTGACGGAGATCAAATTACTGATAATGACCTTAATCTTTCTCAAGCACACAATCTCGACAGCCTTTTGAGCACGGAGATGACATTGGATGACTTGAATGCTGAAATAATTCGCCGTTATCTGCACAAGTACGACAACAACGTTTTGAAGGTTGCGGATAAACTGAAAATAGGGAAATCGACCATTTACAGAATGATAAAGGAAGGTAAAATATAATTGTGAAACCTATGTACGGTATAGTTAATCAAGCAATACGAGATTTGGTGGTAGATCAATTTGGAATTGAAAAATGGTCCGAGATAAAGTCTCTAAGTGGAATACAGTATGATTATTTCGTGAGTGATGAGTCATATGAGGACAACATCACGTATGAACTTGTTGGGGCAACTTCGGAGGTTTTAAATGTTCCTTCTGAGCATGTATTGGAGCTGTTTGGAGAGTATTGGGTATTGAAGACAGGAATGGAAAAGTATGGGGCACTAATGAAAAGTGGAGGTAGCAGTTTTATAGAGTTCATAACCAATTTGCCCAATTTTCACAGCAGGATAATGCTTATCTATCCAAAACTTAGTCCGCCGGAGTTTATGGTTCAGAAACTTGATGATAAGGACATGTTTCTATTGCATTATTATTCAGAAAGGAAGGGGTTGACATCATTTGTAATCGGTTTGATTAAAGGAATCGCAAAGATCTATGATACAGAGATTGTGATTGAGCACAAAGAAACGGAACAAAGTGATACATGGCATGACATTTTTGTAATCAGGATTTTAACCAAGTAAATATGAATAACACTGTAAACTTTTCTTTTGAAAACTTGGAAAAGATCTTTCCATTTTTTTTGGAGGTAGACAAGAATCTATTGATTCGCAGGGTCGGCCATTCATTAGAAAAAGTATCAGGTGACATCAAGGAATCGAAATTCCTTGATGTGTTCTCATTTGTTCGGCCTCGCATATCCATTAAACCACAATTCGATTCATTCATTGAACATCAGAATGTGGTTATAATTCTTCAGCTGATCAATTTGCCGCTTGTGGTGAAAATGAGAGGACAATTTGTTCATTTGAAAGAAACCGATACGATAATGTATTTGGGTTCTCCTTGGGTTACGGATGTGGCAGAGTTGAGATATTTAGGATTGTCAATTTCGGATTTTGCGATCCATGATACAATTGCGGACAATCTACAGCTATTGAAATCAAAGGAGATCGTTAATGATGATATGAAACGTGTTGCTGAAGAGTTAATGCAACAACGTAATCAATTGGTGGAAAAAAATGGATTGATCGAAGAAATTGCAAAATTTCCGGATCAAAATCCAGAGCCAATATTAAGAATTGGTTTTGATAATAAGTTGATCTACGCAAACAAAGCTGTTAAGAAGGATATTGATGTGTCTGAATTTTTGAAGTACCTAAAGGGATCTGAATTTCTGGACAAATCTATTAAAAGCTCTTTACAAAGAGTCGAACACCAATATCAATGGAATTCAAGGTTGTTCTTAGCCACATTTGTGTTTTTCAGAAACAACTATTACTTCAATGTTTATTTTCGAGATATTACAGAGCAGGATCTTTTTCAAAAGGAGTTGCTCCTGGCTAATTCAAGATTAGAAACCCTGTTCAGTAGCATGCAAACTGCTTTGATCGCAGAGGATGCGGAAAGAAAAATAATTTTGGTGAACCAGGATTTTTGTAATCTTTTTGAGATTTCTGCAGATCCTGCTTTATTAAAAGGGGTTGATTGTTCTGATGCAGCTGAAAATTCAAAACACCTTTTTAATGATGAACAGGGATTTGTTGGTCGAATTGATCACATTTTGACGGAAGGAAAGGCTGTATACGGTGATCAATTGATCATGAAAGACGGAAGGATACTTGAAAGAGATTACATCCCGATTTTTAAAGACAATCAGCATCAGGGACAAATATGGCGTTATCAGGACATAACACATGTTTTGGAAACCAAGGAAAGTTTAAGAAGGGTAGAAGAGAAATATAAGAAGATAATTGAAGACCTTGAATTTGGATTGATTGAGGTCGATCTTGAGCATCGAATAACTAAAGTTTATCCTGCTTTTTGTCATTTAACAGGTTATAGTGAAGAGGAGTTGATTGGAAGAGTAGCAACGGATTTACTTGCCTTGAAGGAAGATCTTGATCTTATTGATCAGGAAAATCAACTTAGAAAGGAAGGAAGACCGGGAGTTTATGAGGCTAGAATCAGGACTAAAAACAATGGCCTGAAATGGGTGATCATTAGTGGAGCACCTATCTATAATTGGAAAAATGAAGTTGTTGGATCGATTGGTATTCATTTGGATATTACGGAAAGGAAGAGACTTGAACAGGATCTCTTAAGTGCAAATGAACAGGCAAAAGCATCGGTTAAAGCAAGGCAGCTTTTTCTGGCAAACATGAGTCATGAAATTCGAACTCCATTAAATGTGATCATTGGAATGTCAGAAATATTGAACAATTCTGATCTAGATCCTGAAAAAGGTAAGTTGATAAGATCGATCAATATTTCGGCGTTAAACTTACTGAATCTTGTGAACGATGTATTGGATTTTTCCAAGATTGATGCCGGTTATTTTGAGTTGGAAAATCAGCAGGTTTCGATTACAGAAATAGTCTCAGATCTTTTTCTGCAATTTGAGGCACAGTTTGAGAATAAAGGAATTGAATTCGTTCTTAATATAGATCCTGATATTTATGAATTCCATTCAACCGATGGCCCCAAGTTGATTCAAGTGCTCACCAACCTGATCAGTAATGCCATGAAATTCACTGAAAAAGGAGCCGTTTCTTTTGATGTATTGTTGAGATCGGATTCATACAGTGATCAAGTTTTGTGCTTTTCGGTCCAGGATACAGGGGTTGGTATAAGCGCTGAAAAAAAGGATCAGATCTTCGATTCTTTTATTCAGGAAGATGCAACAGTCTCCCGGAAATATGGAGGTACCGGACTAGGGTTAAGTATCGCAAGAAGTATTGTTCGTTTGATGGGGGGTGACATTGAAGTGGAAAGTCAAATCGGAGTGGGTTCCAAATTTTATTTCGAGATCAAACTTGAAAAATATAAGTCTCCATCCCATGTTTCCGGCACAAATCATTTGAGCAATGAAAGGATTGCGGGACTTAAGATTTTGGTGGCAGAGGACAATCCAATGAATCAATTACTGATCAAAACGATACTCGAGAAAGAGTCAGCTGATTACCAGTTGGTGAATAATGGTCTGGAACTGTTAAAAGTACTTGAAAAGGAAAATTTCGATGTTGTACTTATGGACATTCAAATGCCTGTAATGGATGGAGTTAAGGCAACGGAAGAGCTGAGGAAAAGGGGGTATGATGGTCCGGTTATCGCTTTAACTGCAAATGTTCTGAAAGAAGAAAAAGATAACTATTTATCATCGGGATTTAATGCGGTAATAACAAAGCCTTTCAAACGAGATGAACTCCTCAATACGATGAGATCTCTGACGGAAATAGCCATGGAGAACAAGATTGATGGGAGTTCAGCGGAATTATACTCTGCTCAGCAAATTCTTGATTTAGCCGATGGTGATCAGCAATTTTTAAAGGAGATGCTGGAAACCTTTTCTGGCAATATATCAAATGTGATACAAATATTTTGGAATGCAATAGCCTCAAATGATAGTACAATTATAAAATACAATTGTCATCAAATAAAACCGAGTCTCAAATTGCTTAACCTGAACGATTCATATGAGATTGCCTCAGAAATTGAGAATAGGATTGGTATGGGGGCTTCAGTTAGTGCAATTGAATCTGAATTAAAAGCATTAATAGATTTATTGGAAAAAGCTCTGGTTCAAGTAAATCATGACATAAAATATAAATTGTAGAATATTGTTCATTAAAGGAAATATTGTAATTGTTGTTATTGAAGATGATCCTGTCTACAGTCAGCTAATTACTCGGTACTTAAAGGGAAATCTGAAATGCGAAATATGGAGCTTTGATACGGCAGTTACCAGCTTGCATTCAAAAGGATTGAAGCCAGATATTGTTTTTATTGATCTGGTCCTGAAAGATCTGGACGGAAGAAGTTTATCCAGGATGATCCGAAAGAAGTGGAAGTCAAGTGTAATTGTAGTGATGAGTTCCAACGACAATGTGTTAACAATTAACAAAACAACATACGGGATCGATGAAACGGTTTCAAAGACTAATTCGCTCAAAGAGATCTTAAAAAAAGCTTTGAGGGCCTATAGAACCAAGATCCTGAAGAAAGCTGTTTTGGTTACAGGTATTTTAGTTTTGGTCGTGCTTTTAGGGATTCTGATCCGATCTGTTCTTTTTTAAAAGTGTTGGACCATTTCCATGGTTTCAATGTTTCTCTTCAGAATGATTTTCTTGTTCTGTTGAATCAAGAGAACGGGAATTTTCATCCGGTCGATAAGATCAAGATCATGAGTCGAAAACAGAAGACATTTATTCTGTTCTGAGGCAATTTTTACAAGTAATTCAATGATCTTTTGTTTGTTCAGGTAATCGAGAAAGGCCGTAGGTTCATCCAATGTGATCACAGGACAATCCTGAGCCAGGGCTCTTGCTATGGAGGCCAGTTGTCTTTCCCCGTCACTGAGTTCTGATGTGATCCGATCTGAAAAATGGGACAGACCTAACTTTTCCAGGGCGTTATTAACGATCTTATGATCCTTATCCGATAATCTTCCAAACAGACCAAGAAATGGAGTTCTTCCGAGGGCAACATATTGATAAACACTCAAATGATCCACCCCTTCAAACTTAGAGGAAACAAAAGCGATCTTCTGTGCCAGTTGTTCCCTTGAAAGATCGGCATAGGAATATTTGTCTATTTCGAGAGTGCCATTTAATGGGTGAATAGCGCCGTTCAGGGTTTTAAGGAATGTTGTTTTGCCTCTGCCATTGGCTCCGATCAAAGCATAAATTTCACCTCGTTGAAGTTCAATGTGTTCTGCCTCCAGAAGAACTGCTTTGAATCCTATTTTTAGATTCTTCATCCGTATCATGCCATTCTTTTTAGGATGATGAAAACAATGAATGGAGCTCCAATAATTGAAGTCAAGGCATTGATCGGAATGATCAGTTGCGCTTCAAAGAGTTGAACAAGTCCATCGCAAATGAGTAGGAATATTGCTCCAACTATGAGGTTGGCAAACAATAGAATAAAATGGTCTTGAGTTTTGAACAGAATTCTGCAGAGATTTGGAATGGCCAGGCCAATAAAGGCTATTGGACCACAGTAGGCAGTGACCAGTCCGCTCAGGATTGATGTAATAGCAATTAGCAGAATGCGGGAGCGACGAATGTTTATTCCTAAACTGGAGGCTACCTCTTCACCAAGAGTTAATGCGTTCAATGAACGTATAAGAAGTAGGCTCAGGAGAATCCCAATAATAAAGGCAAACAATATTCCCGGAATCTGCTCAAACTGCACATTTTGAAGGGATCCCATTCCCCAAAGCAATAGGTTTTTGATGCTCTCTCCAGAACTAAGTGTTTGAATGATAGAGGTGATGGCTGAAGTAAAGCTGCCCAACATGATTCCTACGAGCAATAGGGATACAGAATTCCTTAAAAAAGTCGAAAAAACCAGGATGATCACCCCGGAGATAAATGCTCCGATAAGAGCAAGAGAGATTATTCCAAGATCTGATCTGAGAAAACTGAAACCGGTCAATAATCCTGTTGCTACCGCTAAACCTGCTCCGGCATTCAGTCCCAGTATATTGGGACCTGCCAATGGATTTCTGAAAAGGGTCTGCATCATCATTCCACCAATTGCTAAAGAAGCACCTGCAACAATGGACATAATCATTCTGGGGAAGCGAAATTCACGTATTAGCAGGTGGGAGGTGTTTCCTTCTTCAAAATTGACAAATGCGTCCCAAAGGTCAGTAAGTTTTAGTGGGATTTGTCCTGAGAAAAAATGAAACAGCACTGCTGTTGGCAGAAGTGCCAAAGTTACGATCAGTATGAGTTTATTGCGTTGTGCCGACATTTAATTTACTGCATGGTAAAAATACATTTTTCCGTCGGGTAAAATTTCGGGATGAAAGATACGTATGAGATCTTCGAGAACATGATGTGGCTCCGAAGCGGATCGTTCCCAGAATTTATTCATTTGACTGGAGTAGCAAAAGATGTTGGAACCTTCAAAAAATCTCAGGTGCTTAGCTTTTGGGAAATTTTGAAGTATTTCTTTTTTTGATGTAAATCCCGGATTGATCCAGAAAACCGTTTTTTGATTTTCAATGATCACTTGTTCAGCACTTCGCTCTGTGCTACCGGTTCCTTTTGATGAGCTGTATAGATATTCCGCCCCGGCATGTTTTAGCAGAAGGGCATTGTAACTATTCCCTGCAGGAGCATACCAGATGTCGCCGATCATGTTTCCGCTGGTTACAAGGGGCTTCTGCTTTATTTTTGCGGTCAATTTTAAAAGGTTGTTGTAGGATGCTGATGTTTCCAGAAATACAGTATTGGCCTTTGTTTTGTTGCCTGTAAGAAATCCGAAGAATTTGATCCATTCTGCTTTCCCGAGGGGGTGAGTTTCCTGCCAGTCCGAGTTGGGGATACATATTATATCCATATCGGCCAATTGTTTCATGTGTGGGAAATCATTTCCGAAATCACTGTAGATCAAATATTTGGATCCAGAACGGATTATACTTTCAACCGGAATGTTACCCTCATCACCAAGTGAAATGACTTTGCCTGAGTTGATCTTATCCAAGAGTGCCGGCTCGTAGATATAGTTCTTGTTGGAAACAGCGCTGATGGCATTTATTGCATTTAACTTTTGCAGCATGCCTATCTGGGTAGAAGACAGTGCTGCAATGTTTTTAACGGGTGTTTGAATGAAAACATAGCCATCCGGGATTTTGTGTGGTTTTCGATCAGCGAGAACTATCTTGAAATGAGTTTGCTTGGCGTCACTTCGAATAATGTGGACCCTGACCAGAGAATCTTCGTCGAAGATCCTTAAATGAGAAGCGTATTGTGTTATTGAATCCTGAAGGTGTTCACTGTTTTTAGCTTTTTCTGTATCGCAGCTAATGAGAAACAAAAGCAAGAGAGCAATTGATAAGCGAATGATCATGACGTAAAATTGCAAAGAAATATTTACCCGATAAAGTAAAATAAAAAACCCCGATCCCGATTATCATCGGAACGGGGCCTGTTCTTATCGAAAAAGAGAATTACTCTCCTACAACTTCGAATTTGAATACCGGACGAACTCCTTTGTGAAGGTTTGCTTCCGCCTCGAAAGTACCGACTTCTTTAATTGGCTCTTCTTTGATCTTCAATGACTTGCGGTCGATATCAAAACCTGCAGCCTTAAGTGCCTCTGCCAACTGAACAGTGTTCACTGAACCGAAGATCTTACCGTTCTCACCAGCTTTAGTTGAGATAGTTACAGTAACAGCCTCCAGTTTAGTTGCCAATTCCTGAGCTTCAACAAGCATTTTAGACTCTTTGTGTGCTTTTTGACGCATTACCTCTTCGTGAGCTTTCTTTGCAGAAGCTGTTGCAAGGATCGCATATCCCTGTGGGATCAAAAAGTTGCGTCCGTATCCTGGCTTTACAGTAACGATCTCGTTAGCATAACCAAGTTTATCTACGTTCTTTTTTAGAATTACTTCCATTGTTACAATATTATCGTGTTCAACAACTTCTTATTTCAACATATCGCCAACATACGGAAGGATAGCAAGGTGACGTGCACGCTTGATAGCCTTGTTGACTCTTTTCTGATACTTAGCAGAAGTACCGGTAATACGACGAGGAAGGATCTTCCCTTGCTCGTTCACCAACTTCAAAAGGAAATTAGGATCCTTGTAATCGATGAACTTGATGCCGCTTTTTTTGAATCGGCAGTACTTATCTTTTTTGATCTCGATGTTGATCGGAGTCAAATAACGAATATCATTCTGTGACATGATTCTCTGGTTTTAAAAGGTAAATAATTAAGCCTCAGCCGGTGCAGATTTCTTCTCTCCAAGACGTGCTCTTCTTTTTTCAGCGTATTCAACATGGTCCTTGTCCATTTTCACAGTAAGGAAACGAAGAATGCGCTCGTCACGCTTGAACATAAGCTCGATGTCAGCTACAGTTGAACCTTCTGCTTCAAATTCGATCAGAAAGTAAAAACCTGTTGACTTCTTCTGGATTGGGTACGCCATCTTCTTGAGGCCCCAGTTCTCAGAATGCTTGATCTTAGCACCAAAGGTCTTGAATTCACCTTCGTACTTCTGCACTGCTTCCTTTGCCTGATCCTCAGACAAAACGGGAGTTAAAATGAAAACAGTTTCGTAAGAATTCATAATAAAACTTATTTGTTAGTAATAATTCAATTCTCGCCTAGTCACACTACGCGGGGTGCAAAGATAGGTAATTATTCGTTTTGACAAATAAGAAATGAATGTTTCTGCCTAAAATTCAGAAAAAACAAAATTCAGATGTGACATTTTTAAACTTAATTGGGTTATCCATACTTTGTGAATAGGGAATGTGAGAACGATATTGAATTTTGTTTATGTGTTTATGACTCTTTCTATTTTTCAGGTAAAGACTAGGTAAAATATGTTCCTTTTGCTATTGATTCAATTGCTTTTCTGTAAATTCGCGCGACGAAACACTATTGTTTGATTTCGCTGTTTCGCGCAATGTTTTAACTTTTGAAAAGAAAGACAGCTATTATGAGCATTTATCAGGATTACATCAAAGAGATCGAAGAGAGAAAAACTCAAGGGCTTCACCCCAAACCGATCGACAGTGCAGAGTTATTGAATGAGATCATCGAACAGATCAAAGACACAGGAAATACTTATCGTGCTGATTCACTTCAGTTCTTCATATACAACACTCTTCCGGGAACAACTCCTGCTGCTGGGATGAAAGCAAAATTCCTAAAGGAAATTGTTCTGGGTGAAGCAGTTGTCAACGAGATCGCCCCTTCATTTGCACTTGAGTTACTTTCTCATATGAAAGGAGGTCCTTCAATAGAAGTGTTGCTTGACCTTGCCCTTGGGAATAATGCCGAAGTGGCAAAAGGTGCTGCAGAAGTGTTGAAGACTCAGGTTTTCCTTTACGATGCTGACATGAAGCGTTTGAAAGATGCCTACGAGGATGGAAATGCTATCGCTAGGGAAATTCTCGAAAGCTATGCAAAAGCAGAGTTTTTCACAAAATTACCGGATGTTCCTGAAGAGATCAAGGTGGTGACGTTCATTGCCGGTGAAGGCGATATTTCAACAGATCTTTTGTCACCAGGAAATCAGGCACATTCCCGCTCAGATCGTGAATTGCATGGAAAATGCATGATCACGCCACAAGCACAGGAAGAAATTACTGCACTCCGTGCTCAACATCCGGATAAGAGCGTTATGTTGATCGCTGAAAAAGGAACTATGGGTGTTGGTTCATCCCGTATGTCAGGAGTGAACAACGTGGCTTTGTGGACAGGGAAGCAAGCGAGCCCTTACGTTCCTTTTGTGAACATCGCACCGATCGTTGGTGGAACGAACGGAATCTCTCCGATCTTCCTTACTACAGTGGACGTAACGGGTGGTATCGGGATCGACCTTAGGAACTGGGCAAAGAAAACCGATGCTGACGGAAACCTTGTCAGAGATGAGAATGGCGAACCTGTTCTGGAGCAGAAGTATTCAGTTGCCACAGGAACCGTTCTTACGATCAATACAAAAACAAAGAAATTAAACAACGGTGATAAAGAGATGATCGATATTTCGAAGGCACTTACGCCACAGAAAATGGAGTTCATCAAGGCTGGAGGTTCTTACGCGATCGTCTTTGGAAAAAAGATCCAGACTTTTGCAGCAAAGACCTTGGGAATTACTGCTCCGGTTGTCTTTGCTCCTTCTAAAGAAATTTCAAACGATGGACAGGGGTTGACGGCTGTAGAGAAGATCTTTAACCGCAACGCTGTTGGAACAACTCCAGGTAAGACCTTGCATGCAGGTTCGGATGTTCGAGTGACCGTTAACATTGTTGGATCGCAGGATACAACAGGATTGATGACCGCTCAGGAATTGGAATCGATGGCGGCAACAGTGATCTCTCCAATCGTGGATGGTGCATACCAGTCAGGGTGTCATACTGCTTCAGTTTGGGATAGAAAGGCACAGACCAACATCCCGAAATTGATGAAATTCATGAATGAATTCGGTTTGATCACTGCACGTGACCCGAAAGGTGTTTACCATTCAATGACCGATGTGATCCACAAGGTGTTGAACGATATTACAGTTGACGATTGGGCGATCATCATTGGTGGTGACTCACACACTCGTATGTCAAAAGGTGTTGCTTTTGGAGCCGATTCAGGAACAGTTGCGTTGGCATTGGCGACAGGAGAGGCTTCGATGCCGATCCCTGAATCCGTGAAAGTTACCTTTAAAGGAAATATGAAATCTTACATGGATTTCCGCGATGTGGTGCACGCAACGCAGGCGCAGATGTTGCATCAGTTTGGTGGAGAGAACGTATTCCAGGGTCGTGTAATTGAAGTTCACATTGGTACACTAACAGCGGATCAGGCCTTTACTTTTACGGACTGGACGGCAGAAATGAAAGCAAAAGCATCGATCTGTATTTCTGAAGATGCTACATTGATCGAATCCTTGGAAATCGCGAAAAGTCGTATCCAGATCATGATCGACAAAGGAATGGACAACCATAATAAGGTGTTGCAGGGCTTGATCGATAAAGCAAATAAGCGTATTGCTGAGATCCGTTCAGGTGAAAAACCGGCACTGAAACCGGACCACAATGCAAAGTATTATGCTGAAGTGGTTGTGGATCTTGATCAGATCGCTGAACCAATGATCGCCGACCCGGATGTGAACAACAAAGACGTTTCCAAGCGCTATACACACGATACTATCCGTCCACTGTCATTCTATGGAGGAACGAAGAAAGTTGATCTTGGATTCATCGGGTCATGTATGGTTCACAAAGGAGATATGAAGATCCTTGCACAAATGTTGAAGAACGTAGAAGCACAGAACGGAAAGGTGGAATTCAAGGCGCCATTAGTTGTTGCTCCGCCGACTTACAACATTGTTGACGAGTTGAAGGCTGAAGGTGACTGGGAAGTATTGCAGAAATACTCAGGATTCGAATTCGATGACAACGCACCAAAAGGAGAGGCTCGTACTAAATACGAGAACATGCTTTACCTGGAGCGTCCCGGATGTAACCTGTGTATGGGTAATCAGGAAAAAGCGGAAAAAGGAGATACTGTAATGGCCACATCAACTCGTTTGTTCCAAGGAAGGGTAGTGGAGGATTCTGATGAGAAGAAAGGAGAATCTTTACTTTCTTCAACACCTGTTGTGGTTCTGTCAACGATCTTGGGAAGAACGCCAACGATCGAAGAGTACACTAAGGCAGTAGAAGGAATTACATTGACGAAATTCGCTCCTTCTCATAAGTTGTTGGTGAATTAAGAAATAGAACAGATAATTAAAAAGCCCGGTCATTGCGCGAAGTCGAAATGCCGGGCTTTTTCATGTATAAGGATTTGGTTTTTTATGTTTGCCTAACGATTGTTAGCTGTTGTTTTTTCTTATCGCAGTAATTGAATACACCATTGGTATTTTGTTTTCCAAATGTTCTATTCTATATTTTTTGTGTTCAAATTCTACTGTCTTGTTAAAACAATTATAAGGCGAATAGTCAAACTCGTCTAATGATTTTACTTCAAGCCCATTGTTAATCAAACTATTTAGCACTTCCCCGATGCCGTGATTCCAAGACACATCAGATACCGTCAAATCAGCTGTTTTGTCTGCATAAGTTCCGCTATTGGTTTCAACAATTGCTCCGGAATTAAAATATCTATAGCCGATTTTGTCAAAGTTGTAGTCGAACATCCAAACAACAGGATGAAATTCTACAAACACAAAATGTCCGTTTGGTTTTAAAAAATTGGCAATAATTTTTGCCCACTTGTCCAAGTCAGGTAACCAACCAATTGTTCCGTAACTTGTAAACACAATATCGAATTTTTCATCCAAGTGATACGGCAAATCGTAAATATCGCAACAAATGAACTTTGCGTTTGAGTTGGTTTCCTTTGCTATTTGTTTCGCACATTCAACAGCTTTATCGGATAAGTCAATACCTGTAACGTTAGCACCTAGTCTGCCCAACGAAATTGTATCTTGTCCGAAATGACACTGTAAATGCAGAATAGTTTTTCCTTTAATATCCCCAAGCAAGTTTAATTCAATATCATTTAGTGAACTTTTGCCTTTTAGAAAATTATCAAGGTCGTAAAATTCAGATTTTAAATGTGCCTCGGTTCTATTGTTCCAGGACTGACGGTTTATTTCTATATAGTTTTGTTCTGAGTTCATTTTGTCTACGGTCATTTTTTTAAAGTAACAACTAACTATTATATAAAAGAACTTTTTCCATCCTTAGCGATTCATTTCTCGTGGATTTCAGCGGTTCGTTATTGCCCTAAGTTACTCAATTCTAAAAGAGTTCAATCTGTTCCTGATAGAAAAAAATGATCGGCTTATTCATCTTCTTGATTGTCACTTATAAGGGTAATGCTTAACTTTAGGGAATTGAAAATCAAAGACACAATGCCAGTATTCGATATTGAAATGATCCGTAAGGTCTATGCTCAGTTCCCTGAGCGTATTGAGGCCGCCAGAAAAGTAGTGGGTAGACCACTAACATTATCCGAAAAGATCCTGTATGCCCATTTGTGGGATGGAAATGCAACTATTGCCTTTGAGCGTGGGAAATCCTATGTTGACTTCGCCCCGGACCGCGTCACCATGCAGGATGCAACGGCACAAATGGCACTGCTTCAATTTATGCAAGCAGGAAAAAAGAAAGTAGCCGTTCCTTCAACGGTACATTGTGATCACTTGATCCAGGCGAAAGTTGGAGCTTCTGCAGATTTGCAACGTTCATTCAATGAGAATAATGAAGTTTTTAACTTCTTGTCCTCTATCTCCAACAAATACGGAATAGGATTCTGGAAACCGGGCGCAGGTATCATTCATCAGGTTATGCTCGAAAATTATGCTTTTCCGGGGGGAATGATGATCGGTACCGATTCGCATACCGTGAACGGCGGTGGTTTGGGAATGCTCGCTATCGGTGTTGGCGGTGCCGATGCAGTAGATGTCATGGCAGGAATGGCTTGGGAGTTAAAATTCCCAAAACTCATTGGAGTTAAATTGACCGGTCAAATGAATGGTTGGACTTCCGCAAAAGATGTGATCCTGAAAGTTGCCGATATTCTCACTGTAAAAGGTGGGACCGGAGCAATTGTTGAATATTTTGGAGATGGTGCATTATCACTATCCTGTACTGGAAAAGGAACGATTTGTAACATGGGCGCCGAAATTGGTGCAACTACCTCAACTTTTGGTTACGATGAATCGATGCGCAGATACTTGATCGCAACAGGACGTCAGGAAGTGGTTGATGCTGCAGACAAGATCGCTGAGCACCTTACCGGTGACGCTGAAGTTTATGCAAATCCTGAAAAATACTTTGATCAGATCATTGAGATAAATCTTTCTGAACTGGAACCGCACATCAACGGACCTTTTACACCGGATAGAGGAACGCCTGTTTCAAAAATGAGAGCTGAAGCGGAAGCAAATGGATGGCCAATGAAAGTAGAGTGGGGATTGATCGGTTCTTGTACCAATTCATCCTATGAGGACATGGCACGCGCAGCTTCAATTGTTGAGCAGGCAGTTGCTCATGGAATTACTCCAAAAGCAGAATTCGGGATCAATCCAGGTTCTGAACAAGTGCGATATACCATCGAAAGAGACGGGATCATTGCCACATTTGAAAAAATGGGAACGAAGATCTTTACGAATGCTTGCGGACCTTGTATTGGTCAGTGGGATCGTGAAGGTGCAGATAAACAGGAAAAGAATACGATCGTTCACTCTTTCAACCGTAATTTCTCAAAAAGAGCCGATGGTAACCCGAACACACATGCATTTGTGACTTCTCCTGAAATGGTTGCGGCTCTTGCTATTGCCGGTGACCTCGGGTTTAACCCATTGACGGATTACCTGACAAATGATAAGGGAGAGCAGTTCAAATTGAATCCACCGGTTGGTGATGAATTGCCTAAGAAGGGATTTGATGTTGAAGATAATGGCTACCAAGCACCTGCGGAAGACGGAAGCAATGTAGCGGTAGTGGTTGATCCGAACTCCTCACGACTACAGTTGTTGGATAATTTCCCTGCATGGGACGGAAAGAATATCCTAGGAGCGAAATTGCTGATCAAAGCGAAAGGTAAATGTACGACCGATCACATTTCAATGGCGGGACCTTGGTTGCGTTACAGAGGTCACCTCGACAATATTTCAAACAACCTGCTGATCGGAGCTGAAAATGCATTCAACGGTAAAGCCAACGCTGTTGTGAACCAGTTGTCCGGTGAAATTGGTGAGGTTCCTGCTGTTCAACGTGCCTATAAGGCCGTGGGTATTCCTTCGATCGTAGTAGGTGATCATAACTACGGAGAAGGTTCTTCCAGAGAGCATGCCGCGATGGAGCCACGTCATTTGGGGGTTCGTGCGGTGATCGTGAAGTCATTCGCTCGAATCCACGAAACGAACTTGAAGAAACAAGGAATGTTGGGATTGACCTTTGCAAATGAAGCAGATTACGACAAGATCAAAGAAGATGATACATTTAACTTCGTAGACCTTGAATCTTTTGCTCCTGAAAGACAATTGACACTTGAGATCGTTCATGCGGATGGTACAAAGGAGAATATCAAACTTAACCATTCATATAATTCTGCTCAGATCGAGTGGTTTAGAGCTGGTTCTGCCTTGAATTTGATCAAGATGATGGAAAATTGATATGTAGAAAGTTAAAACTGGGACTTTCTTGAATGTGCCAAAAATGCGTTGTTCTTGAGTAAAAAATGCTCATCCCGATGGCAGTAGGGATGAGTATTTTTTCATTTTCGAGCGCTTCGTTTTCACACTTTTTAGTTTAGCCTCGGATCAAAAAAAAAGCGACTGACCCGTTTGAGACAATAGTTTTTTGTTCATCAGCTTTACGTTCCGAAAAAAGAATTTCACTCCTTTTTTGGGAAATTATCGAGCTACTCAATTTTCATAAAAACATATAAATCAGTAAGATAAGTTATTTGGACTGTTTTTTGATACGTGCGGGCGCATGCTCACTATGAAACGGGGTCAAATGAAGCGACTACTACGATTATTTCTATTCGAACATTTTACCTTAGACACTAAGCGTTGTTTACTTACATTATTGCTTTTGTTTCTTTGCTTTCCTTCCACTTCATTTTCTCAGCATCAACTTATCCACTTCAACCTCTCATGCCATCTAAGTAGTTCCACTCGGCAAACTATGGTTGAACTACGGAAAAAATTGGATTCGTTCTTCACTTACATTTCCCGAATTAACGGGGGAGGTATCTTTCGCGTCGCAAAGACAGAACAATTTATGCTTCACAAAGAATGCGCTCTCTCTAACTCAAAATTTCATCAGTTCCTTGTTCAAGGCGACCTGACCCTATCCAATTAATGATCCGATCAATCCAACATAGCAGCAATTTACAAGCATCTTCATGGCGAAACGCCGTGAGGGGGTTGGTTGTGTGCTTGGGTGTGGTGGTTGTTTTGTTGGGAGGGGGGAGTAAGGCTTGGGGGCAGGTGGCATTACCAGCGTCCGGCACTGCGGTAGGTGAAGGATCTGGCTCTTGGAGAGTACCTGTTGGAGTTACATCAATTACAATTGAAGCCTGGGGAGGTGGAGGTGCTGGTGGGGGTGCGAGAGGTAATAACGTAGGAGGTGCAGGTGGAGGTGCAGGAGGATCAAAAGTTTCTTCTACTATAACTGTTACCCCTGGTCAAATAATTTATTTTAATGTTGCAGCGCAAGTCAGCGGTTCAAGCGCTAATAATAATGGAGACAGAATAAATGGCAACGACACATGGGTTAATAAATCGGCAAATTCAGCACCGACATTAAACGATGATGGCGCTTTGGCAAAAGGAGGCCAAGGTGGTCAAATGAAACGCGGGACAGCCACAGGGCAAGGAATAGGATCTACTTTAGGGTGTATCGGAAATGGTACATTCTATAAAGGCGGTGATGGAAGAGTAGGTGGTACCGTTGGCGGAGGTGGGGGTTCTTCTGCAGGTACAAGTGCTAATGGTAACTCAGCAACCGGCAGCACAGGAGCAACGGCACCAACTGGTGGTGGTATAGGAGGAAATGGGAGGGTTTCAACTACTGGGGCCGGAACTGCGGGTGGATCACCGGGTGGTGGAGGCGGAGGAGCCTTGACCAGCAACAATGCCAGCCGCGCAGGTGGTGCTGGAGCTGCTGGTAGAGTAATTTTAACCTACACAAACAATTCAGGTAATAACAATACATGTGCTAATGCTATTTCGCTTCCTTGCGGTACATCTGATTTATCCGGTACAACCATAGGTACTTCAACTCAAACGCCTGGCACAGGTTGCGCAATTAGTGGGAATGGGGTTTGGTATACATTCATTGGCGATGGCCAACAAACCACAATTACCACAACCGGAACGAGTGGATTCACAATTGGAACGACATATGACCACGAAATGAACATTGTTTCAGGCTCTTGTGGTTCATTCAGTAATATAGGTTGCTTCGATGGTGCCGGTGGCAACGGAACTGAAACACATACTTTTACTACGATAAATGGTCAAACCTATTATGTGTATATAGCCTTTTATACCACAGGTACAACATCAGGAAATTTCACCATTAGCAGAACATGTGATCCCTGTCCTGCCCCCACAACTCAGGCTTCTTCTCTTACAGCGGGTTCAATTACAAATAACTCTGCCAGCATTAACTGGACAAACGGAAATGGCGCGGGCAGGGTGGTATACATCAACACGACTAATAGTTTTACTGCCCCAACCAATGGCACCAATCCAACTGTAAATACCGCCTACTCCAGCGGACAGCAATGTATTTTTAATGGCACAGGTTCCGGTCCTGTCACGGTTACAGGCCTTGCTCCTGGAACTACCTATTGGGTAAGGGTATATGAATACTGTTCTCCAAACAGGACATACAATACCAACACTGAGTCAAATAATCCGAATAGTTTTACTACGCTTGCTGCAGCCTGCTCAGGCACACCTTCAGCCGGCACAGCTACTATTTCCTCTTCATCCGGCTGTCCAAGTGTACCTATTACACTTCAGGCAACAGGATTATCTACAGGTACAGGAATTTCCTACCAATGGCAAAGTGCACCTGCAGCAGGTGGCCCATGGACAAATATCAGTGGAGCTACCAACGCAACATTAAACATCAATTCACCGGAATCTACAACTTTTTACAGACTTGTCACTACTTGTGCAAATAGTGGTTTGTCAAATAATACTGATGAGGTTAGTTATGATGTTACGGGAGGGCAGTGCACATGTGGCAGTTACTCCAGTAATTACCCATCAAGTGGTGCTGACACCGAAATCAACAGTGTTAGTGTTGGGGTAATGACGAATAACCTTAATACTTGTGTAACGGCAGCATCAGGTCCCGGCTCTGTAGCAGGTAGTTATTCAAATTTTACAACTACTGTGAATGGTCCTAGCATTCAACAGGGCAATTCAGTACCATTTACAGTAGTTCAGAATTCGTGTAGTGTAACGAACTACGATAACATTATCCAAATCTATGTTGACTGGAACCAGGATGGAATATTTCAAGATACCGAACGGATGGCCGAATCTACCTCCGGCTTGAATCAGGCTCCGGGGTTCTCTGGAAACTTTACAGTTCCAATAGGCGCTGCAGTTGGTGCAACACGCATGCGAATTGTATGTATTGAAAGTGGCACAATTGGTTTGAATTATGCTCAATCACAAACCTTCACTTGGGGAGAAACGGAAGATTATTGTTTTACGGTTACTGCTGCCCCTCCATGTTCAGGTGCACCAACAGCAGGAACAGCAACTGCATCCTCCACTTCATTGTGTGGTTCTAATACTGTCAATCTATCTTTAACGGGGTTTACTACTGATCCTGGAATCAGCTTCCAATGGCAGTCGGCTGCTGATTTGGCAGGTCCATTTACAGATGTAACAGGCGGCACCGGAGCTAACACTGCAAATTATACAACAGATGTGTTGGAATCAACCACCTATTTCAGATGTGTGGTGACTTGTGACAATAGTGGTCAAAGTTCCAATTCAATTCCACTGACAATCGAAGTAATACAAAGTCCTACAATAAGTCCTTCACCTGTAGCCCTTTGTAATGGTTCTTCAGCAGTATTGACCGCCAATACCAGCGGTAGTCCAAGCTACTCATGGAACACAGGTGCTACGACTCAAAGTATAACGGTAAATACTGCCGGGGTTTATTCAGTTACGGTAACCCAAGGGAGCTGTTCCTTGTCAGCCTCTGCTAATGTCATAGCTGCAACTGCGCCAACAGCCACTGCGAGTATCGATCAAACATTAGTTTGTGAAGGGGGTAATATTAATCTGACTTCAACAGGAACAGCCACTTCTACCAATTATTCCGTTAGCTCCATTCCATATTCTGTGTTAACAGGAGCTGGTACCAATGGTCCAACAGGCGATGATGTCGTGGGTGAAGCAAGTTTACCATTCAACTTTAATTTTTTCGGAAATATATACAACGCAATTAATATTTCAACCAACGGTAATATTCAGTTTTCATCGACTTCAACAGCTTGGACGCCTCAAACAATTCCCACTGCAGGGGGTGAAATTGATAATTTTGTTGCATTATGTTGGGCTGATTTGGTCGCATCTTCCGGACAAATAACCTATTTTACATCGGGGACAGCACCGAATAGGGTCTTTGTGATCAACTATAACAGTGTCCCTTTCATAAATGGTGGAGGAAATGTTAACGGTCAAATTCGACTATTTGAGACGACAAATATCATTGAAATAGCCTTCAATGGATTAAATAACTCCACCCGATTTAAAGTAGCAGGTATTGAAAACTCCGGTGGAACTAGCGGAACTGTACCTCCGGGTAGAAACTATGCTCAATGGAACACAACTGTTCCTGAGGCCTGGCGTTTTATTCCACCAAGTATTATCTCCTACAGTTGGTCTGGTTCTTCGTTCTCTTCCAACGATCAAAATCCGACATTCTCTGCAACACCTGCAAATGATGGTGCATTTACGGTAACGGTAACAGATCAAAATGGGTGTACCGCCACTGCTACAACTGCTGCGCTTACTGTGCGTCCTACAATAACCGCTAGCATTTCTGGGGCAACAACTGTATGTCAGGGAGATGTTGCACCAACAATAACGTTCACCAATCCATTAGCCTTACCAATCACAATCGGTTATAATGTGAACGGAGGAGCAACACAAACAGTGAGTGTGGCAGCCAATTCCACAGCGACAGTTTCGCAGTCCACCGCCTCTTCCGGAACATTTACGTACAACTTAGTGAGTGCAGTATATCAATCAGCTCCAACATGCTCTACGAGTTTGAGTGGCTCTGCTGTTATTACAATCACACCATACAATACAATTACGCTGACTTCTGCTCCCGGAACGGACGCCCAGGTTCTTAGTTGTGCGAGTACATCGATTACAACAATAACCTATGCAACAACCGGTGCTACAAGTGCCACTGTTACAGGTTTGCCTGATGGAGTTACGGCAAGCTGGTTGAATGATGTAGTGACGATTAGTGGAACACCGTCGGTGTCAGGCTCATTTACCTATACGGTAACCATGACTGGAGGATGTACGGGAGGAACCAATACTGCCACGGGTACAATAAGCTTTAGTGCTCCGATTCAGGTTAATGCCACAGCAGGAAACACCGGCCCCGTCTTTTATGCGAATGTTCAAGCAGCATTTAATGCGATCAATGCGGGAACGCACCAGGGTGATATTACCATTCGGGTCAATTGTAGTGTAACACATAACGCTAGTGCTTCACTAAATGCCAGTGGTACAGGAAGTGCGAGCTATTCCTCGGTCAATATGTTTCCAACGGCATCAGGTATTACGTTGAGTGGTTCCTTCAACGGTGCTCTTTTTGATCTTAACGGTGCGGATAATGTAACGATCGACGGAAGAGTTAATGCCTCGGGTTCAGTAAAATCATTAATCATTTCGAATACAAATACCGGAACTTCTGTTAGTACTGTTCGATTTATAAATGGTTCAGAAAATAACACCGTTCGTTACGCATTCGTCTCGAGTTCCAGTACAGCAACAACTGCAGGTGGTACTATTTTCTTTAGTACTTCAACTGCCGGTCCGGGAAATAGTAACAATGTGATAACAGATAACACTATTACCACTGCTTCTGCTACAGTTGGGAATAGACCTATGAACAGTGTGTATTCCAATGGCACTGCAGCTTTCTCCAATGCAAATATTAGTATTACCAACAATGAGTTTGTAGATTTTTTCAGATCTGCAGCGACATCCTATGGTGTGAGGACAGGTGCAGGTTCAACGGCATGGACTATAACGGGTAATCAATTTTATCAAACGGATGCAACCTTTACACCGACAGGTAATTTTACCTATTTCGCTATTGATGTTAGTAGTGCCTCTGGTAGTGGATTTACTATTTCAAACAATACTATCGGAGGAAGTGCTGCAAATGCAGGTGGAAGCAGCATGGATTTTAGCACTAATAATACGGCATTACATTTATTCTATGGTATTCGAATGAATACAGCTGCAGGCTTGAGCAATACGATTAACAATAATCTTGTATCGAACATTTCGCAGCAGACTGTTTCAGGAGCTCCTTTTTATGGAATATCTATTACAGGATTAGGAGATGTAAATATAGTGGATAATACGATTTCGAATATATCAACCAATCGAATTGAAGCAGCAACCCCTGTAGCTGCAAATTCAAGAGGAATTCATACAACATCCACAGGGTCAATTACCATATCGAACAACGCTATTTCAGGTATTAGTACTTCAGCAAATTTAAGTTCTTCCGCTATTGGTATCAGAGGTATTGATATTGCAGGAAATGGTAATTTAAGTGTGTCGAATAATATTATTAATAATTTAAATTGTAACAATGCCGCTGATGCGACACTAGCCCAAACCCTTTATGGAATTTCCAGTACATCAACCTCAACTGTTTTAATCAGTAATAACACGATTTCAAATTTAACTAACCTTGTTACAGGATCTTCAGCAGCATCCTTTACCAGAGGTATCAATGTTACAGCAGGAAGCAATACAATCGAAGGAAATACAATTAGTAATTTATCAACTGCAGTTGCCTATGCAAATACCACTGCGACAAATGGGTCATTGGTGGGGATTCACAATCAATCGACTACGGCATCAAGCACTCAGGTGATCCGAGGAAATACCATTCACAATTTATCCAGCACAGCAACAAGCGCAGCTGTCAAGGTTAGAGGTATTCATTTCAGAGGGCTTTCGGCAGGTAGCCATGTGATTGAAAAGAATTTTATTCATAGTATTTCTATGAGCTCTTCTTCAGCCAACGCCGAGGTGTTTGGTATATCTCTTCAAACTGGATCAGCGAATGTTTCAAATAATATTATAAACGTTGGAGGAGGAAATGCAAATGGAAATCTGATCTATGGTTTGTGGGAACCGAATGTTGCTTCTAATAATTATACCATTGATAACAACACAATCGTAGTCAGTGGAACAACTGCGAATGGTACAATTTTATCGTATGCTTTGTTCAGCAACGGAACAACGAATGCGGCAACCCGAAGTATTCGTAATAATCATTTGATTAACACAAGATCAAGTGCATCAGGATCAAATCTTCATTTTGCGATGCGGCTACCAGCAGTTGGCGCAACTGTCGATTATAATAATTATTTTGTTTCAGGTACCGGAGGATCAGTAGGGCGAATTAATGCAACTAATTACTCCACCTTCGCAACTTGGCAGGGAGCAACCTCCCAAGATCTAAACAGCTCGAACGTTGATCCGAATTTCAGTACAACTCCACCAACAATATCAGCCTCCCATTATATCCCAACTTGTGGTATTAACGGTTTGACAGGACTGGTTAGTGATGATTATGCCGGAACCCCAAGAGCTATTCCTCCGTCTATCGGAGCATTTGAGGTTTCAAACCGATTCCCGGATATCGATAATTTGACCCTGACGGTTTGTTCCGGAGCGTCGTTTTCCTCTGCGCCTGTTAATGGAGTTAATGGATTTGTACCTCCCGGTATATCCTACAGTTGGTCTGCACCTGTTGTAACGGGTGGTATGACCGGTGGCGCTTCCGGAACAGGAGCGAGCAGTATTACCGGAACATTAATAAATAATTCAACGGAGAGTCAAACTGCCACCTATACGATCACACCAACTGCAGGACCATGCGCAGGTCAAACATTCACATTAACAATCACGGTGCTTCCAAACCTTCCTGCATCGGTATCCATTGCAGCCTCTGAGACATCTATCTGTGCAGGAACAAGTGTGACCTTTACAGCAACCCCGACAAATGGAGGGAGTACACCAAGCTATCAATGGCAGGTAAATGGTAACATTGTAGGGGGGAATAGTGACACATACACTACTACAACGCTAAACAACAGTGATGTAGTGACGGTAGTAATGACTTCCAATGCAACACCTTGTTTGACGGGTTCACCGGCTACATCCAATGCGATCACCATCACCGTCAACCCCAACCTTCCAGCTTCCGTCACCATCTCAGCTAGTGCCACAACGATCTGTGCAGGAGAGACGGTGACTTTTACAGCATCTCCAACAAATGGCGGAAACTCACCTAGCTATCAATGGCAGGTGAATGGATCCAATGCGGGAACCGATTCCCCAACTTTTGCCTCATCAACTTTGAATAATGGTGACGTTGTTACTTGTGTTCTAACCTCGAACGCATCGCCATGTTTGACCGGTTCGCCGGCAACTTCCAATAGTTTGACCATTACGGTGAACCCGTTGCCGAATGCAGTTGTCGTAAATCCATCTACAGGTTCTTACTGTGGTTCAGTTACCCTCACGGCTGCTAATGCATCCAGTGGAACGATCTATTGGCAAGGAACCACCTCCGGTGGAACTTCAACGGCAACACCTTCTACTTCGCAGTCTGTTTCTGCTTCGGGAACGTATTATTTCCGGGCACAATCGGCAGCCGGTTGTTGGGGACCTGAAGGTTCTGCAACCATTACAATAACGCCGCCAACTGTTACAGCTGACGCTGGTCCCGATCAAACGCAGTGTGGAAGTGGGGCCTTTACATTGGCTGGCAACGCACCATCTTCCGGTAGTGGACTTTGGACTGTGGTTGCTGGTTCCGCATCAATTGCTACTCCGACTTCTCCTACAACAGCGGTTACAGGAGTTCCGGCCGGTACTTCTGTAACGCTAAGCTGGACGGTTACCGATGGTCCTTGTGTCGTTTCGGATGAAGTGGTTTTAACGAATAATTCAACTCCTGTGATGAGCTCTGCATCGTCACTTACCATTTGTAGTGGGGATGAGGTAGGTTTGGTTCTAACTGCGAGTGTGGCTTCGAGTTTTGTGTGGTCGGCCGGTTCTGCTGCACAAGTCAACGGAGAGACTACTTCTAACCAGACTTCGACAACTATCTCTGATGTACTCACCAATATTTCCACCTCTCTATCGAACAATCAGACTGTTACCTATACGGTCACACCAACAGCCACCGGAAGCGGCTGTCCGGGAACAGCTCAATCAGTAACAATTACAGTAAGAAAACCACTGATGGTTGCAGTCACAGGAAGTCAAGTGGCATGCGGAGCTACCATAAATGAGGTATTAACGGCCTCAGCAACAGCAGATGTAACGAGCTACCAGTGGTACCTCAACGGAACAGCGATATCCGGTGCAACATCATCGACCTATACGGCAACTACAAGCGGAACTTATGCGGTGGAGATCAGCAATGCCGGTGGATGTTCTGTGACATCCGATAATTATTCGGTCACGCTTCCATCTTCACTTAGTGCTTCGATCACCGCGAATGATGTGTCTTGTGCGGGACAAAATGATGGGTCTGCAGCAGTCACAGTAAATGGAGGTGTAAACAAGTACCTGATTAATTTCGATAATGCACTAAATTGGATTCCTGGTGGTGCGAATATTGACAGTTATTCAAATCATAGTTATTCGCAGGAAGATTGGGTGGTCAATGTTTCTGATCAGGGATTGAGGGAATCGATGAGTCCAGTTAATCAAAGTCCGTCAGTTTTGGGAATATTTGCTTGGCGATTAAATTCCACTCCATCTACAAATAACCTAGCATTTACTTACAATGGCACGAAAGAGGTTACCGGATTTGGATTTAAGGTGAGAGCATTTTCTGTGATGCCGAACTGGTCAGTTGAATTCTCCACAAATGGTGGCGCAAACTGGACAGTTATTCCGCCGTCAATTAATTCAAGCTTTTTAGCGAATAGCAACGCTTGGTTTTCTTTTGACCATGTGTTTAGTAGTCCTATAAATGTTCCGGTCGGTGACTTAAAAATACGTATTGTGCGCCTTGCAAACAGCGAACGCATTATGGTGGACGATTTCTATTATACCACTACACCGCAGATACTTTGGTCAACTGGAGCCACAACTTCTACAATAACTGATCTTTCTGCAGGAACCTATTCAGTGACGGTCACCAATGTCAACGGTTGCAGCGTAACCGAGGAGGTTGTAATTTCAGCTCCATCAGCGCTAACGGTCACTCCGACTCAAACGAACGTATTGTGTAATGGCGAGGCAACAGGCAGCATTTCCTTAAGTGTGAGTGGGGGTGTAGCGCCTTACTCCTTCAGCTGGAGCAATGGGGGATCGGGGTCATCGATTTCTGGTTTAGTTGCTGGAGACTACACGGTGACGATTACGGATAACACAGGATGTCAGGAGGTGCTAACCTATTCCATAACTGAGCCTTCGGCTATTGTTCCTGTAGCTTCAGCCACCACAACCTCCTTGTCTTGTTTTGGCGATCAAACTACACTTTCTGTTACAGCTTCAGGCGGAACCTCACCTTACACCTATAGCCTAAATGGTGGTACATATCAGTCTTCCAATTCATTTATGGTGGGAGCAGGAAATTATACGGTGACAGTTCGTGATGCCAACAACTGTGAGGTGAATAGTAATACCGTCGTGATCACGCAACCTGCAGCCCTGGCCGCAAGTAGCTCTGCAGGAACCATTGCGTGTTTTGGGGGAACCACAACCCTTACGGTTACAGCTACCGGTGGAACTACGGCATACGAATATAGCTTAAATGGAGGTGCTTATCAGTCATCAAATACGTTTACTGTTGGTGCCGGAACCTACACGGTTAGCGTGAGAGACGCAAATCTTTGTTTGGTTACGACCAATACGCTCACAATTTCGGAACCAGCGGAAATTCCATCACCCACTGCGGGAGCAAATACACCACTTTGTGAAGGCGAAACGCTTAATCTTACTGCAACAACAGTTTCAGGTGCCACATACAGCTGGACCGGGCCCAATGGTTTTACCAGTGCCTTGCAAAATCCTTCCATTACAGGAACAACAACAGCGAACAGTGGAAACTATCAGGTGGTTGCGACAGTTTCAGGTTGTAGCAGCGCTCCTGCTGCGATAGCTGTTGTTGTGAATCCATCGCCTTCGATCATCACACAACCATCAAACGCACAGGTTGATCAGGCCGCTTCAACTACCATGTCGGTAACAGCTTCAGGAGTAGGTGCAACCTACCAATGGCAATATGCTACAAGCACCTCCGGTCCCTGGTCAAATGTAGTGGCCGGAACACCTACTGATGTCAGTTATTCCGGGGAAACAACAGCAACCCTGACAATTAATGCAGGTGAATCCTCCATCACAGGAAATGGCTATTATTACCGTTGTATCGTTTCAATCGGAACATGTTCCGTGAATTCTGATGCTGGCCAGTTGACGATTCTCATTGGTAACAATACTTGTGCACAGGCATTTGAGATACAGACGGATGGAGTGGCAGTAACTGGAACTTTAAGTGGTGCTGTAGCTGAAATCTGCTCTGGTATCAGTGAAAAAGACGTGTGGTATTTCTTTACGCCATCTTGCGACAATAGCTATACTGTTACATTAAGTAATCTTGCCGATGACAAGGATTTGTACATTTACTCAAGTCCATGTCCATCGAGTTGTGTAGCGCCAATCTTTTCAAGCACCAATGCTGGAAATCAAAATGAATCCGGTTCCGGATTTTTGACCGCCGGAACAACCTATTTTATTCGCATAGTGGACTATGATAATACTGGAGGAAATTTCAGTTTGGCAATATTTGGTCCATCTTTACCGGTAATTACTCTTCAGCCAATTGAGTTAACCGAACCTGATGGCGGTTCAGTAATCTTGACCAGTAATGGAACTAACTATCCATCGTCGAATGGTATTCAATGGCAGGTTTCAACAAATGGTGGTAGTTCTTGGTCTAATATTTCAAATAACAACCCCTATTCCGGAGCAACTTCGACAGATCTCAGTATAAACCCTGTAAGTCTTGGCCTTAATCAAAATCAGTATCGAGCCGAGTACAAGAATGTAACTACCGGTTGTAATAGTGTGTTTACAAAAGCCGTTAAATTAAATGTGTGGGATGCAGTTTTGTCCGAAGATCAAACAATATGTGATGCAACTACGGCGAATATTTCAAGTTCTACCCTAGGAACTATAGGTACTGTGCTTTTTGAAGAAAATTTTGAAACTGTATGGGGTATTGATGGTACCGGTCTCGGAATAGGTTTGGGCGGCTGGGAATTGGGTATAGATTTACCTACGAACAACAATAGTAACGGAAGAGGAAACAGGTGGGGAATTCAATTCGAACAAACGGGTATTTATGCACCATTAAATGGTGCTCAGTCTTTGGCCGTAATGGGTAGACTATCAGATGGGTCATGGACTAATAGCTACAATACGGGCAATACAGCAGATATTCAAGCAATAACTCCTTCTATTTCTTCACTGAACTATTCTAATATCCAGCTATCATTCAATTGGAAGGCTCAAGGTCAAGCTGGCGTTGATTACGGGCAGGTAGGTTATTCTATCAACGGTTCAGCTGTAACTTGGTTAACTACTGGGGGTCCAGCTAATAACGGGTTATTCCAAAGCTCAGCGGTCACCACACCGCAGTCTTACACTTTACCGACTTCATTAAATAATACCAATTTTAAAATTCATTTCAGGTGGATAAATAATAATTCGAGTGGTTCACAACCACCATTTTTTATTGATAATATTTTGATCACCGGTACACCAATGATCACCTATGCTTGGACAGGTCCTGCCGGAGCCACCTACACCCCAAACAACACCTCGGCTTCAACCACAGTAAATACTGCAGGTACCTACACCGGTACGATAAGTTCAGTTGGCGGTTCAGCTAGCGATGATTTGGTGATTACTATGTTGCCGCCTGTAGCAACCGGAACTGTGAACTCAACGGCAGAAACAATCTGTACAGGCGGAGATCCGGGATCTATTAGTTTTACGACTTTACCTTCAGGTGGTGCTAATGTCTTCAACTATCAATGGTACTACAAAGATGGAAACAATTCATGTCCAACTGGATCAAACACCACCGGTTGGACCCTAATTTCAGGAGCTACTGATCCTACATATGATCCACCAGCTGGGCTCACCACCACACGAACGTATGCGGTAATAGTGGATGTTGCGGGAACTCCCGACTGTGCAGCCGCTCAATGGGCAGGATGCCGCGTAGTAACGGTGGTTCCGGATCCATTTATCACTGGTCAACCACAAAGTACCCAGACCCTCTGTGTAGGAGGTACGCCAACCAACTTACAAGCTATTGCATCCGGAGGTACTCCTTCATTGCAGTATCAGTGGTATTCAAATTCGGCCAATTCGTACAGCGGAGCAACATTGATAGCTGGAGCAACATCTGCTACTTATACTCCTCCAACAGCTACCGCAGGAACAGTATATTATTTCTGCACGGTTACTGCAGCAGGTAACGGTTGTAATCCGATCAATTCTTCAATAGCTGAAGTGATTGTAGTTCCGGATCCTTCAGTTAGTGCGCAACCACTGGCTACACAAACAGTCTGTACAGGTGGTGCTTTGACAGCACTTTCTGTAACTGCATCAGGCGGAACTCCATCTCTTACGTATCAATGGTACTCCAGCAGCACCAACGCGTATGCAGGTAGTCCAATTGTGGGAGCAACATCTGCAACTTATACACCTTCGAGCGCGAGTGCCGGTACAACATACTATTATTGTATCGTTTCTGCAGCAGGAAATGGTTGTGGAAGTGTGAACTCGCAAATTGCGGAAGTCATTGTGTTAGCACAACCCACTATTTCATCCCAGCCACTGGCATCACAGACAGTATGTATCAATGGTTCGCCAACAACGCTGTCTGTCTCTGTTACTGGTGGTTCCTCTTCGTTCGGATATCAGTGGTTCAGTAATACAGTATCATCCAATTCAGGCGGAACAGTAATCGCTGGTGCAACCACAAGTTCGTATACGCCTCCAACTGCAACCGCAGGGACAGTTTATTATTACTGTGTCATTACGGACAACTTAACAGGTTGTAACGATCCTGTATCCAATGTGGCGGCTGTTATTGTGGTGAACAATATTTTGATCACTTCTCAGCCAACCAACGCACCGCCTGTTTGTCAAGGTGGAGTAGGTTCTTTCAGTGTAACGGCTGCAGGAGGTGTCGCACCGATCTCTTATCAGTGGCAATATTTTAATGGTGCCACCTGGAATAACGTGACCAACGGAGTTCCGACAGGTGCAATTTACACAGGTGCAACAGCTACATCCCTTTCGGTTTCCGGAATTACTTTGTCAGGAACCTATGATTATCAGGTACTCATCACATCTCCTGGAGTTGGTTGTGTCAGCGCAACATCAAATCCAGCTTCGCTTATCGTTGTCGACCCTATTACAATCACATTAGATCCTGAGGCGAGCACCACTATTTGTGCGCAAGGATCAGTTACCTATACCGTCAATGCAACTGGTGGAACACCGTCACTAAACTACAACTGGCAATATAAGAATCCTTCAACAAATGGATGGGTGCAGCCCACAACAAATCCACCGGCAGGGGCTTCTTTTAGTGGACAGGGTACAAATTCATTCACCGTTTCGGGAATAACTGATTCAGGAACATGGGAGTACAGATGTCAAATTAGTGCAAGTGGAAGCGGTTGTTCCAATGCGACTTCAACAACGGCCTTCCTTACTGTTGTCCCGGATCCAAGTATTACATCTCAACCTCAGGCAAACTCAACTGTTTGTCTGAATGGTTCACTCACGCTAAGCACAATAGCTGCCAACGGTACACCTTCGCTGAACTATCAGTGGTATTCGAATACAACCAATTCCAATACCGGTGGAACACCGATCTCGGGTGCTACTTCAGCATCTTATACGGTTCCAACCGGAGCAGCCGGAACGTTCTACTACTATTGCGTGGTCTCTTCGCCTGGTAATGGTTGTAACGATATTGCCACGAATGTTTCGGTAGTTACAATTATCAATTTGACCAATAGCTTCACTTCGACGAATGTCAGTTGCTTCGGAGGTAACAATGGATCAATCGATCTTACCGTATCAGGTGGATTTGGTTATACCTTCAGTTGGACGGGTCCAAGTGGATTTACAGCTTCAACTGAAGATCTTTCCAACCTTGCAGCAGGCACATACCAGGTAACAGTAACAGATGCGAACGGTTGTACAACAACAGCATCAGTAACGATCACACAGCCTGCAGCGGCACTTGCAGCGAGCACGACCCAGACCAATGTACTGTGTAATGGCAACTCTACGGGAGCAGTAGATCTTACGGTAACGGGTGGCACAGCACCGTATACTTACAGCTGGTCGAACGGAGCAACGACAGAGGATCTTTCATCATTGGCAGCAGGAACGTACACGGTAACGGTAACGGATGCGAACGGCTGTACGACAACAGCATCAGTAACGATCACACAGCCTGCAGCGGCACTTGCGGCAAGCACAACGCAGACCAACGTATCATGCTTTGGTA
>CAZQKN010000004.1:0-216465 GCA_964593935.1 uncultured Akkermansia sp. | reverse complement strand
GCTTAAAGATAGAAGTAAGTGAAACAATGTGTCTACTTATATCAGGACATGACACTAAATTCTAAACTCCAAGTTCTAAATTCTCAACTCTCAACTCAACTCCACCGAAATGATCTCCGTCCAGAAATTGCGGATGGTATCCCCTTCACATTTTATCATTTGAGGAACAATACTCGCGGGAGAAAAGCCGGGAGTCGTATTGACTTCGATTACATGCGGAACATCATCGACGATCATGAAATCGATTCGTGCGATACTTCTCAGCTGCAATAAATCATATATCCTTTTTGCGGTATCCTGTACCAATATCCGGATTTCATCAGACACCCTTGCCGGTGTGATCTCCTCCGATTTACCCAGATACTTCGCTTCGTAATCGAAAAACTCATTTTCTGAGGCGATCTCTGTTAACGGCAATGCATGGACACCATTTGATCTACGATAAACACCACAAGTGACCTCTACACCCTTCAAAAATGATTCGACAACAACGGTTCTGCCTTCTCGGAATGCAAGGTCCTGAGCTGTATCCATCTCCTCGATCGATTTCACCTTGGAAATCCCATAGCTCGAACCTGAATCAGAAGGCTTGACAAAAACCGGCAATCCGAGCTCATCAACAATTTGCTGATTCGAATATTCATAGCGTTTTGTCAGAAACAGTGACTTCGCCACAGGTATTCCAAATCCTGAGAGAAATTGATTACAATACCATTTATCGAAAGACAAAGCTGAAGCAAGTGGACCCGAATTAATATAAGGTATCTTTTGAATCTCCAAAAAAGCCTGGATCTTACCATTCTCACCGGGATCTCCATGTATGTAAACTATTGCTGCATCTATTTTTTTCTCCTCACCATCATGAACAAAAGACATTGTTCGGATATCAAACTCAACAGATCCCTCACCCACAATTGCTTCCCATCCCTTATCAGAGAGTTTTATCAGCAAGGGAGAATAGGCATCTGGAAAATTTTCCACAATCGTCCGGGCACTTTTAACGGAGATCTCGAATTCAGAGGAAAAACCTCCACAGATAACACCAATCCTCTTCATAAGCATGTTTTCATGCAAAGTTAGAGGGCCTTTAATAGTTGGCCATCTCACTCAACAAAAGTTATCGCAAGGTGCTTGTTAACTTTTTTCGGACTTATTAACATTGACTTGTAGGTGGATAGACTGATTTCAATGGGTCAAAAAGTTCATTTGTCTTATATTTGCGCATTGACTTGAAACTAACTGCATTAAGCAATGATCAAAAAACTGCTATCACTTCTTATCATGGCTTGTCTGACGACAGCTTTGAATGCGCAGATCTTTACGGTTTACGAAAATGACTTTGAAGATGCCGGTTCAGACTGGACCTACACATTTTCCGGGGGTCCAAACCAATTTATTCGCAACACATGTGCGACAAACGGACCGTCTGCTGCCGGGACAACAGCTATGTACATCACACAGGGTGGTGTAACTCCTGACTGCAGTCCAACTGGTATGTTCCAGTTTTCGTATGCCAACGCTGCTGCAGGAACGAGCACAGCAATAGCCTCACACGAGATCGATGCTACCTGTACAGGAACACTGAACGTTAGTTTTGATTACAGGATAGAAGGACAAGTTGGACAAGATTTCGCTGAGCTGGTATACAGTACCGATGGAGGAACTTCTTACAATGTAGTTTCTCTTCTGCCAGTTTCCGCTAACTGGACGACATTTTCGATCGGACTTCCTGCACTGCTTGACTTTTCAACGTTCAGAATAGGATTCCGATTCACTTATGATGCTGCCGGAATTCCAAATACTCCTTTGGCAGTAGACAATTTCGAATTGACCGGAACCGATACGGGAGCACCTGTTATCAATACTTGTCAATCAGATCTTAACCTTAATTTAAATACAAACTGTGAGGTACTTATCGGAGACTACACCCCTAGTGTAACAGTTACCGACAATTGCAGCGATGTTTCGAAGATCACATTTGTACAAAACCCACTACCGAATACTGTTGCTTTGACTCAACATGGTCAAACACAGCTCGTGACAATTACCGTAACGGATCTGGCAGGAAACAGTGCGCAATGTTCATTTGTTGCAACCGCAGTTGATGCTGTTGAACCCGATGCAACATGCCCCGCAACTATACCGGCGGTTCCTTTGAATGCGAATTGTGAAGCTTCAGTCCCGGATATCGCTTCACTTGTAACGTACAGTGACAATTGTACAAGCTTCGCCAATCTTGTGGTGTCTCAAAATCCCGCTCCCGGTACGCTTGTGACGACCAATCAAACAATAGAATTTACCGTTACGGATCAAGCAAACAATTCTAAACTTTGCTCAACAACCATGACAGTAGTGGACCAGATTGCTCCATCTTTAATATGTCCTGGGGATCAAACATTGAATGCCGACGCCAACTGTTCAGCCAATATCATCGATTACACAGGCCTGGTTACCTTCATTGAAAATTGTTCTTTCAACGCGGCTGTTACACTTTCTCAGTCACCTGCAGTAGGAACCAGCTTTAATAGTCCGACACTGATCACAATTACAGGAACTGACGAAGCTGGAAATGATGGAACTTGCAGCTTTACCGTTTCGGTTTTGGATGTGACAGCACCGGTAGTTACTTGTCCGGCTGATTACACCATCAGCACAGGCACAAACTGCAACGCTGTCATGCCTGATATTACAGGGCAGCTGAATGTCACCGACAATTGTTCGACTTCAGCTCCATACCTCTATAATCAAACGCCATCAGTCGGAACAATTTTACCAACAGGACCAAACGCTTTATCAGTTACCGTGGTGGATGTGGTAGGAAATACCGGTACCTGTAATTTCACGATCACTGTAAGCGATCTAACGGCTCCTGAGATCTCTTGCAACGGCAATGTTACCATCCCGATCGATGCAAATTGTTCAGGTTCATTAGGAGACTATGCGAGTAATGTTACTGTGTCGGACAACTGCACGGCTACCGCTGCGCTTAGTATTTCACAATCACCGGTTGCCGGAACTGTGGTCACTGAGAACACACAGATCATAATGACGGTCACCGATCAGGCGGGTAACATCAACACATGTAATTTCTTTGCTATCGTGGAAGATGATCAGGACCCGACCATCACCTGTCCGAATTCACTCGATATTGCCATCAATTCAAGCTGTGCGTATACTGTTCCTGACATAGGTGCCCAAGTGAGTGGAACCGACAACTGCAGCTCATTCGCAGAAATGACACTGACTCAAAACCCAGCTGCGGGAGCTTCGGAAACGGGTCTTACTGCCGTGTTGTTCACACTTACCGACCTGAATGGAAATCAGAACACGTGTGTCACCCTGCTCATCCCTGAGGATACGGAAACACCTGTTGTAACATGTCCTTCTCCGGCACCGGTGAACAATGGAGCAAACTGCGACTTTGTACTTCCGAACTATGGCACGCAAACGTTAGTACTGGACAATTGCAGTAATTTCACGATCGAACAAACTCCAACACCAGGAACAACAATTCAGGCAGGGATCACAACGATCGATATCCTGGTTAGTGATGTTGCAGGAAATATCGCAAGCTGCTCATTCGATCTAACAGTTCTTGAGAACGTACAACCGACGATCACATGTCCGGGAACTATCACAAGTTGTGATCCGGAGATTATTTACCTCGATCCGGTTTTTAATGACAACTGTGAGGCGATATTGACACAAACTGATAATACCGGATTCTCCTCAGGAAGCACTTTCCCAGTTGGAAGTACTATCCTTCAATATACGGTTACAGATCTTTCAGGAAACTCTGCGAGTTGTTCGTTTATAGTTGAAGTTCTTGACTTCCCGGCACAGGCGAACATCCTAGAAGACACTCTCCAGCTTTGCGACCTGACATCAACGGTTGTCTCTGCAGAGGCTCATTCAACGGGGACAGGGGAATGGACGGTTGAAGAAGGAACAGGCAACTTCAATAATCAGTTTGCGAATTCCACAGGGGTAAACAATCTGACTTTCGGAACAAACCTCCTTTACTATACGATCACTACAACAAGTTGTGGTTCAACAATTGATTCTGTTTACATCATTGCCTATCAACAACCATTACCGGCAAGCACACAAGATCAACTTCTGGCATGTAATACAAATCAGATCGCCATATTGTCAAATACTCCATTGTATGGCGAAGGTGTATGGTCCACAACAGACAATGCTGCAATAATTGCAGATCCAACATCATCTAACACAACTGCCAGTAACTTATCAAGTGGATGGCATGACTATATCTGGACGATCACAAATGGATCCTGCCCGAGCACATCCGATACAATGAGCGTGTATGTAGCTGCCATTGCTGAGATCTTTACTCCGGACACTTTGCTTTGCTTTGAGAACCAGGAACTCGAATTATCAGGAAACGTTCCTGCTGAAGGACAGAATTCATTCTGGAAATTCATCAAAGGGGTTGGTGTTTTTGGTTCATCAACCGATGCAGTTACTATGGTAACACATCTTAATATGGGTGAGAACATCATCGTATATACGATGACGCATCCTCAATGTCCTTCAACTACTGATACAATTACTGTTGTTACCCAGCTTTGTGAGGAGATCAACCCTGAATTCCCAACGGTTATCACACCGAACAATGATGGAAAGAACGATCTTTTCGTGATCAATTTCCTTGAACAGATCTACCCTGAACTAACGGTAACGATCTTCAACAGATGGGGTTCTGTGGTTTTTGAATCAACAGGCTATCAGGTACCATGGGACGGAACCAACAACGGCGAAGAATTGCCAATGGGTACTTATTTCTACAAAATAGAATTGAACGATGAATCCAATACCGTTTACACCGGTCCGATCAGTATCATCCATTAATTGACCAAAAAATGAAGAAAATGAAAACAATCTCGATCTATACTTTTCTGCTTGGTTCTGTTTTGATGATACCGGCAATGGCAACAGCTCAGCAGGAGTTTCAGTTTTCCAACACGGCAAGCAATCCTTTCCTGTTGAATCCAGCTGCAGGAGGGATGACGGATGTCATGCATTTCGAAGCGTCTACTCGAACTCAATGGATAGGCTACGGTGGTGGCCCAACGACGATCATGGCAGCCGGACACAGTCAGATCCGTATGTTCGGTTCGGGTAGTGATAAAGTTTTGGGGGAATTCAATGTTCGTGACGAAAAACTCTTCAGCGGACCGTCGGTTTCCGTTTCAAAAAGAAAGCACGTCGTTGGAGGAAAAGTATGGAACGATGCCATCGGTCCTTTTTCAAAGACCTCAATTCAGGGAAGCTACGCTTATCACCTGCCTTTGAGTAAGAAACTCAACTTCGGTGCGGGGATCGGATTAGGATACAGTAATTTCAGGTTGAATGAATCAAGAGTAACGCTTTACCAGCAGGATGACAACACCTACACTCAGTTCCTCGGCAGTGCTTCACAACAAAGTTTCGGTGACGCTCAGGCAGGGTTTGTCATTTATGGTGAAAGACTATTCTTTGGTGTGAGCGGAACCCAACTATTGAAAAACAAAGTTGAATTGAACCAGATCACAACAACCAGTAATCACAACAGACATGCTTTCATTATGGCAAAATACAAGTTGGGGCTGACCGATGACGCTGAACTCGAACCATCTGTGATCCTGAAGAGCACATTGAACAGTCCGGCTTCTGTGGATGTTGGTTTGCGCTATATTCACAAGAACCGTACATGGGCAGGTCTTCAGTACAGAACGGGAAGCACAATTGTTTTTATGGCCGGAACCAATTTAGTCAAGAACCTGTACGTGAATTATTGCTACGATCAGGCGATCGGAAAGATCCGTGCTGCCGGAAGTGGGACACACGAAATTCAGATCGGATACTATCTCGGAAGAAACAGAAATGTAGATAAAGAACTCAAAGAGAACAGCGAAGGCGAATAATTCTCAGATCCCATGCGTTTACTGTACTTTGTCCTGTACATTTCTTTTCAGTATGCTTTAAGGCTATTTTTCAAACGCACGCGTACGGTAAATTCTCCACGCGAATGGTTCGGAAGGACCATCTATGTGAGTAATCATCCTGCGTCGTTCATGGATCCTCTCGTTGTTGCTGCCCTAAACAGGCCAATCGTGTTTTTCATGACCAGATCAGATGTGTTCACGACAATTTCGAAGCCCATACTTTGGACAGCTCATATGCTTCCTATCTACAGACAACAAGATGGTGGCGACACTAAAGACCGGAATAAGGACACCTTTCGGAAATCAACAGAAATCCTGAAGTTCGGAAGGAACATCCTGATCTTTGGGGAGGGTTTTACCGACGATACTTTTATCCGCAGATTGAAACCGGTCAAAAAAGGTGCCGCCAGAATGGGATTCGGAGCACTAGAAGCCATGAACTGGTCAAAAAAGGTTTACATTGCTGCAGTAGGAAACAATTATACAGAGCCAAGTTTAATGCGTAGTGAACTGCTTATCGCTACCTCTGACAAGATCTGCCTCAATGATTACAGGGAAATGTATGAGGAAAATCATACTCAGGCGATAAATGAAGTCACCAGGATAATCGAAGAACAATTGAAAGAGCAGATCACACATGTTGAGAACAAAGAGTGGTCACACTTCCATGAACAGATCATGATGATCACCAGAAAAGGAATGAATGTACAATGTCACGACGACTCCATTCCTCTCGAAAAAAGATGGGCTTATTCAAGAAAACTAGCTTCATGGCTGAATGAAAAAGAAGAACTTGATTCTGATCTCAATAAATTAATGAGCGATCTGGACCAATACTTCCGTTTGCTAAAAAAGATGAAAGTGCAAGACGAACTTGTTTACTTGAAGAGTCACGGAAAACTGAATCGATCTGCGGAGATCATTAAAATGATCCTTTTACTTCCGTTTGCCTTACTTGGAATGCTTCATCTTGGCCATCTGTATCTTTTCATCAAAAGATTTGTTGAGAACAGTTTCAAACGAAGAGTATTCTGGAGTTCAACGAAAATGGTGGTAGGAATGATTGCAATGGGACTGGTAAATCTTCCTTTTATTTGGATCTTCCATGCCTTTGTTTACGATAACTGGGCAATTGCCATAGCTTATTATCTTTCCATCGGTCTTTTTGGACTTGCGGCATACGAGTGGGTCAGAACGATCAAGACTTTCTTGGCGAAGGGTAAGGTTCAAAAGGCTGATATTAGTCTCATCATTGATAAACGTACATCTCTTGAAGCATCAATAGAGAGGTTGATCCCTGTCAAATGATCAGGACTTTTGTCCAGCGATCAAAGCGATCAATACTATTCCTGAAACAAGGGAGATGACAACGTTGGCGATGAACAAGGTCCAATTCCCCTGTTGGATCAATTGAAAATTGTCGTTACTGAAGGTGCTGAATGTACTGAATCCTCCACAAAAACCGATCACCATTAAATGGCTGATCCATTCAGGTCGAGGTTCTTTATTGATCCATAGGATCATCGCGGCGAGAACCGCAGTAGCGAGCACATTTGACAAGAAAGTGGCCAAAGGGAAGTTGGTTTTCAAAACAATTGGCGTAATCAGGCTTATGGCATAGCGCATTAGCGAACCTGCTCCTCCTCCGATAAAAACCCACAGCCAGTTCATTCCTCCTTGAATTTAAAAATCTTTGAAAACAGTCGATAGATCGACCAGGAGATGAGAACTCCGATCGCAGCTCCTCCTATCAGATCGGAAAGATAATGAACACCCTGATAAAGCCGACTGAAGGAAACCAAAACCGCAACGCCAAACATCACCGGCAAAATATACTTCACCTGTCGTCGAAGAAACAGACTTACGATCATTGCCAACGCGAAGAAATTTGCTGCATGCGAAGAAACAAATCCATACATTCCACCTTTGTAAAACTCTCCGTTGGACTTTCTGTAAAAGTGAAGTTCCTCCGTCAATAAACTGTGATGAGAAGGTCTGTAGCGCTCGAAAACATTCTTAAAGAGATGAACGGAAACCAGATCAGCAAACGCCACTGAAAGTACAGTTAAGAACACGAAAGCCACAAACATCCTTTTGTTCAGGTTCTTCCATCCTACCCAAATTAGAAAAATGTACAAGGGAACCCAAGTAATGCGCTGAGCGATGATCCACATGATCTCATCGAGCAAAGGTGTGTGCCAGCTGTTAACTGTCAACACGATCCATCTGTCGATGCTCTCAAGGGTTTCAATCATTGTTCAGATGTTTCCAAATGAGGTCTTTCAACTCCATCAAACCTTGTTGAGCCACTGATGAAATAAATACAAATGGGATCTTCGGAAGATCTTTTCGGATACCATCCTTCAGTTCATCGTCCAGCATATCCGATTTTGTAATGGCAAGTATCCTTTCTTTGTGTAATAATTCAGGATTATACTGCTTCAATTCATTTAAAAGGATCTTATACTCTTTATGGATATCTTCACTGTCGGCAGGAACCATGAACAACAGGAGAGAGTTACGTTCGATATGGCGCAAGAAACGAAGTCCGAGTCCCTTGCCCTCATGCGCTCCCTCAATGATCCCCGGAATATCTGCCATAATGAAAGATCGGTAATCCCTGTACTTTACGATACCCAGGTTTGGTCGTAAGGTCGTGAACGGATAATTCGCGATCTCCGGTTTAGCAGCGCTCAAAACTGACAACAATGTACTTTTACCTGCATTCGGGAAGCCTACAAGTCCAACATCGGCAAGTACCTTCAACTCAAGGATCTTCCATCCTTCATCTCCGGACTCTCCGGGTTGTGCATAACGTGGAGTCTGATTGGTTGGCGACTTGAAATGATTATTTCCCATTCCACCTCGTCCACCTTTCTGTATGATCCTTTCTTCTCCGTCTTCTGTGATCTCAAAAAGGACTTCACCGGTTTCGCCATCCTTTGCGACAGTTCCAAGAGGTACTTCAATGTAAACATCCTCCCCTTGCGCTCCAGTTTTCAATCCTCCTGATCCATGTGCGCCATGTCCCGCTTTGATATGTTTCTGATATTTCAAGTGGAGCAAGGTCCAAAGCTGCTTGTTACCTCGAATGATCACGTGACCTCCTCTACCTCCATCACCACCGTCCGGTCCACCTTTAGGGATATACTTTTCCCGTCTCAGATGTGTTGACCCACCACCTCCGTTACCGGAGACGCAATGAATTTTTACGTAATCAACAAAATTATCTGATGCCATAAACGGGAATGTATTTAGTCTACAAAGGTAGGATTATTCAACGAACAAAAGAAAAGCCACTCGCCCATGGACGAATGGCCTCAATATTTCAATTAATTTATTAGCGTGCTTCTATTGCTTCAAAAAGACGCTGAGTGATCTCGTCGATCGAACCGATTCCATTAATCCCAACGAATTTGTTTTGCTCCTGATAAAACGCTTTAACAGGGGCTGTTTCATTATTATAAACGCGAATACGGTTCTCAATTACAGCAGGATCTGCATCATCCGCACGGCCGCTTATCTCGGCTCTTTTCTTCAATCTAACCTTTAGTTCCTCTTCTTCTACCTCGAGGGCAAGCATCACAGAAATCCCTGTATTCATAGATGCAAGAAATGCATCCAATGCGATTGCCTGTGCATTTGTACGCGGAAAACCGTCAAAGATGAACCCCTTTGCATCCGGGTGTTTTTCAACCTCTGAGCGAAGCATATTGATCGTCACCTCATCCGGAACCAATTGACCTTGATCCATATAACTTTTGGCAAGTTTCCCCAATTCAGTCTCACCTTTGATATTAGCACGAAAAATATCACCAGTTGACAAATGGATCAATCCATACTTTTCGATCAGTCTTTCCGACTGAGTACCTTTCCCGGCTCCCGGAGGACCGAATAGAACAATGTTCAGCATAAGTTAATCTTCCTTTTTCAATTGATAAATGGCTTTCAGGTTGCGACCATACCCGTCATAATCCAATCCATATCCCACGACAAATGCGTTAGGGATCGTGAACCCGATCAGATCAGGTCTGTTCTTACCGGTGAAAGCTTCCGGTTTATACAGCAGGGTGCAAATCTTCAGAGATGCAGGCTGCTTTTCAATGATCGTCGGGAAGATATTGTCGATCGTGTTTCCGGTATCTACAATATCTTCCAAAAGGATCACATGTTTGTTCTTTATATCCTCATTCAAGCCGATAAGTTCCTCTACAGTTCCTGAACTTTCCGTTCCATGGTATGAGCTTAGCTTGACAAATGAGATCTGACAAGGAATGCTCATCTGCTTCATCAGATCAGAGGCAAACATAAAGGACCCGTTCAGCAAAGCAATAAATACCACCTCTTTACCAGCGTACTCCTCGCCTATTTGATCCCCCAATGATCGTACCTCACGCAGAATCTCTTCTTCAGAGATGAAGAGATCAAAACGTTTATCTAGGATCTGTACCAAATCGTGCAAATGTTAAGGTTACAAATGTAAGTATTTCCAAGTAATATTCGCAAAAAGGCTGAAGGTCAAATACCTGATGACCGAGGTTTGTAAAAAGGCTTTACATTTGCAACATGCAAAAGATCTGGTACGGAAAAAATTGTCGACTCGGGATGGTTGGCGGTGGTCAACTCGGCAGAATGTTCATTCAGGAAGCCGTGAATTTTGATGTTCATGTTCACTCACTAGACCCAGACCCAAACGCACCATGCGCAGACCTTTCCACATCGTTCACGATCGGCAGTCTGACAGATTTCGATACCCTATACTCCTTTGGAAAGGATAAAGATGTGTTGACTGTTGAAATTGAAAACGTCAATGTTGACGCGTTGGAAAAACTGGAGTCAGAGGGTAAGAAAGTATTTCCTCAGCCTTATTGCCTGAGAACGATACGTGACAAGGGGCTTCAGAAGTCGTTCTACAGTAAGAACAATATCCCAACTGCACCGTACAAGTTACTGGAGAACAAGGAAGACCTGATCAAAAACATCAGTACATATCCTGTTGTGCAGAAATTACGCACAGGAGGCTATGATGGCAAAGGAGTTCAGATCCTCCGAAGCGAAAAGGACCTTGCAAATGCATTTGACGCTCCCTCTGTACTTGAAGAAATGATCCCTTTCAGCAAAGAGTTATCGGTGATCGTTGCCCGAAACGAGCAAGGTGAGATGCGTTCCTTTCCCGCAGTTGAATGTGAATTCAATCCGGAAGCCAATCTCGTAGAGATCCTCTTCGCACCTGCTCGTATAGATGCATCAGTTGAAGAAAAAGCGGAAGAGTTGGCAAGAGAGGTCATCAATAAACTGGGCTTGATCGGAATCCTGGCAGTGGAAATGTTCCTCACCCATGACGGTGAACTTCTAGTGAACGAGATTGCGCCAAGACCCCATAACAGCGGACATCATACGATAGAATGTAATGTAACTTCCCAGTTCGAGCAACATCTACGGGCGGTTCTCAACTTGCCATTAGGGTCCACACGCATCATTCAGGCCGGTGCCATGATCAATCTCCTCGGAGAAAAGGGATTTGAAGGTCCTGCCTTCTACGATGGCTTTGAGAAGATTTTGGGTATTCCGGGGGTCCACCCCCATATTTACGGTAAATCGACTACGAAATCATTCCGAAAAATGGGTCACATTACCATCACTGGAGATGATCTCGAGGAAGTTCTTCTGAATGCTAAAAAAGTTCAAGAAAGCATCAAAGTGATCAGTCACTAACTTTTTGAAAGGCGTTCACAACACATTATTGCAACTAAGGTTTTTTTGTTTATTTTTCGAAAAACTATTACTTGAGAAAGCTTCACCTGATTGTGTCATTTCTGATCACTCAGATCGCCGGGTTTGCGCTTGGTCAGCTTTATACGTTCAGGAATTTCAATCATAAAGACGGGTTATCCATTGCAACCGTTACTGCGATTCAAGCCAGTAAGGACGGTAATATCTGGCTGGGAACTGACGGATCAGGACTCATACGTTTCAACGGATCGAAATTCGAGGAACTGGGCATTTCAGCAAATAACCGGCATCATATCAGCTCGCTCACATTTCGTTCAGATTCTCTTTTCTTCTTTTCCAGGTATAAGGGAATCTATTTTCAGAAAGACCGCAAAATTGAGGAACTTATAGCTTCCAATAAATATATTGGAGAAGGTCAAAAAATTCAAGGTATTCCGGGAGCACTGCTCTATACAACGAGCAGAGGTATTTATATTTTAAAAGGTAAAAAAACGGATCAACTAAAGAATTTCCAAAGGGAAAGTAAAGCTTCAGAGATAATTCTACTCCCAAGAGGAGCGATCATTCTTTCAGAAGAAGGAAATTTCCATTATTCCTTTTTCAATAAAAGGCTGATACCCCTGAGCAATTGGCTACGTTCAAAAAGCAGCATCATCGACCAACTTAAACTGGGTTATTGCCGAGATCAAAAAATTGTATTGACCGATGAAAAAATGCAATACTGGGTAGAGATCGTACTTGATAAAAAAGACGGGATCTATTCTATGAAAAAGCTTGACTATTCATCCTCTCTAAGTTCGAGTGAAAGGATCGTTTCACTTTACTTCGACTTTAACGGTCAAAAAACGATCTTGCTTACTTCGGAAGCCGGTATAATTATAAAAAGATCAAAAGACCTCAAGCGAATTGCGCTGAATTATGACCGCGATCTGAGACGTTGTCACTCCGTTATTACGGATATCAATGGTGATATCTGGGTTGCTTCTGAGATCAGCGGGCTTTACAAGATCTCTGAAGAGCCCTTTACCAAGGTCATGTTGCATCCTGTCTACAGTATGCCTGATATCTTTTGCCTGCATAAATCTGCGCAGGGAGATATTCTTATAGGTACTCAGGAAGAACAAACCTCCCTCGGCAACATATACTCTGGCACCACATTCAAAACCTTTCCGTTCAGAACACTTTCCTGCACTGAAACAAACGAACACATTTGGCTGGCCACAAGTGAAGGAGTAAAACGATTGAAAAAAGGGGAGCAGGAGATCCAAAAAATTGAGTTGAACGGAATTGATAATCAAAGGATCGACTTCATTACTGTTCATAAAAACGAATTGTTTGTTGGTATCCACAAGAAAGGACTTAAAAGATATCGATTCCCTGACCTGAAAGAAGAACCAATAATTGGTGTGAAACTGCCTGAATTTGTATATACTTCACAGTACTCAAAAGGTAACAATTCGATCTATTTCGGTACCAATGAAGGAGTTTTCCAATACATTCCACAGAGTGGTAAACTTGAAAAACACCCGGATGGATTGATAAACGGTTATTATTGCGGCGTATCAACAAAAGATATTTATGGAACCTGCTGGTTTACGGGCGACAATGGTCTGACCGGTTTCACTAACACAGGAGAAACCGTTGTGATCAATGACGATAAATACTTTAATTCCAAACTGTTCTACACCCTCAACAGCGACAATTTCGGGCAACTGATCATCGGAACGAACAAAGGCATCAATATTCTGAAGGTTGATGAATTGGGCAATGTAATAAAACAAAGTGTATTCACTGGGCAAACTGGTTTTGGAGGTTATGAGACAAACATGCGGGCCCAGTTCCAGGATCAGAACAGCATTTTCGTCGGTACGATCGAAGGTTTGTTCATAATCAACACTGAAGTCTTGCGTAACTTCCCTAAACCAACCGCACCGGTGATCAGCTCTGCTGTTCAAAAAACGATCGACAATCAGGAAAATTCGTTCGCTTTTGAATTCTCTACCAACAATCCGAAAATTTCACACCTTTATTATACGTACATACTTAAAGGTTATCAGGACGAGTGGTCAGAGTTAAGTGAAGTGACCAAGATCCTTCTGAGCAATTTGCCAAACGGCAAATACACCCTTGAAGTACGCTCAACTTACGATGGTGTGATCTACAGTGATCCTGGTTCAGTGAAGTTCAATGTATACCGACCATTCTGGAAGTCGAACTGGTTCATCGCCGTTCTGATCAGTCTTATTGTTTTGGTCAACATCCTGATCATTACACGCAGGAAGACATTCGAAGGAGGAAATTTCTTCAAAACAAAGGACTCTGCGGTTGAACTGACCATGACTCCTGCCATCATCTTGTTTGCTTTCTTTGCAGTTGTAGTGTCTACTTATATTGCACCAATAGTTGATCCTAAGATCCCGAGCATGTTGGGAGCAACTGTAATCACAGGATTTGTGCTGCTTTCGATGTATCTCTTTACCAAAAATGAAGAAGCATCAAGACGATCGAGGTATTTCAGGCTGATCCTGATCGGGGCCTACTCTGTCGTTATGTTACATTTTCTGTACGGAGCATTCATTTCGAAGCTACAACCTTTCTTTGTAGTTGCAATGGCAATTTCTATTGCAATTGTACCTTTCGTTTTTGAAAAGATGAAGCACGTGATCATTCAGGGATTGATCCTAATGATCATTTCCTCAATTTACATTCTTCTCGTTCAGGAAACTATCTACAACAAATTCCTTTTCTTACTGATGGTGTTGATCAGTTCTTCACTTGCTGTATTCTCTACATACATGAGGTACGATTCGATGGAGAAACTCATTTTTATCTCTGGGGTGATCAATAAAGGAAATGTACATGTCATTTCATTCAATGAAATGGGGATTATTACTTACGTCAGTGAAAACATTTCCGACATCATCCCGGTCACCCATCAAGACTTGCTTTATGAACGGATTTCCATTCTTAACGGATATCTACCGGAAGACAATCGTTATCGAGGGGTAGACCTTACGACCCAATACTTTGACGGGCAAAAATATCTTGTCCCAATGCTCAACGGACAGGGAGACTTAAACTGGATCGAGTGGTCCTGCAAAGTCTTCTCATCGAAAGTAAACGTGATCATTGGTCAGAACGTTTCTGACCGAATGGAACTGGAGAACACCTATGAAATGCTTGTTGAAAATGCTGAAGACCTCATTTATCAGACGGATGTATACGGACAATTGCAGTTCATGAACCGACAGTTCTATAAAGCTCTGGAATATGCTCCCGGAGAGTTGGACAACTGTTATTCTCTTGATCTTGTTCATCCGGAATATCGTGAAGTAGTTGAGGCATTTTACGCAGAGCATTTCAGTCAACTGAAGAATACATCATATTTTGAGTTTCCCATTTTAACGAAATCGGGCAAAGAAATTTGGATTGGACAGCACGTTACTACCCTTTTCAAACAGGGCTTTCAAGATCATGTTAATGGATTCCTTGCTCTGGCTCGTGACATCACTATTCAAAGGGAACAGAACAGGATCATTGAGGAACAGCGAGACAACATCACATCAAGTATTACATATGCGAAAAGGATACAGCTGAATTTGCAGTCTGAACCCGAGGCATTTGATCAGTCCTTTGAAGAAAGCTTTGTCATTTACCGTCCAAAAGATATCGTTTCGGGCGACTTCTATTGGTGTCACAGATCCGATGATCATACAGTGATCGTTCTTGCCGACTGCACCGGTCATGGTGTACCGGGAGCTTTTATGACATTACTCGGGATAAACCTGTTGAACAATATTGTACTGGAGAACATGATCACTGAACCGTCTGATATCCTTAATCAACTGGACAAAAGACTAATTGATATTTTGAGTTCTCAGCAGGGACGTGAAGAGATAAGTGATGGAATGGAAATGACCGTTCTTCACTACAACCACTCAAATAACCAACTCTCTTATGCTTGTGCCGGTTCACGGTTCCTTATATCCGAGAAGAACAGCTTCAATATGTACAAAGGGGACATAAAACACATAGGAGATAAAGCGGATTATGAATTCGATGGCTATATCACGCACAATCTGAATTTTGCACAAGACAGCACTCTTTACCTTTTCACTGATGGCTTCCAGGATCAATTCGGCGGCAATAAGGATAAAAAATTCTCCTTCAGACGTGTGTTGGAAACATTTGAAGAAAACATTCGATTGCCACTGAGCGAACAAGCTCATATGATCGAAGAAGAATTCGAAAAATGGAAACAGGATGCTGAACAAACCGATGATGTGACAATCATTGCATTGCGACACCCCAAAAAGTAATTCAAAAAATATTTGGGCTTATTCCACTGGAAGCAGCTTTCCATCCGCCTTTTTGAGGATAAGGAGGCAAACTGTTCACTGCAAATTCATTTTGTTTAACTTTTTTTTTGTTTTGTTAAACATTTATTGTTTAACTTTGATCCGTAATCGTTAAACACTTTTGCTATGTCAACTGTCGAATTCAATGAAGCCCTGATCGGATTGGAAGGAAACTTACAGTCTTTTGCCATGAGTTTTACGCGCAATCGTGAGGATGCAGCGGACCTGACTCAGGAAACAATGCTTAAGGCGATCACCTACCGAGAGTATTATACACCACAAACTAATTTTAAGGCATGGGTATTTACCATTATGCGAAATATCTTTATTAATCAGTATCGCCGAAAGGTAAAGTCCGGCCAGATCTTTGACCACTCCAAAGAATTGTATCTTTTATCCAACTCAGGTGACAACAATGATTCTCCAATGAATCATGTAAGCGGTATAGAAGTTAACAAACAAATTGCTAAATTAGACGATGAATACAAGACGCCGTTCATCATGCATTTCCAGGGTTTCAAATACAAAGAAATTGCTGAGAAACTGGAAATTCCGATCGGCACAGTGAAGAGCAGGATCTTTATCGCACGAAAGAAGCTGATGGATCTCCTTCCTGATTACAACTATTCTGTAAACTAATGAAGAAAAAAGTTACCGTATTGGGCGCCGGAATTTCCGGATTGTCAACAGCAGCATTTCTTGCAAAAGCAGGATATGACGTGACAATTCTTGAAAAGAATAAAACAATTGGCGGCCGCGCTCGTCAGTTCGAAACAAATGGCTTTGTATTCGATATGGGACCAAGCTGGTATTGGATGCCGGATGTTTTTGAGCGTTTTTACAATCAATTCGGTTACACGACTTCTGACTTTTATGAACTTAAAAGGCTTGATCCCTCCTACAGGATTTTCTGGCCCGACAACACGGAGACGAACGTTCCGGCAACAGAGGAGGAGCTATTTGCATGGTTCGAAGAGCTTGAACCAGGGAGTTCTAAACACCTTCAGCGATTTCTGAAAGATGCCGAATACAAATACGATGTAGGGATGAAAGACCTCGTATTCAAACCGGGTCTGAGCCTTGTAGAATTCGCGGATCCAAGAGTGATCAAGGGTTTGTTCAAAATGCATCTTCTCTCTTCATTCTCGTCCTACATACGTCGTTATTTCAAACACGAAAAGATCCTCTCTCTACTTGAGTTTCCGGTATTATTCCTCGGCGCAACTCCGGAAGAAACTCCGGCTCTCTACTCTTTGATGAACTATGCGGACATTTCTCTAGGAACCTGGTATCCAATGGGCGGAATGTACAAGTTTGTTGAAGCATTCGAAAAAATAGCAAAAGAACAAGGAGTAAAGATAGAAACCGATCAAGAGGTGCTTAAGTTCCAGTATCAGGGGAAGAAGATCACCGGCGCAGTTACTGCAAGCAACAACTGGGAAGCTGATGTTTTCGTTTCCGGTGCGGATTACCATCATACTGACCAAGATCTTCTAAACGGTCACGCTAACTATACCAAGAAATACTGGGATAAAAGAACAATGGCTCCATCAAGTTTATTGTTCTATCTCGGAGTGAATAAAAAAGTAGACAATCTGCTACATCACAACCTCTTCTTTGACGAGCCCTTCGCGCAGCATGCTCAGGAGATCTACAAGGATCCAAAATGGCCAAGTGCACCTCTGTTTTACGTTTGTGCACCTTCAAAAACAGATCCGCATGTAGCGCCTGAAGGAATGGAAAACATTTTCCTTCTCGTGCCTATCGCACCGGATCTCCAGGATTCTGAGGAAACAAGAGAATATTACTTCAATATGCTGATGGATCGACTTGAAAAGCGCACCGGAACGAGTATACGTGAACACATTGTGTACAAGAAAAGTTTTTGTTTGGACGATTTCAAGAAAGATTATCATGCCTTTAAGGGAAATGCATACGGACTGGCGAACACATTGCGTCAGACAGCAATATTGAAACCAACGCTCAGGAACAAAAACCTCGACAACATGTATTACACCGGTCAACTAACCGTACCGGGTCCGGGAGTACCTCCATCGATCATATCCGGAGAGGTGGTGGCTAAAGAGATCATAAAGAAATTCAGTTGATGCTCAACAATTTTGAAAATCATCTGTTTGTAAAAACTAACTACAACGCATGAAAGAACTATTCGACAGTGTATCCCATGAAATGAGTGAACTGACCACCAAAAGGTACAGTACTTCCTTTTCTCTGGGTATTTCCTTCTTGAGCAAGGAACTGCACAAGCCTATTTACGGAATTTATGGTTTCGTGCGATTCGCGGACGAGATCGTTGACTCCTTTCACGATTATCCTAAGGCAGAACTGCTGGAGGATTTCAAGGCTCAAACCTATCGTGCTATTGAGCAAGGAATATCACTTAATCCCATTTTGAATAGTTTTCAATGGGCAGTCAACAAGTATAGAATCCCTCATGAGCTGATCGAAACGTTTCTGAGCAGTATGGAAATGGATCTCGAAAAACATACTTATGATCCTGATAAATACCAACAATACATCCTTGGATCTGCAGAAGTGGTAGGGCTGATGTGTCTGAAGATCTTTGTACACGGAGACGAAAACGAATACGAGAGATTAAAGCCGGCAGCAATGAAATTGGGTTCTGCTTTTCAAAAGATCAATTTCCTTCGTGACTTGAATGCAGACTACCAGGAGCTCGGTCGGACCTATTTCCCCGGAATCGACCTCAACGAATTCAATTCAACTGTAAAGAAAGAAATCGAAGCCGATATCGAAAAGGATTTTCATGCCGGATATCTTGGGATCAAGCAATTGCCAAAGAATTCGCGTTTTGGTGTTTACATGGCGTACATTTATTATTACAAGTTGTTCAAAAAGATCAAATCGACACCTGCAGAGATCATTCTAAACGAAAGGGTCCGTATTCCTAACAATAAGAAATATAGACTTTTCGTAACTTCCTACCTGCGTCACAGCATTAATCTCATTTGATTTGAAAAACGGAAATGATGTAATTCTCGTTGATCAGAATGATCGGGAATTAGGAAGCATGGAAAAAATGGAAGCTCACATTAAAGGTGTGCTGCATCGTGCTTTTTCTGTTTTCGTTTTCAATGAAAAAAATGAACTTCTGCTTCAAAGAAGGGCTTTTGGCAAATACCACTCAGAAGGATTGTGGACTAACACCTGTTGTTCACATCCTGCCCCGGGTGAAAGCGTAAATGAAGCTGGAAAAAGGAGAATGAAAGAAGAGATGGGAATGGAAATTGACCCTCAGCCCCTGTTTTCCTTTATCTATCGCGCTGAATTGGACAACTCCCTTATAGAACATGAACTCGATCATGTGCTTGTCGCTTTCTCAGACGAAACACCACATCTTAACCCGGAAGAAGCCATAGCATTCAGGTGGATGTCACTCGATGATATCAGAATAGACATGCAAGCACATCCGGAAAGCTATACTGAATGGTTCAAGATCATAATTGAACAACATTTCAACGAATTCAGCGAAATATGTACCCATGAAAGTTTGTAGAAGAGTAACATTTAATGCTGCACATCGCTTATTCAATCCGGATTGGTCTGATGAAAAGAACCTTGTAGTCTTCGGTAAATGCAGTAACCCCAACTATCACGGGCACAATTATGTGCTCGAAACTTGGATAGAAGGCGAGATCGATGAGGAAACCGGATATGTGATTGATCTGAAAATTCTTAAGGATATTGTACGAGATGAGATCGTTGAACGTTTCGATCACCGAAACCTTAATCTCGACTGCGAAGAATTCAAAACACTCAAACCATCTGCTGAAAACATTGCCGTCGTGATCTGGAATATCCTTACCCAAAAGATCGACCCGAAATACAAATTGACCGTTCGCCTATGGGAAACGGAAAATAATGTGGTGGAATACGACGGGAAATGATCACACTTTTCTGGCATAGACGGGATCTGCGCATTCATGATAATGCGGGATTATACAAAGTCCTGCGAAGTGGCCAAAATATTCAGCCCGTTTTCATTTTCGATTCCAATATTCTTTCAAAACTTCCTGAGAACGATCAGCGGGTGAGATTTATCCATCAGGAGATCAGGAGACTTAAAAAGGAATACAACGACTATGGCGCAGACCTCATTGTGCGCTATGGTGACCCAACGCAACTTATCCCTGATCTTGTACAAGAATTCGGTGCTGAAAAAGTTTATACGAATAGGGATTACGAACCTTATGCCCGTGAACGTGACACAAAGCTCTATAATATCTTAAGGGAACAAGATGTAGAGCTGATCGGCTCAAAGGATCACGTCATTTTTGAGAAAGAGGAAGTCATGAAGAATGATGGTGGACCTTACACCGTTTTCACACCCTACTCACGAAAATGGCGTGAAAAACTAAATGAGTACTACCTCTCCTCCTATCCTACTGAAAAGTACCTGAGCAAACTTCACCGTTCTCCCGTTTCAGAATTGATCTCCCTCGAAAAGATGGGATTCAAAAACGCGGAGATCCATACCTTTCCTTCTCGTGAATTTCCACTGAACATCATTTCCAGATATAACGACACACGTGATATCCCTGCAATTGCCGGAACAAGCAGACTGAGTTTACATCTCCGATTTGGAACGATCAGCATTCGAGAACTTGCCCGAGTTGCGGTGAAGCACAATCAAACTTATTTAAATGAATTGATCTGGAGGGATTTTTATCAAATGATCATTTATCATTTCCCACACTCGGCAAAGGTATCGTTCAAAAAGCAGTACGACCTTATCAACTGGGAAAAGAATGATGCACATTTCAAAGCATGGTGTGAAGGCATGACCGGATATCCTCTTGTTGATGCCGGAATGCGCGAGCTGAATGCAACCGGTTTCATGCACAATCGCGTTCGGATGGTCGTTGCCAGTTTTTTGTCCAAGCATTTGTTACTTGACTGGAGACTGGGTGAGGCTTATTTCGCTGAAAAACTATTGGACTTCGAATTGGCCAGTAACATGGGTGGATGGCAATGGGCTGCAGGATGTGGATGCGATGCTGCCCCGTATTTCAGAGTCTTTAATCCTACAAGTCAACAGGAAAAATTCGATAAGGACCTTCAATACATTAAGAAGTGGGTTACTGAATACGGAACGAACAAATACCCTCCACCGATCGTTGATCACAAAATGGCACGAATTCGTGCGATAGAACGTTATAAACAAGCATTAAACCCATAAACATGGCTATTCGCTCCGGTGACAAATGTCCTTCCTTTACCCTATCCAATCAACATGGTGAAAACATCAATATTGATGAATTTATCGGTAAGCGCATCCTGATCATATACTTTTACCCAAAGGACGATACACCCGGATGCACCAAAGAAGCCTGCATGTTCCGCGACAGTTACGAGGAATTCGTAGACATGGGTTGTGAGGTGATCGGGATCTCATCAGACAGCATAGAGTCTCACCGCAAATTTGCAGAAACACATCGCTTGAGTTTCCCCTTACTTGCAGACGAAAAAGGTCAGGTACGCAAACAGTTTGGTGTTCCCGGAAATCTTTTTGGATTGATCCCCGGACGTGTCACCTACATTGTCGACAAAAAAGGTGTTATTCGCGAGGTACATAACTCCTTACTCGATCCTGCAGGTCACTTGACCAAAGCTTTCGAAACAGTCCGAATTCTTCAGGAAGAATAACTCGGTTTATTTTCCAAAAATCTCCTCAACCGCCTTAAACCGGTAAGCAAAGATCTCTTCCAGTTTTTTGCGAACAACCAATGGATGAGCGAGTTTACCCAGCGGACCAAAGGGAATTTCATACGAAACGATATCCGTCATTTCCACTCCTCCTTCCACTTCCTTGAAGTGGTGCTCGTGGTGCCAGATTCTGTAAGGTCCTTTGCGCTGTTCATCAACAAAGAACTGTTTATCCTTTACATGCGTGATCTCGGTGATCCAGTTCATCGGAATTCCGAGCAGAGGACGAACAGTGTAAGAGATCATAAGCCCTTCATACATTTCCTCCGGAACATCGGTCAAAACGTCAAAGCCCATGTATTTAGGTGTGATCTTCGAAAGATTTGCAGGAGCCGAAAAGAATTTCCAGCAGGTTTCCAGGTCTGTTTTTACAAATTGTGTCCGTTTTAACTGATGCATGGTGCTTTTTTTCATTAGAACATTTTACCACTTTTAATGTTCACAGATCGATCACATCTAAGCGAAAATGACTACTTTCATTTGTGTATGGAGAATATGCACCAACATTTGATCGATTACATTGCTTCCCGCGTGAAGATCAGCGAAGAGGATGCAGAATTGATTCAGCAATCCTATTCCATTAAAAAACTCAAGCGAAAAGAAATGCTTTTCCAACAAGGAGAACATTGTCAACTGGAAGCTTTTGTGATCTCCGGAAGTTTCAGGATCTTCTATGTTGATTCACGGGGGCTTGAACATGTACTGTATTTCGCCTTTCCGGATTGGTGGGTTGGAGACATGGCATCGTTCTATTCAGGAGAAGCAGCCGGTTTGAATGCTCAGGCCCTTGAGGAGAGTATGGTCTTAACGATCGATCCGAAAAGAAAGGAAGAGTTGTTCGCAAAGGTCCCGGCTCTCGAACGATTGTTCAGGGTGATCACACAAAAACACCTTACGGTCGTTCAGAAACGTTTGCTTCTCTCCTACAGTGCCAGTGCAGCAGAACGCTACCAGGAACTTTTGAAGCGTTCTCCCGGAATTGAGCAATTGGTACCGCAACATCAGATCGCTTCTTATTTGGGTATTTTACCGGAGTCGCTGAGTCGACTTAAAAAACAGCTTAGATGATCGGCATTAGATACAATGCATATTCAACCTTTCAGTGTAATTTGTCTGAACAAACGAATTCAAACAATGAACGTCCCCACTAAAAAAATTCTAAAATCAGGTTTGATTTCCGGCTTTGTTTATGCATCACTCATGGCTGGTTTCAGACATTTCGATGACAAAGATTTCAATATTTGGATATTCCTTTTACACGGATCACTTTTTGGAATTTTCATGGCTCTTTTAACAAGATATAATGTGAAAAAGCAATTGAAAAAAGAAAATTCAAATGATCAAATACCAAGTTGAAACAGGCAATTGGTGCATCCTATTAACTATTTTTTTGATGGATCGTGAAATAGACACAAGCATAATCATGCCACTTCATCTTTGTTCTTTGTTCATTTAAAAATCAACCTACATCTCTTAACCTACATCAACGATTTCCATGAATGACCTGAGCTAATTTTGCTTCATCAAACTTCAAATAGGAAACACATGGAAACAACAAAATGGACAATTGACAACCTGCACAGCGAGATCGGTTTCAAAGTAAAGCACATGATGATCACGAATGTGAGTGGCAACTTCGCTCAGTTCAACGGAAGCATTCAAACCGAAGACCACGATTTTTCAAAAGGTCAGTATGAATTTTCAGCGGATATCGATTCTATCAACACAGGTGTAGCAGATCGCGACGGACACTTGAAATCAGACGATTTCTTCAACGCAGAAGCTTACCCTCAATTGACGTTCAAAAGTACAGGCGTTAAGAGCCTTTCAAACGACGAATTGGTGATCGAAGGAGAAATGACCATTCGCGACGTAACAAAACCTGTTGCATTGTCAGCTGAACTTTCTGAGATCGTAGTTGATCCTTATGGTCAGACAAAAGTAGGTATGGCGATCACCGGAAAGATCAAGAGAAGCGACTACGGCCTGAAGTGGAACGCCGTGACTGAAGCGGGAAGCATTGTAGTGAGTGACGAGATCAAATTGAACTGTGAAGTACAGTTCGTGAAGCAAGCTTAATTCAAACGAGAAATACAAAAGGGCCTGTCTTAAAAAAGACAGGCCCTTTTCATTTTATAAATGCTTGATTTACTGAATTAACTCAATAGTTTCTTCAGATACAAGAACATATTGTCCTCCAGTTCATCATGATATCCTTCTGAATTGATCACTTGTTTTACCTCTGCTCTAAGTTGATCAAGATCATCTTTTGTAAAACCGAATTTATCAACGCAGCAAAGGATCTTCTCTAAACGCTGATAATCATTGTCGCGCTCATATTCACGGTGCATCCTCTTGTAATCATCGGCATTCACCTTACTTAAGATCAATTCCTTTTCTTCTTCAGTTTCAACAAAATTTGAGTTAGCCGCATAGATCAGTAAGTATGCTTTGAACTCTTCTTTATTCCAGTTTACGTTTACTTCGCTCATTATCTTTTGTTTATTGATGTCTTACTTCACATAATCCTGCTTGTGCACAAGCATATACTGATCATTGTCCATACGAAGATAACCATGATCGTAGCAAAAATAGTATTGTGATCCTTTCTGAGTGGTATAAATATTTGTGAAATAGTGGAAATTAAACCCCTCCTCCGCAAGGCGAATTCCATCCACAGTCACTTTACCCTTGGGGTTCATAGACGATAGTATTCTTCGATTCTTACGGAGAATATTGTTGATCCTTCTCACATAATTATTAGAATCCTCATTGAGACGATTATTGAATGTATTCCGGCACTGATCAGAACAGAATTTTTGATCTTTTCGTCCCCGCAATACATGCCCGCACTCTTTGCAAAGTCTTGTTTCCATGTGGTATAGAGCTCTTTTTCAGCAATAACAATGTTAACAATATTTAACAGCATATACAAGTATTAGCGGACAATCTTTGAGAACTTTGTGTGTTCATCGTTAAACTATGTCTGAAGAAACGAATAATCCGGTCAATCCGGCCGAGGCATTGAGATTACTCAGTGAAAAGATCAAAATAGAAGCGGTCCTCATTCAACGTCTGAAAGAGGAAGTCGGGAAAGTGATCGTTGGTCAAACCTACATGGTCGACCGACTGTTAATCGCTCTACTGGCTGACGGACACGTGTTACTTGAAGGTGTTCCCGGACTGGCTAAAACACTTGCCATCAAAACATTGTCTGAAGCGATCGATGTGGAATTCTCTCGCATTCAGTTCACCCCGGACCTTTTACCTGCTGATGTTACCGGAACCTTGATCTACAACCAGAAAGCGGAACAATTCACCGTCAAAAAAGGCCCTGTTTTCGCGAATTTCGTGCTGGCTGATGAGATCAACCGTGCCCCTGCAAAAGTTCAGAGTGCCTTACTTGAAGCCATGCAGGAGAGACAGGTGACGATCGGTGATGAAACATTCAAACTTCCATCACCATTTCTCGTTTTGGCAACACAAAACCCAATCGAACAGGAAGGAACTTATCCCCTTCCAGAAGCACAGGTCGATCGTTTTATGCTGAAGGTCTATCTTGGCTATCCATCCAAGGAAGAAGAGAAAATGATCATCCGCGCACAGGTAAGAAAAGGCGGCAAGCATCAAACAGAAAAAGTAATGTCATCAAATGACATTCAGCGGTCAAGAGACCTCATCAAAGAGATCTATCTGGATGAAAAAATAGAGCAATACATAGTTGATCTTGTATACGCAACGCGAACTCCGGAAGCCTACGGGCTTGGATTCCTTGAACCAATGATCAGTTTTGGCTGTTCCCCTCGTGCAAGCATCAACCTGGCGTTAACAGCCAAGGCACATGCTTTCTTACAAGGAAGAGCTTTTGTCGTTCCTGAGGACGTCAGAGCTGTTGCAGAGGACGTCATGCGCCACCGTATTGGTCTGACATACGAAGCAGAGGCAGAGAACATCAGTGCAAAAGACATCGTTCAGAAGATCCTCGCTAAAGTGGAGGTTCCATAATTCATAGGTCGTGGAGACAAAAGAACTGCTGAAAAAGATCCGTCGTTTGGAGATTCGCACCCGCGGACTGACCAAACACATCTTTTCGGGCGAATACCATTCGGCCTTCAAGGGCCGAGGTATGGCCTTCAGTGAAGTTCGCACGTATCAAGTTGGCGACGAAGTAAGAACCATTGACTGGAATGTGACAGCCCGCTACAACGAACCACATGTCAAAGTTTTTGAAGAAGAACGGGAGCTCACAGTAATGTTGCTGATCGACGTCTCAGGCTCATCCGCTTTTGGAACATCAGGAAAAAGTAAAAAGGATCTTGCATTGGAGATTTCCGCCGTTTTGGCTTTCTCGGCCTTATCCAACAACGACAAGGTCGGAGCGATCTTCTTTTCTGACCGGATCGAACGGTACATTGCCCCTCAAAAAGGTAGACAGCATGCATTGGTCATTTTGCGCGATCTGATCGAACACCGATCAGAAAGTACCGGAACGAACATCAATGAAAGCTTGAAGTTCCTGAGAAATACCCAGAAAAAAAGAACTATAACCTTCGTTCTGAGTGATTTTACGGACGATAACAATTTCATGGAAGGTATGCGGGTGACCCGCAAACGTCACGACACGATTGCCATCCGTATTTCCGATCCGTCAGAATACGTTTTGCCAAAAGCAGGATTTTTACGTTTGTTCAATGCAGAAACGGGTGAATTGACATGGATCAATTCGTCGTCTGAAAAAGTACGTGAGCAACTGGAGCTTCAGCATCAGCAGAAAGAAGAAAAGATACTTGGTGAGTTCAGACGCTCCGGAATCGATACCGTTAACCTGAGAACAGATGAAGATTTTATTCCGCATCTGACCAAATTGTTTAAAAGCAGAGCATGAGAAGTCATTACCTTGGTATCATCTTTCTGTTTGTCCTTGGGAATTTTTCAGCTCAGGAAGGCAAGACATCGCTTAAACCGTCATCAATTCTTGTTGGTCAACTTGCGAAACTGGTATACAGCATTGAACTTCCTGCAAACAGCGCTTACAAACACCTACCCTTCGGAAATATCGTTCCTTCCATCAAAAAAAATGATCAAGGTTACACAACGACTGATCTATCATCTGACATAGAACAGATCGGCGTCATGCACGATACAGTTATCCTTCGTGGTAAGAAAAAAGAATTGCGGATTACTTATACGATCAGTGGCTGGAATGAAGGCACATACCTCATCAACGGTGCAAGACTGCAACTAAACGATTCCATGATCGTTTTTCCTGAAGTGGCACTCAAAGTAGCATTGGTTCCTGAAAAGAAGGGTCAGGAGATCTATGACATCCGTGAATCGTTCAGTGATCTTCCTGAAGAGCCAAATCCGGCGATTGTTTTCTTCGAAAAGAACAGGTCATGGCTTATTCCCTTTCTGATAGTTGTTTCGGGTGGACTTTTGCTCTTCCTTCTATGGTGGAGAAATCGCCCGAAGAAAAGCGACTTTGTACCGGAACTCTCATTGAAAGAGCGTTCATTACTTGCCATCGATGCATTGGAAAAAGAGCGTTTGTGGGAAAAAGGCAAACTAAAGGAACACTACATTGAACTTTCATACATTTTGCGTTCCTATTTATCAGCACGATATACCTTGAGCATGCTTGAGAACACCACCTCGGAAGCACAACTATTACTGCGTCAAATTGGTTTGCACGAAGAAACGATCCGAACCATTGGAAAAGTGCTGGACCAGTCAGACATGGTGAAATTTGCCAAATCTGCACCGGAGGAAACGGAAGTATTAAAAATATCACAACTCGTTCGTCAGATCATCGCTGAGACCAGTCCGCTTGAATTTGAAAAACATGAATAACTGGAACATCCGCATATGGGAATATGAGTTTTCCGCGCCGATCTGGCTGTGGTTGCTCGTGCTCGTGCCGTTGTTCTATTTCATAGCTTTCAGGAAAGAGATGAAAGGTCAGGGAACCTGGAAGTTCACCGGGACCTCAAAAGAACAAAGATCACTTTCCACACGCTACATCGCACGTATTCGTCAGAGTATGATCCTAATCAATGGAATTGTTCTGGCGCTCATGGTTGTCGCGATAGCAAAACCTTATCGCCCGGGAGATTTTGTAGACGCTGATGAGAACTACAAAAACGGTATAGACATTATTTTGGCAATGGACGTATCTATGTCAATGTTGGCTATGGACTTCGATCCCAATCGTTTAGAGGTAGCAAAGAAAGTGGCAAAAGATTTTGTCAACGGTCGGAAAGGAGACCGCATCGGGCTTGTGGTATATGCAGGAGAAGCTTATACAGCTTGTCCCGCCACATTGGATTATTCTATCCTGAACGAGCAGATCGATAAGATCAACGGCGAGAACATCGAACCTGGAACTGCGATCGGAACAGGTCTTGGTACTGCGGTTACACGTTTGAGGAACGACAGTTTGCCTTCCAAGGTTGTAATTTTGCTCACAGATGGTAGCAACAACTCCGGTGATGTAGATCCTCTGACAGCTGCCGAACTCGCTAAAGCCAACAATATTAGGGTTTACACGATCGGTGTTGGAAGTGATGGTGTTGCTCCTACCCCTGTCATCACCCCGTTTGGTGTTCGATACGAGAAAATGGAAGTGGAGATCGATGAAATGACTTTAATGAAGATTGCGGATATTACCGGAGGTAAATTCTTTAGAGCGACCGACGAACAAAGTCTGAAGTCTATATATCGGGAGATCGATCAGCTGGAGAAAAGAAAGATGCTCGACCGCCAGTTTAAAACAGAACCTCCTTCCAACCCTTCAGGCTTCATGAATTGGGCTCTACTACTCGGATTGTTGAGTTTCGGTACACTTTACATTCTTTACAAGCGAGATGTCTGAAACAAGCTATACATATCGCATCCGTCGCATCATTACTGCCGCCTTGATCTGGGAGGTGATCTTTGCTGTTCTACTGTTTGGCGCACTGAGTTTATTGGGCTATAACAGCACTAAATCCAGTCATGCCTTCGCATTTCGGGAACCGGACAGGTTGTGGTTGTTCATTTTACTGATCCCTATTTCGGTCATATACTTCTACAACCTCTACACATCCAATCAGCCGGCCAAAATGTTGGATGACAGGCTACGTAAGCTCGTTTTTCAGTCGGTATCCGGCGCCAGAAGCTTCATGAAGTATTTCTTTTTTCGAAATGCATTTGCATTTCTCATTTTGGCTCTGGCTCAACCGCTATTCGGTAATAAAAAGATCTCAGGTACTATTGAAAGCATGGAACTTGTGATCTGTCTGGATGTTTCATCCTCCATGAATGTCAAGGACATTTCCAATGATCTGACACGTCTCGACATCGCAAAAAGGGCATTGATCCAATTGATGAACAATCTGCACGGAGAAAAGATAGGAATCTGTGTTTTTGCAGGAGGAGCCTATGTTCAACTGCCATTAACTTCCGACTATGGCGCTGCCAAGTTGTTTGTGTCCGACATTGAAACGGATATTCTCTCCAATCAAGGAACGAACATCGCAGCGGCTATTGAGACCGCAAACGGAATGTTCTCTGAACAGCGTACCTCCAAAGCGATCATTTTGGTTACCGATGGAGAGAATCACGAAGAGGACCCTACTTCTGAGCTGACGAAACTTCAGGAAAAGAACATTGGTTTAAGCATACTTGGATTGGGAACCAGAACAGGAGGCCCTGTTCCTCATAATCCAGATCGACCTGAACTGGGCTATAAGACAAATGCCCTGGGCGCAAAAGTAATCTCAAAAGTGGATCCCGGATTTATTCGTTCCATTGCTTCGAAAGGTGGGGGCAGTGCGGTGATCAGTTCTGACGAGTTTCCAGATATGCGGGAACTGTTAACAGAAATTAACCAAATGAAGCGCACGAAAATACGAGATTTGCAATTCGAGACCAAAGAGAACCGCTATCAGATCCCATTGGCTGCAGCCATGATCTGCTGGATCTTATACTTGTTGGTTCCCTTCATTGATTTGTCCCGAAAAACTGTAAAATGAGAGCGCTGATAATTGGTATAGTCATCTTTTTTTCTTCCTGGTCACTGGCTCAGGAATGGAGAGATTCATTGTCTACAGCAAGAACGGCTTATAAAAAAGGTGATTACGGCAAAGCCATCGCCTATTACGAATCGGCTCAGAAAAAAGCTCCAGAAGGTGTTGATTTTTCTGAAGAAATTGCACAATCTTCCTACAAAGCGAGAGAGTTTGAAAAAGCCGAAAAGGTTTATCGTCAACATGCATATCAGGTAAAGGATAAAAAGAAACGTGCTGACAGCTTCCACAACTTGGGTAATAGTTGTATGAAAAAGAAGGATTATTCCGGCGCAATTGAAGCCTACAAAGAATCCTTGAAAAACGATCCGTACAACAATGAAACGAGATACAACCTCTCTGAAGCCATCAGAAAATTAAAAGATCAGCAGAAAAAAGAGGATAAAAAGGATCAAAACAAAGATCAACAGCAGGATCAGGAACAAGGGCAAGATCAACAGTGTAAGAATCCTCAGAACAATGATGGTAACAAGAATCAAGAAACTAAAAACAAAAGCGGCGAAGGATCTCCTGACAATCAGAAAAAGAACAGTTCCGGCAAAAATGACCCGTCAAATGATCAGAGGAACGGAAGTAAATTACCGAATAAATCAGTTGAGCGCCTACTGGATGATCTGATGAAAGCTGAATCCGCGACCAAAAGAAAAATGGGTGGCAGCAAAGGACAAGGGTCAATACCAAAATCAGGAAAAGACTGGTAATGAAAGTAATTGTTAGTCATATCATATTCGTGCTGCTTAGCTTTACTGCCTTATCGCAGAAGCCTATCGTCTTTCTCGATATCGATCCTAAAGAAGCAGAAATTGGCGAGATCTTAACAATTACCGTCAAATCGAACATGCAGGGAGAGCTTGACATTGATCTGCCTAACGGTTTTGTTCATGGCTACAACGTGATGAACGGAATGGAACAGGAAATGGATTACAATTCCGGCAAAGTGATCACTTATTATTACATGTCACAAACCGGAGCAATGAACCGTGAAGGAACATTCACCTTTGGTCCGGCTTATATCAAAAAAGGCAATAAGGTATATAAATCCAATACAGTTTCAGTAACTATACGGAAGGACAAACCAACCGAAAATGTCGACGGAATTACGGCAAAACAATTGCGTCAACCGGCTTTTGCTCTGATCGAACGTTCACGAAACGTAATTTACGAAGGTGAAAGCGTTGTATTGAACACAAAGGTATATTCTCATTTCAGTCCCTCTCACCTGGAAAACTACCAACCTTACACCGTCAGTGGATCGATCGATAAGCATGAGATCGGAAACAGTCAGCGCATTCTGGTTGAAGAAGTAAAAGTTAAGGGTCTGAACCTCTACACCTTTACATACGACAGAAATGTCGTTTTCCCCAGTGGAACAGGTCGGATTTCAGTTGATCCCAGCAAACTAATACTTCGCAAAGGTTTTGAAAGCATTCCTGTCACTTCATCCGGAGTCTTTATTGAGGTTAAACCCTTACCTAAACCACCTGTGCATTTCATGGGAGGCGTGGGAACCTTTTCTTTGACTACTGCAATTGATAAAAGTTCTTTGAAACAAGGAGATGTTTTTATACTGAAACTGACCGTTAGTGGCTCGGGAAATCTCCACAATCTGATGAATCCCAAATTATCCTTGCCGGCAGGTTTTCTGGTGTACGGAGATCCGGTGATCAAGGAAGATTTCAGTTTTGGACCGAAAGGAGCAGAAGGATCAGTGGTTTTTGAATTCAATGTTCAAGTTACAAAACATGGCAACCTGGAATTCCCTCCTGTTGAACTTTCCTATTTCGATCCGGAGAAAGAAAAGTATGTTAAGCTCAACGGTGCCGCATACTCATTAGCGGTCAAAAAAGATCCTGCTTTCAAATCATTAATTGAAGTGCAAAAAGAAGATACGGTACTTGTTAATACATCAGAAAAAATCGAACTCAGATCAAATGAAGGCCCCGTTGAGGATTTAAGTGTTTTTGGAAGTATTGGCCATTGGGTAGGTGTCGGATCTCCTCTAATCCTGGCATTTGTATTTGGGTTGATCGTGCGGAGAAAACAAAAACAGGAGCCTCTTCTTCAGAGCAGAAAGGCTCAAAAAGAGCATTTTGAACAGATCATGAGCTTGATCAAAGAAGCGAAGGTGGCATATCAAAACGGAAATGATCTGATCTACTTTGGGAAAATCGAAAAAAGTCTTTTGATGGCAGCATCCTTTAATGCTGAGTTAAGTGATGATAACGTTGTTACCAAAAGCCAGGCTTTAAAGAATTTGGAAGAAAGATCCTTTGATCCTGTTCTGATCAGCAAATTCAAATTGATCGTGGATAAATGTGAGTATGCTCGCTTTGGAATGGGAGTTGAAGACAAGATCGATCTCACCGACAATGCCAAAGAACTTGTAGAAACATTGATGAGATCATGAGAATATTGTTCATTGCCTTTTTCATCCTGGTTTCATCATTTTCCAGTGGAGCGGACCTTTTTCAGTCAGGGCTCTCTGCGGCCGAAGACCGAAATTTCAAAGAAGCAATAACTCATTTCGAACATTTTCTGAAAGAAGAGCCCAACAACCCATCCGCGCTTTACAACTTGGGAACATGTTACATGTCCGAACAACAATTTGGAAAAGCGATCCTCTCCTTTGAAAAAGTACTAAAGTTGCAACCGGGCGATGAATTGGCAATAGAAAAGATCAGATTGTCGTACGCCGCTCTTGGTCAGGAAAGAGAATGGGAGCCGGTCTATGGCGTTTTTGAAAGCCTGTGTTATGCCATTGGAACTCGCACCTGGCTGATAATAAGCCTGCTTGCATCTATTCTCACTGCTTTGATCAGTTTTCAGTTGATAAGCGGTTCCAAGAGATTCAGCATTCCGGTTCCATTCTTAATTCTTTTTTTCACTTCACTTATACTCATCTTCAGTCTTTGGGCGGGATCTAAAGCCAGCCGATTCGGAAGGAACAGTTCCTACGCGATCGTCACGAAAAAAGAGATCAATACACTATTGAATGCCGATGGTGAAATGGGTGATGTCCAACTCACACAAGGTACACGATTGGAAATTCTGGAGAAAAATGTATTGACCATGAAAGTTACGGATGAAACAGGAAGATCACATTTGATCTTCAATTCAGATGCAGACATCATCTAATCTCGAAATACTCCTGTCTTTTCGTAACTTTGCACAAATGAAACCTGAACGTATCAATATCCGGGAACTTTCAAAGTCCGAACTCAAGGAAAGATTGAGTGAATTGGGTGAAAAAGCGTTTCGTGCTAATCAGGTTTACGAATGGCTTTGGAAAAAGAATGCTGCTTCGTTCGAAGAAATGTCAAACCTGAGCAAAGAACTCCGTCAAAAACTGAATGAGCATTTCATCATTGATCATATTCTCCTCGACGATCAACAGATCAGCAGTGATAAAACGATCAAATGTGCCTTTTCTGTTGGACCCGGGAAGGTCATTGAAGGGGTTCTGATCCCTACTACTTCTCGGATGACAGCATGTATTTCATCGCAGGTTGGTTGCAGCCTTGCATGTAAATTCTGTGCCACCGGAAGGCTTAAACTCATGAAGAACCTCAGTGCGGGAGAGATCGTTGATCAGGTAGTTTACCTACGTGATCAGGCAGAAGGCAGATACAACACGCCTTTAACCAACATTGTCTATATGGGAATGGGAGAACCTCTGCTCAACTACAAGAACGTATTGCGATCCGTTGATCTCATTACCTCTGAGGAAGGCTTGGGAATATCTCCAAGAAGGATAACTGTTTCAACTGCCGGAATTGCCAAAATGATCAAGAAATTGGGAGATGACCAGGTGAAGTTCAATCTCGCACTTTCTCTGCATGCTGCAAACGATAAAAAACGCAGCTACATCATGGATATCAACGATACCAATAACCTGGACGCCTTGGCAGAAGCACTTCAGTACTTCTACCAGAAAACAGGTTCGAGAGTAACGTTCGAGTATATTATTTTCAAAGATTTCAACGACAGGATCGAGGATGCACAGGAATTGGCAGAGTTTGCCAAATGTGTACCTTGTAAGATCAATATCATAGAATACAACCCGATCGACGACGGAGAATTCCAGCAGGCCGATCGCAATAAAGTTGATGCCTTTGCTGCTTATCTGGAATCCAAGAACCTGGTCGTGAATATCCGCCGTAGTAGAGGAAAGGACATCGATGCTGCCTGCGGACAATTGGCCAATAAGAATAAGGCGCTCTCTCCAAATGAGAGGGTTTTGAAATAATTTGATCCGCTTGTTTTTAATAAGATTTTTTTATTGGTAAAAGTTCAAAGAACCCAATAATCTCGACCGCCAAAAGCTTATATTTGTATCATGTTGACCGTAAAAGAGATCATGGCTCCTATTGAACTGGAAATGAACGAATTCGAGCATCGTTTCCGCGAGAGCATGAAATCACGGGTCCCTTTACTCGACAAAATCACACATTACATCATTAAGCGCAAAGGAAAGCAGATGCGACCGATGTTCATTTTCCTCACTGCGAAAATGCTAGGTAACACAACAGACCAAACCTATGATGCCGCTTCTCTTGTCGAATTACTGCATACGGCAACGCTCGTGCATGATGATGTTGTGGATGATGCAAATGAACGACGTGGATTCTTTTCTGTCAATGCCCTGTGGAAGAACAAAGTTGCAGTTCTTGTCGGTGACTACATGCTTTCCCGTGTTTTGCTCCTTTCCATAGAGAAGAACAATGTTCGATTGCTAGAGATCATAGCTAGAGCTGTGCGCGAAATGAGTGAAGGGGAACTCCTGCAAATTGAAAAAGCCAGACGACTGGACATCACAGAAGAAGTCTATTTCGAAGTTATTCGACAAAAAACAGCCTCTTTGATCGCAACGTGCTGTGAGTCTGCTGCTGTTTCTGCTGACCGGGAAGATATGGCTCCGGTAATGCGACAATTTGGGGAGCTTGTTGGACTTTCATTTCAGATCAAGGACGATATCTTTGATTATGGCAGCCCGGGAAATATTGGTAAACCAACTGGATTGGATATCAGAGAACGCAAGATAACCTTGCCGTTGATCCATGTTTTGAATACAGCACCCAAAGAAGTACGCAACGAGTTGATCAATATTGTGAAAAACCACAATGAAAACCCGAAGAAAGTTCAGCATGCTGTTGAAATGGTAATCGAGCATGGTGGTATAACATATGCTCATCAACGCATGATGGAGTTGGCTCAGCAGGCACTTCAATTGCTGGAACAAATTCCTGATTCCGCTTCAAAAAGATCCTTGATAGGCTTAGTTGAATATACTACACAACGCGAAAAATAAAAAGAACATGTTGAAGTACACATTGATACTGATGATCTCCGTACTGGCTTACGCCTGTTCAACAGAAGAAGAAGAGGTGAAAAAAGCTCCGGAGACTGAAGAACTTGTTGAGATCATAGAGGGTATCTATACGGAATGGTATCCCGGTAAAAAACAAGTCAAATACAAGGGTGGTCAGGATGAACAGAACCGAAGACACGGCAAATGGACCTTTTATTCAGAAAATGGAATGGAACTGTCCATAACGATGTTCAATGCGGGTATGAAGGATGGTTTTACCATTGTGAAATATCCGAATGGAGCCATTCACTACAGAGGCGAGTACCGCAACGACGAAATGGTTGGTGTTTGGACCACCTATGATGAAAAGGGTAATGTAGCAACTGAAAAGGATTACGGATATCCTAAAGAATAATGTCAAAGATCCCCCCGCATATCGTCGATGAGATCATGCAGACCGCCCGGATCGAGGAGGTCATTGGGGAATTTGTGCACCTTAAGAGAGCTGGATCGAGTTTAAAAGGGCTGAGTCCGTTCACCGACGAAAAAACGCCCTCTTTTTTCGTTTCTCCGGCTAAACAGATCTTCAAGTGTTTTTCTACGGGAAAAGGAGGAAATGTAGCCTCCTTCCTGATGGAGAAGGAGCATTTTTCCTACCCTGAAGCGCTGAAGTGGCTTGCCGACAAATATGGCATTCAACTTCCGGAAGAAAAGCCTGCTACAGCAGAGGAACTCGCCGCAATATCCGAAAGAGAAAGTCTTCATATCATTAACGAGTTCGCAAGAGACCATTTTATGCACAATCTGCATGAAACGGGGGAAGGCAAGGCCATTGGCCTGTCCTATTTCGAGGAACGTGGATTTCGCGCTGATATCATCAAAAAATTTCAGTTGGGTTACTGCCTTAACACTGGAGATGACTTCACAAAAAAAGCCTTTGAAAAAGGCTATAAGTTGGAGTACCTTGAAAAAGTTGGATTAGTTAAAACGAAAGAAGACAGGCATTTCGACTTTTTCCGTGGAAGGGTAATGTTCCCGATACACAGCGTTTCCGGCCGGGTTCTCGGCTTCGGCGGACGAACTTTGATGAGCGATAAAAAGATCGCCAAGTACTTCAACTCTCCCGAGAGCATCATTTACAACAAAAGTGAGATCCTTTACGGGCTCTACTTTGCGAAGAGTGATATTATCAAGTATGATAACTGCTTTTTGTGTGAGGGATATACGGATGTAATCAGTTTGCATCAGGCAGGAGTCCAGAATGTGGTTTCATCTTCCGGCACTTCACTAACCAAAGACCAGATCAAACTGATCCGACGTTATACGCAGAATATTACGATCCTGTATGACGGAGATGCCGCAGGGATCAAAGCTTCTTTCCGGGGTATCGACCTCATTCTTGAAGAAGGAATGAATGTTAAGGTGGTTTTGTTTCCGGATGGAGAAGATCCCGACTCATATGCAAAGAAATCGAGCACCACGGAATTAGAGGATTACATCAAAGGACATACTCAGGACTTCATTTCCTTCAAAGCGGATATACTTTTAAAGGATGGTGAGAAGGATCCCTTGAAACGTGCGGCGCTTATTCGAGATATTGTACACTCAGTATCACTCATCCCTGATCAGATCACTAGAACAGTGTATCTGCAACAGATCGCAACTACCTTCGACATCAATGAGCAGGTTGTAACAAATGAATTGACCAAACAACGGAAAAATGTTCTTGCAAAGCAGTTACAGGAACCGGAGATCCGCGATCTTCCTCTGGAAATTCAAGCTCAACCCGTTCAATCAACTGAATCCATACAAACTAAACCAAGCGTTCACCCGGGTGAATTCGAATTAATACGTGTATTGGTTAAATATGGCGTGTATGAAATGAAAGTCCTCATAGAAACAGATGGAAAATCTGAACACGTCAAAACGAGTGTTATCGAAAAGATCTGTCATGAGATAGAGACGGATGAACTTGCTTTTACCGATCCTTTGTTTGATAAGATCCACCGATTATTTCTGGAGGGTCTTAGTCGAAATGAATTGTACGCCACCAGTTTTCTGAAGCGACATGAGGACCAGGACATTGTTCGATTTGTGACAGACGTTGAGATGAATGATCATGAACTTAGTCACCGTTGGATGAAAGATTACAATATTCCAACTTTGTCAGAGAAAGACAAACTTGAGAACACTGTTATGCAAGCTATTTATAGTTTTAAGTCAGCAAAGATCGAAGAAAGGATCGAACAGATACGACAAAGGCTAACCCAAAACATCAGTGATGAAGAAATGATGGATCTTCTTGCTGAACAGATCGCCTATGAAAATGCCAAGATCCGTATTTCAGAGATCCTGGGCCGAACCATACTGAAATAATATGTTGAGCGAAACACTATTCAAACTAGGTCCTTACAACATTTGCTTCTGGAACATTATTGTTTTCGGGATCATTATACTCACAGCTGTTGTTCTGCGCAGGATCGTTCATAAAATGCTCAAACGTTCTCTCAGGAATGCCAATATTCGTGTTGAAGGACGAATGGTAACCTGGTTGAAAATACTAAGCCAAAGTATTTACCTACTCGCCTTTTATATTCTGGTCTTAAGCCTTAACATCAATAACAAAGACGTTACATTCGGTGATTTTCTCGATTTCAAGATAATCGATCTTGAAAAATTCCATTTAAGCTTTTACCATATTCTGGCGATCATCTTCATCTTCTTCATTGCAAGAATGGCTGTGAATTTGGTGAAGATATTTATATCCAGAAAATTCAGAGACAGAACGGATTTCAATCAAGGAACCGAGTACATCTACATTCAGATCGCCAAATACATCATATATGTGATCGCTATTTTCAGTGCACTCAAAGCTCTTGATATAGACTTGACCATCGTAATCACCAGCTCAGTTGGTCTCTTTGTCGGTCTTGGTCTTGGTTTACAGGATGTATTCAAGGATATGATCGCCGGGATCGTCCTTTTGGTAGAAGGAAACATTAGGGTTGGCGATGTGGTGGAGATCTCCAGTGGTGGAAAAACGGATTCGATCGTTGCTAAAATTTTAAAGATCAATGTTCGGACAACGCACATTGAAACCCGAGACGGTAATGTTCTGATCATACCGAACGCAAAAGTAACTCAGGATAACGTGGAAAACTGGAGCCACGGCAGTCCACTTTCGCGTTTCAAAATACCTATAACGGTTGCATACGGCACTAACACTGAATTGGTGATCCGTTTGCTGAAACAAGCAGCCATGAGTCATCCTAAGGTCAAAAAAACCGAACCGGTGATCGTGCGACTATCAGAGTTCGGGGATAATGGACTGGAGATGAACCTCATCTTTTGGGCTGATCAGAGCTGGGATATTGACAACTACAAATCAGAGATCCGCTACGAGATCGATCGTTTATTCAGAGAATATAAAATTGTGATCCCTTTCCCTCAAAGAGACGTCAATTTTCGATCAGAAAATCCACTTAATACGAACTTGTAGCGCCTCCAATATTTTCGATTGGATGCCAGGTCGTTTTCAATTCCTGGAGATCCGTGATCATATACAGATCCTGAGCATTCTCTTTTCGCCAGTCTCGAGCGTATGAAAAGGTTCTCTTGACATTAGCAACCGCCTTTTCACGAACAAGAGTAAGTGTTTGCGTATCCAACCCACCATCAACTACAGCATTGACATCCATATGATCCACTAAAGGACCAATCAGTTCTTTGTTCGTTCCTGTCAGAATATTGATCACTCCACCCGGAACATCAGATGAATGCAATACTTCTGCAAAAGAAACTGCACAAAGGGGTTTCGATTCAGAGGCGATTACCACACAAGAGTTTCCTCCCGCTATAACAGGAAGAACGAGCGATACCAGTCCAATTAACGAAGTGTTGTCAGGACAAATCACTCCAACAACCCCCATGGGTTCAGGGACGGAAAAATTGAAATGAGCACTGGAAACAGGATTAACTGAACTCATTACCTGAGTATACTTGTCACACCATCCCGCATAATAAACGATCCGGTCGATGGAAAGGTCCACTTCCTTTTCTGCTTTTGGACGAGTAGATCCTTGAAGAATCAGTTCTGATATGAATTGTTCCCTGCGTCCTTCAAGCATTTCAGCAATTCTATATAAGATCTGTCCTCGGTTGAAAGCTGTACGCTCCGACCATGATCCGAAAGCTTTACGAGCAGCTACCACAGCATTCCGCACATCCTTTCGGGAGGACAGACAGATATTTCCAAGTACCTTCCCCTTACTATCCTTTAATGAATAATAACGTCCTGATTCTGTGCGAGGAAACTGTCCTCCTATATAAATTTTGTATGTCTTTAGAATTTCCAAACGATCCATCTTAGCTTAATTTAACGTAGGCACCCAATCCGTGCAATCCTCCTTCTCTGCCAAATCCACTTTCCTTGTATCCTCCGAAAGGTGAAGCCGGGTCGAATTTATTGTATGTATTGGCCCAAACCACACCGGCACGTAACTTCGTTGTGAGGTTGAAGATCCTCGAACCTTTGTCGGTCCAGACACCTGCGGCCAAGCCATAAGGTGTGTTATTTGCCTTCTGTATCACCTCATCGATCGTTCGGAAGGTTTGTATCGTTAACACCGGACCAAAGATCTCTTCCTGAGCGATACGACTGGATTGAGCCACACCTGTAAATAATGTCGGAGCACAGAAATATCCTTTTTGGGGCAAACTGCATTTAGGTTGATACATCTCTGCTCCTTCTGCCTGACCAATCTCAATATATTTCTGAACCGTATTCAATTGTTCCTTTGAATTAATAGCCCCGATGTCAGTATTCTTATCCAATGGGTCTCCAACATACAGGGAGATCATTCTGTCCTTCAGTTTCTTTATCACTTTTTCGGCAACGGATTCCTGTACAAAGAGTCTGGATCCGGCACAGCACACATGACCCTGATTGAAGAAAATCCCATTGACGATCCCTTCTACTGCCTGATCAAGCGGCGCATCTTCCAAAATGATGTTAGCTGATTTACCACCGAGTTCAAGTGTTAATTTCTTCGCTGTACCGGCGACAGCACGTTGAATGATCTTGCCAACATCAGTCGAACCAGTAAACGCTATTTTGTCAATATCCGGATGATTGACTATTGCAGCTCCCGTATCACCAAAGCCCGTAACAATGTTCACAACACCTGCAGGTAACCCAGCATCCTTGATGATCTCTGCGAGCTTCAAAGCTGTTAAAGATGTCGATTCAGCCGGCTTTAAAACAACTGTATTTCCGGCTGCCAATGCCGGTGCGATCTTCCATGCTGCCATGAGCAATGGGAAATTCCAAGGTATGATCTGACCTGCAACACCAAGAGCCTCCACTTTTCGATTCGGGAAGGCATATTCAAGCTTGTCGGCCCAGCCGGCATAATAAAAGAAGTGATTGCACGCCAGAGGTACATCTACATCCCTTGATTCCCTGATCGGTTTTCCGCCATCCATAGATTCGATCACTGCAAACTCTCTGGCACGTTCCTGCATCATGCGAGCTATCCGATAAATGTATTTAGCTCTTTCCTTTCCTGATAGTTTAGACCAAACTTCATTGTAAGCTATACGAGCAGCTTTTACGGCGAGATCCACATCCTGTGAACTGGCATGCGCCACTCGTGCAATAACCTCTTCCGTCGCAGGATTAACTGAATCAAAATACTTCCCAGAAGCTGGTGCGACCCATTCTCCACCAATAAAAAGGTCATATTGCTCTTTTAGTTGAATATGAGAGGTGCTTTCAGGGGATGGTGCATAATCCCATTCCAATACCGTTGATATTTTCTTTTTTGCCATTATTCTTAGTCAATTGAAAAATAATCCGGCGATTGATATAAACCGGTTTGCTGTTTCATGATCTGCATGAGGACATCATTTGCAAGCGAACTCGCTCCAAAACGGAACCATTCATTTGACAACCACTCCGTCCCCAACGTTTCCTTTACCATTACAAGATAGTGCAAAGCAGCTTTTGCCGTTGAAATCCCTCCCGCTGGTTTCATTCCAACCATGATCCCGGTGCGATCAAAATGATCCTTTATTGCCATGAGCATAGTGTATGTTACTTGCATTGTAGCAGCAGGCTGGATCTTTCCTGTAGATGTTTTAATAAAATCTGCTCCCGCATGGATCGCTATTTCACTTGCCAATCTGACATTGTCAAGAGTGGACAACTCACCGGTTTCAAGTATGACCTTTAATCTTGCCGAACCACAGGCTTCTTTTATCGACGCGATCTCATCAAATACGAATTGATAGTCTCCTGACAAGAATCTTCCACGAGAGATCACCATGTCGATCTCATCTGCACCTTCCTCAACGGCAAATCGAGTATCACGAATCTTAACATCCAAAGGCGCCTGTCCACTTGGAAAGGCTGTTGACACTGATGCAACCTTTACATCTGATCCCTTAAGCGCCTTCTTCGCTATTCTGACCATTGACGGATAAACACAGACCGCGGCGACTGTTGGAAGACCGGGGTGAATATCGTGCAAATGCTGAGCCTTATAGCACATTTGCTTCACTTTACCTTCTGTATCCTTTCCTTCTAATGTTGTGAGATCGATCATGTTAAGAATCATCCTTAATCCCTGATCTTTGGATTCATTCTTTATGCTTCTGCTTTGAAAGCGTGCCACCCTCTCTTCAACTCCAACCTTATCGATTGTTGGAACCTCACTGAGGTCAGGCAATATTTGTTTGGACTTGCTGTCTTTTGCCATTGCTAAGTACTATTAATTCAAATATACTACTTACTGCAGTATCTCTTTGTGAATTACCCTGCTAAGTTATTGTGAACAATAAAAAAAGGGCTCCGAAGAGCCCAATTATTTCTAGTTTGAAGAATATTACAATTGTCCATCAGAATGGTACACTCCGTTCTTGTACACCTTCACTTTCAGAAGGATACCATCGCGGTCGTACTCATACACCTTACCGTCCCAAAGCTGACCATTCTTGAAATTTCCATCCTGCCAGATCTCATCGTTTGCATTGTAAACTTTGTTGTATCCGTTCGGCTGGAACTTAGATCCCTTCGTTTTTGGATTTGAAGTAAGCTTTGGCGCTGATTCTTTTGATACTCCCGGGTCTGTAACCTTAACGGCAGGACTAACCATTTCTCTTTCTTCGCGCTTAGCAACTGATCCCGTTTCGTCATAATAGAGAATCTCCTTGATATCTCCATTCTCATAGTAACGAACAGCCTTACCGGTCGGTTTACCGTTACTGGCTTCGTATTCGTATTCAACCTGACCGTTAGGATAGTAATATTTAACTGCACCCTCTTCCTTACCAGTTCCATTGAAGTTGGCTTCATATTCCACCACTCCATTCTCGTGAAATCTCTTCAAGGAATCACGATATAAGTTACGCTCAAATGTACCCATTTCACGAACCTTACCGTTGGGATACAGCTTAACGTAACTTCCTTCAGGGCGATTATTGTGAAATTCTCCCTTTAGTTTAGGCGTTACACCATCCGAATGGTACTTGATCCATGTACCTTCCTTTCTGTCATCGACATAAGGACCTTCTTCAATCTTTCCGTTGGCTGGATATCCTTCTTCGGGACGATCCTTACCCAGATAGACCCATTTACCCTGCTTTTTGCCCTGGCTGTCTTTCTGGTTGATCTTATCGTCCTGACTAATATTCTCAGCATGCACATACGGAGCAGCTACGGCCACCGTTAGAATTATGCTTAATATGATTTTACCGACGAACATAGTTGACAATGTTGAGGATTTATAGTAGTAAGCTCTCTGAAAGATACGACAAACTTTTCTATCATTGATCTGAAAAATTGATTTTTTCGCTTAGCACTATCAAATAATCGACCAAACTACAAAATCACTTCATTAAAAAGTCAATTCTTTTTAAGCAAGCTAAGGTCAACGCTCTCGATCATTACCTTAACAAGCTCCTCCAAAGCAAATCGCTCTTGCCAACCCCAATCCTGACGGGCACGTGAGTCATCGATAGAATCAGGCCAAGTGTCAGCAATTGCTTGTCTGAAGTCAGGCTGATACTCAACATTGAATTCAGGTACATGTTTGCGAATCTCTTTAGTCAGTTCCTCCGGTGTAAAACTGCAACCTGACAAATTGTAGGAGGATCGAATCTTCACCTTATCAGAAGGTGCCTCCATTAACTCAATGGTCCCGCGAATAGCATCCTCCATATACATCATTGGCAATGCTGTATCGTCTTTCAAAAAACAAGTATAATTTTCACCTGCCTTTGCTTTGTAGAAAATGTCAACCGCATAATCTGTGGTGCCTCCTCCGGGAAGACTTGTGTAAGAGATCAGGCCCGGGTAACGGATAGAACGCACATCTACACCGAACTTCTGATGATAATACTCACACCATCGCTCTCCGGCTTGTTTGGAAATGCCGTAAACCGTTGTTGGCTCCATCACAGTATACTGAGGAGTATTAATGCGAGGAGTTGTTGGTCCAAAAACAGCAATTGAACTTGGCCAGAAGATCTTTTTAACATGACCTTCCTTTGCAAGGTCTAAAATCGTAAACAGACCTTCCATATTCAGCTTCCATGCAAAATCAGGATTCTTTTCAGCGGTTGCTGATAGAAGCGCTGCAAGCAGATATACCTCCTCGATCCCGTTATCGATGATGTATTTGCGCACTGAATCTCTGTCGAGAATATCCATTTTAACATAAGGTCCGCCCGCTAAAGAATCGGGACGTTGATCTCGCAGATCTGATGCGATCACGTTGTCGTGCCCTTTTAATTTTCGAAGTGCTAAAGTGAGTTCAGTTCCAATCTGACCACAAGCTCCTATAATGATGGTTTTTCCCATTTCCCTTGCTTCTTGATCAACAAAATTAAAACTTGCTCGCAAAGAGACCCTGAAAAACAGAAAAAATATAGGCCAAAGTTGAAAATATGATCAAAGTCATATTTTCCACCTTAACATTGCAAATATATTTGTCGAAATTTGGGTTTTTATGTGGTGTAATCTTCGCATCCTCTTAAAGTTCATGAACAAAAGGAATCCGGAATGATCGGTGATATTCCTTTTATTGTTAACAATTAAAAAAAAGTAATTATGCCATTTTATCATAAATTGGGACAAATCCCTCACAAGAGACATACCGTTTTCAGACAGGCTGATGGTAAACTTTATCATGAACAGCTATTTGGAACAATTGGTTTTGATGGGATGTCCAGCCTCATGTACCATGTAGACCCTCCAACAATCGTGAAGGAGATCCGTGGTCAAAAAAATGTCGCTCCCGAGGTTGCTCAGGAGAAAAACATGATCATGCGCAGCTTCATGGGCTATAATGTTCCCGCTAAAGATGATTATCTCGAAAGCCGTGTTCCAATGCTGGTTAACTCAGATTGTTACATCGAGTTGGCCGCACCACGCAAATCAATGACCGATTATTTTTATAAGAATGCGGATGCGGACGAGATCATATTCATTCACAAAGGTGAAGGGAAATTGAAAACACAATTGGGAAATATTGATTTCGCTTATGGGGATTACTTGGTAATTCCACGTGGGATGATCTATCAATTGCACTTCAACAATGATGATAATAAATTATTCATTGTTCAATCGTTCAACCCCGTATATACTCCTAAACGTTACCGCAATTGGTTCGGACAACTTCTTGAGCATTCACCTTACTGTGAAAGAGATATCCGTCCACCACACGAGCTGGAAACACATACGGAAAAAGGGGATTTCCTTTTAAAGATCAAAAAACAGGATGTCATGTACGAATACGTGTATGAGTACCATCCTTTCAATGTAGTTGGTTGGGACGGCTACAATTATCCTTATGCCTTTTCGATCCACGATTTTGAACCGATCACGGGACGAGTACATTTACCTCCTCCGATCCATCAAACGTTTGAGACTACAGGGTTTGTCTTGTGTTCGTTCGTACCTCGTTTGTACGACTACCACCCGGATGCAATACCTGCACCTTACAATCACAGCAACATTGATTCAGACGAGGTGCTTTATTATGTCGACGGTGATTTCATGAGCAGAAACAACATTGAAAAGGGTCAGATCACTTTACACCCCGCTGGAATTCCTCACGGACCACATCCTGGAGCATATGAGCGCAGCATCGGTAAAAAAGAAACCCTTGAACTTGCAGTAATGGTGGATACATTCAAGTCACTGAAGTTGACAAAGCAAGCGATGGGTATCGAAGTAGGTGATTACCACAAGAGCTGGATCGGTGCTTGATCCTGTGATTATTCGAATAAATTAAAGAACTTTGTCCTGAATAGTGGGACACAACAACATTATAAAATGAGCAAAGAAGTTAAAAGTGTAGATTACGGTCTGGAGAAGATCTTTGAAGGAGCTCAGGATTTCCTTCCTCTTTTAGGAACAGACTATGTAGAATTCTATGTGGGTAACGCAAAACAAGCTGCCCATTATTACAAAACAGCATTTGGATTCCAGTCATTGGCTTACGCCGGTTTGGAGACAGGGCTTACGGATCGAGCATCTTATGTATTGAAGCAAGATAAGATTCGATTAGTGTTAACAACGGCTCTGAAGAGCGACTCGCCTATCGGAGAACATGTGAAAAAACATGGAGACGGAGTTAAGGTTATCGCTCTTTGGGTGGAAGATGCTAAAAGTGCATGGGAAGAAACCACCAAGCGCGGTGCGAAGTCCTTCATGGAGCCAACGGTAGAAAAGGACGAGCATGGTGAAGTCGTTCGCGCGGGTATTTACACGTATGGTGAAACCGTTCACATGTTTGTTGAGCGCAAGAACTACAATGGCATTTTCTTGCCAGGCTATCAAAAATGGGAGTCTGATTACAATCCGGAGCCTGTTGGCTTGAAATTCATTGACCACATGGTCGGAAACGTAGGCTGGGGTGAAATGAACACCTGGGTCAAATGGTATGAAGATGTGATGGGCTTTGTTAATTTCCTTTCCTTCGACGACAAAACGATCCATACAGAATATTCTGCATTGATGTCGAAGGTTATGAGTAACGGTAACGGAAGGATCAAGTTTCCGATCAACGAACCTGCAGAAGGAAAGAAGCGTTCTCAGATCGAGGAATATCTGGATTTCTATGAAGGCGCAGGAGCTCAGCACATTGCTGTTGCGACAGACAATATTCTTGATACCGTTTCAAAACTAAGAGCACGAGGAGTTGAATTTCTGTCTTCTCCCCCACAGGCATACTACGATGAAATACCTGCTCGTTTGGGTGAACACATGGAAATGATGAAAGAACCTATTCCTGAGATCCAGAAATTAGGAATCCTGGTTGATGCCGATGAAGAAGGTTACTTACTTCAGATCTTCACAAAACCGGTTGAAGACCGTCCAACTTTGTTCTACGAGATCATTCAGCGCATGGGAGCTCGCGGATTTGGAGCAGGAAACTTTAAAGCCTTGTTCGAATCGATTGAAAGAGAACAAGAGAAGCGAGGAACACTTTAATATAAATGAAAAAGAAGCGCGGTACATTGTTGCCGCGCTTTTTATTTGTTTACATTTTTCATTTACTACCTTTGTCCAAACATTTAAAGAGCATGGCACAAGTAGGCATCATCATGGGTAGCGCATCTGACCTTCCGGTAATGAAGGAGGCAGCAGAAATTTTAACTGAATTCGGTATCTCTTATGAGATCGATATTGTTTCAGCACACCGCACACCGGAAAAGATGGTAGACTATGCCAAAAACGCCCATAAAAGAGGAATCAAGGTGATAATTGCAGGCGCTGGAGGTGCAGCACACTTACCTGGAATGACAGCTTCCCTTACTCCGCTTCCAGTTATTGGTGTTCCTGTTAAATCCTCCAATTCAATTGATGGTTGGGACAGTATTCTTTCAATTCTTCAAATGCCTAATGGAATTCCGGTTGCAACTGTAGCTTTAAATGCAGCTAAAAACGCCGGGATCTTAGCGGCTAAGATTATTGGGACAAACGACCCACAAACTTTAGAGAAATTGCTTGCCTACATGGAAGAACTAAAAGCAAAGGTTCTTGAAAGCGCAGCAAATCTGAATAAGTAATCAAGGATACAACAGGTATTTCTTTCTTGTGGCTTTGAATTGTTCAAGACCTGGTTTCCAGGTTTCACGGATCTCTTTGGCGCTCCAACCATTCATAATTTGCTCACGTAATTGTGATGTTCCGGCTAGTCTGTCAAAAAATCCGGTTTGTGTAATAAATGCTAAAGAATCACCTAAAAGTTCTTTTGCTTTTATCAGGTAATTCAGGTTGATCTCGTATTTCCTGCGTTGATGACCATTCGCAAGATCGAATCCATAACACAACTTGTTCTCATGTAGTGGTGACTTTGCACCTGGCATAGGCACGGGGGTAAAACAAAAGTCCAGTTCTGGAAAACGCGGGTGACCGTATACCTCGAAAGGCCATTCCGTACCACGTCCAACACTTACAGTGGTTGCCTCGAACATGCAGAGACTTGGATAAAAAGTAATTGCAAGATCTGATCTAAGGTTTGGAGAAGGCGGAACCGGAAGTGTATATTTCGTCTTGTGTGTATAGTTCTTACAAGGTATCACCCAAAGATTACAAACTAAACTATCAGCTAACCATTGCTCACCGTTAATCATCATGGCATATTCACCAATTGTCATTCCATAGACGATCGGTACGGGATGCATTCCCACAAACGATCGGTGCTGTGGCTCTCGAATAGGTCCGTCGATGTAGTGCCCGTTAGGATTCGGACGATCCAATACAACTAAAGGCTTCTTATTTTCTGCACAAGATTCCATTACATAATGCAGCGTAGAGATATAGGTATAAAATCGAACTCCAACATCTTGAATGTCATAGATCACAATATCAACATCGGATAGCTGCTCTGTTGTAGGTTTTTTGTTATTACCATAAAGGGAGATCAATGGAATTCCGGTCTTTTCGTCTATCGTTGAATGGACTTTTTCTCCTGCATCTGCCTGCCCCCTGAATCCATGTTCCGGAGCAAAGACTTTAACCACATTTAAACCCATTCCCAGCAATGAATCAACCAAATGCACATTTCCAACCACCGATGTCTGATTGCCAACAACTGCAATACGCTTATTGACCAAAGAATCAGTGAACAGGTGCAATCGCTCGACCCCAAGTACAGGAGGACGAATTCCATGGTAGGCATTCTGCATCTCTCTGATCTCCTCTTCGCCAGTAACGGGATCGTCTTCTATCACTATTGTTTCCTCTACTTTATTTTCCGGACGTGCAAAAGGAATGGAGCAAGACCCAAGTAAAAACGCCAAAATACTGCCGAGGTACCAAAGCTTTGCGTACTTTAGTAGCTCAATAGAAATTCCAGTGCCTTTTGAGTATTTCATAGCGCGAAGAGTCCTCAGAAATGAGGTGCAAGGTAAGAAAGTTTCAAGACCGATCGTACGCATATCTGTTACAAGTATTGCACTAGCTGTTGTTGTTAACTTGATCACAATTGCTGTAGTTACTGGCTTTCAGAAAGAAGTGCGCGAAAAAGTTTCCGGATTCGGTTCGCACATTTTCATCATGAGCTCGGGGGAGAACAGCATTTATGAGTCTGAGCCAATTCGCAAAAATCAGGCCTTTTATAAGGATCTTGTTCGAGATAATGCAATAAAAGGTGTGTTTCCGGTAGCCTATAAACCAGTGATCTTTCAATCCGAAAAACTGGAAAAAACCATTCGTCTAAAGGGAGAAGATACCACTGTTATCCGTCAAGAGATCCATGGAGCGATTTTAAAAGGTGTGGGATCCGGTTATGACTGGTCATTTTTCAAAGAGAATCTGATAGAAGGCCGACTGCCTCAATTTGACAAAGCAGAAACCAGTAATGAAATCATCGTTTCTTCGCACATAGCGAAAAACCTGGGATTGAAAACAGGTGAGGAAGTGAAAGCTTTCTTTGTAAAGAACCAACCGGTAAAGAGAGTTTTTAAGCTGGTAGGAATCTATAAAACGGGATTGGAAGAATTCGATCGTAAGTTCGCTATTGGTGATCTGCGAATCGTTCAACAATTCAATGACTGGGGTATTAAAGCGGGGATCCGTGTGGAAGACACCCTATATAATGGGCAGTTGATCATAAAAGGTGATGTGCAGGGAGGAAATGGGAATTACCGATATGATTGGGGAAAGGGATATGAAAGTTTCTCCGGTTTTACACTCTGTCCTGTCAAGGATACCACCATACGACTGATCGCCTCTGATTACTGGAGTGATCTCCGAGAAAAGGATGAAACAGGAAGTATTCCCGATACAGCATTTCTAAAGATCAGCATTATTGGAACCGGGATGTCCTACTGTGATATCAAAACCGATGAAAACGGAATATTGACCAAAACCTACAAGGATGATACTGGCAATTCATTCAGTATAGCTGCCAGTCAAAAAACGATGCATTTCCGGTTGATGGATGGAAAAGGTAGCAGTGGAGCATTCATAGGAGGATTTGAAGTAAATGTCAAAGAATGGAAAGAATTACCGGAAATCCATGAAAGGCTGAAGAAACAACTGGAATTCATTCCAACGGCATCTAATGAAACATTGAGTGTTAGAAGCATAATCGAAAACGAGAGTGATATTTTTGTTTGGCTAGGTTTTCTGGATCTGAATGTCTTGATCATTTTGACCCTCATGATCCTAATTGGGATCATTAATATGGGTTCTGCCCTGCTGGTACTCATTCTTGTTCGGTCCAACTTCATTGGTATGCTGAAGGCAATGGGGGCAACTAATTGGATGATCAGAAAGGTTTTCCTTATTCAAGCAGGTTTTTTGATCCTTCGTGGTATGATAATCGGAAATGTATTGGGACTTACACTGTGTGCAATTCAATATTACCTTGAACCTTTAAAATTGAATCCGGAAGTCTATTATCTGGACAAGGTTCCGGTTGATTTGGATCTTTGGGCTTGGATAGCTTTAAATGCGGGAACTTTAGTCGTTTGCCTGAGTGCATTGATCATTCCAAGTTATGCCATTACAAGGATCAGTCCCGTCAAGGCAATTAGATTCAACTAAACATCAGATTTTGGAAATTGCAAAAGCGATCCACTCAGAGTATCCTTATGAAAACGTGCAATAATTCTCTTGCCTAATCATTAGGACAATAAAAAAGGGGCTGTCTCAATAGGGACAGCCCTCTTTGTTTTTTGTTCGAGGCTGAGCTAAAAAGTGCCAAAATGAGGCTCTCGAAGATGAAAAAAGCGGAGTTTACTTTTGTAAATGAGCATTTTTGAATCGAGTACAACGAAATTTAGGTGCTTTTGAGACAGCCTCTTCATATTTGAATTCAAGTCAATTACTTTTCAGTTTTAATCTCGATGTACTGGTATTCGCGATACTTCTCAGTGCTTTCAAAATCTCCTTCGTACTTTGGTCCTTGAACTTTCGCCTCAGCAATTCTTACCTTAACCTTCGCAGATAATCCTTTGGATTCGAAATATGTTTTCAATTCATTTTCCATTTGCATTGCTCGCGAACGGGCAAGCTTATCATTTGAACCAAATGTTCTTGTTGGTACGTTTGATGCGGAAGAATAAATAGCAATCGTAACACTCTCTCTTCCACTGCTCAGTTGCTTCTCAACTTCTGTAACAAACCCTTGTAACTTACCCTCAGTAACTGAAAGTTTATCAGCATTGTAAACAAAATAATGCTTAAGAGCAATATCGGTAATAATTGGCGCAGGCGGTTCCGTCAAAGTACTTGAACAAGTTGCAGTCTGACCAAGTGCGTCAGTTACTGTCACAGTATAGGTTCCGATCTTAACTCCTGAAATATCTTCCGATTTCATGTTGTTCGACCAACTGTATGTAAATGGCGCCACACCACCTGTAACTGAAGCGTCAACCTTTCCATCCGAACCACCATTAGTGGTAATGTTTGAACCTTTACAAGCGATCGAAACTGGCGGAGGTGTTACGATCATAGCCATGTAAATGTCACTTAATTCACTTTCACGGTTTGAAGACCAGTATAGGTGATTCCCGGAGTAAATAAAGTATGCATCAAACTTTGGAGAATTGATCTTGGATCCCAGATTCACAGGCGTTGACCAGTCAGTCCAAGAACCTTGCTTAACAGAATAGAAAATATCAGCATCACCTTGTCCACCCAGACCATTACTTGAAAAGAAAAGTGTATCCTGTGTCCTGTTAAGAAAAGGAGAAATCTCGAATCCTTTCGTGTTCAGAACATTTCCCATATGTACTGGAGCAGACCATGTCGTTCCGTTCTTGGTACTAACATATAGATCTTCCTCTCCCAAGCTATTCGGTCCTTTGTAAGAAAGGATGATCACATTCTCTGATTCATTGACATGAAAACCGTAAAAATCGCCTTCGATGTCTAGCCCTGGTATCTCTATAGCAATCGGAGCTTCCCATCCACTACCTTTTTGCTTTGATGAGGCGATTCCTTTTTCCATATCCTTCTTTCCTTCATATGAATTCAGAAGATACAAGGTGTTCCCATCTCTGCCTAGGCCAAAAACGGCATTGTTAAATTTGTTATTTACTCCTTTTACACGTTCGCAGTTGGTATAAGTACCATTTGTTTCTCGTCTACTGAACCAAATATCCTGATCAGCTTCACCTGCAGTATTTGTTGCATCACCTGTACGTGTAAAATACAGAATTGAACTATCTCGGGAAAAAACAGGCATACTCTCCTCAGCTGAGGAATTAATCGTACCACCTAAACGTTCTGGAGTTGTAATACCCCAAAATTGAGCATTTACATTCGTGCCGACAAAAGCAAGAACAGCAAGCAGGCAGTATTTCTTTTTCATATACTGAAGTGTGGTTTTATTTTTTAATGTTAAATCAAAAATTATCTGCCCAGCATCAAACCGAGAACGATCTCATGTCCTCCTGAGGTATATTTCTGAAGTCTGGATAAGGAGAAATCATACGAATAACCAAATTTGAAACGATCGCTGATATTCAACCCTACCATACCAACAACAGCGTCTGTATGTCTATAAGATACACCCATCCAAAGCCACTCTTTGAACTCCAGCTGCATAGATCCCTCGATCGACAGTGGAGCAGGACTCATAACCTTTGCTAAAACAGCCGGCATAAGGGTCAAATTCTCACTGATCGGGAATTTATACCCTGCGGTAGCATTGAGGTGCATTTGGGTATTGAAATTAGCCGTGCCAGATCCAAATTCCACGAAATCTTTTGACAAATGATCTGCACTGATCCCGAAGAACAGATTCTTTGAGTACAGGTAAAATCCTGCACCGATATCAAGGATCATTTTATTCGTTGACCCGGCATAGAACTGATCATATGTTGCATCATTGTAACCCAGGGAAGGGTCCAAGACATTCAATACCTGTGCTTTGTCACTTAAAAAAGAATTATTGGAAAGTCCTATTCGTGTACCAAAGGATAAGTTATAATTCTTTGAAACCGGTAAATGAATTGCATAGGTACCTGAAACATTCATCCTTCTGAATGCCCCGTACTGATCAGCGAGCAACTGACCACCAACTGCATGTTTCAATTTCCCGGTTTTGATCTCAGGATTACGTACTATGCCATTACTGGTTCTCAAAGCCGGATTGTAATATGGCTTTGGTTTTTTAGTTAGTAATGTAGTACCAGATAGATAGGCAGTACGAGGTGCATCTTCCAAACCCAGCCATTGCCAGCGACCACTCATCGTAATGTCTACAAAATCATAGACTCCGGCAGCCGCAGGATTTACCATGAACTGGTTCCGCAAATATTGGCTGTACTGGGGGATCTGCTGCGCTGCGACTTGACCAAATGCGGCAACGATACCTATTGTTAAAATTATTCGTTTCATATCTTCTTCTTTTTCAGTGTGCTTATTGTTTTTTCAGAATAGAAACAGTTCCTGTCATTGAACCTTCTGCTTCGTCATTGAATTCGATCACAAAATAGTAGGAACCAACCGGCAGAGATTCTCCATTAAATGTTCCATCCCAACGATCCGCATCGTAAGGCCCATCAACTGAGGAGTCGTGCTCATAGAGTAGATTACCCCATCGATTGAATATCTTGACAACATTATTAGGATACGCCTGATCAAGATCAAGGATCTGCCAGTTCTCATTCACACCGTCACCATCTGGGGTGAATGCCGTTGGAACTGTGATATCACACTGATTAATGGTAATGATCACTTCACTAGCCGGTCCTTCACAACCTAATAAAGTCTCTGTTACATAGTATGTGGTCATCCCTAAATTCTCAGAAGGAACCAAAGAATTACCACTTGAGATTTCATCTGTCAGCGCGGCATCTGAATACCATGTCATTGTTCCTCCATTACCACTTGCAGTCATTGGAACAAGTGTCCAAGTCGAGCAATATGTGGAATCTGTTCCGGCAGTTGGTGCTGAAGGGATCGCATTCACCACAATTGACTGTGTTCCCGAGGCTGTATTAGAACAGTTGGCATCAACAATACCAGTCACGATATAAACACCAGCACTATTCCCTAATGATATAGGGCTTGTTGAACCGGTAGCCGTTTGAGCAACTCCATCAAGAGTATAATTCACTATCCAATCAGCTGATCCAGTTACACTAACCGCAACCGGAGCTATTGCATCACCCGCACAATAAGTCGCGCCACCATTTACCGCGGTTACAGCAGGAAGCGGGTTAATCGTTACTACAAAAGATGTTTCGTCCTCACACGTTCCGTTGGCATCATAGATCCATACGGTCTGTGTTGTTATAATTGGACTCGTAATTACAGTTCCGCTGTTGGCTTGTGAATTGTTGTAATATGCTGCAGACGCAGAAATATTCGCACCTGTTATTGCAGGAAGATCATAAGACTCACAAGCTGTTTGATCAATAGGTGTTGTGATGGAAGGTGTTAAATTAACCGTAACATTAAATAACTCTTGATCAAAACAAGTACCGTTGATATCGTAAATATAAACCGTTTGAGAATTTGTAATGAGGTCTCCTGCACTCAATTGAGTTCCTGTACCACCAGATCCGGTCCAATAAGATTGTCCCCCTGTAAGATCTGTTCCGGTAATTATCGGTAGTTCATAAGAATCACAAACAGTTGGCGAACCAGGGTTGTTTAGGATCGGCGCACCAGGATTGATCAAACCTATTGATATCAAATTGGATACACAACCATTTCCATCTGTGAATGTTACGTCATAATTTCCGGCAGTCAATCCTGAAATATTGGAAACTGCTGTTAAATCTGCTAAAGGATCACTTCCAGATGATGTACCGGTCCAATTCAATATCCCGGTAGTCAACGGACCAGATGTTAAATTCACATCAATCGAACCATCGTTTCCATTACAAACACTTGGACCAGAACCAACTCCTGTGATTAAAGGAAGAGCGTTAACAGTAACCGTAACTGAACCAGAAGACGTACATCCTAAATTGTCAGCCTCCACATAATACGTCCCAGCACCTACCGCGGTAGGATCGGATACTAATGTTGTTAAACCGGCATCTGAGTAGTAGAATAAGCTACCTACGTTTGTATTGGAAACCGATGTTGGTGTAATATCCACCGTATTTGGAGAACAAACTGCTGCAGGGTTATTCAGCGTTAACGTTGGAGTCTGATTGATCGTCACAGTAATGTTATCTGATCCGACACATCCCTGATCATCTGTAACCGTATAAGTCAAGTTGTAAGTACCAAACGTTGCAGATGTAAGCGTTCCCGGATCAACCGTGTTGGTCGCGTTCAAGATGGATACATCACCGGTCCAGTTGTGAGAATACACACCACTGCCACCTGCAGGATTTCCATTAAGAACGATTGATGACCCTTCACAATGCGCAGCAGGGTCAGGTGAGATCGCCGCTGTTGGTAAGGCGTTAACGATGACGTTGAATTGAATTTCAGCCGAACATGTGCCATTTGCATCGTAAGCATATATCACCGTATTCGTTGGTGCAGAAAATATGTTTCCGGCATTCAATAAATTCGCCGGATTACCTCCTGGAGCGCTGTAGAACGCCTGATTACCAGTAAGATTTGTTCCTGTGATCGCTGTCAATGGATTAGGAACAACGAAATCTATCGCACACGATGTATAATCACTAATTGGGTTGATGACAGGCGCTCCTGGATTGTTTAGTGAAACTGACGCTGTATTAGATATACAACCATTATTGTCAGTAAATGTGACATCATAGGTACCTGCAGTCAAGCTAACAATATTCGGTGAAGAACTAAGATTAGCTAACGCATCATTACCGGAAGATGTTCCGGTCCATACCAAAGTACCTGTAGAACTTGGACCTGAAATCAGGTTTACATCAATTGTACCATTTGAACCGTTACATGTACTTGGATCCACCCCGGTTAAAGTAATAACCGGTAATGCGAACTCGGTCACCGTAACTGTGCCATTGACAGAACATCCTGCATTTTCAGCAACCACGAAATATGTGGCTGGACCTACAGATGTTGGATCTGCAACCAATGTTGTAAACGTACCATCTGTATAGTAACTTATTGTACCGACATTCGTGCTTGCAACGGCTGGTGTTGAAATATTGACTAAAGCCGGTGAACAAACAGTAGCCGGGTTATTCAGAGTAAGTACAGGTAACTGATTGATCGTCAAGGAAATTACATCTGAACCTACGCATCCCTGATCATCAGTGACTGTGTAAGTCAAATTATATGTCCCGAAAACTGCCGAAGCGAGAGTAGATGGATTAACAATACTTGTGGCATTCAGTACTGAGACATCTCCGCTCCATGAGTGTGAATACACTCCACTTCCTCCAGCCGGGTTTCCGTTCAGTGAAATAATTGTGCCTTCACATTGCACTGCAGGATCAGGTGTTATGGTAGCCGTTGGAAGAGTATTCACAATTACACTGAACTGGATTTCCGCCGTACATGCTCCGTTGTTGTCAAACGCATATATAATCGTGTTTGTAGGAGCTGAGAATACAGTACCCTGTGGGATCAAATTCGCAGCATTACCACCCGGAGCACTGTAGAATGCTTGATTACCAGTTAAATTGGTTCCAGTAATTGCAGTCAAAGGATTTGGCACGACAAAATCAACTGCACACGATTCATAATCCGAAATAGAATTAATAATAGGAGCTCCGGGATTATTAAGTGTCACTGATGAAACAGCTGAAACACAACCTGCACCTGAAGTAAATGTAACCGAATAGGATCCAGCTGTCAGGTTTGAAATGCTATACAACGGAGCGGTAGCAGCCGAAGATCCTGATGATGTTCCTGTCCAGCTTACAGTACCGTTAGTTGGAATAGTAACGTCTATAAATCCATCGTTTCCATTACATGTGTTTGGATCATCTCCAAGTGTTGAAATAACCGGTATTGGATTCACAGTAATAGTAAAGACCTCTGGAGTTCCAACACAACCATTCAGAACCGGAGTTACGGTGATCGTGGCCGTTTGTGCACTAGCACCCGCATTCAAGGCATTGAAGGAGTTGATCGTTCCAGATCCACTTGCTGCTAGTCCTATTGACGTGTTATCGTTAGTCCAGTTATAAGTTGTTGAGGCATTATTTCCTGAGAAAATTACAGTGCTAGTTGGCTGGTTAGCGCAAAGCACTTGATTACCAGGATTGTTCACTGTTGGAGTTGGACTTACCGCTACAACGAAAACTTGAGAAGGTCCGGAACAACCATTTAACACAGGAGTAACAGTAACATTTCCACTAACAACCGATCCTGTTGCATTAGCTGGTGCGTTGTATGGAGTAATCTGCCCTGATCCAGAAGCTGCTAAACCGTTCGCCGTATTAGAATTCGTCCAGTTAAACGTGGCACCTGCAGGTACACTTACAAAATCCTGAGGATCGATAGTGGAACCAGGACAGACTGTGATGTCTGCTGGAGCATTCACCGTTGGTGTTGGATTAATGGAGATCGCAAATACCTGAGCTGGACCGACACAACCATTGATGGATGGAGTAACTGTAATGTTACCACTTATGATCGCTCCGGTGGCATTTGCAGGTGCAGTATATGGTGTAATCTGTCCGGATCCGGATGCCGATAATCCAATTGCTGTGTTTGAATTCGTCCAGTTGAATGTTGCCCCAGGAGGAACACTGACAAAATCCTGAGGGTCGATAGTTGCTCCCGAACATACCACTACATCCGCTGGATCATTAACCGTTGGTGTTGGATTTACAGTGATTACAAAAACTTGCGATGGACCGGAACAACCGTTCAAAATCGGTGTCACCGTTATGTTGCCACTAATAGCTGCACCAGTCAAGTTTGCAGGGGCAGTGTATGGAGTGATTTGCCCTGATCCAGAAGCTGCAAGTCCAATTGCCGTATTAGAATTTATCCAATTGAAAGTTGCTCCTGCAGGAACGCTAACAAAGTCTTGAGGATCAATAGTTGCGCCAGGACAAACTATTACGTCAGCAGGATCATTAACGGTAGGTGTTGGATTGATGGCAATCGCAAAAACCTGAGATGGTCCTGAACAACCATTTAAGACCGGTGTAACTGTAATGTTACCAGCAACAACAGTTCCAGTAGCATTAGCAGGAGCAGTGTATGGTGTGATCTGACCGGATCCTGAAGCTGCAAGACCATTTGCTGTGTTCGAATTGGTCCAATTGAATGTTGCACCAGCAGGCACACTAACAAAATCCTGAGGATCAATTGTTGCGCCAGGACAAACAAGCACATCAGCAGGGTCATTTACTGTTGGTGTTGGGTTGATAGAAATAGTGAACACTTGTGTAGGTCCAACACAACCATTAAGAGTTGGAGTCACTGTTATATTCCCACTAATAACAGCTCCGGTTGCGTTAGCAGGTGCAGTGTAGGTAGTAATTTGTCCTGAACCTGAAGCTGCGAGACCAATTGCTGTATTGGAATTCGTCCAGTTGAATGTAGCTCCCGCAGGAGTGCTAACAAAATCAACAGGGTTAATAGCAGCACCCGGACATACTACGATATCAGCAGGATCGTTGACAGTTGGTATTGGGTTAACAGTAACGGTAAAGGTTGAAATACTGGTACAACTACCATTGTCCGCTGTAATAGTGTAAACCACGGTTTGAGCCGTTGTTCCGGAATTGGTCAGAACTTGGCTTATCGATGCCCCCGTACCTGCACTTGCACCGGAAATGTTTGATCCTGCTACTACTGTCCATGAATAGGTAACACCTGGATCTTGATCAGAAGTTAATGTTGTGCTTGCAGTTCCTCCAGAGCAGAACGTTTGGTCTGAAACCGCGGTAATCACGGGAGCAACACAACATTGAAAACCTGCATTATATTCAAAATCAGTATCAGCATTACATCCATTGTTTCCCCATGCACCTACTTCACCGTCTCCAACTGTATTCACAGAAATTCCACAGTCTGTTGTTCCATTGGTACAATTGGACACTGGTCCTGCAATCAACTGAAAACAAACGGTCCAGGTAAATCCATTTCCGTCTGGATCACAGGCTGCAGGTCCATTAGCACCACCGTCACCAAAAGTCAGATCAGGGTCGCTACCTTGAGCTGTTAAAACAAAATACCATCCAGCACCTGAGTTCTGACCAGCTAGTGGATGGCCCGTATTGTATTGAACAGTACCATTCGGCCACCAGCTCCAAACTCCGGCATTGTTACCTGCCTGATCTAGCGGATCAGTTACTACCGCTGGGGCACCACTAGCAAGGAATGAAGCAGGATCCCAACAATCACCAAAAGTAGGTATGATACCCTGTAACCAGTTACACTGCTCTTTCATGTATTGGTTAATTGTGTAACAAAAGGTAACAACTTCACCTGGAGAATAGGGTCCACCAATTGGAGTTGATGGATCAGATGAAGCCGTCTCGTTCATTTCATCATCCACGTTACACAAACTTGCATCTGGTAAAAAATTCGCGCAAATCTGGAATTCACCCTCAGCTCCATTAAGATCAGAAACCGCTATTAAGTAGGTTGTTCCAGGTGTAACATTTACTGTTCCGGATACAGCTCCTGCCGCACCTGTATCATAACAGTCGATAATCGTGAAATTCGTACAATTAGTAGAGGTGAAAACTGTAAAATATGGGTTCGTAATAAATCCACTTGTTATATCAATGTCCAATTGTGCAGACCCGGCAGGTGCAGTTACTGAAAACCAAGCAGTAGCATCCGGAAAATCATAACAATTGTTACCCAAAAAATCAGGCCCCGGTGCATTTCCGGTGTTACAAGAATTCACACAAACAGGCACATCATTTCCTGCCGCCATAAATACAGGGGCATTGCAATTATCACTTGTCTGGGCACATCCTAATGCCGGAGTTGTGGTGTTGTAGTCGCAAATTGAAAAAGTACCGGTAGCATTAGAACCACCATTAGAAATAAGAACATAGTAGGTTGTACCTATTGTCAATCCATTCGTTTGAACACTCAATGGACTTGCACCAGTAACACAATCCTCCTCAAATAAAGAAGTACACGTACCGGAAATAAGCACGTATTCAATATCTCCTGCCATCGTACCTGTGGTCAAAGTAGCATTGAACTGAGTACCTGTTGCAACGAAAGAATACCAAACATCTTCATGGCTGTTAGGTGCTCCACCATGACAAGATGGATTGTTTACATTATCTGCAGCACCCACATTGGTTCCGTTTACACAAGGCCCTCCCAGAGTAAGCGGAACTGCACCCGTACATAAATCGTTTGCCGGTTGTGCCAATAATATTCCTGGCACAAGAACCAAAAGAACAAGAAATGCTCTTTTAATAAACTTTAAAATCATAACAGAAAAGTTAGGGTTATTGGTTTAGGATGAAAACCTGTTCAAAAGGAACAAAAGTTGAATTTTCTATGGAATTTTTCGAAGGAATTAAAACCTTCAGGTAAGGACTTAAATCAAGGATTGTCTCTTGATCCAATTTTCTTGATCTCTCAATCAATTCAAAGGTTTCACTTGTTAAAAGGAAATCTTTCTTCTCAATTACAATGAATTGATAGGTTCCATTGTAATTATCAATAATAGGGAAAGTCCAGCCTTCCTGAGTAGATCGTTCAATATTTGAAGTTGAATATTCCTTGTAAATCTGGGCGGACCCAAAATTTGAGACAATGATAAATACCCCAATAGCAAGAATTCGTTTCATAATAGCAAAAAAAATTAGGCAGTGTAAATATAATGTTTTTAACATACAAAGGGTCAAAATGTAAATTATTCACAAACCAAATGAACAAAACACAGTGCCGTACGATTAAAATCACTCCAGGCAATCGCAAGGAGGATCAAGTACAAGTTCTACATGGCTTAACCTCTCCTTTAATGTTTTTTGAAAAGTCGGACTATATCTAACCCCGGATAAATCTATTTTTTTAAGGTTATTCATTTTATCCATTGATGAAGGGAAATATTTGACTGGTGTATCCCACAGATCCAAAAGTTTTAGCCTAGACAGGGCATCAATACTTTCAGGTAATCGGTCAAATTCATTTCTATTGAGAATCAACTCTTCAAGAACATATAGTTGGGTTATCTCAAGGGGAAATATCGTAAAGCGGTTCTTTCCTGCATCGAGGCGTCTTAAAGAGGCCAACTCAATGAATTGTTCAGGGAGTTCTGTTAATTTATTTTTGCTGATATCCAATTCCTGCAGGTTTTTGAAAAAGAATAGTTCTACTGGAAGAGAATCTAATTTACTCTTTGAAAGATCAAGGGACAACACTGAATCAGGGTTTGACAACAAGGCTTCCTCCCATGAAAAAACACGCAGATCCCTCTCTTGTGAAAATACAGGTTTAACAAGAACGAGACAGAAAGAAGCCGCGAACAAGAGTTTCATCCTCACGTATTTGTGATTTTAATGACTCGAGGTCTTCAAACCTCATTTCCTTACGAAGATAATGTAAAAGCCTGACCGTTATATACTTTCCATATAGATCCCCATCAAAATCAAAAAGGTGAATTTCAATTCTATGTTCACTTGAACTTGAAACTGTTGGTCGTGTTCCAACATTCATCATGCCCTTGAAAATGGTTGATTCGTTAATTTCAACTTCAACAGCGTAAACGCCATTAAGCGGAATCAACTTGATCTCACTATCAATTTGAAGATTTGCGGTGGGAAAGCCTATTTGTCGACCTATATGATCTCCACTCACTACAAGTCCATTCAATTCAAAGGGTTCGCCAAGAAAGGAATTAGCTGTTGCTACATCCCCTGACAGCAACGCATTGCGAATCTTTGTTGAACTCACATTCACCTCATCAATTTCCTGTGCAGGAATTTCAATCACTTCAAACCCGTATACCTCAGAAACATCCTTTAAAAATTCAAGCGTTCCCTCTCGGTTCTTTCCAAACTGGTGATCGTATCCAATGACCAGTTTCTTTACGTTAATTAGATTAACCAATAAATCGCGTACGAATTCAATGGCAGTGAGACGAGAAAATTCCTTAGTAAAGGGAACAACAATCACATTCTTCAAACCCATACGTCTCAATTTATCCACTTTTTCCGATTGAGTTTGGATCAGTTTCAGACCATGGCTATCCGGAAACAGCACCATTCTCGGATGAGGATAAAAAGTAAAAAGAACAGACTCTCCTCCAATTTTATCAGCCTCATGATTAAGTTGTTCAATGATCTTTTGATGTCCGATATGAACTCCATCAAACGTACCAATCGTTAACACCGGATTGGGTATCTGTTTTAACTCTTCGAAATCTTGAAAAACGCGCACAATTGCTAAATAAGAACAAATTTAGCAAAATAAAAACGGGGATCTCAGACCCCCGTTGAATCATTTGATTTTAGTTTAGCGAACCAGAGTGACATTCCCATGTCCACTTAGCTCGGTCCCATTGATTCCCGTCACTACGAACTTGAAGAAATAAGTCCCGTCTGTCGCTTCTTTCCCGTCAACCTTTCCATCCCACTCTTCTGTCAAACCATTGATCTCAGCCACCTGATTACCCCAACGATTGAAAATAAGAATATTCATATCCTCAGCAAACTGAGTATCAATTGTAAAGTGATCATTTACACCATCTCCGTTTGGTGTAAACACATTCGGAATATCCAGGATCGGATCAGGGAAAGGAATCACAACAATTTGAAGTGTATCCGTATCTGCACAAACACCATTGGTCGCAGTTAGCACAACGATATAGGTTCCAATACCCGGATAAGACATAAACTGACCATCCGTGGTTGTTGTTTGTTCGATCTCATTATTCCCAAAGGACCAAACAAATGAAGTTGCATCTGTTGAGAAGTTCGTAAAGGCGACATCAAGTACAGGGTAACCAGTTTGAAAATCCGCATCAATACTCGCTGACGGAGGCACTAGAACCGTGACAGTGACATCATCCGTATTTACACATCCATTCGCATCTGTTCCGGTCACTGTGTAAACCGCTGAACCAAGTGGTGGTGTGAACGCCTGCCCATCGACCCCCCCACCGGACCATCCATAGGACGCACCACCGGCACCAGCCAATGTGATCATATCTCCCTCACAAACCGTAACATCAGCTCCACCATTGATGATCGGCAATGGATTAACCGTTACAAGAACAATATCCGTCCCAATACAACCATTTGCATCCGTACCGGAAACGGTATAGTTATTAGTACTTGTAGGATCGAAAGATACACCATCTATCACACTGTTTGACCAGGAATAACTACTTGCCCCAGCACCACTCAGGGTTACTGACTCTCCTATACAAATAACCTGATCAAGTCCTGCACTTACAATTGGAAGCGCATTAACGGTCACCGTTACCTGATCCGTCGAAGTACATCCTGACGCAGTTGTACCTGTGACTGTGTAAGTCATTGTTGTTGTCGGATTGAATGCTGTATTGTCAACCACTCCATTATCCCATGTATAAGTCGACGCACCTGAACCTGTCAGTGTAACAGAAGTTCCTGCACACACTGTCTGGTCTGAACCGGCATTGACAACAGGCACTGCGTTCACCGTAACAGTCACGTCATCAGTTCCTGTGCATCCGTTAGCATCGGTACCAACAACTGTGTAAACAGTGGTAACTCCGGGTGAAACGGTAAAGCCATTGCCTGCACCAAGTCCATTGTTCCAAACATAAGAAACTCCACCACTTGCGGTTAATGTAGCAGATTGTCCGGCACAAACAGAGAGATCACTACCCGCATTGATCGTGGCCTGAGCAACAACAGTGATGGCAACATCATCTGTATTGATGCACCCTTGAGCACTGGTTCCAGTCACAGTGTAGTTATATACCCCAAGACCAGGAACAAAAGAAACCCCATTACTTACTCCCCCACTCCAAGAGTAAGTACTCGCACCTGTTCCATTAAGTGTAACTGATGCTCCTTCACAAACAGTTTGATCTGAACCTGCACCAACCGTAGGAAGAGGATTGACCGTGACAGTTGTTGTCGAAGTACAAGGAACCCCATTTAGTGTCGCTGTAACGGTTATATCATACGTCCCTGGTGTGGTTGGCATCAATACAGCGGTTGGATTCTGGCTGGTTGAAGAAAAACCAAAAGAACTGGTCCAGGAATAAGTTGCACCCGCAACATCAGAAGCAAACAGGTTCACGGATCCACCTGGACAAACATCACCACTGTTTGTTGCGTTGACTGTACATCCACAGTTATCGACAGTGATCGTTGCTGTAGCTGAAGTTGAAGAAGGACAAAGCGGATTACCTGTAGCAGAGTTCACCGTATATGTATAAGTCCCTGGTCCCGGTGGAGTTGCTGTCACATTCGCTCCTATTGTAGTGTTCAACTGAGGTGTAGCATTCCAAGTGTATGTACCGTTCCCCCCCGAAGCTGAAAGGTTAATAGTTTCACCCGGACATAAGGTCGCTGCTGAAGGATTGATTTGAACAGGTATTGATATACCAGAGTTCGCACCGATCGTGTAACTACAAACATCACCTGCATTACCATCAATCATGATGTAATAAGTATTGCCTACAGTCAACCCTCCTGCCGTTATGTTTACGGGACCGGGTTGAACAACACCTGGATTATAACAAGGTCCATATTGTGTAACTGTTCCACTACACGCTCCTGATGAACTAAAAATAAAGATCTGGATTCCGTAACCCAAAGTTGAGCTGTTGACCCAAACATCGAATGAGATCGTAGTAGCTGAGGCTACGAACGAAAGGAATGAATTGTTTTCGATCGATCCGCAGAATTCTCCTGTCAAACCGCAATCATCCAATCCCAGAAATCCACAAGATTGACTCCAGGAATTAGCTGTGTATGAGGCCGAAGTATTACCACAATACCCGTTTAAATTACAAATTGGTGTTGCTGTAGCACACGTATTACCGGCAGCCGGACTTGCTCCACAAGGCGGTGCCGGTTCAGGAGAAGATGCACATATGGAGAATGTACCTGTACCCCCACCATAATCCCAAAAACGGATGAAAATCGTGCTGCCGGGTGTTAATCCTGTAAGATAAAGAAGCGGCATTAATCCATTTGCACTACCGTCGTCATTACAAGAAAGCAGGGTCAATGAGTTACACGCCCCTGTATAGGCAGCCATACCACCATCCGTAATACCACCTACATTGGAGTCAATGTTCAATGTTCCACTCGCAGGCACGAAAACACTGAACCACACATCTTGACCGGAATAACTGGCGCATCCCGGTGCAGGGACTCCTGCCGTATTGGTAGCCCCTACATTAGTCGCCGACACAAAAGTGCAGGAAGTACCAACAGTCAGAGGGGTTGCATTACACGGATCGTCATTAGCAGGCTGCGCTAAAACATCAGAAACAGATGAAATAGAAACAAAAATGATCGATAAAATATGCAAAAAGAGGCTTTTGCTTTTAAGTTTTTTCATGAATAGTAGTATTGAAAGTAGTATTGAAAAACTCAATTATTGGCCCTAATCAAGGTAAACTCCTCATAGCTAACCAAAAACACACCGAACTCACCAAGAGAACCTTTTAGCATTTTTAAGAAGTCATCAGTAAGGGCTTTCTTCTTGTCGTATATGACAACGAATTCCTGTGATTCTTTATCCAGCTTGATCAGCTCACATGACATGTGGCTTTGAATTGAAGTTTCTATCTTCTCAAATGAAGAATCCAATAAAGAGAAATCTTCAACCTTAAAAATCAATTTATTGAACAATCCCTCGTAACCCGGAAGTTGATTCCTGTGATTCTGGTAAATTAAAGATTCTAGTTCAGCACCTTGAACTTCTCTGTACTGAGCGTTAACATCCGCTGAAAAAAACAGCAGCGCAGCAATGCAAACTAATTTAAGCTTTTCAGTCATGTAGTAGTAATTTATATTTGACTATTAGCAAGACGCCATTGATCAAATTTTTGTTGCACGAACTTAGAAATATAAATCGTATTTCCGTTTACCGTTCGTCAAGAAAAAACATTCCTTTATGTATTTTGTTTTTTCCTTGCACCAATACCATAAAAGTGGTATTTTTGCCTCGTCAAACATGTTTATTTATAATTAATCTAAATAAAGGAATTGTCATGATCACAGTAACAGACACAGCCAAGAAACAGGCTTTGAGGTTAATGGAAGACGAAGGGAAAGAAGGTTTCTTTATTAGAGTTGGTGTCCAAGGCGGCGGTTGTTCCGGACTTATGTATCAACTAACCTTTGACAATGAAATGAAGGAGGATGACAAATCCTTTGACGACAACGGAATTAAGGTCGTTGTAGATAAAAAAAGCTTTTTGTATCTGATCGGCACAACACTGGATTTCAGTGGAGGTTTGAACGGAAAGGGATTTGTATTTGTTAATCCTAATGCAGATCGAACTTGCGGTTGTGGTGAATCATTTTCAGTCTAATGAGCGATAACAAAAAAAATATGGCATATACCGAAGAGGAACTGGCCAAAGACCTTGAAAACAAGGAATATGAATTTGGTTTTGTTACCAACATCGAATCTGATAAAGCTCCAAAGGGCCTGAACGAGGATATCATTCGATTCATCTCTGCAAAGAAGAATGAACCGGATTGGTTATTGGAATACAGACTTAAGGCTTTCAAGGTATGGAAAGAAATGACAGAACCTGAATGGGCTCATGTACATTACGAGAAACCGGATTTTCAGGATATCACCTATTATTCGGCTCCTAAGCAAAAGAAAAAGTACGAAAGCTGGGATGACGTTGAGCCTGAGTTGAAGGAAACGATGAAAAAACTGGGGATCTCCATGGAAGAACAGCAACGACTAACAGGAGTTGCCGTAGATTTCGTTATGGACTCAGTTTCTGTTGCAACATCCTTCAAAGAAAAATTGAGCGAATTAGGAATCATCTTCTGCTCTTTCTCTGATGCTGTTCAGGAACACCCTGAACTCGTAAGAAAATACATGGGTACCGTAGTGCCTATGACAGATAATTTCTATGCAGCATTAAATTCAGCCGTTTTCACAGATGGTTCTTTCTGTTACATTCCTAAAGGCATTCGCTGCCCAATGGAATTGTCGACCTACTTCCGCATCAACGAAGGTGGTACGGGTCAGTTCGAACGAACGCTTGTCGTTGCTGACGAAGGTTCATACGTTTCTTACCTTGAGGGCTGTACGGCTCCTCAACGGGACGAGAACCAGCTACATGCTGCAGTCGTTGAACTCATTGCATTGAATGATGCCGAGATCAAGTACTCTACTGTACAAAACTGGTATCCGGGCGATAAGGACGGAAAAGGTGGTGTTTTCAACTTTGTAACCAAGCGAGGGATCTGTGAAAGAAATTCCAAGATCTCTTGGACGCAGGTCGAAACAGGATCAGCTGTGACATGGAAATATCCTTCGTGTATCCTGAAAGGTGATAATTCGGTTGGTGAATTCTACTCGGTTGCCGTAACAAACAATTTCCAACAAGCGGATACGGGGACAAAAATGGTTCACCTCGGTAAAAACACCAAAAGCACCATCATATCAAAAGGTATTTCTGCGGGGAAATCTCAAAATTCCTACCGTGGACTTGTGCAGATCCATAAGAGTGCCGAAAATGCAAGGAACTTTTCTCAATGTGACTCTTTGTTGATGACCGACGAATGCGGAGCCCATACTTTCCCATATATCGAATGCAAGAACAGTACTGCTAAGATCGAACACGAAGCCACTACTTCTAAAATCGGAGAAGACCAGATCTTTTATTGTTTGCAAAGAGGTATAAGTGAGGAAAAAGCGATAAGTCTTATCGTAAACGGATATTGCAAAGAGGTATTGAATCAGCTTCCGATGGAGTTTGCTGTTGAAGCTCAGAAATTGCTGGCGATCTCTTTAGAAGGCTCCGTAGGGTAAGGCTTTGACATTTACAATGAACAATTGACAATTTACAATTAAGGATATGATTACTATAAAGAATTTACACGCATCCATTGATGGAAAAGAGATCTTGAAAGGTTTGAACCTTGAAGTGAAGGCCGGTGAAGTACATGCGATCATGGGACCTAATGGTGCGGGTAAAAGTACCTTAGCCTCTGTTTTGGCCGGAAGAGAAGAATATGAGATCACCGACGGTTCAGTTGATTTCGACGGACAAGACCTTTTAGAACTCTCAACTGAAGACAGAGCAAGAGAAGGTTTGTTCCTTGCCTTCCAATATCCGGTTGAGATACCGGGAGTTTCCAATATCAATTTCTTGCGCACTGCATTGAATGAGATCCGAGAATATCGTGGCGAAGAGGCTATCACAGCAAAAGATTTCATGGCATTGGTTCGAGAGAAATCCGCAATAGTTGAACTGGATGCCAAACTGGCTTCACGATCTGTGAATGAAGGTTTCTCCGGTGGAGAGAAGAAACGTAACGAGATCTTCCAAATGGCAATGTTGGAGCCGAAACTTTCCATTCTTGACGAAACGGATTCCGGTTTGGATATCGATGCACTGCGAATCGTTGCGAGAGGGGTAAACAAACTGAAATCTCCTAAAAACGCTACGATCGTGATCACTCACTACCAGCGTTTGCTTGATTATATCGTTCCTGACTTCGTTCATGTTCTATATGATGGTCGAATCGTTAAAACCGGTCCTAAAGAACTTGCACTGGAACTCGAAGAGAAGGGTTACGACTGGATCAAAGCTGAAGTTGAGGTTAAATAAGGATAAAATATGGATGCAACACTTCAGGAATCGAAGATAAATAACTTCAGAGCAGATCTAAGTCAAACTAACCTGGCTCTGTCGGAAGAAAAGATCCGTAAGGCTGAAAATGTCCTTGAAAGAATTGATTTTCCAAGCACCCGTCAGGAAGCATGGAAATACACCCGCGTTGGTAAGATCGCGGCCATAAGACCTGCTGTAATTGCCGCGGATAAAGTGGCTTCGAGCGAGTCTTTCCATATAGCCCAAAATGCGATCAGGATCGTTTTACAGAATGGCAAATTACATTCCGGCTTTTCTTCAGACCTTCCCAAAGGGCTTACCGTGAAACTTCTGTCCGACTGCACCAGAGAAGAACTTTCCCTTTGCGGCAAAAATCTCGAATTGGACAATAACATTTACAATTCTTTGAACACGCTTTATGCATCAGAGGGGGTGTACATTCAGATCGAAAACAATGCTTTTATTGAGGAAACCATTGAAATCATTCATGTCCAAAGTGGTGAAGATCAAGTGGCTCATGTACGTAACCTCATCGTCTCCGGAGCTTTCAGTAAAGCAGAGATCAATCAGGTTTACGTATCCCATGATGCGGAAAACTGTCTTACCAATGCAGTTACAGAATGTTACGTGGGTGTCAATGCTCATTTGACTATCAACAAACTGCAGTACGAGCAAGAAGGGAATTTTGCTGTTGTTACTGAACAGATCGAACAGGATAAAGACTCTTTTTTCCATATCAACACACTTACCCTGGATGGTTCATGGGTACGAAACAACATCAACGCTGAGGTGAACGGAGTGAATTGCACGACCAATCTATATGGTGCATACATCCTTAAGAACAATCAGCATGTTGACAATCACACTGTAATTGACCATAAAGCGCCACATTGTAACTCTAATGAGTTATACAAAGGGGTAATGGACGACAAATCAACCGGTGTTTTTAACGGAAAAGTTTTTGTTCGAAAAGACTCCCAGAAGATCAATGCCTTCCAGTCGAACGGGAACGTATTGTTAAGTGATTCCGCTACGATCAATTCTAAACCTGAACTGGAGATCTATGCTGATGACGTTAAATGTTCGCATGGATCAACAACAGGTCAATTGGATGAAGAAGCTGTATTTTACCTTCGTGCAAGAGGTTTGTCAGAAAGATCGGCACGAAACCTAATGGTTTCAGCTTTTGTTGGCGACGTGCTCAACCACATTGAACAGGAGGCATTTCAGGATAAAACCAGAGAAATTCTAAAGTCACGTTTTGGGTGGGACATCTAAAGTATGAACTTTTATAAACCATAAAAATCACTTCGAGGAGTGATTTTTTTTGGTTATTTACTCATTGAAGTAAGCAATCCCGTCATCTTCGTATTCATTCATTTCTTTGATCAGAATGGCAATTTCACTCATGATCTGAGCTTTTTGAGGATCTTTTGGCGCACTGTCCTCCAGATAATCCTTTAAATGCAATTGAGATTCCAGAATATGTCTTTCTTCGAAAGGTCCATCGAGGTTTTCAATAACTGTGATACACTCGATCGCCTCCATGAAATCCCCTTCGGCCGCTATCGCGACAAAGTCAGCGAGATAGGAACTATAATCCAATTTACTGCTCCAGATAGAAGTCAAAAGGATCTTTCTCATCTCAGGATCATTCTCCTCCCGAAGTAGGTCGATGATAACAGGGATAGCACTCGTGTCTTTAAGATCATTGAGAAACTCACAAATTTCAGCATGAATCTTCTCGGAATCAGTACTTCGCAATACTTCAACCATGCGAGGTAAAATACTCGCATCTCCATTAGATTGCAATGCCTTTAAAGCAGTTGAGATCTTCAATTCATTACCTGAGACCAGATCGCTGATCAACGCGTTGATCTTGGCTTCCTTTCGTTTGTTCGTACCTGACACTTTACAATTTTCTACAAAGTTAATTAATTCAACGCCTTCAAGCCAGAAAAGCTTGATTCTGGATATATTTGTCAGATGTTCAACTTCTCGCAAAATCTTATATTCGCTTTGTTCCTGGCTGTTCTTATACTTCCAGGTTGCGAACTTGATTCTGCAAAAGAACAGAGTCAGCAAGAACTGGTCATTGCTTCAGATTTCCTGAACAAAAAAGATGAATCATTATTCAAAGAGTTCAATTCGGAAAGTGGAGTACGAGTTCGAATCATCCATATGAGCGCTGACTCCTTGGTCAAAAGATTGAACTCAACAGGTTATGGCAGTGGTATCGACATGGTAGTTCTTCGATCGGCATTGGACATGTGTACTGTTGACCAACTGGGTTATCTTCAATACATCTACGATGCAGCTTACAGACCAGATATTCCGGCGCGTTATCGTGACGGCAACTCACGTTGGTTTGGAATAGCGATCGATCCGTATATCATTCTATCGGGAAGTCAAAATTCACTTAAGCGTATACGGAACTATCGTGACCTTGGCCGATCAGGCGAATGGATGAGCAACCTTAAAACAGATGATGACTGGAAAGCATTTTATACCGGCTTATTGCATAAGATGAATAAGGATGAAGATTCTGTAAAAAGTACATGGCTGAAAAGTGTCTTTAATAAACAGGTTAATTTCAGGAAAGTGAGCGACAGTTCTATTTACGTTCCACCACTATTTACAAAGTACTCCGAATATTATTCAGACAGCAGTTTGTTCAGGTCAGCTTACAGAAAAACAAGGTTGATCTTCCCAAACCAAACAGAAGGTGGAACATTCTATGAACTTCGAGCAGCAGGGATCATTAAACAGGCGGGCAATTATACTAATGCAGTGGAATTTCTTCGCTACATAACTCGATCGGACATTAACCAACGGATCAACAGCTGGTGGAACACTTTTCCGATCACTTCAGAGATGGAAAGATCGTTTACCTATCAAAACGTACGATTCAAATATTATCCTGCTCCGATGAACAGACTTTGTGAAATGAAGCGGGAGTCAGAAAAAATGCTTCGACGGGTAAAGAAAAAATAAAAAGGCAAATCTGTAAGCCGGGTTCTGTACTTCGAATTATCAAAGCGTCTATCATTTATCTAGCACTGACGTCACCATCAGCGTCCATCAACCTACCCTCCGGGATCGGGCGAGTCACCCTTTCCGCCTGCACGAGGCAAGCATTCCCCGGTATATTTGGTCTTTCAGCCCGTAAGGTTTACCTTGCAACCCATGTCACCATGAGCACGGTGAGCTCTTACCTCACCTTTTCACCTTTTCCCGGACGAAGCATAGCTTGTCTGGGTAGTTTTCCTTTCTGCGGCACTTTCTGTTCCCCACCGATCACTCAATGAGGACCTTCCCGTTAGGAAGTACGGTACTCTGCGCTGCCCGGACTTTCCTCTCTCCATCCGAAGATGAACAGCGATAGACCGATTTGCCTTTGGACAAAGTTACGCTTTAAATCACTGCTTTACAAGGCATATCCTACTCGAGCTCTTCTCAGAGCGAAGCTCCAGTAAATAAACCCCACTTGAACGGTCCGAGAGATCCAGCGTGAAAATACCAGTAACTCCGAATTTTTTCTCATCGAGGAGTCTTCCGTCATTGGAATAAAGAGCATACCCATCAACAGGAATGTCTGCAGATACTGAATAAATTCCCGAAGAAGGATTAGGGAACACTTTTGCATTGATCTCAAGATCCGCTATGCCTGCGTCGAAGCCTAGGTAAATATCCTGATAATCAACCGCTGTTACTGTCTCTCCAAATCCAAGATCAACAGTTGTGATCTTCAATAATGGATCCTTTTTCCCATTCGTCCACCACTCATACTCACGTGTCAGAGGCAGATCCAGTGGGAGCCAGAATGCAAAACCTGATACATCCACGTAGAACGAATCGATCTCTTCGATCTCATGAACAACCCGGAGAGTATTGAAAGTGCCAAATGGCAGAGATAACGTTCCCCAGCCATCCACGACGGAATTTCGCTGACGATACTGTATCCATTTCGCATTAACAATTGGATTCATATCCAAATAGGAATACCCTCTTCCTGAGTATACATCACCAAATTCAAGTGGTAAAGCATATCTGACCTCAATTGTATCCGCCTGAACCGGAATATCATTTGAATTTACAGAGATGATCGATCCAACTGTACGAACGAAATTATCGGTCAAACGTGTTACCTGATAGATACCTGAAATACTTATCGGCAATACTCCTCCCAGTTGATCAAGCGGAATTTGATTCGCCTCAGTAAAGTAATTGCCTTTGTACTGCGCCGGTGCAAACTGACCAAAAGACACACTTGCCAATGGTCCTGCCTCAGAGATCGGTGTAAAATGCTTCAAGTATTGATCTGCAGCAACAAGGTTTGAAAAGTCCCATGTTTGATTTGCACCGGTAGTAGCAAAATCAACCATCAGGTCTGCTGCCTGACTGAATCTGACAGTGTCGTCAGTATCCCCAAAATCCGGTCTTGTAATTACGATCTGTCCGGAAACAGCACCAAAAACAAACAGAACGATTAGCGTTGAAAAGATCTTCATAGTAGAAATATAGGATAAAGGTAATTGAATTCTGTAAGTACGGAATTAATTTATCTCAATACCGAATACAGTATTGAAGTTCACCGGCAAAGGATTTCCACCTGAAATGCTCTTAACGAATGCATTGACACTTGCTGTGCATTTGTACACGTGCTTACCCAAAGCGTTCTTTCCATAGTAGGTAATATCTGAAATCGTTATGGAACCTTGTTCGTTGGAGGTGTTTAATGTAGAATAGACCTCTCCATCTTTCTTTATATTGAGGATTACATTAAAATCCCATTGAGCAGGGTAATTCAGTTCTGATTCGTGCACACTGAAGTCATAAACAACTTTCCCAGCAAAAGTACCGTCCATTACGATCATCTTTTTCCGTGTCACACCATTCGTGAATCTAACTTCTGCTTCAATGCGCTGTAAAGAGGCATCAACAAAACGTTCAAGTAAGAGCTCATCATCAGACAAACTCTCCCCATTCAATTTCCAGGATACAGACTCAACTGATTCTGTCGTTTCATCAACCCATACTTTCAAATGTCCGGACTGACTGAGGAAAGAATGCAACGTAAAATTTCCATGGGTTTCATAACCAACGATCATCTCGTTGCAAGATGAAACAGCTTTGCCTCCCGTGAAAAAGACATTTGCGCAAACTTCATACTTGCCAGGTTCCATTATCTCACACGTGTTGGCTCCCTTAAAATCACCATCAACATACCAGTCTACCTTGTCGATCAAAGCTGAATTAGGAAATTGATCCTTTGACAGCACCAACAATGGCTGAGTACCTTGCTGTGCAAAGGTTAACATTTGTTCAAGGGTCTCCGGACTTATATCTTGTTCCGTATCGATATTTCCGCGAAACACACCCATTTCGACGAAAAAATCATCTGTTCCGAGCTTACCGGAATAATGCTCCACTCCATTGATGATCTTGGTTGTCGTTGTCATAACCACATTATTATTTCCGGCCTCAAGCACAAAAGATTCCCCATCAAATTCACCATTTGCGGTAAATACAGGAGTACTTGTTACAGGATCCTTGATCTCGTGTTTTTTGCAGGAGAACAACAAAAAGATCGTCAATATCAACCCAATATAATATGTCATGCCTTGTGCATTCATCGCTTCTTAAGATGGATGTTGTGTTTTAAAATGACCTGCCCACGGAGTGGTGAATTTGTTCGTCCCCCTATTATTCTCTCGGAGAGAACTGGATCACTCAGATTAATATTCAATGATGCCCCCAGTTGCAGACCAGGAGTAAGTGAGTAAAAATAGCTCGCTCCCGGCTCGATGAAAACGCTATTAAAGAATGAGCAATCAGTAATGCCGTTTCCTTCGATACCCGTTTCCCCATCGATCAATTCACTGTATGAAAGTCCAGCGAAAAGGGGTTTTGAAATATTTAGACTCATGCCAAGTTGATGACGTTTCAAGCGGTAATTCACACCAATGTTCAAATCCATATTAGACAATGACCTGAAGTTGTATTGGTTATCAATAGTATTGGAAGAAAAACCATAAACAACAGATCTTTCCTTGATGTACAAATTGTCGAACATGTGTTGGCTGAATCCAAGTGATCCATAAATGGAAGTGTTTTTACCAATGAAACGTTCATATCCTATTGTCGCGCTTAATGATTGTGTGAACGAACTTCCATTCTCGGTTGAAGAGATAAATGACTGTCCCATACCTGCTCCAAGAGTAAAGAATACATTTTGATCAACTTTAGGCATCTCCTTCAGTGCAGAGATTCCAACTAAAATCATTTCATGGCCAACTTTTTCCAAAGGATGAAGAGGAAGTCCGGAAGTCTCAATGATCTCCTGTGTGCTGACAACTTTATTAGCCATATCCGCTTCACCATTTGCAGTCTGCTGAATATTTGATGTAGTCTCTTCGGTTTGAAAATCAGTTTCGATATCTCCTAAAAGCTCATAATTAACTTTTACTGGAGAATGATGCATTTCAGTTTGACTTTCATGATCATTTTTTAGACTCTCTTTACCTGTCCCTTCAACAACATTTTCTTTTTCGGTATTTCTTATCTCTGAAAGAATTGGACTTGAGAATCTCTCCTTAAAAGAGTCTACGGTTCTTTCACCTTCATTACCCCAATAGATGAATAACAGCGACAAACCGGATACCACCAAAAATGAAGCCGACAACCATGGCCAAAACAACCGTTTACGCCTAACAGGCAATTGTTCCTCAATGTCCGCAAAGAATGCTTCGTCAAAAGTGAATTTTGCGCTTTCATCTGCACCCTGGAACAATCCATCTATATCTTCATCTCGCCAATTCATATAACCATTCTTGTATGGTGTGTTTCTATTTTTTCCAATTTTTCTCTCAGTGTCTTTCGAGCAGTTGACAAATGCCACTTTGATGTCCCTTCCGAAATACCAAGCATCTCCCCTATTTCTTTATGGTTGTAACCATCGATCACATAAAGATTAAATACTTTCCCACTGATCTCCGGCAATTGGGAGATCAGTTTGATCAGGTTATCATATCCAAAAGCCACTTCAGCTTCATTCTCTGATGGCAAGGCATCAACATCCAACTCTCGCTCTGTTTCCTTTGTAGACACCTTGGACTGATAATTTTTCTTCTTGCGGTACTCATCAATGAGCGTGTTCACCATTATCCTTTTTGACCAGGCAGGGAAATTCAGCTCTTCATCAACCGACTCTAGTCCCTTCAGGATCTTCATGAACCCAAGATTCAAAGAAGAACGTGCATCTTCTTCATTATTGTGATAACGGAAACAAACAGGCATGAAGTCATTGAAGCAATGTTCGTACAACGTACGGATCGCTCTCCGGTCATCCCGAACACATGCCTTGAGAAGCTCTGTGCTGATCTGGATAGTCTTACGCAAGTTTCTTATTTTACCGTTTCCCTGCAATTTACAATTTTATTCTTTTGATTTTTACTCCAGTATAGAAAGTGTAACTTTTGTATACTATACGGTCATGTTGTAAATTTGAACGTCCCAAGTCAACAAAGGGTTGGTTAAACTGCAATTATGATCCTACACCTACTTCGACATGCGAAAACGGAGTTACGCTCGCGATCCGGAAAGGACATTGACAGGTCCTTACTTCTGAAGGGCATCATTCAGTCCAATATGATGGGGACTTTTTTTCAGCAATCTGATTTAGTATTCCCTGTAGTTCTTTGCTCAGCTTCTACCCGAACCAAACAGACTTTTGAGATCGTTTCGTCCTTTACTTCATTAGAAAAGGTAAATTTTCTGGATCAGCTTTACCTAGCGGATCGTGAAAGTTTGCTTGACCTGGTCTGGTCTCAGGAACACAAAAAAGATTTGTTGATTATTGGTCACAACGATGGATTATCCGAACTGGCTTCTTACCTGACAGACGACTACATCGAACTTAAAACATGTGGTTATATGGCTATTTCGTTTGAAGCCGATTCCTGGAAGGAGATCTCTCATGGACTGGGAACCATCAAGGATGCTTTTCGTCCGAAGGTTTATCTTCCTTCCTGGTATGAGGAACAAGGTGATAAACAATAAAATGCCCCTTCGCTCTCCTTTCCCGCTCCTCTTCAACCAATTGAGCTTGCCTTTGTCTTTCTAGCCACATTCCCTCCAGATCAGGTGGTTCAATTCCCATTTCCTTTTCGATCTCATACTGGTACTTTGGACGTTGAGGACCCTCTTTTCGGAAATAGTAGGCCAGAAAGATCCCTGAAACGAACCCCATTAAATGACCCTCCCACGAAACATGTTGTTTCATAGGAAAAATACCCCAGATCATACTTCCATAGACAAAAACAACGAAAAGAGAAATTGCCTGTAATGGCAAGTATTTTCTTAAGACACCCGAAGTAAATAAAAAAGCGACAAGTCCATAAATGACCCCGCTCATACCAATATGATAGGCTCCTTTGTTCTCAGCAAAGATCCACAGGAAAACTCCTGTCATCAGCCAGATGAACATGAAGACCTTCATGGCAATACTTCTGTAGAAATAGAATAGTGTCGCTGTTAGCACAAATGCAGGCATTGAATTATTCACTATATGTTCGATCTCTTTTGGCGAATGGATCAATGGCATCAATAGAATTCCTTTCAATCCTTCAATGTCTCTTGGTAAAACTCCCAACTCGTGAAAAGGATAACGAAAAAGATGCTCAGCCCAGTAAAATAGCCACATTACCAGCAAGACAAATACTGGAAAGATCAAGGATCCTGAAATAGTATGGGGTTTGTTCTTCGATTTCACGACAACTCTGTGTCAAAGGTCGTGCCCATCAAATTGTGCTGTCAATCTGTCTTACTCAGCCGGAACCAAATGCAAAATGCGAACAGGCATTTCATCGGTTCGAAGGATCAACTTCTCGGAAGATAATTCAATGATCTTATAACTTTCGGGATACTCCAAATCGAAGTAAACAGAATCCATGGACTGATTCAAACGCCAGCTGCCTTTTTGACCAACCGCCTTACCCAGATAGTTCGGAGCCTGCATTTCAAGCTTTTTATCCTCATGAAATGTAAAGTAGGTCTTATCCTTGATCCTCTCCAGTTCCTCAGCCATTTTAGACTCAATAACACCACGTACTTCTTCCGGTGCGTTTTTGAAAAATTCTGAATAATCAATATCCACCAGTTTCCATTTACCTGTCAAAGTGTCTTCCTTACCGGAACATGCGCTTAGCATAAGTATTAACGATAGCAAAGAAAGAATCCGCATTTGTATAGATTTTCGACAAAGATAACAGAGTTCAACTATTCAGGGTAAATTTGTACGTCAGAAGAAGTTTATGGAAGAGATCAGAAACAAAGTCAAAGAAAGTGGCTTGATCCAGATGGATCTGGCGGATTTTAAATCTGAAATAGAAATCATAGAATTAGATCTTGTCGAACAACTTTGGCAGGGTCTGGTTCTAAAGGAAAAGGATTTTCGGAACTGGGTAAGTTCCAACGATTGGAGCATTTATGATGGTAAAGCAGTGTGCATTTATTGTTCTGCCGATGCCATTATTCCAACTTGGGCCTTCATGCTGGTTGCTACCCATTTAAGCAATGCCGAAGTCAATATTGTTGGAACTAGATCTCAGTTAGAACGTGAATTGATCAGAAGAAAGATCGCTGAACTAGACACAGCACCTTACCAGGATGGGAGGGTTATCATTAAGGGGTGTTCGGATATATCCGATCCGGCCTATGCCATGACAGAACTCGTTAATCATCTCCTGCCTGTTGTGAAGAGTATCATGTACGGAGAACCCTGTTCAACCGTTCCGATCTACAAGCGCAAATGATCAGCTGACCGCAGAAAAGCGGAATCCTTTGCTTTTCAGCTGAAAAATAATTTCCGGTAGGATACGCTGAAGCCGATCAAAGGTCTTAATGTTGTCATGAAAGACTAAAATATCTCCCGGACGTATATTCTGTATTCGATCCAAGATCACTTCGTCTTGCACTTCCGGATCAAAGTCGTAGGATAACCATGTCCACATAATGATACGGTATCCCCTTTTAATTAAGGCACTCTCCTGTCTCCTTGTCATTCTGCCATATGGTGGACGAAACAATTTGGTTGAAATGTGCGCAGAAGCCTCTTCCACAGATCTCAAATAGTCATTCAGAGGTGTTTGTACTCCCTTTTCATGGTTCATTGTATGGTTTCCAATGTTATGTCCCTCTTCTCGGATCCTTTCCATGATGTCTGGATGCTGTCGCGCGCAATTTCCGACGCAAAAGAATGTTGCCTGAACACTTTGTTCTTTAAGCAGATCCAGGACCCATGGAGTTACCTGGGGCTGAGGACCATCATCGAAAGTGAGAAAAACCGAATTATCATCAACAGAAAAGCCCCACGTCCTTGATGGAAACAACCATCTTAAGATACGTGGGGCTTTGAATAACCTCATATCCGGATCACTCTATCACTGAGTCAGCTGCCTGCATCTGACGCATGAATTCTTCCATATTCACATTGCCTTCTGGCATTTGTTCCTGAACATTCGATCTTCCCGGCAAATATCCGTAATGGGCACCGATAGCTTCAAAGTGATCCTGAAGTTGGAACAACATCGAAGCATAACGTCCAGCTTTTGATCCTCTTCGGATGCTTTCCCCATTGTTAGAAGCCATCTCTTCGATCTTTCTGAAAAGGTCAGGGAAGGATTTCTTGTACAGTTCATCAATCTTACCTTGAGTTCTCGCAGCAAATTTACCGTTCTTGTTTCCCGTTTCAGGATCGATGGCAGCAACATGTAATTTAAAGTAACTGTCGAGTGCTGAGAAGATATCCTCATTGTTTTCAGGATTCGCAGCGAAATAAGCCGGACTCTTGATGAAATAATTCAAGATCGTTTCCAGTTGACCTGCGATAACTTGTCCTAATTCTTCAGCTGCATTCTTATCACCTGCTCTGTACAACATCGCAACATAATCATGCAAAATACCATCTTGATACATGGTCATTTCAACCCCTGTTGCACGATATTTATCTCTTGAACCAGTAGGCTCTCCATAATCGATAACCAATTCCGCCGGCATCACCTCAAGGGAACGCTTAAGCAGTTGAAGCGCCTTCTTTCGGTAATCTTTAACACGTCCGTCCGTACCTGCAAGGGATTTCTCCAATTCAGCAGCTTGCTCCGCTCTTCCGTTCTCCTTTAAAATACGGATATTCATTTCTTTGGTCGCTTTAGATGATTCTTCCTGTGAAGCCATCGCCAAGTAATGATCTGCAAGGGATGCAAAATGCAAACGGTACTGAGATGTATGACGCCTTGTGTAATAATCTGTCAGAACACGTGGATCGTTCATTGCTCCAAAACTGTAAACGTTCATCAAATTGTTGAACATTTTTTCATCAGCATACCTGCTTCGAAGATCGTTCAAAGGACTCAATTCGAAAGCCATACCATTTTGCTTGACATATCCTTTCGTATACAAGGCGATTGACACATCTGATCCACCAGGACTTGAGAAATAGATACCTCGATTCCAGTCATTGTTAGCAATGATGTCCAGCATCATCACTTGCTCCCTTGTTATTCCGCGAACCGTAAAGTCAAATCGCAATTCATCCAGACATTTGTCTTTTTCTGAGGCAGAGATCACTCCAGACTTTAAAGCATTTTCCTTGTTTACAGCAAGAACAAATCCAGAACTTGGCAAGACGCGGATCTTTCTATTCTGATCGAAATTAACCATGTTCTTATCGTCACGAACGAATGCCATAGCTTCTTTAAGATCAGTAAAGTTCCAACTTTCTTCCATGTTCATCATGAGTTGTTGGAGCTGTTGTGCTTTACCTTCCGGAAGAGTAACCAACCCACTTTGAACACCGCTCAACACTTCAAAACCGTTTCTGTATTTCTTGTAGATAGCATCAACCAGATTGGCACCGGCAGGCATTGTCAATTCCGCCTTAATTTCCTCCAAACGTCCAAGAACACTTGATTGGGTTGAACTCATTCCTCCGATCACATCAACGATCTGAATGTTGAATTGCTCTACTGCTGCAGAGGCTTTAGCCTTATTTGGCTTGACACGCATTCCGATGACGTTCTTTATTAGATCATCGGAAGCATTTAGATAGAACAACTCAAAAAGTCCGGCAAACAGCACCTGATCTGTCCCACCGGCATACATCATGATCTGGTCCTCACGGAATTTGATCGGCAATGGATCAGATTCATAGGCTCTCATCATCATTTGTTCAGTATACCAGTCCGTCTGCATCAGAGAAAGGTTACAAACACGGACATCTGTGCGTTTCCCTTCAACCTCCTGCATGTACCATAGTGGGAAAGTATCGTTGTCACCGTTTGTAAAAATGATACCATTCTTAGCACATGATTCGAGGTAGTTTTGAGCAAGATCGCGGGCAGATGTCTTTAAACTTCTGTCGTGATCATCCCAACCCTGCATTCCCATGATAACAGGAATGAACAAGCCAAGTAAAGTGGCCACCACGGCACCGTTGGATTCACTTTTTAGGACATTTCGCAAGCCCATCATAAGTGCAACTGATCCCACGCCAAGTATTGCAATAAACAACCATGACAATGTGTTTGGCATCGAAACTTCGCTGCCCATGTCACTAATTAACGCAAGTAAAAGAATACCACCTGAACCGACAAGCATCAGCATAAGATCCTTTTTAACGAATCGATTATACGCTTCATATAGGGCATAAACACCAATCCCGATCCAGAAGGCGAAGAAATAGAACGAGGCTGCGAAAGCGTAATCTCTTTCACGAGGTTCGATCGGCTTCTGATTCAAGTACACCACAATTGCTACCCCTGTAAAGAGAAATGCCAACAATAATATAAAGGCATCTTTTGGTGCTCGATAAAAATGGAAAAACAATCCCAAAATTCCCAAAATAAAAGGAAGGAAGAAAAACTTGTTGTACGCAGGATTTTCCGAAGTATAATAGGGCGCATCTGATCCCTGAGCCCCTAATCTTGCCTCATCGATCATGCCTATCCCTGACAACCAGTTACCTCTCATGTTGTCTCCATGACCCTGGATATCGTTTTGTCGACCCACGAAATTCCACAAGAAATATCTCCAGTACATCCAGTTGACCTGGTAGTTGACAAAGTAACTGATGTTCTCTTTGAAGGTCGGAAGTCGCTTTCCATCCTTACCTCTTTCCGTTATGGTCCCATCATTAGGATCATAGCCCGACCATTTCGCGTATCCTGCAACTCTTTGTGGCTCCGCTCCCCAGTACATTCTTGGGAAGAAGGTGTTCTGAGCATATTTCGGAACACTTTTCAGTCGGTCAGACGCATTTGATTCAAAATACTTCTCTTCAACAGAAGCGGCATTTTCCTTTGCAAAACGCTTGGCATCTTCTTCATTTCTGAACGCTTTAATGTCTTTATCACCTTTTGTCACAACAAATCTGCGCAAATAGAATGGTGATCTGTCTCCATAGGTAGAAGGGTCTGCCTCTACTGAATTCCAGTATGGACCGTAAAGCAAAGGTGAAGAACCATATTGTTCACGCTTCAAATAAGAGTGAAGAGTAACCAGGTTTTCCGGGTCATTTTCATCTAATGGAGGATTGGCATTTGAACGTATCACGATCACTGCAAAAGAACCGTAACCTATCAACAGGAGAATAAGTCCCATCGTTGCATTGTACAAAATAGCATTACTCGTCCTTCTTGCATAACGGATCAATACTATACATCCAAGAACCAACAATCCGAAAAAGAAAATCGTCCCTGAGAAGAATGGTAAACCAAGTGAATTACGGAACATCACCTCAAAAGTTGAAGCCATCGAGATCGACCCTGGAATAACCCCTTCCTGTATAAACCCAAGGATGAATATGGCTAGGACTCCAGTAATGATGAATTCTGCAATTCTATTTCCCTTTTTAATAAAGTAAACAGAAAGATAGAAAAGTCCAAACAAAAGTGTTCCTGGTAAAATCAGTATTGCTTTCGTAAACAAGAAATAAATTGTGACAATAGTCCAGAGAATAATTACAAACCACCTAAAAAATAATTCATTAATGCTACCATATCTAAAGTAAATGAAATACGCAATTGCCGGAACAACAAGGATACCAAGAAGGTGAACCCCGATCGCCAGTCCTAAAAGGAACATGATCAGTAACAACCATCTGTTTGGAGCCAAACCGGCATCAAGCAATCCTTTCTGTGAAAGCCCCATCTCTTCATCCCATTTCAGAATAGCCCAGAAAATAACCGCTGTGAACAAAGAAGACATGGCGTAAACCTCACCTTCCACCGCTGAGAACCAGAATGAATCTGAAAACGTATAAGCCATCGATCCAACGAATGCACTTCCGAAAATAGCAATTGTGTCACCACAGCTGAGCTCAGATTTGTCTCTCAGAGCCAGTTTCTTGAGTAAAAGGGTTAATGACCAGAACATGAATAAGATCGTCAAGGAACTTGAGATCGCAGAAAGTCTGTTGATCCAAACCGCAACCTCTGAAGGGTCAGCGAAGAAGGAAAACAATCTTCCCAGCACCATGAACAGTGGTGCACCCGGTGGGTGTCCTACCTCAAGTTTATAGGCTGCTGTGATGTATTCACCACAGTCCCAAAGACTAACTGTATCTTCGATCGTTATGAAGTAAACAACGGTTGCGATCAGAAACGAAAGCCAACCAAGGGAAAGGTTCCAAAGTCTGTAATTCATCTTTGTTAATTAATGGTTTTGTGCCAAGGCACACTATTCTGGTGGTATTTCCGCCAATAACAGATGCGAATTTAAAAATATAAGTGCAGGGCTAAGGTCTAAAAAAGTGAAAAAAAGCCAAAATGAATAACAGCACAATGTGTATATCCACTTCGCATGAAACATTTTTTAAAAAAAATCCTTTGAAATTAAATTTTGAAACTTAACTTTGCACCCGCAACTGACCCATGGTGTAACTGGCAACACGTCTGATTTTGGTTCAGAAGAGTCTAGGTTCGAGCCCTAGTGGGTCAACAACAGAGCGAGTAAGAGAGCGGAAGTGATCTACTCGCTTTTTTTTTGAAATCACATTTTAAGTGTATCGTAATGAGTGAAAATCGCACAGAGCTTAGTGAATTAGGAGAGTTTGGATTGATCGACAAATTGACTTCCGGTTTCATTTCATCCCATCCCAGCACCATGTTCGGAGTTGGGGATGATGCAGCGGTGATCAGTGTTTCCGAGGAAGAGGCCTTACTTGTCTCGACAGATATGTTGGTTGAAGGCGTACATTTCAATCTGATGTACATGCCACTAAAGCATTTGGGATACAAGGCGGTAGCTGTCAATGTGTCGGATATCTGCGCCATGAACGCAATAGCTGAACAGATTACTGTATCCATTGCGGTTTCGAATCGTTTTCCATTGGAGGCACTTGAAGAGCTCTACGAAGGAATACATGCGGCTTGCAAGAATTACAATATAGACCTAGTAGGAGGCGACACAACCTCTTCCTTCTCCGGATTGATCATTAGTATTACCGCTATTGGCAGAGCCAACAAGGGTCGAATCAGTTATCGCTCCGGCGCACGTGAAAATGACCTGTTGGTGGTTTCTGGAGATCTTGGCGGGGCCTATATGGGACTTCAGGTACTGGAAAGAGAAAAGCAAGTCTTTGAATCCAATCCTGAGATCCAGCCCGACCTTGATGGTCATGACTACATCATTCAGCGTCAGCTCAAACCGGAAGCCAGACAAGACGTCGTTAAATATCTGAAAGAGCTGGATGTGGTTCCTACTTCGATGATCGACATTTCTGACGGATTGTCATCGGAGATCATGCACCTATGCAAGAACAGCAATACCGGTTGTTTTGTGTATGACGAAAAGATCCCAATTGACGGTTCCACATCGATGGCGGCGATCGATTTCAATCTTGATCCAGTCACTTGTGCCTTGAATGGCGGTGAAGATTATGAGCTTCTCTTTACTGTCAAACAAGCGGACTACGACAAGATCAAAGGCAACCCCAACATGACCATTATTGGTCATATGACTCACCCGAACGACGGTATTTATTTCATTGACAAGAACGGTTCTGCCGTTACCCTGAAGGCACAAGGCTGGAAGCAATTCTGATCAGGAAGCTTTCTGAAGATGATTTCCTGATTTTTCTTTGAGCAACTGCTCGAAGGACTTATCGTGCACCTTGGATTCCGCCCATGAAATGAAGTCGAAGTATTCCATTGCAGCCTTTTCGAGTCCAGCTCCGTTTAATGATCTAAGGTCTTTCAACAGCTCATCCCACAGCTCTGCTTCCCTGAATTTATCCTGTGTTTTTATCCTTTTGGAGATGAATTGCAGAAATGCCTTTTCAAATCCATAGACCTTGTTTCTTGACCTTAGAAAGCGTTGAGTATTTTTTAGAGCATACGGCAATAGCTTCTCGTGACGCATTTCGAGGTGAACCAGAAGATCAATGATATAGGTGAACGCCATCAGATCTTCTGAAGGATCGAGATCAGGATCATTAAAGATCCGATTAACCCACTTAAGCGCCTCAGAATACTGACAAAGTCCCAGATACAGGGTCGCGACCTTGAAAGACAGAAACGCACGTCGAATGGAGGTGATTTTTCCATCATAAGTTATCAAACCCTTTTCGATTGTTGGAACCATTTTGAGTGCTTGCAACAAATCTCCTCTTTTCATGTGAACCCCTAATTCAACACTGTTCGCACTGGCAAAAAGTTTCACCTGCATATCTTCACTGATAGCTGATGCATGCTCTTCCGGTAGTTTTCTCAGTACCTGCAACAGGCGACCCGCCTCATTTCTTTGCCCAATGCTTTCGTTGGTGTAGATAGCATTTGTTAAGATGGACAAATAGGTTGTCAGTTGAGAGCGTAGTTGCACCGGATCATTCTCGAATAACGAAAGGTTCTTATTCAGCCAGAAAACACAGCTCAAATGATCTTGTATTGCAAAGTAGTACACGGACTGCGTATGATGATACAGATAACGCTCCTCAAATCCGGCATCGTCTCCCGGACTTTCCAGTTGGCATATCAATTTTTCATAGGCTTGCTTGTCTTCATCCGCACGTGCAACTCCCTTAGTATGCAAACGATTGAAAAGGTTACTTTTTATCTGCCACAACTTGTTTGAAACGTTGATATGTCTCGAATAGACCTCATCCTTTAAAGCGATCTGATCAATTAATTCCTGCGAAGACTCAGAATAGCCTTGATTCTCCAGTAACTTCTTGTTCAATTTGTTGATCTGCTGAAGAAAATGATACTTCTCGTTCTTTAGGGCTGTTTTCTCAGCACTTCTCAGCAATCTTCTGGACTGATCATAGAGAGCCTTATTGTAAAGGATCTCTGCTGAATGTATCTGCATGTGCAACTGTGCATCAAGAGAATTTGCCGAGTGAAATGCATCCAATGATTGCAGCACATGGTCATAAAGTCTTTTTTTGGTTATCGAGAATCTGTTGAGGAATGCCTCACCTTCAAATTGTTTAACAATGAGATCTTCATCGTAAGAACTCATTTTATCAATGAAGTCAAACAATACAACGTAGTTATTCTCCTCACCAATAGTATGTCTTGAAGCCATTAGTTTGAAATACCGCTTCTCTGATTTACTCATCGACTGAATGAGTTCGAACAAGGCTTCTTTGACTTTGGTAGACATGTATATTTATTTAACTATAAGTAGTAGTTAAACGAATATACAATCAATCTGTTCACTCTAACACAGTAAATTTTGAAATGTATGTTTTATTGAGTCTTTGGATAAGTTGAAAACGAAAAAAGGGGCCAAAAGCCCCTTTAATATTATATAAGTCAAGATTAATTTCTTCTTCTTGAGTTTTCGTCCTTATCGTTGTTAGGATCAGTAATTGAACCACCACCAGGAGATGTTGTATCATCTGTGGACGTTGTAGAACCAGCACCTCTCCAAACAGGAACTTCCTGTTCATCATCAACAACAGGATGTATTTGTTCTTTAGCACAAGATACAACCAACATCCCCGCAAAAACCAACGCTATATATACAAATCTCTTCATATTCGTATCTCTTTCAGTAACAAACTTATGACATTTAAATCATTCTTCCAAATAATCGAGGCTCATTTTTAGTGTAACCCTCGTTCCTTTGACTAAACGGTATTCATCTTCGATCTGAACGGGACCAATGATCTCAAATTTTCGATTCGATAATCTGTTGAGGATCTCGATTCTTTTATGCGTAATCTCCATGCCTTGGGAGCGATGATCCCCATCGAATTCAGATTTGTTCTTCCTGCTGTTTTCGATGCCTATTCCGTTGTCAGTGATCTCGATAACCAACTCATTTTTATTTTGTTCAATGAGTACATCTATCTTTCCTTTAACCTCCTCATTCGGAAGAATTCCGTGAATAATACTATTCTCTACGAAAGGCTGAAGGATCATGGCTGGAATCACAATATTCTCCTTTTCTATGCCATATTCACAATGTATTGTATAATCGAACCTGTCCTTAAAACGCATGGATTCCAATGACAAATAAAGGTCCAAGCGCTCGAGCTCTTGCTCAAGAGTAACCATATTACCTTCTTCAGAAGAATCAAGATTCTTTCGGATGAGTTTTGCAAAGTTGGTCAGGAACCGATTCGCTGACAATCGATCCTGTGTATTGATGAAATACTGAATGGAATTCAGTGAATTGAAAATAAAATGCCTGTTCATACTAGCGTTGAGTGAACGTTGTTCCAATGCCAGCAAACGGGATTTGTATTCGAGCTTCTCCTTTTCATTCGCTTCTCGTTCACGCTTTAATCTCAAACGAAATACAGCAAACACCAACGCTATTCCCAAAATGATTATGAGTGAAATAAACCACCATGTCAAGTAAAACGGTGGTCTTACTGAAAATGGAATTCTAACTATTTGTGATTCTAAGCCTTTTGCATCTACACATTTGGCAAGAAACACATAATCTCCAAAGGGTAAGGCAGTATATGAAATGCTCGTATTGGAACTCAATGGTGACCATGTCATTTCCAAGCCCTCCAACATGTACTGGAATCTCATTCCTGAGTAATTACTCAGGGCAATACCATCCAGTTCAAAAGAAACATTGTTCTTTGAGTACGGTAAAACAAGATTTTCCGGCGTGCCGTATTGATCGATCTTTTTTGAGTAATTGCTCAAGTCCGTTAACTGATAATTCAACAAGACCCTTTTTAGGATCAAGTTAGGAACGGTAGTGGTGGTTTGAATATATTCCGGTCTGAAACAGACCAATCCTGATGCGGTTCCGAACCAAAATCTTCCTCTGGAATCAAAAAAACTGGAGTTGGCATTGGTCTCCAGATCCACCATTCCCTCCGCAATACCATAACGAACAATCTTTGGCGTCTCGTTCTGCAATTCTTCCAAAACGTACAAGCCATTGTTCGTACCCACGAATAATTGATCATCTCTGTGATTGATGAAATTCACAATGTTGGCAGCAGCGTTGCGAGAAATACTTATCGGCTTGAACTTACTGCCTTCCTGACGAAAAAGCCCTTCTTCCGTCCCTACCCACAAACGATTCATCCTGTCCTTTGAAAGGGAGTATACAGAGGAATTGAACTCTCCAACTTTAACTGTTCTGCGCCCCTTAATCAGGAACAAGCCTTTGTCAGTTGCGCAATATACATCGCCATTGACATTGCAAAAACTCCTGACCGTTTCAATCTCCGGATTGTCGAAATATTCGAAGCGACCATTTTTAAAGAGTGAAACCCCTTCGCTTCCACCAACATAAAAAGATGAACCATTTATCCTAATTAATGCGGTGATCTTGTCACCTGGCAATCCGTCTTCATAAAAATAGACTTTGTCGATGCTGTTGTTCTTGATGGAATATAAGCCGTTACTTGTGCCGAACCAATTTCCGCCGTCGAAGTTTAACAGCGATGTCCATATCGTTGCATTATCCAGATCAAAGGAAGTAATTCTTCCCTTGCGGTCCATATTCATCAAACCTTTATCATAGGTCCCCAACCAGAATACTCCATTCTTGTCCTGATTGACATTTGAAATAAGATCCGAGCTCAATCCCGAACGCTGATCGTAATAGACGAATTTCTCTCCGGTAAATCTCAATAAACCCTTCCCTTCACTACCTAACCAAATATTACCTGATCTGTCCTGAAAGATCGTTTGGATCGCCTCCATTGGCAAGCCATTCTTTTCGTTCAGTTTGAGATCAACACGCATGTCTTTCGCTCTCCAGATTCCCCGCATGGTGTTGATCCACAAATTATCATCATGGTCGAAGAAGCAAAATCGCAGGGTTGAAAGCGAATCAGGATCTCCTAAACGAACAGCATTCTTTCCCTTGTATTTATAAAGACCATCCTGATATGTTGTAAAATACAATTCGCCCTTATTCAATGTCAAGGAGGATACACTAAGGTTAAGAGTGCCTGAGTCGAGACTGAAACGTTTAAGATCATTGGTACTCAAAATCCCTGAACGTGTGCCAAGTACCAGGTTACCGTTCCATACTTCCATGTCTCTGACCCTCAAGAACTCATCGCCAAGTGTCAGAGGCACAAGTTTTCCGTCCCTCATTCTGTAAACACCACCTCCATTCGAACTTACCAGCAACTCATCCCTGTACAGCAGTACATCAGTCACATTTGATTTGCGGTCTAACTGTTCAAAGGCCCATTTCGAAAATTTCTTCCCATCGTATCGAGACACACCTCCTTCATGGCCGATCCAAAGTACACCATTGATAAAGGTCAGAAAAGTGATCCTGTTGTTGAGCAGTCCTTGTTCAGTGGTATACGTCTCAAATTCCTTTCCGTTGAATCTGGCAAGTCCACCAAGTGTACCCACCCACAAATACCCCCTTTCATCCTGCTGAAAGGAAGTGACCTGTGATTGCGGCAATCCCTGAGCGGTATTGTAGCTTTGAAAAGTGTAACGCTGAGATAATGATGAAAAACTCAGCACCAGAAAAAATAATAGGATGATCCGTTGAACCATTACACGTCTTTGAGCATCTTAACAAAATCCGTTACTCTGTTTCGTGCTACAGGAATTCTCAATCCTCCTTTTAAAACAGCGAAATGACCGTCCTCATTCAAATATTCTGTCAACAGATCCAGATTTATAATGTGCGATTTGTGGACTCGGAAAAATTTCAATGGATTAAGAATTGATTCATATGTTTTCAGCGTCCGGGTATCGAGATACCTTGAGCCATCTTTAAAGTAGATCGTCGTACAATTCCCACTTGCTTCCAGGTGAGAAATTGAGTCATCCTCAACGATCTTAAGTCCCTTTGTATGGCTTATCGCAATGCGATTGGAAGGTTTATTTCGCAGCAAGGTGTCAGACAAATTCCGCATAGCACTGAAATAAGTTGGAAAGTATTCCGGATCAGCTGCCACTGAGGACCTCATTTCTTTCACTTTTTCAACCGCAGTTTGTAATTCTTCTATGTCTACAGGCTTCAACAGATAGTATGCTGCATTGGCATTAAATGCTTTTACCGCATAATCTTTGAACGCCGTGACAAATATTACATGAAAATTCTTTTCTTCCAGTTCATCCAGCAATTCGAATCCTTCAGCACCGGAAGGCATGCGAATATCTAGGAAAACGACATCCGGACTGGAAGATTCAATTATTGCTTTTGCCTGACTCTTTCTGGAGGCTTCCCCTATCACTTCTACATCCGGGCAGAATTCTTCCAACATCATGATCAAGTTCTTTCTTGCGAACTCTTCATCATCAACAACTATAGCTCTCAGTTTCATAGGCATGCAGTTTAACGGTTTGTGACCAACTCGAATATACTATTATTTTTTTCCTCACCTACAGGTAATGTTAACTTAAACTTTCGTTAAAGGTATTTTAATCCGGAATTGAGTACCGTTCACTAAATCAAACATACGCTTGAGGTATTTTTTTTAAAGTTTTTGAAAGCCCTGACTATTTTAGAGTTACTAAACTGTACTGCTATGCAAAAAAAACTACTCTCTAACATTCAACAAATTTGGATATTCAATGAAAACGGAAACTGATGATTTTCCGTTTTTTTTTATTCGAATAGTTGTCCTAAAACAATCATCAGATCATCCGGTTTTTCGATATGAGTCATGTGTCCTGAACCCTGAATAACGAAATAAGATCTAAAATCAAGAGGCAATCGTTCCAGCATCATTTCAAGTGGAATTATTTTGTCACCTTCCCCTTGTATCAGGCTAAAATCAGTTGCTTTTTGCTCGAGTAATACACTGAGGTCCTTTCTGTTAGACATTGCAAGCGAGGCATATGCAATTGCTTCAGGACTCATTTCCGATGCGTCATTGATCAACTCTTCGATCTCTGATTCATGTGCAGTCGGGTCAAGGAACAAATTCGGTATTGCCTCTTTGAGAAACAAGCTTTTTGACGAATAAACGATTTCCGCTACTCTTTTTCTGTCCATTTTTTTCTGATCACTGTCGGCCCAAAAATTGGAATTCAACAGAACCACCTTTTCGACATCCATTGATCTGCGCTTCAATTCGAGAGCAACATATCCTCCCATCGAATGCCCAACAACAGAATAGGCTCTTACTCCAAAATCCGCCAGCGTTCTCTCTACTTCGATTGCCATGGCCTCAACTGAAGGATCGCCCACCGGAATTTCTTTCGAGCAGCCGTGACCGGGAAGATCGATCGCGAGTACCGTGGCATTTAGCCGTCCAAGATCCAGTTCTGCCCACATTTTAGAGGACTCTAGGAAACCATGGAGAAAGACGATCGTTCTGCCGCTTTGAGAGCTCGCGATCTCATTCAGGATAAGAGTCATCCTATTTGGAATTCATCAATTCTTCGATCTCATCAGCTTCTAAAGGAATATCCTTCATCAAATTGAATGGTGAACCTTCCGACATAACCACCAGATCATCTTCCAGTCTAATTCCCAATCCTTCCTGAGGTATATAGATTCCCGGCTCGCAAGTAAAGACCATTCCTGCCGCTATTGGCTCATGCCAAATACCAACATCATGCGTATCCAGCCCAAGGAAGTGAGATGTTCCGTGCATAAAGTACTTTTTGTAGGCCGGCCAATCCGCATTCTGATTCTGAATATCCGATTTATCGATCAAACCTAATCCAAGTAACTCAGACTCCATGAATTTGCCGACTTCCTTATGATATTCAGCCATGATGGTTCCTGGAACGAGAAGTTGTTCCGCCTGCTTCTTGACATTCAACACAGCATTGTACACCTTCTTTTGGCGATCGGTAAAACGCCCGTTCACAGGGACGCATCGCGTAAGGTCTGAGGAATAATTGGCGTATTCCGCACCAACGTCCAGAAGAATTACGTCACCATCTTTACATTGCTGATTGTTTTCAATGTAATGCAGAACGCAAGCATTTTTTCCTGATGCCACAATCGGCGTATATGCAAATCCTTTTGATCTGTTGCGCAGGAATTCGTGAGCCAGTTCGGCTTCAATTTCGTATTCCCAAACACCCGGCTTGATGAACCCAAGCAATCTTCTCAATCCTGCTTCGGTGATCTTACAAGCGCGCTGCATCAGATCGATCTCTATTTGTTCTTTTACCGAACGGATCCTATGCATTATTGGGGCGCTCTTGTGTACCTGATGAGCTGGATAATCCTGTTTAACCTTTTTGATAAAACGGTCTTCGCGCGTTTCAACTTCGGTCGATGCTCTTAGATGTTCGTTCGTATTCAGGTAGATCCCCTCAGCCTCTGCCATCATCTGCTTGAAAATAACCGGAAACTGTTCCAACCAATAAGCTGTTCGAATACCCGAAGTATCAAACGCTGCATCCTTAGTCAATTTTTCCCCTTCCCATACAGCGATTGTCTCATTGGTCTCTCTGAGAAAAAGGACCTCTTTATGCTTATCGTTCGAGCAATCAGGAAAAAGAACAAGGATTGATTCTTCCTGATCCACTCCACTCAAATACAGAATATCGCGATGCTGTTGAAATGGCATTGTGCCATCTGCACTGATCGGATAAATGTCGTTGGAATTGAACACCGCAAGTGTTCCTTTTTTCATCATTGAAGTAAATTTCGCTCTATTCCTGATGTATAGCTGTTTGTCTATTCGCTCGTATTTCATCACATTGTTATTTAGAGGTGAAAGTTAAATATTCTCATTGGACCGTGATTTTTTCTTTGCAAATTTTATAGAACGTAAATAGATTACGATCTACCTCCGGAACTTTGTCTCATCAAAATCAGTAATTATGAAAAATTCATCAAAATTATTTCAGATCGAAGAGATCAGTTTTATGGGTGGGGCAGATGAAATGTCCATCAAAGGAACAGCTATCCATGACAACCTGAATTTTGAAACAGAGATCCGAATAGAGTCTTCGATGATCAATTTAATATTGAATGGTCTGCAAAAACAAAATCCGGACATGATCATTGCCGACATGGTAGATAGCGAAGTACTGCCAAATGGTGATTCATATTTTTGCATTCAAACGAAAGATCTCCAAAATATTGTTCCTGTGGATCTTTTCTCAAATAGTGCAAGATACCGTCAGATCAGAGCATGAACCTGATGATTTCAACCTTTTAATCTCACTGAGGCAACCAAAATAGATTTTTTTCGTATTTTCGTTGTAACTTTCGGGTTAGTGATCTTGTTTTAGCTATCCTAAGAAAACGATGAACCATATGAAGAACTTAAAGATCAAAGCGGCGGCTGTTCTAACATCTGTACTTGCGCTTTCCTCATGCATTGAACACGAAGTTATTCCGGCACCGGAACCTAAGGTTGAATTGAAATGCAATTTCATGGGAACGATCAACGGAACAGGTGTTGAATTTACCCAGAATGTACTAGGTTATGATTGCTTTCCAACAAAGTTCAAGTTCATTATCCCTCCTCCATCGTTCTCTTCAGCTGTTTACTATTCTCAAATAGCATCCTCGCAAAGTCAGGTTGCTGTCAAAGTAGGATTGGGTAAAGTATATTGGGACGCAACAACAGTCAATGATCCAACTTTGGCTCTGTTCAATGATTTTTTCCTGAACAACCTTACTCCTGCATACAGCCTTGATGCGGATAATGGAATCGAGATCGAGTACCGTGATGCATCAGGCAGGATCTGGAAATCAAAGGAAAACAGCCCTAATGCTCAAAGTGCTGTTTTCTCAAATGTCAAGCAAGAAAGTGACAACTCGGGAGATTATTCTAAATTCACATGCAACTTTCAGTGCTATGTATACAGTTATGATGACGTTGCTTTAGAGTGGGACTCCTTGAGTATTCAAAATGCAGTCTTTAAAGGTTGGTTTAAACGATAACAAGAATATTTGGCCGTCTTTTATGGATGGCCTTTTTTATATCCTTTGAGTGGACATCTTAAAATAGCGATCCTTGGCGATTACAACTTCACTTACAATTCGCATCAAGCCACAAACATGGCTTTGGATCATTCTGCTCGTTTTCTGGAAACAGATATCAATTATTATTGGATCAAGATCACGGAAGCCGCCCAGTTCAAGGAAGATCAATTTCGCGAGTTTGATGGTGTTTGGCTTGCACCCGGCCCATACAACAATCTTTTCTTCGTTCATGGGATCATTCGCATTCTGTCACGGATGAATATTCCCACTTTGATCACCGGAGACGGCTACCGCTTCCTATTCGAGGTTTTGATCAATGTTTATCAACTGAACCCTAATGGTGAAAAACTGATCTCCGACAACCTGGTTGACGGAAACCATTTTGAACGCATTTTTATCACTCCGAATTCGAAGCAGTTCATTCAGCTTTATGAGAACCACAGTAACGTCGAGTTGACTTCTACCCGATACAGTCTTTACCCGCAACTAATCCAAAGTCTTGAGAACGATGTCATCGACATTGAGGCTTTCAATCAATTTGAGGATCCTGAGGTGGTGAGTCTTAAAAATCACGAATTTTTCGTCGCTTGCTCTTATTGTCCACAGATTTCCTCGACACGAGAGATCCCTCATCCCTTGATCTATACTTTTGTGAAAGCTGGATCGATTTACAATTCCTCCGAGGTCAAAGCAGGCTAGCGTCCCCCTCCCTTTGCATTCTTTCAAAGTACTCATCGACCAAATGAGGCCCGTTTTCTGCTGCTTTTACGGCTAGTTTATCACATCGCTCGTTCTCCGGATGACCGTTATGACCACGCACCCAAAAAAATGTGATCCTGAACTTTTCATGAATACTCAAGTAGCGCATCCATAGATCCGCATTCTTTTTTCCCTTAAATCCTTTCTGCTTCCAACCAAATACCCATCCCTTAGTAATGGCATCGATAACATACTTAGAATCTGAATGGATCTCCACAGGATACTTATCCGTTTTCAATTGTTCCAGGGCAGTAATGACAGCCAGCAATTCCATCCTGTTATTGGTTGTCATTCTGTAACCACAACTCAGCTCCTTTTCAATACCCTGAAAGCGCATTACCACACCATAACCTCCCGTACCCGGATTACCTTTTGCTGAACCATCTGTGTAGATCTCGACTTTCAAAACCGCCTTTTTGACGAAGTTAAACACTTTATCCAATTGTCCATCATGCAATACTTTGGAAACTTTTTGCATTTTTTTAGTTTCCTTCGTTTTTCTTTTTATAATTTTGCCACATGGAAACAAAAAGAACTGAGGTAATAGAACGTGCAACCATGCTGTTCATGCGCTTTGGGATAAAGAGTGTGACCATGGACGATGTGGCAAGGGAACTGGGAGTTTCCAAAAAAACCTTGTACAAACATTTCACCGATAAAAATGAGCTCGTGCATGCGATCCTAAAGCTCAAGCTGGAAATGGACGCAAAATACTGCCTCGATTTCAAAAGGTCCTCTGAGAATGCCATCGACGAACTGATCAATATTTCAAGATTCGTATTGGAACAGGTTGGAAACATCAATCCCGTGGTTTTTTACGACCTAAAGAAATACCATCCGGAAGGCTGGTCAATGATGGAAAAACATAAATGGGATTTCATCCTGAACTCCATTAGGGAGAATATCAGCCGAGGAATTGAAGAGGGTGTCTACCGTGAAAACCTTGAAAAGGAGATCGTGGCGAGGCTTTACGTGGCATCGACAGACACCATTATGGGCGGTGAAGTTTTTCCATGGCCAGAATTCAGATTTGACAAGGTTTTTCTTGAAACCATCCGATTTCACTTACGCGGAATGGCCAGTGAAAAGGGAATTGAATATTTAAAAGAACGCTTAAAAAAGGAAACAAATGTATAGAAAACTCCTATTTCTGACCATCATGGGGCAAGCATGGGTCGGAAACACCCAAAGCTCCTTCAGTCTGGAAGAAGCAAAGAGTTATGCTCACAGCAATAACAAGAGGATAACGAATGCTGATCTTTCTGTAAAAAATGCTATTCAGCAAAAGAACGAAACTGCGGCAATTGGTTTACCGCAGATCAACTTCAACGGCTCATTCAACCATTTCATTAATCTACCTGTTCAGGTGGTTGACGCAAGTTTTTTCAATCCGATGGCCCCTGCAGGTGAAACAATAGCATTCAGGGCAGGTACTACCTATAGTTCGAGTGGAACACTTCAAGCTTCTCAGATCGTTTTCAATGGTTCATATATAGTGGGATTACAGGTTTCCAAATTCTTTGTTGGTTTCCAGGAAACACTTTCCAAGCAAACTGAAGAGGACGTGATCTTCAATGTAATTCAAGCGTATCAGTATTGCGCCGTTGCAAAGGAGAACCTGCAATTCATTGATTCAATGGTTCTACTTACCGAAGATCTCCTCAATAAACAACGAAATTACTACGAACTTGAATTGATCGTTAAAGAGGACATTGATCAATTGGAATACGCGCTATTGTCCACGCGCAATGCTCAACTTAATGCGCGTTTGCAGTACGACAATTCGATCGCAATGCTCAAACTTGCCATGAATTATCCAATGGATCAGCCTCTGGAGATCACTGATGATGTCCGTAAGTTAATGATGAGTACAGCTGGTGCATCGAACGGCGGTGTTCAGAACAACTTATCTTTTCAATTACAGCAAAAACAGATCAAATTGTCTGAGTACAATCTAAAGAACAATCAATTCGCCAATCTTCCAACACTGAATGCTTTCTTTCAGCAGACCTATAACGCTTACCGCAACGAATTCAACTTCTTTGCAAATGAGAAATGGTTTCCTCAAACATTGTGGGGACTTCAACTCAATGTCCCGATCTTTTCAAGTGGTTCCAGATATGCTAAGGTAGCCCAAGCAAGAATCAAACTTCTACAGGACCAAAACAATCTATCCCTATTGGAAGAGTCGCTTAAAATGCAGGAGTTACAATCCAGAAACAATTTATTGAGTGCTCAACAAAAACTGGATCTTCAACTCGAAAATGTAAGACTGGCGCGTTCTATCTATCTCAACACGCTTGCGAAGGAGGAAATCGGAAAAGAAAGTAGCCTAAGCGTCACTCAGAAATACAATCAGTATCTGATGGCTGAGAGCGAATATGTCGCTTCACTGTTGAATCTATTCCAGGCCAAACTTTCACTTGATAAACTATACAATCAACTAATTGACAATAAGAATTAATAAAAGAATCATGAGATCAACTCTAATTATCACAGGAACAATTCTTCTTTCACTTATTCAGCTCACTTCTTGTAAACCGGAAGAAAAACAAGTAGATGAACAAACCTACGTACCACTTGTAAAACTGGAAACAGCAAAGATCAAGGAGTTTAAGCATAAAATATCTGTTCAAGGCAATGTGGAAACAGAAAAAGACGTGTTACTCAATGCCGAAATGGGTGGACTTGTTACGAATGTGCACGTGAAGTCGGGTGACAAGGTAAATGCAGGTCAAGTACTCGTTACTCTTGATGGAGCAATGCTGTCATCATCAGCAGAAGAGCTCAGAACTCAGCTTGAATATGCCGAGTACGTACTTCAGAAACAAGAAGAACTCAAAAAACGCGGAGTTGGTTCTGAATTCGAATACAAGGGAGCGTTAAATCAAGTAAATGCCTTAAAAACTAAGTTGAATTCACTCAATGTTCAACGCGGTAAAATGCAGATCAAAGCTCCATTTAGCGGTGTTATTGATGTAGTATACGCCAAATCAGGACAAATGGCGGGTCCACAGGCACCATTAATGCGTCTGGTGAACAATCAAAAAGTGGACATTACCGCATCCATTTCAGAAAAACATTTGTCTAAAGTTAAAGTCGGAACACCGATCGCTGTAAGTTTTCCAAATTTCAGGGATACTGTTGTTAATTTGAAAGTTACCAATGTTGGAAATTATATTGAACCAACGAACAGAACGTTCAGGATCATTTCAACTATCGAAAACAATCAAACCTTCCTTCCAAACATGCTGGCAAAAGTGGAGATCACAGACCTTACAGTTAAAGACGGTTTAGTGATCCCATCCAAGAGTATCCTGAGAGGACAGGACGATCGAGAATACATTTTCACTGCAAATGAGAAGGGGAAAAATGAATACACCTTAAATAAAGTGTACGTTCAGATCATTGAGCGTTTTGAAGGTGAGGCACTCGTTAAGAAAAACGGATCGATCAACGACGGGACTTTGGTCGTAGTTGAAGGTGCTCGTGGAATAACAGAAAGCGATATCGTACGAAACAAATAATCTCACAAGGATAATTTCCATGGAACAGAATACAAAAGGATTTGCCATTTCCACAATGGCGGTCAACAATAAGAAAACAGTCTTCCTGATCATGTTGATCATTACATTGGGAGGATTGATTGCCTATCAGTCGATGCCAAAAGAGAACTTTCCTGAACTCCAGATCCCTGAGATCTATGTTGGGATCGCTAAGCCGGGGTCGTCACCTCAATATATGTCGGAGAAGATCGCTGAATCCATCGAAAAAGAGTTGGGAAGTATCAAACTAATAGATGAGATCAACTCTAATTCGGTGCATGGTTATACGACCATACGCATTAAGTTCGATTTTAAAATGAAGGTGGACCAGGCGCTTCAAAAGGTGAAGGATGCTGTTGACAAAGCAAGAACAAAATCCGACTTCCCTTCACTTCCTGTTGAACCTAACATTTTTGAACTTGATCCGGCTCAAATGCCGATCATGAACATCAACCTAAGGGGCGACAACCCGTCTCTTCTCAAAGAAGTTGCTGAGGTACTCGAAAAAAGAATTGAAGATCTTCCTGAGATCAACGAAGTGGACATCCGCGGTATACAGGAACAGGAAATGCGAATTGATGTTGATCCCATTCGCGCTCAGGCCGTAAACGTTACCCTGGATGACATCCAGAATGCTGTCAATGCGGAACATCAGACCATTCCTGGTGGAGAGATCCTTATGGATGGAACGCGTAAAACCATCAGAATTGAAGGTGAATTCAAAGACGCAGATGAACTTAAAGGGATCATTGTCAAACAAGATGATTTCCTTCCTGTAAAACTGGAGGATGTTGCACGAGTTTATTTCGGTAATTCGGATACCACATCCTATGCACGTGAATTCGGTGATCCGGTCGTCATGCTGGATGTAAAAAAACAAGGTGGTCAGAATTTGCTTGATGCTTCTACGAAAATCGATCAGATCCTGGAAGAAGCAAAGAAGGATGGAACAATTCCCAAAAGTGTAACTATTTCGAAGACGAACGATCAGTCCAATAATACAAGAGAAATGGTTTCGAATCTGGAAAACTCGATCATTTTCGGGATCATTCTGGTTGTAGGAGTACTCCTTTTCTTCCTTGGAATTCGAAATGCCCTCTTTGTTGGCGTTGCCATTCCCCTGTCTATGTTAATGTCCTTCCTTATTCTGTCAGCAATGGGTGTGACCTTGAACCTAATGGTTCTTTTCTCATTGGTATTGGCTCTAGGAATGCTTGTCGATAACGGTATTGTGATCGTAGAAAACATCTATCGCCACATGGACGAAGGCATGAAACCTAAAGCCGCTGTGATTACCGGTGTCGGAGAGGTTGCATGGCCGATCATTTCTTCAACTGCGACAACTCTCGCAGCCTTTATTCCTCTGGCAATTTGGCCTGGAATTATGGGCGAATTCATGAAGTATCTACCGATCACTTTGATGATCGTTCTGGGCTCATCATTGTTCGTTGCCCTTGTAATAAATCCGGTTCTGGCAGTTGCCTACATGAAGGTGACTCACGATAAACCTATTCGTTCTAAAGTTTTTAAATCATCGGCAATATTACTGGGTATCGGTATTCTAGTGTTGGCATTTGGAATGATAAGCCTGGGTAATTTGATCATTTTAGTCGCTTTTCTAGGTGTATTCAATCTATTTGTTTTTCACCCGGGAACTGAGCGTTTTCAAGATGGATTCCTACCAAAACTGGAAGCAGCTTACGAGAAGTTCCTAACCTTTGCCTTAACCGGAAAAAGACCAATAAAATTCTTGTTAGGAACCGTAGGTCTATTCATTTTCTCGTTTCTTCTAATGGGGCTTTTCCCTCCAAAAGTCGACTTCTTCCCCATCAACGAACCAAATTATGTAAACATATTCATTTCACATCCAATCGGTACGGATATCAAAGTAACCAATGAAACTACTCTTGAAGTTGAAAAGCTGGTCAATAACCTTATCGAACCATACATCAAAAAGGACATTGAGAACAAGGTTCCAAAGGAAGAACGATTAATCCAGTCAGTTATCTCACAAGTTGGAGAGGGAACCAGCGATCCTGCTCAAGGTGTCGCCATGGGAAATACTCCTCACAAAGGAAGAGTAACTGTCAATTTTGTTGAGTACGAACATCGAAACGGTGTGTTGACTTCGGAGATTCTCCAAGAGATCCAAAATGAGATCAAAGGTCGTTTTACCGCCGACATTGAGATCTCTGCATCAAAAGATGAACAGGGACCTCCACAGGGAGCACCGATCAATATCGAAGTTACCGGTCGTGGCGAATACAAAAACCTTATCGAACAAGCTGATAAGATTCGTACTTACCTCGATCGTAAGGCTGTACCAGGCGTTGAGAAATTGAAACTAAACGTTGAGACAAGTCGTCCTGAAATTCCAATAAAAGTTGACCGAGAACAGATCAGAAAACTGAATGCCTCCACTTATCAGGTGGGAATGGCTTTGAGAAAGGCGCTTCTTGGTGAAGATATTTCCACTTACACCAAAGATGAAGAATCATACGATATCGTTGTTCGTTTCGATCAAGCAAGCCGAGAGAATATCGATGCCCTTCTTGACCAAAGACTTATCTTCAGGAACAACAAGGGGCAACTCATGAATATTCCCGTTCGATCTGTTATCCAGGACCCGAAGGAGATCGGTTCATTTACCGCAGTGATCAGAAAGGACCAGGTTCCTCAAGTTGCCATTACCTCAAATGTAACAGAAGGTTTTAACGCGAATGAAGTGGTTGGAAAACTGAAGGTTATGATGGAGGAATACAAGAAAAAAGGTCTGTTGGATGAGAAGATGTCCTACAAATTCGCCGGACAACAGGATGAACAGCAAAAGGAAATGGCCTTTTTAAGTAAAGCATTGATGATCGCAGTTTTCCTCATTCTATTGATCATCGTGGCACAGTTCAATTCTTATTCGGCTCCTACAGTTATTATGCTTACGGTTCTATTGTCACTGATCGGAGTGCTTCTGGGACTAGTGATCTCCAGACAAAACTTCGTTGTCATCATGACAATGATCGGGATCATTTCTCTCGCGGGCGTCGTAGTGAACAATGCCATAGTACTCATTGACTATACGAATATGCTGCGTTCAAGAAAACGGGAAGAAATGGGCCTTGATGAAGAACAAATGTTACCTTATGAGGAAATCGTTCAAGCAGCCATTCAAGGGGGAAAAACACGATTACGACCTGTACTTCTCACGGCAATCACAACCATTCTAGGTTTGATTCCCCTTGCTATAGGATTCAACATTGATTTCTTCAGTTTGTTCTCATCATATGATCCAAAGATCTACTTTGGAGGTGATAACAACTTGTTCTTCGCGCCTATGTCATGGACCATTATATATGGATTGACATTCGCAACATTCCTGACGCTGGTGATTATCCCTTCACTTTATCTGTTGAGCTATCAATTAAAAGTTTGGATCTTCAAGAAAATGAATTGGAAAATGACCAGCAACCTGTAAAGGTTCGATCGTTTAAATTTTAAATATCCCCGATCATGCAATTAGATCGGGGATTTTTTATTCCGTATCGTTAGAAGATTCAAATTATTCTATAGTATTCATTTACAGCAGTATTTACACTTTAAGAAACAAGGAGTCAAAACAAATAAAAAGCCATAATGTCTCAATGAGACTATCAACTCACCAATGTACTAACGAAGGGTTTCATCGGACAAATGACACTTTTGGTCGAATTTCAAACTTTTTTTTAGACTTTAGGATTCCAAGGATAAAACACAGTCTTTTTCTACGAATCAGATCTTTTGTTCTACGAATATTCTTTCTGAAACAATAACCAATAGATCTTCCTCATTTTATGCACGCACAGAATACTACACAGACTCAAGTATTGCAATTTTTTGATTTTACCACGCTCGGATTCTGCCCTAAATTTGTCATATAGATTGAGAGATTAAAATCAATCAAACTAGAAGTCTTTTTCAGTGAATAGTGGTTAGGTTAGGTTAGAAAAAGCGGTCGGGGCTACCCGACCGCTTTTTGTTTTTAATAGTTTGCTACGCTGGATAGCCACCTCTCCATGATCTCTTTCTGCATTTTCTTTCTTTCAGCAAGATCCGCGATCTGTTCTTCTGAAATTTTACCAAGTCCAAAGTACTTAGCTTCAGGATGACCAAAATACCACCCTGATACAGAAGACACCGGCAACATCGCTAGACTTTCCGTTAATGAAACTCCGGTGAGTTCGGTAGCATTCAACAATTCGAACAAACCGATCTTTTCCGTATGGTCAGGACACGCCGGATAACCCGGAGCAGGACGGATCCCTCTGTATTTTTCCTTGATCAAATCATCATTGGACAAAACTTCTTCGACTGCATAACCCCAAAGGTCTTTTCTTACGATCTCATGCATTTTTTCTGCAAAGGCTTCTGCTAGTCGGTCTGCAAGCGCTTTTAACAAGATAGAATTGTAGTCGTCGTGATCTGCTTCAAAGCGCGAGACATGTTCGTCAAGACCTACTCCTGCCGTAACCACAAAACCTCCAATATGATCAGTCACACCGCTTTTCTTCGGCGCAACAAAATCTGATAAGGCAATATTGGGTTGTCCTTCCGCTTTTTTCGTTTGCTGCCTTAAGGTATGCTGAACATGAATCACTTCATTGCGCGATTCATTACTGTAAATCTCGATATCATCCCCAACTGAATTTGCAGGAAATAATCCAACTACTGCTTTTGCCGTCAACCATTTTTCAGCGATCAGGGTATCCAGCATTCTTTGAGCATCCTCAAAAAGTCGTTGAGCTTCCGTTCCCACAAGTTCATCGCTTAATATATCAGGATACTTACCATACAGTTCCCAGGTGTGAAAGAACGGTGTCCAATCGATATAAGGAACAAGGTCTTTCAAAGGGAAATCATCGAAATGAGTAAGACCCGGTTTCTGAGGTTTTTGACAGTCTTCCTGCCTGAAATCGATCTTCAAATTATTCTTACGCGCCTCTGAAAGAGATATCAACTGTTTCGCTCCGCGATGTTTCTCGTGGTGTTCTCTTACCCGAACATATTCTTCCTGAAGATCCCTCACGAAATCCGTTTTCTTCGGTCCGAGCAAACTCTCCACAACCGTCACTGCGCGTGAAGCATCCAGCACGTGAACGGTATTTCCTTTTTTGTAGTGCTGATCGATCTTTACAGCAGTATGTACCTTCGAGGTTGTTGCTCCACCGATCATCAAAGGAATATCCAGACCCGCTCTTTCCATTTCCTTGGCAACCGTCACCATCTCATCCAGCGAAGGAGTGATCAGACCACTCAGCCCAATTACATCCACCTTTTCATCAATGGCCGTTTGGATGATCTTTTCAAATGGAACCATCACCCCAAGATCGATCACTTCATAATTGTTACATCCAAGAACAACACCTACAATATTTTTCCCTATATCGTGAACGTCTCCCTTCACCGTTGCCATCAACACCTTTCCGGATGACGAGCGTCCCCCACTCTTTTCTGCTTCAATGTATGGCAAAAGATATGCAACGGCCTTTTTCATTACTCTTGCCGACTTCACCACTTGAGGAAGGAACATTTTTCCTGAGCCGAAGAGATCTCCAACTACGTTCATGCCATCCATAAGTGGCCCTTCGATGACTTCGATCGGTCTGCTGTACATTTTTCGGCATTCTTCGACATCCTCATCGATATATTCAACGATTCCTTTGACAAGCGCATAGGATAATCGTTTTTGAACAGTGTCATTGCGCCAGGTGAGATCCTGCTCCCGTTTTTTACCTTCCCCTTTGACCGTTTCGGCGTATTCAAGCAGGCGTTCCGTGGCATCCGGTCGACGATTGAGGAGTACATCCTCGACGTACTCAAGTAATTCCTTATCAATGTCGTCATAGACCTCCAACATGGATGGATTCACTATCCCCATGTCCATTCCGTTCTGAATTCCATGGTACAAAAAAGCCGAATGCATCGCTTCGCGAACACGGTCATTACCTCTGAATGAAAACGACACGTTGGACACACCACCGCTCACATGTGCACCGGGTAAATTCTCACGGATCCACTTTGTTGCACGGAAAAAATCTACTGCATTGTTGTTATGTTCTTCCATCCCTGTAGCAACCGGGAAAATGTTGGGATCGAATATGATATCCTCCTTGGGGAAATTTACTCTTTCGACAAGAATGTCGTAGGAACGTTTACAGATCTCTATCCTTCGTTCATAGGAATCCGCCTGACCATTCTCATCAAAAGCCATAACTATCACCGCAGCTCCGTAGCGCTTGATCTTTTTTGCCTGCGCGATGAAATTTTCCTCACCTTCCTTCAAAGAGATCGAATTCACCACACCTTTACCTTGCACACATTTCAATCCAGCTTCAATTATTTCCCATTTGGAACTATCAATCATCACAGGGACGCGAGCAATATCCGGTTCAGAAGCGATCAGGTTCAAGAATTTCACCATGGCTTCCTTACCATCGATCATTCCCTCATCCATGTTCACATCAATGATCTGCGCACCGCCCTCCACTTGCTCACGCGCAACAGACAAGGCCGCCTCGAAATCACCTTCCTTGATCATGCGCAGAAAAGCCCGAGAGCCGGTAACATTCGTTCGTTCCCCGACATTGACAAAATTGCTTTCCGGCGTTACGATCAATGGTTCGAGACCTGAGAGTTTAAGCGTTATTCTTGTTTGGTCTGACATTTTATTTTCAATGATTCAGATTAATTGTGTGCTATTATTCAATTTCAGCATTCGAAAATTCACGAGTTCGAAATATTCCGAACACCGGAACATTTTACATATGTACTACTGCTCTTGGTTTATACTTCTTTGCCAGGTCCGCAATAGCTTTGATGTGCTCAGGTGTTGTACCGCAACAACCACCGATAATATTGACCAATCCTTCATCCAGGAATTCCTTGATCTGTTTTGCCATCAATTCCGGCGTTTCATCATATTGACCAAATTCATTCGGGAGTCCTGCATTTGGATGGGCGCTGACGCCGAAACCTGCCTTTTGATCCAGTACCTGAAGATATGGCCTCATCATGGATGCCCCAAGAGCACAATTGAGCCCAACAGTTAGTAAAGGCATGTGCGAAACAGAGATCAAAAACGCCTCGGTGGTTTGTCCGGTAAGCGTTCGCCCACTTTGATCAGTAATCGTCCCGGAAACCATGATCGGCAATTGCACTTTACGCTCTTCATACACCTCATCAATTGCAAAAAGAGCCGCCTTGGCGTTGAGTGTATCAAAAACCGTTTCTACGAGCAACAGATCAACACCGCCGTCCATCAATGCACACACTTGTTCCTTGTATGCCAATACGAGTTCATCAAAACTGATCGCTCTGAATCCGGGATCATTTACATCCGGAGAAATAGATGTTGTACGGTTGGTTGGTCCGATGGAACCAGCTACAAATCTGGGTTTTGACGGATCTTTCGCCGTGAACTCATCTGCCACCTCGCGCGCGATCTTTGCTGAGTGGAAATTGATATCATAAACCGCTTTTTCAAGATCGTAATCGGCCTGTGCTACAGTTGTTCCTGAGAAAGTATTCGTCTCAGCAATATCGGCACCGGCCTCGAAGTACTTCCGGTGGATCTCTTTGATGATCTCCGGGCGAGTAAGTGAAAGCAAGTCATTGTTCCCTTTTAAGGGTTTTGGGTGATCCTCAAACCAACCTTTACGGAAATCTTCTTCTTCCAGTTTGTATCGCTGGATCATAGTACCCATTGCTCCATCGAGCACGAGGATCCTTTCTTTTAAAATATCTTGAATTCTTTTCATAGTTAAAAACGTCGATAAACTATGAAAAAAGAGAAGTGCAAAAGCACGATCAACTTATCTTTTCACGACACCAAGGTCGTGATTGGATTTGGCACCTTCTCGTTTCCAAGGGTTGCCAAGGTTTCACAGGGCCGATCCCTCCACCTTTCTTCATAAGTTTATTTAAATGAACGTGCTACAAAATTACAGCAATATTCAATATGTCGGATGCTTATCTTTACAGAAGTAAAAAATAATTGCATGTTGTCATTTTTAAGAAGTTTCATTCATGCCGGTCGTGGGATCTGGAGCATGATCCTGACGGAACGGAATTTCAAAATTCATCTATTGGCATTTTCACTGGTTGTAGGAGCAGGAATTTACTTGCAGATCTCAAAGTTTGAATGGCTGATCATTTTACTGATATCAGCTGTTGTGCTGTCAATTGAGACAGTGAACTCAGCATGTGAAAGACTTTGTGACCTCTACTCAAGCGATCAGAACGAAAGGATCAAAAAAATCAAAGATATTTCTGCAGGGGCAGTATTGATTGCAGCGATCATTTCAGTTGTGATCGCTGCGATTGTTTTTATCCCTTATTTGCTGCCGTAATTGGCTGAAGTCATCATGATTACTACTGAACAATGATACGCTTGGTATACATTCGTTCTTGCACTTTATAATTCACAAAATAAATTCCTCTGGCTATGCCAGGAAGATCAACGAACAGTTTCGATCCACTTGTTTGAAGTTCAAAATAGATCTGTTTTCCAAATGTATCAGTAACTTCCAAGGTTTCAATTTGTACATCGTTAACAAAATCGATGGAAAAACTACCATAATTCGGGTTTGGATACAAATGGACAATATCTAGATGTGACTCCGACAAGCTTCCTGTTGTTGCATTGAAATTAGCCGAATAACTTGAACAGCCATTAGTATCCGTGATCATAACCAGGTAGGTTCCTGATGCGCTGATCTGTATGGTTGAGCTATTAGCTCCCGGAATTGCTACACCATCTAAGAACCACTGATATTCTACACTTCCTGAGGCTTGAGCAGTTAATATATCTCCATTTTGTGTAATCGTTGGTGTCTGCGGCAACGGATTTACAGTTACCGTGACTGTCTGCTGTGATTCACAGGCAACACCATTAGATCCAGTTATTGTGTAAGTGGTAGTTGTCGTTGGACTTACTGTTTTAGAGGCGCCTGAACCAAGACCATTACTCCAGCTATAGGAGTTTGCTCCTGTGGCTACCAGGGTTACATTCGATCCACTGCAGAGCTGAGGTGAGGATGGAGTAATAGTGACATTTGGTAAGGCATTTACAATCACATAATTTGAACTCGTGGTTGAATTTGTCCCATTCGCGTTTGTCACCTCTAAAGTTACTGCGTACATTCCTGAATTCGAGTAGGTCACTGTTGGATTCGCTTGTGTTGAATTTGCCGGTGTACCACCCGGAAAACTCCAATTCCAAGCTGTAATATTCGATGTAGATTGATCCGTAAACAAAACAGTTCCACCCTCACAGATCGTACTTGTCGATGAACTGAAAGATGCATTTGGTGCACTATTGTTCGGTACGCCTTCAATATTGATGTTGTCTACAAAAAGATTATTCCCCACGGTTCCACTATTGAAGCCTTCTATTTTGATCAAGACTTGTTGTCCAAGAAAAGGAGTTAAGTCGATACTGTAACAATCTGAGCCCACTGTTCCCATACACCATTCGTTTGTGATGTTTGGGTTGAAAGGTTGATTGGAGGTGGTTGCCGTGGCAAAAGATCCAGTTCCGTTTTCCCCTCTTGCAAAAACACGCTGGTAAGTTTGACCACAATCTACTGAAACATAGATGATCAAGGAATCAGTCGTACTTTGATCAAAACGTCGGTATGCATGCTCCAGCGTCATTGTCACTGAGGAGTAACCTGCAAAGTTCAAGCGAGGTGAGATCATTGCATCGCGTCGAGCTGACTGAGCGTACTGGAAGAAATTCATTCGTGCAGCTTTGTTACCCGGTGAGGTACCTCCGATAGTTACGATCTCCCAAGTAATTTCATTATCCGGATTCTCAAGTACCCAGCCACCGGTCGTGAATGGATCATTCTCAAATGTTTCAACGAAAGGAAGTGACAATGAATTGGAATTCACCATGAATGAGCCCTGACTTTGATCATTGGCCGGATTTTGATCAGTTTGACCATTCGGCAAGGAAGTCTGTGCACTTAAGGTAGTATTTCCGTTTGTAACAGGAATAGCCGGTAAAGTGACATTGACCACAGAACCACTCGTTAAACTACCTGTCCAGTTAAAATTTTGAGGAGATCCACCTGCCTGATACGTAATAACTGCTGAAGTAAGTGTGTTCGAACCATGGTTCCTTAATTCAACGATAGGGGTAATTGTTGATGAGCAAATGATTCCACTTGGACTAATCACCTGAGCAATCCCTGCATCATTCTGAATATTGGGAGCGGTAATACAGAAATTATGACTTGTCGAAGAACCGAAGTTCGCGTTTGGAGCGGTCATTTGGAAAAGGGTATTTCCATTGGGACCTGTCATGAAATAATTACCATTGATCGAACAATTCTGCCATTGCGCACCATACATTCCATCCCCGTATGAATCAAAAATATTAAAGGTGTAACATCCAACCGGTAAGCAGATGGCAAAATTATTCGTGTTACCTGAAGCAGAATTTGTGAAAGGCCCTCCACTCGCAACGACTTGATTTGCTTCATTGCGAATGTTCCAGGTCACCTCATCACCATAGCAATCGGTAACAATCGTTAGGTTAACGGTCTGTCCATTTGGATCCATTATAAATGAAACTTCGGACTGGTTGTTACTGTTGTTTTCATCAGCAACACCATTAGGATTACTGGTGAAGACCGTAAATGTATATGATCCTGCAGGTCCGGATTGTACAGGTAAGTTTACTTGTGTTGTTTGTCCTGTCGTCAAACTTCCTGTCCAATTAAACGTTGCCGGAGTACCATTCCATTGGTAATTAATGACCACTGAAGTTAGTGTATTTTGTCCAAAATTCCTCAATGTAACGGTAGGGGTAAAATTTCCACTGCATACAGTTGAAGATGGTGAGGAAATCGCGGTGATACCTGCATCAACAGAAACATTGTACTGCTGAAGGCACAGCAAAGCCTGATACGCATTGATCCTTCCTGCTCCGAGTTGGCCAATAAAATTTGCATTCACAGCATCGATATTCGTGGCACTGGCGTATAAACAACTCACCAAATCCTCATTGGTCACATTCGGGGCATAAGATTTCATTAGACCTAAAAGTCCTGCAACATTTGGTGAAGCCATTGATGTTCCCTGAATTCGGTTGTAGGCGGTGTTACTTGTCGCGTAGGTTGAATAGATCGCTGAACCTGGCGCAGCAATATTCACCCATGCACCATACTGAGAAAAGCTTGATTTCGAGTCGTTTGTTGTTGTTGAAGCAACTGCAATTACACTACTGTATGCTGCAGGGTAAAATTGCTGATTCGTTCCATCATTTCCAGCCGCTGCAACAAGAATAGCTCCAGCATTGGTTGCTGCATTGCAAACATTCTGTCCGTAGGTTGAAAAACCACCACCACCCCAGGACATATTGATCACATCTGCACCATTATTTGCTGCCCAGTTAATTCCCTCATAACCGTGTGTTAAAGAACCGTTGCAGTTCCCAATCTTTACCGCCATGAGGCTCACATTGAATCCGATTGAGGCAACTCCGGTACCATTGTTCGTTTGAGCTCCGGCAGTTCCTGAGACATGTGTTCCATGATTTCCGTTGTTAGAACCACAGGGATTTGCATTTGTACCACCTGTTGGTGCATCGTAGGTCGCTACTATCTTATTAGTAAGATCCACATGAGATATAAGGATTGCGTCATCTGTGATCGCCACACGAACAGCACTGCTACCTGTTGAAAGATCCCAGGCCTGTTGAGCATTTATGCGGTACAAATGCCAAACTCCTGATCCTGTCGTTGAATTCGCTCCAAGGTCGTTCGGTGTTAAGAAGGAGATGTGTAATTCCTTCTTTTCAGCGTATTCTATAAATGGAAGTCGTCCCAACTCGGCTATCAATTCATCCACTTTCTGCATTTCCTCAAACTCGATCTGGTATGTCAAGCGAAGCAATTGATCCGGATCATTGGGGTGCAACTGAGTTACATGGTAGATCCCATAATTCTCCCTGAGACTTTCGATGAAGCCGATATTTTGAAAATCAACAATCTTGTTTTTTGAAGGTATTTTAATTCCACTGTTCGTTTTCAACTGGAAAACAACGATTCCATCCTGATACCACTGATGTACAGTTTGGGAATTGGAGCAAAATGACAAAAAAAGTACTAGAAAAAGGAGTATTGTAGATCTCATAGCTTGTATTTTTTTTTGGAATCAACAATTTAAAAAACAACTTGTTCGGTGAGTTAAATTAACTACCACTCCAACATTAGCCAAACGAGAATTGAATGATTGTAGCCAAATTGAACAGAATGTGGACTTATAAAGAAAATATTAACACAAAGATATTTTGATGTATTAATATTTAACAGGATTTCTTTCTCCTAAAAGATGTTCTATCTTACTGATTAAGAATGCCGGAAAAATTAATTATTCCAAATTTCTTTTCGAATTAAGCTTCTCGAGATTAGAAACTTTACCAAAGGGACAAAATTTTCTACACCTTTCTCTACACCTATGAAATTAAAAAACCCTCAATTCATTGTGAATCAAGGGTTTTTATTTTAATAGTGTGGTGATGGACGGAATCGAACCGCCGACACAAGGATTTTCAGTCCTTTGCTCTACCGACTGAGCTACATCACCAGCCGTAATTGTGGGGGCAAAGATAATAACTTAATTTGATCTCCAAAGAAGACAGACACTTTTTTTTAAGTTTCTGCGTTTTCAAGGTATCTTTGAACCCAATGGTACAAAATCAAATCATAGCAATTGATGCGGGTAACACAGCCGTTAAGATCGCTGTTTTCCAGAATGATGTCCTTGAGGAATCCCATAGGATCGAAACTGCGAATTTAAGCTCTTTCCTTGGGTCTAGAGTCCAATGGAAGTCTTTGAACTGTGTGTTTTCATCCGTTGCAAGCAAAGAAGTGAATGAGATCATCACCAACTACTTTCAACAAGTTACCAAGATCGATCAGCATTCGAAATTGCCATTCATCTCCGATTATAAAAGTCCGCAAACCCTTGGAATAGACCGAATCTGTAACGTAGCAGCCCTTTCTTTTCTTGCTAAATTCAAAAATGCCGTATGTGTTGACATTGGCACGTGTATCAAATTCGATCTTTTACTCGCTAATGGACATTACACAGGAGGGTCCATTTCTCCCGGGATTCAGTTACGGTATAAGTCTCTCAACGACTACACGGCCAATCTGCCCTTGATCAATGACACAGGAGAAGTCACGCTTTCCGGATTGACTACGAAGGAATCGATCCACTCCGGCGTGATCAATGGAATGCAGTTTGAAATCAATGGCAGAATAGACAGATACAGGGATCAATTTCCTGACTTAACGTTTTTTGTGACCGGTGGAGATGCCGTTCACTTTGATTTCGAAGGAAAAAATAACATCTTTGCAGACGAAAATTTGACCCTCAAGGGATTGTATTACCTATATACGTTGAATGCACAGTAAGATCCTAACACTGCTTGTAATCCTTCAGTCCACACTTCTGCTGGCCCAACAAACAACGAATTCACCGTACAGTTCATATGGACTTGGTGAAAGAAATTATGGAACAGATCCGATCAGCTCAGGACTGGGACATGCTCGTTTATGTTTAATGGACTCAACGATCCTCAATACGCAAAATCCGGCATCATATAACACTCTTGCACAGGGACAACCCCTTTTCTCTGTTGCATTGCGAGGAAGAATTTCACAATTATCTCAAAACAACGAAAGCAACGTTCTTGGACTTGGAACGGTCGACCATTTTGCTCTGGCCTTTACCTTAAAGAAACATTTCGGACTTGCTTTCGGACTAAAACCATACAGCCGAAGAGGATACGACATCGCTGAAAGAACGCGTGTTGGTAGTGATTCCATGTTGTATCAGTACATTGGAACCGGTGGCGCCAATCAGGTATTTATTGGTCTTTCGACAACAGTAGTGAAGTATAAGGGAACACATTTGTCTGTCGGTTCAAACCTGGGATATCTTTTTGGTAGTGTTACAAATGAAAGAAGAAGCAACATTGTAACTTCAGGCCTACCTTATGGAGGAGTTGAACAACGCACCTTGCGTCTGCGATCTTTTCATTACGAGTTGGGAGCCTATTTAAGACAGGATATAGGAGACAAGCACCATATACTACTGAGTGCATGGATGGAACCGGGACAAAACCTGAGTGCAACGAGAGATGAAGCACTTTTCGTGGCAGCAAATGTCAACCTACCGGCTACCTACGGCAAGCTTTACGACACAAGTAACGTTGAGGGCACTATCGCCCTTGCTCCTACCTTTGCATTGGGTTTGAATTACGGTTTCCGATTCAACACGATGAATGCCAAAGGCAGACAGCGAGCTTCTGAGATCCAATTCCATGGAATGTGGTCGAGTACCGATTGGTCCCGTTTCAGCTCGACTTTCGGAGCGGAAACCGAATATCCTTCTAATGTGATTGCTACAACACTGGCCCTCGGACTTCAATTCACACCTGAAACCAAGTTCCTCGAAAATGCGGTGACCACCAATTTCATGGAACGTCTCAAGTACAGGGCTGGTTTCTATACCACAACACTGCCTTACAATGAAAATGGAAGTGCTGTGAAGGAATTTGGCACAACATTTGGAATTGGGATGCCGATCACGGCTCAACAAGCTCTTTCCTCCTTGAATCTGGGTGTAACACTTGGAAAAAGAGGAAACGGTGAAGCAAGCGGATTAAACGAACAATTCATCGGAATTAATTTTGGCGTGATAGTTGCTCCTTCAAATTATGACCGTTGGTTCAGAAAACGAAAACTAGATTAACAATACAGTTATGAAAATTGCAAAATTACTTTTTGGAACATTTATCCTGACAGCCGCATTTACATCATTTGCACAGGAAGAAACAGATCAGGAAAGAGAATGTAAGCGCATGCGATTCCTCGCAGGCGAAGAGAATAAGATCAAAAATTATGCTGGTGCTGCAATGTACTACATAAAGGGTGAAACCATCTGCGGTGGTTATGATGCAGCCAACTATGACCGTATGATCGGAACTCTTCGAAATGCAGTAGCAACTGAGTCCGACAAAACCAAAAAAACAGCATACATCGATACATTGGTTGGCGCATATGAGCGTCAGGAAAAGGCTGGATTCTATGATGAGGCGAATGACCTTATCAGAGCAACGTTCATAGTTCAAGCCTCAAAACCGGATCGCGCTAAGGCTGATCAATTATTTGATCGTGGTATACACAAGCCTGGTGCAAGCGCAAACGAAGCACATGTTGCTTATTACTATTACAACTTGTACGTGATGTTCACAGAAGTTCCGGCGGATAAAAAAGCGTCGCTGAAGAGTCGGTTGATCGCAGACTACTTCTTTCTATCGAAGTTGATCAGCTCTGCAAACATGTCCCTCAAAACACAGGAGAACCTATTGGCATATTTCAACGGTGTTGTTAAGTCATGTGACGATATTCTTCCTGAACTTCAAGGATTCATGAGTTCGCTTCCACAGGATGTTGAAATGAAAAAGTCTACAGTGAACAACTTCATCACTTTGCTTGAAATGAAGTCTTGTACGGAAAGCAAAGAGTACGGAATGTTGATCGATACATTGGTTAGAATTGACCCTACAGTTGAAGCAGTTATTGCAAAAGCAAAATACTTGAGATCAGTTAAAAAGTATTCAGAAGCCATCAGCATGTATAAAGATGCAAAAGGAATGGTAACTGACGAAGATAAAAAAGAGGAGATCGAATACCAGATCCTCGACATTCAGTACCGCGACCAGTCAAGCTACCGTGCTGCATACAACACAGCAATGGGTATCTCTGGTAAGTACCGATCATCTGCCTTGAAGATAGCTGCACAGTGTGTCGCTCAGACAGCTAACTCTTGCGGATCAGGAACATTTGAAAGAAAAGCAAATTACCTTTACGCTGCGCAATTGGCTGAAAGAGCGGGTGATAGTGGAGCAGCTGCAAAATACCGCAACTCAGGTCCAAGCGAAGACGATTGGTTCGGTGCAGGTGTGACAAGTGTAACTTTGTCTTGCTGGGGCGTTACAGTATCGAAATAAGTTGAAAGTCAAACGACATATTTCCATACTTTACAAGATTCCTGCTGGTTTATTACTGGCAGGAATTCTTTTTTCATGTGTAAATGACCTGGAAAAGATCCAAAAGGTAACATTCGACCCGAAGGCCCCGGATGAGATCACTAAGGACTTGAACGTGTTTTACACCGACTCAGGGTATGCTCGTGTTGAGATCAGTGCTAAACTGGCTGAAACTTACCGTTCACCGGAGATGATCACCAAGCTCAAGGATGGTCTGAAAGTGAATTTCTTCTCCCCTGATGGCGAGATCGTCTCTACGCTATCGGCACTGTATGGTGAAGTGAATTTCAGTAAAGGTTTACTGTTTGTAAAAGACTCTGTTCGTCTTTTAAATCACGTAAAAAAACAGCAACTCGAAACCGAAGTACTTTTCTGGAACCAGAAGGACAGCACCATTTACACGAATTCAGATGTTATCGTGCGATCACCGAAAGGCTTGTTGTATGGTAAGGGTATACAAACGAGTCAGGATTTTAGTTACTATGAATTCCTAAAACCCTACGGAAAGATTAACTTTGACGAATAAATCTCTTTTATGCAAACATACAACCGTATAATGCTTTATTTCTGGCTGATCATAGCGATAGTCATTTTCGTATTTGCAACGTATATGTCGATCACTGACGGTGTAAAGAAATGGGGCATTTATTACTTGTTCGTTGTCACTTCTCTTGGAACGTTTTTCTTCAAGAAATGGATGATGAACAGAATGGAAAAGCATGCTGCATTTCTTGAAGAAAAGAAACAAAAGGAGAACAAAAGGCAATGATTTCCTTTCGGATCTCCATTTATCCTGAATTTTCATCCCTTCTCAACAATAATTCTTCGCTGAACACTTTCTTTCAATAGATGTAATCAATCTTGTTACTTTTGAAGAGGCATAAAATATTGATATACAACGTTAACCTGATAGCGCTAAACATCCGGAGAAAATGACCAAATTCACTTTGTCATTGTTATTGCTGGTGGTCTGTATTTCACAGTCTATTGCTCAGCAATTGGTCAGCGGAACAGTTTACGATGAGCGCAATATCCCCATTCCGTACGCCAAGTTATACATTAAGAACTCTGCCGATCAACGCACAGTTGCTGATGTCAACGGATATTACGAATTTCGTCTCTTTCCGGGTGAATATTTCCTGGTCTATTCCGCCACAGGATATGATCCCCGTGAAGCTTACATCGTAATGAACGAAGCCCCGGTCACCCGGAATCTTCAGTTATTCCCAACTAAATTGCAGGACCTGGAGGATGTGGAGATCTCTGTGAAGAAGACCAATCCCGGAAGAGAGATCATGATGGAAGTGGTCAAGGTGCGCGACAAGATCAATCCTTGGAATTATGCACATTCCGTTGAAGGTTATATCCGTGCAACCGAAAAGATCGCACGCAAGGAGGAAAAGAAGGATAAAAAAGAGGAAAACAATGACAATACCGACCCGAGCGGCATTGATGATCCTTTTGCTGCCGAAAAGAAAATACAGGACGAGCTGGCCAACAACATGAACCTTGTTGAAGTCCAATTCACGAGACATTATTCACCACCTAATAAGGTGAAAGAGATCCGAAACGCCTACGAGAAAAGAGGCAACGATAGGAATTTATACTACACCACCACCGTAAAATCAAATTTCAATTTCTTCGAAAACCTATTGCATCTTGACGATCTGCATCAGTCACCGGTAAGCTCGCCCATCTCCGGTCCGGGGATCCTATCCTACAAGTACCGTCTTGAAAAACAATACGAAGAAAATGGTCGCAAGATCCATCAGATCAAGATCATTCCACGAAGCACCTCTACCTCCACACTTGAAGGATATATTTGGGTGATCGATTCAGTTTGGTTGATCCAGAAACTGGAACTTACCATGGAAAAAGGTAACCTACTGGTTTACGATAACTTTACGATCTATCAGGAATTCGCTCACCAGGGCGACAGTATTTGTGTCCTTACCAAGCAGACGTTGTCATATGGTGTAAAATACAAGGACGAAAGCTCCGTCGCTACAACCGTTGCAACATTTTCGGGATACAGTTTTAATCCAGTCTTTACCAACCGATTCTTCAACAACGAACTTGCCGTAACTGAAAAGGAGGCTTACGATAAAGACAGCTCTTTCTGGTCACAATCGCGTCAGGTAGAATTAACGGATGAAGAAAGGGCCTATATTATTGCAAAAGACAGTATAGCCGACTGGCAGAACAGAAAGGAATACCTGGATTCCATCGACGCGATCTTCAATAAAATAACCGCTTTAAAAGTCCTTTGGTTTGGAGTAGACCATCGAAACAGGGACAAACGCTACCAGTGGACGATCAGTTCTGTTGCTGCGATCGCGAGGCCTATTTACATTGCCGGGCCAAGAGTTGCTCCAAGCTTCTATTATTTCAAGAAATGGCAGAATGAACGCTCGATAGATTCCTATGCCGAAGTATCGATGGGATTCCAGAACCAGGATGTCAAAGGAAGAGGCTGGCTTCGCTACAGATATGACCCGTTTCATTTTGGAACGGCAAGGATTTCATTCTCTCATGAATTCGATGCGATCAGAAGTTACGACGCCATCACGCAGATATATAAACGAGAGAATTTCATAGAAACAACCATGTTGCGTTTGGGAAATGACTATGAACTTTTCAACGGATTTTATGCCGATCTGGATGTAAGTTTCGCCGAAAGACGAAGCTTGAAGGGCTACAAATTCCTGGAAGTTCTCGATGATGCCATCCCAAACAATGACCCACTCGAATTTCAGTCCTATCAAGCACTTCTTGGCTCATTGACGTTAAGCTACACACCTAAACAGAAATACATGCGTGAGCCAAATCGAAAGGTTTTACTCGGTTCAAGTTTTCCGACCTTTTATGTAACTTACGAACGGGGAATTCCATGGCTTTTCGGTAGTGACATCAATCACGAATACGGTCGGGCAGGCGTAATGCAAACCTTTAAAATTGGCACACTAGGAACTTCAAGTTACCATGTGATGACGGGCAAATTCTTGAGTGCAAAAGTATTGCAAGAACCGGATTTCAAATATCAGCGTCGCAGTGATCCGATCTGGTTCTCCAACCCTCTGTATTCATTTCAGGGCTTTGACACTTCCTTACCTTCAAGAGACATTTTCTTCGAAGCACATTTTGTTCATCACGACAATGGCGCGATCATCAATAAGATCCCGTTCATGAAAAAGACAAGAATTGGACTGGTTGTCGGTGCTGGCGGTCTTTATGTCAAGGAATTCAATTATCAGCATTACGAATTGTTAGCGGGTCTGGAACGAAACTTCAAGTTCTCCCGTCGTCGCCTGCGCCTTGGGATCTACGGAATTATTTCCGATGGCAACAACATAAAACCCACACCTACCTGGAAGGTTTCATTCGCCATTCTGGACGACCGCAACATGAAATGGAATTTCTGACAATTCCCACCTGGAGCACGCTTTCCAATCAGGCACTTTTATTATCTTTGGTATAAATACTCAGCTTATGTACGGAAAGATCAAAGAACATCTTCAAAACGAACTTAATGCCATTCAGGAAGGTGGAATATTCAAACGTGAAAGGATCATTGTAACTCCTCAGGGAGCAAATGTTAAGGTTAGTTCAGGAGATGAAGTAGTGATCATGTGCGCAAACAACTATCTGGGACTCTCATCTCATCCTGAGGTAATACAGGCGGCAAAAGATACGTTGGACACTCACGGATTCGGAATGTCGTCAGTACGTTTCATTTGCGGAACCCAGGATATTCACAAGGAACTTGAAAAGCGAATAGCAGATTTCTACGGCACCGAAGATACGATTCTGTACGCTGCAGCGTTTGATGCCAACGGAGGTGTATTTGAACCGCTTTTTACTGAGGAAGATGCGATCATTTCAGACGAGTTGAACCATGCTTCGATCATTGACGGAATTCGTTTATGTAAAGCCCATCGCTACCGTTACAAGCATTCCGATATGGCAGACCTCCAACAGCAACTTAAAAAAGCTCAGCATCAGCGTTTCAGGATCATTGTAACCGATGGAGTATTTTCCATGGACGGCGATATCGCGAAACTGGATCAGATCTGTGATCTTGCTGACAAATATGATGCATTGGTCATGACGGATGAATGTCACTCTGCCGGATTCATTGGTAAAACAGGTCGCGGAGTTCCTGAATATTGCAATGTTATGGGACGTGTTGACATCATCACTGGAACACTTGGAAAAGCACTGGGTGGCGCAATGGGCGGATATACAACCGGAAAGAAAGAGATCATTGAAATGTTGCGTCAACGTTCAAGACCCTACCTTTTCTCGAATTCATTGGCACCTTCCATCGTCGGAGCAGCAAATAAGGTGTTCGAGATCTTGAGTTCGACTACTGAACTACGCGATAAATTGGAAGAAAATACCAAGTACTTCAAAGAAAAGATCATTGCTGCCGGTTTTGATATCAAGCCGGGAGATTCACCGATCGTACCAATTATGTTGTATGATGCAGCCCTTTCTCAAAAGTTCGCTGATGAACTTCTGAAGGAAGGTGTTTATGCTATTGGATTCTTCTATCCTGTCGTTGGTAAAGGTCAGGCACGTATCAGAACTCAAATTTCCGCTGCCCATTCCAAGGCAGACTTGGATAAAGCGATCGCTGCATTCATTAAAGTGGGTAAAAAACTTGAGGTCATTAAGTAAGGTTCACCTTTAAAATTCAATGAAAGACAGAATAAACATATCGTCGATAGCATTTCTCTTTGTTTTTACATGGCAGTTGACGATAATGTTTACCAGTGGATTCAGTCAATATCACGTCAAATCCTTTAATTTTTCGGAACCTAATTTCTCATTTGTTCATAATATTCAAAGTGTGGACGCAGGAGAAATAATTGATCTGTCTACCGGAATTTTTGGTGAGGAAGTGCTGGAGGAAGAAGCCCTGCACAACTCTGGCAGAATTGTACTCTCTGTCGGGTATTTCATCGAAGAAGTGTATTCACATTATTTACTTAACAATTATCTCATTCAGTTAAGTACCCATTTGGTACCCCCAGAATTGACCGTTTAAAAATCCAAAACAAACATTTTTAAACAGTCAAAACATTTATGAAAAAATTTCTTTCTAGCTGGAGGCATGATCTGCCTGCCAGTTTGGTTGTATTCCTTGTAGCATTGCCATTGTGCCTCGGTGTTGGATTGGCATCGACCTCAGTAGATGGTATACAAGGAATGCCCAACATATTTTCCGGGATTATTGCGGGAGTCGTCGGTGGAATTATAGTAGGGATATTCAGTAGTTCCAGACTAGGGGTTTCAGGACCCGCTGCCGGTTTGATCGCTATTGTTTCCGTTGCAATTGTGACAATAGGGAGTTTTGAAGGATTCCTTCTTGCGGTAGTTTTGTCAGGAGTTCTGCAGCTAATTGCAGGATTTGCAGGTGCAGGTGTAATAGGAAATTACTTCCCCTCTTCGGTTATAAAAGGAATGCTTGCCGCTATAGGTTTAACCCTTATCCTCAAGGAGATTCCCCATGCGTTAGGATATGATGCAGATTTTATGGGGGACGAATCCTTCATTCAACCTGATGGGCACAATACCTTCTCCGAACTGTTCTATGCGCTAAATACCCTTCATCCAGGTGTGATAATCATCAGTGTGATCTCTTTGGTTATACTGATCCTGTTTGACAAACCTTTCATGAAGAGGATCGCCTTGTTCAAATTTCTTCCGGGAGCTTTGTTCGTTGTTGTGATTGGCGTTCTTCTCAATGAATTATTCCGACTGATCAACCCGACTCTATACATTGACAGTAAGCATTTGGTTTCACTACCTGTTGCATCGACCATTGGGGAATTCAGCTCTTTCTTTTCAAGTCCCGATTTCTCTTTTCTGAGCAATCCAAATGTATACATTGTAGCTTTTACGATTGCCTTTGTGGGAAGTTTGGAAACATTGCTGAGTGTTGAGGCTACCGATAAACTTGATCCGGAGAAACACCATACTCCTACTAACAAAGAATTGAAAGCTCAGGGAATAGGAAACATTGCCAGTGGTTTATTAGGCGGATTGCCGATCACACAGGTTATTGTGCGCAGTTCAGCCAATATCAACTCAGGTGGTAAGAGTAAACTTTCCACCATCATGCACGGAGTACTATTGATGTTGACAGTGATTTTTATCCCGAGCATTCTCAATCTCATCCCATTAGCTTCTCTTGCAGCCATTCTTTTGATGGTAGGGTACAAACTCGCAAAAGTTCAGCTCTTCAAACAGATGTTCAAACTGGGACCGGAACAGTTCTTACCCTTTATTGCAACCATCGTGGCGGTTTTGTTCACTGATCTCTTGAAAGGTATTGCAGTTGGAATGGCATTTGCTATTTTCTTTATACTTCGTAAAAACTACCGTAACAATTACAGTACAACTGAACGAACGGTTCTTGAAGGAAAAGAGATCGTCATTCAACTCTCAGAAGAGGTTACCTTCCTCAACAAAGGAAGTATTCAGGATCTATTGGATGAACTCGAAGAAAATTGCATCGTGATCATTGATGGGAGCAATTGCCACGTGATCGATCATGATGTTCTCGAAGTTATTCAGGATTTCAGGGATTTCGGTTCCAGAGAAAAAAATATTCAATTGACAACAATCAACATTCCGGAAGTAACCCTTTCGGGTGGACATTAAAAAATAGTATTATGGACGCATTTTATAATCAACTATTGATCAATAACCGAGAATGGGTGGCTAAAAAGATCGATGCTGACCCCGAATTTTTCAATAGACTAGCAAATGGTCAACAACCTCCGGTTCTTTGGATCGGTTGTGCTGACAGTCGCGTACCAGCGAACGAGATCATAGGTGCTGAACCAGGTGAGGTATTCGTTCACAGGAACATCGCTAATATGGTAGTACATTCAGATATGAACATGCTTAGTGTTCTGGACTACGCCGTAAATGTCTTAAAGGTTAAACATGTGATCGTTTGTGGACATTACGGTTGCGGTGGTGTTGCTGCAGCGATGACCAACCGCCATTTTGGACTGATCGACAACTGGATCCGCCACATTAAAGACGTTTACCGTTTTCATTCAAAAGAACTGAATGGGATAACTGATGAAGGCGCGCGATTGAATAGGTTCATCGAGTTGAACGTCATTGAACAGGTCTATGATCTGGCTAAAACTTCCATCGTTCAGTCTGCATGGGAAAAGGGTCAGGCACTACACTTGCATGGCTGGGTATATGACATCAAAGACGGTTTGATCAAAGACCTTGATGTGAACATAAAGAACAATGAAAAACTCAGTGAGGTTTACCAGTTAGACATGTAAGAGTTCCTATGTCAAACGTACTTGAAGAAATTGGGAAACTAAGATCCCTATTTAATGATAATACAGATCCGGAAAGAGCCCCGGCTATGTCGGCGTACATGAAAGGGCTATTTCCTTTTCTCGGGATAAGTGCCCCGAAAAGGAAGATCCTGGTCAAGCAATGGATCAAAGGGTCCGGACTAATGTCTGACCCTGATAAAGCCCGGGCACTTATACTCTCTCTATACGCCGAAAAGGAAAGGGAATATCACTATGCCGCTATAGATCTGCTGCTGGCGCTTCCAGCCAAAAGTCTGAAAGAAAACGATGATCAACTGCTTGAATTCCTGATCACGCAGCACTCCTGGTGGGACAGTGTTGACCTCATTGCATCTCATACCTTGGGAAAATATCTCATCAAATTTCCTGAAAAGACCGATCAAGTGATCACTGCATGGAGGAATTCAGAAAACATGTGGTTGAATCGAAGTTGCCTGCTTTTTCAACTCAAATACCGCGAGAAAACAGATTCAGAACTCTTGTTCTCTCTGATCAATCAATATAAAAGCAGTAAAGAATTCTTCATTAGAAAGGCAATAGGATGGAGTTTGAGGGAGTATTCAAAATGGGAAAAAGAAAAGGTTCGATCCTTTGTTCTTGCATCAGGAATTGAAGGTCTAGCTAAAAGAGAAGCTTCAAAATACCTCTGAAGGATAAAGCACAGCCTTACTGCATTCCCTATATTTGTAAAAAAACATTTATGGCCTTAATAAAAGAGTGCAGAGGGAACTCGCCACAGTTTGGAGAAGACTGTTGGTTCGCCGAAAACGCTACAATTGTCGGAGATGTTATTATGGGTGACCAGTGTTCCGTATGGTTCAATGCCGTTGTTCGTGGTGACGTGAATTCAATTCGTATGGGAAACAAGGTCAATGTTCAAGATGGAGCAGTGATCCATTGTACCTTCGAAAAAACAAAAGTTGAACTTGGGAATAACGTGTCTATCGGTCACAACGCTTTGGTTCACGGTTGCACTGTTGAGGACAATGTTCTCATAGGAATGGGTGCAATTGTAATGGACAACTGTTATATCGAATCGAATTGCATCATAGCTGCCGGCTCCGTGTTACTTGAAGGCACTCGGGTTGAATCCTGGAGTATTTACGCCGGCGTACCGGCAAAAAAAGTAAAGACATTATCTCCAGAATTATTCAAAGGAGAAGTTCAACGTATTGCAGATAACTATGTAAAATACTCGGGGTGGTTCAAAACCGTTGAATGAGCAAGTTTAAATCTTTGATCCGATTTTCAAATGAAAAAAGACATCACCACATATGACGATTGCCTGTTGCTCATTGAAAAGTTCTACGATAAACTTTTGATCGATGATCAGATCGCGCATTTTTTCACGGATCTCAATCTTGAAGAACACATTCCAAAAGTTGCAGACTTTTGGGCATTTATTTTAATCGATCGTCCCGGGTATTCCAACAACATGATGACGGCACATGCACGATTAGACCTAAAGGAAAAGGATTTTGAACGTTGGTTGGAGCTGTTTCATGAAACAATAAATGACCTTTTTCAGGGTGAAAAGGCAACTCTTGCGATCGAACGTTCCAAACTCATCGCCTGGACAATGAAAACCAAGTTTTAAAGCAATCACCGAAAATCTCTTACATTCAACAGTTAATGGATTTAACCAAAATATCATTGAAAAATTGATATTCAATCCTGATCAACCTAATCCGAATATTGTATTCCAATTAAATTATTACTCAGATCTCAAAATCGAAACAACACCACTTATTGAGCCACCATTCTCATCATTGTAGAAAATTATATAGTAATAGGAGCCAACTGGCATGTCCTGCTCATTATACTTGCCATTCCACCTGTTTTCATCATATGGCCCATCTTTTTGGGATTCATGTTCGAAAATTAGATTTCCCCAACGATTGTATATTAACACACTATTATTGGGATAAACAAGATCCAAATCCAGTATTTGCCAATCTTCATTCACACCGTCACCATCCGGTGTAAATGCTGTCGGAACAGTTATATCACAATTGATCATGGTTATTGTAATCGTACTAATTGGACTTGGACAACCATTTAAACTTTCCATTACATAATAGGTGTTTGAACCAAGAGTCTGAACGGGCAATATCCAATCACCCGACCCAATTATTGTTACAAAATTGGAATCCGACGACCAGAGGAAAGTACCTCCACTACCGCTTGCAATAATTTCCATCGGAGTCGAATTAATACAATATGTGGTATCATTAGGTAGCAGAGGCACATTCGGAAAGTTATTGATCGTCAGATCCAACGTGACAATACTGTCACAACCGTTTGCTGCACCGCCAACAACCGTGAAGGTCGGTGTGTTCGCACTCGAAGTGTAGTTCACTCCATCGATCCATGTGTATGATCCGCACGCAACTTGTACATCAGTTCCAGTGACAAAAGTATTGATCGTCAGATCCAGCGTAACAATGCTGTCACAACCGTTTGCTGCACCGCCAACAATCGTAAAGGTTGGTGTACTCGTACTCGAAGTGTAATTCACTCCATCGATCCATGTATATGATCCGCACGCAACTTGTACATCAGTTCCAGTGACAAAAGTATTGATCGTCAGATCCAGCGTAACAATGCTGTCACAACCGTTTGCTGCACCGCCAACAATCGTAAAGGTTGGTGTACTCGTACTCGAAGTGTAATTCACTCCATCGATCCATGTATACGATCCGCACGCCACCTGAACATCTGTCCCCGTAACAAAGGTATTGATCGTCAGATCCAGTGTAACAATGCTGTCACAACCATTTGCTGCACCACCAACAATCGTGAAGGTCGGTGTATTTGTACTCGAAGTGTAATTCACTCCGTCGATCCACGTATACGATCCGCACGCCACCTGAACATCTGTGCCTGTGACAAAGGTATTGATCGTTAAATTCAGTGTAACAATACTGTCACAACCGTTTGCCGCACCGCTAGCAATCGTGAAGGTCGGTGTATTCGTATTCGAAGTATAGTTCACTCCATCGATCCATGTGTATGATCCACAGGCCACCTGAACATCTGTGCCTGTGACAAAGGAATTGATCGTCAAATTGAGTGTAACAATACTGTCACAACCGTTTGCCGCACCGCCAGCAATCGTAAAGGTCGGTGTATTCGTACTCGAAGTGTAGTTCACTCCATCAATCCATGTGTATGATCCGCAGGCCACCTGAACATCTGTGCCTGTGACAAAGGAATTGATCGTCAAATTCAGTGTAACAATACTGTCACAACCGTTTGCTGCACCGCCAATAATTGTGAAGGTCGGTGTATTCGTATTCGAAGTATAGTTCACTCCATCGATCCATGTGTATGATCCGCACGCCACCTGAACATCTGTGCCTGTGACAAAAGTATTGATCGTCAGATCCAGCGTGACAATGCTGTCACAACCGTTTGCTGCACCACCAACGATCGTAAAGGTTGGTGTATTCGTACTCGAAGTATAGTTCACACCGTCGATCCACGTATACGATCCGCACGCCACCTGAACATCAGTTCCCATAACAAAGGTATTGATCGTCAGATTCAGTGTAACAATACTGTCACAACCGTTTGCTGCACCACCTACGATCGTGAAGGTCGGTGTATTCGTACTCGAAGTGTAATTCACCCCGTCGATCCATGTATACGATCCGCAGGCCACCTGAACATCAGTTCCTGATGATACTGGGATAATTGAAACAATCGTTTGTGCTGAGCCTTGGCATCCGTTGATATCCATTCCAACAACAGTAAACACCTCACCGTTAACAGCTCCTGAAACTGAAGGAGAAATGTCATTGGTATTGGTAATCACAGCTGAACCATTAGAGCTCCAGGACCATGAAACAGCATCACCACCCGTCTCGGATAAGGAAAATAAGCTATTGCTGCATACTGGTGTGGTATTCGAAGCGACAATTGTTGGAGGAGCAGGATCAATTAGTGTTGAGGAGGCTGTCGCCGGGCATCCGGAGGAAAGACTTGAAATTTCAATATTATCAACTGCGAACGACGGGTCTGTTCCAAGATCATCAACAATCTGCTGCCATCTGAATCCGATTCGAACATTAGGATTATTGTTGGCACTGGCAGGTAATGCAATGGATGAAGCTGTCCAGAGACCTTGACCTCCTCCACAAGTTGGGGTCTGAGCAGGTATTGTTAGAGTAGACCAGGTTGCTCCGTCGAAATACTCAATTGTACAAAAATCAACACCGGGTTGCCCTCCAAAAATATATTCATAGCTCAACGTTAAATTACTTTGACCGGAACAATCTATCACAGGAGATTCGGCTCTAGCGTTCATTGTAGGGTTAGCCGACCCGATACAAAAACCAAAATCAGTCGTGCCGTCAGCATACGCCGCTCCACAATCTCCGGTTGGACAAAAGAAACATGCTGCAGTACCATTTGCCACATTTGCGACGTGTAATGTTCTATTATCGGGACCCGCGCCCAAACAACCATCACCACAATTTCCTGCACCCATTCCAGCTTCTGTTGAACTAATGAACCAATTATTTGCTCCAGCACCATTAAATCCCGTTAAAGTGGTGGTCCAGGTCCCATTAAAGGTAACTGTGCCGTTTGCTAAATTGCCCTGATTGCATCCAGTTCCAAAATTCTCCGTAAAGAATGTAGTTGTCCCTCCGGAGGCATCTGTTACTTCCACACTGTAATCACCTGAACACAACCCTATAACTGTCGCAGCATTGGTTCCTATTGGATTCATTCCTGCATCATACCACTGATAGGAATACGGAGGAATCCCACCGGTTGCAACAACTGTAATCTCTCCATTACAGTCTCCAGCACATTGTGGGTTTGTTGGAAGTATGCTTGAAATTGATAAACCCGGAGCCGGAGCGATCGAAATTGGTTCTGTTATATCACATCCAATGGAAGAGGTGATCGTTACGAAATAATCCCCATCACACAGACCCGTTGCAGTTGCAGAAGTCTGTCCAATAGGATTCATTGCAGCATCGAACCATTCATAAGTATATGGGCCTATTGACCCGGAACCCGATGCGGTAGCTTGCCCATCACAAGAACATATTTCATTATTATCAACCAATGCTGCTCCAGCAACGGGCGTAATCGGCGAACAGCCATTATTAAATTGTGCAATGAAAGCGGCATTCGCGGCATTATTTGGTTGTCCCGGTGTCTGTAGGTTGGCACCGCATTGATTCGCATCTAGTGCAATTTCATTGTCAGTGCAACCTATTGACCAATTCGTCTGAACATTTGGGTCTCCATCATTAAAGAAATATACAGAGTTTCGATGATCGTTTGCGAGCTCGGCGCCATTTTGAAAGTAGATCAGCGTATTTGCATTACAGCTCGCATAACAAACAGAGAACACCTCACAACCGGAAAGATCAACCAATCTGGCACAATCACCCGTGTTTGCGAGCAAAACGTTGCTCCAATTCCCCCCTGGTGTCCAACCTGTTGCAGGATAGGAACAAGCAATTGCGCCTGGTGTAGTACTATTACTTTCAAATAAATTAGGGTCTGAAATCGGAGCAACTATCCGACAATCTCCATCTGCCAAAGATAAATCGGCTGCCGGAATTGAAGGGTCCGGTGAAGCATCATTATAAAGTAAAATGATCGTTCCTAAAGGAACTGCTGCCCAAGTTGGGTGAAAGGCGAAACGTATACATCCCCCTGCGACCCCTCCTGCACCGTGATATCCACTGTTATCATCAAAAATCCAACCTCTGATATCAATAGTTGGAGGAGTACCGCTTAAACAATTGTAGGAGACTGTTGTATCCACAACTACAAATTCTACGTACTCCATATTTCCCGTGGTTCCCTGAGAAACTTCGTTCATGATCAATGTCTGTCCAAAGAGGGCAAAAAATTGAAGGAAGAAAAGGCAGAGCAGAACCCCAATACGTAGTATAGATCTCATTTGTAAGAATTAGCCCTGAAATATACTGATATTCAAGTATTCAAAAAAATGATAATGTTAAAACGTAAAACAATGTTAATATTGGTTACCGATACAAATAGTATCATTTACCAAACTTCAAATGCTCTGATTTAATACTATTACCAAAGAAAACGGATGCTTTTTGGTCAAATACAAGACTGTTTTCAGATGTCAGAAAATGAACCTTTCCGGCTTTTGAACATTGTTGCTCGATCTCAGGATGTCGATTCAGATAATCTTCCAGCTTTTCAGCAACGATCTCCCCTTGTGCAATGATTTGTATTCCTCTACCTGAAATCTCTTCTAGATAGGACTTTACAATCGGATAATGTGTGCAGCCCAGTAAAACAGTATCAATTAGATCATCTTGATCGATCAATTGATCAAAATCCTGTTTCAGGAACATCTTCCCCGGGATCGAATTGTGCATATCGTTTTCGATCAATGGAACCCACATTGGACAGGCATGCTGATGAACCTGAATATTTGGCGCAAATTTTTCAAGCTCCAATACATATGAATTGGATCTAACTGTACCTTCCGTTGCCAAAATGCCAATATGACCAGTGGAACTTAATTCACCAATTTTCTCCGCACTTGGACGAATAACGCCCAGAACACGCTTATCTGGTGCGATCCTTGGGAGATCATTCTGCTGTATGGTTCTTAATGCCTTTGCTGATGCCGTGTTGCAAGCCAAAATTACCAGATGACAACCCCGTTTGAACAATTCCTCGACAGCTTGAAGTGTATAGGCATAAACAACGTCAAATGAACGTGTACCATATGGTGCCCTGGCATTATCTCCAAGATACAGGTAATCATACTGAGGCAAACGTTTACGTATGTCATTCAATACCGTTAAACCACCATATCCACTATCAAAAACTCCAATTGGGCCCATACACCAAAACTACAAAAAAAGGCGCTCAGAATTGAGCGCCTTTCAAATAATGGACTTTGTCGTTATTTCTTCATGGCTTCAGCATCCATACGAAGTAATTCCACCAAAACTTCTTGAGTGATATCCGTTCCACCTTTAAAATAAAGCGTCACTGTCTCATCCAGAACATAATTCAACTTCTTGCGCTCTGCGATCAATTCAACCGCTTTCTGAACACGGTCAAGAATGGGTTTATTCAACTCCTGAGAATAGATCTGCATTTCCTGATTCAAGGACTGCTCACGCTCCTGTAGAGCCTGATTCTTTTTCATCAACTTCTCCTCCTCGATCTTCTGGATCACAGGCGACATATTAGGAGCATTTTGCTGGTACTTAGCAACAGCTGCATTCAGATCCGCCTCCATTTCCTGTAGTTCTTTAATTCCTGCAGCTTCAAACTCTCGAAGCTTGTTAATTGCTTCCTTTCTCGATGGCAAAGTATCCAACAATTTCTGTGAATTCACATGTCCAATCTTAGATTGTGCATTCAACGCACCGGCACTCAATACTACCAACAATGCCAAAATCAATCTTCTCATTCTTTCTGTTTTTATTATTTATTACTTCCCAGTGATTCCCATTTCCTTTAGAACTTCATCACTGATATCAAATTTAGCGTCCGCATAAACAAGGTTACTTTGGTTTGCCTTGTCGAAAACGAACGAATAATTTCGCTTCGATGCCACTTTCTGCATGGCGTCATACACCCTATCCTGGATAGGTTTGATCAACTCCTGGCGCTTCTGAAAATAATCACCATTAACCCCGAACCTCATTTTTTGCATTTCCATCGCCTCCGTTTCGAGTTTTTCTATTTCCTCTTTTCGTTTTTGACGCTCTTCAGCAGGCAATAAAACCTCTTCTCTTGCAAAATTTTCTTTCTTCTTTACCAGAACTTCGTAACGTTCCTCTATTTCCTTTCTCCAACGCTCCGCCAGTTTATCCAGTTTTTCTTTCGCCTCAGCATATTCTGGCACGTTTGCCAAAATGAAATCCGAATCGATGTATCCATACTTTTGACCATAGGCAAAGGCCGTGCCAAAGATAAGAATGAGGACTAAAAATGCTTTTTTCATGGAATCAAAAATTTGTTGATCTTTCGTATGAACCAGCTGTCGAACGGCCAAGTTAGTCATTTTATTGTGTTCTGACTTTTATAATTCACCTAAATTCATACCAATGGTAAATGTCAATTTACCGTAATATCCATTATTCAACACACCGGCATCCGACGCACCCCCTGCACCTCTTGCCCATGGATCAAGTCTGTCGAATCCTAGACCGTAATCAAGTCCCAACATACCGAACATAGGAAGGAAAACCCTGATCCCGACTCCTGCAGCGCGTTTAACATTGAATGGATTGAATTGCTTGAAACTTGGGAACGTATTCCCGGCCTCAGCAAACGCCAATGCATAAAAAGTAGCCGAAGGATTCAAAGAGATTGGATAGCGCAATTCTAAGGTATACTTCGCAATAAGTGGATCTGCTTCTTCAGATGAGATAGTATTATCCTCATATCCTCTAAGAGCAATGATCTCTCTACCTCCAAGCTGATTGACTCCTGTAAGCCCACTACCTCCCATCGAGAATCGCTCAAAAGGAGTAACTCCTTTACTTGCTGAATAGGCACCCATGAAGGCAAAACCAAATCTAGGCATAAGGACAAGTTTCTTATCCGAAGTCAAAGGAACAAACCATTCACCGGTCAACTTTACCTTGTAATATTCAAGGTACTTGTATCTCTCCTGTGGCGTGTAACCTGAATAGTCATCTACATTATCAAACAGTGAGTATGGCAATGAAGATTTAGCAGTAAAGGTAATGTTGTGTCCAGATTGAGGGTAGATCGGTTGGTTGACGGAACTCCTCTGAAGAACGTATTTCAGCGCAATATCGTTCGCATATCCATTGCTGAAGATCCCGAATCGCTGATCATCTACAACATCGTAGTACTGGTAGCTCAATTCGTAATATGCAGTAAAGTAATCATCCGGCCATTTCTTACGGCGACCAAGTCCTATACCTGTTCCAGTGATCGAAATACCGGTATAAAGTTCGTTCGAAGGCAGATAACCATTCCCCAGTGCTGTATGACTCATCCAGTAAGTCAACGAGTTCGGTTTTCTTCCCCCCAACCAAGGTTCGGTGAAGGAGAAATTATATCCCTGGTAAAAGCGCCCATTCGTTTGCGCTCTGATAGAAAGTCTCTGACCATCACCACCCGGAAGTGGAGTCCATGCCTTTTTATTGAACATGTTCTTGGTCGAGAAATTATTGAAAGTTAAACCCAGTGTCCCGATTACACGTCCACGCTGACCCGGCAATGCCGACCCGCCATAACCTCCCGAAAGTTCGATCTGATCAGAACTCTTTTCCTCAACAACATATTCGATATCCACTGTACCATCCGCAGGGTTTGGCATCGGGTTTACCTGAAAGGCCTCCGGATTGAAGTATCCTAATTGAGCTAACTCGCGCTGGGTACGAATAATGTCATTTCGATTGAAGAGGTCACCGGGTTTTGTTCGGATTTCCCTGCGTATTACGTAGTCATTCGTTTTTGTATTTCCGGAAATGATAACACGTTTAACCCGAGCCTCTTTTCCTTCAATAATTCTCATCTGATAGTTGATCTTGTTGTCGGTAACATTCGTTTCAACCGGGATGACCTGAAAGAAAAGATAACCTCTGTCCATATACAAAGAAGAGATATCACGGCCATCCTGACTCATGAACAACCTCTTTTCAAGCAGTTCTTTGTTATAAACATCTCCTTCCTTTATTCCAAGTACAGAATCGAGGTAGGAAGAACGGAATTTTGAATTTCCGATCCAATCGATCTTACCGAAATAGTACATGCTGCCCTCATTGATCTTAATATTGATCAAAAGGTTCTTTTCGTCCTTCTTATAGATGGTATCGAATTCCACATGTGCATCCCGCAAACCAACGGCGTTAAGCTTGTTAACGATTGCCTGCTTATCCTTTTTGTAGGCCGATTCGGTATATTTCGATCGTTTGAAAATGCGAAGGATACCTTTTTCTTTGGTGTCCTTCATAGCCATCTTCAACTTCCAGTCTTTTATGGTCTCATTCCCTTCAATGTTTATTTCCTTGATCCCGACGCGATCTCCGCGATTAATGTTGATCACAAACAGTTCCGAGTCGTTCATTAAGGAATCTCTCTCTCTCTTTATGTTGACTTGAATTGAATAAAATCCTTTCTCACGAAAATAACCCTTGATCTTACTCTCTGTCTGGAAAACAAGGTTCTCAGTGATCGTTCGTCCGGCGTACAAGTTGATCTCTTCTCGGATCTTATCGGCATCACGCTTGTTCACTCCAACGAATCGGAAGCGCGACAATTTTGGACGAGGTGTAACAGCAATTGTCAGGTACAAGACTCCTGCAATTTCCTTCTCTGCATAGATCTCCACATCAGAAAACAAGCCTTCAGCCCAAAGATTCTTTATTGCTTTTGAGATTTGTTCTCCGGGAACGTAGATTGTCATCCCCTGTCTCAGTCCGGCAATTAATTTGATCGCCTGATGGTCATAATTCTCCGCTCCTTCCACTCGAATTGGACCTACTTCATACTGCTTAGGGCTTCGGTAATCAATATCCAAACCACCCAAAGAGAGCGGTTCCTGAGCAACAGTTACCAGCGATAGTAGTAAGATCGGAAGAAATAAAATTCGTTTTAGCATATTTTTATGTTAATTGCTCGGAAACCTTACCAAATCTACGCTCCCGCGATTGGTAATCCAAAACAGCTTTGTATAAGTCGCCTTTTTTAAAATCCGGCCAAAGCACCTCCGTAAAATGAAATTCAGTGTACGCGATCTGCCAAAGGAGAAAATTGCTTACCCTGCATTCTCCACTCGTACGTATTAGCAGTTCAGGGTCAGGAATACTGGAAGAAACAAGATAGGACGCAAACAGTTCCTCATTGATTTCTGTTGACTTTAGTTTACCGGCGCTTACATCCTCTGCGATCTTACGTGTGGCAGATGTGATCTCCCAACGTGAACTGTAATTCAAAGCCAGTACCAAGGAAATTCCGTCATTGTTAGCCGTCTTTGACATGGCTTCTCTCAACTCAATGCGACAGGCCTCCGGAAGACCTTCAATATCTCCTATTGCCAACAGTCTGACATTGCTCTCCATCAACTCATTGATCTCACCGGCAATTGAACGCACCAAAAGATCCATAAGTCCATCGACTTCCTCCTTCGGTCTATTCCAGTTTTCAGTAGAAAAAGCATAAAGCGTGAGGTATTCAACCTTCATTTTCTTTGCTGCTTTCAATGTTTCGCGCACTGACTCCACACCAAAGTTATGGCCATACAGCCTTGCATGGCCTTGCTTCTTGGCCCAACGTCCATTGCCATCCATTATAATAGCAATGTGTTTTGGTGTACGGTTAAGATCTATTTTAGAGAAGTCCCCCATGTGAATTAAGAACAAGAACGAAAGTACGCAAACAAAATTTCACAGCCTAACAATTGAGTCTAATGGTTAACATACCTTAACAAAAAAGAGGGATTGGCAAGCCAGATCCCTCTTAAGTATATCTTTACGAGCTTATTCCGCAAGGACGATCACTTTATCATTCAGCAGTTCAACAACACCACCGTTGATATTCACACGGATCACCTTTTTGTTGGCATGATCCACTTCGATCAACTTATGAATTCCATCTTCCTCATCAAGTGGCTTCAGAAGATCAACCTTAACCTTTCCTTTTTGAAGAGCAGAAATGATCGGGGCGTGACCTTTCAAAACCTGAAATGAACCGTCAAGTCCGGGAAGCTGAACTGCTCCAACTTCTCCTCCAAAAACTTTTGATTCAGGTGTTATGATCTCTAATTGCATGTCCTACGTTTTGAACGGATTATTTCGTTTCAGCAAGCATTTTTTCACCTGCCTCAATTACTTCCTGAATACTTCCCTTCAAGTTGAAAGCTGCCTCAGGATATTTGTCGTATTCTCCGTCTAAGATAGCATTGAATCCTTTGATCGTGTCCTGGATATCAACCAATACTCCCGGGATACCTGTAAACTGCTCTGCTACGTGGAACGGCTGAGAAAGGAAACGCTGAACTCGACGAGCTCTGTGAACGATCAGCTTATCCTCTTCAGATAGTTCATCCATACCAAGGATAGCAATGATATCCTGAAGTTCCTTGTAACGCTGAAGCGTGATCTTAACGCGCTGAGCACAATTGTAATGTGCCTCACCAACGATCTCAGGAGTAAGGATACGTGAAGTTGAATCAAGAGGATCAACCGCCGGATAGATTCCAAGCTCAGCGATCTTACGCGACAATACCGTTGTTGCATCCAAGTGAGCAAATGTGTTTGCCGGAGCCGGGTCTGTCAAGTCATCCGCAGGTACGTAAACCGCCTGTACAGATGTGATCGATCCATTCTTAGTTGAAGTAATTCTTTCCTGCATCGCACCCATTTCAGTTGCCAATGTTGGCTGGTAACCTACCGCTGATGGCATACGACCAAGAAGAGCCGACACCTCAGAACCTGCCTGAGTAAATCGGAAGATGTTGTCTACGAAGAAAAGGATATCACGACCCTTACCATCTCCTTCACCATCACGATAATATTCAGCAAGCGTCAACCCTGATAGTGCAACACGCGCACGTGCTCCTGGCGGCTCGTTCATCTGACCGAAAACGAAAGTAGCTTTTGACTCCTTCATTTCTTCAAGGTCAACTTTAGAAAGATCCCATCCACCTTCTTCCATAGAGTGCATGAAATCCTTACCATATTTGATGATCCCTGATTCCAACATCTCACGAAGAAGGTCGTTTCCTTCACGTGTACGCTCACCGACACCAGCAAAAACAGACAAACCACCGTGTCCTTTTGCGATGTTGTTGATCAACTCCTGGATCAATACTGTTTTACCTACACCTGCACCACCAAAAAGACCGATCTTACCACCTTTAGCATAGGGCTCGATAAGGTCGATAACTTTGATTCCTGTGAACAATACCTCAGTCGAAGTAGAAAGATCTTCGAACTTCGGTGCCTCACGGTGAATAGGAAGACCATTTGCACTATCCACTACATTGATCCCATCGATCGCCTCTCCTACTACATTGAACAGACGTCCGCGAATTTTATCTCCTGTTGGCATTTTGATCGCCGATCCAGTTGACAAAACTTCCATTCCTCTCATGAATCCATCCGTAGAATCCATTGAAATGGCACGAACAGCATTCTCACCAATGTGAGCCTGGACCTCAAGTACAACACGTGTACCATCCGCCTTTCTAACTTCAAGCGCGTCGTAGATGTTCGGAAGAGAAACTCCCTTCTCGAAGCTAACGTCAACTACAGGACCAATAACCTGTGCAATACTTCCTTTGATATTCGACATTTTGGTGTCTTTTTTTAAGAATAATACAACTAATTTTCGGACAAATACCTACTTAATTTGGGCGCAAATATACGCGATTTATTTTAATTGGAAATGAAATAACAAGAGTTTATTTTTTGAAAGTTTTAAACTCAGTTTTACTTTCATTCTGACCATAGTACCAACAGGTCAAATCACTTCGTCCTTATAGCGTTTCATCAACACATGAACAGGAAAATAGGAAAAAAGCAAGCTCAATCCAACGACCAGAGAAATGATCAATAGACCATCTCCCCAGTTCATTCCGATAGGAAAAGCTTCTCCCCCTGAATTCGGCATCTCCAGAAAACCTCCCCAGAGTTGAGCGAAACATATAGTATAACCAAGCAGAAGTCCTGAAACAATTCCCTTAGCTGAGATCAACACTCCTTCGAGAAAAAAGATCCTGAAAATATCTTGATCCCTTGCTCCCATTGCCGTCAGTGTCTTAAGGTTTTCTTTCTTTTCTACGAAAAGCATGGTAATGGAAGCAATCAAATTAAAAGCGGCCAAAATGAAAATGAATACCAGAATAATGATCACGATCAACTTTTCAGACTTGCTCGTTTTGTATATGAGCTCGTTTTTTTCATAGTTCGTCTTTACTTCAAAATCAGGTCCAATAAAGGCTTTTATCTCCTCCTTAACGTCCTCGGAAGAACGATTTCCTTTAACCTCAACATAAACGGCCGTGAGATCATTTTCAAAATTCAGTAATTCTGAAGCAAGTGTTAAAGGAACGAGGATACGTTCAGCGTTAACCTCCCTGTTGAAATTCATTCTTCCGGAAACATTGACCATTCTCACTTTAAACGGATTGCTCCCAAGGCGCATTTTAGCATCCCTCTTGGGCGCATAGACCTGAACCGTTTCATAACCCACCCTTTCGGGAATGAAACCGCCTAATTTATCCAGTAAGGTAGCGCCGATAATGGCAAAATCGCCGTTCTTGTTCTTCAATAAAGGGTCTCCATCAACCATATGATCCTTCATTGCAGACATTTTCAGAAAGATACTGTCGACACCAACCATTCGGGCATTTACCCACTTCTTTTCATGCTTGACAACGACAATTTCATCGATGACCCTACTCACATTGGATACCCCTTCAAACTTCACTATCCTTTGGAGATCAAGAGTGGATTGATCAAAAGTTTTACCTTCTTTCGCCGTGATCTGGATGTCAGGATCAAAATCGGAATACAATTGTTCGATCATCTTTTCAATGCCGTTGAAAGCAGAGATCAAAATGACCAGAGCAGCCGTGATCAATGTAATTCCAACAACAGAGATCGAGGTTATCCTGTTGATCACATTCTTTCTTCGCTTGGATGAAAGGTAACGGCGTGCTATGAAGTACGAAAAATTAATAGCTTATTTCTTTTTAAGCAATTCTTCGATCTTGAAGGCATAATCCAGTGAATCATCGATCTGAAAGATAAGATCCGGGATTTTACGCATGTTCTTTAATCGCTTACCTACCTCTCCACGGATCCGACCGCTGTGTTCATTGATACTGTCCAGAACTTCCTGAGGTTTCGGTCCTGCAAAAATACTAAGGTAGCATCGGGCAAGAGAAAGGTCTGAAGTTACTCTGACCGTTGTTACCGATACCATAGCACCAAGGCAGATCTCACGTGCATTTCGTTGAAAATAGAGCGAAAGCTCCTCCTGAATTACCGCTTCAATTCTTTGTTGTCTGATAGAACTCATGGCGTAAAGATACGAAGCTATAAGCGATCAACGTTATGCAACTCGACTTTTTGATCTCGATATCACGAAGGGAATGGCATTGTTCTTCCTATATTTGTCACGAATGAAAGGAATTCTGGAGATCTATCGCTATACCTTCACGTACAAGTGGAAGGCCATTCTTGTGATCATGTACAATTTATTGTTCGTGATCTTCAACCTGATCTCAATGGTCCTGTTCATCCCATTCCTGCAATTGATCTTCCCTACCAAAGAAAGCGAACTATCAGAACCGGTAAAACCCGTTTTTAAAGAAGGAGTCTCAGGTTTTATTAGTTACATCAGCGAGTATTACACCTTTTTCATGGAGACTATGGTTCAACAGGACCCTAAGGGAGCTTTGTTGTTCGTATGTGTTTCTGTAATGATTGCTTTTCTTTCGAAGAACCTCTTCCGCTATGGCGCCATCTGGCACCAGTCAGAGCTCAGAATGGCCGTTGTTAGAGATGTAAGGGATAAATTGTTCACCAAAGCAATGCAACTTCCTCTTTCCTATTATTCTGACGAACGAAAGGGAGACATCATGTCAAGAATGCAAAGTGATGTTGGCGAGATAGAAATTGCGGTGGTCAGTATGCTTGAACTTATTTACAGAGAACCAATTGCTATTATTATAAATGTGGCCGCCTTGTTTTATTGGAGCACTGAACTGACATTGTTCTCTTTCGCATTGCTACCACTTTCTGCATTCGTGATCTCTCGGATCTCTAAAAGTTTGAAACGCACCGCGAAGCAGGGTCAAGAACAAATGGGTAGTTTGTATTCCAGTATTGACGAAGGATTGGGAGGTATAAGAGTTATCAAAGCATTCAATGCCGTACCCCAAATATTAGGATCCTTCAGAAAAACCAATCTGAGACATCAACAACTGATCACCAAAGCATTCAGAAAGCGAGACCTTTCTCCACCGTTGAATGAAACACTGGCCGTTGGAGTAATGCTTTGTATTGTATGGTTTGGAGGAAGCATGATCCTGGATAAGGACACCTCAGATCTGACAGGAGAAGAGTTCATTGCCTTCATCCTCGTGTTCTCCCAACTCCTCAGGCCAATTCAAGGAATTTCAACCTCAATTGCCAATTTGAACAAAGCGAAAGCCTCTCAAGACAGAATAAATGAGGTGCTTAATGCTGATGAACGGATATATGAACGACCGGATCCCATCAAATTACCCGATTTTTCGAGGTCGATCCGTTATGAGCATGTTTATTTCAGGTATAAAGATGATTATGTCCTCAAGGATATCGATCTGACCATCGAAAAAGGTAAAACGATCGCCCTTGTCGGAGAATCCGGAAGCGGAAAATCAACCCTCGCAGACCTTTTGCCGCGATTCTATGACGTAGAAAAAGGAACTATTTACTTCGACGATACTCCAATTCAGTACTGCAGTCTGATTGACCTACGGAACCACATTGGCATCGTTTCACAGGAGTCCATTCTTTTCAACGCTTCTGTGAAGGAAAATATAGCTTTTGGTATGTCTTCTGCTGCACAAGAGGATATTGAACGTGCCGCAAAGATCGCCAACGCCCATTCTTTTATCATGGAAATGGAAAATGGCTACGAAACCAACATTGGTGAAAGAGGGAATAAGCTTTCTGGGGGACAAAAACAGCGGATCAGTATAGCGCGAGCTGTATTGAAGAACCCGCCGATACTCATTCTGGATGAAGCCACTTCGGCATTGGACACTGAATCGGAAAAACTTGTTCAGGAAGCACTTGAAAATTTGATGAAAGAACGAACCTCGATCATTATTGCCCATCGTTTGAGCACGGTAAGAAATGCAGATGAGATCATCGTTCTCTCTAAAGGCGAGATCATAGAGAGGGGTAATCATGAAGAGCTAATACTGAAAAAAGGCCATTACCATCGTCTTTGTTCTCTTCAAGGGATCGATTGATCACCTTTCGATCTGAACATACTGCTGAGGATCTACCGGCTGTTGATTGTGCCAGAGTTCAAAATGTAAATGTGGACCTGTGCTGTTCTCACCCGTGGTTCCAACTATACCGATCGGATCGTTCATTTGTACTCTGTCACCTGATCTTTTGAATACATTTCGCGCATGCTTGTAAACAGACATGTATCCATTAGGGTGAGCGATAATGATGGTAAATCCGTCTTTCTGAGTATATCCGGAATACACAATAGTTCCCGCCTGACATGAGAGAATACTGGTATTTTTTAGGGTTACGACATCAATTGCAGCATGTTCTTTTCGGTCAAATGGCTGACTTACCACCCCTTTTACCGGTGCTGAAAAATAGCTGACAAATCCCTGTTTCTTTTTTGCGGATCCGGTTCGAAGATCATCCTTGACCTTTTCTGCCAATTCTGCCTCATTGGCACTCAGTTCACTTTCAATATTCCTTGGATCAACCTGAGCCGCCTCCGGAACTTCATTGGACAAACTGTCCTCTATCACTTCACCACTGAGTATCATTCTTGCAGAAGTAATATACTGCTCCTGTGCTTCGATCTTTTCTTGAAGGTCAAGTATCTGACGGTGTTGCTTTTCTACCTTTTTGCGTTCGATCGTAACATCATTCTTGCTGAAATAAAAGGACAAAGGTCCCTTGAGAACGAATAGTGCGGATAAAACACCTGTGATCAACACCAACAACACCATCAATGACCATAATTGTATTCGGCTCGCAATGAAACTCCATTTCACTTCAAAATTCGAAGGATCAGAGGCTGAGTATTTTACCTTCTCATTTAGTTTTTCCTTTATTTCCTTCAAATTTGCCATCTACCTACAAAACTGATGAAAACTAGACTTAGATGCAAACAATCACTTGTCCAAATCGTTAAAATTTGGTAATTTGTTCGTTGGCAGGATATTTGTTCCAACCTAAAGGCCACTTTATGTGTTATATTTACGTCTGACTGTTATATTGAAAACCTTATTCTCCATATTGTTTTTGTTGATCGGTTTCTCGATCAAGGCCCAGTTGATCACTAACAACACGCAATCCCCTGGAGCTTTGGTCCAGAACGTATTACTCGGTCCCGGGGTGACAGTTTCCAACATTACCTACAACGGAAATCCAGCGGCTATTGGTTTTTTTGATGCTACCAATACAAATTTAGGGATTGATCAGGGAATTGTAATGACTACCGGTACCGTTCTAAACAATGGATCAGGACCTCATGGACCAAATAATATTTCAAACTCCGGCATAAACAATAACTCAGGAGGGTCAGGTTTGCTTCAGGGAATTGTTGGAGCTGAAACTTTTAACGCTGCCACCTTGGAATTCGATTTTGTTCCCTACTCCGATACCGTTCGTTTCAGGTATGTGTTTGGCTCGGAAGAATACCCTGAATATGCACCTCCAAGCAGCTCAAGTTTCAATGATGTTTTCGGATTTTTTATTACTGGACCAGGTATAACCGGGCTTCAAAATATTGCTCAATTACCAGGTGGTGCAGGAGTCGTGTCCATCAACAATGTAAATGCCGTAACTAACTCCTTCTACTATGTACCCAATGGTGACGGAACAACAGCCCCACAGAATGGTTCTGAATTTTACATTCAATATGACGGTTTCACCAAAGTACTCGAGGCAGTTGCAAAGGTACAGTGTGGTATGACCTATCACTTAATCCTGGCCATTGCGGATGTTGGGGACCCGATATACGACTCTGGAATATTCCTTGAAGCGAACAGTTTATCCTCCAATACTCCTGTTCAAGTTACTTACAATCTATCGCAGCAAACCGATCCGGATCCCAGTGTAATGTCCGAAGGATGTGTTGATGGTGTAATTCGCCTGCAACGTGGACCAAACAATGTTTCAGATCCATTGTCGGTACCGATCACTATTGCAGGAACAGCTACAATGGGTACAGATTACTCCAATATTCCTAGTTCAGTCACCTTCGCAGCAAATCAAACTTTGATCGAGATACCGATCGCAGCTTTGGCTGATGGTATAACCGAAGGAATGGAAACGATCATACTACAGTTTCTATTGACAGACCCATGTGGGAACAACACTCCTCTGAATCTTACTTTGAGGATCAAAGACGTAGAACCAGTTGCTGTAACCATCGAAAATCCGGGTGTTGAATGTCCCGGGGATGAGATCGTCTTGATCGCCACACCTTCCGGAGGTGCTCCTCCATACACATACTTATGGAGTAATGGTGCAACTACCCCAACGATCAGTGTTAATCCAAATTCTACACAAACATTCAGTGTATCTGTCACAGATAATTGCCTGAATGAAACCGCCACAGCTTCAACGACAGTGACTGTTCCGGTTTTCCAACCTTTAACGGTGACCACCACACCCGACATTACAGAGATCTGTCCGTATATCACCCAGACACTCTCAGCAACTCCTTCAGGAGGCGGTGGCATCTATTCATATCAATGGACCTCCTCAACCGGTGAGTCGCTAGGCAATAGCAGTGGTCAATATGTCACTCCATCATCAACTACAACCTATTATGTTGTTGTCACTGATCAATGTGATAACGAAGTTATTGGAGATGTTCTATACACCATTACAAGTCCGCCATTGGTCATTACTATGTCGCCAGCTGTGGAGATTTGTCCGGGAGACAGCGTATTGATCAGCGTTAGTGCAACCGGGGGGTATGGACAATACTATTATAATTGGCCAACGATCGGTGCAAATACTGCCGAGGTATGGGTCAATCCATCGGCTTCCACGACCTATCCTGTCATCGTTTCTGATGAATGTCAGACCTTCACTGTTAACGGTGCCACTTCGGTTATCGTCGTGAAACCAACAGCCAATTTCCAGATCAGTAGTCATACATGGTTCGACGATCTTCCGATCACTTTCCAGAACTTGTCTCAAAACGCTGTGGAATATTTCTGGGAATTCGGTGATGGAAATACCTCTACACTTGTTAACCCGAACAACACCTATGACGATCCTGGTCTTTACTGGGTAACGCTTGTAGCTTATGATGAAAAGGGATGTACCGACACGATTCGAAAGCCAATGCCAATTGAAGAGGCTTATTATGTGTATGTTCCAAATGCGTTCACACCGGATGGATTGCGTCATAACAACTACTTCACCGCAAGCTTTTATGGAGTGAAATCAGCAGCCATCCTGATCTTCAACCGTTGGGGCGAGATAATTTATGAGTCCGAAGACATGGATTTCATGTGGGACGGAACGGTCGACGGAGTCATGGCACAAGATGGAACCTACACTTGGAAGATTCGTTACTTAACCAATTCAGGAAGAGACATTACCATTACGGGTCATGTGAATTTAGTACGTTAAATCTTACAGTGATTTTGTTCTTCCACCATCAACCGGAACATTTATCCCGTTTATGTAGGCTGCAGCTGGTGATGCCAGAAAAGCAATCGCTGAAGCAATTTCCTCCGGCTGTGCAATTCGCTTCATCGGTGTTTCCGATGCCATTTCAGTGAAAACATCATCTATTGTTTCCCCAAACTGTTCAGCCTTGATCTTTGCGAGTGTTTGTAATCTTGCAGTATTCGTTGCGCCTGGCAATACATTGTTTACTGTTATCCCATAAATTCCCAGCTCATTGGCAAGCGTTTTGCTCCAAGATGCCACCGCACCGCGGATGGTGTTCGACACCCCAAGGTTTGGCAAAGGCTGTTTAACTGAAGTCGAAATAACATTAATGATCCGACCATATCCCTCCTCGATCATCCCGGGATAAAGGGCTTGTGCTAAAATGTGATTACAGATCAAGTGCTGATTGAATGCTAGTAGAAATTCACTTGTGTCAGCATCCTTGATAGGGCCACCCTTTGGACCTCCCGAGTTGTTCACCAAAATATGAACTTTGTTACCCGCTGTTACAAAATTCATAATTGTCTTCTTCAGCTCTTCAGGTCTTGAAAAGTCCGCAACGAGATAAGCATGTTGCTGACCATGATCTGCAGGCAGTTCTTTAACAACATCTTTCAACGAATCCTCATTTCGCGCAAGCAACACAAGATTAGCTCCCATTGAAGCAAGTTCCATTGCTGCCGCTTTACCGATACCTTGCGTACTTCCGCAAATTAATGCTGTTTTACCTCTTAGATCAAGTTTCATTTTCTGATTTTTTGGTAAAAATAATCAAATGAAAAATACTCGATCAAAACGTGAAAATATTCACTCAGAATAGTTTTTCTGTCATTTTTTGTAAACAAAGACCATGATAAATCAAAGTTAACTTTGGATAACAAGGTAGTTAACATTACATTTGCAGACTAATATTAATTTAATGATTGGTTTTATGAGAAATTTTTACAATTATTCGAAGTTCTTACTTCTGTTAATTGCCATGAGTTTCGTTTCCATTTCCAATGCACAATGTGACATTAGTGTTACAGTTAGTAGTGCCGGATGGGGAGACGTAACCACCTGGGAACTAAGAGACGGAAGTGGGAATCCAGTTTTAACAGGTGGTACTTATGGTTTTGGTTACACAGACAACCAAACAACTGTAGGTTCCAATCCACCATACTCCCTTTTCTTTTCAGTTAACAACGCGAATTTCTGTGACAACGAACCAGAATATTCAGTAACGGTAGGTGGCGCACCTGACATTTCTGGAATTGTCAGCGTAGGTTGTGTTAATGACGTGGTGACTATACCACTTAATTCTGCCTTTGTAGGTTGTTCATCAGTTCAACCACCAACACCTGACCAGGACCCTGCGTTACCTACTTGTATCACAGGTGCATTACTTTCAATTTCGGGTTCCCCGGCAACAAACAATGTCTGGTACTGGCAAACCAGTGCTTCTGGGACATCTACTGCTAACCCTGTTTCTGGAACTTATGCTGTATTCAACAACGGTACGTATTATGCGAATTCCCTTAACACAGTTACAAATGTTTGGTCAACCGCATCTTCTGTAGTTGTAAGCAACATTCCTGTTGCAACTGCCCCTCCGGCGCCTGTTGCAACTGTCGATCCGTCTTGTGCTTCTACAGGATCAACCTTAACAATGACCACGCCACCTGCAGGAACAGAATATTATTGGCAAGGTACTACCGTTAACGGAACCTCAACAGCCTTGAATGCAAGTTCACCATATGCTTACTCCGTTTCAGGAACTTACTATGTCTCTGCTTTTGAAACATCAACTCAGTGTTGGTCTGTAACAACTCCAGTTACAGTCACTGTTGATACCTATATCCCAGTGGCTCCTACAGCAGCAGTTGACAATTTTAACATTTGTGCAGGAGCTACAACGCTAGAGATTTCGGCTTCACCTGCAACTGAAACACTTACAACAACTGTTGCCAGTGGTGCAATTAATCAACCCATTCCTGATTCTAATCCTACAGGCACATCGAGTGTTCTTGAGGTAAGCAACATTCCTTTCGGATCAACCGTTACCGGAATAAGTGTTAATCTCAACATAACACATACGTGGAATAGCGATGTTGACATTTTTCTGATTGGCGCAAACGGAACTCAGATAGAACTTTCAACTGACAATGGCGGCTCTGCTGATAATTATGTAAACACTACCTTCAGTTCCGCAGCATCTACTCTAATTACGGCTGGAACATCACCATTTACTGGTACTTTTTTACCGGAAGGAAATCTTTCGCTTCTGTTCTCTCAGGGGAATGGAAACTGGACATTGAAAGTGGCTGATGATACAGGAGGTGATATTGGGGTTCTTCAAAATTGGTCCATAACTCTTTCTTACACTCCACCGGCTCCGTCTATTTCTTGGTTTGACGCTTCAACAGCTGGAAATAACATTGGAAACGGTTCAACATTAGAAACTGTTGGTTCATCAGTTCTTTCCAATCCAGCAACGTTCGGTAACTACGAATTCTACGCAGCAGCAGTATCGGGTGGTTGTGAAAGTTCAACAAGAACTCTGGTTACTGTGAACGTAGCGAATACAAATGCTGTTCTCACACCTGTAAACGTTACGTGTAATGGTGGTAACAACGGTTCATTTACGTTAGGAGCTATCGAATGTGGTGTAGAACCATTTGAATATTCGTTAGATGGCGGTGTTACTTTTGGCCCTATCCCAACTGATCTTACAGCTGGTACATATCAGGTTATTATCAATGATGCGAATGATCTGCAAAGTGCACCTATTGAAGTTGTTGTTGCTCAACCTTCAGCACCATCAAATATTACTGTGGATGCAAACTACTTCTCTGCTGATGTATCATGGTCAACTACCGGCGATGAAACATCATGGACTATTGAGTATGGCCCAACTGGGTTCACTCCTGGTACTGGTACTATCGAAACAGCTACATCATCGCCATTTACGATGACCGGCTTAGTTGAAGATACTGAATATGACGTTTACGTAACGGCTGATTGTGGCGCGAATAGTGAAGCTGGTGGCCCGGCAACATTCTCAACAAATTCAGGATTCTTTACGTATGACAATGCTTGTGGCCCAGGATTTAATGATATTTCAACTACTGGTAATTGCCAGGATTTGGGTGATGATCTTCAGTTTGACTTTACCATGCCATGGACATGGGATTATCAAGGTCTACCTGTCAACACACTATCCATCGACAACAACGGAGGTATTTCTTTTGTCTCAAACGCAGGTGTACCATTCTCAAATAATACTATCGCAACCGCGGCGAACGGATTATACCCTTATTGGGATGACCTTTTCTCAAATGGAGGTTCCGTTTGTACTCAAGTTGTTGGTACATCCCCTAATCAGCAAGTGATTATTCAATGGAATGTTGATGATATTAGTTTCGATGGTACTGATTTACAATTCCAAGTTGTTATCGAAGAGGCTACAGGTGAAGTATACTTTATTTACGAAAACACGATTACAGGAAATTCTCTGTACGATAACGGTGCTGATGCAACTATCGGTGCTGCTGGCCCTCAAACTGATGTTCAGGTTTCATTCAATTCACCAACATATTTGCAGAACAACTCTTGTGTTCATTTCTACAATGCACTTTGCCCGAACCCGGTTAACCCTGTGGTAACTGCTTTCCAAGAAGAGGTAATTATCGAATGGACTGCAGGTCTATACGGAGAAACTGAATGGACTGTGATCTATGGACCGGCTGGGTTTGATCCTGCAACAGAGGGAACTACGCTAACCGCTTCCTCACCAAACGTAAACATTTTAGGGTTGACGCAGCTTACAGATTATGACGTTTACATCTATTCTGAGTGTATGCTTGACAACTTAACTTCCCCAGGTTTATTGGTTGAATTTCAGACATTGCCTTGGTGTAACACACCAACTGCCTTAGCAGGCGTTACTGAGGTTGATTCATTATTTGCAGTTTGGAGTTGGTCTGAAGTATCAGGAGCACCAAATGCCCTTTCAGGATTTAACATTCAGTACGGTGATTTCGGATTTGAACTTTACAACGGTACACTTGAAGTTGCTGACGGACTGGATAATGCTGATACAATAGCCAACCAGGCTTTCCTTGCCGGAGGTGTTTATCAGGTCTATGTACAAGCTGTTTGTGGAGTTGACACTTCAAACTATGCAGGTCCATATACATTTGTAATGCCATTATCAAACGATTCAGTTTGTGGTGCAGAAATGTTGAGTGTTGACGGTACTGTTTACTACTTTAATAACACCGGAGCAACAGTGGATCTTGGAGAAAATGGCATTATTCCTTCTGGTTCAAATCCAGACGGATACAATAACACGAATTTACCTCAGTTAACGTGGGGAGTCCCAGTTGCAGAAGGATCAACTTGGTTTACTTTTGAGGCTCCTGCTTCAGGGTCAATGTGGTTCAGTGGTAATGACGAGAACTTCTTTGCAAGTCAAATTGCGATCTATGAAGTTGTGGATTGCGGTGATTTCAGTTCATTCGAGTTAGTTGCTGCTTCTGACCAGGTGAATGAGGATATTACATCCAAAATAGCACCTAACTTTACAATTTGTGGATTGACACCAGGTCAAACATATTATATCATGCACGACGCTTGGAGTAATGGTTTTGGTGGTCCACCAACATTTGGACAGTACTCCATCAGAATGACTGAAATTATTCTTGATGCAGGTTCATATGTGGATATTTTGGATGTTTGTTCTGGTGGCTCTGTTGAACTTTTCGATGGTATCACAGGATACGATAATGACGGTGTTTGGTCTGCTGAACTTCCATCAGCTGAAACACAATTGACAGGTTCAGAATGGAATTCTGCAGGTTTTGCATACGAGATCTTCAATTTCGAGTATAGATTGACTGATGGATGTGCATTTGACACAACTTTTGCAAAAGTTCGTGTTTGGGCACCTTCGAATGCAGGAACTGATGGTTCTTTGACTGTATGTCGTAACCAACCTTTCGATCTTCTTGCGGGATTGAATGGAACCGTTGATCTTGGTGGAACATGGTTCAACCCATCTCTACAAGAGTTATCAAGTTCAGCTATTGTTGCAAGCAACATTCCTGGTCAGTTCAACTATTACTATGTTGCAGGGAATGGCATTTGTCCAAATGATACCTCTTTAGTACTGGTTAACGTTCAGAGTACTTGTGATTACCTGGATGTTGAAGAAATGTACTTCGGTACAATGACCATTATGCCAAACCCTTCTAATGGTGTATTCAACATCAATAATACAGGATCCACAGAGGTATTCAATTATACAGTAACTGACGTTGACGGACGTGTGATCCTTACTAAGGATACAGCTATCAACGGTACAGAAACAACTGTTGTTGACCTTACTGATATGGTTACGGGAATATACATGATCCGCGTTTACAACGACAACGCAGAACAGGTATTCCGTGTGATCAAACAATAATTAATCAATACTGATTGAAAAGGGAAGTCGAAAGGCTTCCCTTTTTTTTGCAAATTTTTGTTGCAAAATATCAGACATATATATTTTGAGTATGCAGTAGTGAAATCTGTATTTGTCACCTGTAATAATAGTACATCAAAAAAACAAAACAGGTAATAGCTGGTATTGCAGATAACAAAATTACATGTGGTTTAATTATATTTACACAAACAATTACATATGATGGCACCTTTTAATCTTCAGCAATGGATCAATGATAACCGTGACCTATTGAAACCACCGGTTGGTAACGTTAACCTATACAAAGAAGCAGGTGATTTTATTGTTATGATCGTTGGAGGACCAAATGCAAGAAAGGACTACCATTACAACGAAAGTGAAGAGCTTTTTTATCAACTGGAAGGAGATATCACTGTGCGTATCCAACATGAAGGGAAAGCTAAAGACATAGAGATCAAAGAAGGTGAAATGTTCCTTCTTCCCGGAAACACGCCACATTCTCCAATGAGAGGTCCCAATACAGTTGGACTTGTTGTAGAGAAAGTCAGAAAGGGAACTGATCTTATCGATGGATTGATGTGGTTCTGTGAAAAATGTAATCACCAGTTGAAGGAATATAAATTCAAACTGGAGAATATTGAAAAAGATTTTCTTCCTCGATTCAGAGAATTCTACACTTCAGAAGAGATGAGAACCTGTAAGAATTGTGGACATGTCATGGAAGCAGACGAGCGATTTATCTAAGATTCGTTTTAAATCATACTACATGAAAAGGGGCTGTCTCAATAGGGACAGCCCTCTTTGTTTTTTGTTCGAGGCTGAGCTAAAAAGTGCCAGAATGAGGCTCTCAAAGATGAAAAAAGCGGAGTTTACTTTTGTAAATGAGCATTTTTGTATCGAGTACAACGAAATTTAGGGGCTTTTGAGACAGCCTCTTTTTATTTAATACTATCTCAACAGGTTGATGTGTCCTGTTTGAATGTATTCGTTCTCGTCAAAATCATAGTACTTGATCTTCCAGGTATACGTCCCATCCTGACATAAAACACCTTTATAGGTCCCGTCCCAAAAATCATCGAAAGAACTCATGGTGTATACCAATTCGCCCCATCGATTGAAGATCCACAATTCAAATGACTTGATGTTGGAAGCAACGATCCTGAATTCATTATTGAATTCATCTCCATCCGGAGTAAAAGTGTTCGGAATATAGAGGATCGGATCATAATAAACATTCACGCTGTCTGAAGCTGTGCACCCGTTATTATCGGTGTACATCACATAAAAGGTCATGTTCTGATCCGGTGAGGTTGTCGGACTCACACAATTCACACAACTCAAGTATTCTGCCGGTGACCAAACATAAGTTCCCGGTGTTGTACTGGTCGCAGACAACTGAACAACGTCACCGAGGAAAGCATATACATCAGGAGAAGTTTGAATAAATGGCTGGGGATAAAGATCAACAAAAACATTCGCAGTTGCTGTACACCCAACTTCATCTGTTCCTATTACATCGTATGTAGTCGCTTGTGCAGGTCTAACTATGATCTCACTCGCCGATGATGATCCGACAATGCTTCCTGCCGGAGACCATAGATAAGATACTCCTCCTTCAGCCCACAATGAGGCTGTTCTTCCCGGACAAATAATAGTGTCGTTACCCGCAGTAATAAGCGGCACAACAACATCCACAAATACACTGTCGGTTGCATAACCACAGGCATTATAGAAATCACAATAATAATACATGTCAGCCGAAGGACTGACTTGAACAAACGGTCCGGACAGCGTATTGATATTTATATTCGGATACCAAATGTAAGATTCCCCACCGGAAACCTGAATATCAACAGTTTCGCCCAAACAAACAGGTACCGTATCCGGCATTACCGGGATCGGTGGATCGTAAAAAAGGGACACTTGAACAGAATCTACAAATAGACAACCTTCTACTGATAATGCTTCAACCGTATAAGTTGTCGTCACATCAGGTGTCGCAACCGGGGATTGTATTGTTGGATCATTCAAAGAACCGGATGGCGTCCAGCTAAAAGTAACTCCTGCTGAAACAGAAATAAAAGCGCTGTTTCCGATGCAAATGGAAGTATCATTTGAAATGACAGGATCGAAAGGAATGACGGGCAAGACCAATTGTATTGTATCAATTCCACAGCTGTCAGAAACCACTACAGTGAATGTTGTTGTTTCAAAAACTATCGCCGTTGGAGTAGCACTGCTTGGGTCGTCCAGATATTCTGCGGGTGTCCAGCTGTAAATACTTCCACCAAAAGCTTCCAGTTGATACTCCGTTCCGGGACATATAGCCCCTCCCGGTTGAACTACCCCACCCTGGAAATCGCCAATATGAACAATAAATGTAACTGAATCTGGAGTGAAACAACCGTTTGAATCCGATACGACCAAAGTTACTGTATAGTCTCCCGGGCCTCCATAATAATGGGTTGGATTCACTTCATTGGATGTCGTATTGTCGCCAAAATCCCAGAAAAAGGTATTCCCATTAGCGCTATTGTTATTAAAGATCACAGGATCAGGCAAACAGATCAAAGGTTCAGGTTCAGATACGATGGCTTCTATTTGGTTCAACTCGAACTTGAATGTCGCCATGTTGCAATTTGGACTCGGATTAGAAGGAGACCAAGAACCGGGAGTACTTGTAAATCCAAAATCGTTACCCTGACATGCGCCACAGACGGCATGATAGATCCTTCCTGATTTATCAAATCTACTTGTTCCCCCATCGACATGATTACTCGAACTGTTCATTCCACCCATGAACGTTCCGTACTCCAGAGACGCTGCATCAGGTGCCAGTACTGCTATATAAAAATTACTGCCATTGGTCATTGGTTGAAATGCATCTGGCGTAATCGGAAAACCATTTGTAGAGGAAAACGCTGCTTGACTGAGCACAGTGTTTTGGTTTAAAACTCCACCCCACCCGGAAAGATAGATCTCGTAACAATCCGATACAAGAAATGCCGTCGGCGAAATTTCCACATTACCGGTTCCGGCACCAATCATTGTAGTCCATTCTATGGTTTGGAGATTCGGTGAATACTTACGAATAAACTGTCCTGAATTCTGGTTGGCATACACCCCCGGACTTGTTGGCCATTGCGACTGTGACTGTCCGAAAACATACACATTGTCATCGAGGTCTAACTGAACAAAATAGGATTGATCGTATTCACCATATCCCATGTATGTTCCGGATAGAAACGATCCATTTGTACCGTTCAGTCTAACAACATAACCGTCTGCGATACCTCCGTTGTAGGACAGGTCCTCCCCGACCGTAACGGGAAGATTGGTTGAAGTCGTTCCGCCGGTAAAGTACACATCTCCGGTGCTTGACAATTGCAATGCGTTTCCGGTTTCTAATCCGGTTCCACCAAAAAAAGTACTCCATGAAAGCGTACTTAATGTCGGCGGCATCTTGAATACTACAGCGTCCTGCGGACCCGATAAGCCGCCTTGCATTCCTCCAACAATTGGGAAATTTCCGGAATAGGTAGTTGACGCCACATACACATTCATTTGCTCATCCAGAATGATCTCTCCTCTGAACTGATCACCATAATTATACTGTAAACTTTGCGTATTCAACCCGTCGGTTCCTGACCCCCCAATGTATGTCGAAGCAAGTAATGTTGTCCCTGTAGGATTCAAACGGGCGATGAATATATCCGTACCCACAAAATTCAGTGAATTTTCATTTTCAGTTGGCCCTCCGTTAAAACTTGGATCATAAGGTGTACCGGCAATCGGGAAATTAGGAGAAGAGGTGACCCCATAAATGAAAAGCTCTCCATTTGGTGCTGAAACGATCGAATTCGGTGTCTCGTTTCCATTTCCTCCGAGATAGGTTGAGTAGATCAGAGCATTTCCAGTGGCATTGAATTTTGTGATTCCTACATCTATTGGGAATGAACCCGTGCCACCATTGAAACTTGGATCGTATGCTCCGGTAGTAAGCGGATAACCTGTCCCAAAGACAATTCCTCCACCGAACAGATTACCATTCGGATCGGGAGCTGCTGTGAAACCCCAATTATCGATCGTTGAACCGGTAAACGTTGAAAAGGTCAAACTCGGATCTATGATCAGCTCTGCGCTTTGATCATAGTTCTTGCCCAACTCAAATGAAACAGTATTGCCTTCCAGAATGAAACGGCATTCCACTTTTTTCCTTTTGCCCTCTTTCGTTGTCCATGCTATCGGAGCCGATTCGATTACTTCCCCAAGGCTGTGTACAATGTGCAGATCGCCTTTTTCGTCAATAAAAATGGATTCCGCACCATCGATCTGTGTCCGAATTACAGATGGATCAACACCTGGTTTTACACGAAAAGAATATTTCAGTTGCCTCGAACGCCCATCCATTAAAAGGTCGACTCCAGCATAGAGGTTCAACATTTCTAAACTCCCGTAACTAAAGATCGAGGATCTCCATTTGGACTTGTCATTCCCTATCAGATAGTTCTTGTAAAAATCAGATGAATCAGATTCTAATACTTTACCGGTCCAGCTCGATCCAACAAAATTTGTCCTTATCACATGGCCTTTAGGTTCATCGGCCTCATGGTGATCATGACCATGTCCTTGTTCCAATAATTCTCGTCCATTGTGCAGACTATACGTAAAACCGGCTTTCTCAAGGAACATGTTGCCGTGGTTCAATTCAATGTTGTACAGGATCCTTTCATCCCACTGACCTCTGTTGGGGATGATCCATACCTCTTGCGCGATAGCTCTTGAGCTGATCAAAATCAAGGTGAGAATGGCAGTCCTTATATTCAACATTCGAAATCGAAAATACGACAAATTGACCAAAGAATAAATTCCGTTTGATCAATGGTCTATACCTTTCAGGTATTTATCTGTTACTTAAACTCAAAAATCGAAAATTGGTTGCCTTGGACCGGACAGAGTGAAACAAATGTCTTAGGATGCAAAAAGGATGATAAACCGATTAATTAAAAAGCGTAACTTTGCAGCTCATTTCAGTATCAGTTCAATGAGTGATGCCATCAAACACGAATGCGGAATTGCACTTCTCCGCCTAAAAAAACCTCTTCAATTTTACCTGGACAAGTACGGCACGGCCTTTTACGGCTTGAACAAGCTCCACTTGTTGATGGAAAAGCAGCATAACAGAGGGCAAGACGGAGCCGGTGTTGCAAACATCAAGTTTGACATGAATCCCGGTGAAAGATACATTTCCAGACAGCGATCGATCGACAGCAAACCTATTCAAGACATTTTTGATCACATCAACAATCGTTTCAAACAGATCGGAGAAGAAGATCCTACCCTGTTGAAAAACGTGGATTACCTGAAGAAAAATGCCGGTTTTACGGGAGAGCTATTCCTTGGGCACCTCAGATACGGTACTTTCGGAAGAAACTCAATAGAAAGCTGTCATCCTTTTTTACGACAAAACAACTGGATCACAAGAAACCTGGTTGTTGCTGGAAACTTCAATTTGACGAATGTAGATGAATTGTTTGATGTTCTGGTTAACATTGGACAGCATCCAAAAGAGAAATCGGATACAGTAACCGTTCTGGAAAAGATCGGTCACTTCCTGGATGTTGAGAATGAAGAGCTTTTCGATCATCTGAAAAGACTTGGATACTCCAATCAGGAGATCTACAACCGTATTGCCGAGCAACTTGACATAGAAAAGATCCTTAAAAGGGCTTCTGAGGACTGGGACGGAGGATACGCGATGGCAGGGTTATTCGGACATGGTGATGCATTCGTTTTACGTGACCCTTCAGGAATTCGTCCGGCATATTGGTACGAAGATGATGAAGTCTGCGTGGTCGCTTCTGAGCGCCCTGTGATCCAGACCGCTTTTAATCTGAAAAGTGAACAGGTAAAAGAACTTACTCCCGGACATGCACTCATTATCCGAAAAAATGGTCAGGTCGCTGAAACGCAGATCAACCAACCGGATGACAGAGCATTGAAATGTTCCTTCGAGCGCATTTATTTTTCGAGAGGAAACGATATTGAGATCTATAATGAACGAAAGCAGCTCGGTAAGAACGTCGTACCGCAAGTACTTGATGCAATAGGTCATGATCTCGACAATTCTGTCTTCTCCTTCATACCGAACACTGCAGAAGTCGGATTTTACGGAATGATCAAAGGACTGGAAGATTACCTGAACGATCGAAAATTCGAACAGATCAAAGCTTTAGGAAACAATGTCACGGAAGAAAAACTTCGCGAGATCATATACCAAAGAGCAAGGATCGAAAAGATCGCGATCAAAGATGCTAAACTGCGTACTTTCATAACTCAGGATGAATCACGTGATGACCTTGTTGCACATGTTTATGATATCACATACGGCAGTGTAAAACGAGGTAAGGACAATCTTGTTGTCATCGATGATTCCATCGTCCGTGGAACTACTTTAAAGCAAAGTATTCTCAGGATCTTGGATCGTTTGGACCCGAAAAAGATCGTAGTCGTGTCATCGGCTCCGCAGATCCGTTACCCGGATTGTTACGGTATCGACATGGCTAAAATGGGCGATTTCATTGCTTTTGAGGCAGCAATTCAGCTTTTAAAGGAGACTGGAAGAGAACAGATCATTACCGATGTTTACAACAAGTGTGTTGAACAAAGTAATCTTCCGAAAGAGCAGATCAGGAACTGGGTAAAAGAGATATACGCTCCATTCTCGGATGAAGAGATCAGTGCCAAAATTGCACAAATGCTTACTCCTGAGAACATCAATGCAGAAGTAATGATCGTTTACCAGAATGTTGAAAATCTTCACAAAGCTTGCCCTAATAACCTTGGAGACTGGTATTTCACCGGGGATTATCCTACACCTGGCGGTAATAAGGTTGTGAACCGTGCTTTCATCAACTGGATGGAAGGCAAGAACGTACGAGCATACTGATCCTGCAATGAAAAAACAGACGTCTGTCATATTTTACATTCTCAGCGTCTATGTCGTCCTTCAATTTGTTTGGTGGGGCTATCATCTCATCGAGTTAACCCAAGAATTGGGCAGTACCCGGCAGGTGCTCTCTAATCGTGTTGCCATGATCATCGGTGAAGGATTGGTCTTTTTCCTGATATTGATAGCAGGATTATGGCGAATTCAGAGGTCGATAAAAAAGGAACTTCGACTGGCAGAACGACAGAAGAATTTCCTGCTATCCGTAACCCATGAACTTAAAACACCCATCGCTGCCAACAAACTCTTCTGGCAAACCCTTGAAAAAAGAAGTTTAACACCGGAACAAACTAAAGAGATCGCACAAAAAGCGCTACAGGAAAACAACCGCTTGGAACTCCTTATCGATAACATCCTCAATGCATCAAGAATTGAGAACAATGCATTGCAGATCGTCCGTGAAGAGATCGACCTCAGTGCCTTTTTGGAGGAGATGGTTGACCGATTCCACAAACGATACCAGAAAGAGTTTATCATTTCTAACATTGAGAAAAGTATCATCGTCCGATCGGATAAATTCCTCATCGAGACCATCATCAATAATTTGATCGAAAACGCCATTAAATACGCCGGATTTGATGCGTCGATAACCTTACACCTCACCAGTGATCAACATTCGATCCACATAACAGTATCCGATCAGGGACCAGGAGTGCCGGCCGACTCCGGAGACCAGATCTTCTCGAGATTTTTCAGAGCCGGAAATGAGGAAACGCGTTCCCAGAAAGGTACGGGACTGGGTTTATTTATCAGTTCTGAATTTGCCCGCTTACTTGGAGGATCAATAAATTACAGAGCGAACGATCCGAAAGGATCTATTTTTGAAGTAATTCTAAGAACATGACACAACATTTCGGACTTATCATTCTAGACGGATGGGGAATCGGCGACAAAAGCACTTCCGATGCTATTTTCAATGCTGATACGCCATACATGGATTCACTATTGAGTTCCTACCCGTCTTCAACGCTTATCACCTGTGGAGAAGATGTCGGTCTTCCTGAAGGTCAAATGGGTAATTCCGAAGTAGGTCACTTGAATATTGGTGCAGGAAGGATCGTTTACCAGGAACTGACCAGGATAAATAAGTCGATACGTGATGGTGAACTTTTCAAAAATGAAGTATTGATCGACGCAATGAAAACGGCCAGCTCAAGAAATGTTGATCTTCATCTTTTTGGATTGGTTTCAAAAGGCGGTGTGCACAGCAGTCAGGAACATCTGAATGCGCTTTGTCAGATGGCAAAAGATCACGGTCTGAAAAATGTTTATATACATGCCTTCATGGATGGAAGGGATTGTGATCCTAAAAGCGGACTTGGTTTCGTTCAGGAGCTGGAAGAGAATATTAAAAACAGTTCAGGACGAATTGCGTCTGTTGTAGGACGTTATTACGCAATGGATCGCGACAATCGCTGGGAGCGTGTTAAGAAAGCATATGACCTAATGGTCAATGGACAAGGTAATTCCTTCACCTCAGCGGTTGAAGCCATTCGTGCATCCTACATCGACGGAGTAACCGACGAATTCATCGAGCCAATTGTCATTACTGAAGGAGGGCAACCACTTGCGACTGTTAAAGATGGAGATGTAGCCATTTGCTTCAATTTCAGAACAGACAGACCAAGAGAGATCTCTATCGCTCTGACACAGAAAGATTTTCATGAGCACAATATGCATGCACTTGACCTGCATTATTACACGATGACCAATTATGACGCAACATTTAAAAATGTCAAGGTCATTTTTGAAAAAGATAACCTATCCATGACATTAGGTGAGGTGATCTCAAAAGCAGGAAAGTCGCAGGTGCGCATTGCAGAGACTGAAAAATACCCGCATGTGACATTCTTTTTCAGCGGAGGAAGAGAAGAACAGTTCGAGGGAGAAGAGCGTATTCTGGTCAATTCGCCCAAGGTTGCAACCTATGACCTCCAACCTGAAATGAGTGCTCTGGAAGTTAGAGACCGTATAGTTGATTTCATGAAAAATGAACAACCTAACTTCATTTGTTTGAATTTTGCCAATCCCGACATGGTGGGACATACCGGTGTGTATGAAGCAATTGTTAAAGCAGTTGAAACAGTGGATTCTTGTTTAAAAGATGTTGTTGAAACAGGTAAAGAACTGGGTTATGAATTCCTGGTGATCGCTGACCATGGAAATGCAGATTACGCCATTAATCCGGACGGATCACCTAATACTGCCCACTCGCTCAACCCTGTACCTGTAGTACTGGTCACTCGAGACGAAGGTCTAGTGCTTAAAAATGGTATTCTGGCAGATGTTGCACCAACAATTCTGGATCGTCTTTCCATTGACCAACCAATTGAAATGACAGGCACCTCTCTGGTCTGTTAAATTTCTCACATTCTGTTTTTTGAGGGGGCAGCCCCTCATTTTTCTTGTATTTTCTATGGTAGTTTTGTAGTGCTTTAAATCCATTTCGGGTCCTAAGCTAATGCTTAAACCACTGAATTTAAACTTTGGTCAAAAAAACCTTAACAGAAAAAGACATGAAACGAGTTATCTGGTTTTCTGCACTACTCATTGCATCACTCACAGCAACAGCATCATTATTTAACCCATCATTTATCCGGAATCTAGAGTCCATTCTAAAGACAGAACACTCTGGACCAAATATGCCGGAGAGTGAATCAGAGGAATATTTTGAGTTTGAAGCAAATACTTCCAGTCAGGGGCAATCCGAATCAAAATGGAAGATCGATCTTCAACCTCAAAAAGTATTTATCAGTAACCAGGGGCAATTCAAAGCTGATACGTCTTTAGGAATAGATGATGAGATCCGCTATGTGTACGATGGTAGTACTGAAGATGTTTTTTTTACACCGAACAAGGTAATTCTTGAATTGGTAAAAAAATCCCTTCCGGAAAAAACGGACGAATTCATGGCCAAAAGGGCTGAAAGAAAAAAGCAAGGGTTCAAGGATCGTGAGGAAGTGATGAAGTTTCGAAACGAGTCAAAAAAAATAACCTTTGATAAAGATATCCTTGTATCAGAATGGATAGGTTCTGATCCGAATGCAGAACTGATCGCAAGTGAGGAAACATCTTTCAAGCACGCCTACATGTTCATCAATTCCGAAAAACAGGAAGATGTCACTAATCTTGTTTCATCGTACAAAAAACTGACCTATAAAAACTTGTATCCAAATATTGATATTTTATATGAGATCCATCCTTTAACAGGTTACAAATACTCCATCATTGTTCATCCGGGTGGTGATCTATCAAAAGTTAAGCTTCGTTATTCCAAAGATATTGTTCTGGACAAGGACGGTAAGATCAAAACATCTTCAAAGTTTGGAGAGATCGTTGATCACGCACCTGTTACATTTTACGATGGAGAAACGGCATCCATCATTTCGTCATCTTACGAGGTAAACGGAAGAGATATAACCTTCAAAGTAGAGAATTACGATGCCACAAAAACACTGATCGTTGACCCATGGACGCAATCTCCAAGTTTTCCAACGAACTGGGACTGTGTTTGGGAATGTGAAACTGATGCCGCAGGTAATTCTTATTTGATCGGAGGTGTTATGCCGCTGACTCTTCAGAAATACAACTCTGCCGGAGTTCTGCAATGGTCATTCAATACACCGTATGACTCTACTGCATGGTTAGGTGGTTTTGCCACCGATGATGCAGGGAATTCCTTTGTTACGAATGGTTCTGCAGCAAGGATATTGAAAGTCAACAATGCCGGAGTACTTCAATGGAGTAACAACAACCCCGGAGGAATATTTACACTTACTGAATTCTGGAACATTGCGTTCAACTGTGATCAGACTAAATTGGTGATCGCTGGTACTTCTGGTTCACTGAATCCGGTTCCTTGTGTTTATAATATTGATGTAACTGATGGTGACGTCATACAGGCTCAGGACGTAACGGGTCCAGGAGCTCTCTTTGGCATCCCGCCGAATACCAACGAAGTACGGGCAATAACAGCAACTGCTAACAATAAATACTACTTCCTGACCCACGATTCTATCGGTTATGTTAGTGATGACCTTTCTCTTTGTCCTGGACAATCTGAACCCTTTCATGTTGAGAATGGCAACTACAACATGTCTTACAAATGTGAAAACTGGAGATACGACAATAGTGGAATTGAAGCACTGGCTTATTACGATGGATTTGTCTTTGTTAACAGAGGAAATCGTCTGGATAAGCGCGATTTTAACACTGCCGCTATTCTTCAGTCTGTCACCATCCCCGGAGGCGGATGGACAGCATCTCTTGGTCAGAATCAAACTCAGAACAGTGGAATTGCGATCGATCAGTGCGGAAATATTTATGTTGGTTCCAAAACAGGTGTTTACAAATTCGATCAGGCACTTGCTCAATCAGGATTCTTTGCAACAACATTCAATGTTTATGACGTTGAGATCACTTCAACCGGTGAGATAATTGCAGGTGGGTCCACAGGAACTTCCAGCAACAATACAAGAATAGGGACTTTACAATCTTTTGCAGCAAGTGCCTGTGCGCAGCCGGTAACAGTGTGTTGTAATCCATCTATTTGTGCAGTGCCACCGGTATGTTCATCCGACGCACCATTTAATATCCCTGCTCAAACACCGGGTGGTACATGGACATCCTCTCCTGCAACACCTGCACTCAATGCCGCCACGGGTCAGTTCAATCCAGCATTAGCAACTCCCGGAACTTACACAATTACCTATACTTTGGCTTGTGGATCAGAAAGTACCAGTATTGTTGTCAACAATTGTGTTGCCATCACTGCTTGTCTGGAAGCTAATAACTCGATTACTGCCAGTGGTGGAAGTGGAACTTTAACGTGGTCTACACAGTCTACAAGTACTACTTCCACACCGATCACCAATGAGGCAGAATGCATTGCCTGTCCTACTACAACTCCAAACTACTTTTTTGGTTTATATACCGGATGCAGTGGTACAACGTGTACACAAACCATTACCACATGGAATGCATTTGGAACCGGCACCAATCAGACTCCTCCTTCATACCCTGTTCAGATCGAGGACGCAAATGGGACGATTTTGTTGATCAACAGTGCTGCTTCACTATCTGCATGCAGCAACGATCCTTGCCCAACGATCAATTTCACAACACCCGCACAAACTAACGTTACCTGCTTTGGCGGAAACAATGGTTCAGCAACTGTTTCAGCAAGTGGAGGAACCGGTCCGTACACTTATACCTGGACTCCGGGCAACCTGAATGGCGCAACTCAATCCGGTTTAACAGCTGGAATATATACCATCAATGTAACCGACAATAATAACTGTCCTGGAACTACTACAGTAACTATTACACAGCCCTCAAGCGCTGTTTCAGTTGCGAATAGCGCTCAAACAAATGTCCTTTGCTTTAGTCAGAGTACAGGTTCAGCTACGGTTGCAGCCAGCGGTGGAACAGGACCTTATACATACACTTGGACTCCCGGCAACTTGAATGGAGCAACTCAATCGAACCTGCTTGCGGGCTTATACAGCGTAACCGTAACAGATGCGAACAATTGTCCGGCTACATTAAATGTCACTATCACTCAACCGACAAGTGCTGTAAATGTTACCACTTCATCAACCTCTGCTACTTGTGGTTCAAATAACGGATCGGCAACCGCTAATGCTACCGGAGGAACGGGGGCTTATACCTACTCATGGTCGCCAGGAGCGGGATCCGGAAGCACCATTTCAAACCTAAGCTCAGGAAGCTATACAGTAACGGTGACCGATGCAAATGGCTGTACCGCAACGGCTTCGGCTAATGTCGGCTCTGCCGGAGGACCATCCATCACTGTGAATTCATTCAGCGATGTTTCATGTAACGGATTAACAGACGGTTCAGCGACAGTTTCAGGAACTGGTGGTACGGGAACCCTCAGCTACAACTGGTCACCAGGGAATTTGAGCGGTGCAACTCAAAATAATTTAGCTGCAGGGACATATACAGTAACCGTGACCGATCAAGGTGGATGTTCTAATTCAACTACGGTAACTATTTCCGAACCACCTGCTATAATACTTACTTCTGGAGTGATCACTCCAGCCAACTGTGGTGCCAATGATGGTGCGGCTTCTGTAAATGCAAGCGGCGGATCTGGTTCGCTGAATTATTCTTGGAATCCAAATGTGAGTGCGGGCCCAAGTGCCACTAACATTGCAGCAGGAAACTATGAAGTCACTGTTAACGATGCCAACAATTGTTCAGAAACGATCAATGTTGTTGTGAGTTCGACCGGGGGACCAACAGTTTCTTTGGATGCCTCATCAGATGTTAGTTGTTTTGGTGGCAACGATGGTAGCGCGTCGGTAATCGCTAACGGAGGTACTGCTCCATATACTTATTCCTGGTCTCCAAGTGGTGGATCAAATGCTACGGCTAATGGTTTGGCTGCAGGAAACTATCAAGTTGTCGTAACGGATGATCAGGGATGTATTGGAACACTTGATGTCGTAATCTCATCTCCAAACCAGCTGGTGGTTACAGGAACGATAACTAATCCAAATTGCGGATCACTTGATGGTTCGATCTCAGTAGTTGCATCCGGTGGAAATGGAGGGTTTACATACTCCTGGACTCCGGGAGGACAAACAGGTGCATCCATAAATGGTCTCGGAGCAGGCAGCTATGCGGTTAATGTGACGGACAGTGAAGGATGTGCCAGTTCGGAGAGCTTTGTTCTTACTCAAACAGGATCGATCACAATAGATGCGCAACCGGAGAATGTGACGATCAATCAAGGTGAAAGCATACAGTTATTTGCAAGTGGTGCAGACACTTACACTTGGTCTCCAACCGCAGGTTTAAGTTGTACAGACTGTGCGAACCCGATTGCCTCGCCTTCCACAACTACAGTTTATACGGTGACGGGAACAGATGCTTCAGGATGTACAGGTGTTGCTGAAGTAACTGTCTTTGTTACACAGATATGTGGGGATCTGTTTGTACCAACAGTCTTCTCACCAAACGATAAAGGTCCTTCGATCAATAACACCCTGTGTGTCATGGGAGGCTGTATTGCAGAATTGACCTATGCAGTGTACAATAGATGGGGAGAGAAGTTATTTGAAACTAGAGACCCTGAAGTTTGCTGGGATGGATTGTATAAAGATAAACCGGTCAACTCAGGAGTGTATGCATACAAACTGCACGCTGTATTATTTGATGGAACTGCCATAGAGGAATCAGGGAATCTAACCATAGTACGTTAATCAATACACTGACGAAATCATGAAAAAAATTGTGATCAAACCAATCCTTCTTGCCGGATCTATCTTATTAGGAGTTAGTGTTAAAGCGCAGGATGTACATTTTTCCCATATGGAGTTTTCTCCATTGACGCTGAATCCAGCCTTGGCAGGAGCTAACTCACCTATGCAGGGAATTGTGAACTACAGAAGTCAGTGGAGCAGTGTCGCCACACCCTACACGACTATTGCAGCATCATTCGATGCCCGGTTCAATGAGAACAAGCGGAACAAATCCGGGATCTTTGCAGGAGGGATCAACTTTTTCAACGATAAAGCCGGAGATCTGGGAGTAAAGACTACCACTGCGAATATTAATCTGGCATATCACCTCATTTTGGATCGGACCAGTACACTAGGTCTGGGCATCTACACTGGATTCGGTCAGCGATCAATTGACCACAGTGGTGGAAGATGGGCAAGTCAATATGACGGCATGAGCTACAATGCCGGGTATACCAGCGGAGAACAATTTACCACACCGGATTTCACTTATCTTGATGCCGGGACAGGTTTGGTCTACACGTATAGAAATGGAAGTGGTTATATGACACAGAATAACCAGCGTGTTTTCAATGGAGGATTTGCTGTTTATCATGTCAACCGTCCAAAATACTCATTTCTAAACCGGGACGACGAGCAATTGTACATGCGTTTTTCTGCTTTTGTTAACGCCGAGATAGGTGTTACCAATACCAGAGGCGCCTTCCTTCCTGGAATCTATTACCAACGGCAAAAATCAGCACAGGAGATCCTTTTTGGCACCTACTACAAATACATCTTGCATGAAGGCTCCAGGTATACCGGATTTACTCGACCTTTAGCAGGCTACTTAGGTCTGTTCGGAAGATTCAAAGATGCCATGGTGGCGAAATTCATGTTTGAATGGGATCAATTTTCTGCAGGTTTCGGTTACGACATCAACATTTCAAGTTTGACAGAAGTATCAAATGCCCGTGGAGGATTTGAGCTGTTCCTAAGATTTAACGCCGGTGACGGTGGAGGCTTTAGAGCCCGAATATAAATTTACCACTACTACTTATCATGAAAGTGCCTGGTTGATATGGGCACTTTTTTTTTGATGTTTGTGAATTATTGAGAATTTATTATTAAAATCGTAATGGACAATTTAGTTTGGTTGTATTTATTTGTTATTCATTTTCGAGCCAAATCAAATATGAAGAACCTGACTATTTTTGAATACTAAATTACATAACCATGCTACTTAAAAAACTTATTACTGTTCATAGCAGTCTTGCGGTTTTATCCCTTTTTTTCGCTTGTGTTTTTTCAGGAAATTCCCAAGTATTGATCAATGCTGATGTTCAGATCAACGGATTTCGACATAATTACAACTGTACAAATGATGCAGCAGGTAATTTTCCTGATCCAAGGTACAAAGTTTGGGTTGGATACAACGGAGCAAATTTTAATGCCGTAACAAATGGCCCAGGTCTATATATAGGAGGTTGTGCATCGACGTATGGAGCTGATGATGTTACATGCAATACCTGGAACCCTGGTGTCATAAACGCGTCAACGATCCTTGCGCAGCCAATGACCAGTTTGAATATCGATATGCAGAGCTGGGAAGAAGACGGCTGTGGTGGGGACTGTGATGCAAACACCTGTACTTTCAACAGTGATGATACCCGATGTGGTCGCCTTCGAATTGGTGACATTGATTTCTGGGCATTTGCCCCTTGTCAGGATAACACATATGTCGGGGAATACACTTCAGGTAATTTCCTATCCATGACCAATCGCTGCAATGACAATGGAGGTGGTGGATATGGCATTGATGAATTGATCGTTAACTGGTCTTTTGCGTCTACACCAACCATCACAAGTCAACCTGCACCCTTTGACAGAACTCTATGTTTGGGAAATTCAACTACCCTTACTGTTGCTGTGAACTCCTGGAATGGTTGGTCATTGGCAAGACAAGTACAATGGCAGGTTTCAACAAATACTGACTGTAACAATCCGGGAACCTGGGTGAATATTCCATTTGCAAACTCGCTTTCTTATGTTCCGGATCAAATTGCAGGTACTCGTTTATATCGTTGTGTAATTTCCAGCCATTGTTCTGACATTAATCAACAACAGGTAATATCAGAATGTGTTCGTGTGACTTACCAACCATTTGCTGCACCGATCATTTCATCTGTTTGTGGAACAACAACCGTTTCCAACGTGCCTGTTCAGTTCTGTACAACACTCCCACCGAACGCAAATGCAAGTGTAAACAACACATCATACCTTTGGTCGGTTAGCCCTTCTGCGGGAGTGACAATATCGAATCCTACCAGCACGTGTACAAATATCACGTTTGAAAATGAAGGTGGTTACACTATCTCTCTGACCTATGGTGATGCCTGTGTTGCATCCGATGCTGTTGCCACCTGCGTAACCACTGTTAGTCCTGCGGCATGCGACATGATCTACGTAGACGCAAACCAGGGTAACAACGCGAATCTAGGTTACCCTGATGCCCCTGTCGCAAATCTATGGAGAGCGATGCAACTTGTGGGGGGCGGAAGAACAAATGTCCGAATAGCAGGTGGTAATTACATTGAGCCGAATATCATTACTATGCAATCCAATGTTGTTATTGATGGTCGTTGGGTGAACAACTCCGGAGTATGGACGAAGTCAAGTGCTTCAAATACCAACCTAAGTTTTTCAGGAGAAGAGACATTCAATACCGACATCGCTCACAGAATTGGGATCAAGGCTGTAAGTGTCAATAACTGGGTACTTCAGGACCTTAACATCACAACGACAAATGCTTCAGGTCAAACTTCTGCTGGATTTGGAAAATCCAATTATGGAGTATTCGTTTCAACGTGTTCAGGTTATCAGATCGTCAGATGTGCAGTTAATTCCGGTAATGCATCCAATGGAAATGGTGATCCATCAGCAGGATTTGATTCAGCGTGGGACGGAGCAAATGGTGCAACAGGCAACACCGGATCAGTGGGGTTAACCGGAGCAAGTACCTGTAATTTAGGAAATGACGCAGGTGGAGGTGGCGGAGCTGGTGCAACCGGCGGAAGCGGTGGAGCAAATGCTACAACTATTGGAGGCAACGCATTTAATGGAGGTAACGGAGCAAATGGCGCCAATGGACCAAGTGATGCAAATTGGGTAGCCGGAAATGCTGGAACGGCAGGTGGTGCAGGAGCTGGGCCCGGTGGTGCCGGTGGAACTGCAGGTGCTGGTGGATTAAGGGATTCAAATGGTGGTGAAACACCATATGGAGGTGATGGTGGACCGGGATCAGCCGCAACAAATGGAACAGATGGTGTGACAATTGCCGGAACCATTCAAGCAAACGGTTTCTATCAACCATCTTTCGGTACTAATGGAACGCCCGGAAGAGGTGGCGGTGGTGGCGGTGGAGCCGGATCAGGAGGAGTAGATGACAATAACTGTGATGCTGCCGGCGGTGGTGGATCAGGAGGTTCCGGCGGCGGCGGCGGCGGCGGTGCTGGTGCCGGTGGTAAAGGAGGAGGAAGTTCCTATGGGGTTCTGATCTTCAACAATGGAACCGGTGGTGAAGTGATCGACTCTCAAGTCAATGCCGGATTGGCAGGAAATGGTGGTAACGGCGGTAATGGCGGAATTGGAGCCAATGGAGGCCCTCAAACGGCGCTTGGAAATGGTCACCCGGATGGTGATATGAACAGAGGAGGTCGTGGAGGTGCCGGAGGTCGTGGAGGCGATGGAGGCGATGGAGGTTTTGGTGGCAACGGAACAAATATTGGCTTGGCCAGATACGGTTCAGGTTCTAGTCCGGTATATGCAGGAGGTACTTACGTTGAAAACTCATTGACAACAACCGGTATAACGGCTATTCCAAACCCAACAACGATCGTTCTAGATTACAGAACCAATGGAAAGGGATGTGTCAATTCAGAATTGATACTGAACAACTTCAATCCTACTTCATGGACGTTGACGGGTGCAACATTATTTGATAATGTTAACGCCGGTGTAAGTTCCTTCACCAATTCATCAAATCCTGTTTCATTCTATTATCCCAACACGGGAGTTTATGATATCACAACAAATGGAGCTACCTATGAAAATTGGATACGTATCATAGACGGAAGCAGACCTTCGGATCTAACCTTTACACCTTCCAATCCTCAAATATGTAGCGGATCGACAGTTTCAATATCTGCTCAACAATGGGGAACAGAACTTGCCTGGGAATGGGTGCTTTTCTCAACGGATGCCACTTCTCCCATTCAGACGGTAACAACTCAAACTGCTACTTTTACAGCTCCGAGCGTTGGAGTGACAACAACATTCAATGTTCGTTACCGCGTAAGGGAATCATGTTGTGGCTGGAGTAAACCTTATTACACCACAATAACAGTGAATCCGCTGCCCATTCCAACAATTTCAGGTGATGGGCCATTAGCGTTCTGTGCCGGAGGAAGCGTCACCTTATCATCCAGTTCGGCGAATAGTTATACTTGGAGCACAGGAGCGGGCACACAAGATATCACAGTTAATACTTCCGGTACATACACAGTAACTGTTCAGGATGCAAATGGATGTATTGGAACTTCAGCTCCTGTAAACGTAGTCGTGAATCCTCTTCCAACTCCTCAAATCAGCCCTGCAGGACCTGTTTCACTATGCAACAGCGGAACTGCGGTATTAACATCTACTTCAGCTGCTGCATATTTATGGAGTACTGGAGAAACGACACAATCGATCACGGTTGATGAAAGCGGTGTTTATGAGGTTACTGTAACTGACCTCAATGGTTGTTCAGCAAGCTCTTCCCCTGTAACAGTGAATGAGATAAATGCCAATATTTTGGCTAATGGTTCAACAAGTCTTTGTGGAGCAACTTCTGTCGAGCTTTCGGCAGCGGATCCATTTGCAACAGCAACAACTACTTATCAATGGCAATTGAATGGGGTTAATATACCTGGCGCTACCAGTGTAACCTATTCGGCTGTTCAGGAAGGTGCATATACCGTAGTAGTAACAGACGGTTCTTGTTCGTCAACATCAACAGTTCTCATAATTACTGGTGATCTTAATGCACCTGTTGTTAGTATTGTTCAACCGACATGTGCCGTTCCTACCGGAACAATCGAGATCACGAGTCCAACTGGTGCCGGTCTTCAATACAGTATCGGTGGTGCATATCAGGCAAATGCTCAGTTTAGCGGGCTAACACCCGGTAATTACAGCGTCACGGTTCAAGACGTGGCTGGAACATGTACTTCATCTCCAACAGTCGTGACGGTGAACACTGTTCCTTCTCCACCATCAGTACCTTTAACAGGAACGATTACGCAACCTACCTGCCTAGTCCCAGGAGGAAGTTTCACGGTAACCAGCCCAACTGGTTCAAACTATGAATACAGCATTGATGGAATTAATTTTCAGGCATCGACTACATTTAGTGGTGTAATCCCAGGAAACTATACTCTGACTGTGATCGATAACAATACCACATGTACAACTACTTCTACATCAACGATCACAATTACAGCGCCATCCAATGCTCCTGTCATCAGTCTTGATGGGCAAAACAACGTAAGCTGCTTCGGTCTGACGGATGGAAGTATCTCGATTAACGTTTCGGGCGGTGTTGCTCCATTGGTATATACCTGGACACCAAATATTGGAACAGGAACAAATGTTTCGAATTTGGCTGCAGGAAGTTATTCGATCCTTGTTACAGATGCTGAAGGATGTTCCGATACAGAAACATTTGTTGTTACTCAACCGGATCAACTTGGAGTCACAGGAAATGTTGCCAATGTGGTCTGTGGTTCTTCCAATGGAAGTATTTCAACAAATGTGAATGGTGGAACCGCACCTTATAATTACTCATGGAATAACGGGACAAGTACATCTTCAATTAGCAATTTGATCAGCGGAACCTATACAGTGATTGTGACTGACGATAATGGTTGTTCTGTAAACGGATCATTTAATGTGATCAACACTGGTGCACTGACTGTTTCAGTTAACCCTGAAACCAGTACAATCAATTCGGGAGAATCGGTTGAACTCATTGCAACTGGTGGAGTAAATTATACGTGGTCTCCGGATTCAGGTCTGAGTTGTTCAGATTGTTCAAACCCAACAGCATCACCAACGGTTACCACGACGTACACCGTTGTTGCAACGGATGACCAGGGATGTTCAGGACAGGCTACTGCACTGGTTATTGTAGAATCGAATTGTCTGGGTCTTTTCGTTCCAACGATCTTCTCTCCTAATAGTTCCGGACCAGATGCGAATAATTCACTGTGCGTTTTGGGAGATGCTTCATGTGTCAGCACATTGAGTTTCCAGGTTTATGACCGATGGGGAGAACTTGTGTTCGAAACTTCAACCATGGAAACTTGCTGGGATGGAACCTTTAAGGGCAAACCTGTTCAAAGTGGTGTGTATGTGTATAGATTGTACGCAATTGTTAATGGAGAGGTGATCGAGGAATCAGGCAACACAACAGTAGTCCGTTAATTTAAAAGCGAAAAAATTATGAAAAAATTAAGCTCATACTTATTGGCAGGCGGACTAATGTTCAGCGCAACTATCGTGGCTCAGGATGTTCATTTTTCGCATTTCGAATTTTCTCCATTGACACTGAACCCTGCTTTAGCCGGCGCCAATTCGCCAATGCAAGGAATTGTAAACTACCGCAGTCAATGGAATAGTGTTGCGGTACCCTATTCAACCATCGCTGCCTCTTTCGACATGCGTTTCAATGAGAATAAAAGGGATAAAAAGGGAATTTTTGCCGGAGGGATCAATTTCTTCAATGATCAGGCAGGTGATCTCCGTGTGAATACCACAAATGTCAATCTCAACCTCGCCTATCATTTGATGCTGGATAAAACCAGCACTTTAGGGTTAGGGATATACTCCGGATTTGGGCAACGATCTATTACTCCGGATGAGGGAAAATGGGCAACACAATTCACCGGCAGCAATTTCAACACATCAATTTCAAGTGGTGAAACATTCAACAATGCCTCATTTACCTTTGTAGATGCCGGAACCGGAATCCTTTATCGATACGCTAATGACCAAGGATACATGACACAAAACAAAGGTCTTGTGATCAATGCCGGTTTTGCTGTGTATCATGTGAACCGACCTCAGTACTCCTATTTGAATCAGCAGGATGAACAACTCAACATGCGCATTTCTGCATTTGCCAATGCTGAGATCGGAATACAAAACACACGTGGTGCAGTTTTACCTGGTGTTTATTATCAAAGACAGGGTAGCGCTCAAGAGATCTTCTTAGGCAGCTATTATCGCTACAATCTTAACGAAGGTTCCAAAGTTACCGGTTTTACAAAACCAATGTCTTTGTCAGTCGGTTTGTTTGGTCGAATGAAAGATGCACTTGTTGCCAAATTCATGTTTGAATATGATCAATATTCAGCCGGATTTGCCTACGATGTAAACGTATCAGGACTTACTGAAGTATCCCGTGCGAGAGGAGGATTTGAACTCTTCCTGAGATTCAGAGTGTTGGATTCAAAAGGAAAAGGTAAATCGAGAATTTGATCAACCCTTTAGTTTCTTTACAATAGAAGTTGTCGAAAATCCTTCCACCAGCGGAATAGCGATAACTTTGCCTCCGTTTTTCAAGACCACGTCTGAGCCTACAATAAATTTTCGGGATTCAGGATTCGTTTCATTAGGATCGTAATCAGCTCCTTTTGCCAGGACATCCGGTTCAAGTAGTCGAATCAGGTCGAGAGGTGTTTCTTCACCAAAAAGCACCACTAGATCCACAAAACCCAGAGCAGCTAAAACGACAGCCCGTGCATCCTCACTGTTTATCGGTCGCTCATCTCCCTTTCCCAGGGCTTTTACTGAAGCATCTGTATTGAGTCCTAAGACCAGCCTATCACCTTCCTGAGCAGCCTGGGCAAGGTAGGTGACATGTCCTTTATGAAGAATGTCGAAACAACCGTTTGTGAATACGACCTGTTCACCTTTCAGTTTCCAGGATAGCACTTTTCGTCTAGCCTCTTCGGGTCCAACGATCTTACTCTGCAGATAGGTCAGCCGGCTCATTTTCCTCTTCCTTTGAGTAGTTTTTCGGCAACATTGCCATTGAGATCAGTCCGAGAATGATCATTAAAATTGTCTGAGAAGTCCATATCAGCATCCCAAGTGCATTGCCAACAGCCTGTCCTTCCGGATGATCTTCACCAATGTAGAATGCTACAACTAGTCCGACCAGCAAGGGATAGGTTCCAATTCCACCATTGGTGAAAGTGATCCCGAGAGACCCTGCAATAAAACCAAGTAAAATAGCACCTGAATCCAATTGACTTGTTGCTTCAAGGGATTGAAAGGGCAATGCGAACATTGCCAGATAACAGACCCAGATCACTGCAGTGTGGATCAAGTAAGAGAATGGGAACTGAGATCTGAAAATGGAGAACAAACCTGCCATAACTTCTTTGGCAAAATTGATGAATTTGTCTCTGAACGATTTTTTGAACAAAACTAAGTATGCCAATACCATAGCCCCAAGAGCCATTACACCGTATACAATATATTTCCATTGAAATCCGGATTGCTGCAACTGATCAGTCCCCGAAAAACGCACTTCTATCTGTCGTTTGATCTCCATGAAATCGTCAAAACCAATGAAGGCCGTGAGCAGCGCAATGGAGCTGAGAACGACAAAATCTACCGCCCTTTCCGCTATAATCGTTCCAAATGAAGTTGAAAATGGTACTCCATCCGACCGGTAAAGCATAGCCGATCGTGAGGCCTCTCCGGCTCTCGGAATGGTGAGATTAATGAGGTAACCGATCATTACAGCATGGTATCGGTTCCAGAATTTCGTTTCGTATCCCAGAGGTTCTAGCACATATTTCCAACGATATGCCCTTGAAAGATAGGCCACCACTCCTAGGATCATAGCAAGTATCACCCAGAAATAATTTGCTTCCCTTATTGCTTTGTAGAAATAATCCTTACTCTCCGGAGTCATGCTTGTGAAAAAGTACCAGAACAAATAAAGCCCAAATGCCAATGGTAAAATGGTCTTCAAAAGTGTTCCGATGATCTTTTTCGTGTTCATCAATCGATCAGATTGGTTTCTTCGTTAGGGAATACAAGGGACGGTTTGAAAGACTTTGCTTCTTCAAAATCCATGTAACCATATCCAATGATGATGATCACATCACCAACGGCTACTCTTCTCGCAGCCGGACCATTCAAACAGATGGTTCCTGTTTTGCGATCACCTTTGATGACATAAGTTTCAAATCGCTCCCCGTTATTAATGTTAACGATCTGGACTCTTTCACCCTCAATTACATTAGCTGCCACCATCAGTTCTTCATCAATGGTGATGCTACCGATATAGTTAAGGTCAGCCTGTGTGACTTTTACCCTGTGTATTTTTGATTTTACTACTTGTATGAGCATTTTTCTAAAATTCGGGACAAATTTACATAATCCAAACGAAGCGACAGAGAAACAGTGTTCAAGAATACTAAACCAGACGCAAATTATCGATCAGACGAACAGGGCCACAATACGCGGCAATGCAGCAAACCGAATGGTCAGTCCATTTACCACTGAGTTTTTCCAGTGAATCTCCGTCTACTATCTCCAGGTATTCCAATTCAAGAGAGCCCTTTGAAAAAAAACCACGGGCCAACTCCTGAACTTCTTCAGGCGTGTGAGTTCTTGCCAATTCCCTTGCATATTCCAGGGTTCGGAAAATAATTAGAGCATCCTCCTTTTCCTTGACTGATAAACGCAGATTACGGCTACTCATCGCCAAGCCACTCGACTCTCTTAGCGTGGGGCATTCCACTATCTCAACAGGGAGACTTAGTTTGGTTACCATCCTCTTGATCACAGCTACTTGCTGAAAATCCTTCAACCCAAAGTATGCTTTGTCAGGTTCTACGATTCGGAAAAGATTTCTTACTACATGTACAACCCCCTGAAAATGTCCGGGTCTGAATTTTCCTTCGAGCACCTCATCCAATTTGCCTAGATCTACACCATCGAACTGTTCTCCTTCGGGATATACCTCCATGTATTCCGGAGAAAAAACGATCACGCTATCAAACTTTTGAAGTAGATCAACATCCTGATCCAGCATACGCGGATACTTTTCCAGATCGGTAGGATTATTGAACTGTGTAGGATTGACAAAAATACTCACAACAACAACATCACATTCCGAGCAGGCGCGTTCAACCAAGGCCAAATGACCATTGTGAAGAGCTCCCATAGTTGGAACAAAACCAACTTTCTTCCCTTCGGAACGGAAATGATCCAATGCATCTCTCAGCTCCCTACTTTTGTCGTAAACCACTACTTTTTTCTCCATCCCGTAAAGGCCTAAGGCGACAAAACTATTCTAATTTGTTGAAGTTCCGCTTTTTTTTATATATTTTTGTATCGTTTTTACGAATCTGTTTTTCATGGATAAAAAGAAGATACTTTTCGTTTCTCAGGAGATCTTTCCCTTCTTACCAAAATCTGAAATTTCGAGTAATGCAAGGAATCTCCCTCAGGGCATCCAGGAAGCAGGAAAAGAAATCAGAGTTTTCACACCGCGATTTGGCTGTATCAATGAGCGTAGACATCAACTTCATGAAGTCATCCGACTTTCGGGTATGAATTTGATAATCGATGATACGGACCATCCGTTGATCATTAAAGTGGCATCTATCTCTTCGGCTAGGATGCAGGTTTACTTCATCGACAACGATGAGTATTTCAAGCGCAAGTGCACGATAACTGATGAGAATGGTAATGACTGCGACGATAATGATGAGCGCTCAATGTTCTTCTGTCGTGGTGTATTGGAAACCGTTAAAAAGTTAGGATGGCAACCGGATGTTATCCATTGTCACGGCTGGATGGGATCATTGATGGCAATTTACATCAAGAAACTTTACAGTAAGGATCCGCATTTCGCTGACACAAAAGTTGTTTACAGCATCTACAATGAGGGCTTTAACAAAAATTGGGACCCGAGATTTGCCGACAAACTTAAATTTGACGGCTTCGAAGAGGAGTTGGCTGAAAAGTTCAGGGATACAAGTTATGAAAACATAACGCGTGTCATTACACAATATGCAGACGGGGTTAACGTTGGTAGTGCAGAGCTTAAGCCAGAACTTCGAGCTATTTTCGACGAGGCGACTTGTCTGAAACTTGATTATGTTCCTGAAGAACAACAAGTGAAGGCTTTGTCTGAGTTTTTTGATAAAGTAATTGAAGAATCTGTTCTCATATAATATGTCAGATACACAAAACTTGATGTGGCGGAAGGTTTTTATACTTTCCGCTACTTTTTTATTCGCACTTTTTTTAGGAGTTTCTTGTAAGAAAAAAGAGAGCGGAATTGGACTGAATGGTCTGGATGAAGACGCCCTTTTAAATTCTGAAGGAATAGATACGTTCTCTCTGATCACATTCACTATTGAAGATGATTCGGTGATCACGAAAGATCCTGCAAGTGCTGTTTTAGGAGCATACAATGATCCGAAATTTGGCTTGATGTCCGCCGAATTTTATACACAACTCAGACTATCCGGTGTTAACCCTAATTTCGGAGACATTTCTACAATTACGGTTGACTCCATTATCCTTGGACTGGAGTATTCCGGTTACTACGGGGACTTTTCTCCACTTACCCTCGAAGTGAATGAAATTACGGAAAGTCTCTCCAAGGATTCTCTATATTACGCACTCTCTTCATTGAGCTATAATTCAACTAATCTGATAGAGCCTGGATACGAAACGATCACACCGGATCCATCAGGAATAACCGTTATCGGTGAGGATACCGTTGATGCACAGTTGCGCATTCGTCTTAGGAACTCGCTTGCCGAAGATTTAATAGACGAGGCAGCGAATGGTTCGGCTTTCGCCTCAAATGATGCCTTCCTTGAATATTTTAAAGGGCTGCATGTTCGGACTACAAATGCTCCTCCTTCAAGCGGAAACGGTGGGATCTTCTATTTCAACCTGAACGACCCTCTGTCTAAAATGACGATCTATTACGAGCAAGCAGGAAGTAAAAAACGCTATGACCTTGTGATCAACACCTCTTGCATTGACTTCAACCACGTAGAGGTGGACAATTCAGGCAAACCTGTCAGCACTGTCATCAATGACACCATTTCAGGAATGAAGGAATTCTATGCTCAGGCATTTAAATCAAGGGCAGTCATTCAAATCCCGGGACTTTCCAATATCCCAAAAAAATCTGTGATTCACAGAGCTTTCTTGTATTTACCGGTACAGTATCAAACCGGCACAAAGTATTCGCCTGGTTTTGAAATCTCTGTTGCCAACAGGCCGGTATCTAATCCCAACGGTTTTGGAAGCATTGGGGAACTAGGCGTCTATGACGAAATTAAGAAACATTATAAGATCGATCTGAGAGCATATATCCAAAGTGTTACAGCCGGTTTAACTCCGAATTCAGAATTGATCTTTTCCCCTCGATTCTTCATCAACTCCGCTGACCGCATTATTTTCAACGGACAGCAAACCACGAATAAAAAGAAACCCTATTTAGTATTAACCTATACCGAATATTGATCCTATGTGCGGAATTGTAGCATACATTGGGAAGAAAGAAGCCTATCCTATTGTTCTTAAAGGACTTAAAAGACTAGAATACCGTGGTTATGACAGCGCCGGTATCGCTTTGTTGAACGAAGGAGAGATCAATCTCTACAAGCGACAAGGAAAAGTTTCAAATTTGGAAACTTATTCATCCGCGTTCAATCTTGCAGGACACGCCGGAATTGGTCACACGCGCTGGGCAACACACGGTGCACCAAACGACGTCAATGCGCACCCGCACCATTCGACAGATGGAAAGATCGTATTGATCCACAATGGAATTATCGAGAACTATGATTCATTGCGCAAAGAACTAATGAACCATGGTTATACCTTTAAAAGTGAAACGGACACGGAAGTTCTTGTTCACCTGATCGATGACATTCAGAAGAATGAGCATGTTCCATTGGCAGAAGCCGTGCGTTTAGCTCTTCACAGTGTAGTAGGAGCTTACGCTATTGTGGTGATGTCGAAAGATGAACCGAATCAATTGGTCGCAGCAAGAAAAAGTTCGCCATTGGTAGTGGGTATCGGTACAGAAGGAGATTTCTACCTGGCATCCGATGCGACACCGATAGTAGAATACACCAAGCGTGTGGTTTATCTTGAGGATGAAGAGATCGCGGTTGTGGACCTCAAGGAAGGACTAAAGATCTTTAACATAAAGAATCAAGAGAAAACACCATATATTCAACAACTTGAACTACAGCTTGAGGCGCTCGAAAAAGGTGGTTACGAGCACTTCATGTTAAAGGAGATCCACGAACAACCTCGTTCGATCAAAGACTGTTTCAGAGGTCGACTGAACGCCGATGAGGGCTGGGTTTCTCTTGGTGGAATTAAAGAGTACGAACAAAAAATGATCAATGCGCCACGCATTGTGATGGTTGCTTGCGGAACTTCCTGGCATGCTTGTCTTGTCGGAGAATATTTATTCGAAGATCTTGCAAGGATCAATGTGGAAGTTGAATATGCGAGTGAATTCCGTTACCGCAATCCGATCATCAATGAAAATGATGTTGTAATTGCTGTTTCCCAGTCCGGAGAAACTGCGGATACCCTTGCGGCATTGGAATTGGCCAAATCCAAAGGGGCTACAATTTTAGGTATCTGTAATGTTGTTGGATCCTCGATCTCCCGTATTACGGATGCAGGATCATATACACATGCCGGACCAGAGATCGGAGTGGCCTCGACTAAAGCATTTACTGCCCAGGTAACGGTTCTAACTTTGATGGCATTATCGCTTGCCCACAAGAAAGGAACATTGAGTGAATCAAAGTTCCATACCATGCTTGCTGAACTGGAAGCAATTCCGGAAAAAGTTCAGAAGGTACTATCGACGAACAATCTTATCGAAGAAATAGCAGAAACCTATAAAGATGCTGGAAATGCTCTTTATCTTGGAAGAGGAAGTTCTTTCCCGGTTGCTTTGGAAGGTGCCTTGAAATTAAAAGAGATCTCGTATATTCATGCTGAAGGTTATCCGGCCGCCGAGATGAAGCATGGTCCTATCGCTTTGATCGATGAGAATATGCCTGTGTTTGTTATTGCAACACAAGGAACATCTTACGAAAAGGTTGTTTCCAATATTCAAGAAGTGAAGGCTAGAAAAGGAAAGATCATTGCGATCGTAACAGAAGGAGATGTACAAGTTCGTGAAATTGCGGATCACGTGATCGAAATCCCTGAAACAGACGAACACTTGGTACCTATTCTTGCCACTGTTCCACTACAATTGCTTTCTTACCATATTGCGGTAATGCGTGGTTGTAATGTCGATCAGCCCCGTAATCTGGCGAAGTCAGTAACAGTAGAATAACATCTATAAACTGTAATAGTTAATGGTTCCGAAAATTCTTCGGGACCATTTTTATTTCCGGAAAATAAAATATACTGCCAGTACAAGACACACCATTCCTGCGAAATGATTCCATTTAAAGGATTCATTCTTGAAGAAAACCAAGGAGAAAAGTACAAAAACGATGAGCGTGATCACCTCCTGGATCACTTTTAGTTCCAACAAAGAAAAAGGTCCATCATATCCTTTGAACCCGATCCTGTTAGCCGGAACCTGCACACAATACTCAAAAAAAGCTATGCCCCAGCTAATGAGTATCACAGCAAAAAAACCCAGTCCGGCCAGCTTCTTTGAATCATTGAACTTCAAATGCCCGTACCATGCGAATGTCATAAATACATTCGACAATACCAGAAGAGTAACGGTGTAAAAGGCTTTCATTCACTTATTTTTCCTCAAAATAAACCTCTTTCACAAAGTGTTTTTGGCGTATCTTCAGAAAGATATTTCCACGACTTTGTTAATGAATTTGCACATTCTGAAACTTTCTTCTGTAAATCCGTATAGACATGACTGACTGATTGACTATCTTTACCCCACTAAATGAACGCAATGGACAAACTGATCGCTGCCTTTCCCGACAACATGACCGAAGCCCTGGAAATAGCTTCCAATGCTAAGATCGATCAACCCAAACATGAGATCCGTAACATCCTGATCACAGGAATGGGCGGTTCAGGAATCGGTGGAAAGATTGTGTCTTTATGGTTTCAGGATGAGTTAAAGGTTCCTGTCACATTGATCAATGATTACAATCTGCCGGGATTTGTCGATCAACATACTCTAGTGATCGGGTCTTCCTACTCAGGTAGTACGGAAGAAACGATGATCAGCCTGGAAAAAGCACATGAAAAAGGAGCACATATTATTGGCATCTGCTCAGGAGGTGATCTAAGCGCATTTTGTACTGCCAAAGGATACAACTGTATTCTCGTTCCGGGAGGAAAACCGCCGAGAACTCAATTGGCCTTTTCTGTTGTCCAGCTCGTGAACATCTTCGCACAACTCGGTTTTGTGTCTCCTGACAAACTTGAACTGATCCGCTCAGCTCGTGATCTTATCATAAAAGAGAACGAATCGATCAAAAATAAAGCGTTGGATCTGGCTCGTTTCCTTGAAGGAAAGGTTGGTATCTTCTACAGTAGTGCTCGATACGAAGCAATTGCCATTAGAGCGCGTCAGCAGTTCGAAGAAAATTCAAAATACCTATGTTGGCACCACGTTCTTCCGGAAATGAATCATAACGAACTCGTTGGATGGGGCGGCGGTGACGATCGATTTGCAGTAGTCTTTATGCAAACCGGTGATCTCATCCCCCGCAACCAGAAGCGTTACGAGATCACCCTGGAACTGATCAAAAAACGCACAAAACATGTAACTGAGATAACGGCTGTTGGTATGAACAGCATCGAACGCTCATTTTACCTGATCCACCTTGTTGACTGGTCTTCTTTCTTCCTCGCGCAGGACAAAGGAGTGGACCCGATCGATATTGATGTTATCTATTATCTCAAAGACGAGCTTTCAAAGTTCGAAGGATGACACCAACTGTTCGATTTCACGACCTGGGGCTGATTGATTACAAGGAAGCCTGGGATCTGCAGGAGAGCTTGTTCAAAGAAACGATCGACCTGAAGATACGGATCCGTAACGGTGAGACCGAACTGAAAACCGAAAACCACCTGTTATTCTGCCAGCATCCACATGTGTACACATTAGGGAAAAGCGGTTCGGAAGAAAATCTCCTTCTCGACGATCAAGGGCTCAATGATAAAGGAGCCAGATATTACAAGATCAATCGTGGTGGAGATATTACCTACCATGGTCCCGGACAACTTGTTGCCTATCCCATTTTCGATCTGGATCATTTCTTTACGGATATACATAAATACATGCGTTTTCTCGAAGAGTCCGTTATTCGGACACTGGCCGAATTCGGAATCGAATCAGGAAGAGTTGAGGGCCTGACCGGTGTATGGATCGAAGGAAACACTCAAAGAGCTCGAAAGATCTGTGCAATGGGTGTTAAAAGCTCAAGATGGGTAACAATGCATGGCATTGGATTCAATGTAAATTCGGATCTCAGCTATTTTTCTCACATCATCCCTTGCGGAATTGACGATAAAGCAGTAACTTCCATGCAACAGGAGTTGGGTCATGAAGTTGACATGGCCAAAGTCTCTGAGATTCTTAAAGAGAAATTAGCTGATCAATTCGGATTCCACTATGTCTAAAGATTCATCTGGTATACTTAAGTTCCCTAAGAAGGTCCTACGTTACTTCGTTTTCATTTTTCTCACCCTATTCATTCTCTTGAATTTGTTCATTGTCGTAAGTGGACGATTCTACTTGTACAAAGGCGCTGCCAATACTTATTTAATCGGAAAGACCGGGCCGGGAATTTATGATCTTGATATTTTCCCTTACAAAACCATTTCACCCGAGAAGGGTGTTCCATGGAAGGAAAGGAACGATCTTAAGAAAGTGCATCTTCCCCTTTTGGACAAAAAATACCTTGAATCATTGGGCACCAAAGGCTTTCTTGTGATTCAAAATGACACCATATTGTTTGAGCGTTACTTCAGTGATCACAAGAAGGAGACCGTTTCCAACTCCTTTTCTGCAGGTAAAACGATCGTTGCCTTGCTCATAGGGATCGCAATTGAGGAAGGGAAGATCAAAAGTCTGGATGAACCCATTGGTAACTATATTCCTGAGTTCAGTAAAGGCGACAAATCGAAAATTACCATCAGGCATCTGCTTGATATGGCTTCCGGTCTGGACTGGACAGAAAGCGGTAAGGATCCTCTTTCGGATAATGCGGCCTCCTACTATGGATCAGATCTGTATAGTTTGACAACCGATCAGGAATTGATCAATGAACCAGGAAAAACTTTCATTTACCAGAGCGGTAACACTCAGTTACTAGGTTTTATAATCAAAGCGGCTACAGGTTTTACAGTGGCAGAATACACACAAGAAAAGATCTGGAAACGCATCGGAGCCGAACAGGAAGCCTATTGGAGCATGGACAGGGAAGATGGAGATGAAAAGGCCTTTTGCTGTTTCTACGCGAGTACTCGCGATTTTGCACGATTTGGTCTATTATTCCTTAATAACGGAAAGTATGGAGATGAACAGATCATTCCGGAATGGTACATGAAAGAAATGGTACGTTTCGGAAATACCTTAACAGAAGAAGGCACCCCTAATCAGCGTTATGGATTGCATGTGTGGGTATACGACGATGGAAAATCTCAGGTATATTATCTCAGAGGGATCAAAGGACAATATGTCATTGCTGTTCCCGACAAGAATATGATCATTGTTCGGGTTGGAGAGGAGCGTCTTCCGGATGTCAGTATGCCGGAAAATAAACTGATGGGCAAAAAAGAATTAAAATCTCTGGCTCAAAAAGTAGGACATGCACCGGACTTTTTAGAATATTTGCGTATTGGAAAAAAGATCGCTTCTAAAAAATCAAAATAATATGCGTGAAGGACTTCTGGGGCCGAAAGTTGAGAACGTTGCGGTAGCAATTGTTGAAGAGACCAATGAATTTGACGAAAAAGTGTTTTACGCATATTTGTTGAACCTTCGTGATGACATCATGGAAGGAATAATTGTTACCAGTACAGGTTATGGAGAAAATGCTTCCACCGGTGAGCGGGTAAAGACCTCTGTTTTGCGTCATTCGCTGGAAGTCCTACTACCCAACGAAGCAGCGAAGATCGAACCGATTATGGAAGATGTACTTGGATTGGCCAATGAGTTTTGGGTAAGTTTCTGGGTCAATGACGACATGTACGATAAAAAATTCGTGTTTCTTCCGGAAACTATTTCTGCTGAAAAAATGAAGGTACTTCCTATTCTCGGTCATAAAGGAATAATGATCAAGTAGTAAAGCGTTTTTTTAGATCCTGATGATCTTTTACTGCCTCGATCAAACCTTTCAATTGGTCGTGATGTGAGATGATCTGAGAACCTCCTCCATAGACCGTCACTCCATTGACATCTTTCTGTAGATTTCTGAAATAATTGACCATAAAATTCTCATCAACAGACGTTAACCATGATGTCAAAATGGCCGTTGGCTTCGTCTTTTCAATGCTTTCAAGCAAAGAATCATATGGTACACCTTGACCTAAATAGACGGTATGCACTCCCATTGAACGCAAGAAATACTGGTAAAACAGTAAGCTTATTTCATGTTGTTCGTGTTCAGGCAGGAACAAAAGGACACTTATATCTTTCTTCTTGGGTATATGAATTCGATCGATCTCAGATATGATCTTCTGACGGATCAGTACAGACATGAAGTGTTCCTGTGCCGGGTTGATCGAACCAACACGCCACATGACTCCAATTCGCTGCAAAAACGGCATCAGGTAATCATTGAAAGTAGCTTCCAGTCCAAAATCTTTAATAAGGTGATTCAATGTTCTATGAAAAAGAGTCTCATCCATTTCCACCAGAGAGAGGACAAGTTTATCGATAGCCATGCAAGAGGAAGGACCACTTTCAATATCAAGAACCTTCTGAGAGATCTCCACCTCAGACATTTTTGCAATATTCGAGATCTTGACACCTGATTTATTCAACAGGGCGACATTCAGCAGCAGCGTAAGCTCATTATCCGAGTAAGTCCTGATATGTGTTTCAGTTCTTTCCGGTTTTAGAATCCCATATCGCTTTTCCCATATTCGAATGGTATGCGCCTTAATTCCCGACAACACCTCTAATTCTCTGATCTTATATTCAGCCATTCTCCTCTTCAACAGTATTCTATAGAAGCAAAACAAAGTTAGTATCAGATTGTTTCAACCTGTGGAAGTTTTTGTACTATATTTGTTCGCGGATGCAGAACTTGTTTAATTCCAACTGAATGTACACAAAAAAAACACACTTAAGAACATTTGTTTTTTCGATAGGTTTGATCTTTTCTGTGATCATGATCGCAGCTTGTTCAGGTGAAAAAGAACCATCTTCTGAAGATACCGTCAATCTCGATGAGGACTATTACGAATTCAAAGGAATCAGCCTCAATAAACATGGAATTGAAGCTATGATCATGCTCCCGGACGAAACGGCGAATATTGGTGCTTCAACAAAGCCGGAGATCATTCATACCGAAGGTGATTTTAAGTGGGACATTCATGTTGGACCAAATTTCCATCTGCACATCGAGGACTATGGTGATTACACAGACCTTGTTGAAACAAAGAAAAAAGAGTTAAAAGAAAGCGAGATCTTCAAGACCAATTACCTGATCGAAGACAAGGACCTCATTGTTTATGAGCAAACCCTATTGGTTAAGGGTTCGAAGAAGGCAGCACCAACCGTTGGAGTTGAACACCGATCCTTTCACGTTTATGGTCAAAAGCAAATCAACGGTGTGACCTACGAATTGAAATGCCGTGATGAAGGCTATGAGAAAGTCATCATTGAATTAATGGCCAAATCGATCCGTTCCTTCAAACCGATCAAATAAGCCAAATCGAACAAAATTTAATGAAAAGGGTTGTCAAAGTGACAGCCCTTTTTTGTTGTAAATTTGTGCTATGGAAATGAATCGTGAACATGTACTGGAGGTTTTAGGGGGAATTCTCGAGCCTGACCTGAAAAAAGATATAGTAAGTCTCAACCTGGTTGAAGAACTTGAGATCGGAAACAATGAGATCAAATTAGTGGTAAATGTTTCCAATCCTGCCCTACATGCAAGAAAACGCATGCAAGAAGCTGTTGAATTCAACCTGAAGAGAGTATTTGGAAACCAGACCGCCGTTACGTGCACTGTTAAAGCGATGCCGGCGGAAGCGAAAAATGCCAGAAGAAAGATCCTTCCGGAAGTTAAACACATTGTTGCAATTGCCTCAGGGAAAGGTGGTGTAGGAAAATCAACGGTTACAGCGAATATTGCAGGTGGTTTAAAAAAACTGGGGTATAAAGTAGGTATCGTTGATGCAGATATTTACGGACCATCAATGCCGACAATGTTCGATGTTGTTCATGAACGACCAACGATGACAGAAGTAGATGGAGAGAACAAGATCGTTCCCGTTGAAAATCATGGCATAAAACTTTTGTCAATAGGTTTCTTTACTGACCAGGACAATGCAGTTGTATGGCGTGGCCCTATGGCAGCGAAAGCCCTTACTCAAATGTTCACTGACGCACATTGGGGCGAATTGGATTACCTTCTGATCGATCTTCCTCCGGGAACCGGGGATATTCACTTGTCACTTGTTCAAACTGTTCCACTGGATGGAGTGGTCATCGTGAGTACCCCACAAGAGGTCGCTCTCGCAGATGCAAGAAGAGGAGTAAACATGTTCAAAATGGATGGTATGAAAGTTCCGGTACTGGGAATTGTTGAGAACATGGCTTGGTTTACACCTGCCGAACTCCCTGAGAACAAATATTACATTTTTGGACGAGATGGTGCTAAAAACCTGGCGGAAGGTATGGGTGTACCTTTTCTTGGTGCTGTTCCACTTGTTCAGAGCGTCAGAGAGGCCGGAGATGCCGGAAGACCTGCTGTATTTCAGGAAAATACGCCTACATCAAATGCCTTTGATGAATTAGTTCGTACTTTTGTGCAACATGCAGAGGATACGTTGAAAAAGAAAAATCCTCAAATGCAAAGCTTATGATGATCGATAAAACAGAATTAACAGTTAAGATCAATGCATCACTGGATCAGTTGAGACCCTTTCTTCATGCTGACGGAGGTGATATGGAACTGGTAGAGATAACAGACGATGTAGTGGTAAGAGTGCGATTGATAGGTGCATGCAAGGATTGTTCGATGAGTTTGATGACCTTGAAAGCAGGTCTGGAAGATGCCCTTAAAAAGGTTGCTCCCGAAGTTAAATCCGTAGAAGCTGTGAACCTTCCTGATCTCGTTTGAATCAGACCTTATCTTTCCGAACAAAACTTTATCTGACAGGGCTTTTGTCCCTAGCATTCGTAATTGTTCTCCAATAGATAAACAGTTCTTATCTTGGAATTGATGATTCTCGCTCGGGGATGGTCTATACTGCCGACGAACCTAGTTACACCGCTCCCCCAGTCAATTTTATTCATCACGGAATCTGGAGAGATAATTTCGAGGGTAATTCGTCTTATTACCAGCGTCTCTCAGGCTATGGAATGATCTATGGCATCTGTTACTTACTTTTTAAGGATCAAGCTTTAACTGCGCTGAGGATAATTCAACTCATTTGCTTCTTTCTGTCCATATTACTGATCGGAAAGATCTTCAATACTCTGCTTAAAAATGAAATTGCAGCAATCCTGGGGTCCGCTTTATATGGATTTATCCTCATTTATTCCGGTTTCACAGCTTATGCCCTGACTGAGGGGATTACTCCATTCCTCGTGATCTGGACGATTTACAGTCTCACTTCCGAAAGCAGGTCAAAACACATGCTGATCTTTTTGTCAACAGCTATTCTAATGCTAGTCAGGCCTCAACTTGCCTTTTTACCTGTCAGTATGTTGTTGTACGAGTTGATAAAAGGTCATTATCGAACCGGCCTGATCATGATTACGGCATTCCTGCCCATTTTAATCTGGCAGATCCGCAGCATTTCAATTGAGGGAAAGCTTATCGGAATTCATCCCATCTATTCAGAGACGAATATTTCTCTTTACCGTCCTAGCCATCAGGCAATGACCGATCTTTTCAGGATCTGGGAGCATGACGGTGAGAAATTCCATTCCTTTACGGCAGGGTTACTGAAGTCAGGGACTGTTCCATCAGATCAAACGCTCGCGTTAATACCCCCGAAATTCAGGTCATCAGTCGAGCCACTGGCACTCGAATACAAAAGATTACTTCATGATCCATCGTATGGCAGAACTGAATTATTCAAAAGACAAGAGCGCTCATTTGTATTTAAAGTTCAACGTTTGAGGGAAAAACTCATTTCCGAAAACAAAGTTCAACATTATGTTACCACACCCCTTAAAAGCGCAAAATTCCTTTTAACAAAATCGCAACTAAATCAGTTCATCTTTCAATCTACTTACAGAGGAAATCCTTTTATAGAAGGTCTGAGGATCCTAAGTGTTATAACAATAATCTTAGGTGTATTCTCCCTCTCCTACTATACGGTGCGATCTAAAAATGAGTTCTTCACAGTGCTTTCGGTTGCGGTTCTGTCGTACCTTTTCTATCTTTTCTTCTTTCAACGAATGAACGAAGACCGCTATCTAGTTCCTTTTCTTCCGATCTTGTTGATCGTTTCTGTTCAATTCTTGCATGATCAAAGTTCATATGTGAAAAGGATATTCAGCAAGAACCTGTGAACCATCCTTCACCTTCAGGCTGTACTCTCCTTTCTCCCATCCCATTACCTTCAATGAAAAGGAAAAGTCCACATTACCGGTTCTAACTGTATTGGTTTTATTGCTTTTGTGCATGAGAGTTCCATCCTTCTTTACGATCTCCTGATAAACCAAAGCACCTTTATTACAAGTAAACGACAGGTCCCCTTTTACGATAACGGTCTCGCTCACGATCTCTCCTCCGGACCTTACATTCCTGTGTTGAGGTGTTGAATACCACGGATCACTCTGGCCATTCATAGAAGCGACAAATTTCCGCAATTCCTTATCTGCCGGAATCTGATGATCGATATTGCTCACAGGTTTGCGATCGGTTATTGCCCAAACCGCATCCTGAACGGCTCCTTCCGAAACTTTATTTGTTTTGAAGAAAACCAACAGTTTCTTTAAGCGCGCGTCATCGGTCTTAGAAAAGGTAAACTTACCGCCTTTTACTGGACAACGATCGGATGCCTCCGAACAATACGCCGAAATGCTCTGTTGCTGTTGTGAGCGAGGCTGCAAGGCGATGATGTGATCATAAACTGTCAGCAGTTCCTGCTCTCCCTTATCCTCTGAAATGAAAAGTGTTCCGGCAGGAATCCTAAGCTTAATGGGTGAACCAGAGTTACTTTTTAAATTCATGTTCACCGACTGACCATGATATGTTCCGGTTGAATTAAAATCTACTGAGATCCTGCCCTCTTTCAATGCAGTTTCAAGATCCACAACTGTAATTTGATCACTTTTGATCGTAAATGCCATTACCATCAAAGCACAACACGCAATGAGCAACGCCTCTCCTTTCCTCTGTTTCCTTTTCATAACCGTTCTTTCGACGATAACGATCGCACAAAAAAAAGTTACGCAACGAAAAAGGGCCGCCCCAGAAGAGACGGCCCAATAAAAACTAAGTTCAAAACTGATTACTTCGCCTTTGCAAACTTATCTGCAACAACGTCCCAATTGATCACATTGAAAAATGCATTGATGTAATCTGGACGACGGTTCTGGTACAACAGGTAATAAGCGTGTTCCCATACATCCAGTCCAAGGATCGGTGTACCACCGCAACCTTCGTCCATTAATGGATTGTCCTGATTAGGAGTCGAACAAACTTCTAGTTTTCCATTGGTAACGCACAACCATGCCCATCCGGAACCAAAACGTGTTGCAGCAGCCTTTGAGAATTCTTCCTTGAACGCGTCAAATGAACCGAAAGCATCGTTGATAGCAGCAGCCAGTTCGCCAGTTGGTTGACCACCTTTATTAGGGCCCATGATCTCCCAGAAAAGATTGTGATTCCAGAATCCACCTCCGTTGTTTCTAACAGCGGGCTTGTCTTTACAAACTTTAAGGATCTCCTCGATCGTTTTTCCTTCAAGATCTGTACCTGCTACTGCAGCATTCAGGTTAGTCGTGTAAGCATTATGGTGCTTTGTGTGATGGATCTCCATCGTTCGGGCATCGATGTGTGGTTCAAGTGCATCGTATGCATAAGGTAATTGAGGTAATTCGAAAGCCATACGTTGAAAATTAATTTATTTATAATGATTCAAAATTAGCAATAATTGTTGAGATAATGAAGTGCATCGTCCTCGGATCATTTCTGATATTTATCCGAATAACGTTTGTAAAGGTCATACTGAAAGTTCCCCAAATCCATAAATTTTCCACGGATCAGTGCTAGCGTAACGTTGTTCGTTCGCATGTCCAGGGCATTACCCTGAGAAACGAAGAGCGTAGCCGATTTACCAAGTTCAATACTACCATATTCCTTATCAAATCCCATGATCTCTGACGCACTCAAGCTGATCGCCTGTACCGCCTGTTCTTCAGTCAGACCATAAGCCATAGCAGTACCTGCTTGAAATGGAAGATTGCGTGCATTCATAGCCTCCATGTCTCCTTCGTTGTGCAAACAGAACTTTATCCCCTGTTCTTGCAAGATTGCCGGAAGACGAAAAGGAAGATCGATCGGATCATCCTCGTTTTGCGGTAAAGAATGTGTTCTTCCCAGCATAACCGGAATACCAGAATCTTTAAGTCTGCGCCCGATCAAATGACTATCGTACCCTCCAACGATCACCGGAAACTTTATTTTAAATCGTTTTGCAAAGTCGATCACGTCAAGTAATTCCTGAATGTCATTGGCGTGAAAATAGACTCTTTTAGAACCCTTAAAGCAATCAATCATGGATTCAAGTCGGATATCTCGGCTCACTGGTTTCCCCGTTTCTGCATATGCCTTGGCTGTCATAAAAAAGTCGTTCAACGCCTTTTTCTGCTCTTCGTATCTCTCATTTCTTTTTTTAGGCGCCGGTTCTGCCCACCAACCTCCGCCTTGCAAACTTGCCGGCCAATTGACATGAATTCCATCATCCTTTAAGACGGTGGCATCCTCCCAGTTCCATCCATCCAACAACATTACAGATGATGAACCGGTGATCTCTCCACCTCTTGGTGTTGACTGAGTAAGAAGAACTCCATTCGTTCGAACGGTACTGATCACCTTAGACTCAACATTAAAAGCGATCTGCGCTCGAACATGAGGGTTGTAAATACCAACCTCTGCAAAATCTCTTGTCGCCCTTACGGCATCGATCTCGGTGAGACCCAATGTGGAATTAGGAGCAACAAAAGCGGGATAAACGTGTTGCCCCATCAGATCAATAATGGTATCCCATTCCTCTCTGTTGTAATTCGTCGTAAGGGAATTCTTCAATTCTGTGATCTTTCCACCGCGTACTCCAATAAACGCACTCTCGATCACCTCTCCATTTCCCTTATGAAGATACCCGTTCAACAATAGAATGGATCTTTCCTGAGCGAACACAGAGGAAATGCAAAGAAGTATAACTGCTAAAATTTGAACTGTTTTCATCGTACTTGATTCTTAATGGTGATTCTCCTCCTCTGACCCTTCTTCTCCCAATGTGTTACAATGGTAATGTCTGGCTTTCTTCTTTACGAATGGCTTGCTTGGCTCACCTTTGTCGTTCGATTCAAGCATCTTTGATATCAGTCGTGCTTTTTCCTCCTGATGGACCAAACGCATCTGGTAATCCCGCTTGCTGTCATAAAGAATCACTCCGTCGATCAAGGTCATTTCCGATTTCGCCTGTATACTCAAAGGATTATCCGTCCACAAAACAAGATCCGCATCCTTTCCAACCTTAATACTTCCCATTCGGTCATCCAAATGCAATAACTTAGCCGGATTCAACGTAACCATTTTCCATGCTTCCGCTTCAGACATTCCACCGTATTTCACACTTTTAGCTGCTTCCTGATTCAACCTTCTTCCCATTTCAGCATCATCGGAATTGATAGCAACCGTGATGCCCTGATCGGCCATCATCTTTGCATTATAAGGTATAGCATCGTTCACCTCAAATTTATATGCCCACCAGTCGGAAAATGTGGAACCTCCTGCACCGTGCGCCTTCATTTTGTCTGCCACTTTGTATCCTTCCAGGATGTGTGTAAATGTATTAATGGTGAATCCCATTGAATCCGCTACGTGCATAAGCATATTGATCTCTGATTGCACATACGAATGACATGAGATGAATCTCTCCGAACGAAGGATCTCCAGAAGTACTTCGAGCTCAAGATCCTTTCTTGGTTCTGCTCCGCTTTTCTTGCCGGAATTGTATTCCTGCCATTCCTTTTCGTATGCTCGTGCGCGAGTAAAACCGTCATAGAACACCTGTTCAACACCCATTCTGGTTTGAGGGAATCGAACCGTATTGTAATCGCCCCAGTTGGCTTGTTTCACATTCTCCCCCAAGGCACACTTAATAAACTTTGGTGCATTCGGGATCAGCATCTCGCTGGGTGTATAACCCCATTTCAACTTGATCAAGGCTGACTGTCCACCTATTGGATTTGCTGATCCATGCAGTAATTGAGCAGCAGTCACACCTCCCGCAAGCTGACGATATATGTTGATGTCATCTGCCTTTACAACATCTCCAATACTCACTTCGGCTGAAATGGACTGACCTCCTTCATTAACCCCTTTTGATATGGCGATATGAGAATGCTCGTCGATAATGCCCGATGTCAGGTGTTTTCCATTAGCATCTATCACTTTAGCATTGGTAGGAATTGTGAACCCGGATGTTCCGACAAATGCGATCTTCCCCTGATTGACAATCACTGTAGCGTTTCGCATTATCCCTTGCTCTTCATTGGTCCATACAGTAGCATCTCTGAAAACTATCGTTTCTGCCTCTGGAACATCATCAAACCCATAGGCCATATTAGGGAACCAGATCCTTTGACAGATCAAGGTGTCCACCTTAGGTTCGCTCACCGTTCTTTCACGCGGTTCGACCTTTGAATTCTTAATTGCTGACCATTGTACCCACTTCCCATTCGGCAACATTGCATCACCTTCAAAAATCCCGAACTTGCTTTTTACTTTGGCGTGTAAGTTCAAACTCCCTTTGTAATGATCATCGTCAAGATTGAATTGCATGGTCAGATCATCTCCGATCAAATGAAGATTCACTTTATGAGTTGAAGTATCCCTTTTAAGCCCATTGTTTTTCTCATCTCTGATACTTTGTATGCTCTGTATGCGAGCCTCAGGCTTCTCTTTGGTGCCTGAAATTTCCAATGGGTAAATATACCCTTCGATGTTAACGTTGTATTTCCCTAAAATATCATGTTCTTGTACTGTAGCAAAAACGCGCTGTTCTCCAAGACTCCAAACTTCCAGTAACTTCGATTCCTCACGGAATGGATTGCCTGAATAAATTGAAAAACTTGCCTTTTTGCCCTTTTCCAGTGTTCCCACAAGATCCTGAACACCAAGCATCCGGGCAGGATTTACAGTTAGTGCTGCAAGTACATCCGATTGTGTTAATCCTCTCTCCATTGTCCTGCGGATGTTCTTCCAGAAATCCTCCGGTTTGGATAAGCCCATAGTCGTGAAACAGAATGGAACACCAATCGTTTTCATAACGTGTGGATTGGACGGTGCAAGTTCCCAATGTTTCAGGTCGCTAAGCGGAATTTGTTTCGCAACATATGGATCCTTGACATCATATGCCTCAGGGAAATCAAGAGGAAGTACGATAAAATCCTTCCAACCTTTCAGATCCCTCGTAGCCATGTATTCATTACCACTACCGATATAATTGAATTTCAATCCAAACTCATCTGCAATTCTTTTAGCACGCTGAAGTTCCCATTTATCGGAAGTCTTGAACAAGTAAGGCAACCCCTTGCTGCTGATCATCTCGTCGAGTGAAATATTGGTTTCTGCTGACGTGGCTTGTTCATACCATTTCATATCGTAGAACACCTGTCGAAGAAGAGCTATCGACCCCATTTGAGAAGAAGGGTAAGTTTGCCGCGAAACCCCTTTCTCGAAGGAAAGTACCTGACTGGCACTGCGGATAACAAGCTGTTTGCTAACATCCGAATTTCCCAAAGCGATCAGGGCTCCGGTTCCTCTGACTATACCGTCCTGCACATGTGTCAATGCCATTCCAAAGCCATACTTCATTAACTCTTCAGCAGCTTTTGGATCGCCTGCGAACAGATCTCCTGCATGTACTTCCGGGCGAATGCTTTCATTCCAGTAGTACGCTCCTTTTTTCGAAGACTCCAGCTGAGGACGTGGCCCTCTATCAGCAGAGGAAGGCTTTGGCAAACCTATTGAAGAGTACGATTCAATGAATGAAGGTAGTATTACCTTGTCCTTACAGTCGATCTCAACAGCGCCTTCCGGAATAACTACAAACAGACCGGCATCCTGAATAACATCGTCTTTAATAAGAAGAGTTCCCTTTTCAATGATCTTTTCGGGCGAAATGAAAATTGTGGCATTCTTAAACGCGTAATAAACGGGTTTCGACTCCTTAACACCGTTCCCGGGAGCAATCTGTGCATGAAGTAGACCCGCGTAACAAGTCAATAACAGAAGTAATAATCTCATAGTTTAGTTAATTCAACTTTGGAACCGTGAAATTACTCAAAAAGCAAATGTCACAATCGAGGGCCCTGACTATCTTTTGTGTATTTTTGCTCAAAATCGAAGAAATGGAAAAATTGACAAATATTCTTGCTCACGCCCATTCCGGATTGCGATGGGTTGTGTTGATCTTACTCCTTGTAGCCGTCACTAATGCTTTGCTGGGTGGAAAGAGAGGGTTGTATGAAAAGCGCGATAAAATGATCAACCTTTTTGCAATGATCTTCCTTCATGTTCAATTGCTTATTGGGTTGATCCTTTATTTACCATCAGGTAAAACCAATTTCTCTTCGGGTTGGATGAAAGTGGAAATGTTTCGATTTTACGGGATGGAACACTTCCTTGGAATGTTGATCGCGATCGTCTTGATCACTCTCGGCCGTAAAAAAGCTGAAAAAGCCGGAACGCCGGAAGAAAAGCACAAGAAGATTGTTGTTTGGTATTCCATCGGACTTACATTGATACTTGCCTCCATTCCATGGCCATTCAGAGAAGCTCTTGGTGGATCATGGTTCTAAGAATTGGACTTTTTTTTTCGTTCGGAATATGGATACTTAGTTCATGTTCAGGTGAAAAAAAACCCGAAGAGGGAATTGAAACGGACCAGTTAGTGGGAATAGATCCCAAAGCGCTATATTTTGATAATTGCGCTTCGTGTCATGGCGTGGATGGAAAGTTGGGTATTTCAGGAGCTTCCGACCTATCCAGCTCCAAACTAGGTGTAGACGAAATTGTTTCAATTCTTGAAAAGGGCCGGAAAAACATGCCCGCAATGAAGGAAATACTGGGCGGTGATGAGGCCGTTGCTAAAGTTGCTGAATACACATTAGAATTACGAAAATAAATGCAAGAAGGTCATGTAACCGTTGATGCTGTCGAAGAGACATGTGCTTTGGTAGGTGTTATCAGTTCAGATATCACTGAGGAGATAGCGATGGAGTACTTGGATGAACTTGAATTCTTGGCTGAAACAGCGGGAGCTATCACCAAAAAGAAATTCTTACAGAAATTGCCTTATCCAAATCCGAGAACTTATGTAGGAACCGGTAAGCTGGACGAGATCAGAGACTATATCAAAGAAAATGATATCAATCTTGTCATTTTTGATGACGAGTTATCTCCTTCACAACTTCGAAATATTGAACGGGTACTTGAGTGCAAAATTCTTGATCGAAATATTCTCATCCTTGACATTTTTGCCAGCCGCGCGAGAACATTTCACGCCAAAACGCAAGTTGAACTGGCCCAGCTACAATATATGCTGCCGCGTTTGACCCGCATGTGGACGCACCTAGAGCGTCAAAAAGGTGGTATTGGATTGAGGGGGCCGGGAGAGACGCAGATCGAAACCGACAGACGAATCATTCAGACGCGCATTGCCTTGATGAAGGAACGTCTAAAGGAGATCGACAAACAAATGGCTGTTCAACGAGGGAACAGAGGTCAGCTTGTGCGAGTGGCACTGGTAGGATATACCAACGTTGGAAAAAGTACCTTGATGAATTTACTTTCCAAGTCGGATGTATTTGCTGAGAACAAACTCTTCGCTACCCTAGACACTACGGTAAGAAAGGTGGTGATCGACAACATGCCATTTCTGCTAACGGATACGGTAGGGTTTATTCGTAAGTTGCCACACCAGCTCATCGAATCTTTTAAATCGACCCTTGATGAAGTGCGGGAAGCAGATCTGTTAGTGCATGTCCTTGACATTTCTCATCCCAATTTTGAAGATCATTATCGTGTGGTCAATGAAACCCTGGCAGAACTTGACAAAGAGGAAAAACCAACGGTCCTTGTGTTTAATAAGATCGATGCATATCACCCAATAGAGAAGGATCCTGACGATCTTTCTCCAAGAACGCAGGAGAACTTCACTCTCGAGGAGTTGAAGCGGACCTGGATGTCAAAACTGAACAATACAAGGTGTGTGTTTATTTCGGCCCAGGAAAAGGATAATATTGAAGAATTGAAAAGGGTTATTTACGAGGAGGTTAAGGAGATCTTCAAGGTTCGATATCCATACAACGACTTCTTATACTAATCAATAGAAATAAAAAAAGAGGCTCTCGCCTCTTTTTTGTTATTAACTATTCAGTTCTTAATTTCTCACAAGCTGAACGAATCCGTGCCCTTCCAGGAACTGCAATTCGCCGTTGCTATCCTGAAGCCCTTCAACTCGGTACTTAAAGAAGTACGTACCGTCCGGAGCAAGATTTCCATTTTGAGTCTTTCCATCCCATGCCGGAGCTGTTCCTGATCCTTCAAATACCACATTACCCCAACGGTTCAGGATCGTCAGATCTACTTTCGTAGAGTTTGTTGTTGTCAGGTAGAACATATCGTTCACACCGTCACCATTGACTGTAAATACGTTTGGCACATAAACAGTCGGTGCAGGGTACTGACAGCTACCATCATCAAAGGTTGCAGTCGGATCGTAATTCACAGCTAACTGATCCGTACAGCCACAAACCGAAATTACCACAGATGCGTAGGCAGTATCTCGACAGTTACCTTCGATAGCGATCAAACGAATTACCGCCGTTTCAGTATACACCTGAGTTTGTGGATCCGTATTGTTTACAACAGCCGTCTGTCCGTTACCAAAATCCCAGTCGTAAACCGATGCATTCTCGGAATTATTGGTCAACAGTACCTCAAGTGGAGAACATCCTACTTGCGGGTTGACCTGGAAATTAGCCTGAGGTGGATTGAGAATATCTACAAAAACACTGTCTGATGCCTCACAAACGTCATCAGTTACAGTAAAGTAATACCAACCTGAAGAAAGATTCTCCCATACCGAAGCGTTGATGAAGTTCGGATTGTTTGGTCCCGGACCTGTCCAGTTGTATAAAGGAACTCCTGTTGCGCCTGCAATAACCGCCGATACTGCACCAATCGGATCACAAGTTGCAGGGAAAGAAAGCAATGTATCGACAACTAGGGTCTGATTCAAGGTGATCGTTACTGTATCTGTATTGGAATATCCACAAGAGTTTGTTGCCGTTACGATGTAATCTACACTTCCGGTGAGTGACCCTTGAATTGTTGGGAAATAAGCCGAAGTACCCGTTTGTCCCCCCTCCCAACTGTAGGTAAACGGTGGAAACAATCCAGTAGCTGTGGCAGAGACTAAAACAGAATCATCCGCACACGGAACTGTAAGATCCGTCTCTGTTATGTTAATCGGAATTGAGTCAAGTATGTATAATGTTCCTTCAGAGACAATTGTATCTCCACATTGGGATATAGTAGTAGCAGTAATGGTAACAAACTCAAAATTGTCAGGAATACCATCTGCTGTCGGAGTGATCGTTAGTACAATGGTATCTTCACCTGGCAGGAAAGTGATAGGATTGATCAAATCATTGTAATCAACACCTTCTGTTGCTGTTCCTGAAATATCATAGTTGATAATCAACGTGTCGTCCAATTGCGTTTGAGGACGAATGAACATCAAGTTAGCACTTGAACAACCCTCATAAACACTTGTGTCCCCAGAAACAGTAGTAACTGCCACCTGAACAGCCTCCGAACTGAAAGAGTTTGCTGCAAGGAAAACACCAGAGTCGTAGGCCTGATCACCCACATTGCTAATCGCTAGTTTGATATGGTAAGTCTCCCCACATATCAAACTTGCCGCTGCGGTAAGGATCACAGTTGTACCATCGTATTGGATAGCAGTCCCATAAGCTGCACCACCCACATTGTTAACATAATAATTAGGGTTCTGAGCTGCACCTGGGCCAACGTTATTTATGGTAACCGGAGTTGTCGTTCCAGGTATCAAAGCAATGTTCGTGGCATTATATGCAGGTCCTGAAGGATTCGGACCCCACAAAAAGAAGCCGAAAGCATCGTTGAATGAAGATGGAGAGAATTCAGGATACTCATCTGAACCGAACATATATTGGAACGCGATGGTATCACCCGCCGGAACGAAGTCAAATTCCAAAACGATCCCATTTGTTACAGTACCGTTCGCGATAGCGTTCAACTGAACATCAGAAGAAACGTTTGGCGTTGCTGGTGCGTTATTTGTGAAACTACCTGAAGTGTTAGGCCCAACTGCTGCAGGCGCATTTCCGGTTGTCAATAAAACCCCTGAAGGTATCGGGAAAGTCGTATTGTTAGAATTGAAGAAAGCAGCGTTACCCTGAACAATATTAGCATTAGCAGCACTACCGTTCACAGTAACATTTGACGCCGTTACTCCAAAGCCCATGAGGACATTTTGAACAAGCTGTGAAGGCGTCAAAGTTCCAGCAACCTGAATTTGTGCACTCAAGGCAGATGCTAAACCTATAAACGTAAATACAGAAAGTATTTTTTTCATGGATATTCTTTTGATGTATTTGAGACTTGCAAAGATACGAATTGGTTGCATCTTACCGGGAAAAAAAGTTAATTCACCTGAATTTCGAAGAATAATTACGAATTTTGACAGATATAATGGAAAAAATAACAAGAATGGAAAAGAGCCGTAATTATATCAGTCAGAACAAAGAGAAATTTCTCAACGAACTATTTGAACTTCTTCGAATTCCATCTATTTCAGCTGACCCGGCATATGCAGGAGATGTCAATAAAACAGCTGAAGCAATTGCCGATCAGTTCAAGAAAATTGGCTTAGACAAGGTTGAAGTATGTCCTACAGCGGGATATCCGATCGTTTATGGAGAAAAGATGATCGATGCTTCTTTACCAACGGTTCTGGTATATGGTCACTACGATGTTCAACCGGCAGATCCGATCGAACTTTGGCATAATCCCCCATTCGAGCCTATTATCAAACAAACAGAAATTCATCCTGAAGGTGCGATTTTTGCCAGAGGAGCATGTGACGATAAAGGACAAATGTTCATGCATGTTAAAGCAGTAGAAGCGATGCTAAACACAGGTGAATTGCCGTGCAACGTTAAGTTCATGATCGAAGGTGAAGAGGAAGTTGGATCTGAAAATCTTGGGATCTTCGTTCAAAATGAGAAAGAACGATTGAAAGCAGATATCATACTGGTTTCCGACACAGGAATGCTCGCGAACGATGTTCCATCCATAACTACAGGACTCAGAGGATTAAGTTATGTAGAGGTGGAGGTTACAGGTCCTAATCGTGACCTGCATTCAGGACTTTATGGTGGATGCGTGGCCAATCCGATCAACATTCTGACTAAAATGATCGCGTCCCTGCATGACGAGAACAATCGCATTACAATACCCGGGTTTTATGACCGCGTCATCGAATTGTCGGACGAAGAAAGGTCTGAAATGGCAAAAGCACCATTCTCACATGAGGCATATTGCAAAGCATTGGACATTGAGGATGTCTTCGGTGAAAAAGGCTATTCCACAATGGAGAGAGGATCAATCAGACCAACTTTGGATGTGAATGGAATCTGGGGTGGATATACCGGTGAAGGTGCAAAAACCGTCATTGCTTCAAAGGCCTTTGCAAAGATCTCCATGAGACTGGTTCCCGATCAGGACCCTCATGAAATAACTGAATTGTTTAAAAAACACTTCGAATCCATTGCTCCAAAAGGTGTTCATGTTTTAGTAAAACCTCATCATGGTGGTGAAGCTGCCGTCACTCCGATCGATTCAGTTGGATACAAAGCGGCATCCATGGCATACGAACAGGCCTTCGGTAAAAAACCTATTCCTGTTAGAAGTGGGGGAAGTATTCCGATCGTAGCTATGTTTGAAAAAGTCCTTGGATTGAAAACCATTCTCATGGGATTCGGTCTTGACAGTGATGCGATCCATTCACCAAATGAACATTACGGATTGTTCAACTATTACAAGGGAATAGAAACAATTCCTTACTTCTACAAGCACTTTACTGAACTGTCAAAATGATGACCTTGCGCAATCTTTTTCTTTTTGTACTCTTAACACTTGTCTTCAGTTCATGCAAGGTAAGTGCCCCGGAATACAGAGGTTCCGAGGGGATGAAACTGGATAAGATCGATGGCAAGATCATTACTTTTAATGTGACTGCCAAAGTGTACAACCCAAATTGGTTTTCTGTTAAAGTAAAGCGATCTGGTGTGGATGTTTTCATTGAAGACCAATACATGGGTAAGCTAAAGCTCGAGAAAAAGGTTAAGATGAAGGCAAAAAGGGAATCCACTTTGGAAGTTCCTCTGAGGGCAGAATTGGAGGATGGTGCAATGCTCAGCATGCTTCGTTTCAGCGCAAAAGAAACGGTCAATCTGAGAGTAAGCGGTAAACTAAAGGGCGGTATTTGGTTCTTCAGTAAAAAAATAAAGGTGGATCAGACCACGCAAATTCCGGGTAAGAATCTCCGTCCCGGCGGATTTAATCTTGGAAACTAATTTATGATCATAAAGGACGCTGTTTTTGTAGTTTCAAATGATACGGTAGAGAAATGTCCCACAGACAACCGTTTGGAATACGCTTTCATTGGTCGTTCCAATGTTGGAAAATCTTCCTTGATCAATATGATCACAGGGAACAAAAAACTGGCAAAAACATCCGGAAAACCGGGAAAAACACAGTTGATCAATCATTTTCTTATCAACGACGACTGGTACCTGGTCGATCTTCCCGGCTACGGTTACGCCAAAGCTTCTAAAACTTCCCGCGCCAAATGGGAAAAATTCATTGCAGACTATCTCACGAAAAGAGAACAGCTGGTCAATGTCTTCGTATTGCTGGATTGCCGTCTGGAACCCCAGAAAATCGATCTGGAGTTCATGAACTGGTGTGGAGAAAAAGGAATTCCATTTTCAATGGTCTTTACTAAGATAGATAAATTGTCCAGCTCAGCTCTTCAGAAAAACATGGCTCACTACAAAAAAGAAATGTTGAAATACTGGGAAGCTATGCCACCTGTTTTCACTACATCAAGTGAATCCGGATTCGGAAAAGAAAAGATCCTGAATTACATTGAAGCCATCAACAAGGATATGAAGTCATGATGCCTTGGTTTCAATAAGCATTTTCTTTATCGCAAATTTCAATTCATTGTTTCCTGTAAAACAATGAGAAACGCTTCATCAATGGAATTAACATTGCCAATTTTATTTTGAAAACTATCTTTGCTCCATGGAACACAAAGAGGATAAACTGAAGGAAGTAATTTCCCACGCAAAAGAGTATGGATTTGTATTTCCGTCATCGGAGATCTATGACGGTTTGGCAGCAACCTATGACTATGGTCAGCTGGGCTCAGAGCTAAAGAATAATATCAAGTCCTACTGGTGGAAGTCCATGGTTCAAATGCACGAGAACATCGTGGGAATCGATGCCGCGATCTTCATGCACCCGACTACATGGAAAGCCTCCGGACACGTTGATGCCTTCAATGATCCGTTGATCGATAACAAAGACTCGAAGAAACGATACAGAGCAGATGTTCTGATCGAAGAACATATTGAAAAGATCCGTCAAAAGATCGAAAAGGAAGTGGAAAAAGGGATCAAGAAATTCGGAGATGACTTCAATGAAACCCAGTTCCGTGCTACCAATCCAAATGTTTTGCGCAACAGACAAAAGATCGAAGAGATCGAAGCGCGTATGAAAGAAACATTGGAAAACAATGATCTAGAAGGCGTTTACAACCTGATCATGGATCTGGAGATCGTTTGTCCGATCTCAGGATCCCGAAACTGGACAGAAGTTCGTCAGTTCAACTTGATGTTCTCGACTGAATTAGGTTCTGTTGCTGGCGACGCTTCAACGATCTATCTGAGACCTGAAACGGCACAAGGCATCTTTGTGAACTTCCTGAATGTTCAGAAATCAGGCAGAATGAAAATACCATTCGGAATTGCTCAAATAGGTAAAGCTTTCCGAAACGAGATCGTCGCGCGTCAGTTCATATTCCGCATGCGCGAATTTGAACAGATGGAAATGCAATTCTTCTGCCGTCCGGGTGAAGAAATGAAATGGTATGAATACTGGAAGGAAACGAGATCTAAGTGGCACAAGGCTCTTGGACTTGGAGATCAGCATTACCGTTTCCATGATCACATCAAACTTGCCCATTACGCAAATGCCGCTTGTGACATTGAATTCAATTTTCCAATGGGCTTCAAGGAATTGGAAGGCATCCACTCCAGAACTGATTTCGACTTGAAGCAGCACGAACAGTATTCCGGAAAGAAAATGCAGTACTTCGATCCTGAACTCAATCAGAATTATGTTCCATATGTTGTTGAGACATCTGTAGGACTAGACAGGATGTTCCTTGCGGTGCTTAGTGCAGCGCACAAGAGTGAAACACTTGAAGATGGTTCAGAACGTGTTGTTTTAAGCATTCCTCCGGCCCTGGCGCCTTATAAAGTTGCCGTAATGCCGCTTACTAAGAAGGATGGATTGCCGGAAAAAGCGCGTGCGATCATCGATGGTCTGAAATTCGATTTTCTTTGTCAGTATGACGAAAAGGATTCGATCGGAAAACGCTACCGTCGTCAGGATGCGATCGGTACACCGTATTCAGTAACCGTGGACCATCAAACATTGGAAGACCAGACAGTGACAATCCGTGATCGCGACACAATGGAGCAAACAAGAGTGAATATTTCAGATCTTCATCGAATCATTGATGAAAAAGTGAATATGCGTTCTTTGTTGAATAGCTAATGGATGAATACCGGGGACGATCTTAAAACCTGTTCCCTCTATTCCATAGAAACTGATCTCAGGGTTTTTTAGTTCCAGCTAATGATCTGGCCTTTTTCGAGCTGTTCTTCAAATACTTTTCGGAGTCGATCTACTTTTGCTCGTGCATCTGGATCACCTGATTCCGCCGCAGGCTTGAGTTTGTAGTAACGGTCGAGTGTGTGCCCGAACAGATCCTGTTGAAGGCGCTCCTTAATATCGGAGATCTTGGCGTTCAGTCCAATGAGGAAATGCTCGATCTCACCCAATTCTTCGATCTCATCACGCGACAATTCGGACTTATTGAGCAACAAGGTGTATCGCGGAAGCATTTCATTCAAGGTACTCACCAACTTCTTAAGCTCGCGATTGAGATCCTTTTTACTTTGTTCGAAATTGCTCATAAGCTTGTTTTTAAAACCTTCGAATCGAAAGATATTAAATAATTTATCTACCCTGACATTCATTCGTTGAATTAACATTTATTGGAAAAAAACCAATAAGTCATTCTGGTGATCAAAGCGCTATCTTTGCGATGTGTTCGGACTATACATCCATATTCCATTTTGCAGACAAAAGTGCAGCTATTGTGATTTTCACTTCAGTACGACCTTCTCATCCTACCGCAAAGAAATGATCGACACTATTTGCGATGAGATCACTCTGCGAAAAGACTATCTTCCGAAAAAAGAACTTCGCTCTGTTTATTTTGGTGGTGGGACACCGAGTTTGTTAGACGAACATGAATTGAAGCAGATCATGTCAGTTGTCCGATCTAATTTCGAATTGAACGACAATACAGAGATCACACTCGAAGCCAATCCGGACGATATCAGTATAGACTCACTCGAAAGCTGGAAAAGCGCTGGAATCAACCGCCTGAGTATTGGACTGCAATCCTTCAAAGAAACAGATCTGAAATGGATGAACAGAGCTCATTCAGCTCTGGAATCTCAAACTGCCGTATCATTAGCAAGATCAGCCGGCTTTAACCTTCTTACTGTGGACCTTATTTATGGTCTGCCCGGACTCACAAATGCTGAATGGAAAGACCATCTTCTGAAAGTGATCGACATGGGCGCGGATCACATTTCTGCCTATTGCCTTACAGTAGAAAAAAATACATCTCTCAACAAATGGGTTGAACAGGGAAAGATCCTTCCAGCCTCGGAAGATCAGCAGAGCGATCAGTTCATGATCCTTATTGAGACATTGGAGGAAACTGGGTTTGAGCAATATGAGATCTCTAACTTTGCCCGAAACAAGCAATATGCAGTGCACAACACCGCCTACTGGACCGGAATTCCGTATCTCGGAGTCGGACCCTCGGCTCACTCATTTGACGGAAAAAGCCGGAGATGGAACGTCGCCAACAACAGCAAATACATCCGTGATTTCGCGAAAAATGAGGATTGGTACTCTTCAGAGGTCTTAAGTGACAATGAAAGATGGAATGAACTCATCCTCACAGGGCTTCGCACCATATTTGGCGTTTCATTGGACCAACTTTTCACGATCAAACCAGCATCCGAAGAGTTTTCTGAGAATCTGGAAAATTTTCGGTCACAAGGCTTACTTATCATCGAAGACGAAAAAATAATACTTACCAAAACAGGTAAGTTACAGGCAGACTTCATTGCTTCTGAACTGTTCATTTGATAGAGATTAGCTCAAAAGTTTCGTATTTTTACCCTTCTACAATTATTCGACAACATGAAAAATCTCTTCTTTCTGTTCTTTCTAATCCCTGCCTTTTCATTTGCACAAAAGAGAAACATTGATCATACAGTGTATAACGATTGGAAAAAGATCGAAAACCAGCAGATCTCTCAAAACGGAAAATACATCTGTTATGAGATCACTCCCCATAGAGGAGACGGCTATCTGTATATTTACCATGTTGAAACCGGACGAATAGACTCCATTCACAGAGGAAAAGAAGCCCATTTCTCTCCACTAAGTGATGCCTTGGTTTTTAAGATCACCCCTGGATTTGATACACTGAGAAACTGCGAATTAAATAAAGTTGACAAGAAAAAATGGCCTAAAGATTCTCTAGGGATCTACCTTTTTGCTCAGGATACGTTGGTGAAAAGGGCTAAACTGAAAACCTTTAAATTCAGTGAAGAATCTAACTTACTAGCGTTCACAGTTGACGATAACAAACTAAACGAAACAAAAGAGGAACCGAAAAAGAAGACCAAGAAAAAAAAGAAAGACTCTAACGAACCAAAAGAGTACAAGTCAGACGGAAATATTCTGACCTTTTTTGACTTGGGATCACTGAAAGAACGACAATTCAAAGATGTGACAGATTTCTATCTTTCGGAGCAGGGAAATGGGATCGCAATTATCACTCATCGCAAAGAAAAGGCCGACTCGTTCCAATTGGTCTATTATCAAAAACTGAATGATCTCCCTTACTTTTTCCCCAATAAAAGTTCATACAAAGGCGTAAGTTTCTCTGCCGATGGTCAACTCATGGCATTTCTGAGCAGTGCCGATACGAACAAAGTGAAACAGTTTGAGTTGAATTTGTTTGACGTCGGCTCAAGGAATTCAAGAACGATAGCCGATTCCATTGCAGGTGTGCTTCCCGAAGGAATGTCCGTTTCCGAGCATTACCAACCGCTTTTTACAGACAATGGACGCTACCTTTTCTTCGGAGTTTCAAAAGAAGTTAAACCCGAACCTAAAGATTCTCTTCTGGAGTCAGAAAAACCTAAAGTCGACATTTGGCATTACCTCGATGATCGTATCCAACCACAACAGCTGAAACAACTGAAAGCAGACCAGAAGCGAAGCCACCTCTATGTATTAGACCTCAAAGAAGGTCAAATTAATGGCCTTACGAACGACACCCTTCGAGGCAGAGTAAACAAAGAATTATTGGGAAACTACTTTTTAGCCTCATCCGAAGAAGGTTATGCTGTTGAAAATAACTGGGACACACCCGGAAGAGAAGATCATTACCGTATTTCTGTTGAAAGCGGTGAAAAGGAACTTTTGCGTAAGGCAGTCCGACAAGGTGGTGAACTATCTCCTTCCGGAAGATACTACACTTGGTTTGAGACAAAAGATCAACAGCATTATATACTCGATATCAATTCAAAAAAAGAGCATTGTCTGACTTGTGGTGTCAATAATGTTAAATGGGTGGGGGATGAAAATGGTGTTCCTGTTATGCCTTATCCTTTGGGTATTATCGGATATACTTCTGGTGAGCGTTCTATCTGGATCCAATCCGAATATGACATCTGGAGTTTCGACCTTGAAACAAAAAAATTGAGTTCCGTAACCAATTCTGAAGGTCAGACCAATAAGATCCGTTTAAGTCTCAAACAATGGAATTCTGATAGCATCTATTACTCACCTGAGAACCTGATCGTACAAGGATTCAATGAGAAGACCAAAGGATCACATTTGTATAGTATTTTGGATCATGGCGATCATTTCGACCTGGTGCAGCGCATGTATACTAACCACAAGGTAACAACCTTACTCAAGGCCAAAAAGGCCGAAACGGTGGTCCTAAGAAAAATGTCGGTCAAGGAATATCCTGAGATTCGACTAACTGACACTGATTTTCTACAGGAAAAAGTCATCACCAATACCAATCCTCAGCAAAATGATTTCAATTGGGCAACCGTTGAACTGGTGAACTGGAAAAGTTATTCAGGCATCCCTTTGGAAGGTCTGCTGTACAAGCCTGAGGATTATGACCCTTCTAAAAAGTATCCTTTATTGATCTACTATTACGAATTGTATTCGGACGATCTTCATAACCACTATGTGCCAAAACCCACGGCATCCATCATTTATCCAACCGAATACGCTTCTTCAGGGTATATCGTTTTCATTCCGGATATCCGCTACACCCCTGGTAAACCAGCCCAATCGGCTTACGATTGTATCATGAGCGGTACAGACCACATTCTGAAACTGATGCCTTCCATCGATCCGAAAAGAATTGGTCTTCAAGGTCAAAGTTGGGGCGGTTATCAGACGGCTCAATTGATCACCATGACCAATCGTTATGCCGCTGCCATGGCCGGGGCACCCGTTTCAAACATGTTCTCCGCATATGGAGGAATTCGTTGGGGTTCCGGGGTGAACAGACAATTTCAGTATGAACGCGGACAAAGCCGCATTGGAAAAACCATTTGGGAAGCACCTGAACTGTACATCGAGAACTCTCCGATGTTTCATTTGCCAAAGGTAAAAACCCCACTTCTGATCATGCACAATGATGAAGATGGAGCTGTTCCCTGGTACCAGGGTATCGAGTTGTATACGGGACTGCGAAGATTGGGAAAACCTGTATGGATGCTCAACTATAACGGAGATGATCACAACCTGATGAAAAATGCCAATCGCATCGATCTTAGCATACGAATGAAGCAGTTCTTTGATCACTACCTGTTGTACACCCCGGCACCGAAGTGGTTGACGGATGGAATTCCGGCAGTAGATAAAGGTAAAGTCAATGGGTTTTAAGATGTTGCGTTTCAGTTTTTGGATACTGCTTGCAATTGTAGTGTACCTCAGCTTGAAACCCAAATCTGCTCCACAACTTATCGAAGTGAACGACAAAATCGGTCATGCACTCGCCTACTCTGTCCTCATGGCAAATGCTCTACTAGCATTTCCTTCAAAGGATAAAAAATGGCTGGGATTTCTTCTTCTTTTAATGGGATCGCTCATTGAAATCATGCAAGGATTGATTCCCGGCCGATTCAGTTCTTTCAATGACCTTTTGGCAAACGCTCTAGGCATCATGATCGGATGGCTATTTGTCCTTATCTTTGGAAAAACAATTCTCAATTTGTTCAATAAGATCAAATTGACACCCTAGAACAAAACATGGAAAAACTCAGGAATTTCATTGACGGAGCATATTGTGAACCTATTGGTGGTGTATACATTGATAATTATGAACCCGCTACCGGAAAGGTATACAGTTTGATCCCCAACTCGGATGCGCGCGATGTAGAAAAAGCTGTTGCTGCCGCAGAAAAAGCATTTCCGGTATGGTCATCTATGAGCGTGGAAGACCGGAGTGCAATACTTGTTCGTCTTTCTGAAGGCATCCAGAGACGCATGGATGAATTTGTCGCTGCTGAATCAAGAGACAACGGTAAGCCTTTGACACTTGCTGCACACGTGGATATCCCAAGAGCTGTGTCGAACTTTCATTTTTTCGCCACGGCGATCATCCATTTCGCTTCTGAATCGCATTACATGGAAGGTGTAGGGGTGAATTACACGATGCGCAAACCACTTGGAATCGTAGGTTGTATTTCCCCATGGAATCTCCCTCTTTATCTATTTTCCTGGAAGATCGCTCCGGCATTGGCTGCAGGAAATTGTGTGATCGCCAAACCATCCGAGATCACACCTTACACAGCTTACATGCTCGGTGAGGTGTGTAAAGAAGCCGGAATGCCCGATGGAGTGCTTAACATTCTGCATGGTGAAGGCGCTGCGGTCGGAGATGCCATTGTGAAACATCCGAAGATCAAAGCCATATCTTTTACCGGCGGAACCAAAACCGGTGAATACATTGCTCGAACAGCTGCTCCAATGTTCAAAAAACTGTCGCTGGAGCTCGGAGGAAAGAATCCAAACATCATCTTCGCTGACTGTGATTTTGAAGACATGCTGAGCACAACTCTTCGCTCATCCTTTGCGAATCAGGGACAGATCTGTCTTTGTGGTTCGAGGATCTTTGTTGAACGAAGTTTGTATGACAAATTCAAAAAGGCATTCGTGGAGAAGGTGGAAAACACCTTGGTATCTTACCCTAACGATCCTAAAGCCAAGTTGGGCGCAGTGGTATCCAAACCACACATGGAAAAAGTATTATCGTATGTCGATCTGGCCCGTCAGGAAGGTGGTACGGTTCTTACAGGAGGCACTCGTGTGATCCTTGAAGGTGAATACAGCGAAGGCTACTACATTCGTCCGACGGTGATCGAAGGTTTGAGCTACGATTGCAGAACAAACCAGGAAGAGATCTTCGGACCTGTTGTGACCATCACACCTTTCGACACAGAGGAGGAAGTGCTTATGATGGCCAACTCGACCCAATACGGACTGGCTGCAACTTTATGGACAAATGACCTGAAGCGCGCGCACCGCATGGCTGATCATTTGCATTCCGGTATCGTTTGGATCAATTCATGGCTGGTTCGTGATCTACGAACTCCTTTTGGAGGTGTAAAGGCTTCCGGTGTCGGTCGTGAAGGTGGCTGGGAAGCACTTCGCTTCTTCACTGAGCCGAAAAATGTCTTTGTTAAGTACTGATCTTTTTCAGACAACCAAAATTGTTAATTTTTCACAACTGATCCTCCGAACAAAATAAGCATGAGGATTGTTTGTTATCAATACGTTATGCATTAAATTTGTCCATGTTGGAAACTAATCACAAATATCAGGCAGGTCCTTATTTAGAACAGATCGTTGTTCCCTCTGACCTAAGAGAGAAATTCAAGATCGATGATCTTCCTCAGGTTTCAGAAGAATTGCGTCAATACATCGTTGATGTGATCTCTGAGATCGGTAACTCTCACTTTGGCGCAAGCCTTGGTGTAGTTGAATTGACCGTGGCCTTACATTACGTTTTCAATACACCACAAGATCAACTTGTATGGGATGTAGGACACCAGGCATACGGCCATAAGATCCTCACAGGAAGAAGAGATCGATTCCACACGAACCGTATCAAAGGAGGTATTTCAGGGTTTCCAAAGCGCTCAGAAAGTGAATACGATACTTTCGGGGTGGGACATTCCTCAACATCTATCTCAGCAGCTCTTGGAATGGCCGTTGCAAATCATTACAAGGGAGAAAAGAATCGACAGCACATAGCAATTATTGGTGATGGCGCAATGACAGCCGGTTTAGCTTTCGAAGGACTGAATCACGCTGGATATGAGAAAGATGCCAATTTATTGGTCATTCTGAATGACAACTGCATGTCGATCGATCCTAATGTGGGTGCACTAAAAGAATATTTGACAGATATCACAACGTCGCATACCTACAACAAGGTAAAAGACGAGGTGTGGCATCTGTTGGGCAAGATCTCCAAATTTGGTCCTGATGCACAGACTATAGCATCCAAGGTTTCTCATGCTCTGAAAAGTACATTATTGAAGCAATCGAATCTTTTCGAGTCATTGAATTTCCGTTATTTCGGACCGGTTGATGGTCATGACGTTGTAGGATTGGCTCGCGTACTAGACGATCTGAAAGATATTCCTGGACCTAAGATCCTGCATTGCATTACGCGAAAAGGAGCAGGTTATAAATTTTCAGAAGAAGGAAATCCGACGAAATGGCACGCTCCGGGTGTTTTCAATAAAGAAACCGGTGAGATCGTTAAAGTTGTTCCGAAATCACCACAGCCTCCAAAGTACCAGGATGTCTTTGGACATACGATTGTCGAGCTGGCTGAAAAGAATGAGAAGATCATGGGAGTTACTCCTGCAATGCCATCCGGGTGTTCTTTGAACATTATGATGGAAGCAATGCCTGATCGCGCATTTGACGTGGGTATCGCTGAACAACATGCAGTGACCTTCTCTGCAGGACTTGCCACTCAAGGCCTTGTTCCTTTCTGTAACATCTACTCTTCATTTATGCAACGGGCGTACGATCAGGTATTGCACGACGTCGCTTTGCAAAATTTGAATGTGGTTTTCTGCTTGGACAGAGGTGGTCTGGTTGGTGCTGATGGTGCAACACACCATGGTGCTTACGACATTTCCTACATGCGTCATATACCAAACATGATCGTTAGTGCTCCGATGAACGAGTCCGAGCTTAGAGATCTGATGTACACGGCCCAACAAGAAAATATGGGGCCATTCTCGATTCGCTATCCTCGTGGTAACGGTGTCATGACCGAATGGAAAACGGTTATGAAGCCTATCAAGGTTGGAACAGGACGAAAGTTGAGCAATGGAGATGATATTGCTATTCTCACTATCGGACATCCAGGTAACTTTGCTCAGGAAGCTATCGCAGAGTTGAAGGAACTTGGAATTTCAGCAGCTCATTACGATATGAGATTCGTTAAGCCTATCGATGAACTGATGTTGCATGAAGTTTTCTCTAAGTTCCAGAAAGTCATTACCGTTGAAGACGGTTGTACAATGGGTGGATTTGGATCAGCTGTTTTAGAATTCATGGCAGATCAACAGTACAGCGCTCAGGTAACGCGTTTGGGTATTCCTGATCGATATGTTCATCACGGAACACAAGAAGAGCTTTGGGCAGACTGTGGTTTTGACAAAAATGGAATTATCGAAACTGCGAAGAAAATGGTGGCATTCACAGAAAAAAAATTGAATCTTACTGGGACTGAGTCCAAATAAGAAGCTCAATCGTACATACAAAAAAAGCGGAGTGAATGCTCCGCTTTTTATATGGATCAATTCCCTTATTTGATCACCAACGGAAGCACAGCCTTTCCTACACGAACCATGTAAGTTCCTGAAGCAAGGTCTTCAGTAGACATCCAAACAAGATTCGACCCATTAGCCGCCATTATTTGTTCCTCTTTCACGATTCGACCGTTTAAATCCATAATGGAAACCTGAACTGATTCGTTGTTTGGAATGGTGAAACTCACAGCAAACTCTTTATCTGTTGGGTTTGGATAGATCGATAGCGCATTCAAACCATCAAATGTATTGATCCCAAGAACAGGGTCATTTGAGGGAGCTCCAGGGTATAGATTGATATCATCAAGGAAAAAGTTATTTCCAGCCTCACCTTCAAAGCGAAAACGCATTCTAAAGTCTTCTGTAAAGTAATTAGAAGTCACATTTGTCATGTGGACAGTAACCCAATCATTTTGACCTGATGGAGACCAATTGGTTGGAACCACAATGGACGACAGCTGGTTTCCATGAATAGTTTTACGCTGCACCCAGTTCTCTCCACAATCTGCGGAAATAAAAACCTTCAACCATTCGTCAGTTGATTCATAACGCTTTCTGTAAGCATATCTGAAGCTCAATGTAACCGAACCGCTCTGTTGATCGATACCAGAAAGATCAACAGGCAGGGAGATCAACTCATCACGATTCTGTCCCGATTCATTGAAATTAGCAAGTTTCGCGCATTTTGTCCCACTGTGTGATACTGAGTTATCGATTGTAAATGCATTGTTGCTTCCCGGATTCACTACAACCCAACCTGATGCATCTTCCAGTGAAACATATGTTTCAAATCCTTCGAAATACGGAAGAATGGCCGCTTCAGGCATGACTTTAATAAAGTTTGTTTTTGTTTCGCTCACTTGATCAGTACCATCGCTTACCGAAAGGGAAATCGTGTAAGTGCCCTGCGTCAGGAATTGAACTGAGGGTTGTTCGCTGCTTGCACTGGTACTGTTAGTAAAGATCCAATCCACCCCAATTGTTCCCGGGCTGATCGTCCATGTCCATGAAGTTGGACCATGAAAACTGTAGTCGAACAATTGAACAGTTTCACCTAGACAGATGGCAGTTTTTGACGCATCAAATTCGGCTTTACAAAGAACATCAACGTCATTCACTCCGGTTGCGATCAAATTCGCGGGAGTGACCATATTTGCAAGGAAGTCTATCTCCTGAAAGTTCACCTGCATGATATTCACCTGATCTGCTGAGAACATGTTCTGACAGGAATTGTAGCTCATATAATTCTCTATCTGATCCAATACATCTTGTCCAAATACATCATTCTGAGGAACAAGGTTGCAAGAATTCCAGATCGGAGAACAACTCCAGTTGGCGGAAGTTTGCGGTGGAGTATCACAACAATAATCGCCGTTCTCGTTACAATCATTTGAATGGCAACCAGTATCACCAGTCCATCCAGAATCGAATATATGCAATAGGCCCAGCAGGTGACCCATTTCATGTGTGAGTGTTCTTCCATCAGTTCCTGAGGCCGTGCCGATCGTTCCAAATGAATCATTTCGGATCAGGATACCGTAGTTCGAACCATTGGGCCAATAGGGTAAATAAGCATATCCGAGGATCATGCCTCCACCATCACCAGCGATCGAATTCACCACCCAAATATTCAGGTATTGGTCCATTGGCCATTGATCCGAACCCCCAAATGCCGAATATTTACAATCGTCATTGGCACTGTTTGCCAGTTCCGGAGCATTTACCCTAACGATTCCGTTCGTACAGTTTCCAGAAGGGTCCTTTTTCGCCAACTTGAATTCAACCTTCATGTCGCCTGCAACAGAAACAAACGGGGCATTACTGGAATTTCGGGTTTGGCCCGCATCCGAGTTCAAACGATTATAATCCTCATTCAAGACTCTCATTGCATCATGCACCTGATCATCGGAAATGTTACCGACACCATTATCGTGAATAACATGAACGACAACCGGTACATAAAGTACTGCTTTGTTCTGCACGGCTTTCGAGGTGCTGGCCTTCACCATGTTCTGATGCATATGCTCAGTAAAGCCAGGATTGCTTGCTTTTAACTGATCGAGGATCTTATCCGTACCACACCACTCCTGAGCAAGTGAAATCGTGGTGAAAAGAATAAATGATAATAACGCGAAAGAATATTTCATCCTAAAACAAAAAAGGGGCCTCCCAAAGAAGACCCCGAATTGACTATTTAAAAAATTATTTTACTACGAACTGAAGGTTCTTCTGAACTCCTCCGATCTGAATGTTAACAAAGTAGGTTCCGGATGCAAATTCTGCAGTATCCATAACTACCAGGTTCGCACCCTCCATAGCATTGATCACGTTCGTTTTGATCACCTTTCCTGTAATATCAGTTACGTTAACCAAAGCTTGCTGTGCTGCTCCAACAGTAAATCGAACATTCACTTCATCCTCTGCAGGATTTGGATAAAGGCTCAAACCATCGATCTCACCTTCTTCTGCGACACCAAGAACAAGCACATCTGAAGGTGAACCTGCGTAAATATTGATATTGTCAAGGAAGAAATTGTTTCCTCCATCACTCTCAAAGCGGAACTTGTAACGGAAATTCTCAACCCAGTAATCTGAAGTTACATTGGTCATGTGAACAGTTACCCAATCATTCTGCGACCCAGGAGTCCATGAAGTACTTGATGTAAGAGAACTGAAAGCATTTCCACTTAAGGTTTTACGCTGAACCCAAGTTTCACCACAGTCTTTGGTAAGGAATACTTTCAAGTACTCAACATCACCAGTATTTCTCTTTCGGTAAGCATATCGAAAACTCAAAGTGACAGAACTTATTCCCTGAAGATTAACCGGAGCAGCAATTAATTCATCAATGCTACCCGCAGTCTGTCCGTAGTTCATCAATTTCGCACACTTAGATCCTGTGTGACCAAAATTCGACTCAAGCGTAAATTTATTATTGTTGTTTTGGTTGATCACCTCCCACTCGTTAATATTATCAAGTGTTGTGTAATTTTCAAATCCTTCAAGGAAAGGAATAGTGGCTGTAGGAGGTAATACTTTGATATACCCAACTTTTTGTTCTGTATCGTTGCTTGTTCCATCGGTAGACGTCAGTGTCACAGTGTAAATACCCGGAGCGGCGTAAGTTACTGTTGGATTCTGTTCTGTAGATGTTGCAGGAGTTCCGTTCTGGAAAGTCCAGCTCCATCCTGTTACTGCGTTGTACGAATCATCAAAGAATTGTACCGGCTCTCCTGCACAAACAGTTGTATTGTTCGCAAAGAACTCTGCCTTACAAAGGTAAAGCTCACCTGTCGCACCAGTTAAGTTTAGGTTATTAGCGGTCCAAAGATTGTTTCTTCCACCTGTACCGGATTGAATAGCCGCACGCATTCTGTTCACCTGACCTTGAGTGAACATTTTGGAACAGTAAGAATAGTCCATGTAGTTCTCAACATTATCCTTCATCGGAAAACCCCAAAAAGCATCATCCTGAGAGCAAGTATTAGAGTTCAGTACGCACGCTGTTACACCAATACAGTTTGGAGTATCCTGCACGTTATCATCTGTACCACAGCTTGAAGCATTTCCTGGATTATTGTTACCTCCCCAAGTGTGGTCAAGGTTCAACCAGTGACCCGCCTCATGAGTAAGTGTTCTACTTGTTCCTACAGAAGAAGTACCAATTGATCCGGTGTAATTGTGAAGGATCCAGATACCGTTCGTCATACCTGTTCCACCGAAAGCAGGCTTGTAGGTATACCCTGCTGCACCGCCGATCTCGCCACAAACAAATACATTCATGTATCTATTTCCCGGCCAGGTACCATTATATACGTCGTTCCCGTTAATAATGGCATTTACCTGAGCATTACCACTGCTTCCGTCATAACTCAACGCATTCTGAGTTCGCGTAATACCTTTAAAACAAGCTCCATTAGGTGCTTTGGTGGCCAAAACAAATTCGATCTCAACATCTGAAGGCATACCCTGGAATTCAGACTGAACATTGTTGGCATCAGCGTTTAGACGACGGAAATCTCTGTTGATGATCTCAACAGCATCATAGATCTGCTCATCGCTGACGTTCTCGATACCTCCGTTATGCAAAATATGGAAAACAACAGGAATCTTGTAAACAGTTCCTTTTGTTGCGTCCTGCTTGCTCTTGTTGGCTTCATCTTTTGCCTGCTCCTCCAAATAGATCTCCATCATTTTGGGATCCTGAAGCAATTCCTGCATACGTATGTGTGTATGACAGTATTCAACTGATTCCCCTTCTCTTGTGTTAGTAGGATCGATCTTCCTCACCGGTTGTTGACCGAACAAGGAGACAGAGAAGAAAAGAGCGGAGAGACCTGATAGTATAAATTTCTTCATAGTTATAACAGTTTCAATAATTTTTGAACGTCCCAAATTACGAAATGGTTTGGTCAAAGAGAAAAGATTTGTAAAGAATTGTTAATTTTTTGCTTGAACGGATGTTTTGGAAGTGTGAACGGTAAAAGGCAGGAATTAAACTGTTCTTTTCACTTCAGTATCATCAGGATCGAGTTCCTTAAGTAAATCATATATAAGTCTACTCACCTCATCAGGGCTTCTCAATTCCTTATTTTCTTTAAGCTCCAAAAACCTTTCTACAGACGAAAAATCCTCCTTATTACTGGACCTGATCACTTCCTGCATTGCCGTGTCGATAACTCCGGGTGAGATCGCAAACACCCTAATCGCTCTACCGCGCTCCTTCTCTTCCAATAAAAAGGTTTGTGAGAATAGATCGAGAGCAGCTTTGGAGGCACAATAGGCTGCCCAGGAAGGTATAGGTCGCTTACCCGCACCGGAACTGATATTGACCACCGTAAGTAATTTATCCTTGGCAACTGACCTGGCAATTTTGGATGACAAGATCATCGGAGCCACTGTATTAACGGCCAGAAGACTGGACGGATCGGGATCCTTTAGATCTGAAAGACGGCCGATTACTCCAATGATCCCTGCATTATTGATAAAAATGGTCTCCTCATCAACAAATCCGAAATCGATCTTCTTTACTTGGTCAATATCCGACAGATCACATCGAATAAAATGGAAATCCGGATGATCAATTTGATGAGATCTTCCTATCCCGGTAACGTGAAAACCCTTCGACAAGTAAAGTTCTGCGATGGCCTTCCCAAGACCTTTTGATACGCCTGTAACAAAAACTCTCACGATCAACTTTCGTTGATGTCCATAAATCGAACAACAGACTTTGAAGTACCAAAAACGACGAGCGTATCACCTTCCTTTACGATCGTATCACTTTTAGGAACACCAATAACGTGCTGTTCAGTGCAGCATTCGCCGTTATTGTCCACCTCAAACTGACGTTTAATGGTAACTAGGGTCAATTCGTATTTATTTCTGAACTCGATCTGATCAAGAGCTCTTCCGATACATCCTTTAGGCGCAACGATCTCAGCGATCTCATAATCATCCGGTAGTTGAAGAAAAGACAAGATACTTGGGTTAATGAGTTTTTCACGAACCACCTGAGCAACTTCCTCTTCCGGTGTAAGGATCTCTTTCAAACCAACTTTTTCAAGGATCAATTTCTGGTGATTCCCACTGGCTCTGGCAATTATTCTTTTAACACCAAGATCTAAAAGATGAACAGAAGTCAAGATCGTTGCCTCGAAATTTTCACCGATGGCTACCACCACAGCATCCATTTCCTGAATATTCTGTGAGCGAAGCGCACGTATATCAGTGGAGTCCAATGTAACCGCAAAAGCTACTTCATCTTTTATCGCTTCGATCTTTTCTTCACTCGAATCAAAAGCAAATACCTGTGCGCCTTTTTCTGCCAGACGTTTAGCGATTGTCAAACCATATCGACCAACGCCGATCACGGCAAATTTACTGTGTTGCATACTCTTTAGAATTAAGCAAGTGCTCGTTCCAGGTCAGCGATCAGATCTTCAACATCTTCCACACCAACACTTAAACGCAGCAAATTATCCACCACCCCTGCTTTTTCACGTTCCTCCTTAGGAATCGATGCATGGGTCATCGTTGCAGGATGATTGATGAGCGACTCCACACCACCAAGTGACTCCGCAAGAGAAAACACCTTGAATGAAGACGCCACTTTAAACGTATTTTCGATCGACTTATCCTTTAAAACGATCGAGATCATTCCTCCAAAATCGCGCATTTGTTTCTTTGCGATCTCGTGATTTGGATGCTCAGGGAATCCCGGCCAATACACTTTCTCGATCTTCGGATGGTCTTTAAGGAAATGAGCGATCTTACGACCATTCTCACAATGCCTCTGCATACGAAGGTGAAGTGTCTTGATCCCACGAAGAACGAGGAATGAATCCATAGGACCTGGATTTGCCCCTGAACTGTTCATAATGAAATATAATTTTTCATGGATCGAAGGATCGTTCGTGATCAACGCACCCATAACCACATCTGAGTGTCCACCTAAGTACTTGGTAACAGAATGCATAACGATATCTGCTCCAAGATCTAAAGGATTCTGAAGGTAAGGAGATGCAAAAGTGTTATCAGCAACCATAAGAACATTATTCTGCTTGGCGATCTTGGCCACAGCTTCGATGTCAATGATCTGCATGGTTGGATTAGTTGGGGTCTCAGCCCATATCAATTTGGTATTCGAATTGAGGTAATTCTTGACATTATCAGCATTTGTAAGATCAATGAAATGGAATTTGATCCCAAATTTCTCATAGATCTTCGTGAACAAGCGATATGTACCACCATAAAGGTCATCACCTGTGATGACCTCATCACCAGGATTAAGCAATTTCAAAACAGCATCGGTTGCAGCAACTCCACTGCTGAAACAAACGCAATGTTTTCCATTCTCGAGTGCCGCAATATTATCCTGAAGTGCCTCACGAGTAGGGTTTTTTCCTCTGGCATAACCATAACCCTTGTTCACTCCCGGAGCCTCCTGAACATAAGTGGAAGTCTGGTAAATAGGTGTCATGATCGCGCCGGTCGTTTCATCAGGATGAACACCTGCATGGATTGCTTTAGTTCCGAATTTCATCTGCTCTGTTTTCTAGTAAAAGACAAATGTACGGATTGACTACCAAAGTGTAAAGCTAATTTCAAAGATGATTTTCGCGGAAACTGAGTATCATGAGAACTCTTGAGTTTAGCAGTGATTTGTTTGGTTATGTACATTTTCATAATCCATGAGGCTCAACAAATGTAGGTAGCAGTAAGCTGGAGATAATCATACCTTGACGGTTGCACAAAAAAATTCAGAAAAACAAACGCTATCGATTAGCATATGATCAAAAAAGGCCAGAAATGAATCCCGGCCTTTACTATTATCTCGCAGTGTTTGCTTACAAGTTCTCAAAGAAATCATTCCCCTTATCATCGGTAATGATGAAAGCAGGGAAATTCTTCACTTTTATTTTGCGAACTGCTTCCATTCCCAGTTCTTCGAAGTCAACCACTTCTACCGATTCAATATTTTCTTTCGCCAAGATCGCTGCCGGTCCTCCGATCGATCCCAGATAGAATCCTCCGTATTTCTGGCAAGCGTTCTTCACATCTTTAGAACGGTTTCCTTTTGCCAGCATGATCATGCTACCACCGTGCGACTGGAACAGATCAACATAGGAATCCATTCGTCCTGCCGTTGTTGGTCCAAACGAACCGGATGGCATTCCTTCCGGAGTTTTCGCAGGTCCTGCGTAATAGATCGGGTGATTCTTAAAGTACTCAGGCATTGGTTTTCCTGCATCCAACAGTTCCTTGATCTGTGCGTGAGCAATATCCCGTGCAACAATCAACGTTCCTTTCAACTTCAAACGAGTTTTGATCGGGTACTTGGTCAATTCAGCCAATACTTCATTCATCGGACGATCCAGGTCGATCTCAACCGGTGGCTCCAGATGCGGTGCTGTCTCCGGCAACAATCGACGAGGATTTTTCTCCAATTGCTCCATAAATAATCCTTCTTTGGTGATCTTAGCTTTGATATTTCTATCTGCTGAACACGATACACCAAGTCCAACCGGACAAGAGGCAGCGTGACGCGGCAAACGGATCACACGCACATCATGCGTGAAGTATTTTCCACCGAACTGGGCTCCGATCTGACTTTCCTGGCAGATCTGCTGCACACGTGCTTCCCATTCCAGATCACGGAAAGCTTGTCCTCCCATGTTTCCTTCTGTCGGCAATTCATCATAGTAACCTGCTGAAGCTTTCTTCACTGTCGCCAGATTTGCCTCGGCTGAGGTTCCACCGATCACTAAAGCCAAATGGTAAGGCGGACACGCCGCTGTCCCTAAGTCCTTAATCTTCTCACGAATGAATTCCTCCAATGAAGCGTCGTTCAACAATGATTTTGTCTTCTGGTATAAGAACGTTTTGTTCGCTGACCCTCCACCTTTTGCTAAGAAAAGGAATTCGTACTTAGAACCTTTTTTTGCGTAGATATCGATCTGAGCAGGAAGATTTGAACCCGAGTTCTTCTCTTCGAACATGTTAAGTGGAACTACCTGTGAGTAACGCAAATTGCGCTCCTGATAAGTGTTGAATATTCCCTTTGATAGGAATTCTGCATCATCCACACCGGTGTAAACATCTTCCCCTTTCTTTGCCATCACGATCGCCGTACCAGTATCCTGGCAACTTGGTAATTGCCCTTCGGCCGCCACAACCGCATTTTGCAACAGGTTGTACGCCACAAAACGATCATTATCTGTTGCTTCCGGATCATCAAGGATTCGACGTAATTTCTCTAAGTGAGAAGCTCTCAGATAGAACGAAACGTCTGTCATGGCCTCTTGAGCCAGCAATTCAATTCCTTTTGGATCCACTCTCAGGATCTCTCGATCACCACATTTTTCAATGGAAACATAGTCAGATGAGATCTTACGGTATTCTGTTACATCGCGCTGGATCGGGTAAGGATCCTGATAGAAGAATTCAGCCATGATTTTTTCGTTTTTGCAAAAATAGGAAAGAATAGAGAATCAGAGCAAGGACCAAGGAACAAAGAACAAGGTGTCATGTCCTGATATAAGTAGACACATTGTTTCACTTACTTCTATCTTTAAG
>CAZQKN010000003.1:0-226702 GCA_964593935.1 uncultured Akkermansia sp. | reverse complement strand
TTCTTTTCATAAACACTTGTTTTAAAAGTGTCTACTTTTTTTCAGGACGTCACATGGGCAATAAAACTAAAATAGTGTCCCGGAACTTTTTAACAAGAGCAGAAAACTAAAAATTTCTGTCAAAAAGCTCTAGAATCGAGAAATGGACCTCATTCTGTCTACTCGAAGCACAAATATTCACAAGAATTCAACTTTATGAAAAGACCCAGTCTTTGCTCTTTGTTCTTTGATCCTTGTTCAATAAATAGGTCTAGATTTTTTAAATTATTCGATTGCCAATCCCAACTTTGCCCTTATATTTAACGTTCAAAACAATATAACAACAAATCGACATGGATAAGAACGAATTCCGCAAGTATGCGACCAAGCACATGGGGCTTACAAGCATGCACGTAGATCATTACATCGAGTCATCTTTGACACCATATATTATCGAAGAGCGTCCATTGAACATGACTCAAATGGACGTATTCTCACGTTTGATGATGGACAGGATCATTTTCCTTGGAACGGGGATCGATGACTATGTAGCAAATATCATCAACGCACAGTTATTGTTCCTTGAATCTGTTGACGCGAACAAGGACATCCAAATCTACTTGAACTCACCTGGAGGATCTGTTTATGCAGGACTCGGTATCTATGATACCATGCAGTATATCAAGCCGGATGTTGCTACGATCTGTACTGGAATGGCCGCTTCAATGGGTGCTGTACTGATGTGTGCCGGAACTGAAGGAAAACGTTCTGCGTTGAAACATGCCCGAGTGATGATCCACCAGCCACTTGGAGGAGCACAAGGACAGGCTTCTGATATCGAGATCACTGCCCGTGAGATCCAGAAATTGAAGAAGGAATTGTACGATATCATTGCTTATCACTCTAAGCAGACGTATGATAAAGTATGGGCTGATTCTGACCGTGATTACTGGATGACTGCAGAAGAAGCTAAAGAATATGGAATGGTTGACGAGGTTTTGGTTCGTAACCCGAAATAATCTAATTTTGTAATTGAAATTCAAAAGCCTTCCGTCTCACTGACGGCAGGCTTTTTTGTCCAAACAGGTTATGTCAAAAAAAGAAGCAGGTTGTTCTTTCTGCGGAAGATCACGCAATGAAGTTGGGATCCTTATCGCAGGAGTGTCGGGTCATATTTGTGAAAGTTGTGTCTCCCAGGCACATTCTATCATCAAAGAAGAAGACCTGCAGCAAAAGGACAGCGCTAAAGAGGAGGCCTTGAACATCCTAAAGCCGGCTGAGATCAGAGAAAAACTCGATGAATATGTAATTGGCCAGGAAGATGCTAAGAAGGTACTATCTGTAGCGGTCTACAACCATTATAAACGATTGAACCAACCAAAACGCAAGGACGAAGTAGAGATCGAAAAATCCAATGTGATACTCGTTGGTCGTACCGGTACTGGGAAAACCTTACTGGCGAAAACGATCGCAAAGATGCTTAATGTTCCTTTTTGCATTGCAGACGCAACAGTATTGACAGAAGCAGGATATGTAGGAGAAGATGTTGAAAGCATCCTTTCCCGTTTACTACAGGCAGCAGACTATAATGTGAATTCAGCTGAAAGAGGAATCGTTTTTATTGATGAAATTGACAAGATCGCTCGTAAAAGCGACAATCCATCGATCACTCGTGACGTTTCCGGTGAAGGTGTCCAACAGGCGCTTTTGAAGTTACTTGAAGGATCAATTGTTAATGTCCCACCTCAAGGGGGAAGAAAGCATCCGGAGCAGAAAATGATTCAGATCGACACACGCAATATCCTTTTCGTTTGTGGAGGAGCATTTGACGGGATCGAAAGGATCATTGCTAACCGCGTTAATCGTCAAACGATCGGTTTCTCCACCAATGAGGAGGAAAGAATCGATAGCGAAAGCTTATTGAAATACATCAATCCTACGGACATCAAAACATTTGGTCTGATTCCAGAGCTTATCGGTCGTTTTCCGGTTCTTACTTATCTTGAGCCTCTTGATGCCGCGAGCCTGAAAAGGATCCTTACTGAACCAAAAAATGCTTTGGTTAAGCAATATGTTCGTTTATTCGAGATCGATGGTGTGAGTCTACAATTTGATGCAGCCGTGCTCGATTTCATCGTTGAAAAAGCTATTGAGTTCAAACTTGGGGCTCGTGGATTGAGATCGATCTGTGAAGCTATCCTGAACGATGCGATGTATGAATTGCCTTCATCGGGAGAAACGGAATTTCGTGTTACGATCGAATATGCCAAGGCTCAATTCTCAAAGTCGAAAATAGCTAAGCTGAAGGTCGCATAAGTCTTATTGGGGATTCAGGTAGATCCTGCAATCTCTCGTCTCTTTGTAGATCTCAAATCCTGTGAGATCATATTGATTCTTATCTGTAACAAGGTATTTACCTCCTTGTGTACTAATTTCTTTTAAAAGGACTTTGTTCTTCTCAGCACCTTCCTCCAAGCTCCATCCTTTGCGATTTAACCAATACATGAATTGCGGATCTGGTCCAGTGAAGAGAACAACCTTTTCTTCCTTTGGAAGTATGGAATTCAACTGTTCCTCTAAAGTCAGCCTGTATTTGACTTCGTCTTTAATTCTGAAATCCGAGATCTGATTGCCTACCCCTTCAACCGCTATAACCAAAAGCAATATGAAAGCCCATTTCGGATCTAGTTGTTGAAGTCCAATTGCTGCCAAAACCGCCATAACAGGAACAAAAGGCAAGACGTAATAATTGTGCGTCGGGAAAACCGTTCCCGTTTTGATCGCAAAAAGAATAAAAACCAACGTTAAAGTAAGAAATCCCAAAGCGACTCTTCGATTATTCTGTCTGAACAGCCAGACCACACCCAACATCAATGGCAACAAAACCACCCACGAACGCAGAGCTCCGAAATAGAATTGTTTCCAGAAATCTGCCCAATAAGGCCCAATCTCATTTAATCCTTCAGCAATCCCCTTTGGGAAGAATAATTCGAAATGATAGCTGTCAACCAAATAAGGAACCCAGCTGAAATACCAGAACAACACAACAACTGAAGAAAAGAACAGGGTAATACCCAGTTGGATCTTTGCTTTGAACTGGGTGTTTCTGTGTAACACCAATGGAATGTACAATCCAAAAAGGAATACTGCGGGAATCTTACACAATCCACCCAATACCAGAAAAACACCCGTAAGAAGCAGATATGCCGTTTTCTTTGAGTCGATGTAGCACTTTGCCCAATAAATGCCAATTATGACGAGTGATACCGCAAAAGTATCCGGCATGGTTTTTCTGGAAAAGCTGAACCATAAGGAGCTTAGAAAAATGACCGTGGCATACCATGCTGTTCGTTCATTCCAGATCCGCTTGATCAACTCAAAAAAGCACCATATTGCGATACTGCTAACCACTAAATTGATCAAACGTCCATACCAGTGATCGTAACCGAAGGCTCCATTGAAAATAGCAATAAGCAATTGAAAAAACGGAAATTCAGAACCAATGATACCTGTTCGCTCCCCTCCCATGTCGACCATCGGATACAAAAGAGAATATCCTGTTTCAGGCATATTCCTCGCCATCATATTGGTCAAGGTTTGTCGCCATGAATGCCAGGTCTCTAGTGGAGGAAACCAGATTCCGTATAGTCGGATCAAGAAAAACCCACCGATTAGGGTCCAAACCGATTTCAAGTTGAATTTTGGCATCAGTGGATCCTGAATCTGCAATACTTGATCACGCTGCCTTTGGCCGTGAACAGCTGCTCGTAATGTGTTTTGATATGAAAAATATCCCTCGTTTGCTGATCGATCGTTTCAGGTAAACTGCCATAAAGGTCCCATGTCAATTCTTCACAGGGATAGTCATGTTCCTTGATCTGTTCTTCAGTATACTCGAATAAGATATCTGAATCGGTCTTCATGTGAACCAGACCTCCTGGCTTAAGGATCTTGCGATAACGTTCCACAAAAAGTGGTGAAGAAAGTCTTTTTCGCGGTTTCTTTGGTTGCGGATCTGAGAAGGTCAACCAAATTTCATCCACTTCATTTTCCGCAAAGTAATCTGTGATGAAGTCGATCTTGGTACGAAGAAATGCAACATTTTCCATGCTGTTTTCAAGAGCTTCTTTGGCACCGATAAACATTCTGGCACCTTTGATATCAACGCCTATAAAGTTCTTATTTGGGAAATGTTTCGCCAAACCTACCGTATATTCACCTTTGCCACATCCTAATTCAAGAACGATGGGATGATCATTCTTAAAATATTCTGATCTCCATTTTCCTTTCAAAGGAAATTCACCACCAACAGCCGGCTGAAACACATTTTTGAAATCCTGCATCAATGCAAAACGACGCAACTTATCTTTTCCCATGCCGCGAAATTAAAAATTAACTTGAAGTGAACGGATCAATTGATGGATCAGAACTCAAGTCCAACCCTGTAACCTGTATGCTTTCTCACATTTAAAACCAATCCTCCGCTAAAGATCAGGTATTGACCCTTCACCCCCATTAATTTGGATTGAATAACAGGATCCTTGTCGAAAGTGAGACTTTTTACCTTATCCGGAAATTGAAGTACGGGATAGGTGATCTCGGTAACCTCATCATTCTCGGAGAAATATATCGTCAGATCCGAAGGTAACTGATCATGTAAATTCCACTTTTCCTCCACAAGATCGATGTTCTCGTCCACCTCATTTTTGAGCATTCGCTGCCAGTTGGTCTTATCTGAAAAGAAAGACTTCAACGCGACCTCAATCATTCCCGCCTCGTATCTGTTTGGGGTTTCAGCCAAACGGATGGCTGCACTGGCACCTTGGTCTATCCATCGCGTTGGAACCTGCTCTCCCCTTGTTATACCAACTTTTACGATATCTGAAGCAGCGAGATAAACAACATGAGGAACATTGTGATTCCTGATTTCCCACTCGGGATCCCGACCTTCACCGAGATGTGCACGGCACAATTCGGGGCGAATAATGCATTCTGCTGCCTCTGGTGCAGAGATGAAGCACGGATAACAAAAACCATCTCCGAACGAGCGCTTTGTAATCTTCCCACAGGACGAGCAAAAGATCTGACCATTCCAGGTCAGTTTCAATTCTTGCCCTAACAGCTCGTTCATTAAGATCAGATCACTCAACTCCAAATGATAGATCACTTCATCATCCAGGTGAGTTTTCATTTTATGTAAAACTCCTTCCGACATTACTTTTCAGGAAGTATGTTCATCTTGTCTGCAAAATGATAACAATAGTCTCTCAGATCCTCGCTTATGTTGTGCTCTCCTGTGGCCTTTTCAAAAGTGTCGGCCATTGTTAGCAGAGTCTGATGAAAGAATTGCTTCATTTCCTCAACTGTCATATCCTTCGTCCATAGATCGATCTTCATGGTGTTGTTGTCTTTTGGGTCCCAAAGCGATAACATAACTGCTTTTGCAGGTGAATCAACTACATTCCCGTCCGCTGCGCTCCATTTCATCGCTATTGGCAGATTGTTCTCGTTCAATCCTACCTTCACATTGATCTCTGATGTCTTTACTATTTTATCCTCCATAATCAATCTATCTCGTATTCCGCCAGAATTGCGGTATATGGTGTGTTTATCAATTCCTCTACGCTCACTTTTTTGATCTCCATGTACTTTCTGACCATTCTCCACCCAATGAACTGACCTAACCTATCTGGTCCTTTTTCCGGCAATCCAACTGTAAAGGGTCCATCGTTGATCATGTTGATCCTGATCCTCTCGTCTAGTTTAAAAAGCAATTTTTCCTTAACAAGGTAGGTCCATACGTCGTATTCGTGATCCAGCGCCCATTTCATTCCATCAGCAGAATAACGCATAACGACAGCAGGATCTTCTTTGGGAAAAGCTGCCTCTGTCAGGTAAATGATCTTGCCCCATCGAATAAGGTGTTCCGCAAGGTTTCCGTTCACCTCTTCCACCAAATGAGTCATGATCCAGGAGCAAACAGCATCTCGTTCCATGAACTTCTCATCCAACCTTTCCTTCATCCATTGATAGAACTGGTCCGGTGGCAATTCCTGAATTACATCCGTCTCTCCACCCAAATAGCGCTCAAGACCAATTCCGATCTGCTTTTCGGTTGAAAATGCATTGGAAGCAAAAAAGGAATTCATGAATACAACTTGTTCAGGTAGTTTGCCCTGCGGAAGATGATAGCGTAAATGCTGAAATCCCTGTCTGATCTTCATTTTAGAGGGAGCAAGATCCTTGAATTTTTCATTGATCCTGTTCTCTACCCTTTTGACATACGGATCGTTCAAGAAAGCGTTCATGCTGGTATAGAACGCAGTATCCGTCAGCCGCCCGATACCTATGCAATATCCAAGCTGGTATTCCCAGATCTCAGGAAACGACCTCGTAAAATCATGATTCAACTGGATCAGCTGTGCTGAGTCAGCGTTCACCAAAAGTGAATCCATATTGGTAAACTCAAGGTCGACCTTTACCTCACTGGCATCAACATCCAGAGGGTTATTGGTACAAGATGAGAGACTTATAACAACAAGTCCGATGAGCAAAGTCCCTGTAATCCTCATTTTTCTCTTAATAATTGTACTCAAAAGTAATCAAAACATAGTTTTCAATTATCTTTACCTCGACTAACAAAGAGTATTTTATGAAAAAGATATTGTTTTCGATGGCAGCTATTGTAATGTCATCATCTCTAATGGCGCAGGAAGCTGCTGACAAGAATGTTCAAGCGGGAATCGTTTTTGGTGGGGGTTTGGCAATGCAGAAAATGGGGACCAATTATATGGAGACGAACGGTGTTGGAACAGACATGACCATCGGAGCGAATGTTAACTTCAATCTAACAGAAACTATCGCTTTCGGTACAGGTCTTGAATTCGACTTTGAAAGATTGAAGTATAAAGCTGCCGCTTATAACAGCAACAATGTTTATTACTGGTACAATGATCGTGAGATCCTTTCGATGGGTGATATTGATCCTACCAATGCAAATCACCAACTGTTTGAATTAGGAGAAAGGTCACACAGAGTGATGTACATGACCATCCCAACAATGATGATCTTCCGTACAAACTTTATCGGTTATTTCCGTTATTTCGGAAAATTCGGTTTGAGAAACAGTTTCTTGCTTTCCAATACTATTACCGACGAAGGATTCAACCTTACTCCTAATGAACCAATGGGTCTAAAGGAAAAAGCGACCAATGAGAACATGAAAGCCGGAGGGGAAATGTTCTTCTTTAAATCAGCTGTTGGTCTTTCAGCAGGAGCAGAATGGAATTTCACAGGATCAACGAGCCTGGTTGCTGAATTGGGTTATTACTACGGTTTCACTCCTCTGCATACCAATAGAAACACATCAAAGGGAAATAACTACATGTATGCATCACCATTAGACAATGGAATTGGTAATGATACGCAATTCAACAATAAAGCAACACAAAGTCAGTTGCAATTGAAGATCTCAATCCTATTCTGATCGATTTGGATTGTCTACGCATTTCTGAGCATATTTCGAAGTGGTTGAACTCTTATCTTGAGAGTTCAGGTATGGATGGTTTTATCGTCGGGATATCCGGTGGTGTGGACTCTGCTGTTACGTCAACACTTTGTGCGCGAACAGGCAGAAAGACCATTCTATTGAACATGCCCATAAGGCAAACTAAAGCAGAGTATGTCAGAGCTTGCGAGCATATTGAAGATCTGACGTATAAATTCAGCAATGTCAGCTCCCTGGAAATTGACCTTACACCGGTCTTTGATCAACTATCCCTGGTTTTACCCTCGGATGCCCGAGAAGATGCCCTTTCCATGGCAAATAGTCGATCAAGGTTGAGAATGACAACCTTGTACGCTGTAGGACAAAGCAACCGTTGTTTGGTAGCAGGCACCGGAAATAAGGTGGAAGATTTTGGTGTTGGTTTCTTTACAAAATATGGAGATGGCGGTGTGGACCTAAGTCCGATAGCTGATCTTACAAAAACCGAAGTTTTCACGCTTGCCCGACATCTCGGAATAGTTGATTCCATTTTGAATGCTAAACCAACCGATGGTCTCTGGGAGGACGGAAGAAGCGATGAGGATCAGTTAGGAGCAACCTATCCCGAGTTAGAGTGGGCAATGGATTATACCGGAGACAGAAGTGAACTGAATTCAAGGCAAATTGAAATTCTCACCATCTATGAGCGGTTCAATAGAGCCAACAAACACAAAATGATTCCTATACCGGTTTGCGAGATCCCACCTTCCCTGAAATTAAAATCATAACTTTTTAATGCAAAATATTCTTTTTTCAATCCTATCAGTACTCAGCTGTACTTTGACCGGATTTGCCCAGAACACTGATTTTAGCAATTACAGAACTCTTCAATCTTCCGGAGATATTCCTGCTGATTTCACAAGAACGAGCAAAAGCAAGATGCTGGAAGATCTCGAAACGAAAGGCAATTCTAAAAATCAGAAGGAAAAGATCTTTTATGAGGGGATCAATTATGCCATAGACGACATGTTGCATTCCGGAATGGTGGTCTATGGAGATCCTGTTTCCTCATATGCCTCTGAAATTGTAGACCGTCTACTTCAAGATGATCCCGAAACTCGAAAGGAGCTTCGTGTCTACACGATCAAATCCAATTCCACCAACGCATTCTCAACTGATCAGGGAATAATTTTCGTTACTACAGGTCTTGTTGCCCAAACCACCTCTGAGGCACAAATAGCTTATGTGCTTGCTCATGAGATCGCACATTACAAAAGGAAACACGTTAAGGAAACGTACGAATGGAAACAGAAGAATTATCGTTACAACGAAAGGATTGACCTGCTCAGTAATCACTCCAAGGAAAAGGAATTCGAGGCAGACAAAGACGGTATCGCTATTTATCATAAAGCCGGCTATTCGTTGGATGCGATTTTCGAGACTTTTGACGTGCTGATGTATTCTTACCTTCCATTTGATGAAGTAGAGTTTCCTGTCACCTATTTCAACACGGAGAATCTGTTTGTTCCCGAATCGTTGTTCCCGAAAAAGAAATATCCTATTCAAGCAGAAGAGGATTACGACGATTCGAACAGTTCACATCCCAACATCAAGAAAAGAAAGGAAGCTGTCGAAAAGGAGATCGGTGCATATTCCAACTGGGGGGAATCTGCCTTCTTTCTTGGTGAAACCCGTTTTATTCACGTTCGCAGCATTTGTCGTTTTGAAAATGTTCGATCTGATATTCTTGATGCATCCTACGGGGATGCACTTTATTCGATATTTCTTTTGGAAAAGGATTTTCCGTCATCCATGTTTCTCAAGCGCATGAAGTCTCAAGCATGGCTGAACCTAGCCATGTATAAACGAGAGAATAAATCGAACAAAACCATTGACAAATCAACAGAACTGGAAGGTGAATCCGCTGCCGTTCATTTTATGCTGAAAAAATTGTCGAAAGATGCTCTGTTCACTGTCGCGCTGAGAAACATTTATGACGCACACAAAGCGAATCCGGAGGATGAGGAGTTAAAAGCGATCTACACCAAATTTGTCAGGGAACTAGGCAGTATTGAAAATTTCAAAACTGAAAATTACTCCAAAAAGAAATTCAGTGAAGCCGCTGAAGAATTCATGAAAGAAAAGGCTGATACTACCGCAAAAGTCGCTGAAACGGAAAGCAAAACGGGATCGAAGTACGATCGGATCAAAAAGTCAAAGAATGTTGACAATCCATCCAATTTCGACAGTACTAAATTCTATTTATATTCTATCTCTGATATTCTTGCCGATAATTCATTTGTTTCCCTTTACAAAGAGATGAACGATGCTTATCAGGCTGAAAAAAAGAAAGAAGAGGAGATCGACGCTATGAGTCGACTTGACAGAGAAAAGCATATTAAGAAGGAGGAGATCAACAGAATGCGTATCGGATTGAATGAAGTGATCGTTGTTGAACCTACAGTGCAGAGTTACACGAAATCAGGTATCGATCAGACAAAATCAGAAGAAATTGGTCAAATGTATTCCGAGATGATCGAAAAAACGGCCAATGACGTTGGAGTGAAGGCTTATCCTATTGACCGAAGAACCTTATCCTCCAAAGGTACGATAGGATTCAACGAACGAAATGTGCTGATTTCCTTCTTGGGTCAGATCGCTCAGGAAGATGACGTCAACGTCTTCCCTGTTGACTATTCATTACTGACAGAGATCCAGAACAATTATGGAACTAGTAAGGTCATGTTCACTCTTGTTGAACACGTTAAGCAAGTAGACATCAACTGGTGGTTGATCGGAGGAAGTATGGTGCTCTACCCTGCTTTTCCTTTTGTCGTAACAATGCACATTCCGATGGCAATACTGAATAGTAACAAGACAGAGATGAACGTGATCATTCTTGACCTTGAAAAAGGTTTGGTTGAAACTGGGAACAGTTACTATTTTCATGAACCGGTTTACCGTCATAACCTTGGAGCGCATATTTACGATGTGTTTCACAACCTGAATCAAAAGCCTCAATAACATCAATTCATGCGACATTTAATTCTTACACTCTTCATATCGGCTTGTTCATTGTCTTTTGCTCAAAACACCGGACTATATGGCAAGAAGCGTTTTCTCGAAGTTAACGGGTTGGGATATGTTCCTATAATCGGATGGTTTGCTGCTGATCTCAATGAAGTTTATAAAAGGGAAGGCAACCTCTTGTTACCTGGAAAAGATATCATCAATTATGGTTTCAGATTAAACCTGGGTACGACCGTCAAGAGGAATGTTGCACTGAGCGTTGAATTTGGTTATGACTATGCAAATATTGTGGCAAATGACTATGTCGATGTTGATGGAGTTGATAACTGGGGATACAATACAACTGCCAGATACTATTTCGACCATGAAATGCTTGACATCACTTCAATGGTTATCATGCCAAAGATCGAATTTACGAAGGATGGAGGTTTACTACCTCTTGGATTGAACCACCAGATCGGGATCGGTTATACCTCCTCGACGGTAAAAGATAGAGAATATCTTTACACTACTTCCGGCTTCAATTATGAATATTTCACACCGAACGAGGATCCAGAGAAATTAATTGATAAGATCGCTAATTATGACCAAAAGCATATTGGTTATTCCTTTCTATATGCTTTCAATGTTCGGACACCAATCACAAAGAGTCTTTTGATCAATTACGGATTGCGTTATACACTGAATATTCGCAACAGATCACAGATCTATTCTCCGGGAAATTATGGCATGAGTGCCGAAGAGGTATCATCCAGGATAGGTAGAATGCGTTTATCAAACGCCATCACATTTAATCTGGGACTTACCTTTGCTTTTTAAGCTTCAGGAGCAAGTCGAAGAACGATACCGTCTATTTCATCTGTAAGGTGGATCTGACAACCAAGACGACTGTTTGGCTTCACGAAGAATGCCTGATCGAGCATGTCAAGTTCTGCGTCGCTTTGCTCCGGCAATTCCGTGTCTGATTCGAGATAGCACTGACAGGTAGCGCACATCGCCATACCTCCACATTCTCCAAGAACCGGAAGTTCATAGGCTTTACAAAGTTCCATGATATTCATGTTCATATCGGTTGGACCAACTAGATCATGTGATACCCCTTCACGGTCAATTATGGTAACGTTTATCTCGCTCATCGTTGTTTTTTCTGCAAAAATAATAATTCAGTCTGATCAGTTATAGATACGAAGAGAGTTCGTTCCATTATACATTGTCTGATACTGACGCAAACCGTACTTAGAATCAGTCATTGGTGATCCGTCGTATAAAGAAAATCTCGTCGAGGAACAAGAATCTATCAATTGAAGGAAATTGTCAGGATCTGCGTAAAGCGGTAATGGACAGGTCGCATTAGGATCTTCCGGCGAATGTCTGTCGAAAGCAACGAATTCATCAATTGCTCTGCGATATACTACAATCCCTCTTGAACCGCCGGGAACATACGCATATCCTCCCACACCCGTAAGAGAAAAATAGGACGGCAAGTCCAGATTGATGGTAAAATCAAACGGAACGTAGGGCACAGGATGCTGATTGTTCTTGTTACAACCGCTCAGCACCAACAGAAGGCTAAAAAAAATAAATAATTGTATCTTCATATCCGACCTAAGTCTCGAAGTTATGAAATTTAGAACGATCATCACCATTGTTTTCGTATTTCTGACAATAACATTAATTTCCTGTTCATCCACCGGACCCGGCAAAACACCCGCCACCGTTGAAGAGGCGGAGAAACAACTTGCTAAACAGGAAAAACAACAACGGAAAGCCGCTAAGAAGGAACAAAAAAAAGCCTATAAGCGATTTTGGTCGATGCAAAGCAAGGAGGCTAAAAAATCAATAAAGAAGAATAAAAAGAGGAATAAACGCTTTGAACGAAAAAAACGCAAGGCCGAAAGACAGAGATCATCCCTCTAATTCCATCATTCTCTCAGTCAGCTCTTCCCACTGGTTCATCAGATCGTCCAGTTCCGTTTTACATTTTTCATATTCCGAAAGAATCTTTTCTGCAGCGGAGGCATCAGAGTAATCCAGCTCTGCAATGATTACATCGAGTTCCTTCAAGCGAGATTCCAAGATTTCAATCGACTTCTCATTGTCTCTTAGCTTGTTTTGTAATTGATTCTTCTGACGTTTTAATTCCTTCTGGTCGACGTATCGCTGAGCATTACTTTGTTCAACTGCAGAATTCTTTGCCGCAACCTGTGCTATCGGACTGTTCATATTTGTCGAATCCATTTTTGATTGCAGGAATTCCATGACGTTGTAATGATGTATCTTAAGATCACCACTCTGAATTTCCCAAATACGATTGGTCAGTCCATCGAGAAATTCACGGTCGTGGGAAACCACAATAAATGATCCCTCATAATTCACCAATGCTTTTTTCAGGACTTCTTTGCTCTGCATGTCCAAATGGTTGGTTGGCTCATCCAGGATAAGGAAGTTACTTGGACTCAAAAGCAATTGACAAAGGGCTAAACGAGTACGTTCACCACCAGATAATACGCCTACTCTTTTATCGATATCCTCACCTGAAAAAAGGAATGCTCCTAAAATAGATCGCAAATCTCTTCGGATCTCTCCTTTGGCTATGTCGTCAACGGTTTCAAATACTGTTTTCTCAGGATCTAACTTATCCGCTTGATCCTGTGCGAAATAGGTAATATTCACATTGTGACCGTAAATCACCTCTCCATCTCCATCCAGAGATCCCATTATCCTTTTCAATAAGGTCGATTTACCGACACCATTTGGTCCAAGCAAAGCGATCTTTTCCCCTCTACCTACTGAAATGTTTATTCCCTTCAACACCACACGTTCACCAAAATGTTTACCCAGGTCCTTAAGCTCCAAAACCATTTTTCCGGGCTGAACACTTAACGGAAAAGAGATCTTCATTCGTGCAACTTGATCCTGCTCCAGCTCAATTCGATCTGTGCGCTCTAGTTTCTTGATCAAACTCTGCGCGAAGGCTGCCTTATTCTTTTTTGCACGGAACTTATCTATTAACTCTTCTGTATGTTTAATATCCTTATCCTGCTGCTTCTTCATCCTTTCAAGACGCTCAAGCTCCTCCTCACGTGCAATTTTGTACTTCGTATAAGAAAAAGGATAATCCAGTACCTTACCCATACTGATCTCCATGGTCCTTTTTGTAACGTTATCAAGAAAAATTCGATCGTGAGAAATAACAATTACGGCCCCCTCGAACTTTTGTAAATAATTTTCTAACCAACCAATAGAAATGATATCAAGATGGTTCGTTGGTTCGTCCAATAAAAGCAGGTCCGGTTTATTTACAAGTATTCGACCTAGTTCAGCTCTCATCTTCCACCCACCTGAAAAAGTATTCAGTGAGCGATTTAAGTCATTTTCATCAAAACCCAAACCCTTAAGAACTGACACTACCTTTTCCTCCCATTGCGCTCCCTCCAGAATTTGAAATTGATGATTCAACTCCGCTAATTGATCAAGGATCGAAAGATATTCCCGCGATTCATAATCAGAACGGTCTACCAAGTCATGATTTAATCTGTTTAAACTATCATTAATAGTGTTAAGCGTTTCATTTGATCGCAAGAGAAAATTCAAAACTGTACTGTCGGAATCGACTTTTATATCCTGGGATAATAATCCTACAGAACAATCTTTGGGCATGTGAATCTTACCTTCGGAAGGTTTGTCTCTACCTGCTAACAACTTTAACATTGTCGATTTACCCGCACCGTTCTTACCTACCAAGCCGATCTTGTCACCAGGTTTGATCTGAAAGGATACATTCTGAAATAAATATCCTTGTGGTAAAAATACTCCTAACTGCTCTAAACTGATCATAACACAAAGATACTAAGCAAAGTGGAAAAACACCGGAAACAAAAAAGCCCTGGCAAAACCAGGGCTTTTCAATATCAATAGGTGATTAGAAACTCCAAACGTCATGTTCGATTATTCTGATCTCTTCCTTGATCTTCTCAGATTCCATTAAAGCATCTACACCCGTTCTGTAACTATCCACCTTACGGTCATATACGTTACTGGATTTGTAGATGGTACTACTGAAACGTCTTTTCCAGAACAAGTCATCAAAAGACATCCATTGAGCATCGTTCTTGTCGTTGTAAACAAAGTAGTTGTTGAACACAAATCTACAGTGCGGGAAATACAACCAGAACAATTCCTCCATACCAGTAATACTCTTCTGACCTGAAGGTGTTGTTTCGATCTTATATACTACCGGTGCGATAGCAATGATACGTACATCCAATACAGATCTTTCTTTATCGAAGAACCAATCCTCTTTGATACGATACTGAACGATATCTTTTGAAGTATACCACATAGTATCACGCGGAGGATAAACGAATTCTTCCGTACCATCAGGATTAGTCTTGATCAATGGATCTCCAAATTCATCCGTCAACGGCGTATCTGACTGCGCACCCAAGAAACCAAAGAAGTACACCAATTTCTCTCTATAGGCTGAATCTGTATAAAAATTCAAACCTGGTTGAGGATCAACCGGATATTTCAACTGGTCACCATCACGCTCACCAAACACGTTGTAAGGATTGTAAGGAGAGAACAAACGAATATCACCGTTAAGTACGTGATTACGAATCACTGTCCATAAAGACCAACGTGTGGCATTACGGATCCACTTACCTTCCATTGTGATCTCATCAAATGGATAGTAAATTGAATGATTCATTTTCTCACGTAAGTCTATGTATTGCCATACACGCTTACTCCAGATCACATCTGCTTCTCTTACATATTCGTAAGGAATCAGTCTTTTGGTCGGAATATGTTCTGTAATGTACACCCCGTCCACAATTCCGTCAGTAGGAACATTAACAGGTCCACCGTTGAGTTCTTCCAACTGGGCTGTTGCATTCCACGACAGAAACACCACCGCTGCGCTAAACAATAGACTTTTCATACTCACTTAATTTAATTCTTATAGCGTAAACGCTCCACCTTTCTTACGTGCGATTCCATCAGGACCAACAACAGTCGTCATGAAACCGATCACAGAACCTGGCTTAGCCTGCTTCAACAACGAAATCGCTGCACCATCCAACTGGTTTCCAGAACCTCTTGGCGGAGCTCCAGGTGCACCAGGAATCGAAAGTTCCCATGACTTGATCGTAAATGATGCATTCAAAGGAATTTCTGGTGGGTATTTCGCAAACAATCTTGTTTCTGCTCTTGAACCTTTTTCACCATCTTTAGCAGAACCCCAGTATAGTGAAGGATCTGGTAGACGAGATACACGGAACTTGAATGTTCCAAGATTCGCAGTTTTATTTGTAACAGAACTCTTTCCTGATACAGTTATAGAACATTCTTTTCCTTTACCAGGACTTCCAATCCAGAAGTTTCCTGATTTAGTCAACGAAACCCCATTTCCTGACAGCAATGTCTGGTCGTAACCTGATGCCACCGCTTCAATTTTGTTCGGGTATCCGATGTAAAGAACGTTCAATTCAGGAAGGGATACAGTACCCATTGGCTTCATGATCTTGATCGTCTTTTCCCAAGGCTGTGTCTTTGGAATACCAGACTTATTCTTGATGGTGATCGTTCCGGTTAATTTCATTTCAGATGCACCACTTGCCTTCATTCGAATGAATCCTTTACCATCACGAGTTTCTGCAACAGTACCACCATTCACAGTAACCTCAGGTTGCTTATCACTGTCATAAGCCGCCATCAATACCTGAACTTCAATATCATCACCGTTGTTCGCTAGATCAGGACCGTAAGCCAATGCCATGATCTTGTTAAACGAATATTCACCTCCACCTACACGGCTTCTGATCAAAGCAACCGCGTCAGCTCTTGCTGTAAGTATCTCTTTCTGCATTGAAGATAAAGATGCCAATGCTGCTACTGAAGGTGAATGGTCAAATGTTTTACCGATCCAATGTACATTTGGTACCTCGTGTACAGTTGATCTCTCTTGCTTCGTCAAAGAAGAATAGATCTTCTTAATAGCTTCCTGATCATCCATGTTCACATTCGAAGCCTTGATAGCTTTGTCCATCTGAGCATTCAAATCCTTGAAATCCTTGAATGTATTAATCTCTGGAGCTTTGAAGAAGAATTTCTTCTGACCAGGCTCAACAATTACAGATCCAGCGATCAACTCAGTCAACTCCTTTCTGAATGCATTGTAACTGTTCCACAACTCGATACCTTTTCCTTTCGGATTAGTAATATCTTCATTGATCCCCATTACAAGCATAGGCTCATCGTACTTATCTTTTCCACTTACGTGTTCAAGATGCATACGAGTTGGCTTCAATGGCTCCTTCTCATTGTAAGGAACCTGAATGATGCTTTCCGGTGTTCCAACTGAAGTGATATCTTCACCACACGTATTAAGGATTTCCAACTTAATATCGTCGATCAACTTAACTCGCTGTGCAGTGATCTTGTCAATCTCTTCAACAGTTTTCATTAGTTTTTTTGCTTTCTCCATAAGATCTTTCTGAGTCTTGTCTTCAGAAACTTCTTTTAGATCAAACATTTTCTCCTGTCCACGTGCATATTCGTTCTCATTTGCGATCTGGATATTCTCTTCGATCGCTACGAATGCATCAAGGATGGATTTAGATACGTTAAGTGCCAGAAGCGCGGTAAGTACAAGGTACATCATACCGATCATCTTCTGTCTTGGGGTTTCTTTACCTCCTGCCATGATTAATTACTTTTTATTGGTTGACAATAAATTTCAATTCAACAACTCTCGCTAACAGACAACTGTTAACCTTTAGTTATTGTCATAGCTTTCAACATATTACCGTATACGGTATTCAAGTCAGTAAGATTCTTAGACAACAATGCCATGTTCTCTTTGTAGATACGAGTATCTTCCGCAGAGGCAGACAAGTTCGCCATCATTTCAGTAACCTGAGACTGGAATTTCTCAGTAGCCTCAAGGTGCTGAGAAGAACCTTTCAATTGAAGTTCGTACACATTGTTCAGAGCAGCCAAATTCTTGGAAACTTTCTGCATTTGCTCTCCAAATGATTCGCCTTCTTTTGCATCTGCAGTCATTCCACTAATAGATACTGAAGCTCTTTCGTATGCATCTGACAGAGCAGACACCTTGTCTGATGCAGCCTGAAGACTTGAAACATATGAATCTGTAGCAGCTGCAGCTGTCGTTACTCCTTTAAGTTGAGCTGCATTTTCTCCCAATGTCCTCATGCCGTCACCAAGACGCTCAAGCAATGCACTATCAATTTTGGCTTCTTCAAGCATTTTATCCAACTGATCAGTAATACCAGCATTCTTACCTTTTCCAGCTTTGGCTACAGCTGAATGATCAAGATCATCAGAGTGACCAAGAGCTAACTCAGGGTATACTAGCTCCCAATTTGGATCTTCATGAATTGGTTCGAATGCTGAGAAGATGAAGATCAACGCCTCCGTACTCAAACCGATAATAAGCATCAAAGATGCACCTGGCCAGTGCTGAATTTTGAATAGGGCTCCAACGATTACAACTGCAGCACCAAATCCGTAGAGCTTGGCCATGAACTTTTTCCATCCTTTACTTCCTGGTTTCATAGTTTTCCTTGTTTTTTAGGTTTTAAAAATTACTACTTTGATTGTTTGTTGTATTCTAGTGATAATTCAATTATTTCAACTGGATGTCACTTCGAATTTCCTCACCACCTTCTCTTGAGAAGTCGCGACCTCCTCGTCCTAGGTGTGTCATAACATTTCTATACCCAATGTATGACTTGGCAGTATCCTGGTATTCATAAGTTCTAGTGGCGTTTTGCAGGTAATAGCCAATATCCTTCCATGAACCTCCTCTAAGTACTTTTCTCTTCATTGATGGCGGATCCCAATCCATCGCGTCATAACGATAATCAGTATTCAAGTCATGAGAGAATTCATACATTGACTCATCATATGCTGTCTCACACCATTCCGAAACGTTCCCTGCCATACAGTACAGACCCCAACCATTCGGATTGTAGGAGAAGATCTTAACAGTGTGGAAACCACCATCTTCAAAATAACGACCTCTCATCGGCTTGAAGTTCCCTAAGAAACATCCCGCTTCATTTCGGATGTATGGACCACCCCAAGGGTATTGAGATAGGTTAAGGTCTCCACGAGAAGCTCTTTCCCATTCTGCTTCAGTTGGTAAACGGAAGTCATTCACGAAAAGATCTCCCATTGCAACCAACCAGTTGTTCAACAACTGAGTTCTCCACACCGAGAATGCCTTAGCCTGAACCCAAGTGATACCTACTACAGGATAGTTATCATATGCCGGGTGCCAGAAATACATATTCGTCATCGGATCGTGGAAAGAGTATGTAAAGTCACGAACCCAGCAAAGTGTATCCGGATAAACATTAATGATCTCATCGATAATAAATCTCTGACGATTCTCATGCCCACGAATAGCATTGTTTTGTCCTTTCTTGTTGAAATACCCCATGTCCAAATCCTGACCTTGAGGCTCGTTCGTGAACGGATGGTTAGGTGTATTCAGCTCACGGTGCTCATCAACAAGTTTGTTACCTTCATTGTCAAAACCATTTGGAATAACGTTGATACGTCCTCTTCTGGCAGCTTCACGGTAATCAATCCAAAAATAACGGAACATCAACTTGCGAACATCGATCTCACGACGTTTGTAGTAACGCTCAGGCTGAGGATAATACATGTCAGCAAGAATTGGCACGATCTCTTCATCCTGATAGTCGAAACGACGATCCCAGTTCAATTCAAAAACTGAGCGGTTCATTTCTCTGTCAGACGGATCATACTCCACCCATTCCAAAGATCCTTCGTCGAAATAACGCTCACGGTAGTTAATGAAACGCTCCGCGTCACCATCCTCTTCAAGACCTACATAGATCTTCTCACGTGCAATAGAGTCTCTCACCCATTCCACGAACTGGCGATACTCATTGTTAGAGATCTCGGTCTGATCCATGTAAAATGCCTGAACAGAGACCGTCTTCGCTCTCGTCTGATGCAGGAAAGGCACATCCAGATCGTTTTCTCCCATCTGGTAAGATCCAGCAGGAATGTAAACCATACCCAACGGAATCTCAGGATAATATAACGGTCTCCCCGAAGCACCAGTAAGGTGACCTGTTCTTGAACTACAAGAAGCCAGGACAACACCCAATAACCCTACAAACAATAATTTTCTCATTCTACCTCTTTTATTTCAACTTCCGGATATCAACATTAACATTCTACAGGATCAATACGTCGATATAACGGAATAAGCACGAAAATGGTTACAAAGATTATAAAAATTTTATTACAACCATCTTGGGTGCTTCGATTTTGTTATCGGTGGTGGCGGTATGTGATAACAATATTTCATCAGGATCTCATGAGATCCTCGAGAGATCGTATACAACTTATTAGTAGTAACGTCATAAGAATAACCAACAGTGAAGTTAGTGATCGGAACCCAGCCCAACATTAACGCTACCGCATCAGATGTTCTATAAGTCAAACCACCGTATGCGATATCTCTCCAAATGTAGCGTGCATTGATGTCTGCAGAGAATTTAACCATATCAGTTCGCATCAATACTTGTGCGTCGATATCACCATTCAAAACGTTTCTGAACTTCTTACCTCCCATCAAATAATAATGTCTGGCTGTTTGATACTGATTATCCACTACACCGACAGTCTTCTTTAAAAGAGTCTCATTCAAATGCGTTGACGAAAATCCAACATAGTAGTCATCATTCCCCTTGAAATACAATCCAAAATTGAGGTCAAGATTGGTTGCAGAGAAACCAACAGGCAATGAATTATCCGGATTGGTCGTCGGCGGAGCCCATTCAGGATTCATACCGAAATTGATAATTCCAACACCTAAACCAATACCAAGTACTCCCGCTCCCTGAATCTGCAATGGATAAGAATAATTCAACAACAGGTTGTTCTGACGAGAAAACGCGATAGCATCGTGATAAAACGAGATACCAAGTCCACCCGGAAAGAATCGATTCATGTTGGCTTCTATATTCAGCAAAGCCGAATTTGGCGCACCATTCACTTTGTCCCACTGGTTTCGGTACACTGTTGTTGCACAGATACCATCATCCAACCCTGTTGAGCCCGGATTAATTGTCATCTTGTCATAGATGAAATGCGTAAGCAATTTCTCCTGCTGAGCAAACAAAACAGACCCAACAGTCATGACAAACGTTGATGCTAATATGACTTTCTTCATTTTAAAAAACGCTGCGTTTCACAAGTAAAAATAGTTGGTTAGACTACATAGAACCACTCCAATTGGCGACTAAAATAAATATTTTTCAATACAAATGAAATTTTTTTTCTTCACACCCCCTGCACTTTGTGATTATTCGAACACATTATCCTCAAGTTAATTTATTTTTAAATCAAACCAATTTTTGATATGTCTTCCACCACAAATCCGGCATTTCATTCCTCATAGCCCGCTCATAATCTTCTTTGTCACAAGGCACCATATGATGACGGTCATATTTCGATCCCTCCTGGGCAGGATAAGTCACTTCCATCCACCATCGCTCCGACTTATTACTCCTGTAAAAAACGATCTCTTCTTTGAAGTCATCCAGATGCACAATAAACTTTGTGTAATGCGCTTTACTGCCAACTGGAAAGTCTCCTTTTCGCTGGGAATAGCCATCCAACATGTACCATATCATCTGTGCAACCAATGCAGATAAACTTCCAAGCTTCTCTTCCGGAACATAATTATAAATACCCAATGATGTAAGTTTATCGCTCACACCTGCGTATTTCATGATCTGACATATCTGATCGGCATAAAAGCCATTTGGCAAGTGATAATCCTCCGTTCGAATTTCCGCAGCGCGTATACTTCTCATATCAACCGTCAACAAATCGGAATTTCGAAGATGTGGTTCTGCCTTTCGGAAATCACCATTGAACTCACCCAAGCGACATACATCGAAGTAGAGTTTTTCAAAAAGTTCGAACTCCATTTTGGAAGCAAATGGAGCCTGAAGTCCAATGTTGGCATGATTGAACAAATAACATGGACGTTGCAAAAGAAGATGACTTAAAAATCCGTCCGAATGAGATTCTTCATCCGGAGCACCAAGGTCCAGTTTGTGATCGATAGCACACATGTTCACCATTTGCTCTAACGACTCATAGCCTTTATACTGTGCTATAGTGAGGTCCTGACTTCCACCAATGATAACTGGAAGAATTTGATTCTTCACTAACTCGGCAACAACATTGCTCACTGCAAAATACGTATCTTTCAGTTCTTTACCGGGAATAATGTTCCCAAGGTCATACAACTCGAACTTCCAATCAACCCCGAAATTAAGCTCAGCAAGAGCTCTACGAAAATGTTCTCCTCCAGCACTACCTGTTTGAATTCCTTTTTTCTGTCCGCGAAATTCTGGAACATAAAAAAGAGCTACTCCACCCTTTTTGAGTTCAGGAAAACAACCTTCAACGTGAGAATCCATAACAGTTCCCAAACTCAACTGATCCGAATTTCCAAAATCGTTAACCGGCGTGAAATAGATCGAAATGTCTTTCATTGCAATGTTTTGTTCAAAACTACTGCAATCAAATCGAGAACAAACTCTGATAGCTTCAAAGAAATCAAACCTCAAAAGTGGATAACTGTCGCGCTATCACTTTTTCTTCCCTTTTTTGTTCGTTGCTGCTTGTGAGGAGGCTATATCAAGACATTCCTGCAAGGTCAGATCAGCCGCAACTACACCTTTTGGCAATTTAAAATTGTCTTTGCCTATTTTAAGGTATGCTCCATATCTTCCATTCAACAGCTGAACATCTTCCCTGCCTTCAAAGCTTTTGATCAATTTATTCGCTTCGCTCAATTGCTTTTCTTTAATCAGCTCCGTAGCCCTTTCCAAGGTAATGTCAAGAGGATCCTCTCCTTTTGGAATTGAAACAAAGCTTTTTCCATGTTGTACATATGGGCCAAATCTACCTGAATTTGCACGAACCTCTAAACCATCCAACTCTCCTAATGTTCGAGGCAATTTAAATAGGTCTAATGCTTCTTCCAAAGTTATGCTCGAAATAGACTGATTGGGTTTCAAAGATGCAAACAAAGGCTTTTGTCCGTCAACCTGCTCATCACCAACCTGAACCATGGCTCCAAACCTTCCATAACGGGCAATGACGCGACGCCCGTTCGAAGGGTGAACTCCCAATTCTCTTTCCCCAGTAACTCTTTCAGATTTCTCCAGTGTTTCCGAAACATCATGATGAAAAGGCTGATAGAAATTATGGATCATCTTCGTCCATTCGATCAGGCCATGTGCGATCTCATCGAATTGCTGCTCCACTTTAGCAGTGAAATTGTAATCCATGATTCGTTCGAAGTGTTCCTTCAGAAAGTCTGTAACCAAGACTCCTATATCAGTTGGAGAAAGCTTATTCTTTTCTTTTCCTGTCGTTTCCGACTTCATTTCTTCCGCAATGCTACCGGACCGTAACGTTTTCACTTTGTAAGTTCTTAACTCCCCATCTCTTTCGCGTTTTTCAACGTATCCTCTTTTTTGAATTGTTGAAATGGTCGGCGCATAAGTTGAAGGACGTCCGATTCCCAGTTCCTCCAGTTTTTTGACCAGTGAAGCCTCAACATACCTTGATGGTGGGCGCGAAAACCGCTGAGTAGCAGTAATTTCATTTGCAGCAAGTGACTCCCCCAACTGGACATCCGGCAACAAGCCCTCTTCATTCTCGTCCTCATCTTCTGCGTCTACATCTGATTCCATGTAAACTTTTAAAAATCCGTCGAAACGAATAACTTCTCCTTTTGCCTGAAAATATCCTTTATCGTATTCGGAAACATCGATCTTCACCGTTGTTCTTTCCAACTGAGCGTGTGCCATCTGAGAAGCAATTGATCTTTTCCAAATCAATTCGTACAATCTTTGCTCGTCCCTTTCAGCACTGAATGAATGCGTCGAAAAATCCGTCGGACGGATCGCTTCGTGTGCCTCCTGAGCGCCTGAGCTCTTCGTGGTGTATTTCGTTGGTTTTGAATATTGACTACCGTAGGCTCTTTCAATTTCTGCTTTTGCACCATTCATTGCCGTTTCCGAAAGGTTCACAGAATCTGTCCTCATGTAGGTTATTTTTCCAGATTCATATAGTTTCTGAGCAACTGTCATTGTTCTGGAAACGGAAAAACCAAGTTTCAAACTAGCCTCTTGCTGAAGTGTGGAGGTTGTAAATGGAGGCGCTGGCGACTTTGTTGCTGGTTTCTTTTGAACATCTTCGATCACAAAAGAGGACTCTGATGCTTTCTTCAAAAAAAGATCAACTTCCGGTTCAGCCTTGAACTGTTCGTTCAGTTCAGCCTTCAGCGTTCCTTTCGAGGAGGTAAAAATGGCATTCACTCGGAAAAACGATTCCGACTTGTGCTGTTCGATCTCTCTTTCACGCTCAACTATTAGTCGAACGGCAACTGACTGAACTCTTCCAGCAGATAAGCTCGGTTTAACTTTTTTCCACAAAACAGGAGACAGTTCAAAACCTACAATTCGATCCAAAACTCTTCTCGCTTGCTGAGCATCCACAAGTTCCTTGTTGATCGAACGGGGATTTTCAATGGCTTTTAGAATAGCGGGTTTCGTGATCTCATTAAAAGTAATTCTTTTCGTATCCTTACCTTTTAGACCCAACGTTTCATACAAATGCCATGAAATGGCTTCTCCCTCACGGTCCTCATCGGTAGCGAGCCATACAGTCTCTGCTTCCTTTGCCAATTTCTTCAGTTCAGCAACGACTTGTTTCTTGTCAGCTGACACTTCGTACTTTGGCTCGAAATTATTCTCGATATCCACCGAAATCCCCTTGGACGCCAGGTCTCTGACATGTCCAAAACTTGACTTCACAACGAAGTCTTTTCCTAAATATCCTTCGATAGTCTTAGCTTTCGCCGGTGACTCAACTATTACGAGATTCTTTGCCATAAATAAAAAGCATTGCCTGGATTAAACCGGGGCAAAATAAAATCATTTCAAATCAAAATCCAACTTAACAAGACCCCCTTCCACCCTATTTCATACTTTTAACCATAGGTTAAAGAAAAAGTTCATTTTTTTCTCTTTAAAAAATTCGTCTCCTATATAAATAAAGGTATGGCCTGAATGTTCCTTTCAATAAGAAATCAACTGACATTTTGACACACTTTTCTTTTTCCTTATTTTTGCATCCATTAAATGAACAAATTCAACATGGATACAGGTCACAACAAGGTCATAGATGAATCAAGGCAAGGGGAGGCGACATTGATCACGGCTGAACAAAATGGTTCCGCGAAAAAATTATACCTGGAAAGTTACGGTTGTCAGATGAACTTCTCTGACAGTGAAGTCGTTGCAGCCATAATGAACGAAAATGGTTATTCAACCACGCGTAATGTCGACGAGGCTGACATAGTATTGATCAATACATGTTCGATCCGCGATAATGCAGAAACACGTGTACGAAATAGACTGACTGAATTTAAGAGTAAAAAGGAAAATAACCCGGAGCTGGTAGTTGGTATTTTGGGTTGTATGGCCGAAAGACTAAAAAAATCTCTACTCGAAGAAGAGAAACTGGTAGACATTGTTGCTGGACCTGATGCATACCGCGATCTTCCAAATCTTGTAGAAGAAGTTGGCACAGGGCAAAAGGCCGTAAACGTTTTATTGTCCAGAGACGAGACTTACGCAGACATCTCTCCTGTTCGATTGGATCAGGGCGGGATAAACGCTTTTGTAACGATCATGAGGGGTTGCGACAATATGTGTTCCTTCTGCGTTGTTCCTTTTACTCGCGGTAGAGAACGATCCAGGGATCCGCAAACCATTGTGGACGAATGCCGTGATCTTTTTGAGAAAGGCTACCGTGAGGTGACCTTGCTTGGTCAGAATGTTGATAGCTATCGATGGAACCTCACCTCCAAGGGTGACATCAAAGATGAAAATCAGCCAACGACCAATTTTGCTCAATTAATGGAAATGGTCGCGCTGGTTTCTCCTGATCTTCGTGTTCGTTTTTCGACTTCCCATCCTAAAGATATGACGGATGACGTGCTGGAGGTAATGGCGAAATATGAAAACATATGTCCTTATATCCATTTACCTGTGCAATCAGGCAATACAGAAGTTCTCTACCGAATGAATCGCGGCTATAGCCGAGAATGGTACCTGGACAGAATAGATGCTATCAAGAGAATTGTTCCGGATTGTGCAATTTCAACAGATATTATCACCGGATTTTGTGGTGAAACAGAGGAGGAACATCAGGACACCTTGTCATTAATGGACATCGTTGAATACGACTTTGCGTATATGTTCAAATATTCTGAGCGACCTAAAACGTTAGCAGAAAGACGATTTGACGATGATGTTCCAGAAGATGTCAAAGGACGAAGACTCACCGAGGTGATCAACAAACAAATGGAGCATTCACTTAAATCACACCAGAAACAGATAGGAAAGACCCAGAAGGTCTTGGTTGAAGGTCCTTCAAAGCGTTCAGAGGATCATTTCTGCGGCAGAAACGGTCGTAACAGCATGGTCGTTTTCCCTAAAGGGGATCTTCAGAAAGGTCAATATGTTATGGTGAAGATCACCGATTGCACCTCCGCAACTTTGCTGGGTGATGTAGTTGAGGTTTGTAAACCAAACTAAGGACAATATGAATCTGCAGCAAGTTAAACAGCGTTTCGGGATCATTGGAAATGCACCTTTGCTCAATCGAGCATTAGAGGTAGCCATTCAGGTTTCCCCTACAGACATTTCAGTTTTGGTAACCGGAGAGAGTGGGACCGGAAAGGAAATCATTCCTCAGGTTATTCATCATCTGAGCTCCAGAAAGCATAAAGAGTATATTGCAGTGAACTGTGGAGCCATACCAGAGGGCACTATCGATTCTGAATTATTCGGACACGAAAAGGGATCTTTCACAGGTGCTCACGGGAGTCGTCAGGGTTATTTCGAAGTAGCCGATGGAGGAACGATCTTCCTAGATGAAGTCGCTGAACTACCGATGCAGACACAAGTGCGCTTACTCAGAGTTCTTGAAACAGGAGAATTCATAAGAGTTGGTTCTTCAAAAGTGATCAAGACCAATGTCCGGGTAGTTGCCGCCACCAATGAGAACATGCAACGTGCGATCGCTTCAGGAAAGTTCAGGGAAGACCTCTTCTATCGATTGAGTACTGTTCCTATCGCCTTACCATCGTTGCGAACAAGAAAAGAGGACATTCATCTGTTGTTCCGAAAGTTTGCCAATGACTTTGCCGATAAATACCGAATGCCCGCAGTGAAACTGAGTGATGATGCCGTGCATTTGATCAACAATTATAGCTGGCCAGGAAACATACGTCAATTAAAAAATCTTGTCGAACAGATATCTGTTATTGAGACGCAACGAGAGATCGATGCCGTAACTCTTGCCTCCTATCTTCCTGCCGAAACGGAAAAAATGCCGGTCGTAATGGGTGAAAGTGGTCCGGATAATTTCTCAGAACGTGAGCTGATGTACAAGTTCCTCTTCGATATGAAAAAGGACCTGTCGGATCTTAAGAAACTTGTGGTTGAAATGATCGGACAAGGTTCTGACTTTGCATTGAACAATGATCAGGCAGCGGTTGTGAATCGTTTTTATCAGGAGGTTAATCCCGGAATTTCACGCATCCTCCCTCCTGCTCCATCCGAAAATATACATGTCAATTTTCCCGGGGCAATGGACGATTTTGAATCTCATGAAGAAGTGGAAGAATCTCTTTCTCTTGAAGACCGTGAAAAAGAATTGATCCAGAAAGCGTTGGAAAAGCATAGGGGTAAACGTAAATATGCGGCTGCTGAATTGGGTATTTCTGAACGTACACTTTATCGCAAGATCAAAGAATACAAACTGGGCGAATGAGGATTCTACTTTTCATATTACCACTCATTTTGTTCAGCGCATGTTGGCCAATGAGCATTTCATTCATTGACAAAGGCGGAATGCCGGAAGAATGGAAATCATTTTCTCTCATTACACTCAACAACAGCGCAGCGAACGCTCCATTAAGTTTCCCTGCCAATTTGAGCGAACAGATCAAGGACGGTATTCAAAACAATACTCGTCTTGCACTGAACCCCGAAACAGGAAAAGGTGAAGTGGTTATAGAAGGAAGTATTACAGGTTATTCCGTAGTTCCAGTAGCCATGCAAGAAGGTGATAATGCGGCAAAAAACAGAATAAGTGTTTCCATTCAGCTCACTTTCAATATTTCTCAACCAAAAGAGGATAAAATGGTATTGAATGCCACACGCTTTGTAGATTTCGATTCAAATACCGATCTTGCCGGCTCAGAAAACGCATTACTCGATGAGATCAGTAAGCAACTCGTTCAGGATGTGATCAATAAACTTCAGTCAAACTGGTAATGATTAGTCTGGACCAAATAGCGGCATGCATTCAAGACCCCATGATCATTCAAAGGGAGGATATTCCCCTCTTGAGGGACCTTACGGAAAAATACCCATATGCGCAGCTCTTTTCCATTTTGTATTTGAAAGGGTTATCTGTTCACAACGATATTCACTTTGATGAAGAACTGGAGAAACACGCTTTTCGCATTACCGATCGAACTCAGTTGTACCGACTCATCAGTGAAAAAGAAGTTCAATCTGCGCCAGAACAAAAAGAAATTGTACTTGACACTGCTGTAGCTCAAAATGAGTATGTACCTGAAGAGGAAAAAACAGCTCAAGATCCAGCTTACAATGAAGAATACATTACAGACCCGGAAATTTCTGAGGAATATACAGTTGAACCGGCTTCAATAAGAGAAGAAGAATTCCTCGAAAAGGAATCTGAACCGATAGAAATCGAAGCAGAGAAAACAATGGAAAATACCTCTGTTGATGAGGTAAACCCAACTGATACAATTTCAAGTGAAGGGGAAGAACAGACCGAATCTTTAATGGAAGTTGAAGATGAATTTGACAAAGAACTCCTCGCTGAAGCCGTTTCCGCAAATTTCAACCTGGATCATTTACAGAATATTCCGGAAAAGGAATCTCCTGGGTCTGAAATTGAGAGAGAGGAAATACAAAATGAAGAAATCGTACCGGAGCAAACCTTAACTGTTGCTGAAAGCAAACGATCTTTTTCAGGCTGGTTAAGATCTAATATCAATGAAATTCCTCAGGTCGATACAGAAAAGCTAAGAATTGACGCTTTGGTCGAACAATTCATTCGAGTAGAACCAAGTATTTCAAGACCTGAAAAAGGCTCTCTCAACGAAGAAAGACCGAAAAAAGATTTTTATTCCCCAGCGAAAAAAGCGAAGGAGAGTATTGATGAGAACAACATGCCTGTGAGTGAAACACTTGCTAAAATATTCGCTCTTCAAGGAAATTATCCAAAAGCAATTTATGCTTATGAACAATTAATGTTGTCAAATCCGGAAAAAAAGATTTTCTTTGCAACCCAAATCAAAGAATTAAAGAAAAAGTTAAATACATAAATATGGGACTTTTATTATCCATCATCATTATCATCGCAAGTGCACTTCTTATTTTAGTTGTTTACGTTCAGAATCCGAAAGGAGGTGGTTTGAGTTCAGATTTCGGTGCTGCTCAGCAGATTGGCGGGGTTCAGAAGACAAATGATTTTATTGATAAGGCGACCTGGACTTTGGCAGGAGTTATTATGGTATTGAGTATTGTGATGACTCTTCGATCTAAAACACCTGAGCCAATTCAACCGGATGAAATGCAGCAAACTGAACAATCAGGACAGCCCGGTCAGCAAGGACAACCGGCACAGCAAGGTGGTCAGCCTGCAGGTCAGCGATAAGAGCATTAAAGATCAATATATGAAATGTCAGTATGTCACCCATACTGACATTTTTTTTACCTGTAACAGAAAAATTGTCGCAAAAAACCAATTGGCATAGAATTGGGTAATTCAGAGCGAACATTTTAAAACTAACTCAAAGCAATATGTCAATTAAGTTTAAACCTTTGGCAGACAGAGTTCTGATAGAACCTGCGCCGGCAGAACAAAAAACAGCAAGTGGTATTATTATTCCGGACACGGCAAAAGAGAAACCATTGAAAGGGACAGTTGTTGCCGCTGGGAAAGGGAAAAAGGATGAGCCAATGACTGTGAAAGTTGGTGATGTTGTCCTTTATGGACAGTACTCAGGCACTGAGATCAAGATCGATGGTGCGAACTATCTGATCATGCGTGAAGCAGACATTTACGGTATTTTTTAAGGTTTAATTCGAAAAATTAAAAACAATGGCAAAAGATCTTTATTTCGACGTAGAAGCAAGAGAAAAATTAAAGAAGGGCGTTGATGCATTGGCGAACGCAGTTAAAGTTACCTTAGGTCCAAAAGGTCGCAATGTTGTGATCAGCAAGAAATTCGGTGCACCACATGTTACAAAAGATGGTGTTTCCGTGGCAAAAGAGATCGAATTGAAGGATCCTGTTGAGAACATGGGTGCTCAAATGGTGAAAGAAGTTGCAGCAAAAACTGCAGATATCGCTGGTGACGGAACAACAACAGCAACAGTTCTTGCTCAAGCGATCGTTACTGCAGGACTAAAGAACGTCGCTGCCGGAGCGAATCCAATGGATTTGAAGCGAGGCATAGACAAAGGTGTTGCTGAAGTTGTCAAAAACTTGAAAAAGATCTCTAAAGAAGTTGGTTCTGACAACGATAAGATCAAACAGATCGCAACGATCTCGGCCAATAATGACGAGGCTATAGGTACCTTGATCGCAAAAGCAATGAAAGTTGTTGGAAATGACGGGGTGATCACTGTTGAGGAGGCAAAAGGCACTGAGACAGAGGTTAAAACCGTTGAAGGAATGCAATTCGACAGAGGATATTTGTCTCCTTATTTTGTGACCAACACAGAGAAAATGATCACTGAGATGGATAAGCCACTTATCCTGATCTGTGACAAGAAGATCTCCAATATGAAGGAGTTGCTTCCGGTTCTTGAGCCAGTAGTTCAGCAAGGTCGAGCCCTTTTGATCATTGCGGAAGATGTGGACGGTGAAGCATTAGCGACATTAGTTGTTAACCGACTAAGAGGTTCACTAAAGATCGCGGCGGTTAAAGCTCCTGGATTCGGTGACCGTAGAAAGGCAATGCTTGAAGACATCGCAATCCTGACTGGAGGAACTGTGATCTCAGAGGAAAGAGGATTCACATTGGAGAACGCGACATTGGATTTCCTTGGAACCGCTGAAAAGATAGAGATCGACAAGGATAATACAACCATCATCAATGGTTCTGGAAAGAAGGCCGATATTCAGGCACGTGTGAATCAGATCAAGGCTCAGATCGAGTCTACAACGTCAGATTACGACCGTGAAAAGCTTCAGGAAAGACTTGCGAAACTTGCAGGTGGAGTTGCTGTACTTTATGTTGGTGCTCCAACTGAAGTTGAAATGAAGGAAAAGAAAGACCGAGTTGATGATGCTCTTGCTGCAACCCGCGCTGCCGTTGAAGAAGGAATTGTTCCAGGTGGTGGTGTTGCTCTTATCCGAGCAATAGAAACGCTTGATAAACTTAAAGGCGAGAACGAAGACGAACTTACTGGAATTCAGATTGTAAAACGTGCTGCTGAAGAACCACTGCGTCAGATCATAGCAAATGCCGGTGGCGAGGGCGCTGTGATCGTACAGAAAGTTAAAGAAGGAAAAGATGACTTCGGATATAATGCTCGTACCGAGACATTCGAGAAATTATACAAGGCCGGAGTTATCGACCCGACTAAAGTTACTCGTATCGCAGTTGAGAATGCAGCTTCTATTGCAGCGATGCTATTGACGACTGAATGTGTTGTGGTAGACCAACCGGAAGAAAACCCTCCTGCAATGGGCGGAATGCCGGGTGGAATGCCGGGAATGATGTAACAATCAATTTATAGAGGGCACAGCCCTCCTTCTCGTTACTTACTTCCCGATCTTTTTCGGATAGTAAGTGCGGCTATATATAAGGCTCTCTCCCAAAAGGAGAGAGTTTTTTATTTAAACAATATGATTCAAAAGAATTCGTTCTAATTCAAAGTACCTTCTACTATGAAATCTTTAAGTCACCTACTCAAACTATTGGTCGTTTTCCTTCTAGCGGTTAATGCTTATGGACAGAAAAGAATTGGTTTTGATCTAAGTACAAAAGGCAACAATATTATCCTCACTGCACAGTTCAACCAGGTAATCACCAATAATCTGATCTATTCTGTAGGATTATTTGGCGGTGGTTTTGGATATTCTGGTGTCGACCTCAACCGGACTCAATTCAATACAGGAAGACGCTTAAAAACCCCATTTGATCGAATAAATGAGCCAATTACAGATTCATCGGGTAACGTTTACGAGCTTTTTGATTATGGCACCAAAGGATCAGGATTTGGTCTGCAACTGGGAATAGGTTACTTCCACGAGTTTTCCATAGTCCATGGAATCCGTTTTAACTTGAACAATCGATTCGGCTGGATGACATCAAGACTTAGTGTCGCCCATTACAATGATGCGTTGAAACAAAACATAAACAAGTTCGTGCGGGTATCCCATCTTTCTGGTGCCTTATCCCCGGAAATCTACCATACAATGAGAGTTGGTGGGAGATTAACGTTCTACTACGGAATCAAACTTCCCTACTTTTGTTCACTCGATCGAAACCAATTTGATCCTGTTAACACAAAAGACCTTTTCTATGGTTGGGAACCTGAAGTATCAGCCGGATTCACCTATGTCGTAGGCAAATGTGACTGATCGTCCAGTTGACTTCCGCATTGATCACAAAATTTGGCATGTTCACCATTATCCGAATCACAAACTTTGCAATGTTTTAAAGCTTTGTTCTTCATGCGAGCCATTTCAACAGTGATCAAACCCGTAGGAATGGCAATTATTCCATAACCCGTGATCATCATAACCGAAGCAATGAATTTCCCTAATGGGGTGATTGGTGATATATCTCCATATCCTACTGTTGTCAACGTTACGATCGACCAGTAAATTCCCTGAGGTATACTATCAAACCCATTCTCCTGCCCTTCGATCACATACATTAAGGTTCCACAAATGATGGTCAGCATCAGAACAAAAAACAAGAAGACCGTTATCTTATAACTACTAGCACGCAAAGAATGATAAAGTACATTTGACTCTTCCATAAAGCGAGTCAGCTTCAGTACTCTGAATATCCTGAGTAAGCGAAGAGAACGGATGATTATCAGGGTTTCATAACCCGTAAAGAATGGACTAATCAATGTAGGCAGTACCGCTAAAAGATCTATTATCCCCCAAAAACTCAAAACGTATTTCAAAGGTTTTGGCGAAATAAATACACGAAGAAGGTACTCCAAACAAAAGACGATCGTGAAACCCCACTCCAAAACATTTAAATGGTAATGCAAGGATTTGTACCAGGCTGGCACACTGTCTATCATTGCGACCAGAACTGACAAAACGATAAGTATTAGCAAAACCTGGTCAAAATTTCTTCCAGCGCGAGTATCTGTACCAAAAACTATTCTGAATAATTTATCTTTCAGCATGTTTCAACTCTAAAAAAATGAATACATCAAGGTCCTAAAATACGAAAAGGAATCCGTTGGGATTCCTTTTCAATTTAACTTGTAACAAACTCCTTATTGATATGCAATCATCTCGTCTCTGGCCTCCAAGACCTTGTTCACGTATTTTTTAAATTCCTCGTACTCCTCAACTGTAATCTCCTTCACTGAAGGTTTTGCAATTACGGTAACTCTCAAATGATTAGGAGCGATCTTTTCGTACTTGTGGATATAAGAATGCTCTTTATACTTCAATCCCACATTCTCAGGGATTTCCGTAAACACTTCTCCTGCTTTGATATGCACATCATATACTGTTTTGTACTCATCAACATCTTCATACTCCTGATAGTTGATCGGATAATCTCTCTTCTCTTCAGAAATGATGCTTGCTGTGTAAGCACTTACGATATAAGGCAATTTGATCACATTGTATTTACCGATCTTATTGGTCTTTTCTTTCAGCGTCACTTCAGCAGTATATGAAACAGCATTCTTTTCTCGTTCATTCATCATATTGTATAATGAATCAAGCGTGCAGTTTTCGCCAACATTGTTTCTGAAACGTCCGTGCATTTTCTTTTTGATAATGGTGTAGCTCTTATTGTCAAAGATATCCGCAGTATAGGACTTACCCGCTCCAGAGATCTCTGTATCGATCGTAAACTTCTTCTCGTCAGCATTCACAACCATTTTCACCTTATTGGAGTAGGTATTTCGCAATCTTCTTGGCTCCTTGAGATAGGACAATTCGTACTTCGCTTCAGCCTCGTACTTTCTTGGAATCTGTAGGATCTGTGCATTCAGATTTGAATTCGGTAGAGCAAGGAATGGCAGATTCTTATCTGTCAACTCCAGAAATTGCCCTTTACCACCTAATTCAACATGTACGATACAATGGTTAAAGCCCTGACTTGGAAGAACCAATTGATTTCGACCATTATCACTTGTAGAAACAAGAACCAGATTGGCTTTCAATCCAGCCATGTCCCCTAAAGTCACGAACAAAGTTGAAAGGTCCTTACAGTCCCCCATCTTTGTTGTGATCGTCTTGCTTGGCTTCTGAGGAACAAATCCACTCTGCTTGAAAGGAACAAAACTGTAAGTCATGTTATTCGCAATGTAGTTGTAGATCTTTTCTGCTTTCTGGTAATCGGTCAAACCATCAACTCCATTAGGAAAGATCTCATTGAACGCTTTTTTCACTACAGAATTGATCTCTATCTGCTGTCTTACAAGATCAGAATACCAGTTCGCAATGTCCGACCAGCTCTTGATGGAACTCAAATGTAAAGTTGTGTGAACATCAACGTTATGCGGCATGTATTTTTCTCCCGCAGGCATTCCCGAATGATCTCTCAGTGTCCATTTGTAGATATTGAAATCATCATTGTCAGCTCGTTCGAATTCCAATTCTCCATTCTTCACCGCGTATTGCACGTCCAGGTCTTTAGGTGCAAGCAGTGTATATCGTTCGAACAATATCGGATTTGTGGATGTAAACTGATACTCATCGATCATATCTCGGTAAAATCTTCCGTATCCATTGAAGTTCGACTGGTAATCAATATGAATGAAATCACCCACTTCCAATCCATTGAAGACAAAACTTGATCCGCTTTTTTCAGCCGGAACGATCTTTCCGTTCTTCTTAACGATCTCCGATTTAATGATCTTATAATTACCCGACAATCCAAGGTTGTATTCCTTCAATTTCTCCACACCTGCTTCACTGGTGATCTCATAGACGTAAGTCACACGTGTTTTACCTCCAGCTTCGTGATACAATTGAACAACAACCTCATCCAGAAGGATGTTATAACCAAAATTATTCTCAGTTATTTTCCCCTTATTCTCTTTAATAAACTTGTAAATATCCTTTGTACGGTGCTCTTCAACCCAATCCTTTTCATTATTGATGTCTCGGATCTTCTTTCTCAGATCACTGTTCGCACTATTGTGCACCAAAGATCTCTTGTACCACTCCAATGCACCTGCAACATCACCTGTCTGAAGAAGGGCATCCCCCTTCATTTCCATTCCAACAAAGGAATACGGGAAGATATCCATCCATTTGTTGATATAAACAAGTGATCCCTTGTAATCTTCCGTGTAATGCATGTAGTTGATCATATCCTTGAGGAAAGGACCTTCATTTGGCAAGAATTTGATGTTTTCTTCGAGGATCTTTTTTGCTTTCGCTTTGCTTCCTTTTGAATCCAAATGGCTCACGATCCTATCCCTTACCTCTGTATCAAAATACTTTTTGTTGATCTGAAGATCCAATGCATGGGTTTTCTCTGCATCATTGAAGATTGCCTCATACAAAGAACCAAAACTCTTCATGCTGTGAAGATTTCCATTCACAAGAGAAAGTTCCATCAATTTATCTAGGTTCTTCTTTACGCCCTTCTTGTCATCAACACGAATCATTTTGATCATTTCCGTAGCATACTTGATCGTTTTATCATCAACAGATGCTGCGTAATCATCCAGAACTTTCTCCATATCCCCTTGGCTCATTCGGAACAATTCACCAACGTCGCTAAACTGCATTAAAAGCGCAATGTGGTATTTAGGATCATCATTCTTGATGTTTTCCCTTAACTCTTTCACACGGTTATTGTCGTCATCAAGTCCACTGATATTCAGCGCAAGGACTCTCAAAATAGAACTCTTCGGGTATTTCTCCAACCATGGCTCTAGGACATCCATCGCCAATTCATATTTCTCACTGCGCAGATACGTTTTTATCAAACAATATGTATTGAGGAAATTTCCCGGATCAGCCTTGACTTTTGCTTCAAAGAATTGTTCAAATTCATTTTCAACCAAAACAGGGTCAACTGATTCAACCGTAGAAGTGTTATAAGCGGAATAAGCAGATGTGGTAGTCAGATCTGCCTGAATATTATTGTCTTTGTCCGTCAAACGAACAATAAAAAAGGCAGCATTATTCTGTTCTGCCAATTTTAGTAAGAGCCTGTTATTTCCTTTAGGCATTTTCACCTTAACAACATAGGCGTCCAAATCTGTAGTTTGATCTTTTCCGTTCTCATAGATCAACACATCATTCAACCAAAGTTTGAAACGCGATGAACATCCGACTCTGATGTAAACTTCTCTTTCACTTGGCGCATTTATAAATGTCTGAGCATAATGAACACCTGATCCGTATTCCGAATGATTGGTCATCATTTGCCAAGCCTCAACGTTTCGAGGTAGTACATACCAATTGATCACTCCATTACTATTTGCATTGAATCCGCTAGTGCTTTGAGCCTCAATCTCTGGTGGATAATTGGCATCGATCCCACTATTATTAAGGTTTTCAAAAACCCCACAGAATTGCCACTCACGGATACCTTTCACCTCACCAACATATTTTTCGTAGGCAGGGAAATTGTTCGTGTGCCTTTCACGTATTCCTTTCAAATACAAAATAGCATCGCGTACAGTTCTGTTGGAAGTTTGCGCCGCATAAAACGCGTCAATATTCGCAACATTCTTGTTGTTGAATCCTGAACTCAAATAGTCAGAGAAAAAATAGGATTCATTCCACAAAGCATAGAGATAATACTCGCGCTCCTGCATTTTCAGAAAGTCCTGAACAAAATTCGCTGGTGTTTGAAACATACCATTCTCATACCTGATGATCTCTTTTGACAACAGTGATTCAATGGAATTTTCTGAACTGTGAACTCGTTCGATCTCCTTAAGACCCTCAGCACGATTATTTTCGAGTACTTTGGTCCAATGTATCTTGTTACTTTCCTGGGCGATCGAGCTGGTTCCAACAAACAGGATCAGAAGTAATAATAGAATGGAATGGGTATTCTTCATGAATAGCAGTTTATTAAAATAAGGATTGAAGGTAATTCTTTTTTTCGACAAAGTTTAATTCACTAATAAATTCGTTGAACTTTTAACAAAACAAAAAAGGAGAGTTGCCTCTCCTTTTTTGTTTTAAATCTTGAAAAAAGATTAATATCTGTAGTGTTCAGTCTTGAACGGACCTTCCACTTTCACACCGATGTAATCAGCCTGATCTTGTGATAGAGTCTCCAATTCAACACCGATCTTCGCAAGATGAAGTCTAGCTACTTTTTCATCCAAATGCTTAGGAAGCATATAAACATCGTTGTCATAATTTGCGCTGTTCTGCCACAATTCCAATTGAGCCAATGTCTGGTTCGTAAAAGAGTTTGACATCACAAATGACGGGTGCCCTGTCGCACATCCCAAGTTAACAAGTCTTCCTTCTGCAAGAATGATGATCTCATTTCCTTTCACATTGTAAATATCAACCTGCGGTTTTACTGTATATTTGGTTGAACCGTAATTGTTATTCAACCAAGCCATATCGATTTCGTTGTCAAAGTGTCCGATGTTACAAACGATCGCTTTGTCCTTCATTTTTTCAAAGTGTCGACCTACAACGATATCCTTATTTCCCGTTGTGGTAACAATAATATCTCCTAGGTGAACAACAGAATCAAGTCGCTTAACTTCGAATCCGTCCATTGCAGCCTGAAGTGCACAGATCGGGTCGATCTCAGTTACAATAACTCTGGCACCAGCTCCGCGAAGTGAGGCTGCAGATCCTTTACCTACGTCTCCATAACCACAAACAACAGCCACTTTTCCAGCCATCATAACGTCAGTTGCGCGTCGAATGGAATCCACCAAAGATTCTTTACATCCGTACTTGTTATCAAATTTCGACTTCGTTACTGAGTCATTAACATTGATCGCAGGCATAACAAGCGTTCCGTTCTTCTTACGTTCGTACAAACGGTGTACACCTGTTGTTGTTTCTTCAGAAAGCCCTTTGATGTCCTTGGTAAGTTCAGGGTAACGATCAAAAACCATATTTGTGAGGTCACCACCGTCATCCAAGATCATATTCAAAGGCTGACCATCCTTAAACGCAAACAAAGTCTGCTCAATACACCAGTCAAACTCCTCCTCATTCATTCCTTTCCATGCAAAAACCGGAATTCCTGCAGCAGCGATCGCAGCAGCAGCGTGATCCTGCGTGGAGAAAATATTACATGAAGACCAAGTAACTTCAGCTCCTAATTCCACAAGGGTCTCGATCAGAACCGCTGTTTGGATCGTCATGTGAAGACATCCTGCAATTCTTGCTCCTGCCAATGGTTTTGTAGCACCATACTCTTCACGAAGAGACATGAGTCCCGGCATTTCAGCTTCAGCAAGTTTAATCTCTTTACGGCCCCATTCTGCAAGGCTGATATCCTTCACCTTGTAAGCCAATCTTTCTGTTGTATTACTCATAATTATAATTGATTCTCTATTAAAAGTTTGCAAAGTTACGAAACTCCAGTGTCAAACTGAAATTTGTTTTCAGAGCCTTTTTTCGATAAGATCTGAAATACAGTCAATAAATCGAATATGATCGTTGGAACTTGGGACAAGTTGTACCTTTTCCCCGCCGTGTTCCTCAAAGATCTCCTGATATTCCTCTCCTATCTCGATAATCGTTTCCAGGCAATCGGCAACAAATGCCGGACTGAAAACAAGCAATTTTTTCGCCCCTTTTTTGCCCCATTCCTCTACGACCTTATCCGAAAAGGGCGTTAACCATTTCTTGTCGAGACGTGATTGAAAGCAAACAGTGTAGTTCTCTTCCTTTATTCCCAATTTCTCTGCGATCAACCTGGTCGTTGCATAACTAGTAGCCTTGTAGCAAAACTTATTCTTGTCGTTTACCTCCAATTCACAAGGTTGGTCAGCACATAAATCTGTACCCTCATACACCTTGTCAACCTGACGTTCAGGTAATCCGTGATAAGAGAAGAGAACATGATCGTACGCAGAAAGATCGAATGCCTTTGCACGATCAACAATGGAATCGATATACCCCTGATGGTCCCAGAATTGACTTACGATCTTTACCTCTGGAATCACCCACCACTTTCGAATAATATTCATCGCCTTCTCAATGGCTGAGCCACTCGACGCACTGGCGTATTGTGGAAACAAAGGAATAATGATGATCTGATCGTAATTTGCCAGTCGCATACGTTCCAATACCAAATCCAGCGATGGATTCTGATAACGCATGGCCATTTCGATCTTCACTTCGGACGCATCAAAACGTTCCTGAACCAATTTGACCACCTGCTCTGTGTGAGTCATTAGTGGAGAAACCCCATTCCCAAACTCCCAAAGTTCTTTGTAAACTTTTGCTGACTTTGGTGCCCTAAAGGGTACGATTATACCATTTACCAATAATTTCCTTGGCAACCATGGAATATCTATAACTCTTGGATCATTCAGGAATTCACTCAGATATCTTCTGACATCCGATACTTTCGGACTATCAGGAGTTCCAAGTTGAATAAGCAATACGCCTGTTTTCATAATACTTGTGTAAACATATTAATAAGCCTAAAGTTCAACCTAAGGCTTGTCGGGCTGATAAAAAAGTTTCTTTTGCCAGTTCTCAGATTGTTCTTGTGTGATCAGGCCAAGCTTGATCAGATACCTGATTACCTTGTCGAATGCCAGCGGGTATTCTATCGCATCGTAGTTCCAATCAGTTTCAATAAGCCAATTCTGAACCTGGCCTGATCTCAAATTATATCTCCAGGAGATCACTTCAACTGTGTTCTCGTCCTTTTTCACCTCTAGCGCTTTGCTGTTCACTATTCGACACATCTCCATGAGCAGATCAGCATGGTCAGCCAAAACCTCATCTCTGACTGCGATCACGAAGCATGGCCAAGGAGTTACCACTTCATCGATGTACCTGCATTTCCCCTGCTCAGTGTATGGAAAGGTAGTGTACTTCTCCCATAAAAATGCCTGAGCTTCATTGTTTTGCAAAGCCCATAGGCCTCCGTAAATATCCCCGACAACATTGAATTTTAAAGCATCTGTGTCCCATCCCTCCTGACTTGCTTTTACATAACTCATAAGATGAGAACCTGAACCTTCCCTTGAAATGGCAAAGGTCTTTCCTTTTAACTGATCAACCGTTTTAATGTCCGAATTGAAGGGCACATGTATCCCCCAGTGCAATGGGGAAACCACGTATACCTGAATGATCTTAGCATTAAGTCCTTCAAGTATCGATTTTGTTATTCCTTCAGTCAGCAATACTGCTACATCCAAAGAACCTGTCTCAAGACCGCGTATCATCTGCCCCGTACCGCCTGCCTGGTCACTCCAATGCAGATCCAAACCTATTTCTCTGAATTTACCTTCCTCAATAGCTAATCTCCAAGGGAGATTGAAATGTTCAGGAACCCCTCCGATCTTCAGCCCTGTCATATTGTTTGTTGTTCAGTGAACTGCATATCGTATAGCCTTCTGTAATAGCCGTTCTTTTTGAGCAATTCACTATGTGTTCCGTATTCTTTGATCTCTCCTTGATCCAGAACAACGATCTTGTCAGCATTCTGTATGGTTGAGAGCCTGTGCGCTATCACTATTGAAGTTCTTCCTTTGGTGAGACTTTCCGTCGCTTTCTGGATCAATTCCTCCGACTCATTGTCCACACTTGAGGTAGCTTCATCAAGAATCAAAATGTGAGGATTGTATACACAAGCGCGGATAAAAGACAATAGTTGTCGCTGTCCAACCGACAAAACACCCCCACGTTCACCGACTTCATAATCGTATCCTCCGGGTAATCGGCTGATGAACTCGTGTGCGCCAACAGCCTTTGCTGCAGAAACAACATCATCACGTGAAATGGCCGGATCACCTAAGGTAATATTGTTCAGGATCGTATCTGAAAACAAAAACACATCCTGCAATACTATCGCAATGTTCTTGCGTAAGTATGACAGATCAATATCGCGAAGATTAATGTCGCCAATATAGATCTCACCTTTCTGGAACTCATAAAATCTTCCTAAGAGATTGACGATCGTTGATTTACCGGCACCGGTCGCTCCGACAAATGCAACTGTTGTACCCGGCTCAATCGTCAGATCAATATCTTTAAGAACATACTCTTCATTCTGATAAGCGAAACTGACCTTTTCAAAAAGGATCGGCACATCGAAATCGCAATCTTTAACTTCCCCTTTATTTTGTATGTGATCCTTTAGGTCCAAAGTGTCAAAAACGCGTTCCGCTCTTACCATACCTCTCTGAAGGATATTGAACTTGTCAGCCAGCTGTCTGATTGGCCTGAATAACATGTGAATACACAAAGTGAACTGAGTGATCTCGCCAAACATCTTTCCAACTACCTCATTGGACTGACCACTGTATTTGACGGCCCCATAAACCAATAAAAATGCGATAGACAAAGAACTCAGCATTTCGACTACAGGAAAGAAGATCGAGTTCGCCCAAATTGCCTTTATATGGGCCTGTCGGTGTCCTTTGTTGATCTCCACGAAGTTATCGTACTCCTTATTCTGACGGCCAAACATTTGTACGATCGCCATACCTGTGATCCTTTCCTGCACGAAATTATTGAGCTTCAACACCTGAGTCCTTTCCAATTGGAAGGATTTCCGCATTGCACGGGCAAAGATTCGCGTTGCAAACACCAGTAATGGTATAGGAATAAGGGTCATTAAGGACAGTTCCCAATTGTAATAGAACATGATCCCCAACACTGCGATCAAAGAAATGAGATCGCCAGCAATGTCCATTAATCCTGAAGAAAAAACTTCTGTAATTGCTTCCAAATCAGAAACGACTCTTGTTACTAGACCTCCAACCGGAGATTTATCGAAATAACGCATTCTAAAACTCAACACATGCCCAACGAGCTTTTTCCTTAAATCTCTGATGATGGATTGAGCGAGTAAATTCGAAAAATAAGATGAAGTAAATTGTAGAACTCCTTCGATGAAAAGCATACCGACAATGACCATCGTCCATTTCAATAACATTGTAGCATTCTGTTCCTGTTCGATGTAACGCGTAACCATTTGGCCTATGATCGCAGGGCGAATTGGCGCCATCAAAGCAAGTAGTATAGTGCAAAAAACGGCCGCAGCAAACAAGCCTCGGTACGGCTTGATATAGGTCATCAACCTGATGAACAATTTGGTGCTTACGGGTGACTTTTCAGACATGGGGGCAAATTTACCCAAAATATCAGGCTTAACCTATTTCAATTTGGGAACTTTTAACAACTAAAAGACAAATCACGAAACGCTTTGTTTTCGAATTTGACTACTTTTATACCAAAGCTTGGAACTATGATTCACGACCTTTCAAAACACAATTCGATTCTTAATGTTTTCATGAATGAAATTCGAGATGTATCTGTACAAAAAGACAGCATGCGCTTCAGAAGGAACATGGAACGGATCTCAGAGATCATGGCCTATGAATTATCAAAGAAATTGGCATATGAGACGATCAATACAACAACTCCATTGGGTCAGGCAGAAGTAAATGTTTTGAGAGAACAACCCGTTCTCGCTACCATTTTAAGGGCCGGTCTTTCCATGCATCAAGGTTTGTTGAATTATTTCGACAAAGCTGAAAGTGCCTTTATATCAGCTTACCGAAAACACACCACACACGAAGAATTTGATATCCATGTTGAATACCTTGCATCGCCGGGACTAGACGACAAAACAATAATAATATCTGACCCAATGCTGGCAACCGGTAGCTCAATGGCTCTTGTGTACAAGGCTTTACTCAAACAGGGAAAACCTAAAAAAGTGATCGTTGTTTCTGCAATTGCAACACCAACTGCACTTGAACACGTAAAAAAACACCTACCGGACACGACAGAATACTACATAGGAGCGATCGATGATGAACTTACTGCTCAGTATTATATTGTACCGGGACTTGGTGATGCCGGAGACCTCGCGTATGGTGTAAAATGTTAATGCTTTAAAATGTCGGCTGCAGCAATACTTTCGGTATTTCTTTTTTCTACTTTCAAATTCATGTTTGCCCCTTTTACAGGATGGGCACTCGGCTTATCGTATCTGGAGACATTTTTAACCTGTGCTGCAGGTGGAACGGTCAGCGCGGCATTCTTCTATTTCTCCGCAGGCACTTTAATGAAACGAGCAAAACAAAAAAGACACGAACGCTTCCATGAGGCTATCGAATCAGGAATAGAATGGATTGAAAAAAATAAGTTCACAAGACTCAACAAGATGGTCGTAAAAATGAAGATGAAACTTGGCATTTACGGGATTTGTTTCTGGGCTCCATTCTTTCTTTCAGTACCTGTAGGCAGTATCATTGCTGCAAAGTTTTACAGTAAATATCATCATTCCTTTATTCTGATCGTTCTTGGAATGTTTCTGAATTCTTTCATCATGACCTCGGTTGCTTTTTTGTTCAGTTGACATGAAGCATCTTTTTTTTGATCTGGACCGTACTTTATGGGATTTCGAAAGGAATTCAGAAACCGCCCTTCACGAACTATTTCATGCTCTGGAACTTGACCGGGACATCCCTGATTTCCATGAGTTTCACAATATTTATAAAGTGAAAAATGCCGAGTTATGGAAACTCTACGGCAATGGTAAACTTACCAAAGAGGATCTTCGTTCTTTGCGCTTCGAGGTAACCCTTTCAGCTTTTGGAATGAACGACACTTCGCTTGCACATGAATTGAGCGCAGGTTACATCGAACTTTCACCGCGCCAGACACAATTACACAAAGGAGCACTTGAGACATTGGAGCGCCTAAAAAAAGAAGGTTATCGAATGCATATCATAACCAACGGATTCAAAGAAGTACAATATATCAAACTGGAAAACAGCGGATTGGCCCCATACTTTGAAGTAGTGGTCTGCTCAGAAGAGATCGGCAAGAACAAACCGTCACCGGATATCTTCAACTATTCGCTCAACAAAGCCGCTGCAAATGCAAATAATTCTGTCATGATCGGTGACGATCCAGAGGTAGATGTTGTTGGTGCAATAAACGCAGGGTTAAAGGGGGTCTTGTTTGACCCTGAAGGTAAACACAGGACACCAGAAACAGCTTACAAAATAACGGAATTGTCCGAAATACCAGAACTTTTACCCTGGGTCTTTAAACCCTGAAGATCAATTCTCTTTGATCAGCTTAAGGACCACTGGTTTAGGCTTCCCATCATAGGTTATTTCTATTCGGAGTTTCCTTTTATTAAAAAAACCAATTCGATAGGCGATCTCCCTTGGCGAATCATTCTCGATATTAACAAAGCGCAACTTGCGCTTTCCTGATCCGATGAATTTATAATCATTGACCACGACTACTCCTTCATTCTGCTGTCTCGTGACAAGAGAATACACCAACCTATTGTTCACCAGAGCAATTCGAAGCTCCTCCACACGAATAGTATCATCGAATTTGGTTGTACGATAGCCGTTTCCGATCAATTCTCCGTTCTTTTCTTCCCAAATCTCATAACCACTACCTCCCTCGTATCGCCACGTACCTGCAAGGTAACGCGCATCACCTTTCAATTGCCCGAAAGAAGAAACCGAAACAAAAAGAAAGATATATAAACTGTGAAATGATCTCATGTTGTTGATTTTAGCCATATAATTCCTGTCGTATCCTTTCGTATAGTACCATTCCTGCAGCGACGCTCACATTCAGGGAAGCAATACTTCCCGCCATGGGTATTTTAGCCTTAATATCCGACATATTCAAAAGATCAGTTGAAATCCCACTTTCTTCTGAACCCAGAATGATAGCAACAGCCCCTCTTAGATTGACCTCATAAAGAGGAATTTTACTTTTCTCAGTACAGCTTACTATTCTCAAGCCACTTTGCTGCAAATAGAAAAGTGAATTCTTCAGATCATTTGTCTTACAAACAGGAATTCGGTTTAATGCGCCGGCAGATGTCTTGACCGCATCGGCAGTCACTAAAGCTGATCCTTTTGCAGGTAAAAGAATAGCATCGACTCCTTCACACTCTGCCGTTCTTGCTATCGCACCGAAGTTTCGAACATCAGTTATCCTATCCAAGACAAGAATCAACGGCTTTTTGCCGTTGGTCAGCATATCATCGACCAATGTCTCAATATTACCGTATTCAATTGGAGAAACGAATGCAATAACTCCCTGGTGATTCGAAACAGAAAGTTTATTCAGCTTTTCGATCGGCACAAACTGCAGATTGTAATCTTTACCCTGTAGAGCTTCCTTCAATTCCATAAATAGATCCTTATTCATTCCTTTTTGAATGAGGATCTTATTGATCTCTCTGTCTGCACGGATAGCCTCAATAACAGCTCTTACTCCGAAAATAATATCAGACGGGTCCTTTCTCTCGTATTTTCTTTCCAAATTATTCATCAGTATGTGAATGTAAATTCTAATTCAACTCCATCGCTAACAGTTTTTGCCACAGGACAAGCCTTTCCGGCCCGAATAACCTTCTCAGCGACTTCATCTGTCCAACCGTTACCCGTCAAATCCATTGAAATGACAAGTCTTCCTATTCGCCGGGGCGAGGATGCCATTTCCTTTATGATCTCTGCCCTTGCATTTTCAAATTCAAGTCCATTTTCCTGACAATAGATCCCCATGATCGTTATCATGCAGGAGGCATAGGCTGTAGCTACAAGATCTGTAGGGGAAAAAGCCTCGCCGCGACCTTTGTTGTCGACGGGTGCATCCGTAATGATCTCATTACCTGATCTGACATGAGTACACTTTGTACGCAGGCCACCTAAATACACAACTTCTGAAGTTAACATAAATAATACTTAATGTTGTAACTTTGCACTTATTAGTGACGACTACACCTTTATTAAGGGCACGGTGAAAAGTCCACCTTGTGAGTGTAAAGTTACTTATTTTAATTGACGAGGATGATCTGTGAACCATCCTCATGGTTTAGTGTTTAATGAATCAATCATTACTAAAACAAAATGAGCGAACTCCTTGATAAAGACGGTGCAGAGATCAGAATAAAAAAACCCAAATGGTTAAGGGTAAAGCTACCAACAGGAGAGAATTACCGAAAGGTCAGATCTCTGGTAGATGAACACAAGCTTCATACAATTTGTGAAAGCGGAAGTTGTCCTAATATGGGCGAATGCTGGGGTGAGGGAACTGCAACATTTATGATCCTAGGAAACATTTGCACTCGCTCTTGCGGATTTTGCGCCGTAAAAACCGGGAAGCCAGAGGATGTTGACATCTATGAACCCGGAAGGGTCGCGCACAGCGTTAAAACTATGGGCGTAAAACATGCTGTCATCACTTCGGTAGATCGAGATGACCTTAAAGACGGAGGATCCAAGATCTGGGTTCAAACTGTGAAAGCCATACGTCATCAATCTCCTGGAACAACTTTAGAAACGTTGATTCCTGATTTTGCCGGCAACTGGGAGAATTTACAGCGTATCATTGATGTCGCCCCGGAAATCGTATCCCATAACCTGGAAACCGTAAGAAGACTTACAAAACAAGTTCGAATTCAGGCTAAATACGACAGGAGTCTTGAAGTATTGTTCCGTCTTAAAAAAGGAGGTATGAGGACGAAATCTGGAGTGATGCTTGGCTTAGGTGAGTCGGATGAAGAAGTGATCGAAACCATGGAAGATCTAAGAAGTGTTAATGTGGACATTTTAACACTGGGTCAGTACCTTCAACCAACCCCAAAACACTTACCTGTTGCAGAGTTCGTCACCCCTGAAAGATTTGAGAAATACAGAGAACGTGGACTCGAAATGGGCTTCAGATATGTGGAGAGTGGGCCTTTGGTCAGATCCTCTTATCATGCTGAAAAACACTTGTTCTAATCATAGACCTGTATATTTTTTATTAAAAAAGAATCTGAAAATTTGACAAAGGGGCAATGTGTGTCGTATTTTTGTTCAGTTTTGGGGAAGTGAATAATTGCGCTCGATCACTTTTTCAAAGATTATTATTAATTTGGCGCTCGCGTCAAAACTTTATTAAAGGAAACACTACAATATGAAACGTAATAAACTAATCATCGGATCAGTAGGAATCATTGCGGTTGCCTCGATTTTTGCTGTTTCTCCATGGTCTTTCAACGGTTCTGAGGGAGCATACAAGAAGAAAGATCTCGCTTCATTGAGTTCGAAGTCTGCCGAAGATGCTCAGAAATGGCTCCGTGCACGTTACATCGACCAAGAGACCGGACAGCCTATTACCCCGGAAAAACTGGCTTTGATTGAAAAGCAGATACGCAAAAGTCCTCGTTCGAAGAACATAGCTTTCATTGATCGTGGACCGAACAATATCGGTGGACGCACACGTGCAATCCAGATCGATCGTTCCAACATCAATCGTATTTGGGCGGGAGGTGTATCCGGAGGTCTTTTTGTTACGACCAACAGAGGAAATCAATGGAATCGAGTTGACTCCTACATCAATTCAGGTGCTTCTCCATTCATCTCGAGTATGACTCAAACGCCGAACAACATTTTTTACGTTGCAACAGGTTCTAACAATGAGAGCTGGAATGGTAATGGTGTTTGGTATACTAGTGACGCGGGTGAAACTTGGTCAAGTATTCCGGGAATCACGAATTGTACTGAGATAGCTTCTTCAAATGCCGACAATACCGTTTGGATGGCAACTTCAACGGGTCTTAAGAAATGGACACCTGGTGATGCGTCTGTTACAAACGTAACTGTAACATCGGGCGCATGTACAGCTCTTCAGATGTCTGTTGACGGTACCGTGATCGTTGTTGGTATGGGATCTAACAAGACCTACATCTCCAACGATAGTGGAGCAACCTGGTCTGATAAGTCAGGTACAGGTGCCGGATTGGTTCCTCAAGGTGCAGCACGTATTGAATATGCAATTTCTCCAACTAAGAACAGCAATAATCAATACTCTATCTACGCTTCTCGTACGAACAGTAACCTAATAGGCATGAACGTCTCTCACGACAATGGTAACACTTGGTACCAATTCGTTGGGGCTTCTGGTACGCCTAGTAACCTTGATATCTATAGAAACCAAGGTACCTACAACTCTATTCTGACCGTTATGCCAAATGATCCTGAGAAGATCCTTATTGGTGGAATTGATATTTGGCAGTGGAAACAAACTGTTAACAACCCTCCTTCTGGTGGTTTCGAGAAGTTGACTGAATGGTTCCTTCCTCCATACTCTCCAAAGTATGTTCACGCAGACAACCACGAAATGAAGTGGGATGCAACGAATAGACTTTATGTAGGTAACGATGGTGGTATTGGTATCACTGACGATTACGGTCAGACATGGTATCCTGCAAACCGTGGCTACAATGTAACTCAGTTCTATGGTATCGCTTACGACCGTGATGGCTCATTAATGGGAGGTACTCAGGATAATGGTACGCTTTATAACGACAACAACTGGAATGATCCAATTGCGGACGAACTTGAATACCGTGAAGTAAACGGAGGTGACGGTTTCGAATGTGAGATTTCATTCTACAACCCAAGCGTGATGTTCTCATCTGTTTATTACAACACGATTTCAAGATCAGGCGACAAAGGTCAGACGTGGAGTTCATTTGTACCTGTATTCCCTGGTACTTATGACCCTGCAGGAACCTCAGGTACTTTCCACCCTTTCCACACTGAATTTGTTTTGGCCGAATATTATGACTTGAACTCTGAAGATTCAGTTACGTTCATTCCAACTCAAAACTATGCAGCCGGATCGACTATCAAGATCCCAAGTTTGGCAACGGGTGATTCAATGTCTTATACAACACCGGTAGCTTTATATTTCACAGATACGTTGTACTACGATCCTTCGTTAACTACGACAGATGTTTCAGTTGTGAACGCTCTTAACGATCAAACTGTATTCCTTGGAAACTATACTTGGACACCATTTGCCTCGGCTTCTGGACAGAACCCACCGCTTGTAGGAGACACCTTGTTGGTTGATTTCCCAAGCGGTGCTGATACTGTAGTTGTTGAGAGTTTAGGAACTTACAGCCACTATTACGGACAAAATCCTTTCACTGGAGAGATCTATTCAATGGGTAATGAAACTGTTGTTTATAATATTCCTTGGGATACTTTGAGAGTACAAGATCCTTATCAATCATGGTTCGTGATGTACGTAAACGCGAATGGTGGTGAACTTTGGGGTACAAGAAATGCACTAAGGCTTTCAGTTCAGGATCCGGTTTGGGTAAATATTGCAAGAGGTATTGGTGGTGGTACGTTCAATAACGTTGACATCGAATTCTCACGTGACCTTAACCACATGTACGTAAGTTCAGGAAACGGTGTTTGGAGAATTGACGGATTAGGAGAAGTTTATACATCTGATCCTAACTTTAAACAGAAGGTAGGATACGTAGGTACTCCGGTGGCTACTCCTCCAACTTTCACTACTGCCACTAAGATCATCACAAACAACTTCGAAGGACTTGCAGTTAACCCTAACAACGAGGATGACGTGGTATTGTTCGCAGGATTTGGTGGAACAAACAGACGTTCATTGAACGCTACAGCAGCGGTGCCATCTTGGACGAATCTTCCTGCGATCACTACACCTGGAATTGCAGCGTATGACGGAATTATTGACAGAAACGATCCAGATATCATTGTTGCAGGTACATCAAGCGGTGTATGGGTAACTGAGAATGGAGGTGCAACTTGGTCAAATGCTTCTGCAGGTTTCGAGGGTACACCGGTTTATGAAGTACGTCAGTCATGGAGAAGTTGGGATGAGGGCAACCGTCGTCCGGGTGAGATCTATGCTGGTACTTATGGTCGCGGAATCTGGAGTTCTGCTGCTTACCTTGGAATCAATGAAGGTGGAAACGGAAGCAACTCTTCAACTGATGCTATTAAGACTAAGCTGAAGACATTCCCTAACCCTACTACAGATAATACAACGCTTACATTCAATCTGGCTGAAACATCTACAGTTACTGTAAACGTTTATTCTGTGTCAGGAATCCTTGTTAAGACGATAACAAGAAAGAACATGTCAGCAGGAGCTCAGAACATCACAATTGATGGAAATGATCTTCCAAATGGAACTTACATTGTGAAGTTCAACGCTGGAAAGCAGAATGAAACTGCTAAGTTCATTAAAATGTGATTTTGAATATTAAATAGAAAAGGGCTGTCAATGACAGCCCTTTTTTGTTTCATTTCATCTCAAAATCAAAGAGATTTGTCAGATAAATTCTACATTTGTGTACACTCAAAAAAATACCAATGAGCTCATATGATATAACCATAATCGGATCTGGTCCCGGAGGATATGTTGCTGCCATCCGTTGTGCACAACTTGGAATGAAAACTGCAATAATTGAAAAGTATTCCACACTTGGTGGAACCTGTCTTAATGTGGGTTGTATTCCGTCAAAGGCACTCCTTGACAGTTCAGAACATTACCACAATGCTGTTCACAATTTTGGTGAGCACGGAATCGAATTGAAAGGGGTTAAACCGAACATAGATCAAATGGTCAAGAGAAAGAACGAAGTGGTTTCTCAAACATGTGCCGGTGTCAAATTCCTAATGGACAAAAACAAGATCGACGTATATGAAGGTATTGGTTCATTCGTTGATAAGAATACAGTTAAAGTACTTGGAAACGATGGCAAGGAGACACTTTTGTCTTCAAAGAACATTATCATCGCAACAGGCTCAAAACCAAACTTCTTCCCTGGTATGGAGCCTGACAAGAAAAGAATAATTACATCCACTGAAGCTCTGAACATGAAGGAGATCCCAAAAAAGATGCTTGTCATTGGTGGTGGGGTTATTGGTCTTGAGCTTGGATCAGTTTTCGCAAGACTGGGTTCACAAATTGAGGTGATTGAATTTGCACCTACAATAATCCCTACAATGGACGGTGCGCTTGGAAAGGAGTTGATCAAAGTATTGAAGAAAGAAGGATTCAAATTCAACTTTGAACACCGAGTTCAAAAAGTTGAAAACAAAGGGAAATCTGTCCTTCTGACAGCTTTGAACAAAAAAGGAGAGGAAGTTAGCTTCGAAGCGGATTACTGCCTTGTCGCGGTGGGTAGAAAACCTTTTACTGAAGGATTAAATCTATCTGCTGCAGGCCTATCAGTGAATCAAAGGGGCCAGATCGATGTAAACGATCATTTGCAAACAAGTGTCCCGAACATATACGCAATTGGAGATGTGGTTCGAGGTGCAATGCTCGCACACAAGGCAGAAGAAGAAGGTGTTTTTGTAGCAGAATACATTGCAGGTCAGAAACCACATATGAATTACGATCTGATCCCTGGAGTTGTATACACATGGCCTGAAGTTGCCGCTGTTGGAAAAACAGAAGAAGAACTGAAAGCATCCGGAGCCAATTACAAAGTCGGCTCATTCCCGATTAAAGCATTAGGACGTGCAAGAGCAAGCATGGATACTCAGGGATTGATCAAGATCCTTGCAGATGCGACTACTGATGAAGTCTTAGGAGTGCACATGATCGCTCCGCGAGCAGCAGACCTGATCATGGAAGCGGTTGTAGCAATGGAATACCGAGCATCTGCAGAAGACATTGCTCGTATTTGCCATCCCCACCCTACCTACTCGGAAGGTGTAAAGGAGGCAGCTCTTGACGCGACAGATAAACGAGCTCTACACATCTAAGAAGATAACATTGATGAAAAAGCGACTCCAGGGTCGCTTTTTCTATCTTTCGATCGTTGAAGGAGCCTGATATTGCAGGTGTAAGTTTTGTTTAAACCACAATCCCGAATCTTTGATGTATCTTTTTTGATCGTTATAGTCGACGTAAACCAAACCAAAACGAGGCTTGTAGCCCTCACTCCATTCAAAGTTGTCAGTCAGACTCCAAACAAAATATCCTTTAACGGGAACGCCTTCGTTTTTCGCTTTCAATACGTACTCCAAATAATCCCGGAAGAATTGGATCCTTTCCTTATCGTGAATCTTACCATCAACCAATTCATCTTTGTAGCATACTCCGTTCTCCGTAATGATGAGTTCTTTGATACCTTCGAACTTTGAAAACTGCTTTAATACAAGATAGATCCCCTCAGGGTATACTTCAAAACCCATTTCATTGACAGGGACATCGCGTTTTTCTGCGCTAACTTGCTTGGCCCAAACGAAGGGAATGAAAAAGCTTCTCTTTACAACCACACGGAAGTAATTTTGTAAACCGATAAAGTCAAACTGAAATTTCAGCTTCTCCATGTCACCTTCAGACATGTATTTACGCATACCTTTTAACATTGGAAAATCCTTTTCAGGATAACCTATACCTAAAGAAGGCTCAATGAACATTCTGTTCAACATAGCATCTAATCGCTTAACAGCTTTAGAATGCTTCTCCCTTCCTTTAAACGGTTGTACCGACGAACAGGAAAAATTCGTTCCAATCCTGGCATCCGGAACTACTGAGCGGATCGTTCTTCCGCTTTCCGCCATTGCCAGATTGGTATGATGAGCTGCTCGTAAAAATTTGGAAACACCCCTCTTTCCAGGAGCATGATATCCAATTAAATAACCTAATCCAACAAAAGCCGCTGGTTCATTAAAGATCATCCAGTTCTTAACTTTAGATCCATATTCCCTCGCACAAAGTGCAGTAAATTCCTGAAACCACTGTACGACTTCTCTATTCACCCAACCTCCCCGATCCTCCAACTCCTGCGGCAAATCCCAGTGATAAAGTGTGATCCATGGCTCAACACCCTGACGCTTACATTCATCAATTACATTGTGGTAAAACTCGATTCCTTTTTGATTGATCTCACCTATACCATTTGGGAGAATACGAGACCAAGAGATCGAAAATCGAAAAACTGTGAAATTTAACTCTTTGTGTAGTCGGATATCTTCTTTATACCGATGGTAAAAGTCAACAGCTTCATTTCCGTTCTCGTTGTTGTGAATATTGCCTTTTTCCTGTGAAAAAGTATCCCAGACCGAAGGTCCTCTTCCATCAATGTTCCATGCGCCCTCGATCTGATAGGCAGAACAAGAAGTACCCCAAAGGAAATCCTCCCCAAAAGACCGAAACAATTCCTGATCATCGTGTCGCCCCTCTTGTGTAAATGACAAAGTTACAACAAGACAGAAAAGCGATGTTATTATCGTTCGTCCCATCATTTGAGGTAAAAGTCAATGTTACTACTCTGTTACCAGAACCATTTCATCAACCAGGTGTCCTGCGCCGGAATAGACATCCATTACCCACATGACATATCGGATATCTACCACTATATTTCTACAACGAGAAGTATCAAACATATAGTCACTCATGGTACTTTCCCAGGTACGGTCAAAATTCAAGCCCATCAAGTGACCGTTGGCATCAATTACCGGAGAACCGGAATTCCCGCCTGTTGTGTGATTCGATCCAGTAAAACAAACCCATAACTCACCCTCCTGTGCATATTTGCCGTACTCCTTCTTTCGGTGCAATTCCAACATTCGAGGTAACAATTCGAAATCCGGATTTCCGGTATTGTATTTTGCAACGATTCCATCCAAAGTTGTATGTTCTGTATATCTCATACCATCCGCAGGCTCAGAGCCTTCCAGCTGTCCATAGGTAACGCGTAAAGTACTGTTTGCATCAGCCCAATGCTTGTTATCCGGGAACATCTCATATTTACCTTCTACATACTTTTTAAGAAGGTCGGTCATGGTTTCATTGACGCCATAATAGAAAGGAAGCACAGTATCCTTGAAGTAAGTAAAGAAGCTCAAGTACAGCTTGTATCCCGGATCCTTCATCACTTTTTTCAAGGATGACTTCTTCATCCCCTTAAGAAAGCTGATATATCTATCCTTGTTGGTCAGTATTGACTTACTGTAGATCGCTTTAGACAAGGCATTCACATCAAATTGAGGAGTATTTTTAAGAGTGCTGTAGAACTCAACCTGATCAAGGTATTCTTTGGTCAACAACTCAAAGATCTTCTGGTCAACCCCCGCATCATAATTTTTGAAAAATCCATCGGCTCCTTTGATCAACTTGTCGATCGTTGAATTGAGCGTACCTTTTTCCGCGTATGTATCGTAGTTCTTCACCAGATCATCGATGTTCCGAGCCAGTTTATACATTTCAGGTCCCACGTACAAATACTCGATCCCCATGGCATACTGGAACTCGTAACTTATTTCATTTTTGACAAGATTGTTCATTTTATCGACCAGACCGGCATACTGTTCTTTCCATTCAGGTTTTGACATCGCCATAGCGATATAATCTGTTTCATACTTCTGTTTAACGGTAACCGCATCCATTCTTCTCAACCCGTCAATTTGACCGATCCATTTTTTGTATGCATTGGCAATACTAGCCTGTTTTGCCGAATACTTGATCCTGATCTCATCTGAAGACCTCATCGCCGCATCGATAACACTAAGTGACTTTTCACGCATACGAATTCTTGCTGGGCGTTCATTTTCCATAATGAATTTCAAATAGGCTGAAGAAACGTGTTGCTCTGTAGTACCAGGAAAACCATAAACCATCGTGAAGTCACCCTGCTTTCTGTCCTTGAATGAAATCTTTAGGAAATGGATTGGCTCATAGGGAGTATTCTTATCAGAAAACTCCGCCGGCTTATTCCCGGGACCTGCGTAAATACGGAAAACAGAAAAATCTCCAGTATGACGGGGCCAAACCCAATTATCCGTATCACCACCGAACTTTCCTATAGAATTTGGTGGTGTCCCTACCAGTCTCACATCCTTGAACACTTCCTTAACAATGATGTAATAGTCGTTTCCATAGTTAAAAGGCTTGATCTCTGCTTCGTAATGCGTCCCCGCTATTGCATCTTTGATCAGCTTTTCAATGTTAGCTCTGATCTGCGGATTCCGGTCGTTTATCTTTCCTTCAACCCCATAAAGTACTGATGTGGTAACATCATCAATACGAACAATTCGCGAAGCTGACAAGCCAGGATTTGGTAATTCTTCAGACAAATTTTTAGCCCAAAATCCGTACTTCAGGTAATCCTTTTCAAGAGATGAATGGGACTGAATTTGTGAATATCCGCAATGGTGATTGGTTAGAAGCAACCCTTTTGACGAAACCAGTTCAGCCGTACAACCTCCACCAAAATGCATAATGGCATCTTTAAGACTGGAATTGTTCACACTGTAAATGTCATTCGCGGTCAATTTCATTCCTTTAGCCTTCATGTCAGATTCAAAAGCCGCAATCAATGAAGGGATCAACATTCCTTCTTCTGCATGTGATCTTACAACAGTCAGAAGGATCAATAAGGTGGAAAAGAGAATTTTTTTCATATCGTTATTTGATGAAATTCAAAAATAGTGAAAAGCATCCAATAGACGAAGATTCAATAAGTCCAGAAAAATAGCGAATTTTACAGCATGGAACTATTAAACTTTATCTTCAGACTAGGGGTGGTTTTTGCTATCTTCGGATTTCTATTCGGACTTTTTGAGATCGGTCTTACTCTCCTCAGAAGCGGAAGGCCCCGCACAATGCCTGAGGAGTATATTGTGAAGTTTATCAAATATATCTTCCTTGTTGACGTAGCATTTTTGTTCTGTCTCGATATCTCGGGATCAGAGATCTCACAATATCATCTGGTCGTCACAACACTCGTGCTGCTCATGTATTTCATTGGGAAACTTCAAAATAAGCAGCAACAGCAAGCCATGTTTCAAGTGATGGGGAATTCGTTCATGAATATGCGATCTAATTTCGATCTAAGAGCTGAAATACTTGTGATCACCACCTCAATTGCTTTGTTCGTCCTTTTCATTTTCTTTCCTGAATGGGCCAGTAATCCGGCGTCGATCTGGTTTCATGAAAGTATTCTGAACATAGAAGATACACCGGTGTTTGGATTTATCTTTAAAGTGATTGGTTTCTTCTTTATGATCAGCATTCTGATCCGGCTGTTCAATTCCTTTATGTACTTGCTGTCTGGAAAAGCCTTTATGGAGATCAACAGTGGGGCATATTACAGAAAGGAGAAAAAAGAGAATGATTTCGACGATTACGAAGAATTGAAATAAAAGAGATCAACTCAATTTCTCAAGCATTTTTTCAACTTGATCGATCAAAGGTTTATGATCGTCATTCACAATAACAAAATCAGCAAGGTCGATCTTTTTATCGTCGGACCATTGTTTTGAAATTCTAAGCTCTACTTCCTCTTTTTTGACGAAGTCCCTTGCCATTACTCTTTTTATACGAAGCTCTTTAGGTGCAACAACCAAAACATTACTATCAAAGCGTTTAAAGGCTCCGGTCTCAAAGAGAATCGCAGCTTCATTAAAAACAATTGAAGTTGTTCGGCCTGCTCTCCACAACTCGAAATCATTTCTTACGACCGGGTGTATCAGGTCATTCACCTTCATTCGAAGGGAGTCATCATTGAAGATCTTTTCGGCAAGAAAAGTGCGATTCAATTCACCGTCATCGTATACTTCAGACCCGAAAAGAGTGATCAAACCTTCCCTGATCAAGGTGTTTTCGTTTGTCAACTGTTTTGAGCGGAGGTCGGAATAATACACCGGATAACCCATTGCTTCTAAAATTCTGGCAACGATCGTTTTTCCGGAACCTATTCCCCCTGTCAGACCGATGGTTTTCAAATCAGATCTCTTCGACTTCGATCATGTTGAAAGGAAGCTTAATGATCGCCTGATAGTCCTCTCCTGCCTCCTGCATATCTTCGTCATCCTCTTCAAAATACCAGTTCACACGCACTTCCGTCTGCTCGCCGTTCAGCTTTTCCAGTTTCTTGAAAAGGTCCAAAATGCATTTTGATGAAGAAGTATTGAAATATTCCAACTTAATATCGACCTCTGTCACTTCGAGTGGTGACTGCCCATATTCTTCGATCCAATCGTTGAGAGGTTTATAGAACTCAATAGAGTTCTCAGGTATGGAACGTCCTCTCAACTCCAGTTTTCCAGTTGCTCCATCAAAACTAACGGATGGCGTTTTTGCCGATGACTCCAAATTCAACGTTGCTATCATACTCTTCTAATCAATTTTAACATTCAAACAAAAAAAGCTCAATTCACTGTTAACTCTCAAAAATTCAAAATCCAGTTTATTTCCTGACTTTCGCGCAATATCAATCATACCAAGACCTGCGGTTCCTTTTGTACTGATCATTGACGATTCAAGACTGTCCTGATAATACTGTCTCAGATCCTCTTTATCCATAGAATTGATCTTTTCCAGTTTATCCTTCAGATCCTCTGCTTTGTCATTATCAATGTAATTCCCTGTCCTGATCATAAACTTTCCATCCTGTTTTGAGATCATTACAAGTGCAGAACGTCGTTCAATATCCTGAGGTTCGTTCTCATCTACATGATGATAAAGGTTTTGTAAACATTCCACCAGAACATTGAAAACTTTCTTACGTGTCTTAGGTGATTCCTGCATGGATTCCATTTTAGATTCCATGATGTGCAGCACTGAAGTTAAAAGTTCAGCCGTGACAACTCCCTTGAAGGAAAGGATAACATGTTCCTCCTCCATGGTCCTGTATAAATTGTAGACGTTAACCAGTGACATGGGCGTAAGTTGAACAAATATAATCAAATAGCACATTTAGCATCCAATATTTCATGAAACTTGGATAACAGATCGAACTATTGACCCCTATTCCTGTTTGGGGATTAGTTATATTTGGGGTCATGGAAAAAAAAGAATGGTTTGCAGAATGGTTTGATACTCCTTATTATCATATACTTTACAAACATCGGGATCATGAGGAGGCAGAAAAATTCATTACACGTCTGTGTTCCTTTTTAAAGATCGACCCTAATTCTCAGTTACTAGATCTTGCCTGCGGTAAAGGGCGTCATGCGCTCATGCTAAACAAATTGGGCTATAAAGTTCTTGGGGCCGATCTTTCGCCTCAGAGTATAGCTGAAGCCTCTCGTTTTTCGAACGATCGTTTACAGTTCACCGTTCACGACATGAGAGAACCTCTGGAAGGACATCAATTCAATTGTATTTTTAATCTATTCACCAGTTTCGGGTATTTCGATTCTAAAAAAGATAATCTCAAAGTATTGGAATCGATTCATTCGATGTTGCTTCCTCAAGGGATTCTGGTAATAGACTTCATGAATGCAGAGAAAGTCATTCGAACTTTAATCCCTAATGAAAGCAAGACGATTGATGGGGTGACTTTCAATATAGAAAGATATTCCGACGGTCAGCACATATATAAAGACATACGATTTACAGACCAGGGGAATTCTTATCATTTTACGGAAAGAGTTCAGAGTTTGAAACTGGATGATTTCAGTAGTTTGCTGGCTGAGGCCGGTTTTGATATTCTTCATACCTTTGGAGACTTTGAATTGAACGCCTTCGACGCTAATAATTCAGATCGATTGATCATAATTGCTTCTCGTTGCTAATGGAAATTTTTGTAGTCCTTTCAAGTTTGATCCTATCGGTAGCTCTGGGGGGCTTCTTCGTAAGTTACCTGCGCCAAACCAATAAAGCACAGATCATTAAGCTTCTTTTAGCCTTTAGTGGAGGATTCTTACTCGCAATAGCCTTTACGCATTTCATTCCGGATCTTTATCATGAGGCATCAGCATCTATAGGAGTCTACATTTTACTTGGTTTTTTGATCCAGTTGCTACTTGAGTTCTTTTCGGGTGGGATCGAGCATGGTCACGTTCATGTTCATAAAGGTCAGAATATGCCTTGGGGACTTTTCTTATCGCTTTCGGTGCATTCGATCATAGAGGGCATTCCACTGGGTAATCAATTGATGGGACACGAGGTTTTGTCTTCTCACCACCATCATCATGATCATGGAGGAGATGACAATTCACTTCTGCTGGGAATCCTTTTCCATCAATTGCCGGTGGCCATTGCTTTAATGACTTTGCTTGTCAACACCAAACTAAGCGAATTCAGAGCTTGGTTGGTACTATTGTTATTCGGAATAATGACTCCTCTTGGCGTTGTGATCGGATTATTGACGCCTCCCGGCCAGTTTGGACTGGATTATCACGTGGTTTTGGCAATAGTAGTTGGAATGTTCCTTCATATCTCTACTACCATAATTTTTGAGACTTCTGAGAACCACAAGTTCAATCTGCTCAAACTCCTGAGCATTTTTATTGGTTGTTCTCTCGCATTTCTCATCCACTAATTAGATATCACAATCATTTTTCCTTATTTTAGGAGCGATATCGTTTAAAATGAGAGGAAAAGGACCCATAAGAAATATCCTTGAATATTTCAATCTGGAAAACGACCTTGAAGAGGTTGATAAGATTCATGACACGATCCTGAAAGACACCGAATTTAAGGGTACCAATTTATGGATCCTTATGTTCGCAATCGTTGTGGCATCTGTTGGACTTAACATGAATTCACCAGCCGTGATCATAGGTGCCATGTTGATCTCTCCATTAATGGGACCCATAAATGGTATGGGATATAGTATTGCAACCTACAATATGATGCTCTTTAAACGAGCTGTAAAGAACTTTTCTTTTGCTGTCCTTGTTAGTTTAACAGCGTCCACAGCATATTTTGCACTTAGTCCGATATCAACAGCACATTCGGAACTACTGGCCCGAACAAGTCCGAGTATTTATGACGTTTTGATCGCTTTATTTGGTGGCCTTGCGGGAATAATAGCCCTTTCCACAAAACAAAAAGGAAATGTAATTCCCGGTGTGGCAATTGCCACTGCCTTAATGCCTCCACTATGCACGGCTGGTTATGGCCTGGCAACGGGACAATTCCAGTTCTTTTTTGGAGCCTTTTACCTTTTCACTATCAACACAGTCTTCATTGCTCTTTCATCCGTTGTAGTCTCGCAATTATTGAATTTTCCAATAAGAACCGATATAGAGGAAAAGCAAAAAAGGAGAATCAATCAATGGATCTCAGTGATTATCCTATTGATCCTATTTCCCAGTATTTATTTTGGGTATCGCCTCGTTCAAAAGGAAAAATTTCTCGAGAACAGTAAGAGTTACGTTAACAGCGTAAGTGTATACGACGGTAATTATCTATTACATCATGAGATCGATCCTGACAATAAACATATAAAGCTCATCTACGGGGGAGCAAATCTGAGCTCTAAACAAAAAGAAGCGATCAAAAACCAATCAAAAAATTTCCATATCGACCACCCTTCCATAGAAATAGAGCAAGGTTTATCTTTCAATTCAAAAAGTGGGATTGCCGAGCTTGACAAATTAAAAGGTGAAGTAGGAATGTTGAATTCGGATTTAAAATCGAAAGAGGCTGAATTATTACACTACAAAAAGATTCCGGAAACAGGAAAGACGCTATTGGAGGAACTCAAAACTTTCTATCCGACAATCACCAATTGTTCTTACTCAGAAACCTACATTTATGGCGACTCAACCTCGGTCAAAACAAATCTGATCCTTCTTAAAAGTTCAGAATTCATCGGTGTTGAGGAACGAAAAAAAATCAATAATTGGCTTCGTAAAAGATTGAACGACCATCATGTCAGTACGATTTTTCAAGAAAATTATTAAACCTGTTTATCAGGTATTGATAACCAAATACTTAAAAGTAGCATTCTTGTTTTGGTTCGTTGCTTTGTCAAATAGCAACGTTGCCCTAAGTCAAGAGACGCACCCTAAATTAAGCGACTCAATGAGAAGGGTGATCTTGAAAAACAAAAAAATACCTGATTCGGTTATCGAACCTTTTTCTCATGCTCTTACGCATTTCCCAGAATTATATAACACTTCGATCGAAGTGAAATTCAAACGCATAGGGACTACCATGAATGCCCGCCCAACGGTCGGATCCTTGATCTTTCGGAGAAAGAAAAATTACCGTTTTATCGTGCGCATCAACAACACAGAAAAAGATAGTGTGATCCATTACAACGACATCCCGGACTCGGCAAAAGTTGGAGTTTTTGGTCACGAATTCTGTCATTTCATTGACTACTTGGATACAAGGCCTTTTCATATCCTTGGGCGGGGAGCCGCTTACTTGAGCAGGAAAAAAAAGGCACAATTCGAAAGAGCTATCGATCTGGCCACCATAAAAAGAGGCTTGGGTAGAGAACTTTATGTTTGGTCTGTATTTTTACATCAAGACTCAAAGGCTTCCGTATCCTACAAAAAGTTCAAGGAATATACCTACATGACTCCGGAAGAGATCAGTCAAGCTGTTCAGCTTTATGAGAACCCTTGATCAAGTAATATTTCAATACAATGTAGATGATACTCAAACTGGTTATTGTCCATACAAAATACCAGTTGCTTCCTAATTTATCACCTACTATAAAATAGCCTGAATTGATGAGCATCTGAATAACAAAATAAGTGCTGGATACTGTAAGGTGCCCTATGCCGTATTCATTTGCCAGGATCTGGTACAAATGTTTACGATGCGGCTTCAGGATATTCTCCTTATTCAGGATCCTTTGGGCGATGGTCCAACCCGAATCGATCATATATAGCGCAAAAAACACCAATGAGTCTAATGACTTTGTATACATGATCAACAAAAAAGTAAAGGAGATAAGAAGAAATCCAAGTGGTATTGAACCAACGTCTCCAAGGAAACAGATCGCCCTTTTACGGAAATTGAAAAAGCCGAAAACCAGATTAGCGATGATCAGCAGAACGAGTAGATTGAGATCAACAAAGCCCGTCAACCAAGCCGCGAAAGACAAGGCAATTAAGTGACTCAGTGTATTCATAAAAGTGATCCCATTTATTCCATCCATGAAATTATAGGCATTCATCAACCAAAGGACAAAAAACAGAACGAAGGGTAAGATCCAGTTGAAATACAACAGGCCAAGATCATGCAACATGACCAGGATCACAATAAAATGGAGGGCCAAACGCAATTTTGCTGAGAGGTTCTTTACATCATCGATGAAACTTATGAATCCCAAGGTCAGGGCGCCCAACATTATGGTCAAGTATTGCCCTCCGGAGAAGAATAGATACAGGATAACACCTATCAAAAAGATCACCCCGCCTCCCCTGATCGTGATGTGAGAATGAGAACTCCTTTCATTAGGAGTATCGAACAAAGAATATTTCCTTGCCAACCTCAAATACACCAAAAGCGTCGTAAAAAGTACAAAGGCAATTGTTAGGTAGAATACAGGAGGCCAAACAAAATTCATAGGATCTCTTTCAAAAGTTTTGCCGTCAATTTTTCATAAGTGTGGAACTCTTCTACGAACTTTCTTCCATTCTGACCCAAACGTTTTAGTTCTTCTTCCGGCATATTTGCAACTTTTCGAATGGTTTCGGCAATCAATTGCGGATCTTCTGCAGGAATAGAGAATCCAGCTTTGGCATCAGCTACCAGATCATTACCTGCGTTTACAGAATGAACAATCGGCTTTGCTGCAAACATGTAATCAAACACCTTGTTGGGACTGATACCAAAACGATATATGCTATGGTTATGCCAGCCGATATAACATACATTGAAATACGACAGTACAGACTGCACCTGGTCTTTTCCAACAGGATCCAGGAACACAACATTCTTTCCTGCCTTTTTCATAAGGTCCGGTTTGTGTTGACCTTTTCCTACAATTACAAAACAAATTCCATTTTCATCTTCCAATTTCCCTGCTGCTTCAATAAGATATTCCATTGCATTTGCGGCTCCCAGGCTCCCTGCATATCCAACTATGAATTTATCTTTTGGTATATAGGAAATGAAATCGTTGGGCAAGGGCTGAGATTTCGCGAGCTCCTCCGGATCAAAACCATTTGGAACGTAGACAAATTTCTCAGCTTTCATTCCTTTTGAGATCATGTGTTCGTTGGCTTTTGGCAATAATGATATCACTTTATCAGCTTTCCTATAGGCGAATCGCTCAAAAAAGCCAAAAAACATAGCCAAAGGATGAAAGCGCGACATTCCACCGATCTCGATCAGCGAAAGTGGCCAGATATCCCTTACTTCAAAGACCAGTTTGGCCTTATAACGTTTGCTCCATATCCAAGCATTCAAGATTGGAAACGGAGACAAGGAAGACACCATGATCACATCCGGCCTCTTCAACTCCTTCTTCGGAAAAGAAAAAAGTCGTAACATGAACTGGATCATAACTAACACGCGTCCTACACTTTGAGAACCGTTATAGCTTCGCACCTTCACCCAGGTATACGGAATTCCTTCAACCGATTCGTGCGTGAATTTTCCTTTAACCTCAGGAAGTTTATGATACAAATGTGAGAAAGATGCGGAGATCACATGAGGTTCATGGCCTGCCTTTTTCATTTCATTGGCAAAATACCACGATCTGAAATTCATTCCATGGATCCGGGAACCGGCATATTGATTTATGATCCAGATGTTCATCCTTCGCTAAGATTATTTTCGACTCTTTTACCAATCGGTAAAGAGAGGATATAAAATGAAAGTACAAAAGTGAAGAAAATAATTCCACTTTGGCGCTGCAAAACAGACTCAAAGAGCGAATTGAAGGCAAAACATGTAACAATGACCGTCAACCATAGGTCCCTGTTCCTAATTGCGATCATTAAAAGAGAAAGGATCCAGGCGATCAATAATCCACCACCAATTAATCCGATTTCCAAGGTAGTTTGAAGAAATTGATTGTGGGGATTGAATGCAATCCCACCTTTGTCATCCTTTTGAGCGAGAACCATTTGTCCTTTTGAACTCAATCGTTCACTCAGATGCTGATCCACATTACCGGTACCCACACCAAGCGGATGATCCAAAATTTCCTGAAGTGTAACCGTCCACATGATCATTCTGGTCTCGTTACCCGTTTTATATTGAGTTTTGGATTTCACAAAATTATCTGGGTCCTCTATGAACATAGAAAGTGAATTGGTTGTGTAGGCTACATCTTCCTTCAGTCCCGGAGTATAATTGAAAATCAGGAAAAAGATCAATGGAACCCCAAGACATAAAAGATAAAAAACGATACGGCTGAATTTATGCCAGACAAAGACCAGTGTAAGAACTGAAAAAAGTATGAACATATATATAATTCCTGATAGAGCAAGACACAAGATGATCAATATCAGGGCCATTAAGGAATAAGGAACTATCCATTTCAGCTTGAAATAAGGTTCTTTTTTATAGTAATTCCACCAAGCTCCAAAAAGTGAGATGGTAGAGAACATCGCCATATACGTTGGATGATGTAAAGGTGAAATATGAACACTTGTGAACTGAATCCCCTGAACTGACTCTGAAAAAAATACGTTCCAAACACCAATGAAAAAGGCAACAGTAATACCAATGCAGAGTCCCATGGCTAAACCACTAACTTTAACCTTGAACCGAGGGACAAAGGAGAATAGCAGCGGTAAAAGAAAAAAGGAAATCTTGTTTTCAGCATACAATCTTGCTAATGCCATGTTTTCGGTAAAGATCATTCCGATCAGATACGCTACATAAAGAGACATTAACAACATACTTGGCACTGCGAGACGAAACTGTAGTTTTTTAAGTAGAATACCAGAAACCACCATCAGAAAGAGACCAATGATCATTAGAACCGATAATTTCTGGGAAAAGCAAAGTACCGCGGCAGTCAAGCCAATGTACCAGTGATAGATTTCGCTATAGTTTAAGCCTTTAGTCATTAATTCAACAGTTTTCTGTAGAATGCGAAAAGTTTTTGTTCTTCGATCGACCAATTGTATTTCTCTCTAAAGGCTTTTTTGCCGTTTTCTCCCATTTCGGATGCTCTGGCTTTATCTGAAAGCACGAATTCAATGCCCTTTGCTATGGCTGAAGGATCCATCGGATCAACACAAACACCGCATTTTGCATCTTCAATGATACCTCTCCACAGAGGAAAATCCGATGCAAGAACCGGAGTTCCAGCAGACATATACTCGAACATTTTTATCGGCAGTGCTTCAAGGTAACTTCTTGTAGGATGTAATGTGACTAAGCCAACTTCTGAAGCAGAGAGAATCTGCATGATCTCGTCTCTGTCAATATAGCCACGGAAATCAACTTTTTCCCAACCTTTCAACTTGCGCACCTCTTCTTCAAAGGAAGCAGGCACGAAGTTACCGGCAAGCACTAGTCTTGAGTTCACCGATTCCATAGCCTGAACGATCTCTTTGATCCCGCGTGTTGGGAACAGACCTCCGACATAACAGACCTGTCCGGGTATTTTGACAGTATCTCCATCCAATTGAAGAACTTCATTTATCAGGGGATAGTTGGCAATCTGCTCAACATTTACATTATGCCTTTTGAAACGATCACAAATTGGCTCGTTGACACTGATCACCCCTGCAATTCGTTTAGCCACATAGCCTTCAAAAAATCTAAAGAGTCTTGAGATCAAACCACGGAAAACTGAAGGGATCCAATGTTTATCCATGATCTGTTTAGGAAGATCTTCGTGGGCGTCGTAGATCACTTTTTTACCTTTTCTCGCCAATTTTAATCCATATGGGAGTAATTCAGGATCATGAAAATGATAAACATCTGCGTCCAATTCGAGAGCCTTTCTATATACTTCTCTAGTTGTATTGATCATCCTGCTGAAACGACCCTTACCTTTGCGTTCAACCCCAATAATGTGAACTCCGTTCAGCAATTGCGTTTCACTTTTTGTCGCAATGAGATAAACATCATAATCCTCCTTGCACAGTGAAAGGCATTGCTTATGAAAAATACGAATATCCGTGTGAGGATGCGCACTGGTGAGGTGAGCAACTTTTATTTTATTGGGTTTATTCATTTTCTTGTTTTCCACAAATAAATCAATGGTTTTCAAAGTTGAACTTTATAGATCTTCTCCCATTTTGCAATATTGAAAAGACGCCATTTCGTGCGGATGTCCATATTCTTCAGATCCAGCTTACTGAAATCGATCAACTCTTTCAGAATTTCGGAATTCTTGGTAGCATTACTGATCTGATCATCAATCCTTGCCAGCCATTCTTCCTCAGGTGCATTGAATCCAAGTTTATCCTTTCTCCAAACCACCTCCTTTGGCAGAAATGGCGATACCGCATTTCTCAACAGATTCTTGGTCCACCCCTTATTGATCTTAAATTCATTTGGCAACGAAATTGCCGTCTCTACTGAGCGATAATCTAAAAATGGCAATCTCGATTCAACTGAATGTGCCATAGAATTTCTATCCTCATAACGCAATAGATGCGGTAATTGTGTGTATTTGATCTCTAACTTCTGGAGCTTCAAAATGTCCAAATAGCTCGATGAAACTTCTTTCAGTAGTTCCGAACTAAACTTTTCAAGGATATCCTTTTTCAGGAAATTGTTTCGTTGTTTTAACTTCTTCAATCGGATCCTGTAATTTGTGAAATACAGGTAATACTTTATCAATTGTGACTTAGAAAGCTTTGAGTTTTCAGATGATTGAAGAAAACCCCGGACTTTTTTCAATCCTCTTAGCTGCATTAGATAAGCAGGATAATAGCGCTCATAACCCAATAATGTTTCATCGCCTCCCTGACCATCCAACATAACGAGACAATTCATTTTTCTTGCCTTCTTCATTACAAAGTATTGGAGGAAAACAGACGGGCTTCCAAATGGCTCTTCTTGAACTCTGATCACCTCGTCAATGGATGAAATAAAGTCCTCTTCAACCGGTTCTACCATCACCAGATCCGTGTCGCAGAATTCTGATACTTTTTTAGCAAAGGAACTTTCATCGATCGATTTCTTATTCACTCTGGCATGAATCGCTTTGATCTTTCGGTTGGAGTCCTTTCTTAGAATTTCTGCAGAAATAGAGGTGACCGCGCTACTGTCTAATCCACCACTCAAACATGTTCCCACCTCTACATCACTTCGCATGCGCAATTTAACCGCATCCTTCAAACATTCGCGATAAGTATTGATCGCCTTTTCCTCGTCCAATACTCTCAATTCATTCCGAACATTCAGCTCATAATATGGACTGATCTCAAAAGTATGTTCACTTAGATCATAAATGAGATTTGAACCTTGTTCTAACTTATAAATTCCTTCGAAAAACGTTTCATTGCAATGGTCTTCATATCCTAGGACAAGATAATCCAGCAAGATCTGTTTATTCGCCTTTCGCTCAGAGCAAAATGGTAAAAGCTGCTTTATTTCTGATCCAAATACAAATGAATTCTCATTGTTCAAAAAATACAACGGTTTTACACCAAATCGATCACGGCTACAGAAAAGGATATTTTTTACTTTGTCATAAATACAAAAGCTCCACATTCCATTGAACTGTTGAACACATGAAAAGCCCCATTCCTTATAGGCTGCCAGAATAACCTCGGTATCACTCTGAGAGCGAAATTCGTATCCCAGAGTAATTAAATTCTCTCTGATCTCGACGTAATTGTAGACTTCACCATTGTAGGTAATAATCAGATCCTCACCATAAGGCATAGGTTGGTGACCATTGTCAGAAAGGTCTATAATCGACAAGCGCCTATGACCGAATGCGAAATTCGGCCCATGCCAGAATCCGGAGCCATCAGGACCGCGATGCGCGATCAAATCAGTCATTTGCTGGATCTCCACCTGTTCCACAGATTGATCCATTCTATTTACAATACCACTAATACCACACATTCGACAAGCATTTACAGTGTTATTGGTGTTGAGCCCTTATACTCTAAATGAGCCCTGTAGACAACAAAAAGAACAATTGTAAGCAACCAACCTCCACTGAACATGATTGTGAGTAATGAGGATGAACTTAGCATGACCAATGGAAAAATGTTCAGTGCAAATTTGATCAGCGTTTGTTCTTTAAAAATAAGTTCAATAATAACCAGGTACAGCGCGAGTCCAATTGCTGCCAGCACTAAACCAAGCAAACCAAAATTAGCATAGCCCCTCATAAAGCCGGCTACATTCACAGTGCCTTTTAATCCATGTTTGGCATTTTCTTCATAGACCAAGGGATACAACTCCTTAGTGTAATCATGAAATTCTCCACCACTTACTTTGGTGTATATCTTAAACCCATTGCCTTTCAGAAATGGCTTGTCTTTGGGAATATGATCGAACCACTTAGTTACAGTCCTTCCAGGCGTAACCGCTACCCTATCCTTCAAACCAAGAAAAATGTTCATGATAATCGAACCTGCCGATTGCGTTTTCTTCTCATAATCCAATTGTATGTCGTTGATACCTCCCCTCATTGTAACATTCTGAATATAGGTCAGAAAAAAAACGATCACTATCGAACTTAATCCGTACTTCAAGACATAAAGCCACTTTTTCTCAAAAAGTGCGATGATTCCAACAGGTGCTAAAACAAGCAAGATGAAGCTCTTCTGCATGAGTAAAAATGCATAGGTGATTGCAATGAAATAAAAGATCCAATACCATTTCTTGTCGTTTTTCAGATAGAGAATTGCCAGAGTAAATGGAATAATGGCTTTAAGATTCCAGCTGAACATGTAATTAACCCACGATGGAACCGACTCAGTGATCGATGCTCTTAATTTAACAACTTCACTTAGCTTTAAAACTCCCAACGCTTGAACAGATGGAAAACCCTTAATGAAGATGAAATGTATAATAATGAACATAACACTGATACTGATTAAACTCAAAGGATTGACAACTTTCAACAGTGCTGAAGGGAATTGAAAAACATTACTTTTAAATTTCAACTTCCTGATAAAAATGTAAAAGGCCCAATACGCGACTGTAAATGCAGTGAAGTATAGTACCAAACTTCCAATATATTTCATCTGTGAAACTTCGAACACACCATAAAGGATGAGTAAGAACACGAGCGTGTATGACCAAAAAAGCCCATTTATACTAAAGGTGGTTTTTAACTTCTCAAGCATTGAAAATTCGGTTTTTTTCATATTTACGCACCTGCCATCTCAGTAGTAAGAAATAAATGACATACGCGATAACATCAATAATGAGGTAAACGTAAAGAAATTCTGTAACACTCAGTTCATCAAGAAAGAAAAGTGAACAGATCATCACAAAATAAACAAGCTGCCATAGGCTGCTCCAAAAGATCTTTTCCAAAGCATTAAAAGTAATTGTCAAAGGGGTTACCAGAAAACGCAAGCCGTAAGCAGGGATCAAAATGGTGGTCATCACTCCCGAAAGCTCCCATTTTTCACCAAAAACCAAAGTAAAAAGTGGGACACTGAACAAGATCCCGATCAAAACGATCAATGCGGCCACAACAGCAAGCATCTTGATTATTCTTTTTAAAACATCTTCAATAGTTTTTTTCTCCCTCACGCGGACCGAGATATCCTGAAAAAGCACCTGAGAAATTGACACCGATATTAGTGCCAAAGGCAAGGCCATAAACATCCTTGACAGATCGAAATAACCTGTAACCTCACCACCAAAGAATTTATTCAATAAGATAACAGGGATCGAAAGACTTATAGTGTCCAACAGAGCCGGTAAAGCATTGTATTTGGGAAAACTTGAATATCTCTTAAAAAGGGCGATGATCTTTAGCCTTTTCAACGACTTTCGATGAAATCCACTCTTAACAGCCTGATAATAGCTCGAAACAAAATTCGTAAGATCCCCAACGATGTTACCGATAACCAACCCTGACCCGGAAAAAGCAACCCCAAGTCCTACCTGTGATACTCCTTCAGCACCGCGACGATAAACCTTGTTGAGTGAGGATGATCTAAACGCTTTTTTCCTGATCAACCAATAATTGAATACCTGCGAACTGGAAAACAGAAAAATAGACAAGGGCAAGACCAACAACCAAAATCCCATACTTTCTGGTAGCGAAAGCAATGCTATGATCTGATCATTCAATATTAAGAACAACAGAAAGAGTAAGAATGAAATAGCCACAGAGATAAAAACACTTCCCGCCACCAGGTTTGCGGCATCCTCGTCCTTTTTCGGCAGCATCACTGTGCTGTCATATTTCAAGGTAGCAAAAGAATAAAAAACACTTAGCATGGTTGCATACAAAGCAAGAACACCAAAATCTGACGGCTCGTACAACCTTCTTAAAAACGGCTGAAGGATAATCGGAAATACCTGAGCAACAACAGTTCCTGTGATCAGTGTGAATGAATTCTTGACGAATTCAATTTGTGCCAGCTGCCTTGTAAATTTCCGAATCATTGATGGTCTTCTTGTCCAAGCATTGAATCCGGACAAGAATCCACCAAATATACTCGTTTTTATCGAGTTATTTCGGAGCTCCTTCGGCTGTAGTGCAATGACAGTGCAATTACGATCAGATGGTAAATGATCATCCCGATCGAAACGAATATCAGCACATTGTCAAAACCGAATTCTTCGCCGTAAAATAATGGAAGAAGACCAAAGCCAATTAATTGCAAAAAGGTACTGATAAGACCAATCACAAAATATTCCTTTTGTCTTTTCAATAACAAAGGAATATTGCTCACAGGAGACATTACAAAGTTCAGCATGAGCCACACCGACATGATCTCGGAATAATGTCCTGAGGTTCCCCATTGCTCACCAAAAACCAATGTAAACAATTCTTCTCCGAAAAACAGAAGTAATCCGAAAGGGACAATTGACAATGCAAACAGCATCAGCATAGTTCTTTTTAACAGATCGTAAATGCTTTCTCCACGATTGATCATTTCCGAGCATCGATTGTAAAACACCTGTCCTATGGAAGTCCCTATAAGGATCAACGGAAGTCTCAACATAGCATATGAGTGACTGTAAGAGCCGAAAATATCTCGTGAGAAAAAGTAAATGATCAAGGAGGCAACAAGTAGATCTCGACCCATATCAATAAGTGCATGAGGAAGACTTACCAAAGGAAATTCACGGTATTGTCTTGATAATACACTTGCCTTTACGAGAGAAAGTCCTTTCTGATCCTTTTTCTTCAAATGAAAAAACTCAGCGAAGAAAACTAAACTGGAAAGTACATATCCGATCAGGGAACCGAGAAGTAAACCCAAAGTTCCAAAGCCAAGAAGACCGAACAACCATTTCAATCCATTGGAACTTATCGAATTGATGATCTTCGATTGCGAAATGATCTTAAACTGTTTTTTGCGAATAGCCCAATTTGTCCCAATATTCGAAAAGACCACAAAGAATGCACTCGAGACACTTATAATCACCCACAAAAGCGAATTGACAGTTCCAACTGTAAAAAAGGTGAAGAGCAGACCGATAACAGCAGACCCCAAAAGCATGAAAATAGAAATGCGAAAAGCCAATCTGTAGAGAATAAATGAATGTCTATCGCTCTTAGGAAGAGGAATGGACAGTTCATACCGTAAAGTGGCCAACGTGGATAAAAAGCCTATTACTCTCACATAAACTCCCAGATCCCCCATTTCCTCAGTGGTATAAATCCGGGTCAAAAAGGGGGTAATAAGGTAACCAATGGATTGAGCGAATACGGTTCCGGTGGTCAATACCATCACAGAACGCGCCAAGTCACTATTTCTGATCTTCTGAAGCAAAGCTTATTTGCAGGTATTTCTTCATTCCTTCCTTGAATCCAACAGGATCGTTGTATCCTAGTAATTCTTTTGTTCGACTAATATCTGCCAAGGAATCCTTGATATCTCCGGGTCTAACCGAGCCATATTCCACATTCATATCGGTACTCAATTGTCCAAGGGCTGATAATTCTGACTTGATTACTTCAACTACTTCATTCAAGGAAAAATAATCTCCGCAGGCCACATTGAAAACGTTTCCAAATGCCTCTTTGTTGTTTGTTGTGAGTGCTAATAGATTGGCCGCCACTGCATTCTCAACATAGGTGAAATCCCGTGTTTGCTCGCCATCACCGTGGATCGTGATCGTTCCCCCATTCACCATAGCATCAATGAACTTGGGTATCGCTGCTGCATACACACCATGTGGATCTTGATTCGGTCCGAAAACGTTGAAATAACGCAGACCAATCGTTTCCATTCCATGCAGACGACTGTAGACCGCAGCGTAATCTTCGTTCAACTTTTTTGTTACCGCATAGGGACTCAACAAATTCCCTTCGAAACCTATCACTTTAGGAGAAACTATACTATCGCCATAAACTGATGAGGAGGATGCATAAACAAAGCGCTTTATTCCTGCTTCTTTTGCAGCGTGCAGCATATTCAGGAATCCAGTAGCGTTTACCGCGTGGGTATTGTGGGGAAATGCGATCGATCTGGGAACAGAACCTAAAGCAGCCTGATGTGAAATGATCTCCATTCCGGCTACAGCATTTCGGCATTGTTCTTCATCGCGGATATCACCTTGTACAAATTGAAAATTTGAATTCCCGAGAAAAGGATCCAAATTGTTCATCTTTCCTGTTTCGAGGTTATCAAAAACGCGAACAAAGGCCCCAAGGTCAAGTAGAAATCGAACAAGATTGGAGCCGATAAAACCGGCTCCACCTGTTACTAGTACTTTTCTTCCCTTGAGCGATTCCATCAAGGGGTTTATTTAGCGTAGTTAACCGATCGTTTTTCACGGATCACGGTCACCTTCACCTGTCCCGGATAGGTCATTTCGGTTTGGATACGCTGAGAGATCGTAAATGACAATTCATCTGCTTTAAGGTCGGTCACCTTATCCGCCTCAACAAGCACTCGCAATTCACGTCCAGCCTGGATCGCGTAAGCGCTTGACACTCCATCATAAGATAAAGCGAGTCCTTCAAGTTCTTTGATACGCTTGATATACGCTTCAACGATCTCACGTCTCGCACCAGGACGTGCTCCTGAAACGGCATCACATACCTGAACGATCGGAGAGATCAACGTCGTCATTTCGATTTCATCATGGTGAGCACCGATCGCGTTGCAAACATCCGGTTTTTCACCATATTTCTCCGCGAGCTTCATACCAAGGATCGCGTGTGGCAATTCCGGTTCTTCATCTGGAACTTTACCAATATCATGCAATAGACCTGCACGTTTAGCCAACTTCACGTTCAAACCAAGTTCTGCTGCCATGATCGCACACATGTTGGCGACCTCTCTGGAGTGCTGAAGCAAGTTTTGTCCATAAGAAGAACGGTACTTCATTCGTCCTACCATACGAGTCAATTCAGGGTGTAGGCCATGAATTCCAAGGTCCATACAAGTACGACGACCTGTTTCAGCGATTTCTTCCTCGAGCTGCTTTCTTGTTTTCGCTACAACCTCTTCAATTCTTGCAGGGTGTATACGACCATCAGAAACTAACTGATGCAGTGCCAATCGAGCGATCTCTCTTCTCACAGGATCGAAACATGACAGGATGATCGCTTCAGGGGTATCATCTACGATGATCTCAACGCCGGTAGCAGCTTCGAGGGCACGAATATTTCTTCCTTCTCGTCCAATAATACGACCTTTCACCTCATCAGAATCGATATTGAAAACAGAAACTGCATTTTCAACAGCCTGTTCCGTCGCTACTCGCTGAATGGTCTGTATAACGATCTTCTTCGCTTCACGGTTAGCATTTAACTTAGCTTCTTCAGTGATCTCTTTGATGTGCGCCATAGCACCTGTTCGCGCCTCATCTTTGAGGGCTTCCATCAGGCTGTTCTTCGCATCCTCAACAGAAAGACCGCTGATACGCGAAAGTTCAGCCACTCTCTTCTCCTGGATCTTCTCCAGCTCCTGATTCTTCAACTCGAATGCCTGAACTCTAACTTCTAATTCTGACTGATTCTTCTCGATTTGCTGCTCCTTTCTGGCAACTTCTTCGATCTTTTGAGTGAGTGTTTTTTCCTTTGCACGGATCCTGTCTTCATTAGACTGCATTTTGCGTTCACGATCTTTCATCGTTTGCTCATGCTCCTCCTTTAATTTCAGGAACTTCTCTTTCGCCTGAAGGATCTTATCCTTTTTAATGTTCTCCCCCTCAAGTTCTGCCTCTCTGATCAACTGATCACGCTTACCCTTGAGTATAACGTTCTGAAGGATGAACACACCGGCTCCTCCTCCGACAATTCCAATCAATAAACCTATTACCAAATTCATTACATAGTAATTTAATTAAACAACTCTCAGGTCGTTCAGTCGGTAAATGAATGGAAGAGGGATAATTAATCCAGATCGTCAATGTCTCGCGAGAGTCTTTCCAAACTTGACTCCACTTCAGAAAAATCAGGTTGAACAGTGGTTGCAGACGCCTGAGTGCTTCTTGTTGACAACTGTAAAGCTGTCATTGCAAGAAGGTCTTGCATGTCCTTCACTGCGTAATTGTCCTGCAGAACCTTGATGGCTCTGTTGATCTCTTCAGCTGCCTTGGTCACCTTTGCCTCTTCACCGGGATTAACGGTAAGCGGATAGGTTCTTCCTGCAACAACAACTTTGAGGGACAACTTACTCATTCCTTATTTTTTTAACTGACTGATACAGTATTCTATCTCCTTCACCAGTTCATCGATCTCCTCGTCCCTTCTCCTTGAAGCAACAGGGTCCGACCCTTGAACCTGAGTCCTTGACGCTTCCAATTCTACCTTTAATTTCTCAATGTCTTCAAAAAGAACAGCTTCCTGCCTTTCTTTTTCCGATAATTTCGATTTAAGATCCGATAGTTCAAGCATTAAGCTTTCATTTTTAGAACGCTCTTCATTCAGTTGACGGTGCATTGCCAAAGTTTTCTGGCGAATCTCATCTATGAACTGCTGAATTTTTTCGGTCATTGGTAACGACTTTTCACAAAGTTACTATTGTAATGCTTACACACAACTAATATCTGTCTGAACTTGTATATTTTTTTTTGACAACTTACTTTTGAAAGATGTTAAAGGTATTCCAAACCGCCATTTTTGGCATTTTCAGTGTGTTCTGTCTAACTGCCCAATCGGATACTGAAAACTATTATCGGTCACCCTTGGATATTCCTTTGGTCCTTGCCGCCAATTTCGGCGAGTTACGTCCGAATCACTTTCACATGGGGGTTGACTTCAAAACGAATGGTAAAGAAGGTTACAATTTAAGGTCTGTTCAAGACGGTTATATTTCAAGAGTAAAAGTATCTGTCGGAGGCTATGGAAAGGTGGTCTATATCTCCCACCCTAATGGTGTAACAAGTGTATATGCACATTGCTCTTCGTTCAAAGGAAAACTTGATTCTGTTGTTTATGCCCAGCAACGAAAGGAAGAACATTACGAAGTAGAGATTTTTTTTCCTGAGAACTCTTTAAAAGTAAAAAAAGGCGAGATCATTGCTTTATCCGGAAACACGGGAGGTTCCACTGCTCCTCATTTCCATTTTGAACTCAGGGATACGGAAAGTGGTGAAGCGCTGAATCCATTGGTATTTGGCTTTCAGGTTGCAGACACTAAAGCACCGGTTATTCGCAGTCTAAAAGTCTATGGGGTAGACGAAAACGGCTACATGATTCCAGGTAAAGCGAAAAAGATCTCGGTTCAAAAGGTCAGTGATAAAAAATATTCTATCAATGGTCCGGTTTCCGTTCCAGCACACTTTTGCTCCGATAGTGGAGGGCTTGGGATTTCTGTGGATGTTGTTGACTATTTTGATGGTGCGTCAAATGTATGCGGTCTTTATGCATCTTCAATCGAGGTAAATAGTCAAAAGATCTTCGGTCAACAGCTTGACAGGATCTATTTCGAAGATTCACGATTCATCAATTCACACAAGGATCATTCGGAGTTTTTAAGCGGGAAAGATTTCCACAAGCATTTCAGGAACATCCACAATCCACTGGGCATTTACACCACGGATAAGGATGGTATTATCAGTATTAAACCCGGAGACCGAAAGCAAATCAATTTCACAGCTTGGGATACAAAGAAGAATTCAAGCTCATTGCAATTCGAACTCGTGGCAGAATCAGGAGAAAGCAGAAAAGGGACTTTTTTCGATCCGAAATTCTACTTTTTTCCGGAAAATGAAATAAAGGTATCGGACAACCAATTCTCTATCGAAATGGCAGAATGCAGTTTGTATGAGCCATTGAAAAAAAGTGATGTCAATCTTGACCAAATGCGTTTTGGACAAGCTGAAACTCCTATTGAGAAAGCTTTCATTGTGAGAATTAAACAATCTCTTACTCATTTACCAACCGAAAAGTATTTCATTCAGGTAATTACCAGAGGAGGAAAAAGAAAAGCTTTGATCACTAATTATTCAAATGAACAATTCAGCGCTCAGAGTAAATTCATGGGTACATTTTCACTTCAGGTTGACACCATTCCACCAAAGTTAAAAAACTTCAATTTTCAGATGTCCGAACCGATAAAATCCAAGCAAACACTAACATGGAAAGTTCATGAAAGCGAAACAGATCTGCTGGATTATGATCTTTTCATTAATGGTGAATGGCACTTGTTAGAATACGAATATAAAAGCGATCTTTTGATCTTTGAACCACGACAGTCAATCAAGGGACAAAAGGAAGTCTTACTTATAGTCAATGACAATTGTGGAAATAAAACAATCTGGCGCAGTTCTCTCTTCTTTTTGTAATTCCTATCCTCCATCAGGTCTATCACGTCTATTCTGATTCCGATTGAATTAGAAGCGCAGATAAAATATCATAAGCTCCTTTTAATACTAATACTTCATCATATGATCGGGAAGGATTCTTGAACTTAATCGCTGAAAAACCATTTTCAGTGGCCAATACATTCACTTCTTCAGGCACAAAATTTCTTTGACCTTTTCCGAGATCTTTACTGAAAAAGACAACCGATTTACCTTTCATTTCAACAATAGCCTCCGAAGGCACACAATACTCTTGCTTTGCTTCGGTGAAAATGGAAGCTTTGAAATAAGCACCAGGGGCAATCGCATCATTTTCCTTGTCAAGGTGGCAATGTACTTTAACCGTTCGATCTTTTCCGATTTCCTTACCAATCAAGAAAATAGAAGCACCCACCTTTTCATCCTGATCAGCAAACTTTAGATTAACTTTTTGATCGATTTTCAGATGAGGGAGATCCTTCTCAAAAACGATCACTTCAGCATGAGCATGCTGCAGGTCAATGATCTCCAACAAATGTTCCATCGGATCAGCATAAGCACCAACATTCACATCCACCTTCGTTACAACTCCGTTGAATGGTGCCACAACGGCAATTGTTCTCTGTAAATTCCCGTTGTTTAACATTTTCATGTTCACCCCGGCCAAATCCAACTTTGCTTTCAATCCGCTCTGTTTTGCCGTAGCTGCGTTCAACTGAGATTTGGCTAATTGCATTGATTTTAAGCTACCCGCCTCTTTATCTACCAACATTTTTTGACGTTCATATTCAGCCTCTAAATATTCGATGTTACCAATCACTTCAAGATAATCCTGTTGGAGCTGGATCAATTCAGGATGTTCAACAGATAATAGCTGTTGTCCTTTCTGAACATGCATTCCATCCAAAACCTCCAGAGACTTCACAAATCCTCCAAAAGGAACAGAAATCACCGTTTTATTCTGAGGAGGAACCTGAATTGTACCATTGGCATAAATAGTCATCCCTATCAGTTGATTGATCGGTTGCCCCTCCCCAATACCAGCATTTTTAATTTGTTCGGCGTTCAAGTTTATGGATGTCACCAATTTGGTTGCAATCTCCTTTTCCTCTACCGAGTTACTACTACATGCCGAAATCAATGGCAAGCAGATGATTATGAATTTATAGATCGTTTTCATGTTCTTTTAATTTTCGTTGGATACGAACCAGTTCAAAAGATGGATCGTCATATTTATTTCATTCAATAATGTCAAATAAGACATTTCAATGTCTATGATAGACTGTCGTGTATGCAAATATTCTATCATTGATATCTCGCCCGTCTCAAGTAATACATCACTCTGAACTTTCATCATCTTGGACTGAGGAAGCAAGTGCTCTTCATACATTTTTTGTGACTCCAGCAAACTTTGGTAGGTTCCAAATGTGTTGAAATACTCTGTACTTAATTCAGCTTTCGAATAATTTCCATTCAGTTCGTTCTGTTCAAACTCCGTTTTAAGGACACGTGATTTCTGTTTGGCAGCACCAAAAAAGATCGGTAATTCAAGACCTAATTGTGCTGACTGAAATCGGCTGTCAGATCCAAAAAGTTTATCTCCTTCAAATACGGTATGTACCCCCACTAATGTCTGATTCACATAACCTACAGAGATATCAGGCAATGTTCTTGAAATCAATACCTCCTTTTCCTTATCGATCACATTTGCCCTGGCATCATAGATTTTCTGTTGTGGGTGTGACTGAATCCATGACGTGTCCAATTGAAAAACAACCACCTTGGAGACTATTACTTCATCACTTGAGGTAACGCTTGTTTCAGCTCCAATTAACACCTGAAGCGTATTTTCAAGATTACTGATCTTTTGACGGTTGATCATTAACTGATTCTGCATTTCCTTTCTTTTTGTTGTCGCTAGTACAGCATCAAGCCTGGATACATCTTTTAACTCAAGTTTGGTCTGATAACGTTTTTCAAGTGCCATGAGTACAGAATCCTGTTGGAGCAAATATTGTTGTCTGTTCTTCAACAAAACAAGACTTTCATAGGTCGATTGAATTTGAAAAGTAAGGTCTTTCCATTTGACTTCTTTCTCTATTCCAGCCTGATTTGAACGTGCATTTCCAAGATCTCTTTCTTTTAAGTAAACGGTCGGAAAAGGAATTGTTTGACTAACAGAAATTTGATTGTCTCGTGAATAATAAGAATTGAATTGCCCATACATACCAGACACGGAAGTCTTAGGTGTTTCCGCCATACTTCTACCAGTCAGTATTTCCTTTTGAATTTGCATTTCAGCGACCTTCATTGTTGGATTTGCCGTTTTTGCTCTTGACAAACATTCTTCAAGAGTCAATTTCTCCTGAACCTGACTGAAACCACTCATCGATAATAAGATCATGAGGACAGTTAACATTGATTTTCTTTTTTTCATCTTCGCTTTTCTTTCAGAGAACAAATAAAAAATGGGCAAAACAAAAAGGGTGAGTATAGTTGCAGTGATTAAGCCCCCGATTACGACAGTCGCCAAGGGTTTTTGAACCTCTGCACCACTGCCATGAGACAAGGCCATTGGTAAAAATCCTAAAGAAGCTACCAAGGCAGTCAGTAGGACCGGCCTCAATCTCACTCTTGTCCCCATCAGGACGATTCGAAGTCTATTTTGATAGCCTTCTCTTCGAAGTGAATTGAACTCCGAGATCAGTACGATTCCATTCAAAACTGCCACTCCGAAAAGAGCAATAAATCCAACTCCTGCGGAGATTGAGAACGGCATTCCTCTAAAATACAATGCAAGAATACCTCCGAGTGCCGCCAATGGTATTGCTGAAAAAATGAGTAAGGCCTGTTTAAGCGACTGAAATGTAAGATACAAAAGGAAGAAGATCATGAACAGTGCAACTGGAACGGCAATTGCCAATCGATTCCGTGCATGTTCCAGGTTTTTGAATGTCCCGCCGTATGTAGGGAAATAACCAGGCTCAAAATTCACTTTCTTATCTACTTCTTTCTGGAGTTCCTTGACGATGCTTTCAACATCACGGCCACGGACGTTGAACCCTACTAAGATCCTTCTCTTGGCATCATCCCTCTGTATCTGATTGGGCCCCTTTTCGAACTTTACATCCGCCAGCTGGTCCAGAGGCACCTGAACTCCTAACGGGGATGTAACAGTAACCGTTTTAAGATCATCAATAGACTGTCGGTTCGTTGAATCCAGTTTAACAACAAGATCGAATCGCTTTTCCCCTTCGAAGATAAGTCCGGCCGACTGGCCCGCAAAACTGATATTTATGGACCTATTCACCTCAGCGATACTGATATTGTATTTCGACAGTGATTCCCGGTTGTAAGAAACGATCATCTGTGGCAATCCTGTAACCTCTTCTACATAAACATCCTGTACCCCATCTATCTTGGATGACAACTGTCCTATCTGTCCAGCATACGAGCTAAGTCTATCCAGGTCTTCACCATAAATTTTAACCACAACATCTTGCTTGGCCCCTGTCATCAGCTCATTGAAACGCATTTGTATGGGCTGAAGAAATCCAAAAGAAACACCCGGAACAGATTCTTCCAGTTTATGCTGCATTTTTGTCGCCAATTCATCTTTGGTACTTGCTGAAACCCATTCGTCCTTGTCTTTTAAAATGATCATGAGATCACACGCTTCCATTGGCATTGGATCAGTCGGGATCTCTGCCGTACCAATCTTTCCAACCACCTCTTTCACCTCAGGAAAATTCTTCAGCAGAACATCAGAAACTTTTTGTGTTGCGTCTATGGTCTTGGTCAAACTGGTACCGGTCACCAACCTGGTTTCAACAGCAAAATCACCTTCATCGAGAGAAGGAATAAATTCTGCTCCAAGGTTTGAGAACATAAGAACACATATAACGATCAATGCTCCTAATCCAGTAAGAACGATCTTCTGCCTTCTCAAAAAAGCATTAAGCGCCGGCATGTAAATTCTTTTCATGAAGGAAATGATCCGATCACTCAAGGTTGTTCTGACCCTTATCTTTTTGTTCAAAGCCAAAGAAGAGATCATCGGCACATAGGTCAATGAAAGGATCAAGGCTCCAATTATGGCAAACATCACGGTTTGCGCCATTGGTTTGAACATTTTTCCTTCAATGCCAACCAATGCCAACAGTGGAAGGTATACCACCAGTATGATGACTTGACCGAAAACGGCACTTTTGGCAAATTTTGAGGCTGACTTGTTCACCTGAGCATTCATTTGCTCCTGATTGAGATCCTGATTGCCTTTGTGATAAAGAAAATGGAGTGTTGACTCAACAATGATCACAGCACCGTCGATGATAAGACCAAAATCCAAGGCTCCTAAACTCATGAGGTTTCCTGAAACACCGAAAACATTCATTAAGGATATTGCAAACAACATAGCAAGCGGAATAACCGAAGCCACTATCAAACCTGCCCTGAAATTCCCGAGTAAAAGTACCAGAACGAAAATTACGATCAGTGCACCCTCGATGAGGTTTTTAGATACTGTCGAGATTGCGTTGTTAACCAGTTTGGTACGATCTAAATAGACCTCTATTTCAACACCGGGTGGTAGTGTCTTCTTGATCTGTTCCATTCGCTCCTTGACATCCTCGATGACCTTTGAAGAATTTGCACTTTTAAGCATCAGAACAATCCCACCAACCGCCTCACCTTCGTTGTTATAAGTAAGGGCTCCATACCGAACAGCTTTGCCGATCTGTACGTGCGCTACATCTCGGACAAGAATTGGTGTGCCCACTGAACTTTGTGAAATGATCGTTTGTTCAATATCTTGGATGGATTTCATCAAACCTACTGTTCGAATATAGGTAGTAGTTGAATTCCTTTCAATATAAGCTCCTCCCGTATTTTCGTTATTCTGTTCCACTGCGCGGAATACATCGCCCACCGTAAGCTCAAATCCCTTCAAACGCACAAGATCAATAGCGATCTCGTACTGTTTCAAGTTTCCACCAAAACCGCTGACATCCGCTACACCTGGGACACCAAGTAATTGCCGTCGAATTACCCAATCCTGAATGGTCCTGAGTTCGGTAGCGTCTATTTTGTTACTGTAAGCCGGTTTTGCTTTTACGATATATTGGTAGATCTCACCAAGTCCAGTGCTCAATGGAGCCATAGACGGTTCGCCGAATCCACTGGGTATTTGGTTCTTGGCTTCTGAAAGTCGCTCTGAAACTTGTTGTCTTGCCCAATAAATATCGGTATCTTCTGTAAAAACAACTGTCACAACGCTAAGACCGAAACGACTAAAGGAACGAATCTCCTCAATACCCGGTATCGTTGCCATGGTCTGTTCGACCGGAAATGTAACATATCGTTCTATATCCTCTGCTCCCGACGAAGGCGAAGAAGTCACGATCTGAACCTGATTGTTAGTGATATCAGGCACAGCATCGATGGGCAAATTACGTAATGAAAAAAGTCCCCAAACGACAAGGCCTAATGTCAATACACCAACAATAAGTTTATTGGATATTGACCAATGAATTATTTTATTTAACATGTAAAAAAGATTTAATGAAACTCAGCAAATCGACCGATTGCCATAGAAATATCATTAAATCTATTGAGGGGGATTCCATATGGAACCGCTAAAAAGGGAAATGAATTCCTCTGAAAAACTTATTGGTGTTATTGGTAAGAATTCTAACTGCTCCTTGATGACAGCACTTAATAGGGTGTTAAAAAAACAAGCAACAACAACGGTTTGAAGTGACTGTGATTTAAAGGGTAGATCCTTGTGTTCTTTTTCATGATGGCTTTTTTTCAGATAATGGTCGTTTAAAAACGCCAAAAAATCCGAATAACCGTATGTTCCCGATTGGTGGGTCATGTAGTGATCCACCAGATCGATCACTTTAAAGTACTCCCCGCCCTTCATATTTGGTGCCAGCGATAGCACGAATATGTATATGGATAATATGTAGGTGAGGATCTTCAAGGATTAGGCCATTGTATTTGGTGTACCGAAATTCATCGGAGGCATTGAGTTGTGATCTCCATCCTCAATGGTACCGAAATGCTGTTCATATTTCTGTACATTATCAATCAACGCGCGCATAAAGCGCTTTGCATTTTCCGGAGTCATCACCACACGTGATCTAACTTTTGCTTTAGGCATCCCAGGCATCATTTGAATAAAATCGCAAACGAATTCTGAATTTGAGTGTGTAATTACAGCAAGGTTAGAATATACTCCTAAAGCTGTTTCCTCACTCAGTTCGATGTTAACTTGATTTTCGTTTTGATTTTCCATGTGATGTTATTTAAAGTATGAAGTTACGAATTGTTTTGATTATAAAAGTGCATCTATAAAAAAAGGGGGTGGAAAACCACCCCCTTCAATTCATATACTTGAGTTATTAATTCTCCAGCATTTCAGCATACGCTTCTTTTGAAGCAACAACCCGCTTTTGGAAATCACGTACTCCAGTACCGGCAGGGATCAAGTGACCAACGATCACATTCTCCTTTAGACCTAACAAATGATCTTCTTTACCGGAGATCGCAGCCTCATTCAAGACTTTTGTCGTTTCCTGGAAGGATGCCGCAGAAATGAATGACTGTGTTTGAAGTGACGCTCTGGTAATACCCTGAAGTAAAGGCGTTGATGTTGCAGGAACTGCATCTCTTGCCTCAACCGGCTTCTTATCTGTTCGCTTCAACTGTGAGTTCTCGTCTCTCAAGCGACGCGCAGAAACAATCTGTCCGTTCTTAAGTGTTGTAGAATCTCCACTGTCAACAACCACCTTCATTCCGTAGATCGCGTCATTTTCTTCCATGATGTCAGCCTTGTGTACAGACTGTCCTTCTAGGAAGCGAGTGTCTCCAGCGTCGATGATCTCGGCTTTCAACATCATTTGACGCACGATCACTTCAAAGTGCTTATCGTTGATCTTAACCCCCTGTAGACGGTATACTTCCTGAATTTCGTTCACGATGTACTCCTGTACTTTAGTTGGACCTTCGATGTTCAAAATGTCATTTGGTGTGATCGCTCCATCAGAAAGTGGCTGACCTGCACGTACGAAGTCATTCTCCTGAACAAGAATATGTTTGGACAATGGAACAAGGTACTTGCGCTGTTCACCAGTCTTCGAAGTGATCTGGATCTCACGGTTACCTCTCTTGATCTTACCGAACTCTGCAATACCGTCAATTTCCGATACTACCGCAGGGTTAGAAGGATTTCTCGCTTCGAACAATTCAGTCACCCTTGGAAGACCACCGGTGATATCCCCAGTCTTACCTGCAACTCTTGGGATCTTCACAAGAATATCACCCGCCTCGATCTTGTCACCTTCGTTAACCGAAATGTGTGCATCAACCGGAAGCGAGTATTCACGAAGAACTGCTTTAGACTTAGGATCAATAATATGTATTGCAGGGTTTTTCTTCTTATCACGTGATTCGATGATCACTTTTTCAGTAAATCCAGTCTGCTCATCGACTTCCTCACGGTAAGTAACGCCGTCAAGGATACTATCGAATACAACTTTACCACTTACTTCAGATACGATCACCGCGTTATAAGGGTCCCACTTACAGATCACATCTCCTTTCTTGATCTTAGTGCTGCTTTCTACCATCATTTCAGATCCGTACGGGATATTTGCTGTCATGACAACAACACCTGTTTTCTCATCCGTGATCTTCAATTCAGCCGAACGTCCAACAACTACGATCTTTTTCGTGCCATCTGAATTCTTTTTCTCGATCGTTCTAAGTTCATCGATCTCCAACTTACCGTTCGCTTTCGCTTTCATATCAGAAACGTCAGCAATGTTGGAAGCGGTACCTCCGACGTGGAATGTACGAAGCGTAAGCTGTGTACCCGGTTCACCGATCGACTGAGCAGCAATAACACCAACTGAATCTCCTAACTGAGCCAAACGATGCGTTGCAAGGTTTCGTCCGTAACACTTCGAACAAACACCTCTTCTCATTTCACAAGTAAGAACCGAACGGATCTCCACCTCTTCAATACCAGCCTTCTCAATTGTAGATGCTACCTCTTCAGAGATCAATTCTCCGGCTCCAACGATCAATTTATCAGTTTCAGGCAAGTATACATCGTGTACCGATGTACGCCCAAGAATTCTGTCGTACAATGGTTCAACGACCTCATCATTCTTCTTAAGTGCAGTTGCAACGATACCTCGCAATGTACCGCAATCTTCTGTGTTGATAACAACATCCTGTGCGACATCCACAAGACGACGAGTAAGGTAACCAGCATCGGCCGTTTTCAAGGCTGTATCGGCAAGACCCTTACGTGCACCGTGTGTTGAGATAAAGTATTCAAGGATCGAAAGACCTTCCTTAAAGTTAGAAAGGATAGGGTTTTCGATGATCTCCTGGCTAGTTGCACCGGATTTCTGTGGTTTCGCCATCAATCCTCGCATTCCTGAGAGCTGACGGATCTGTTCCTTAGATCCACGTGCTCCAGAATCAAACATCATATAGATCGAGTTGAATCCTTGACGGTCGCTTTTCAATTGCTCCATCAATGTATGTGTCAATCTCGAATTTGTATGTGTCCAGATATCGATTATCTGATTGTATCGTTCATTATTGGTGATGAGACCCATGTTATAGTTCATCATTACCTCCTGAACATCAGCTTCTGCTTTATTTACAAGTTCTTCCTTCTCCTTCGGAATGATAATATCATCAAGGTTGAATGAAAGACCACCTTTGAATGCCATATCGTATCCCAACTCCTTAATATCATCAAGGAACTGAGCTGTTTTCGAAGTTCCAGCAACCTTTAAAACGTTACCGATGATATCACGCAATGCCTTCTTCGTAAGTACATCATTGATGAAACCAACTTCTCTAGGAACACGCTCGTTGAACAATACTCGTCCACAAGTAGTTTCGATCATCATTAGTTCAGGTTCACCCTGTGCATTCAGATCGTATGTTCTTACCTTGATGTGCGCGTGAAGATCAAGCTTCTTCTCATTGTAAGCAATGATCACCTCTTCCGGTGAGTAGAAAATACTTCCTTCTCCCTTAACGATGTCATTACCCATGGTCTTCTTACCCTTTGTAATGTAGTAAAGACCAAGTACCATGTCCTGAGATGGTACCGCGATAGGTGCACCGTTTGCAGGGTTAAGAATATTGTGCGAAGCAAGCATTAACAATTGTGCCTCAAGGATAGCTGCATTACCAAGTGGTAAGTGAACCGCCATCTGGTCACCGTCGAAATCGGCGTTGAAGGCCGTGGTTACCAATGGATGCAAACGAATTGCCTTTCCTTCAATCAATTTCGGCTGGAATGCCTGAATACCCAATCGGTGAAGTGTAGGAGCACGGTTAAGTAATACCGGGTGTCCTTTCAAAACATTCTCAAGGATATCCCATACTACTGGCTCTTTACGATCAACGATCTTCTTAGCTGACTTTACAGTTTTCACAATACCTCTTTCTATCATCTTACGGATGATGAACGGCTTGTAAAGCTCTGCAGCCATATCTTTAGGCAAACCACATTCGTGTAGCTTTAGATCTGGTCCAACGACAATTACCGAACGTGCAGAATAGTCAACACGCTTACCAAGTAGGTTTTGACGGAATCGACCCTGCTTACCTTTCAATGAATCTGAAAGTGATTTCAAAGGACGATTAGATTCAGTCTTAACCGCCGAAGATTTTCTTGAGTTATCAAACAATGAATCCACCGCTTCCTGAAGCATACGCTTTTCATTACGGAGAATGACCTCAGGAGCCTTGATCTCGATCAATCGCTTAAGACGATTGTTACGGATGATCACACGACGATAAAGGTCATTTAGATCAGATGTTGCGAATCGACCACCATCAAGTGGAACCAATGGACGTAATTCCGGTGGAATAACCGGAACAACCTTTACGATCATCCACTCAGGACGATTCTCGATACGCTCCTGTGATTCACGCATCGCTTCAACCACCTGAAGACGCTTTAGCGCCTCGTTCTTACGCTGAACTGAAGTTTCAGTATTTGCTTGGTGACGAAGATCATATGAAGTTTGCTCAAGGTCAAGAGTTCTTAATAGATCATATAACGCTTCAGCACCCATCTTAGCGATGAATTTGTTAGGATCTGTATCCTCAAGGTATTGGTTTTCCTTGGGAAGAGTGTCAAGAATATCTAGGTATTCTTCTTCTGTAAGGAAGTCCAAACGCTTCAAACTCGAACCGTCAAGGTTTGTTGCGATTCCAGACTGGATAACAACATAACGCTCGTAGTAAATGATCTGATCCAATTTCTTTGTTGGAAGACCCAAAAGATAACCGATCTTGTTAGGAAGAGAACGGAAGTACCAGATGTGTGCTACAGGAACTACAAGAGAAATGTGTCCCATGCGCTCACGACGTACCTTCTTTTCCGTTACCTCTACACCACAACGGTCACAAACTATACCTTTATATCGGATACGCTTGTATTTACCACAATGACATTCGTAGTCTTTAACTGGTCCGAAGATTCGTTCACAGAACAAACCATCTCTTTCCGGTTTATATGTACGATAGTTAATCGTTTCTGGCTTAAGTACCTCCCCACTTGATTGCTCAAGTATCACCTCCGGTGATGCCAATGAGATCGTGATCTTGTTGAAGCTACTTTGTTTTTTAGGTGTTTCTTTTCTGTAAGCCATTTTATTTGCTTCTTTTCTTATTCAACAACTTGACGATTAATCCAATGAAATATTCAGACACAAACCTCTCAATTCGTGCAGCAATACGTTAAATGATTCCGGAATTCCAGGCTCTGGAATATTGTCACCTTTAACGATCGCTTCGTACGCTTTAGCACGACCCATTACGTCATCTGACTTCACTGTCAAGATCTCCTGAAGGATATTTGCAGCACCGAATGCCTCGATCGCCCAAACCTCCATTTCTCCAAAACGCTGACCTCCGAATTGTGCTTTACCACCAAGAGGCTGTTGCGTAATAAGTGAGTATGGTCCGATCGAACGTGCGTGCATCTTATCGTCAACCATGTGAGACAGTTTCAGCATGTAGATCACACCAACAGTTGCCGGCTGATGGAATCTTTCACCCGTTCCACCATCGTACAGGTAAGTTTTACCTGAACGTGGAACACCTGCCTTATCTGTCCAGTCATTGATCTCATCCGGATGTGCTCCATCGAAGATTGGAGTAGCGAATTTAACCCCAAGTTTTTCACCAGCCCATCCAAGAACAGTTTCATAGATCTGTCCAAGGTTCATACGAGAAGGTACCCCAAGTGGGTTCAAAACGATATCAACCGGAGTTCCATCTTCCAGGAATGGCATATCCTCAGCACGAACGATATTTGCGACAATACCTTTGTTACCGTGACGCCCCGCCATTTTATCACCGACTTTCAATTTACGTTTCTGTGCAACATAAACCTTAGCCAACTTAACAATTCCTGCTGGAAGCTCATCTCCAACAGAGATGTGGAATTTCTTACGCTTATATGTCCCAAGAAGATCGTTCGCCTTAATATTGAAATTATGGATAACTCTTCCGATCAATGCGTTCACATGAGCATCAGCAGTCCAGTTCGTTGGATTCACGATTGTAAAGTCGATTGCAAAGATGTTCTTGTTGGTGAACTTCGTACCTTTTTTGATTATCTCTTCCTTGAAGTTATTGAAAACTCCTGCAGATTTATGCTCACCAATTACAGCCAGAAGCTTGTCTACAAGACGCTCTTTCAATGCAGCGTAATCCTTTTCGTATTCAGCATCCAAAGTTTCAAGAACCGGTTTGTCCTGCGCCTTGGCTTTACGATCCTTGATCGCTCGTGAGAACAACTTCTTGTCGATAACCACACCTCTAAGTGAAGGCCCGGCTTTCAAAGAAGCATCCTTAACATCACCTGCCTTGTCACCGAAGATCGCACGCAGAAGTTTCTCTTCCGGTGATGGATCAGTTTCTCCTTTCGGTGTGATCTTTCCGATAAGGATATCTCCTTCCTTGATCTCAGCACCGATACGGATCAAACCGTTCTCGTCAAGATCCTTCGTTGCCTCTTCCGATACGTTAGGAATATCCGAAGTTAACTCTTCCATTCCTCGCTTCGTATCACGCACTTCAAGTGAGTATTCATCAATATGAATAGATGTGAAGATATCATCACGTACTACGCGCTCAGAGATCACGATCGCATCCTCGAAGTTATATCCTTTCCATGGCATGAATGCCACTTTCAGGTTTTGACCCAACGCAAGTTCACCTTGCTGAGTTGCATATCCTTCGCAAAGTACTTGTCCTTTTTCAACTCGGTCACCTTTCTGAACGATTGGCTTCAAGTTAATACATGTACTCTGGTTGGTTTTAGTAAACTTAGTAAGTGGGTAACGGGTTACTTCAGAATCAAAGCTTACAAGCTTATCTTCATCGTTCCAATCATATCGGATAACGATCTCATTTGCATCCACATATTCTACCACTCCTGAACCTTCAGCATTTATCAATACACGAGAATCACGAGCAACAAGCTGTTCGATTCCTGTACCAACGATCGGCGAGCTCGGCTTTAAAAGCGGAACTGCCTGACGCTGCATGTTTGATCCCATCAGGGCACGGTTGGCATCATCGTGTTCAAGGAAAGGAATTGATGACGCCGCAATTGATGCGATCTGGTTCGTACCTACATCCATAAGATTAAGGTCACCAGGAGCAACAACCGGGAAGTCCCCTTCGTAACGAGCTTTAACGACATCAGTCAGGAAGTTTCCTTTTTCATCCAGCTTCGCATTCGCCTGAGCGATCATTTTTGCGTCTTCCTCTTCTGCAGACAAATAAACTGGCTCATTATCAAGTACCACCTTACCGTTGTCTACTTTACGGTATGGAGTTTCAATGAAACCAAGCTTGTTCACTTTCGCAAATACACACAACGAAGAGATCAAACCGATATTTGGTCCTTCCGGTGTTTCAATTGTACACAAACGACCGTAGTGCGTGTAGTGAACGTCTCGAACCTCGAATCCTGCTCTTTCACGGGAAAGACCACCTGGTCCGAGTGCAGACAAACGACGCTTGTGAGTTACCTCGGAAAGCGGGTTCGTTTGATCCATGAACTGAGACAGCTGGTTGGTTCCGAAGAAGGAGTTGATCACAGATGACAATGTCTTCGCATTAATAAGGTCAATTGGTGTAAAGACCTCATTGTCACGAACGTTCATTCGCTCACGGATCGTTCTTGCCATACGAGCAAGACCTACACCGAATTGAGCATACAATTGTTCACCAACAGTTCTTACGCGACGATTTGACAAGTGGTCAATATCATCCACGTCCGCCTTAGAGTTGATCAATTCTATCAAATACTTGATAATCTTGATCATATCAGTCTTGGTAAGAACACGAGATTCCTCTGTGTCATCCAATCCTAATTTCTTATTCAAACGGAAACGTCCAACTTCACCAAGGTCATAACGCGTATCAGAGAAGAACAACTTCTCAAAAACGCCTTTCGCCGTTTCATAATCAGGTGGTTCAGCATTACGAAGTTGACGATAGATATGCTCAACGGCTTCTTTCTCTGAGTTGGAAGTATCTTTTTGTAAGGTATTGTAGATGATAGAGTAATCAGCAGTATTGATATCCTCCTTGTGCAAGATGATGTTCTTCACTCCTGAATCTACAATCAGGTCAATATGTTCGTCTTCAAGAACTGTTTCACGATCAAGTAAAACCTCATTTCTTTCAATTGAAACAACCTCTCCTGTATCTTCATCTACGAAATCTTCGATCCATGACTTCAAAACACGGGCAGCCAAACGGCGTCCGATAAGCTTCTTCAGATTAGCTTTTGTTGCTTTTACTTCATCTGCTAAACCAAAGATCTCAAGTATATCTTTATCACTCTCATATCCGATTGCACGGAAAAGAGTTGTTACAGGCAATTTCTTTTTACGATCGATATACGCATACATTACATTATTAATGTCTGTCGCGAACTCGATCCAAGATCCTTTGAAAGGAATAACTCGTGCTGAGTACAACTTAGTACCATTTGCGTGACGGCTCTGACCGAAGAAAACTCCCGGCGAACGGTGCAACTGTGATACAATTACTCTTTCAGCACCATTGACAACAAAAGAACCTTTTGGAGTCATATATGGGATCGTACCCAAATATACGTCCTGAACGATCGTTTCGAAGTCTTCGTGCTCCGGATCTGTACAGTACAATTTTAATTTTGCCTTAAGTGGAACACTGTAGGTTAAACCTCTTTCAATACATTCTTCAATGGTGTATCGAGGTGGATCAATGAAGTAATCGAGAAACTCAAGAACGAACTGATTTCTAGTGTCCGTAATTGGGAAATTCTCAGCAAATACTTTGTATAATCCCTCACTTTCCCTGTTTTCAGGGGTTGTTTCCAATTGAAAGAATTCCTGGAAGGATTTCAATTGGATATCCAGGAAATCCGGATATTCAAAATGACTTTTGCTTGACGCAAAGTTTATTCTCTTCGAAGTATTGTTTGATGTTGCCAAGGCCAAACGTTTTTGTTAATTAAAGGAGTGATAACACTTTAAAACAGGAATAGGCATCCCGACTTTTCGGGACGCCTTTCCTGAGTATGAAGAAGATAATTACTTAATCTCAACTTCTGCTCCAGCCTCTTCAAGGGCCTTCTTAAGTCCTTCAGCTTCGTCTTTAGACACAGCCTCCTTAAGTGTAGAAGGTGCACCATCAACTAGGTCTTTAGACTCTTTCAATCCGTTACCTGTCAATTCCTTAACAAGTTTAACAACTGCAAGTTTGTTAGCTCCACCTGCCTTCAGGATCACATCAAACTCAGTTTTCTCAGCAGCAGCTTCGCCACCACCTGCAGCAGCACCACCTGCTACCATTACCGGTGCAGCAGCAGCCGGCTCGATTCCGTACTCATCCTTAAGGATAGTTGCCAATTCGTTTACTTCCTTAACTGTAAGGTTTACAAGCGTTTCCGCCAATTGCTTTAGATCAGCCATTTTTATTTGTTTTAAAAAAGGTTCAACAAAAAATTAAAATAATTAAGCTCTTTCTTCGAGCGTTTTTAGGATACCGGCAATCTTGCTGCCAGCTCCAGTAAGTCCAGAAACAACGTTCTTCGCAGGACTTTGTAGTAAGCCAATGATATCTCCGATCAATTCCTCTCGGCTCTTAAGTGTTGCAAGTGTCTCTAACTGGTTATCACCAACAAAGATCGCCTCTTCAACATAAGCACCTTTCAAAATTGGCTTTTCGCTTTTCTTGCGAAAATCCTGAATCAATCGAGCAGGAACATTAGCTACTTCACAGAACATGATAGACGTCGGTCCTGAGAGTGTTTCTCCCAAATTTCCGAAATCTCTTCCTTCAACACGATCCATAGCTTTTTGCAATAAAGTATTCTTTACTACTCGCATACGAATGTTTGACTGGAAACATCTTCTTCGAAGGTTATTTACTACGTCCACTGTCAGTTCCGCTGTGTCTGCCAGGTAGAAGATGTTCGCTTCTGATAACTCAGTAGCTAGATCATCTATGTACTTTGCTTTTTCTTCTTTTGTCATTTCAGTAAGTTTTAAGCACTAACAGACTTTGTGTCCACCTGAACACCAGGGCTCATAGTAGAACTCAAGTAAATACTCTTGATGTATGTTCCTTTTGCTGCAGAAGGTTTCATCTTGATAAGCGTCTGGATAAGTTCGTTTGCATTTTCACGGATCTTTCCGCCCTCGAAACTTGCTTTTCCAACTGAAGTATGAACGATACCATACTTATCAACTTTAAAGTCGATCTTACCAGCTTTAACTTCTTCAACTGCTTTACCAACTTCCATCGTTACCGTACCTGTCTTAGGGTTTGGCATTAGACCACGAGGTCCAAGGATACGACCTAGCGCACCCACCTTACCCATTACTGCAGGCATAGTAATGATTACATCGATATCAGTCCATCCACCTTTGATCTTATCAATGTAGTCGTCAAGACCCACGTGGTCAGCACCTGCAGCCTTTGCTTCTGCCTCCTTATCCGGAGTACAAAGAACAAGAACACGCACATCCTTACCGGTTCCGTGAGGTAGGGCCACAGTTCCGCGAACCATCTGGTTAGCTTTACGTGGATCTACACCAAGACGCACACTGATATCAACAGAGGCATCGAACTTCGTTGTAGTGATCGCCTTAACCAAGTCACATGCTTCAGTCAAGGAGTAAGGTTTCGCCAAATCAAATTTAGCTAGTACCTCTTTTCTCTTTTTAGATACTCTTCCCATAACTATCGCAATTATTTGGTTTTAGGTGCCTCACCACCTTTAACAGTAACTCCCATGCTTCGAGCTGTACCAGCAACCATTGACATGGCAGCATCCACAGTGAAACAGTTAAGATCCGGCAATTTGTCTTCAGCAATGAAACGGATTTGATCCCAAGAGATAGAACCTACCTTAGAACGGTTAGGTTCAGACGATCCCTTTTTGATTTTAGTCTGCTCAATGATTTGTACCGCTGCCGGCGGAGTTTTTAGAACAAAATCAAAAGATTTGTCACCATAAACGGTGATCACAACAGGTACCACCTTACCAGCCTTATCCTGTGTTCTGGCATTAAACTGCTTACAGAACTCCATGATGTTGACACCTTTCGCACCAAGTGCAGGTCCAACCGGCGGCGAAGGATTGGCAGCACCTCCTTTGATCTGTAATTTGATCAACGCTGCTACTTCTTTAGCCATTTGTATTCAAATTTTGTAGTCAAACATAAGTACTCACGGGAAGCTTTAATCGCTTTCCTTACTCCTACGGGTTAATAAACAACTTAAATTTCTTTCTCGACTTGCATGTAACTCAACTCGAGTAAGTTCTTTCTACCGAAGATCTTCACCATCACTTTCAACTTCTTCTTCTCTTCGTTAATCTCATCAATCACACCACTAAAATTATTGAACGGTCCGTCAATTACTTTAACAGATTCGCCAATAACAAATGGGATCTTCATTTCTTCTTCAGTCTCAGAAAGTTCATCGACTTTCCCTAGGATACGATTCACCTCGCTCAAACGCATTGGAACAGGATCTCCACCTTTTTCCGTACCTAGGAATCCAATAACATTCGGAATACTCTTGATCACGTGTGTAACCTCTCCAACCAATGCAGCTTCTATTAGAACATAACCAGGGAGGTACGCTCTTTCTTTACTGACTTTTTTTCCGTTTCGGATCTGAAAAACTTTTTCTGTAGGGATCAAGACCTGATTAACGAAATCCCCCAGTTTCAAACGAGAAATTTCCAAATCCAGGTATTCCTTTACCTTTTTCTCCTTACCACTAACGGCTCTAACAACGTACCAACGTTTCTTAATCTCTCCCATTACAATACCTTAAAACATTCCGTAAATGAAACCAAGGAGTCCTTGCCAGAAAGACTTTGTATCTCCGGAAATACCGAAGGCAAAATCCATAACAAAGATGATCAGGGCGATCATTACCGATGCAACCACAACAATGATGGTATTACTCTGGAGTTCTTTCCAGGTAGGCCAAGTCACGTTGTGAACCATTTCGTTCACCGTTTCAGTGAAATATTCTTTAACTTTTGACACTGTGTTTCGTTTTGCACGGGCGGTAGGATTCGAACCCACGACCAATGGTTTTGGAGACCACTACTCTACCAGCTGAGCTACGCCCGTATAAAAAGGGGAGCGAACTCCCCTTAATTTATTGATATATCCTATTTATTAAGATACGATCTCAGTAACCTGACCAGCACCTACTGTTCTACCACCTTCACGGATCGCAAAACGAAGTCCTTTGTCCATTGCTACAGGTACGATCAACTTAACTGTGATAGTTACGTTATCACCTGGCATTACCATTTCACGTCCGTCTGTAAGGTGGATCTCTCCAGTTACGTCAGTCGTACGGAAGTAGAACTGTGGACGGTATTTGTTATGGAATGGAGTGTGACGTCCACCTTCTTCTTTCTTAAGAACGTAGATCTCAGCTTTAAACTCATTGTGAGGTGTAGTTGAACCTGGCTTACAGATAACCATACCACGCTTGATCTGAGACTTTTCAATACCACGAAGAAGAAGACCTACGTTGTCACCAGCTTCACCTCTATCAAGGATTTTACGGAACATCTCAACCCCTGTTACAGTTGAAGTCAATTTCTCTTCACCCATACCTAGGATCTCAACCGGCTCACCAGAGTTGATAACACCTGTTTCAATACGACCTGTTGCTACAGTACCACGACCTGTGATCGTAAATACATCTTCAACCGGCATAAGGAATGGCTTATCAATATCACGTGGAGGAAGTTCGATATAGTTATCTACAGCATCCATCAATTCTTCAACTGTAGCAACCCACTTCGGCTCACCGTTCAATGCACCAAGTGCAGAACCTTTGATTACCGGAGCATTGTCACCATCGTAGCTGTAGAAAGAAAGCAATTCACGGATCTCCATTTCAACAAGTTCCAAAAGCTCCTCATCATCTACCATGTCCACTTTGTTCATGAAAACAACGATTCTTGGAACTCCTACCTGACGACCAAGAAGGATGTGCTCACGAGTCTGAGGCATTGGACCATCAGTCGCAGCAACCACTAGGATCGCACCGTCCATCTGAGCAGCTCCAGTAACCATGTTCTTTACGTAATCCGCGTGACCTGGACAGTCAACGTGTGCGTAGTGACGGTTAAGAGTTTCGTACTCGATGTGAGACGTGTTGATAGTAATACCACGCTCTTTTTCTTCAGGTGCGTTATCAATTGAAGAGAAATCACGTACAGCAGCCAATCCTTTAGAAGCCAAAACGCTAGAGATTGCAGCAGTCAAAGTTGTTTTACCGTGGTCAACGTGACCAATCGTACCGATGTTCACGTGTGGTTTGGAACGATCAAAATTTTCCTTAGCCATTATTCTATTTGTTACAAGTTAATAAAAATACAAACTTTTAGATATACCAAATTTCACCCAAAACTTGAGTGAAACACCTTTTGCGTTGAGCCAATGACGAGATTTGAACTCGTGACCTCTTCCTTACCAAGGAAGCGCTCTACCCCTGAGCTACACCGGCCTGTTCTTTCAAAAAATTGAGCGGGAGACGAGATTCGAACTCGCGACCCTCAGCTTGGAAGGCTGACGCTCTACCAACTGAGCTACTCCCGCTTAAAAATTACACTGTGGGGAGAGCAGGATTCGAACCTGCGAAGACATAGTCAGCAGATTTACAGTCTGCCCTCGTTGGCCGCTTGAGTATCTCCCCAACACTCTGAGCCGGTGGAGGGATTCGAACCCCCGACCAGCTGATTACAAATCAGCTGCTCTGGCCAACTGAGCTACACCGGCGTGTTGGTAAAAAAATTATTCAGTATTGAAAGAACTTAAAGTGTTTCTCCCGTTTTGGGTTTGCAAATGTAGGAAAGAAATCTATTAAAACAATAGATTCTCTATTTTTTTTCAAAAAAAAATCGGAGTCGATTTAGAACCAACTCCGATACAAAAGTTTAAGTGCTGATTTACAATGCTTTTTCCTTGTGCTTGTGAACTTGCTTCCTCAATGCTTCCACGGCAAGATCAGCAGCTTCTTCAAAAGAATCGCACTGCTTCTTGGCAAAAAGCTCTTTCCCCGGCATTAAAACCTTTACTTCTGTTATCTTGTTTTCATGGGCATGTTCTTTATCCAACTTTAGATAAACTTCACATGCAATGATGTTGTCATAAAATAAAGCCAGCTTACTCACTTTTTCATGAACAAAGTCGATTAACTTTTGATCTGCAGTAAAACGAACTGAGTGAACTTGTACTTCCATAGCGTCAGTTTTTGTGTCCCCTTGGATGGGCCTGTGAATAAATACGATTTAATTGCGCGAACGAATTATGAGTATAAACTTGAGTCGCAGAAAGGCTCGCGTGCCCCAAAAGATCCTTCAATGTTTCCAATCCAGCCCCGTTATTCAACATATGGGTAGCAAAGGTATGCCTGAGGACGTGTGGACTTGTTTTATCCAAACTCGTTACACTACCAAGATAATCATTTATTTTCCTGTAAACAAACTTGGGGTAGATTTTATTACCATTATTTAACACAAAGAAAGCAAGTGAATCTAAACCTGACGATCGCTTAAGGACGCGATATTGCTCAACCAGATTTAGCAACGCTCTGCTAACTGGTATCAATCTCTCTTTATTCCTTTTACCCAACACTCTGATATGATCCGTAGTGACATCCGACTCTTTCAATCCAATCAGCTCTGATAATCGAATCCCAGTCTGGTAAAACATTTCAAACATTAATCTGTCCCGAATACCTTCAAAATCATCCGAAAACAGTGTCTCCAATTTGTTTGGCTCAAGCTCTGTCTCTTTAGCAAACGAGGGCAGTCTTTTTTCATTCTTTGGACCATTGACCTTGATCATAGGATTGACATTTACGAGCCCCTCCTTTTTCAACCATTTAAAGAATGTCCTCAAAGCAGAAAGCTTCCTGTTGATCGTTTTCTTAGTGACACCATCTTCAAATAACCCAACGACCCAAGAGCGTATAGCCGTTGGACGAACAAGTGCAGCCTGTTCCAGAGAATTCAAACCCAAAAACACACAAAACTGTTCAATATCGACTTGATAGGCATGAACGGTATGATCAGAGTAGCGCTTCTCGACCTGCAAATATTGTACGAATGGATCTATCATAAAACAAAAAAGGAGCCTATGGGCTCCTTAACGATAATATCTGTAAATTGTTTCAATTACATTTCAGACTGCTGCATTGCCTGCTTGTAAACCGCACGCAATTTTTGCTGACGCTTCGTTACAGACGGCTTTTCGAACTCCTTACGCCCTCTAAGCTGCTTCATAACGTTTGTCTTGTCGTACTTCTTCTTGTACTTCTTAAGGGCTCTTTCGATGTTTTCGCCTTCTTTTACTGGGATGATCAACATATCTTGTGCTATTTTTTTCTTATAAATGGGTTGCAAATATATGACAATATTTTTTATCTACAACTCTTACTTTAAAATTTCTCTTGAGATCACAAGTTTCTGAATCTCAGATGTTCCTTCTCCTACGGTCATAAGTCTCGCATCTCTAAGGAATTTCTCAGCAGGATATTCTTTTGTATATCCATATCCCCCCATGATCTGCATAGCCTCATTACCGCAATGAACGGATGCTTCACTCGCATAATACTTGGCAAAAGCTCCAGCCTTGGTAACAGGAAGGTGATTATTCTTTAAGTAAGCAGCTTGATACGTCAGCAATTCAGCAGCTTCAACTTGAGTTGCCATGTCTGCCAGCTTGAAACCTATCGCCTGAAAATGTGCAATCGGCTGACCGAATTGTTCACGTTCCTTAGCGTATTTTACTGCCGACTCATAGGCTCCACGAGCTACACCACAACTTAATGCAGCAATTGAGATACGACCACCATCGAGAACTTTCATTGCTTGTTTAAAGCCCTGACCTACTTCTCCGATCACCTGGCTCTCATGGATTCGAACATTATCAAAGATCAACTCAGCAGTTTCACTTGCGCGAACACCAAACTTATCCTTAATCTTAACTGCCGAAAAACCGGGAGTTCCTTTTTCAATTATAAAGGCTGTGATACCATTACTATCCAAAAGCTCGCCTGTTCTCACAAGAACAACTGCAACATCACCGGATAGACCATGAGTGATCCAGTTCTTCGCACCATTGATCACCCAATGGTCACCGTCCTTAACAGCCGTTGTTTTCATTCGCATGGCATCCGACCCTGTATTCGGCTCGGTCAATCCCCAAGCACCGATCCATTCTCCGGTTGCCAATTTTGGTAAATATTTCTTCTTCTGTTCTTCAGAACCATGGTAATAGATGTGTCCTGTACAAAGGGAGTTGTGTGCAGCAACACTCAAACCTACGCCCCCACATACACGCCCAAGTTCCATTAGTGCCGTAGCGTATTCAAAATAACCGAATCCGGAACCGCCATATTCCTCAGGAATATATATCCCGAGCAATCCAAGTTCACCCATTTTTTTCATGGTGTCAACCGGGAAAATTTCACCTTCATCCCATTTCATCATGTTGGGCCTGATCTCCTTCTCTGCAAAATCGCGCACCATTTGCGCAATCATCTCTTGATTCTCGTTGCGTTCGAAATTCATTTTCTCTAGGTTGATTTTAAATTAAAAGCTGACTAATTTACTTATATTGTCTGAATAGGATTCCAATTTTTTGTCTCCTTCCAGAAAATCAAGTGAAACAAGAAAATCAAAACCAGCGACTACACCACCGCACTTGGTTATTAATTCCGCTGCGGCAGTTGCAGATCCTCCTGTAGCCAGAAGATCATCATGGATCAAAACTCTTTGCCCCTCTTGAATGGCATCGGTATGCATTTCTATTACTGCTGATCCATATTCCAAGTCGTAGGCATGACTGATCTTGTCATACGGTAACTTCCCTTGCTTTCTGATTAGAATGAATGGCACCCCTAATCTCATCGCGAGTGGGAATCCGAACAAAAAACCTCTACTCTCCAATCCGGCAACTGCTTCGATATTCTTTACCTTGTATTGTTCTACCAAATGATCCAACACCTCATTCGATAGTCCGGCATCCAACATGATCGTCGTGATATCCTTGAATACAATACCTTCTTTTGGAAAATCTATTACATCACGAATAGTGTTCTTTAATTTTTCTGTCAAGTTCATATCACAAAGATAAGTACGGTTTTATTTTTTCAAAAAGTTCATGGTCGATCAGTACAGATTCTTTTATTTCATTCGTATCGCTAAACTTCCCACCCTTCTGTTCCCTGATCTTAACAATCGAATTGGCAATATTCCAATTGAGGTAAGGATGTTTTTTGATCTCCTCTGCACTAATGGAATTGAGGGGAATTCTTTTAACTGATCCTGACTCAATTGTGACCTGTCCTACAATCTTGTTATAGAGTTCGATATCGATCTTTTTGATCTCCATCAATTGTTCCTTTTTGACAAACCCACCTAATCGATCCCTGTATGAGATGATTCTGTCAGAAATGTAATCTCCTATACCCGGCAACGACATCAATTGTTCCTTGTTCGCCGAATTCAACTCGATCAACACTGCTTTTACCTGTTTCGGTAATTCAGCTTTACTGTTGATCTCATTGTCTCTGGCTTCATTAAAGATCAATGAATCTTTCACCAGATCGAACAATTGATCGGGCATAACAAAAATACGCTGTAGATCCTCACTTGACCTTATCCCCCTTTCCGTAAACTTCATGACAACCGCCGCTTGTTTTTCACTCAACCCAAGTGCCATCCAGTCATTCTTTGTGTAGTGATTCGGATCAAACTTTTCTGGAGGTATTTTGTATTTCGAGCGTTTATTTTTCTTCCGTACAAACTGTTGCTCGTATCTTGATTTCTTGCGATGTTGAATTTCTTCAGCTTCACTTATCATTTCAGATGTAACCACAAGATCAGGCATCGGATTTAAGTATGTAACTATCCTGGGAAGGAAAATAATTATGAAAATCAATGCGATCAAAAGAATCGTCGCCCTTCTACTACTCTTCGAAACGTAAAAACCTGTCTTCTGGTCCATTGGAGTTACTTCTCCCGAACATCATTTTCCGAGAAAGAATCAGGCTCAGAACTGGGCTTAGAAACAAGTACCCTGTAAAAAAAGTAACCTGTTACAACTACAAACACTGATTGTGTTGTAACCATCATAATAATTGCTCCGGTACTCATGCTTTTGCGTTTGAAGTTTTCAGTCTCTTGCGATATGCCACATATACAAAATAGGCTATTAGTAACCATACTGCCAGTAACAGTGCCCTACTTAGATTCTTGAACAATTTTGTCTTCTCCTCTTCTGCGACCTTTTGATCACGGTATGTTGGATCGTTTAACAGCTTCATAGCTGTACGTTGCTTCTTTACAAGGAAATAGGTTGAAACGGATAGGTCTTTGCGCGCGTCCAACTCCTTGTCCGATACTTTTTTAGATAATAATTCCGGCTTGAAATCATCTTTTAACAAAAGCTGATCATTTTGCTCGTTGACAGTTTTCTCGATCGCTTTTACATCACCGTAATAAGCAATTTTCTCATTCGAGCCTTTATGGTTCACCGTATCCCAAATTCCCGGCAAACTATTGTAAAGCACCCAACCTAAAAGCAAAGGAGTCACATACTTAATGATGTATTTAAAAATCACCGGGACTTTGATGTCTGCACCAAAATTGATCTCATTCCAGCCACGGTCCATTCCGAAGATCCATGCAAACAGGATGATCTCTACAAAAGCGAAGATCACAAGCGACACTGTACCGGCCCAGAAATCATATTCATCGAATACACCATTCCCGAAAAATAGAACCGTTGGTAGACCAAGGATAAATACAATTATACCAAATGTCCAAGCTGAACTTTTTTGCTTCCATCCGAACTCATCCTGTAAAAAGCCCATTACAGGTGTTCCCATGGCTAAAGAGGAAGTTACTCCAGCAAAGAAAAGCAATCCAAACCAAGCTACACCGGCTACAACTCCTAAAACACCTCCCCACTGTTCAAAAAGATAAGGAAGTGTCTTGAACCCAAGCCCCAGACCACCACCTTCACTAAGTAGCTCTTTCAATCCATCGATGCCAAAATATCCAATAGCAATCGGTATGATGACAGACGACCCTAAAACCACCTCAACAAAACCATTCATCCATCCTGCTGACATTGCATTCAATGCAACATCGTCTTTCTTTCTAACATAGGAAGCATAACACTGGATAGATCCCATACCAATAGACAATGTAAAGAAGATTTGTCCAGCTGCAGCCAACCAGACCTTAGGCTCTGTTATGGAATCAAACTTTGGTGTCCACAAGAAATCCAATCCGGCAAAACCATCAAGAATAGCCCCCTTGTCTCCAGCTTGAATTGTTATTGCCTTGTACGCCAAAAAAGCTCCAAAGATCAAAAGCAATGGCATACCGATCTTGGCTGCTTTCTCGACTCCACCACTTAAACCACGTGATAAGATCCATGTATTCAATAGCAAGCACAATAGCCAAAAGATCAATGGTTCAGCAGATCCCAGTCCAACATATTCATTGAAATGCCCTGCAACCTGTCCCTGGGTCATTCCACCAAAGGTATCTACGATTGAATGATAAACATAAGAAAGCGTCCATGATTCAAGGTAGCAGTAATATGCTGCCACGGCAATGTTTGTAAAGATCCCAAATACACCTATGTATTTCCAGAACTTTCTTTTGTCCATGGAATCGAGAATGAATGGCGTTGAGTGATTTCCGGATCTCCCTCCGAAACGACCGACTGACCATTCCACAAAAAGCAATGGAATCCCCATTAAAAGGAAGCAAACAAGATAAGGTATGATGAATGCTCCTCCACCATTCTCAACCGCCTGCACAGGAAATCTCAAGAAGTTACCCAATCCAACAGCATTTCCTGCCATTGCCAAAATAAGTCCTACTCTGGAGCCCCAACCGGCGCTTTCTGTTTTTGTCATAGTAGATAATTGTTTGGACGAATATAGTGCTTTTTGAAAAAAGGAACCTTTTTTAAAGTAAATCCAATGTTTCTTCCAGTGTCTTAGGGTTATATCCCAAAACATTTCGGGCTTTAGATAAGTCAAATCCTGTTCGAGGCGGACGCTTTGCACCTTGATCCAATGTTTTACTGGAGATTGGCTGTATCAAATGACGGTCGCAGCCCAGATGATCGGCTATACGGCACACCAGCTCATAAACCGAGAAGGTCTGAGGCCCTGAAATGTGAAATATCCCTTTCTCGTTGAGTTCACAAATACGAATACAGGCCCATGCCAGATCATCCACCCATGTGGGTGCTCTGAATTGATCGTTCACGATGTTCATGGTATTCCCCAACAAAAGCGTTTCTTTTGCCCAAACAACAATATTTCCTCTTGATAAACGTTCACCAATGCCGTAAACGATGATTGTTCGTACTATTGACCAATCTGAATAATCACTGTTCAATAATATCTTTTCGGCATTCACTTTGGAACGCGCATATGCGGACAAAGGATTCACCTGATCTTCCTCGGTGTATTGACCTTTCTCTCCGTCAAACACGAAATCGGTTGATAGCAACTGAAAATGTGCAGAAATAAGCTGAGCTGACCGAAACAACTTTTCTACTGCTCTTACATTAACTTCTTCACATAGGTCTGGATCTTTTTCGCAGTGATCAACATTCGTTATCGCAGCGGTATGAATGATGTGCGTCGGTCGGAAACGCTGAAATACTTCCGAAATGGATCGATCATCCGTTATGTCAAGTTCACTGTAGAATTGTTCAGGACAAGACGAGTTTCTGTTCTCGCCTTTGGACGTCGCTAAAAAAGGGATTCCCTTCTTGAGGCATTGCCTTACCACTTTTTGTCCAAGCAAACCATTTGACCCTGTTATCAAGAGCTTCATTTCTTCATTTCAATATGAAAACAATCATGAAGAGATTGAATCTGATCTTTGGTTCCCAAAACAAATAATTTTGACCCCTTTACTATTTCAATCTCACTTGTCGGGTTGATAATGTAATCTCCATCTTCACCCAAAAAACCCACAATATTTGCTCCCGTCTGCTCCTTAACCCTCAAGGCACCTATTCTTGTATTTTGGAACTCCGACGGCATCTCATCAAATTCAATACATTCGATATTCACTTCACTTTCGCCAGTCGCACTTATCAGATCCAGAAAATCAGCCACATGCGGACTTGCTATTAGAGTTGCCATATGCGTCCCTCCTATTGAGTCCGGCATTACAACATGCGTTGCACCAGCCATTTTCAATTTTGAAACAGCCTCAATATTTGATGCTCTAGCAACAATTTGAATCGTTTTATTGTACTCACGGGCTGCAAGGACTATATATAAATTATCTGCATCATTCGGCAAACATGTAACGATGGCTGATGCCTTTTGTAATCCCGCCCTGAGCAAAACTTCATCTTTGGTTGAGTTACCCGGCATGAACTGAAACTTTACAATATTCTCGTAGTTTTCAATCAAATGTAAATTCTGTTCGATCACCACAACTTTTTTATGCTGTTCGATCAGATCATCCGCAACCTGTTTACCCACACGTCCATAACCCGCAACAATTACATGCCCAACCATATTTTTTAAATTACGTTTTACCTTGAGATCTCTGAGATCTCTCCTATACTCCCCCTCCACTACATACCTCGTCAATGAGGTAATTGCAAAAGCAAAATTCCCAAAACTAATAATGATCAGGAAAATTGTGAAGATCTTTCCGGCAAAGGACAAACCATTGACTTCTGAAAATCCTACAGTTGATATCGTAATAGTGGTCATGTATAGAGAATCAATAAATGACCAGCCTTCAATGATCATATATCCGGCAATTCCAAACAATAAAATTCCGGCGATAATGCCAATGAACAAATAGACTTTATCCCTGAGTGCGCTCTTTGTCAGCATGATTTATAATTCCCAAATAGACGATCTCTTTTTAGACTGAAGCTTGAAGTAGTGTTTATGTTCAAGTATCCAGGCCATAGCCAGATAAATGATCAAGGGGGAACCAAGTGTAAGGAAAGATGCGTAAATGAATCCCAGACGCACTTTTTCGAGACGTATACCCAGTTTGCCTGCCCACCATTTGCACACTCCAAAAGAGCGCATTTCAAAAAAGAATATTATTTTCTGGATCAGTTTCATTTTGACAGCGTGCTAATTCCAATGCTGCAAGTTAAGCATTTTTTCTTCATACACATTTCATTGTATAGTTCCAGCAAGCCTTGAGTGTCCCATGCATTCCGCGGAACTATGCCCCGTTTCTTCCAAAAATCCATTTTACTATTTCGTTCAGGGACAATGAACATTAGTAGCTCAGCAAAGCTTTCGGGACTGACACTTTTCTCCTTATTGGACAAAAAATACAAATACGGAACAAAACAATTGATCAAGATCTGATCGGTGAGGGCTTTGGAAATCCTTAAGTGTTTCTTGATCTGATTCTTATTGTATCGATGAATCATTTCAAAAATATGAGCCTTGATCTCAATTGGATCATACAATGAAGAAAGATATACAAGATCGAGGCGAGAAACGATCTCTGCAAACTGTTGAACTCTGATCCCAGGTTTTGCTCCGGGACGAATGCCTCCTCTCGTCCATGACTTGTATGACATTGATTGAACAGAAGGAAGTTCTCTGACATTGACATTCAAATGATCTATCCAGTCTTCAAAACTCTCCGTATCATTTGTTCCACTTACTTGCTGAATCAATTTTACAGCCTTGTCATGAGGCATTCTCCGAATGACAGAATATGGTAACCGCGTCGCTAGTTCTTCAAAAGACTGGGAATTGTATTTCGACCCAAAAGATCTCGCCAGCAAATAATAGATGATCTGCTCTTTCTGAGTCGGTTCAAAAAGCTTTTGAAGCTCACAAATCTTGCGTTCCAGACGATTGATAACCGAGCGGTCGATCATTTGTCTTATATGTAAAGGCTCAACAAGCGACAAAAAAGGATCGCAAGGTAATCCGCACGTTCTATAATTGAGCCTCTCAAAATTTTGATAATGTTTCTGATCAATTACGTGACCGATTTCAAGGGTTGGTAACAAAATTCCATTCTGAATTACAGGCTTATCATCCTGAAGCACAACATGCAATACGACATTATTATAGGCATTGTCACGATGGTGTCCATGACTATACCAGTCAGATGAACGTACATGTATTTCTACATTCCCGTTCCAAATCAAGCCATCCATCTCAACTTTCGCATTTAAGAAATCAGGTCCTGATCCGAACTCATTACAGACGCCTGATTCATACAATCTGAAGTCACGGCCATCAGTCAATTTCAAGGTATGGAATGGAAGGCGTTTAAGCCTCCAAAGTAAATGAAGGTATTTCTCTTTCATATAGTGCTAAAAGGTGTATTGAAGATACAAAAAAAGGCGTTGAAAAACAACGCCTTTAATTTTTTTCAACACCTTTCATCAAGGATATTTTACGTATTGAAGAAGCTTAGGATCAGCAGCCGGAGCAGTTTCCGGATTGAAATCCATTGTGATCACCTTTCCTTCTGTTCGACGGTTAAGCTGATGTAATTGCTCAAACAATGCCTTATTCGTTTTCTGGAATTGATTAATGTATGCTTCAGTAAGCTTGATCTCTTCTACACCATCCATCTCTGCCGGTCTAGAAGCCAAATACTCGTTACCTCTCTTATAAACAACTCTCGCTTCTGCTTCCCCCTTACCTACTGGAACAATCCTTCTTGGATCAACTCCTTTCTGCTCAATAAGGTACTTGTAACAAGCCTTAGCACGATTCTCGGCAAGCTTTTGGTTACGAGCATCACTACCTCTGGAGTCAGTGTGAGAACTCAACTCTAGAACCATTCCCGGGTACTCCTGAAGAAGATCATATACAAACAACAGTGAGTCAGGAGAATTGATAGTAGAGTCTACCAAAAGATCCCACTTATCCAAAGGATAACGAACTTCAGGGAGACGGATCGGCTTCTTAGGAAGAAGAGCCATGTCAATAATGAAATTCTGGTCGTAATTCAATCCCATTGTGGTGAACTGTGAACCCTTCTTGTCCTCATGATAACCTTCCTTGGAGATTGCAATCGTGTAAGACGTTTCTTCGTTCACCCAGCGATTACCATCTGTTTTCTTATCCCAGAAAACTGATCCAGATTTATTGGTAAATCCTTCCCAAGTAGAACCGTCAGTACCTTTAACTACAACGCGAACGTCAGCGATCTTCAAACTCTTGTTTCCTAATTCAGAAACGATAACCTTAAGATCGAATAGGTTTGGCGGTAAACGGTAGCTGTAAATATCTGCACCATATTCACCGTTAGGTCCTTTTCTTTCTGAAGTGAAATATCCTTTCTTATCATCCAGCTGGATCAACGCATAGTCATTGTTCTCGGAGTTGATAGGGAAGCCCATGTTCTTTGGATTTTCCCACTTATTATCACCTTCAACCTTTTTCGCAACAAAAATATCAAGACCGCCAAGCCCCTGCATTCCATCTGTAGCAAAATAAAGATCTCCATTCTTACCAAATGTTGGGAAGAGTTCATTTCCTTTTGTGTTCACTTCAGGCCCCATGTTCTTTGGTGCAGACCATCCTCCTTTCTTGTCGTAAGTCACGTACCAAAGGTCTTTTCCTCCAAATCCGCCGGGCATATCAGAAGCAAAGATCAAGAAGTTACCATCATCACTTACACAAGGGTGACCAACTGAAACTGTATCACTCGTTTTTAGAGGGATTTTTACCGGCTCATCCCACTGGTCTTTACCCTTAGCCTCAGCCATCCAGATATCACATCCAAGATTTTGTTTTTTAACGTGCGGACATCTTGTAAAGAACATCTTCTTGTTTCTTCCATCGAAACACACAGTCCCCTCATTATCTTCTGTATTGATCTTTCCTTCCTTGTCAACAAGTACAGGCTCACCCCAGTTACCTTTTTTATCGATCTCTGAAACCCAGATATCCATATAGCTCTCACAAGAACGAGGGTCCTTGTCCGCACCTGTACTTCCTGTTCGACTTGAAGCAAAGTACAATTTTGTCTCCTTACGGTCAGCAAACATAGGAGCCATGTCGATCTCCTTTTTGTTGATCGCCGTTTGGTTTTCTACAATGTGTCGAGTTTTATTGGCAACAAAGTCTTTGCTATCGCGACAAGATCTGATAGAAACGTCAGTTCTCGAGTCAGCAGGGGCCAATTTCTTGTACTCCTCATAACTTTTTACCGCCTTATCAAACTCTCCCATCATTCGGAGCATCTCTCCATTGTAAAAGTGTACCTCAGGAATAACATCCTGGTAATCCAACAAAACTGCTCTGTCATACCATTCATTCGCTTCACGATAACGTTCTGTCATGCGATAACACTCTGCAGTCTTAAAGGCCATATCACCTTTTTGCTTTTTTGCCGCACTCCCTTTTCGATTGATCTTGGAATAAGCAAGGCTACACTTATCAGCAGCTTCACAATATTTTTCACTTTGAAAATAGGTCTCAGCTTCGAGAATCACTTTGTTCTGTGCGATCGAAACGAGCGTAAAGCCCACAAAAGTGAAGGATAGAAGGATCTTATGGTACATAGAACTCTTTTTCATTTTTGAAATTCAGTAGCGAAGAAACTAATAAATTCTTAATAATGCAATTACGTGAGTGTAAAAGTCTTCGGTTTTCAACGCCAAATATAAATAAAAGTAAATAGCTAGCTAATATACTTGATTTGAGATGTGTGAAATTTGTAACAAGTCATTCAAGTGAACCAGAAGTATATCTCTTCCATTTTTCTAGTAGAGCTCGAAAACCTTCAGGCAATTCAGAATCAAATCGCAAATATTCATGGGTTAACGGGTGTTCAAACCCCAGTGTTTTCGCATGCAAAGCCTGACCCGGAATAAGTTCGAAGCAATTTTCTATGAACTTTCTGTAACTAGTGGATGTAGTTCCTTTTAGAATGGTATCTCCGCCGTATTCAAGGTCATGGAACAACGGATGGCCGATGTGCTTCATATGAACCCTTATCTGATGGGTGCGCCCTGTTTCGAGCTTGCACTCCACCAAGGTAACAAGACCAAAACGCTCGAGCACCTTGTAATGAGTTAATGCTGGCTTACCATGTTCAGCCTCAGGATAAACCATCATCATTTTCCTGTTTTTTAAGGACCTCCCGATATTACCTTCAACAGTTCCATCTTCAGAAATATCGCCCCAGACAAGTGCCCAGTAACGGCGCTCTGTTGTTCGGTCATAAAACTGTTTTGCCAGATGGGTCAACGCATGTTCAGTCTTGGCTATGACCATTATGCCTGTTGTATGCTTATCCAAACGATGAACCAGACCTGGTCTTCCATAAAAATCATGTGATCGGTGAGGCAAGTTCTCAAAATGATAAACCAATGCATTTACAAGTGTGCCTTTATAATTCCCATAACCGGGGTGCACCACCATATCCGCAGGCTTATTCACCACGATAACCGTTTCATCTTCAAAAATGATATCCAAGGGTATATCTTGCGGGATAAGCTCCAATTCCCTAACGGGATAAGGTAAAACCATTGACACCTCATCACCGGGTTTGATCTTGTAGTTCTGCTTGACAGCTATGCCATTAACAAGGATGTTTCCATTCTTTGCTGCAACCTGTATTTTGTTGCGAGAGGTATTTGGCATACGATCGAGGAGATACTTGTCAATTCTGACCACCTCCTGCCCCGGGTCTGATCTAAAGCGAAAATGTTCGTATAATTCTTCCTCTTCGGCTTCGTTTTCTTCTATGTACTCACTCATTTTCTAAGGATCACTTTATAAGCCTTTTGTCCGAGTTCAGGCAGAAGAATGAAATACAGTCCATCAGGAAGATTATTGAACTCAACTTCATCCCCATGGGAATTTGAGATCATTCTTCCCTCAGCGGAATACACAACTATAGTCGTTGATTCAAGTCCCTTGACCTCAACTTTTACAGACCCCGTTGTCGGATTCGGGTAAATACTAACGCGGTCTTCTTGCACTTGCTCCTGAATACCTAATTCTGCGTCGAGAGCAGTTGAGAAAACAGGACGGATCATAACCGAACCTTCGAATGAAGAGTTTGGCCAACTGAAACCATTGTTAATACTATAAAAAGTGCGGTTCTTATTATCCAGGTTCCGATCTAGTCCAACATTTAAGCGATCTTCATCGAACTGTCTCCAGCCGACATAGAAAACATCGCTAACCGGTACTTTCAAAGTGTCTTTAAAGAAATATGTTACAAAAGTGTTGTGACCCTCACCATATTCAGGTTGTCGAGGGAAAAAAGCATCGTCCTCATAAAGCACTTCACCCGGATTTCCATTGTCGTCATCCCAGACAGTCAAAACGAATAATTTATCAGACACATCATTCACGGATGGCACAAAACTCATCATCACCCCGATCAGTGAGTCGGGCTCATAAGATTCGTACTGGATCGCAAGCCTTGCCTGAACGCCAGTGGGACCGTATGCTGCCTCAGCAGTTCCGTCATCATAACTGTAATAATTACCGAAATACTGCACAGCTCGTGTTGAATCGTTAAGCGGCAAATTCGGGAACTGCGCCGATGCAGTTGCAAGTATATCAAAACTTACTTGATTGCCCGGCTTGGACACATCGTAAACATAAGCACCAGACAGATCGTGATATGAATAATATGACGTGTTAGGGCCATAATTTATATTTCCTCCACTTAACGTTTGTGCGGGCAGGTTGAATGACCCTTCAGTTACACCCAGGTAACTTACCTCGATCTGTCCGTTCTGATTGTTCTCCGAAAGATTGCTTCCGTTATGAACCACAATCAAAGCTTCATCATTCATTTTGTCGGTCGGTGCATTCTTAAAATGATCCCAAGGAACAGAGGTATATTCCTTCAGTAGACTGCCAACCGGATAAACAAATGCAAAATCCTTAAAGAGCGTATCCTGGTAACCAGACAAAGCTCTCAGATGAACATAATCGAGGTGAAAATGATCCAACGCACCACTAAGAGCCCCGTAGTTCCTGAACCTGAACTGAAATCCTTTCTTAAAGAACTTAGAATCACTTATGCGAATATGACCCACCTGGAACGGACTGACCGGTCCTCCATTCACACTCCAAACTCTGAACCACTGATCCAACTCAGGAGCGAAGAATTCCAACACGAGAGAATCACCGGACTCAGGAATGTCACCAAACCCTTGTTTCTGATACAAAAAACTGAAATACACCGAATCTCCAGCGTCAAGAGGAGCAAGATCCAATGGTTTTGACGTCAGGGCATCGGCGTAATTTGTAAGGATGGTTCCGATTGCATAGGGAAAACCATTTTCATCCAAACCATCAAACGTCACTACACCCAAAGATCTTGGTTCAAAACCGAACCTGTAGTTATGATAGGCATTTCTATCAAGCCACAAAAGATTTGGATCATTGACCAACGCAAAGAACTGTGTTGCAGAATCCTGGAAAAATTCAGGCTCATTGATCCACACCGTATCTGAGATATCCGGCGCACCAATAGTATCATAGATATAATAAGGAGGGTAAAGCTGCAAGGTCTCGTAATCAACCGGGTAGGACGACAGGTCTCCGACTTTTACCGGAGTTGTTGTAAAATAAGTATCCGTAAAATTTGACGTGGCTATGTCATATACTCTTCTGAATGTAGGTTGAAGGGTATAATAAACATCATTTGGCAAAGGAAGAGATGTCGAATTATCCAGCAACCTAAACTCCTTAACGGAGGTCACACCCGGATCAGTATAGTCAGCACTGTAAACTTGGAACCTTTCGGTGCTGAATTCATCAAAAAATGGCAAAGACAATGTGTCAGGAAGGTAAATAAAAGTGCTGTCAAAAGTATTTCCGGCCTTCACGTTTACGCCTTTATCAACAGAAACTATGTATGGATTACTTGATAGGGGTGCTATTCCTTCCCCCTGAGCAATAGCGCCTACAGAAAAAATCAAACAAAGCACGACCAGAAATCCTTTCATAGTAAGTTCGTTTATTGGGGATTCTTCTTGGCGTAAACCGTTATCGTCGAGTTCCCCGGAATCTGAATTCCCTCCAAAAATTCAGGAGTTTGACTTTCGATCGTCGCGGATACGGAATCTTCATAGGAAAGACAATCCGGACATACTGGGAAGAATCCAAAATTACCCAATGACATCAAACGTTCTTTTGCTTCAAATATTGTTAATCCGATCAGATTTGGAATATCAGCAGGTTCGGCGGCCTCATTTTTACCTACGATCAGCGTAATAGTAGAACCGATCGGAATCTTCTTACCTTCTTTGATAACTGAACCTTTATACAACTGATCCAAAACAGCACCATTTGCCTCGTTGGTCGGCTTGAACTGTATTCGGAATTTTAATCCTCTGTTCTTCAAAATACTCTCTGCGAATCGCTGCGACTTATCGACCAAACTCGGCATCTCTATTAATCTTGATTTCTTGGAGACCCGAACCCTCAGGATCCTTCCTTCTTTCACAAATATCTGTGACTGAGCAGTTGGAGCAGGATCCTGATCTATAATAGTCCCTTCGGGTTTGGAAGGGTCGTAAATCGAATCTAATACCTCATAAGTAAGATCTAGTTCCTCAAGTTGAGAGCCAATTGAGCTCACATTCTTACCAATCAAATTCGGCACCTCGATGGTTTGCCCGTGGTTTGTATAGGATCCTAAGTAAAAAACTGTGACAGTAATAACCAATAAGTAAAACAAAACAACAATACCCAACTTCTTTAGAAAGGGTTTCGTCCATACAAATGACTTGAGTTTGGCAAATATGCTCATCTTGCGCTAAAAGAATTCAGCAAATATAAATAAATGTAATGAACTCTAGACGGATCAGAAGTTTGGTGAAAGTGCATGAGACTTGTAGAAATCATCGATATACTTGAAGGCTTCCTCCGGAGTGTCTACCAGCTTAAAAAGCTCCATGTCCTTTGGAGAGATATTTTGCTCCAGATTCAACATACTATCCATGATCCAGTCGATCAATCCTTTCCAGTATTCTATTCCGATCAGTACAACCGGTCTTTCATTGATCTTGTGAGTTTGGATCAAAGTCAAAGCTTCAAACAATTCATCCAGTGTTCCAAATCCTCCGGGAAGGATCACAAAACCCTGCGCATATTTAACAAAGATCACTTTTCTCACGAAGAAATAGTCGAACTCTAAATTATGTTCCTGATCAATAAAAGGATTATGATTTTGTTCGAAAGGAAGATCAATGTTCAATCCTACAGATTTTCCACCGCCTTGCTGAGCTCCTTTGTTACCTGCCTCCATTATTCCTGGCCCGCCACCGGTGATCACCCCATAACCTGCCCTAGCAAGCATCTCGGAGATCTGAACCCCCATCTGGTAATACTTGTTATCCGGCTTTGTTCGTGCGGATCCAAAAACAGAGATGCATGGACCGATCTTAGCCATTTTCTCATACCCCTCAACAAATTCCGACATGATCTTAAAAATCGCCCAACTGTCGTTGATCTTGATCTCGTTCCAATCCTTTCTTATCTTATTCATATTGTTTATTTTCTGACTAAATGTGACAAGTATTAAATTTACCTCAATGTCCTTTGAACGACGGTTCGGTCATTTTATTTTTTTCAACAGAATTGTGCACAGAACGAAATGTACTATTTTCGGACTGTGCAGTTCAAAACACATATCCTGAGCGTTTCACTCTCACTTCAATGCATACTTTGCTTCGGGCAGAGCAACATTTATCCTGACAGCCTGATACGAAACAGAACCATCATTACTTCAAGTGCCATTGGAGTTACATGGGCAGGTTCCATGACAGGGCTATATCAACTTTGGTACAAGAATACTGATCGCTCACCTTTCCACACCATTGATGATTCCAGATCATGGCTTCAGATGGACAAACTGGGCCATGTTTACACAGCCTGGAGAATTGGAGACCTATGCGGGGAACAATTTAAACTCTCAGGGATAAATAACAGGAATTCTGCTCTTTTAGGCAGTCTCCTAGGACTTGGTTACCAATCCACTCTTGAAATCTTTGACGGTCATAGTTCCGACTGGGGGTTTTCATGGGCTGATATGGCATCAAACACCATAGGCTCACTCGCCTATTTTAGTCAGCAATTTTTCTGGGAGGATCAGCGATTCAAAATGAAATTCTCATATCACCCTACGAACTACCCAATGATCAGACCCAATGTCCTTGGACAAACTCATGCAGAAAGACTATTCAAAGACTATAATGGGCAGACTTACTGGATCTCTTTTTGTCCTGCGGATTTCAGTGAGCACATTAAAATACCGCGCTGGCTGAATTTATCCATCGGCTATAGTGTTGATGAAAAGTTAAAAGGCGATCAAGAGATCTACATTGACATTTCAAGCGCCGGACTACCCGTAAGTTATCATTCAAAAAGAGAATTTCTGCTTTCCCTGGACATCGACCTCTCCAGGATTCCTGTAAAGAACAAGCTCTTGAGAGCAACCTTACGACAATTGAACCACCTCAAAGTTCCTATGCCTTCTCTGCGCTTCACAAGGAGTTCAACCTATGGTCACTGGATCTATTTTTAGTTCTTTTTGTGAAAATCCAACTTAAACTTAAAATCCACGACATTTCCTTCCTTCGGGTCAGGCCGCATACCATAAAGCGTTCTATCGACCGATCCTTCTCCATGTAAGATTGTCCTACCATTCTCTTCCTTCACAAATCGCACGAAAACCTCCTGATCTTTAGTGACTCCAAGCATAGTAAACTTACCTTTCAACAAATAGCCATCATTCTTTTGGTCCATTTTATTGGATTTGAATTGAACGGAAGAAAAATTCGCAGCATTGAAATACTCAGCTTCCATTAAGGACTCATCCCTGAAGCTGTTAAATGTTGTCAGTCCAGTAATAGGCATTTCTATATTAAAACTTGAATTCTGTATTTGATCAGCTATTCTTACTTCTCCTGTGATATCCTTGAAAGCCCCTTTGGTTCGACCACCTTTGGGCCCAAGTTCAAAGTCAAACTTAAATCCATCTTTACTAACCTCATAAAGCCCGGTCAGACTATCTGCTTTTATAGTCTCAATAACTTCCGGAGTAATCGTTTCTGTCTTCGTCACACCACTATCCCCTGAAGACAATTGGCCACTTTGCTCAACTGGTATCTTCATGTAAGGAAATAACCATAGTCCCAAGAAAGTAAGGAATCCAAAAAACACTCCTGAAAGTGACCTGTTACCTGAAATTACAAATGCTATTGACGCACCTATCAACACCCCAATATAAGCGTCCATTCCACCCAGATCAGACTTTTGTGTCCCCAGGAGTACGACACCGGAAATTATGAACATGCTCAATAAGAGTGAAAGAACTGTCCACAAAACTCTCATTTTTGTAGCCTCATTAACTGCACCAACAAACGTGACTGCGAAAACCCCAAAGAAGAGCCCTTCAATTACTTTACCCATTGACAGATCAACAATCTCCAATCCACCGAAATCAATGAAAAAACCACTCAGGAGAACTGCAAAAAGTGCATACATCAGTTCACGTCCTTTACCTTGGGAAAACAAGGAATATATGGCAAGCCCCAATCCGATCAGAAACAAACCAGCCCATGACAAAAGAAAAGTACCGAAAAACGCTGCAAAACCAATTATAAACAAACGCAGTGGGAGCTTAAGCGAATCATCTTTAACACCAATAACCGAAGAAAACAGAGCAGTTTTAAGATCCATAACCAATGGGACGAGAATTCCATAAGCCAGAAGCAAATGAAAATTCAAAGAATTGTGTTCAACCGGATAATCGCCGTAATTGAAGGAACCACCAAAAAAATAGAACAACAGAGATGGAACAACCATTATTAGTTTCGCAAATCTGGAACTCTGAAACAGTTTGATCTTTGAAGACAAAAACATCAACGACAAACTTAGTACTGCTAGTCCAGCGATCTCAATTCCATCTTTCTCTCCTGTGGCGAGAAACAACAACACCATGAACAGTGCAGCCAAGAAGTCTGCAAGTAAAAGCATCTTTTTGTTTTCTTTAAAACTGAGAATCAGAAAGCCAATTCCCAAAAACCCTCCGGCAATCATCATTTGTAATTCCATAAAGCAATTTTTACCAAAGATAAACAATTTTATTTACCATGGTATATTTTTCGTTCGAAAATAAAAAATCCCTGCCGAGACAGGGATCATTTCTATTATTTGTAAATTAATTAGTTTAATGTAAAGTTGATCGGAAGACGACAACGAGTTCTTGCCTTTTTACCTTTTGACTCTCCCGGAGTCCATTTAGGCATGCTTCGAACAACTCGTTTTGCTTCACGGTCAAGATCTGCACTCACACCACGCTCAACGGCGATGTTCGTAATTGATCCGTCCGATTCAACAACGAAAGAAAGATAAACTCTTCCCTGCTCGTTCATTTCAATAGACGTCTGAGGATACTGAATGTTCTCATTGATAAACTTGATCATTGCTGCAGGACCACCTGGGAAAGTAGCTTCCACATCCGGGAAATCAATGATCTCTTCTTCCACCTCGACCACAGTCTCTTCACCAATTTCAACAGGTGGAGGAGTTTCTACCACTGGAGTAGGTATTGTTTCTTTGTTCTCTTCTTCCACGATATCCTCAGTTACCGGTGCAGGTGCATCTACCTGTGGCGGCGGCGGTGGCGGTGGAGTATCCTCTTCCTTCTTCACTTCCTGCTCATATTTCACAGCACCTGTCTGCGGTCCTGTTTTGCCTCCATCACCCTCTACAACCTCGGCTGTATAAGAAAACGCGGCAAGGGTCATACTTCCAACAAAGAGCAAGCCGATAAAAACGATCGGGCTTCTCAATTGTTCAATGTCCGCCTCTTTACTTTTTTTTAATTCCATAGGACTTCAAAATTGGTTCGTAAATATACGAAATTATGACATGCAAAATCTATTCCATTAAATCAACAACATGACCTGTACAATAAACGAAAGATAAGGATCCCTGCTAAAACCCCGACAATATCCAGTAAAAGATTCACTGTGCTGAACTCAACATTAGCCACTACTTTCGATCGTACAATTTCAAAAAACACTGCCGCAACAGAAGCGGAAAGAAAAACGATCCTGTCTGCGTGCTCTTTCCATCTTGGGTACCTCAACTGCTTCATGATCACACCTTTCAGAATGTGTGACAACACCATGAACATTAGGAACTGTATGATAGAATTCCTTGTTATTCCCGCGAAATCCCAGTTATATTCGATAGAATACTCTCTAAATATAACGAGAAACATTAAAGCGATCCAGGCAAACGCCGGAGCAAGCAATCGAAAAAGCACTTCTTATCCGATCAATGCAGAATATGCAGCTGCATCAAGCAAGCCATCGATCTCAGAAGGATCAGACACCTTTACCTTGATCATCCAACCGTCACCATAAGGATCTGAGTTAACCAACTCAGGCTCTCCGTCCAATTTCTCATTGAACTCAAGGATCTCCCCAGAAACAGGCATAAACAGATCAGAAACTGTCTTTACAGCCTCAACTGAACCAAAAACTTCGTCCTTATCGATCGTTTCACCAACTGTTTCGATCTCAACATAAACGATATCACCCAACTCACCCTGAGCAAAGTCGGTAATACCAATAGTTGCAACATCACCTGCTACCAAGATCCATTCGTGTTCTTTGGTATACTTTAAATTCTGAGGTACACTCATGATTGAAATATTATTTTGATGCGCAAATGTAGAATTTTTTCATTGTGCAACTGTCCGCATGACACAATTTGTTTCAACAGGTAATGAACTTATTTAACATAACTGTTCATACTCTCAGCATACAGTATCCATACACAATCCATACATTATCTACATACAAAGCTGATAGTATTGTTTTCGTAAAATTCCTACTTTTGTGCCGCTATGGTGAATCAGGATCAGATCAAAGTTTTACAGGAACGTATTCAGGCGATACACGACTATTTAAAGATCGATGAGAAGCGTTTTCAATTGAAGGAAGAGGAATTGAAGACGCAGGACCCGAATTTCTGGGATGACCCCAAAAAGGCTGAGGCTAAAATGAAGGAGATCCGCGGTCTGAAATACTGGATCGAATCGCATGACAAACTAAAGGCGAGTCTAGATGATCTTGAGGTTCTAATCGACTTTGCCAAGGAGGGTGCTGCCGAGGAATCTGAGGTGGACGAACATTACAACCTATTGATCTCAGAGATCGAAGAAGTTGAATTAAAAAATATGCTCTCAGGCGAAGAGGATCCTCTTAGCGCTGTTATACAGATCACTGCCGGTGCCGGAGGGACAGAAGCATGTGACTGGGCAGGAATGCTCATGCGTATGTACCTCATGTGGGCAGAAAAGAACGGATATAAAGTCAAGGAGCTTAACTTTCAAGAAGGAGACGTTGCAGGAGTGAAATCAGTAACATTGGAAATCGAAGGAGAATGGGCCTTTGGTTACCTGAAAGGAGAAAATGGTATTCACCGACTGGTTCGCGTGAGTCCATATAATGCTCAAGGAAAACGAATGACGTCGTTCGCATCTGTTTACGTTTACCCATCCGTTGATGACACCATTGAGATCTACATCAATCCGGCAGATATCAGCTGGGACACTTTCCGATCAGGAGGTGCAGGTGGACAGAATGTCAACAAGGTAGAGACAGGAGTTCGATTAAAGCATGCTCCTACCGGAATTGTGATCGAAAATACTGAAACACGTTCTCAGCTAGGCAACAGAGAGAAGGCGATGCAGTTGTTGCGTTCTCAGCTTTATGAGCTTGAATTGCGAAAGCGTCGTGAATCACGTGAACAAATCGAAGCCGGAAAGAAAAAGATCGAATGGGGATCACAGATACGCAGTTACGTATTGGATGATCGTCGTGTAAAGGACCATAGAACCGATTACACCGTAAACGATCCAGACAAAGTTCTGAATGGTGATCTTACTCCGTTCCTGAAGGCGTTTTTGATGGAATACGGCGGATAATCTCATTAACAGTTGATCAAGATCGGATAACCATTCACTTCAAAATATAGCATTTCACAACAGATCCTAACCAAAACTAGATTTCCTGAAATCCCGCTACGCTTTTAAGCTTAGATTTAATCCAGGCTCGTTTCCTGCGAATTAAATTTTCTTAGAAATGCGTAAACTACAACTCTTGTTATTGTCCTTTTCTGCCTTAAGCAGTATCACCGGACAAATTACCATCAACAACACACTTTACACTCCCACGCAACTCGTTGACGGTGTACTTATACCTAACGGGAGTGGCGTAAGCGTCTCGAACGTTATTTTTTCAGGTGTATATAACAATTCGAACCGCTATCAGCTTGGACATTTTACAACTGCAACGACCACTCTAGCTCAAATGGGGTTTGCATCAGGCATTGTATTGAGTACGGGAAATACATCTGATATTCCGTTAACATTAGGTTCAAACCCCCAAGCGGCGACTCAAATGAGCACGGGATACACCTCCTGTACCGCCGGTGAAATAAGGGAGTCAGGAACTTGCCCTACAATTATAAATGATGTCAACCTTCTTGCTGGTACTGAAAACTACTTCAATGCAGCAATTCTCGAATTCGACTTTATACCTGTGGGAGATGTCGTACAATTCAGGTATATTTTTGGCTCGGAGGAATTCACGGATAATTCAGGGTTAATCAATTATCAATGTTCTTCCTTCAATGATCAATTTGGCTTTTTGATCAGCGGACCCGGTATTGCCGGTGGGCAAGGATTCTCTAACAATGCGCGCAACATCGCGAGGTTAGCAAACGGCTCACAAGTCTGTATAAACGCAGTAAACAATGGCGTTGTTGGCTCCAGCGGAGGCGCTCCATCTGCCTCACAATGTCAAGCTGCAAACCCCGCATGGATACAGGGCACACCAAGTGCAGAATATCTAGGAACAATAGATGGTACAGAATTGAATGGAAATACGGTTATTCTGACAGCCGAACAAACCGGACTAACCCCTGGTCAAACGTATCATATTAAACTGATCATAACTGATGTCAGCGATGCTGCTTATGATGCTGTCGTTTACCTTGAAGCAGGCAGTTTCACTACTCTTTCCTGCGCCGATCCAGATGCTCCTACGACCGGTTCAATTACTCAGCCCAACTGCACAACACCTGCAGGAAGTGTTGAATTGAATAATTTACCTTCTACCGGTAACTGGACAATTACAGCTACACCAGGAGGAGCTATACTGAATGGAACGGGAACATCAAGCACTTTCTCGGGATTGAATCCTTCTCAGAGTTACACATTCACCGTAACGAATGAAGCCGGTTGTACTTCTGTACCTTCAACTTCAATAACTATCAATGATCTCTCTGCTAATCCAGCTGCCCCTGCTATTGAAACCATTTCTCAGCCAACTTGTACAATTCCAACCGGAAGTGTCGCTCTAAGCGGTTTGCCATCTCCTGGAACTTGGACGATCAGTCTTTCACCTACCGGTACTTCCTTCACGAATTCGGGAAGCACTTTCGATATTAGCGACCTTCTATCCGGGACATATACTTTCACTGTTACCGACGACCTTGGGTGTGTTTCACCAGCTTCAATGCCGATAACTATCGACCCGCAACCAGCCACACCCGATACCCCAGTCATCAGCAATATCGTTCAGCCTACCTGCTCTGTGAATACCGGGAGCATCGAATTGACCAATCTGCCGAATGGCAATTGGGTCATTACTTCCGTACCGGGCGGCTCAACTAACGGCACTGGGTCAAGCTATCTGATCACAGGGCTTACCGCAAATTCAACTTTCACCTACACCGTGACAAATGATGACGGATGTACTTCCCCATCGTCGACGCAAGCTACACTAATCCCAGCACCTGCCAGCCCTACAGCTCCTGTTATCGGAAATATTACACAACCGACCTGCGCAGTGCCGGAAGGATCAGTTGAGTTGAGCGGACTACCAAACGATGGACAATGGATTGTCACGGTCAATCCCGGAGGAACAACGTTGAACGGATCAGGAACCACTGGAATAGTCACCGATCTGGTATCAGGAAACTATACTTTCACCGTTACAAATGAATATGGTTGTACATCATCAGTATCCGCAAATGCCACTTTGAACAGCATTCCTGCCCCTCCAAGTATTCCAAACGCTACTGTTTTACTACAACCAACATGTACTGAACCTACCGGTACAATTGAGGTAAATTCTCCAATCGGAGCAAACATGCAATACAGTATCGACGGATTAACTTATCAATCTTTTACCACATTCACCGGTTTGAACCCAGGGACTTACACCATATCTGTTCTTGACAATTCAACCGGATGTTCAACTGTTGGAGTTACTGATCTTACCATAGAAGGCGTACCCTCCCCAGAAGCCATAAGCGTTGATCCGGACCTCACCATTACGCTTGGAGAGAGTACTCAACTTACTGCTACCGGCAACGGAACTATAAGCTGGGACAATGGACAGAATGGAAATACCATTACAGTTAATCCAACAGCCAACACGACCTACTGTGCAACTTTAACCGATGCGAACGGCTGTACCGATACAGATTGCATAAGCGTGACAGTTGATTCACCGGCCATGGTTTGTGGAGAACTCTTCATTCCAACTGCTTTCAGTCCCAATGGAGACAATACCAACAGTTCTTTCGGAGTGAGCATCCATGTCGATTGTGTGGAAAGCCTGGACCTAAAAGTTTATGACCGATGGGGAGAGCTGATATTCCAAAGCTCTGATCCTTCTTTAAGATGGGATGGAACTTTTAGATCCAAAGAACTCGACCCAGCTGTATTCACTTATGTTGTTCGCATAAAAACAACAGAAATGACACAGGAACAAACCTTCAAAGGAAATGTCACTTTAATGAAATAACCATGAAAAAGTATCTAATCATCTTTATTTATTCCATCTGTTCGTGGTCTGTTTCAGCTCAAGACCTTCATTTTTCCATGAATGACCTTAATCCCCTGTATTTAAATCCGGCACATGCCGGAATGAATGTGCATCTGAGAGGTTCATTACACTATCGTGAACAATGGCGATCTGTCAGCAACCCATTTACAACAGGATTGTTCTCCTTCGATGTTAATACGATGAAAAACTCTCGAGGAAATGCTACTCTTGGTGTTGGACTTCAACTCATGAATGACAGAGCTGGTGATTCAAGAATGGGCATGACTCAAGGAAATCTGAATTTTTCCGCAGTACTCAAACTTGCAGAAGAAAGCAAATTGAGCTTTGGATTAATGGGTGGGCTTGGACAACGAAGTATCGATTACAGTTCATTGCGCTGGGAATCACAATACATTAATGGTTCATTCGATCAAGGCAACTCATCCGGAGAGAACTTTAACGGGGTCTCCACCTCTTTCTTTGATGCAGGAGCAGGCCTTGTTTGGTCATATGGTAAAGATGAGGGATATATAACTCAAAATGATGGTTTTAAATTCAATTTTGGAGTATCTGCTTTTCATTTCAACTTACCCAACGCCCAATTCCTGGGAGGATCTGATGAAAAGATCAAGACTAAATTTGTTGGTTTTGTCAATGCTGAAATCGGCAAACAGAACACCAATTTGACCTTCATTCCGAGTGTTTATTACAGCAGACAAGGCAATCTTCAAAACCTGATGATCGGAAATACCTTCCGGTATCTGATCAACGAGGGTTCGCACCTTACAGGTTTTGTAAAATCCTCCGCCATATCATTTGGATTGAACTATCGATTAAAAGATGCTCTCATTGGGAGCATGAATATTGAGTATGCCAATTACACGGTAGGATTCAGTTATGATTTCACCTTATCCAGTCTAAGCTCTGTCAATCGATCAAGAGGCGCATTTGAAATTGCACTCCGTTTCAAAACACCAAACCCTTTCGGTCAGATGTCCAGAGCAAGGATCTAGAAAACTAATATTGAGAATATCTTAAATTTTCGTTTTCTTTGAGGCTTCAACATGAGTCTCAAGAAGATCTATTTTACCTTAACGATCCTGTTGATCAGCTTAAGCTCCCTGGCACAAAAAGCTGACAAGCAGCTCCTTCGTGCACTGGATTCCATTGCTTTTGCGGCATACGAGAGCAATTCTCCTGACATGTTGGAGAAAGCGAACCATTTTTTGGAAGCTACTCTCAAGTATGATCCATCCTATTTCAGGGTCAATGCCTTTACGCTTCTCGGGATCATCAATAAGAACCGTGGATTTTATGTCACATCGCTCGATTATTACCTGAAATCGTACAACGAGGCTCAATTGATCAAAGATGAAGGACGTCAGAGCGCCTGCCTCAACAATATCGGTGCGGTGTATCAATTGCAGCGAAAGTATGAGCAGGCCATAAACTACTACAATCAGAGTCTCGATATTGAAAAGAGGTTAAAGAACCCTTTGCAGGTATCCATTCGTTATTTCAACCTTGGGGATTGTTACAAAGAACTGGACTCTTTGGATCTTGCCTTGAATTTCTTTAATAATTCGCTCCTCATTGAAAAGAAATACAAGAATACTGAAGGAATTGCCTATGCTAAAATAGGCGTCGCTGATGTTTATGAACGATACGGAAACACAACCGATGCCAATCGGATCCTAAACGAATTGTTACCCATCATAGGCAAGCAAACCCCAGACCTTCAGATACTTTTCCATTTGATCAAGGCAAAGATCCTGAAGCGGGAAAAAGATCTTTCCGGAGTGGAGGCAACTTTGAAAACAGCAGAAATTCTTTCCAAGCAAAACCGTATCAGAACCCATTTACTGGAGATCTTCGAAATGCAGATCGATATTCTTGAAGCCAACCAAGACTGGAGATCCGCTTCATTGAAATACAAGGAATTCATCCGTTTAAATGAAGAAACAAACAGTCTTGCCGTAAAGAATCAACTCGACGATCTTGCTTTTCAGAATCAGCTGACCAACAAAGAATTAGAGATAAAACTGGTTCAGGAGGAAAGGGATCTTGCCCTAAAAAATGAACAATTTGAGAAGGATCTTCGTATTTTGGGACAAAAGATCATTGGATTCGTTCTCGTCATACTGGTTTGCACGGTGCTCCTGATCCTTTTCGGAATAAAAAGACTTACACGGAAGAAATAGATGGTATTGTCGATCAAAAATAAGTTCTTCATCTCACTGGCATTTGGTATCTACCTTATTCTGGTAGAGTTATTTTTTGGTGCTGAGAAGTTTCTGGGAAGCGGAACTAATTTCATTTTGTACAGTCTTTTGATCTTATTCACTTCCGTTTTCATTGAGTTCGCTTTTATCATCATGATAGAAAAGCTGGGAATTGACAAATTGGTTAAGCGAATATCATTCGCAACTTCCTTCTTGTTCTCATCGCTGGTGACAGCATCAATTCTATGGATAATTTTCTCAGGTTCCGAAGGTCACCTACTGATCTACCTGATCACTTTCCTGATCGCCTCTATTTTACCATCCTTAATGAGCATCCTGCTTTTCATATTTGAGGACGCACAAACGACGATATCAGCTGTAATTCTTCAACATAATCATGACGGGAATGAAATGGATCTCAGCAGTCAAACATTTGTATTGGAGAACGAGTCCGGAAAACAAATATTGAAAGTAGGGACGGAAAAGCTGATCTGTTTTGAAGCCAACGATAATTATGTGGTCACTTATTATCTGGATAGCGAAGGGCATCTCAAGAGATCAATGGACCGTTTTTCATTAAAGAAGATCGATGACATTCTCCTTGCATCCAATATACATTTTGAACGTGTCCATAAATCTTATATTGTTAATCCAGCATACGTTGATGCAATCAAAGGAAAAGCTCAATCCTATAAGTTGCAATTGCGCCATTTCGATGCTTTGATCCCGGTATCAAGATCCTACAATATTTCATTATTGCAAAAGTATTAGAACACTTTTACCTCTATCCATTCACCTCATTTTATTGGCTTTTCACCCCGTTTTTTTAGGTGTTAACGTCTTAAAGTACCCGTCCGCGGAGAAAATTTGCCCAGACTGAAAAACAGTTTCAATTTTGAGAATTCAAACCAGATAACCTAAAAGAAATTGCTATGTGTTTAAGATTACTTTTCTTGATGCCGTTTCTATTATCTGTAATACAAGTTTGCTTTGGGGCCAATTATTATGTGAACGATAATTCAATTGTCGGAGATAATTTTTGCACTGCTACGGGTAATATTCTGAACTCCGGTTTAAGCCCATCAAGTCCAAAGGCCAGTCTTATTAATTTACTATCTACACACTCGGGTATCCTGACGTCAGGTGATGTAATCTATGTCGATGCGGGTACATACTCCGACGTTAACATTTCGTTGAGTATAAACGGAATCTCGATAATAGGTGCAGGACCGGCGAGCACAAGGTTTGACAACAACTTCGCCAGTTCGGATGCCAACAGGTTATTTACTGTTACTGGGGATAATATTGTGCTTCAAGGTTTTTCGGTGACAGAGTATAATTGTGGTACCGGTGGTGCAACGGCAATTCAAATAAGCGGTGCTTTGAACCTTACAATTAATAACGTTCTGACCGATGAAAACCGTCAAGGAGGAGGATCATCAACTATTTTAATAGATGGAGGTTCTTCTGTTATTTTCAATGGGGGCGGATCTAATTGCAATTCCCTTTCACCTTCAGTTGCAGGAGGTGGTGTCAATGTTGAAGGAAATGGGAACACCGTAACGTTCAACAACTATTCGTTTTCAAATAACTCTAAAGATTATGAAGGTGGATCAGGGCTTTACATCGTTGGAAATAATACAACGACCGTAACGGTAAACAATTCCATTTTTGCAGATAATCGGAACACCAATGCCGGTGGAGCAATTTTCATTTCAGGATCAAACCTTACGGTGAATAATTCATGTTTTACAAATAATTCTACTTTTTCAGGTTCAGGCCCCAAATATGGTGGTGCTGTTACGGTAGGTCGAGGAGCCACGCTAAATTTTACGAATTGCACTTTCACCAACAACTCGGTAACAAATTCTGGAAATGGCGGTGCAATTGGCATTAACACTAGCATTGCAGGATCAGGAACGACCGCCACAGTTAATTTGAACACCTGTACATTTACTGGAAATACTGCAAGTTCCGAAGGAAATCACTTATACGCAAGAGTAGGATCGTCGAATCCTGCAATCTTCAATATTACAAACTGCACTTTTTCAACAAGTAGTCAAGATATAAGAAATGACAATACCGCAGATATAAACATACAGAACTCAGGAAACCCAAATACTTCAGGAACGGTAAATCTCATCAACGGGGCAACCCCAATATCTGTAGCATCAACTAATTGCCCGGTACTTCAAGGCAGCTGTTATGCGGTGGCCCTGGCCCTCCCTGTAGAACTCACTTCCTTCGAGGGATCATGTACTGAAGGACTTTCTGCCTTGAAATGGACCACAGCAACAGAACATAATAACGCCTATTACACTATTGAAAAATCCAGTGACGGGTCGCAATTCTGGGTTCTTTCAACTGTAGACGGTATGTTGAACAAGACCACCGAAACAAATTACTCTTTTCTAGACATGGAATCCAGACCTGGAGTGAATTATTACCGCTTGTCTCAAACAGACACAGATGGCACGATCAGCGTAGTGAAGACCATTTCTGTTTTAAATGATTGTACCCTCAACGGTTTAGAAGAATTGGGTCTGATCGTCAATGCTTCACAAAACGAATTAATACTTCTCTTCAATCTTGAAAGACCGTGTAATGTGGAATTTACCGTTACGAATCCACTTGGTCAACAATTATTGATGCAAAACGCACTCCTGGAAAAACAGGAAAGAATTTACCTACAACTACCGCTATCAATGGCTGCAGGTGTTTATCACCTGACAGTCTTTGATGGTGAGACTACGGTAAATAAAAAGTTTCTCATAAACAAGTAATCAGGTTAGGTTAGGTTAGGTTGAACATGAAACAGGTCATTATTATTCAGGTCATTATTGACATTCCAAAGGAGTGAGAAGATCCTGTTTCCAAAAAACAGGCCTTTCTCACTTGAGAAGGGCCTTTTTGTTTTAAGTAAATTTTTGAAATATGTATTATACAGATGAAACAGTTGTTTTTTTGAATGGCGACTTTGTAAAAGCAAAGGACGCTCAGGTAGGTCTGTACAACCAGACGATGCATTATGGGAACGGTGTATTCGAAGGGATCCGCTCTTATGATACACCTGACGGAACGCGTATTTTCAAAGCGAAGGAGCATTACGATCGTCTGCACTATTCTGCCAAGATGATGCACATCGATCTAAACTACTCTTCAGAAGAACTGGAACAAATCACCTATCAGCTGCTGGAGATGAACGGTTTGAAGGATGCTTATATCCGTCCTCTGGTCTACCTGGGAGAGAATATGTCGCTAACACCAACTCAAGACACTCATGTGGTTATCATGGCATGGGAATGGGGAAAATACCTCGGTGATAAAATGCTTAAGGTGATGCTTTCCTCTTATCAACGCCCAAATCCGAAGGCATGTCACGTACAGGCGAAAGTCGTTGGACATTATACAAATTCCATACTTGCGACAACTGAAGCGAAATCAAAAGGATTCGACGAAGCGTTGTTGACCGATATGAACGGGAACGTAGCAGAGGGTCCTGGTGCGAATTTCTTCTTCGAAAAGGATGGGAAACTCGTAACTGCGCCCCTCGGAAACATCCTTTCAGGAATAACTCGTGCTACTGTTTTTGAATTAGCCAAAGAACTCAACATCGAAGTAGAAGAACGCTTCTTCAAACCAGAAGAGATCTATACTGCAGATGCAGCATTCTTCTGCGGAACAGCAGCAGAGGTGATCGGAATAGAACAATTCAATGATTACAAGTTCCCTTTGAACTGGGAAGATACCAACAGTCATCTGGTACAACGCATGTACAAGCGTCGTGTAGCAACCAATGAATACAAAGAAGTTTATCTATAAGACCATGGAACTGAATAAATACAGCAAGACCATCACCCAAGATGAAACCCAGCCGGCTTCACAAGCCATGTTATATGGTGTTGGATTCTCCGACGAAGACATGAAAAAACCGCAAGTGGGTATCGCATCTACCTGGTTTGAGGGAAATACCTGTAATATGCACTTGAATGGTTTATCGAAATTCGTCAAGGATGGAGTGCAACAAAACGGTCAGGTCGGATTGCAGTTCAACACGATCGGGATCAGTGATGGCATCACGAACGGTACGGATGGCATGCGTTATTCGCTGGTTTCTCGGGAAGTGATCGCTGATTCTGTTGAGGCGGTTACGGCGGCACATTATTACGACGGACTGGTAACGATCGCTGGTTGTGACAAGAATATGCCCGGGATGACCATGGCCATGATCCGACTTAACAGACCGTCATTAATGGTTTATGGCGGTACGATCGCCTCCGGTAAGTACAAGGGCAAAACGCTCAACATCGTTTCTGCGTTCGAAGCCTTAGGTGAACGTTATGCAGGAAAGATCTCCGAGGAAGATTACAAAGGAGTGATCAAGAACGCCTGTCCCGGAGCAGGAGCTTGTGGCGGAATGTACACGGCAAACACCTTGTCTTCTGCGATCGAAGCACTTGGACTCAGTTTACCTTACAGTTCTTCGAATCCGGCGATGAGTCCTGAAAAACGGGAGGAATGTCTGAACGTCGGAAAGTACATGAAGATCCTTCTGGAGCGCGATATCAAACCATCGGACATCCTTTCTAAAAAGGCTTTTGAGAATGCGCTGCGCGTGGTGGTGGTTTTGGGAGGTTCCACGAATGCTGTTCTTCACCTGATCGCAATGGCTAAGACTGCAGGGATAGATCTGTCACTTGAAGACGTGACCCGCATGAACAACAAAACGCCTCTCATTGCAGATCTGAAACCAAGTGGGAAATACCTGATGGAAGATGTCTATGCCATCGGTGGGGTTCCTGCGATCATGAAATACCTGTTATCGAAAGATCTGTTGCATGGCGAATGTTTGACGGTGACGGGAAAAACATTGAGAGAAAACCTCGAAGCAGTAGAAGATCTGCCTGTAGATCAGGATGTCATACATCCGGTCGAAAAACCGTTAAAACCTTCAGGACACCTTAGAGTGCTTTATGGAAATCTTGCTCCAGAAGGTTCGGTAGCCAAGATCACGGGTAAAGAAGGGGAACAGTTCTCCGGACCGGCCATCGTCTTCGAAGATGAGTTCGATTGTATCCGTGGTATTCGTGACGGTGAGGTGAAAGCTGGTTCGGTGGTCGTGATCCGGAATGAAGGTCCGAAAGGAGGTCCCGGAATGCCGGAGATGTTGAAGCCTACTTCAGCACTGATCGGGGCCGGATTTGGAAATAGCGTCGCACTGATCACAGATGGTCGTTTTTCCGGCGGTACACACGGATTTGTGGTAGGACATGTTTGTCCGGAAGCCTTTGACGGAGGGCCGATCGCATTGGTTCAGAACGGCGATGTTATCACGATCGATGCGGTCAACAACACCATAGATATGGCCGTTTCTGAAGAAGAATTGAAGGATAGAAAAAGTAAATGGAAACAACCGGAATTGAAAGTAAAGAGCGGTGTTCTATACAAATACGCCAAGCTGGTAAGTTCAGCTTCTGAAGGTTGTTTAACAGATAAATAAACAGAAATGAAAATAAGAGGAGCAGAAGCTGTTATGCGCTGCCTGGTGGCAGAGAAAGTGGATACGATATTTGGCTATCCCGGAGGAGCGATAATGCCGATCTATGATGCCTTATACGACTTCCTAAACACCGTAAACCATGTTTTGGTGCGTCACGAGCAGGGAGCGATCCATGCCGCCCAGGGATTTGCACGTACGTCAGGAAAAGTGGGAGTATGTTTCGCTACTTCAGGTCCCGGTGCAACCAACCTGATCACAGGCTTGGCAGATGCGATGATCGATTCAACACCGGTGGTGTGTATAACAGGACAAGTAGCTTCCCATCTCCTGGGGACAGATGCCTTTCAGGAAACGGATGTGATCGGGATCTCCATGCCGGTGACGAAATGGAACATCCAGGTTACACGAGCAGAAGATATTGCTCCTGCATTGGCGCGGGCCTTTTACATTGCACGATCGGGAAGACCGGGGCCCGTGTTAGTTGATATCACCAAGGACGCACAGTTTGGAATGGTAGATTTCACCTATGAACCATGTACGAAGATCAGAAGTTACCAAGCCACACCTACTATTGATACGGATGCAATAAAAGTGGCTGCTGAACTTTTGAATAGTGCCAAGAAACCTTATTTATTGGTTGGTCAAGGGATCTACCTTTCCAATGCAGAAAAGGAAGTAGTTGCATTTGCTGAAAAAACGGGAATACCTGTTGCATCCACTTTGTTGGGACTTGGTGCTTTTCCTTCGGATCATCCTTTGTATGTAGGATATCTGGGAATGCACGGGAATTATGCACCGAATGTATTGACGAATGAGTGCGATGTGCTATTGGCTGTCGGTATGCGCTTCGATGATCGTGTAACGGGAGATGTTTCACGTTATGCTAAGCAGGCGAAAGTGATCCACATCGATATCGACAAAGCGGAATTGAACAAGATCGTAAAAGCCGAAGTAGCTGTTCATGCTGATGCGAAGGAGGCACTTACTCTTTTAACAGAGTTGGTTGCCAAGACCGAGCATCCGCAGTGGCTGCAGCAATTCCGAGACCTGGAAGCTGTGGAGCGTAATGAAGTTGTGAATGAAGCGACCCACCCAACCGGGAATCAGTTGAAAATGGCGGAAGTGGTCAACCTGCTTTCGGAAAAAACAGACGGAAAAGCTATCATCGTGACAGATGTAGGCCAGCACCAGATGATCACTTCTCGTTACTACAAATATAAAGGACATCGGAATAATGTCACTTCAGGTGGACTTGGAACGATGGGCTTTGGACTACCGGCCGCAATAGGCGCAAAGCTTGGGAATCCGGACCAAGTGGTCGTTGCGATCATCGGAGACGGTGGCTTTCAGATGACAATCCAGGAGCTGGGAACTATCCTTCAGTCCGTAGTGGATGTGAAGATCCTCATACTGAACAATAACTTCCTGGGAATGGTGCGTCAGTGGCAACAACTTTTTTTCGACCGACGCTATTCGTTCACAGAGATCGTCAACCCAGATTTCACGGCGATAGCAAAAGGATATTCCATTGAAGCCATGAAGATCTCGGAACGAAAAGATCTGGATGAAGCCCTCGAAAAGATGATCAATTCTCAAGGTGCTTTTTTATTGGAAGCCGTGGTAGAACAGGAGGAAAATGTATTCCCAATGGTAGAGACCGGCGCTTCAGTATCAGAAATACGATTGAATTAAAATAAAATGGAAACAGTTTACAACATATCGGTCTTTACGGAAAACAGCATCGGAATTCTGAACCGCATCACGATCATCTTCACCCGAAGACATTTGAACATAGAAAGCATCACCGCTTCTGAATCGGAAGTAAAGGGTGTTTATCGCTATACGATCGTCGTCAAAACGGATCTCGATCAGGTGATGAAAGTGGTGGCTCAGATCGAAAAGCAAGTAGAGGTACTAAAAGCCTTCTTTCATACGGATGAACAGGTCGTCCACCAGGAGATCGCCTTGTTCAAGATCGCAACGGAATCCTTCGTCAACGGAAGTACTGAAAGGATCGTAAGAGCTCATCATGCTCGCATCCTGACAATCGACAAAGATTTCACGATCATCGAGAAGACAGGTCAGCCTCAAGAATTACAACTCCTTTTTGATGAACTGGATCGCTACGGCGTTCTGGAATTCGTACGCTCAGGTAGAGTCGCCATCTCCAAACCAATGAAAACACTTGAAACTTATTTACAGGAATTAGAAGCTTAAAAAATGGAAAATTACTTTAATACCTTACCCTTCAGAAAACAGGTCGAACAACTCTCGATGTGCGAGTTTCTGGACCGTTCACATTTCTCAACGGGTGTTGATGCACTTTTAGGAAAAAAGATCGTGATCGTTGGTTGCGGAGCTCAAGGGCTGAATCAGGGATTGAACATGCGCGACTCAGGATTGGATGTGTCCTATGCTTTGCGTGCCGATGCGATCGCTGAAAAACGCCAGTCTTGGAAGAATGCAACGGAGAACGGCTTCGCTGTTGGAACGTATGAAGAATTGATACCAACAGCTGATCTGGTCTTGAACCTCACACCGGATAAACAACACACGTCTGTGGTAATTGCGATCATGCCGTTGATGAAAAAAGGTGCTACCCTCTCCTACTCTCACGGTTTTAACATTGTGGAAGAAGGAATGAAGGTCCGTGAAGACCTTACGGTCATCATGGTAGCTCCGAAGTGTCCGGGAACAGAGGTACGCGAAGAATATAAAAGAGGATTTGGAGTTCCTACGCTGATTGCTGTGCATCCCGAAAATGATCCGGAGGGAAAGGGACTCGAACAAGCTAAAGCTTACGCCGCTGCTACGGGTGGTCATCGTGCAGGGGTACTTCTGTCATCTTTTGTAGCGGAAGTGAAATCAGACCTAATGGGAGAGCAAACGATCCTATGTGGTGTTTTGCAAACAGCTTCCATCCTGTGTTTTGATCGAATGGTTGAGCGTGGGATCGATGCCGGTTATGCATCAAAGCTGATCCAGTACGGTTGGGAAGCGATCACGGAAGCATTGAAGCACGGTGGGATCACTAATATGATGGACCGTCTGAACAATCCTGCGAAATTAAAGGCATTTGCCATGGCGGAAGAATTGAAAACGATCATGGCACCTTTGTTCCGCAAGCACATGGACGACATCATGAGCGGAGCCTTTTCATCGCGTATGATGGAGGACTGGAAGAATGGAGATGTCGAATTGCTTGAATGGAGAAAAGCGACCGGAGAGACGGCTTTTGAAAAAGCAGTGAATAGTTCACAACCAATAAGCGATCAGGAATTCTTTGACCACGGAACCTTAATGGTTGCCTTCGTTAAGGCCGGTGTCGAGTTGGCCTATGAGACAATGACCTCTACAGGGATCGTAGCGGAATCGGCTTATTATGAATCTTTGCATGAAGCTCCGCTGATCGCGAATACGATCGCCAGAAAGAAACTCTACGAGATGAATCGCATCATCTCCGACACCGCGGAATACGGATGTTACCTGTTCGATCGTGCTTGCAAACCCTTGTTAGCTGATTTCATGAAAAAGATCGAAACAAATGTGATCGGTCGACCTTTTACAACCGATTTTCAGGTCGATAATGTGGATTTGATCCGTGTAAATAATGCAATACGCGAACATGAGATCGAAATTATTGGAGCACACTTGCGTGAGGCGATGACAGAAATGAAAACCTTGAAATGATCCACCATGGATGTCCTGAATGAAGTCAGAAACGCAAAACAGCGTCTGCAGGGCGTAGTAACAGAAACTCCCTGCAATCTGAGTATGAATTTGTCTGCACAATTTGACGCACACATCTACCTGAAGCGGGAAGATCTGCAAATGGTGCGTTCCTATAAGATCCGTGGAGCGTACAACAAGATCAGCTCGCTGGATGATGCTCAGCGTAACAAACGCATCGTCTGTGTCAGCGCAGGTAATCATGCACAAGGAGTGGCGTATTCCTGCAATTTATTGAATATTCAGGGCACCATCTTCATGCCAGCAACCACACCTAAGCAAAAGGTGAAGCAAGTCGAATTGTTCGGCAAGGACAAGATAGATATAGTTCTGACAGGAGACACCTTCGATGATGCTTACGCCAAAGCTGAGGATTATTGTAGGAATAACAACGGAATCTTCGTGCATCCCTTCGATGATGAGAAAGTGATCGCAGGTCAGGGGACAATCGGCCTTGAGATCCTTGATCAAGTGAAAACACAGATCGATTACCTCATACTACCGGTTGGTGGCGGTGGACTCGCTGCCGGTGTATCTTCCGTATTCACGGTTTTGAGTCCAGACACGAAGATCATCGGAGTGGAACCGCAGGGAGCTCCATCCATGAAGACATCTCTTGAAATAGGTGAGAATGTTACACTAGAACAAATTGACAAGTTTGTAGATGGCGCTGCTGTTAAACGGGTTGGCGATCTCAATTTCGCAATTTGCAAAGAGACTTTAGACGAAATGCTCCTGGTCCCAGAAGGAAAGGTCTGTACTACGATATTAAAACTCTACAATGAAGAAGCAATGGTCGTTGAACCTGCCGGTGCTCTGAGTATCGCTGCGTTGGATCTATTGAAAGATGTGATCAAAGACAAAACAGTTGTTTGCATAGTAAGTGGAAGCAACAATGACATCACGCGCACTGAGGAGATAAAGGAACGATCACTTTTTTACGAGGGACTAAAGCATTATTTTCTTATTGAGTTTCCACAAAGACCCGGAGCCCTTAAGCAATTCGTTTCAAATGTCATTGGACCCGAAGATGATATTACCTTTTTTCAGTTTTCAAAAAAGAACAATCGGGAAAGCGGACCTGCAGTCGTTGGAATCGAGCTCAAAAACAGGCAAGATCTATCATTTATCCTATCCAATCTTGAACGATTCAACTTCAAATTCACGCATTTGAACGAGCAACCATCCTTACTGAATCAATTGATCGGATAGACAGCAGAAATCCTTATCTTTGCATCCCAATTTTTTTTGAGATGTCAGTAACGGTATACCATAACCCCAAATGTTCAAAGAGCCGCTGTGCGCTTGATCATTTGAAAGCAATGGGTGAAGAATTCACTGTGGTGGAGTACATGCGCAATGTTCCGAGCAAAAAAGAGTTGAAGGAATTGATCTCCTTACTGGGGATCAAACCGGAGGAACTTCTCCGAAAAGGAGAGGCTGATTTCAAAGAAAAGTTCAAAGGAAAGAGTCTTTCAGACGACGAGTGGATCGACGCAATGATCGCTTATCCGAAACTAATTGAGCGTCCTATCGTAGTAAAGGATGGTAAGGCCGTGATCGCGCGACCTACTGAACGAATTGATGAATTGTTTTAGTATTAACAACAGGCCAAATCCAGGGAAAGGCATTCCTGTTTACAAGAAATGAGAACCAAGTATTTTGATCTGATCGACCAGACTTTTGATTTTCCACAGAACGAATTCCATTTGCGTGAAGACCGTTTGTTCTTCCATGGAATTGACCTGATGAGACTGATCGATGAATACGGTACTCCGTTGAAGTTCAACTATCTTCCACAGATATCGAACAATATTCAGCGTGCTAAAGGATGGTTCAGGGAGGCGATCAGTAACCTTGGTTATGCCGGTAATTACTACTATTCTTATTGCACAAAGAGCAATCACTTCTCATTTGTTCTGGATGAAGTTTTGAAGAACGATGTACACATTGAAACTTCTTCGGCTTTCGATATTGATATTGTACGCAACCTTCACAAGTCAGGTAAATTGACGGATGGACGCTACGTAATTTGTAACGGATTCAAACCGCCTCAGTACATCGACAATATTTGTGCGTTGATCAATGAGCAGAAGTTGAATGTGGTTCCAGTTGTTGACAATACCCAGGAACTGCAGGAGATACTTGCTAAAACAGAAGTGCCGATCCAGATCGGAATCCGAATCGCATCAGAAGAAGAGCCGAAGTTCGAGTTCTATACCTCACGACTCGGAATTCGTTACCGTGAGATCGTTCCATTTTACAAGGCAATTGTAAAGGACAATCCAAGAGTTCAGGTGAAAATGCTTCACTTTTTCATCAATACAGGTATTAACGATACAGCATATTACTGGAACGAATTAACGAAGTGTTTACGCGTCTACAGTGACCTTAAGAAGATCTGTCCTGAACTGGATTCATTGAATATCGGTGGAGGATTCCCTATCAAAAAATCGTTGGCATTCGATTTCGACTACGCCTATATGGTGCGTGAGATCCTGACACAGGTTCAGCGAGTATGCACGGAAAATGATATTCCTGAGCCGAACATCTTTACCGAATTCGGTTCGTTCACCGTTGGAGAAAGTGGCGGTGCGATCTTTAGCGTTTTGCATCAGAAGCAGCAGAACGACCGAGAGAAATGGAACATGATCGACTCCTCTTTCATGACCAATCTACCGGATACCTGGGCGATCAACCAGCGTTTTATCATGTTGCCGATCAACCGCTGGAACGATGATTACGAAAGAGTTCTTTTGGGTGGACTGACATGTGACTCAGATGATTATTACAATTCCGAGCAACATTCGAACGCCATCTATCTGCCGAAATTCGATCGAAACAAGCCACTGTATCTCGGATTCTTCAATACCGGAGCCTACCAGGAAACCATTGGAGGATTTGGAGGGTTAAAGCACTGTCTGATCCCTGAACCGAAGCACATTCTTATTCAGCGCGACGAGAACGGAAAGCTACAGACGGAAGTTTTCAGTCAGGAACAAACTGCGGTTGATTTCATGAAAATACTGGGATATTAATTTTTTCTTAATCCAATGTTTTCTGAACTATCTAAAGTGTTATTTTTGGTCCCTCGAATTATTTTATGAAAATCGAAAACATTTACCTCAAAACTAACACTCCATTTGCCACTGTAACTTCCTCTTGGCTAGCAACACGCAATATCGAATCACTGTCTTACAACAACAAATCTGAAGACGCTGACGAGGGTATCGACGGCCTTGTAATTTTTAGTGAAAATCAAGAACTTGACAGAGATACCGAGGAACTCAAAAGTGCTTTCGACAGAAAACAAAAGCCTGTTCACACGATCGATATCAATGGTACATTGATGGTTGCAGTTTCCAATCTTGACCTTTGGTTCGAGCGAAACAAATGTAAAAAGGTGCTTTTTGTAGGGTCAGACTCCATGACAAAGAATCCAAACTTCGAGCGCCTTCTTGACAACCTGAGATAATCTTATTATTTCATCTCGGCATAAGTCTCCGTCTCGAACACTTTATCGATCGGCTCCCATAATTCAATTCGATTTCCTTCCGGATCGGCAATATGAACGAAACGTCCGTATTCATATTCAGCGACCTCATTCAGGATTCTTGTATCGATTGATTTGAGTCTTTCAAGAAGCAGATCAAGGTTCTCGACCCTGAAATTGATCATGTACTGTTGATCCTGATCTCCAAAGTAATCCGTATCCTTCGGAAAAGTGCCCAATTGCATGAATGCTCTTGGATTTGAATTGCCGTTGAACGCAAAAAGGACACCGTAGCCGTTTCCTTTCAATCCAAGGGTCTCTTCGTACCACTTGTTCATCCTTTCCGGATCCTGAAATCGCATGAAGATCCCACCGACACCAATTACTTTTCCCGACATGGTTTTTTTGGCTAAAATAGAACAAAAAAGCAATTGGTTTTTTCTACCTTCAAGGCATAATTTGAAAATGGAGACGAAGCATAAAGCTGTAGTGATCGGTTCAGGCATAGCGGGAATAGCTTCGGCTATACGATTGGCTAAAAAAGGATTTGACGTTGAGGTGTTCGAGGCCAACAGTTATCCCGGGGGAAAACTCAGTTTACTGCAGTTGGGAAATTACCGTTTTGACGCTGGACCTTCCCTTTTTACCATGCCCCAATACGTTGATGAATTGTTTCAACTGTGCGGGGAAGATCCTAGAGAACATTTCAATTACCACACGGCAAAGACCTCCTGCCATTACTTCTATGAAGACGGTACATTCTTACCCCTTTCGACCAATAGAAGCACAATGCTTCAAACGATACAGGACACTTTGGGAGTGGATAGGAACATCGTAGAGAAACACCTCAAGCACAGTGCATTCATCTACAAGAAGACCGGACCGGTTTTCCTTGAACGCTCACTGCACAAAGTCTCATCTTACATGAAATCTGATATTATCAGTGCGGTGCTTTCTATTCCTGGGTTGGGAATCTTCACTACCATGCACAAGGCGAATGCGCGATCCTTGAAACACCCCAAGCTAGTACAACTTTTTAATCGATACGCGACATACAATGGTTCAGATCCTTATCAGGCCCCGGGCATTCTCAACATCATACCGCATCTGGAACATGGTATAGGAACTTATTTCCCGAAAAAGGGAATGCACGATATTACGCTTCAACTGGTCGCTTTGGCTGAGAGGAATGGAGTTAAATTCAATCTGAATTCACGAGTTGAGTCCATACTTGAGAATGGAAAAACAGTAAGCGGTATCGTTGTAAACGGCGAAATGATCCCAGCGGATATTGTGGTTTGTAATTCTGATGTGAAGCCCGCCTATTCGAAACTATTACAAAATACAAAAGCTCCGAAGAAGACCATGGAACAGGAACCCTCCAGTTCAGCAATGATCTTTTACTGGGGCATCAAGCGTTCTTTTCCTCAGCTCGATCTGCACAACATCCTTTTCTCGGAAGATTACCAAACCGAATTCGAGCATATCTTTAAAAAGGGAAGTGTTTACCATGATCCTACCGTGTACATTCATATAAGTTCCAAGTTGGTGAAAGAAGATGCTCCTGAAGGATCAGAAAATTGGTTTGTCATGGTGAATGTTCCTTCGAATTCCGGGCAAAACTGGGAAGAAATGCGCAAGGAGATCAGAGCCTCCATGATCCAAAAGATCAACCGCATTCTGAAAACGAACATTGAGGAACTCATCGAAGAAGAAGATTATCTCGATCCGATCAGAATTGAATCAAGGACTTCATCGTTTGCCGGAGCATTATATGGTGCCAGCTCGAACGACCGAATGGCTGCATTCTTCAGGCATCCGAATTTCTCGACTGTTGACGGTCTTTATTTTGTAGGAGGTAGCGTTCATCCGGGAGGAGGAATTCCTTTGTGTCTGCTTTCTGCGAAGATTGCGACGAGTATGATCCCTTCGACGGGCTCAGGGCAAGCAATGGACAATGGACAATGGACAATTGACAATTGACAATGGACAATTGACAATGGACAATGGACAATTGACAATGGAACCTATGACAAGCTCAGGGCAAGCAATGGACAATTATTTCAATTCTTCGAGTTCGACTTCGTTTCGGTAAATGTCTTCGAGGGTCTCGCATTTGCGGATCAACTGCGCTTTTCCATTGAGTATTAGAACTTCGGCCGGTCGCATACGTGCGTTGTATTGGTTGGACATTGTAAAACCGTAGGCTCCGGAGTTTGATATAGAGAGGACATCCCCTACTCTCACTTCATTCAACATGCGATCAAAGCCCAGTGTGTCGCTTTCACAGATGTAACCTACAACCGAATACAATTTCTTTTCTCCTTCCGGATTACTGATGTTGTCGATCTGATGATATGCGTTGTAGAACATCGGTCGAAGCAAATGATTCTGACCGCTATTAACACCGGCAAAAACCGTTGAAGTTGTCTGTTTCACTACGTTGACCTCAACTAAGAGTTTGCCAGCCTCACTGACAATGAATTTACCGGGTTCGAACCACAATTCAAGATCCCGTCCGTAAGACTTGCAGAATTTCTCGAATGAAGCTGCGATCTTCTTTCCGATGGCCTCAATGTTTGTCACAATATCACCTTCTTTGTAACCCACTTTGAAACCACTACCGAAATCCATGAACTCCAGATCAGGGAACAACTCAGCTGCATCGTAAAGGAGTTCAGCACCGCGCAAAAAGACATCTGCATCGATGATGTCGCTACCCGTATGCATGTGCAATCCGGTTACTTTGATCCCGTAATGGTTCATGATGCGCTGAATGTGTCGAAGTTGGTGGATCGAGATCCCGAACTTAGAGTCGATGTGTCCAACAGAAATATTTGAATTTCCTCCAGCCATAATATGTGGATTCAGACGAAGACAGCAGGGAACTGAAGCACCGAATTCTTGTCCAAACTTCTCCAGCATGAACAGGTTGTCGATATTGATGTGAACTCCCAGTTGAATGGCTTCATGCAGCTCTTCGTATGAGACACAATTTGGTGTGTACATGATCTCAGACGGCTCAAAACCGGCTCTCAGTCCAAGATGGATCTCACCAATGGAAACAGCGTCCAGACCTGCTCCCTTTTTCTTAAGTAAGCGCAGTATGTTGACATTGTTCAATGCTTTCATGGCGTAATGCAACTTGACATCTCTTCCGTTGAAGGCATTTTTCAATCGATCGTATTGCTTTTCGATGATCGAAGCATCGTAAACATAAAGTGGTGTACCGAATTGTTGAGCGATATCAAGCAGCATTTTCGTGTTCATTTCTTGTCTTTTGGGCCGCAAATATACAGCTTCTACTTTAATAATTGTTATTTATTAAACATTTTGTTATTTTATTGATACATCATTCGGCTTACATTTTAATTGACTTTGTTCAAACATAATTTTCTCCGTAATTTCACGTTCTCAAGAAATGACACACGTGAGGATTGTATTCTTATTGTTTTTGATGATCAGTGGACTCAGCATCAGTCAGAGTCAGAACAACCGATCGAAATCGGAGTTGGGTGTTCTGCTTGGTGGCACCTATTACATTGGTGATTTGAATCAATTCCGGCATTTTTACGGTACACAACCTGCTGCAGGACTCATCTACCGCTATAATTATCATACCCGATTGAGTTTTCGGGGAAATTTCACCTATGGTGAATTAAGGGCCGATGACGCAGATGCCAAAAGCGATTTGAACGTTAACCGCAACCTGAATTTCAGGTCGACTATTTTTGAACTAGCCGGTGGACTTGAATTCACGTACATGCCATTTTATCTTGGAAGCAAGCGCAACAAGGGTACAGCGTATATTCTTGCCGAGCTTGGACTTTTCAGAATGAATCCCAAAACAGAGTATAACGGTGACTTGATCGAGTTACAGCCATTGGGGACTGAAGGTCAGGGCTCTGATCTATCGTCCAGAAGGAATTACAGTTTAACCCAACTTTGCGTTCCGCTTGGCGTTGGTGTTAAGTTTGCTTTAGGAACAAAGGCTGCAGTCAGTTTTGAATACGGTATCAGAAAAACATTCACTGACTATATTGACGATGTCGGAAGTGGAACATACGTTGACCAACTCCTTCTGTCGGAAGCAAACGGCCCTTTGGCTGCAGAGCTTTCCAATCGAAGTCTGGATGGCTCCAGATACGGAAAGCGTGGAAATGCCTCTACAAAAGACTGGTACACCTTTTTTGGAGCAATGATCACGTTTCGTTTAGGAGCCCCTAATCGTTGTCCGATGGGTGGGTAAGAATTTGCCCTGCAAATTCTAATTACCAATTACGAATGACCAATGACGAGTTTACAGTTTAGAACTTAGAGTAATCAGAGATTAGTTATCAGTTTAGAGTTAACGAATTTGAGATAAAAAGAAAGGCTTCCGTTGGAAGCCTTTCTTTTTTTTAATGTTCGTGATCGTGTCCATCATGATCGTGATCATGGTCGTGTCCTTCTGTGATCTTTAATACTTCAATATCGAAAACAAGGTCAGAATACGGAGGAATCGCACCTGGACGTCCCATCTTACCGTAAGCCTGGTAGTAAGGAATGATCAACTTCGCTTTTCCACCTACTCCGATCATTCCTAATCCTTCTTCAAATCCAGGGATCATTCGGTTCACTTTGTACTCAAACTCCATCGGCATACCTCTGTCGTAAGACGCGTCGAACTGTTTGCCATCCAAGCGAAGTGTTCCACGGTAGTGCACTGACATGCTCATTCCCGCTTCCGCTTTTGGACCTGTACCTTCCTTTTCAATGATGTACACCAATCCTGATGCAGACTGCTGTGCATTTGGAAATTTCTTCTTTACCTCTTCGAACATGTAAGTACTATACTCCTGTTCTGTCATTTTAGAGATCTTCTCCAACTCAGCCTTTTGCTTGTCTTCCTCCGCTTTTTGAACAGCATAGACCTTGTCAAACTCAGCCTGTGCATTCCACTTCTTTGCAACCTTACCAACTCGGATGATCTTTACCGTTTTCATTTCATCGTTCTGCTCGATAGCGTTCACCACATCCTGACCGTTGATCACATGTCCAAAAACGGTATGTTTTCCATCCAACCAAGGTGTTTCCTTGTGTGTGATGAAGAACTGACTACCATTAGTTGCCGGTCCGGAATTCGCCATTGAAAGAATACCTGGCCCAGTATGTTTCAGGTCAGGATGGATCTCATCGTAGAACTTGTATCCCGGTCCACCTGAACCGTTTCCTGCAGGATCACCTCCCTGGATCATGAAATCCTTGATTACGCGGTGAAACTTCAATCCATCGTAATATGGCTTACTGATCACTGTTTCGCCAACTTTGAACTTCCCTTCCGTCAACCCAACAAAGTTGGCAACTGTCATAGGAGTTTTTTCATGCTCCAGTTTACACAGGATCACACCCTTCGTAGTGTTGAACTCCACATAAATTCCTGGTTCTAATTTCGGTTTCTTTGGTTTTCCGGCCATTCCGACCATCGCAACGCTAAGAACTGCAAACAACAATGCTATTTTTTTCATTTATACTTTGTTTTAAGTTTATATTCAATTTCTTTTGTCCAATCCCCACATCATTTTGTTTCGGATCGTATCAAGGAAATTATTGTCTTCAAATTTAATCACATTGATCATGAATTCCGCCTTTTCGATCAAAACCTCCTCTCCTTTGCGGATGCTTTTTGATTTCCCGTCGATGCTGATCAGGTATTTTCGTTCACGACCTTCCAAAGTGATCTTGATAGGCATGTGATCCGGAACAACCATTGGTCGTACGTTCAGATTATGCGGCGCGATCGGCGTTAGGATATGCACTCTGCATCCAGGTGTCACAATAGGACCACCACAGCTCAGGCTATAGGCTGTTGAACCGGTTGGTGTTGCAATGATCAAACCATCTGACCAATAAGAGTTCAAATATTTGTCCTCTAAAGAAGCGTGAACCGTGATCATGGAACTGGTATCCTTTTTATGGAACGTCACTTCGTTCAACGCAAAATTGTCCTCACCAAAAAGATTATCCTTCGTGTGAATTCTTAACAATGATCTTCTCTGGAACTCATATTTCTTTTCGTGGATCGCGACAAGTGCCTGTTCGATGTAATCCCTGGAAATGTTGGCAAGAAATCCAAGTCGACCCGTATTGATCCCTATGATAGGGACATTGGAATCTCTTACGAAACCAACGGATTCGATAAACGTACCATCACCACCCATTGAGATCATTAGATCAATGTCCTTATGAAAATCCTCGTGATTTCTGAAAACACCAATATTCTTTGGAAGAATCAGTTTACTGGAGAGTTGTTTCTTTAGATCATCCTCCAGAACCGGTCTCCAACCAAGCTGATACATAGCCGTAAATAGTCGATCAAAACAACTGATCGTCATCTTATTCACCTTCCTTCCATATACTGCGACATTCATACGTCAGAATTTAAGGAAGTTCATCAGGGCATCAAAACGGTTTTGCATGTCATCATCCACATCGCTTTTCTGGAAGGATGCTTTGATGACAAAATCGTAGCGTTCGAATGTACGGATGATCGATGACAATTCGATCTGGTTGATCTTCAGCGTAACCTCGATCTTTGTTGAGTCAGGACTCGTCATGATGTAAGAGCTGAGGATCTTTGCATTGTTTCCCTCAACGATCTGTGCGATCTTCGCCATGGAATAATCCACGGCATTCATTTCGATCACCAGAATTCCACCAGCTTCGCGGATACTTCCTGTATTAGCGATCAACGTAAGTAAGTGATAAACACTTGTGCAACCGAGGTACTTTTCGTTGCTATCCAGGATTGGCAGGACACTGACCCTGTGTTCCGCGATCTTTGCCAACACTTCATAGATGTGAACATGATCGAAAACATAAGGTCGAGGAAGGTGATCGAACAATTTATCAAGCGTTTCATCCAGATCCATTTTATCCAGCACATCGCTTTCTGACAGGACACCGACAAAATTTCCGTTTTTGAGCACCGGTAAGTGTGATACTTTCAATTCATCCATCCATCGCAGGGCTTTTTCACCTGTATCAGTATGAGTAAGTGGAGGAATTTCTTCTGTTATAAGTTCTATTGCTCTCATTGTTGCTGCCAAAGTAGTAAAAATACTCCGTTAGTTCGTACTTTTGAAGAGTCAAAAATTGTACCGTAACATGACCAAACTCAGTGTAAACATCAACAAAATTGCAACCATTCGCAACGCACGCGGAGGCAATACCCCTAATGTTGTTCAATTCGCCATTGACTGTGAGCGTTTTGGTGCTGAGGGAATCACGGTACACCCCCGTCCGGATGAAAGACATATAACGACCAAAGATGTTTACGACCTGAAAGATGTTGTAACTACAGAGTTCAACATTGAAGGCTACCCTGATGAACGTTACATTCGCATGATCGAAGAGATCCGTCCCGCACAAGCGACTCTGGTTCCTGATCCACCGCATGTTCTAACTTCGAACGCAGGATGGGACACTAAGAAGCATCAAGACCTGCTTCGTGAGCTGGTAGAACATTTCCGTTCGCTTGGCGTGCGCAGTTCAATCTTTGTTGATACCGATCTGACCAATATTGAATACGCAGCAAAATGCGGTGTCGACCGCATCGAATTGTACACAGGACCTTATGCAGAGGAATACACAGCAGATCCAGAGAAAGCAGTTCTTCCCTATAAAGAAGCTGCATATGTGGCATACGACCTGGGACTAGGCATTAACGCGGGGCACGATCTCAGTCTGGACAATCTGAAATTCTTCAAACAGAATATTCCTCACTTGGAGGAAGTTTCCATTGGTCATGCGCTGATCTCGGATGCATTGTATCTGGGGATAGAGAACACCATACAGCGGTATAAGATGTTGTTGAAGTAACAAAGAGCATTGAACATAGAGCATAGAACATGGACTGCTGAGCTGATAGAATGGAACATAGACCGCTGCGCTGATAGAGTATAGATCGCTTCGCTTATGGATTATTCTCCTACGAGTCAGTCCATTCTCCATGTTCCATGCTTTATATTCTAAAAAAGCAAGGGATTCTTCAAGTCTAGATCTAGAAGTTTGTGCATGTAGGGAAGAGAAAGGTGTTCTTCGAGGGTTAATAAATGTTGAATTCGGTGGCAATCGGAACCTACAAAATCGATCAGTTGCTCATCGATGAGTTTTTCAGCCTGTTTTTTCACTTCTGGACCATAGTGTCCGGTTAGTGAATTGAGGTTTAACTGAATGGCTACTCCCCGATCGCGGTATTCTTGTGCTTTTCCCCAGTTACCATGAAATGCAGCGTAGCGTTCAAAATGTGCAAGAACGGGCTTGTAACCAGAATTGAGCAGCTCAAAGAACATTTCATTTTCATACATGGGCTTACCCTGAAACGCAAATTCTACAAGAACGCAATTCTCTCCAAAAGTTAGCAGGTCCTTTTTGGCAATCAATTCGAGGAAGTACTCATCGAAGTAATATTCTGCCGCAGCTTGGATCTCAATGTCCAGTCCCAATTTTAAGGCGGTTTCTCTCACCTGATCGAGTCCTGACAAAATGATCTCCGGTGTGTTGCGATAATAATCGTACATCACGTGAGGTGTAGTGATGACCTTTTTGTATCCAAGGTGCTGGAATTTCGCCAGCATCGCGATGGATTCGTCCATTGTTTTCGAACCATCATCAATTCCCGGGATCAAATGACTGTGCATATCAACAGCGATCTTAGAAAGATCGATCGGCTCAAGTGATTTCTTTCTGAAGAGTTTTGAGAGCATCAGTCCTTGCGGTTGACGTACATTTGTTCGTAATACTGCTGATAATCACCACTCGTGATCTTGTTCACCCACTCCTGGTTGTTGAGGTACCAATCCACGGTCAGTTCCAAGCCTTCTTCGAAAGTGATCGAAGGTTTCCAGCCGAGTTCCGTTTCCAGTTTTGTGGCATCGATGGCATAGCGAAGATCGTGTCCTTTTCGGTCGCTCACATAGGTGATCAACTGCTCCGATTCACCTTCTGCTCTTCCCAGTTTGCGGTCCATCATTTTACAGAGGAAACGCACCAGGTCAATGTTCTTCCATTCGTTGAGTCCGCCCACATTATAAGATTCTCCCAACCGTCCTTTGTGGAAGATCGTATCAATAGCGCTTGCATGATCCACCACCCACAACCAGTCACGGATATTCTCCCCTTTACCGTAAACCGGAAGAGGCTTCTTATTGATTATGTTGTGGATCATCAGTGGGATCAACTTTTCCGGGAAGTGGTGACTTCCGTAGTTATTCGAGCAATTCGACATCTTTACCGGCAATTGATAAGTATGCCAGTAAGCACTTACGAAGTGATCAGACGATGCTTTCGAAGCTGAATAAGGTGATCTTGGGTCGTATGACGTTTCTTCTGTAAAGAATCCTTCTTCTCCCAAACTACCGTACACCTCATCGGTTGAAACGTGGTGAAAAACATGCTCGCCATCCTTCCAAAAGTCGCGTGAAGCTTGCAAAAGATTAACCGTTCCAACCACATTTGTCATCACGAAATCCATTGGCCCTTCGATCGAACGGTCAACGTGTGATTCTGCTGCCAAGTGAATCACATCGGTAATCCCAAATTTCTCAAATGCTTCACGGACATCCTCGACAGAGACTATATCGCCTCTGAAAAACTCGTAGTTCGAAGCGTGTTCAACATCTCTCAAATTTTCCAGGTTACCCGCATAGGTCAACTTGTCAAAATTGATGATCCGATATTCAGGGTATTTGTTTACGAACAAGCGTACGACGTGGGATCCGATGAATCCTGCGCCGCCAGTGATGAGTATGTGTTTTGTGTATTCCATAGTTGAACAAGGAACAAAGAACAAGGAACAAAGACCTAATTGTCAATTGTCCATTGTGCATTGTCCATTATAAAGACCAATACTCCAGATCCTTGATCTTACCTTTAAATATTCCTTTAACGTCTACAAAGACTCCTTTTCCGTCCTTCAGAAGGTCTTTGAATTGATCTTCGGACATATTCTTGTATTCTTTGTGGTTCACTGCTACAATGATCGCATCGTAATCGTTTGTTGGTTTGTCTACGAGTCCAACACCGTATTCATGGATCATTTCTTCCGAAGACGCATGCGGATCGATCAGATCAACCTTCACTTGGAACGATCTTAATTCGTTGACCACATCGATCACTTTTGAATTACGGATATCACTCACATCTTCTTTAAATGTTGCACCCATTACAAGCACCTTCGAATCCTGAATGATCTTTCCCTGGGCGATGATGCGCTTAACCGTTTGTTTCCCGATGTAGAAGCCCATTGAGTCATTTACATAGCGTCCGCTGGTGATCACTTTGGAATGGTAACCTGCCTGTTGCGCTTTGTGGGTCAAATAATACGGATCGACACCGATACAGTGTCCCCCAACAAGACCCGGAGAAAACTTGAGGAAGTTCCATTTTGTCCCCGCTGCTTCTAAAACATCGAAGGTATTAATGCCTAACTTATTGAAGATGATCGACAATTCATTGATCAAGGCAATGTTCACATCGCGCTGCGTATTCTCAATGATCTTCGCTGCTTCTGCTACTTTAATAGATGCTGCTCGATGTACACCAACATGAACCACCAATTCGTAAGTTTTCGCAATCTCCTCCAGAGATTCTGCACAACATCCGGAAACCACCTTGATAACATTCTGCAATGTATGTTCCTTATCTCCCGGATTGATTCGTTCAGGTGAATAGCCAACTTTAAAGTCTTCCATGAATTTCAATCCGGATTCTGCTTCCAATACTGGAATACAATCTTCCTCAGTACAACCAGGGTAAACTGTAGATTCAAAAACAACATAATCGCCTTTCTTCAACACTTTTCCTACCGTTGAAGAAGCACCCAACAAGGGCTTCAAGTTTGGCAGGTTAGCATCGTCGATCGGTGTTGGAACCGCAACAATAAAGAACTGGACGTCCTTCAAATCGTTGATATCTGCTGTGAAATGGATATCGCAGCCGTCAAATGCCGTAGCATCCAACTCATTGCTTGGATCGATCTTGTTCTTCATCAGATCCACACGCTCCTGGTTGATATCAAATCCAACTACTTTGATCTTACGCGCAAATTCCAATGCGATCGGCAAACCTACATATCCAAGACCGATCACGGCCAGTTTTGCCTCCTTGTTCAGGAGTTTATTATAGATCGAGTTGCTCATTTCTTACTTTATAAATTCGTTCAATAATCTCTACCACTTTCAATCCTTCCAAGGCATTTGTCGTAGCAGATGTTCTTCCTTTCAATGTGTCTATAACGTTCTTGATCACGTAATTATGATTCGCTGCTGAACCTTTGTAGGCACCGTAATCATTCCCAGGGTTTGTCGGCGCCAGTTCAGGCATTTCGTAATCCTGAATGTTGCATACTTCCACTTCGTTCATGTACTGTCCACCGATCTTCACACTTCCTTTTTCTCCGATGATCGTGATCGAACTCTCGAGGTTCTGATTGGCAACTGCAGTCGAATAGTTGATGCAGCCCATTCCACCGTTGATAAAATCAAAGCTTACGAATCCTGAATCTTCGAAATCGGTTGAATCCTTATGGGTGAAATCAGCAAATTTACCCTGGATATTGTCGATGTCGCCAAAGAGCCAGTACATGATATCGATGAAATGCGAGAACTGTGTGAACAATGTTCCACCATCCAGATCAGCCGTTCCTTTCCAACCGCCTTTCTTATAATAGCGATCATCTCGGTTCCAGTAGCAATTCAACTGTACCATATAGATCTTACCCAAAGTTCCACTCTCCACCACTTCCTTAATCCATTGAGACGGGGGTGAATAACGATTCTGCATGACACAGAACACCTGACGTGAAACCTGCAGCGCCTTAAAGATCATTTTCTCGCAACTGTCCTTGGTCAGACCCATTGGTTTTTCACACACAACATGTTTCTTTGCTTCCAGGGCCGCCAAACTTTGAACGGCATGGAATCCGTTTGGTGTACAAACGTTCACCACATCGAATTCCAATCCTGAACTCAGCAATTCATCTACAGAATGAAAAAAGGGCACTCCGAAATCCTGTGCTGCACATTCTTCCATTGTTCGCACATCAACAAGCGCTACCAATTCTGCTTCTTCGTCCCTGCGAATCATTTCAGCGTGGCGCTTTCCGATGTGACCGGCGCCAATTACTGCGAATTTTACTTTTTGATCTTCTTTGATCATATTGTTTTGTTTTTGGACGGATAACATCCGTCATGTTTGGGTGGATTGCATCCACCCTATATTATACTCTATCTATCCGGGCGGATGCTATCCGCCCCTTTGGACAAATCCGTTTTCCAAAATATATGTTTGACCGGATTCCGGGCAAACGGCAATGCCGTCGGCATTGAAATTCAAACGGTGACCGTACTCTCCCACCCAACCGATCTGGCGGGCCGGATTTCCAACTACCAATGCATAGGCAGGAACATCTTTTGTGACTACTGCACCCGCGCCGATGAAGGCAAATTCACCTATGTCGTGTCCGCACACGATCGTTGCATTTGCTCCGATACTTGCTCCTCTCTTCACGGTTGTTTTTGCGTACTGATCACGACGATTAACGGCGCTTCTCGGGTTGATCACGTTGGTAAATACCATTGAAGGCCCCAAAAAGACATCATCTTCGCAGATCACTCCGGTGTAGATCGAAACGTTATTCTGAACCTTCACGTTGTTGCCCAAGGTGACCCCCGGAGAAACGACAACATTTTGGCCAATGTTGCAACGCTCACCTATAACACAATCGGGCATGATATGCGAAAAGTGCCAGATCTTGGTCCCTTCACCTATCGTGCAACCTGCATCGACCACTGCTGATTCATGTGCAAAATACTGCATTAGCGGATAATATATTTGTCAAAGTTATAATGATCTGTTTGCATAAGTTCATCTTTAGACAAACTTTTAAAATATTCATAGGTTATTTTTAAACCTTCCGCACGATCCACTTTTGGTTCCCATTGAAGGATCTCACGTGCTCGGGTGATATCAGGCTGACGTTGCTTTGGGTCATCAACAGGCAATTCCTTGTATATAACCTTTTGAGACGTTCCTGTCAATTTGATGATCTCCTCAGCGAATTCACCGATCGTTATCTCTGAAGGATTTCCGACATTCACCGGATAAGCATAATCACTGTGTAACAAGCGAACGATACCTTCTACAAGGTCATCAACATAACAGAAGGAACGCGTTTGAGATCCATCCCCAAAAACAGTGAGGTCCTCGCCTCTCAGCGCCTGCCCAATGAATGCAGGCAACACACGACCGTCATTCAGACGCATTCGTGGTCCATAGGTATTGAAAATTCGAACGATGCGTGTTTCCAATCCGTGGAAATTGTGGTAAGCCATTGTAATAGCCTCCTGAAAGCGTTTTGCTTCATCGTAAACTCCACGAGGTCCTACAGGATTTACATTTCCCCAATAATCTTCGTTCTGCGGATGTACCAGCGGATCGCCATACACCTCCGAAGTTGAAGCGATGAGGATCCTTGCTCCTTTCGCCTTCGCTAAACCAAGGCAGTTATGTACCCCAAGAGAACCAACTTTCAAGGTCTGAATGGGAATTTTCAGATAATCGATCGGACTTGCCGGTGAAGCAAAATGCAGTATGTAATCCAATTTACCCGGAACGTGGATGAATTTAGAAACATCGTGATTGTAGAATTCGAAATTCTCCAGCTTAAAAAGATGTTCTATGTTCTTGAGTCGACCGGTGATCAAATTATCCATGGCGATCACGTGGTAACCATCACGAATGAAGCGGTCGCATAGATGCGAACCCAGAAAACCGGCTGCACCTGTGATCAATACTCTTTTTCTTTCCTCCATCGTGCTCAAATTAATCGTTCGTACTCACCAGATTACGACCAATACTGCTATAGTAGAAACCTTTTTCTGTCATCTCATCCAATTCGAACAAATTTCGTCCATCGAAGATCACTGCATCATTCATGATCGACCTCATACGGTCAAAATCAGGATTCCTGAAGACACCCCATTCTGTGCAGATCAACAATGCATCTGCATTCTGAAGAACAGAATATTCATCATTTGCGTAAGTGATCTTATCCCCTATGAGTCCTTTTACATTATCCATTGCTTCAGGATCGTATGCTGTTATTTCAGCTCCTTCTTTGGTCAAGGCATCTATCATATATAAGGCCGGTGCCTCACGGATATCATCCGTATCAGGCTTGAATGCCAGTCCCCAGATGGCAATTTTCTTTCCTTTCAGATCTCCTCGGAAAAAGCTGCGCATTTTCGGGAAAAGTATCGTTTTCTGATCCTCGTTCACACGCATGACCGCATCCAGGATCTGAAATTTAAAGTTATTCTCCAGGCCACTTTTCGCGAGGGCTTTAACATCTTTAGGGAAGCAAGAGCCACCATAGCCGATGCCCGGAAACAAAAAGCGTTTTCCAATACGGTCATCCGAACCAATCCCAATACGCACCTTGTCAACATTGGCTCCTACCAATTCGCAGAAATTCGCAATTTCGTTCATGAATGTAATCTTCGTTGCCAAAAACGCATTCGCTGCATATTTGGTCAACTCCGCAGATCTCTCGTCCATGAAAATGATCGGATTTCCTTGACGAACAAAGGGCTTATACAAGCTCTCCATGATCCTACGAGCTTTCTCGTCTGTTGCACCGATCACTACACGGTCAGGCTTCATGAAATCGTCCACTGCAAATCCCTCACGTAAAAACTCCGGATTGGATACCACAGAAAACTGCACTCGAGCATTCTTAGCGATCACTTCCTTCACTTTATCAGCGGTACCAACAGGAACGGTACTCTTATCAACGATCACTTTGTAATCGTCCATCAAGTGACCAAGTTGATCTGCTACACCCAAAATGTAGGACAGATCAGCTGAACCATCCTCTCCAGGAGGAGTTGGCAAAGCAAGAAAAATGATCTCAGCATTCTTGATCCCTTCTTCGAGCGAAGTCGTGAATGTCAGCCTTCCGGCAGCAATGTTTCTATCGAAAAGCAGATCCAGGTGGGGCTCGTAGATAGGGATCTCTCCATTTCGCATACGCTCCACCTTGTTTGCATCGATATCAATACAAACCACTTGGTTACCAGTTTCAGCGAAACACGTTCCTGTTACGAGTCCTACGTATCCTGTTCCTACTACTGCTATTTTTTTCATTTTTTTTCTTGTAAAGGCGGGTTGATACTATCAAACCTTACGATCGGGTTTTGCGGGTTGATGCTATCAACTTTTGCTGTGTTTTTCGGGTTGATGCTATCAACCCTTACTAGAAAGATATTCAGCGACTGAGTTACAGATGTGATCGAGTTGGTCTTGCTCCATTTCGGTATGGATCGGCAGTGAGATCACTCTCTCGGTCAACCAGTCGGTTATCGGGAGATTTGTTGATCCACTTCCAAATGTTTCAAACATTTTCTGACGGTGCGCAGGAACCGGGTAGTAGATCATCGATGGAACCTCCTTTGTTGCAAGAAAATCATGCAATCCATCTCTGTCGATGCCGTTCAATTGAAGGGTATACTGGTGAAACACATGCTTCGAGTATTTATCGCGAACAGGTGTTGTGATGCCTTCAAACTGAGCGAAGAAATTATCATAGTGATCTGCCACTTTTCTACGAGCAGCGATGTAATTATCAAGATCACGAAGCTTAATGCGCAAAACGGCTGCCTGAATGCTATCCAATCGTGAGTTACATCCCACCACATCATGGTAGTAACGCTTACTTTGTCCATGATTTGCGATCATTCTCAATTTACCGGCAAGTTCATCGTCGTTGGTGAAGATGGCACCACCATCACCATAACATCCCAAATTTTTAGAAGGAAAGAAAGAAGTACAGCCGATATGACCAATCGTTCCTGTTTTTGAAACAAGACCATCGTTGTGCTTGTAGTCGCTTCCAATTGCCTGTGCGTTGTCTTCCACTACAGCTAAACCATGCTTGTTAGCAATCTCCATGATAGCATCCATGTTCGCCGCCTGACCGTAAAGGTGCACAGGAACGATCGCCTTGGTTTTGCTCGTGATCGCCGATTCGATAGTCGCCGGATCGATACAGAAGGTATCTTTTTCCACTTCCACGAAAACCGGCTTCAAACCAAGCAAAGCGATTACCTCTGTTGTGGCTATGTAGGTGAAGGACGGAGTGATCACTTCATCTCCAGGCTTCAGATCCAGTGCCATTAAAGCGATCTGCAATGCATCGGTACCATTTGCACAAGGAATCACATGTTTAACTCCCAGGTATGCTTCCATTTCCTTTTGGAAAGATTGTACTTCAGGACCGTTTATGAATTGTGCTTTTTCGATGACGTCTAGGATCGCTGCATCAACAGCCGGTTTGATCTTCTGATACTGTGAGATCAGGTCGACCATCTGGATTTTTTTCATGTACTTCTTTATTAACTGTATAAGGCGGTAAATATAGCAAATTCAAAGATGCAGACATTGACAGAAGAACCAAAATAAACAGTTAAATCATTATTAATTCACAACATCAAGAAGTTGATACAGAAGACTCAATACTGTGTATAAAAGAGATCTGTAAGGAACAACTTATCGAAATTGCCCTTATTTTTGGTTCATGAGAAAATCCATTCTTCTTTCGTTCATTATTCTGTGGGTTCCACAGCCATTAAGTGCTCAACGGAATGTTAGCGACTCGATCATCGGAACCCCGTGGGTATCTGTTCAGTACAGCGCCAACTGGACAGGTGGCGATCTTGCGAACCGATATGGATTTATGAATCAGGTTGGTTTTCTTGCCGGCTATAAAACAAAAAGCAATTGGTTCTACGGATTGGAGTCCATGTTCATGTTTGGCAATTCGATCGGACCTGAATTCAATGGAATTTTCAATCATTTGGTGGATTCACAAGGAACCATAACAGATGTCAATGGAGATATTGGCGCTGTCCTGGTGTATGCACGAGGGGTTTATATCAACGGTGCTGTTGGGAAGGTCATTCCAGTCTTGTCACCTAACAAGAATTCAGGAATCTTCGTCCATGCCGGAATGGGCTATTTACTTCACAGACTTCGAGTGGAAACGCAAGACCACGTCATTCCTCAGTTGGAACTTGATTATCGCAAGGGTTATGATCGCTTGACCATTGGTCCCAACTTCCATCAATTTGTCGGTTATGCGTTCATGGCCAATGCCGGAGTTCTTAATTTCTACGGGGGATTCTATTTTCAACAGGGGTTAACATGGAATCAGCGAACCATCAATTTCGATCAACCTGACGTTCCTGTGTCCAAGGAGACAAGATTTGATCTGCAATACGGAGTTCGTGCAGGGTGGTTCATTCCTTTCTATAAGCGTCAACCCAAAGAATTCTATTACAACTGATGCGGTTATTCTACACTTTTGGGATCATTGTTTACGGCCTGATCATTCGATTGGCCTCACTCTTTAATCCAAAAGCGAAACGTTGGGTCAAAGGACGAAAAAACTGGGAGAAAAACCTGCCTGACACAGACCAAAAGATCGTTTGGTTCCATTGTGCATCCCTTGGTGAATTCGATCAAGGATTGCCTCTTATGAATTTGATCAAGAAGGAGGATCCCAGCTGCTATTTACTGGTCACTTTTTTCTCGCCTTCAGGCATGGATCACTACCACAAACGCATTCATCCCGCGGACCACGTCATGTATCTCCCCTCAGACACCATTGGCAATGCAAAACTATACATAGATAAGATCAAGCCCTCAGCTCTTTTTTTGATCAAGTATGAATTTTGGAGCAATTATATCATAGAAGCATCTGAAGCCAATGTTAAGATCTATTCTGTTAGTACTTTACTTCGCGAAGACCACAGATACTTCAAATGGTACGGGGGATTTTTTCGCGACACATTAAAACTGGTGGATCATTTCTTTGTGCAGAATGAAGAAACTGCCGAACTCCTCGAAAAACTTGGAATCAAACAATACACAGTTACCGGCGACACTCGATTTGACCGCGTAATTGAGAACAGTTTACAAGTTAAAGGAAACCCACAACTTGAGGCATTTCTCAAAGGTCAAAAAGCAATCATTGTGGGCAGTTCATGGCCTCAGGACGAGAGCATCCTCTATCCTTTCTTATCGGGACACCCGGATGAAAAGTTCATTATTGCACCCCATGACATTCATGAAAAACACGTAGCTCAGATCATGGAGAATCTTGGAAAGTCGGCTTGTCGCTATACAGAGTGGTCAGAGCAATTCACCGGCAACATCATCGTACTGAACACAATAGGTCAACTTGCCAATGCTTATTCTTATGGAAAGATCGCCTATGTCGGCGGTGGTTTTTCAGGAAAACTTCACAATATTCTAGAACCGGCTGTTTTCGGATTACCGGTTCTTTTCGGTCCGCATTTCTCCCGATTTCCAGAGGCAAATCTGTTCATAAAAGAAGGAATTGGATTCAGTGTTTCGACGCCTGATGAGCTTGAAAATACGATCCACAGTATTGATCACAGCATCGTGGAGATCAGCGCGAAAACAGTTAAGGTTGTGAATGACAATAAGGGTGCTGCAGAGAGGATTATGGGGAGTTTGGAGCTGGAATTAGAGTTTAGAATTTAGAATTTAGAGTTGAGTGATCAGTAATTAGTGGTTTGAGGTTTCTTCGATGACTTGAAGAATGATAGAGGCTGCTAATTCAATTTCTTCTTCGGTAATATTCAGGGGTGGTGACAGTCTGAAACTGTAGGGATGACTCAGGAACCAAAAGCTGATCAACCCTTTTTCCATGCATTTCATAACCACTTTTTCTACTCGTTCAGCCGATTCCATGTCGAACGCGAACATCATACCTATCCTTCTGATCTCTTTAATTTCTTTGGAGGTGGCAATTCTACTTACAAGCTTTGCACCCAACCTTTCCACTTCTTTGAAGTCAATTTCTTCCTGAAACACCGTCAAACAAGCATTTGCAGCAGCGCACACAACAGGATGTCCTCCAAACGTTGTAATGTGTCCAAGCATTGGATCGTAGGTGAATTCTTTCAGGTTCTCTCTCGAAGAGACCAAAACCCCAATAGGCATTCCGCCACCAATTGCTTTTCCCAAGGTGATCACGTCCGGAACAACATTAAAATGTTCAAAAGCGAAAAGTTTACCCGTACGTCCCATTCCGCACTGGATCTCATCGAAGATCAACAGTGCTCCTACCTCATCACAGCGCTTTCTAAGTGCCAGTAAAAATTCAAGATCCGGAACTCGTACACCTGCATCACCCTGAACCGTTTCAATAATAACTCCAGCTGTTCTTTCGCTAATTTGTTGCAGATCCTCCATTCGGTTGTGGATCAGGAAGCGAACATCAGCAAGTAATGGACGAAATGCCTGCTTTTTGACTTCATTGCCGGAAACACTCATGGATCCGTGCGTACTCCCATGATACGAACCTCTGAACGATACAAGCTCCGTTCGTCCCGTTACCCTCTTAGCCAGTTTCAATGCTGCTTCATTGGCTTCCGTACCGGAATTCACCGTGTATACACAATTCAGTTGTTCCGGCAACAGCGAGCTAAGTCTTTTGGCGAAGTTCAACTGCGCATCCTGAACGAATTCACCGTAAACCATTACGTGCAAGTGCCGATCCACCTGTTCCTTGATTGCTTGTATGACCTTAGGATGATTATGTCCGATATTGTTAACTGCCACACCCGCGATCATGTCCATGAAGGCCTTTCCGGACTTGTCATAAATAAAGATCCCTTCCGCTCTATCGATCTCGAGCAGGAAGGGAAATGGACTCGTTTGTCCCTGGTATTTTAAAAAATCCTTACTATCCATATTCACTCGTGTGGACCTTTGGGACCTCTCGGTCCTCCCGGCCCCTCCTCACCTTTTCTTTTCTGAAGCTCCTTTTTGAGTTCCTGTCTGAACTCACGTTCCAAACTTACGAGTTTGACCGCTCTCTTGTATCCGATCACGGCAGCTATTTTTGGACCATATTCCTTTTTCAGGTTCAATTCAGCTTGTTCATTCTGATGAATGAGCTCCAATTTAGATTTGATCTCCTCATCCTTCATGGTATCTAAACCTTCTTTGAGCTCCTTTTTTAACTTGAGGTTTTCTCTTTTAATCTCTTTGAGTTTACCAGTCATCTCATCGTAAACTGGCCAGAACTTCTGTTTTTCAGCATCTGTCAACTCAAGATTTTTTTCGATATAAGCCTTATGCATCGCCTCGATCTTCTCTTTTCTCTTTCCTTTTTCACCTTTAGGCTGCGCAAAAGCGGGCAACACACTAAAGATCATAAAAAACAACACTAGCTTTTTCATGGCATTTTTGATTTAGTATAACAATCCTTCTTCTTCATCTCCCAGTTCTTCAGGATCAGTTCCCTCAGCACTGAAATATCCTATTATTTCTTCTTCAGAAAGTTCTGCGAACAGATCTTCCAGTTTTTTTCCTTCTATCAGATCATGCGAAGCAATGACTAAATTCTTCACTGTGTCTGCAGGATCCAACAACAGGACCTCATCCAAATATTCCTCAATTTCTTTCTTTTCCAATGTGGCAAGTGACGGCTTAAGCTCCGTGTGGTTTATGTTTCTTGTCATCAGGTCATTAAAGAACCATATCCCGAAGATAGTTATTGCGGCAGCAGCAGCAGCCATATAGATCAGTCGACCGAAACCACTCCTGCCTTTCTTCTTCGATCCCTGATCAAGCAAAATATCTTCCGACAATCCGACAAAAAAAGAATTATCCGGAATTTCGATCTGCTTTGGTTTTAAATGATCCAATATGTTCTTTTGCTCTTCCATTATCTTATAGACTTGTTGGTTCAGGAATGGTTTAATTGCTTTCTTAAAAAATCTTCAATTTTCTGAGATGCCAGATGAAATGACGCCTTTAAAGCACCTTCGCTAGTCCCTGTACGTTCCGCTATTTCACTGTATTTCAGATCCTGAAAATATTTGAGATGGAAAACCAGCGCTTGTTTCTCCGGCAAGGTTTGGATCGCCATCATGAGCAGCTCCGAAATTCTGTCCGGGTCGAGGTTATCCATTTGCTGATGTCCAGGAACGATGTGCACGACAGATTCCAGTGAAAGTGTAGCTCGAACTTTCTCTTTTTGGATGTAATTAAGTGTTTCATTGTGTGTAATCCGGAAGATCCATGTATACAATGAAGCGTCTTCACGGAACGAGAAAATCTTTGTCCATATTTTGATCAAAACATTCTGGACAACATCTTTAGTTTGCTGATCGTTTCGGAGCATTCGAAACGCTTGATCATAAATAGACCTGCCGTATTTGAGAGACAGGGTCTTAAAGGCCTTTTCGGCGGAAGAGCCACCCTGAAGAAACAAATCTAAAAGTTCTTTATCTTCAGGGTAACTCTTCATATTCAGCTTTTTCGTTTTATAACTTTCAATGCCGCTGCAACAACATCCGGCGTGTCGATGTGGTACTTCACCATCAACTCATCCGGCGTGCCGCTTTCACCAAAAGAATCGTTGACACCAACGTATTCCTGAGGCAACGGAGTGTTTCGGGCCAAAACCTGTGCTACAGAGTCCCCCAAACCTCCGTTAAGCATGTGCTCTTCGGCTGTAACGACACATTTTGTCTTTGCAACAGAACGTAAGACAGCTGCTTCGTCCAAAGGTTTAATCGTATGCATATTTATTACCTCGGCAGAAATCCCTTGAGCAGCTAATTGCTGAGCAGCTTCGATCGATTTCCACACCAAATGACCGCAAGCGATGATGGTAACATCAGTTCCTTCAATAAGTACATCTGCTTTACCAATTTCAAATTTCGCATCAGGCTTCACGAAAATAGGCACTGCAGGTCGACCAAAACGGAGGTAAACAGGACCTTCAAAATCAGCAATTGCGATAGTCGCTTGTTTTGTCTGATTGAAATCAGCCGGCACGATAACCGTCATGTTCGGAAGCATTTTCATCATTCCGATATCCTCCAAGATCTGGTGCGTTGCACCGTCTTCACCAAGAGTTAACCCGGCATGTGAAGCGCAGATCTTCACATTTTTTTTAGAATAGGCGATAGACTGACGGATCTGATCGTACACCCTTCCTGTAGAGAAATTAGCGAAAGTCCCAGTGAAAGGTATCTTTCCGGCAGTAGCCATTCCAGCTGCCAGACCCATCATATTTGCTTCAGCGATCCCCACTTGAAAGAAGCGCTCAGGATTCTCCTTCAGGAAAGCATCCATTTTTAGTGAACCGGTAAGATCCGCACACAAAGCCACGACTTTTTCGTTTGTACGACCCAATTCTGCAAGTCCTTCACCAAACCCTGATCGCGTGTCTTTCTTTCCCAGTACTTCAAATTCAGCCATTTTCTATAAGTTAATTGTTGTTGTTTTATTAGAGTTTATCCTAAAATCCTTTTCGATGGTATAAGAAGAGGATCTCAAATTCTTTTGACGATATACCAACCTGTATACCCCAGGTTGTAATTGCCAAGTTCCGGTGAGAGTATTCTGATCAATGTTGCACACCCACTCAAAGGTTCCATCGTCCTTTTTGAGGAAGACTTGCCCATTGATGTAATTTCCTGCCTTGTACGACATAAAGCCCGGAGCAGGAATATCGATCATCGTTGTACTGCTTTGGGTAACATCAACAGTTACATATGTTCTCGGGAGTGTTAACACCTCAACTTGATACTTACCTACGATGTACTTGTCAGTTGCGTTCATTTTCTGAACGTTGATCGTTGACGGATCACCTTCCAACATGATTCTTGATTCGATCTGATACGGTTTCGCTGCATTCGTAAGCCTTACCTTGATGTATCCCTGTGGCGCATCAACCACTATTGTATTGTGCACATTCCTCTGGATCGTGATGTTCTTCTTTTCCAACTTTGGCAAGGTATTCACCACCAGATCATATTTGTACTTCGGATCAATGATCAAGGTGTCAGGATTTCCAAAACGGTTGATCGTATGCACGAATGTGTACAATAAATTCTTCGTTCCCGCCTCGTACAAGAACATCGTAACATCTGTTTCCTTAGGATTTTTCTGGATATCGTTGAGATTGATCTGAACGGTAGTGTTTACCAAAGCCTTTGTGATCACTGTACTCAAGACCTTCTGAAAGGAAGCTTTCGTTTCAGCATCGAAATAGGAACCGATGCAATTGAATTTTTCCAGATAAGACAGGTCCATTCCAAGACCGATCACAAACGGAGTAACCTTTACCCCTTTATCTTTCAATTTTTTAGCTACTACGCAAGGATCGTTATCACATGCTTCCAAACCATCGGTGATCAAGATGATGATATTTCTCGAATTCTGATCAGGGAAATCGCCGGCTGCGGCTTCCAAAGAACGTGCAATAGGTGTCGTTCCTTTGGCCTGAATGGTTTTTATACGGTTCTTAACGTTGGTATGATTGTTCTTACCAAAGGGAACTTCAAGTTTAGTGTCATCACAATCCTGATATGTCGCTGTAACCGGAGATTGATGGCCGTATACACGAAGTGCTATCTCTAGGTTAGGTGTTCCTGCCAGACTATCAACTGACTTTGCCAACAATTCCTTGGCTGCTTCAATTCTCGTTTGATCTCCCCATTTTGCGTTCATACTGTTCGACGCATCCAGAATAAAAAGTATGCGGGTGAGTTGTTCTTGTCCGTATGATACCGGAACTAAACAAAACAGCAATATGAAGAAGAAAAATCTATGCATTAATAATCACCAAGTGTTTCTTCCAATTGAGCGAGTGCAGCCTCCAATTGTTCAGGATTTGGAGCCACGCCGTGCCATTTATGTGATCCCATCATGTAATCAACACCCTGCCCCATTTCTGTTCTCATCAAGATAACGATTGGCTTACCATTTCCTGTTAAGGATTTGGCTTTTGAAAGTGTTTCTTTAATTTCATTCATGTTGTGACCATCCATTTCAAGGACCTCCCAACCAAAAGCCTGCCATTTTAGTTTAAGGTCCCCAAGAGAGAGCACATTATCCACATCTCCATCGATCTGACGACCATTATAATCTACGGTTGAGATCACATTGTCTACTTTGTGAGCCGCTGCGTACATAGCCGCCTCCCAGATCTGTCCTTCCTGAAGTTCACCGTCACCGTGGAGAGAAAAAACCAATGTGTTATCTCCATTTAGCTTCTTGGCCTGCGCATGTCCTATAGCATTCGAAAGTCCTTGCCCTAGTGAACCGGATGCCATTCTAACCCCCGGCAAACCTTTATCAGTAGATGGGTGACCTTGCAGACGGCTCGAAAGCTTTCTGAACGTCGAAAGTTCGTTAACAGGAAAATAACCACTGCGCGCCAGAACACTGTACCATACTGGAGAAATATGTCCGTTAGACAAATAGAACACATCCTGTCCCTCCGCCTGCATGGTAAAGTTCTTCGGGTCGTGATTCATCACGTCGAAATAAAGAGCAGTTAAAAAATCTGCACACCCCAAAGACCCACCCGGATGACCAGAGTTAACGGCAGCTACCATTCTTACAATGTCTCTTCGTACTTGAGAAGCAACCCTTTCCAGTTGACTATTTTCCATAAAAATCAATTCATTTAATGGTGCAAAACTAAGTTATATTATTAACTTTAGTCCCGAACCAAGGGATAGTTTTATCCCCAAATGCAACTTTTTATACACAGACCTAGTCTGTATAGAATCAAACTACGAAAATGAAAAAACTCCTAACGATGGCTGTTATGTTCTTTATGGGCTACACAGCATTCTCCCAGTCTACGGATGATCGTTTATCCAAAGTGTATTCGTCGTCAGAACTGACACAGATTCAGCAGGATTCTCCTGAAAAATTCAAAATGCTTCACTATGCATTGGATAATGCTTGTTACGTATCGGATATTCCGACCGGCAAGGAGATCGATCTACCAAAGATAGTATTGAAAGACATTAAGCAAGTTCCGTGTTTTGCCGAACTTGGATTGCGTATCGAAACGCAAAACCAATATTTCAGAATCCAGGGCAGCAATAAAATGCTGGTTGTAAAATCTGAGTGGGTATTGAATTACGAAATGGAAAAAGCACACTAATGAAATCACTATCACTTCTCCTTACTTTCGCAGCACTTTCTATCACTGCGGCATTTGGTCAGCTCATCACAATGGGTGACGCGGGTCATCCTCAAAGTAATCCCGCAAACTGTAATACTTTCGGAACGGGAAGTACGAATTTTCAGGATCCGGGTGCAGGAGGTAATTATCCTGCCAACTATAACGATACGATCGTTTTTTGTCCTGATCTAACGACAGGAACAAAGATGTCGATCACACTTGCCATCAATGCAGGATATACTTTTGACATTCATGGGTCTGATTTTATTTATGTTTACGATGGACCGAACACCAGTGCTCCACTTCTTGGAATCCATAACTCGGTTACAGACCCAACAGGTTTTACGCATCAGGCGTCATGGGATAATCCAAGCGGTTGTTTAACTGTCGTTTTTATCTCAGACGGAGCGAACGAAGGAACAGGTTGGCTTGGAAATGTTCAGTGCGGTTATCAATTCCAGCCATTCGAGCCTCACATTGAAGCGTACATAAACGGAGTTGGTCCGGATGTGATCAATCCTGCCGACACTGGGTTCGTTGATATTTGTTTCGGAGACAGCATCATGTTCGTTGCTAAACCAAATTTCCCCTACTCTCTTGAAACTGCCGGCTACGGTTATTCTCAGGACGTCAATACCAATATTGACTTTGACTGGATCATTACGGACGGGAACACCTACCCTGATAACGATACGATCTGGTTTACTCCACCTGCCAGAGCTGGTTACCTTGTTGATCTAAAAATGACTGACCTGTTTCCACAAAACGAACGTATCCGTTGCAAGGTTCGCGTTTCTCAAATCCCTAGTTTTGAAGGCACAGGACCGATCGATGATGTCCTTTGCCTAGGTGAGACAACAGAATTAATAGGTGGAGTTACACCACAAGATACAGTTGGTGTTGACATTCCTCCGGGCACGTTCAATCTTGGCGGAAACTTTGCCGGATTGACTTACCTTCCTGATGGATCAGGTCAGCAATACCAAGCGCCGATCGTTATCGGTGGATTCCCTGCGGATGCAACTATTGATGATGCTCAGGATCTCAATCAGGTTTGTATCACCATGGAACATTCTTACCTAGGTGACCTTGAATTATGGCTCCAGTGTCCATCGGGACAGATCGTTCCCCTGGTGAATTCATACAGCCCAGGATTCCTTCCGGGTGGCACAAGCGGAGGTGGAACTTTCCTTGGTCACCCTATTGATGACTCAGGAGGTGGTGGCCCTGGTGAGGGATGGGAGTACTGTTTCAGTTCAGTATTCAACGATATTGGTCCGATGACACAGAACTTGACGAATACAGTGGCTGTTGCTGCGCAAGCTCCTTTGTCAGCAGGTAACTCAATGGATCCAGCTAACACCTATGCACCAGAGACAACTTTTGCCAACTTCAGTGGATGTCCAGTGAACGGAACATGGACGATCTTTGTTCAGGACAATTTGGGAATTGATGACGGTTATATTTTTGAATGGGGTCTTTTCTTCGATGCATCCTTCTTCCCTGGAATGGGATCATACCAAAATACTGTAGCTGATAGTTACTGGACGAATGATCCGACGATCATCTCAGGTCAGAACGATACAGCAATCGTAGTTATGCCGAACACAGTTGGTGTAAATTCTTATACCTTCAATATCATTGATGATTTCGGTTGTCCTTATGATACGACAGTAACTGTAACTGTTAGACCTCTCCCAACTATCGATCTTCCGGAGATCGCATGTGACCTAAACTATCAGATCGCAGGAACGACATCATTCGGTGGAGGATCATGGCAAGCGTCGGATACAGCAGTTCATTTCATGCCAGATGCAACAGTGGACAACCCAGCAGTTTGGGTGTCTGAAGCCGGAACATACACGTTCACGTACACAGATAACACTTGTAACCAAAGCGTCTCTGATGACATATCCTTCCCGCCTTACGCATGGACCGAAGTGCTGGATACAGTTATTTGCCAGGGCGCGCCATTTACTATCTATGCTAACCAAAATGAGACCGTAACAAGTTTCGTATGGAGTACAGGAGAAACCGGTCCAAGTATTACCGTAACACAACCTGGAGACTACATCGTTACAGCATCCAATGTTTGTCACACGATTTCTGACACATCAACGATTGGTGTAAAACTGTGTGATATCATTGCTCCGAACATCATTTCACTTTCTTCTACGGTTGGAAACAATATTTTCTTCGTCCAGTACGATGGTGTAGAGATCTTCAATTGTACGATCCTAAACCGTTGGGGCAATACGATCTATGAGTACACCGATCCAGCCGGAGGATGGGACGGTAGAACTCAGGACGGTAAGATCGTAGAGGAAGGTACCTATTTCTACATCATCAAAGCACAATTCTTCGGTGGTGAGGAGGTAACAAAGCACGGCTTTGTACAAGTAAGGCATTAAAACCAAACACTATATCACAGAAAGGCGGCCCGAACAATTCGGGCCGTTTTTTTTGATCCTTATCCCAAACACATTCTTTTTACTATTCAACCGAACAAATCAATGTACTCATGTTTTCTTTACTTAAATTTGGGATATGAAGACAGTTGGAGTTAATGGATTTGGCAGGATCGGTCGTTATTTCACTCGGCTCGCTTTGAACAGGAATGATATACAGGTTGCTCTGGTAAACGATCTGGCAGATATCCAAACTCTTGCCCACCTGTTGAAATACGATTCTATCCACGGAAGACTGGATCATTCATTCAGAATTGAGGGGGATACAATTGTTTTTGAGAACGGTAAAAGGATAGTTTTTTCGAAAGAAAAAGACCCGGAGAACATTCATTGGGGAAAATACGGAGTTGAGATCGTCGTGGAGTCTACCGGACTTTTTCTTACCCGTGAAGCCTCTTCAAAACACCTTTTGGGGGGAGCGAAAAAAGTTGTGATCTCAGCGCCTGCAAAAGATGAAGACATCACGACTGTTGTTCTTGGTGTCAATGAGAATGTGCTTCATTCGGATGAGCTAATATTGTCCAATGCTTCCTGTACAACCAACAATGCAGCACCAATGGTCATGGTCATGCGTCAATTGTGTGAGATCGAAAGCGCTTACATAACTACCATTCATAGTTACACATCTGACCAACGTCTTCACGATGCACCTCACAAGGATCTTCGCAGAGCGCGAGCGGCAGCTGAATCTATTGTTCCAACATCTACAGGGGCGGCAAAAGCCATTACGCGTATTTTCCCTGACCTCGAAGGAAAGATCGGAGGATGTGGTGTTCGTGTTCCTGTACCCGATGGTTCATTCACTGATCTGACAATGGTTGTAAAAAATCCACCGAGTGTTGAAGAGATCAACCAGGCCATGAAAAAAGCATCTGAAACCTACCTTAAAGGTATACTCGCTTACACGGAAGATCCAATTGTTTCACGCGACATTTTAGGGGATCCGCACAGTTGTTTGTTCGATGCTGAACTCACCAGTGTGATCAATAATATGGTGAAAGTCGTTGGTTGGTATGACAACGAAGCAGGTTATTCTAACCGTCTGATAGACCTCATTAACCGACTTTAAGGCCATTGAAAGACCCAGGACCTTCCGCCAAGTTTGGACCTTTCATTCTGCGCATCAGCCTCAGAAGAGTACGAACCTGAGCTGACAACATAAAGCCCATCGAATTTACCAATGATCTCCGCGTTGGAGCTACCACTTTCCCGCAGTTTATCCCTGAATCGCTCTGCATTGGCTTGCTCTGCAAAAGCACCGGCAATAACATGAAAAGGCATTGATCGATAAACCGTCCCTGTTGATGTAGTGATTTGTTCTGTAGGCTTGGGATCGCTGTTGACAGGCGCAATAACCTCCTGAATTTCCTCCGTATCTTCATTTAACGTCTGATCGACTTCCTCTTCATAATTATCAGGATCTTCCTGAGTCGTCTCATCTGTTTCAGCAACTTCAGATATTTCTTTTGAAACAGTTTCTTTGGATTTTTCATCAGCAGCTACCATATTGGTTTTTCCAGATAAATCATCCCAAAAAACTACCAAGGCACTGCCTCCGCCAACCAAAATGACTAAAAAGATCAACAAAGGAAGAACAGGTAAACCTCTTCTTTTTCTATCCGGTTTTGCCTTTTCAAGGATCGGTTTCTTAGGTCGCTCAATTGTTGCATTAATTGGAGGCAGATCTAAATCATCATTCCATTGTTGTTCCTCGGTGTAGACTAGTGCTTCAAGATTATTTTCTAGAGAAGAATCCGCTTTTTCATTGACAAGAGGAACTGTTTCAACCTTTTCTTCTGTTTCGTCAGTAACAGGTTCAGCCTCTTCTAACACCTCTGGTTCAGGAACGTATTCTGTCTCAACCACTTCAGACACGATCTGTTCAGTCATATCGCTGACCACCGGCCCTTTTGTATTTTCATCTGGCAGCTTGGCCCTATCCATTTCATTTGATTCCGCCGAACTTACGTTTTTCCATTGCTCAAAAACCAGATCGCCTGAATTGTCCTTGCGGAAACTTCCGAACTGGAACATGTCATAGGTATCTCCAACATTCAGCTTCGCTTCGATCTCTCTGACATATTTCGCGATCAGATTGCGGGCTGTATTTTCGTCCCAACCTTCTTTTTCAGCAATGTATCGCGCCAGTGTACCATCGTCATGCTTGAGATAAGGCATGAACATTATCTCACCGGTTTCTTTGTTTGTAATGGTAAGCGCACCTATTCCGGGAATAATGATGGTATTTATCTCCTTTAGAATGCTGATGAGGTACTTATCCATAATTTGAAAAATTTACAATGGACCCTTCGACGAGCTCAGGGCAAGCAATTGACAATGGGATTGAAAAGGTAGTGAAATCAGGTGAAAAGTTCATTGAAACGGAAGGTTTCTTTTAAGCGAACCCCTTTATCTGTCATTTGAAGTGTACAGCATTCATTGACACTGTCGTGTTCGAGGAAAAGAACGAATTCCTCCTCGACTGCTTTACGCAAGAACTTATCTTTTTCATCCAACGTTAGCAGTGGTCGCGTATCATAGCCCATCACGTAAGCTAAAGGAATATGTCCAACACTCGGCAGAAGGTCAGCCATAAAGACAATTGTTCTGCCCTGATATTTCACCTGTGGGATCATCATACTGTCCGTGTGCCCATCCACAAAAAGCACATCCATTCCCGGAAAAACTTCTTTTGTTAGATCTCCTTTTCGATCGATCATTTTCAATTGACCGCTTTCATGGATCGGAAGGATATTCTCACTCAAAAAAGATGCTTTCTCTCTGGCATTCGGCTCAGTGGCCCACTTCCAGTGACGATCGTTACTCCAGAAATGTGCATTTTTAAATACCGGTTCGAAGAATTCGCCGTCTTTGGTTCTTTGGATTGCTCCTCCGCAATGATCAAAATGTAAATGTGTCAAGAATACGTCTGTAATATCGTCAGCAGAAAATCCCAACTTCTTCAAATTTCCATGAAGTGAATCATCTCCGTGCAAATAGTAATGTGAAAAGAACTTCTCTGATTGCTTGTCGCCAATCCCCGCATCGATGAGCATAAGTCGATCACCGTCTTCGATCAACATGCAACGCATGGACCAGTCGCACATGTTATTTTCATCCGCCGGATTGGTCTTTTGCCAGATGGACTTGGGTACTACACCAAACATTGCGCCTCCGTCGAGTTTGAAATTGCCCGTGTTTAATGGATAGATCTTCATGAAATTCAGTTTTAGCAAAGATAGGAGAAAGAACAAGGAGCAAAGAACAAGGAACAAAGATTTTGAAGGAGTTATCGGTGATCAGTGATCAGTGATTAGTTTAGTCCCGAGAATCTGGATTAGAGTTTAGATTGGGTATGTAGTACCCCGATTGCATCGGGCCATGTTCACAGGTTTAGAATTCAGAGTTTAGAGTAGTGATTCAGGTATTGCTGAGCAGCAGAATAGCGATGAGGGAGATCCCAAGTCCGATGAGTTTACGGCGATCACTTTTTTCTTTGAAGATCAGAAAGCCAACGATGGCAGAAAGGACGACAATTGAAACGTTCACAACAGCGAGAACAACAGAATCGCTCCAACCCGTATCCCGATAGGACATAATAAGGAGGTAGATCGAAAAATAGTTTGGAATACCAAGGGTAATTCCTGCCAAAATATTCTTGAATTCAAAACGGCTTTTACCTTTATAGAGTCGATAAATTAGAATGAGTAAGCCGATCGAACCGGCAAATCCAAATCCCAGGGCAGAAAAAAGTGAAGGAGTAAGAACTCCCATTTCAAACTTCTGAACATAACTTAAGACGAAATCAAGCATTCCTGAACCTATAAAAAGGATCACCAGCATTCCATGGGCACCTTTTTCAGAAGGCGCAGATTCCTTGCTGACCGTCACCAGCCAAACACCCAGAAAAGCCATTATAATTCCCGAGATCTTCTGAATTCCAACACTTTCATTATAGGCAAAGATCATTATCAGCATAGATACCGCCATACTCATCTTCACTGCAGTTGATGTCAAGGCTACACCATTCCGTTGTGAACTGATACCCATTACCAGAAAAAGTGAAATGAACAAGACTCCACATAGCACCGCAAACAGTGGCCAGTTCCCGATGGAAAGTGCGGCAGGATCCCATTCGCGTCCGTAAAGGATCAATCCACAACTAAGAGCTGTTACATAATTGAAAACGATCGCCTGAAAGGTGTCAATACCAAAACGGGGAAACAACTTGAATATCACAAAGATCAAGCTGGAAGAGGCAATGGCTAATAGCAAAGAGATCATTTCCTGAAGTAATGATAAACCGTGTCGGTTGAAAACTTATAACTGTAGGTAGGCACCCTGTTTATCGAGGGCGCTTTCTTACCTTCACCTAAGGTCACATCACCAACAATTACGCGGGCTTCATCCCAAACATTATCGAAGATGAAATACTGCAGTGTACGACTTCCTCCTTCGACAAAGACACTCAGAAAATTGCGTTTATACAACTCTTCCAATATGTATCTAGTATTCACCTCCGGTATTTTGATCCATTCAATATGACCTTTGATCTCATTCCTACTTCTATTAAAGATAATCGTTGGCGCTTCGTCAGACAAGATATTCAGTTCCCCTGAGATCTGCAGCTGACTATCAATAATCACCCGAACTGGGTTGGTCCCGGAATAGTCGCGCACAGTCAACGATGGATTATCGGTCTGAACGGTCTTTCTTCCAACGAGAATTGCCGTTTCTTCAGCGCGCCATTTGTGAACTAAGGCTTTTGTTTCAGGGGACGAGATCCAGATCACCCCTTTCTCATCATTCATTCTGGGTCCATCGAGGTAACCATCCTTCGATTGAGCCCATTTCAAGACCACGTAAGGTCTTTGTTTTTCAATAAAAGTAAAGAAGCGTTTATTCAATTCGCGACATTCTTTTTCAAGCACACCTACCTCCACTTCTATCCCTGCGTTCTTCAGCTTTTCGATTCCTTTGCCTCCAACTTTCGCATGTGGATCCTTACATCCAATAACCACTCGTTTAACTCTGGAATTCACCAGCAAATCAGCACAAGGGGGTGTTTTTCCATGATGCGCGCATGGCTCAAGTGATACGTATACTGTGCTTTCACGGAGTAATTCAGGTTGAGTGACAGAGCGAATAGCGTTCACTTCAGCGTGTGCTTCACCAAACTTCTGATGATAACCCTCACCAATTATACGGCCTTCATGAACGATGACAGAACCAACCATTGGATTGGGCGCGACATGTCCCATACCCTTGCGAGCCAACTCTACGCATCGTTGCATGTACATTTCATCCATAGTAAGTTCCCGTGACATGAGACAAATGTAGTTAATTAGGGGTGATTTTAGTGATTAGTGATTAGTGATTAGTGATTAGTGATTAGTGATTAGTAAATTTATTGAAGGATGGAATAATTACTTTTACTTCATGCTTGTATCGATTGTAATGACTGTTCGAAATGAAGAGGCTTATCTGGGTGAATGTCTGAGATCCATACATGAACAACGTTTACAAGAGTGGGAATTGCATGTGATCGATGATCACTCTTCAGATGCTACGGCTAAGATCTTAACAGAATGGTCTCTCAGAGACAAAAGAATAAAGTGGGTAAAGAATCGCGGTAAGGGCATTATAGCTGCATTGAGTCAGGCCCAAGAACTGAGCAGTGGTGAACTGATCACACGCATGGACGGAGACGACCTCATGCCCCCTGAAAAACTCGATCTCCTTAAAAGCGTTTTACTGGAGAAAGGCAGAGGAACAATGGTAAGTGGAAAGGTCCGATACTTTTCAAAGGATAAAGTTAGTATCGGATACCGAATGTACGAGGAATGGCTAAATGACAGAGTTGAACATCAGGATCACGCCAAGTGGGTTTACAGAGAATGCGTTTGCGCCTCACCAAACTGGATGTGTTTCCGTGAAGATCTGGAAGCAATAGGCGGTTTCATGTCTTTGAACTATCCCGAAGATTACGATCTGGTTCTGAAGTGGCATGCCGCGGGCTTTTTATTTCATGGTCTGAATACACTCACCCATTTGTGGCGTGAACATCCGGAAAGAACTTCAAGGAATTCCGAAATTTACGAGCAGACCTCCTTTTACAAGCTGAAGATCCCTTATCTTGTCAATGCATTTCCCGGTGAATCCTTTTTTATTTTAGGTAAAGGACAAAAATCACGTCTAACCGGGCAGTTGTTAAAGGATCTGAACATCGATCACTCGATAGCAGATGATCCGGCAGATCCCAATCTTTCAGAGAAACTGAATGAGTCATACTCTTCAGCATCCATCCTTTTGTTAGCTGCATTTCCACCTGCTGAAGAGAGGATTCAACTGGAAAGACTTGTTAAAGAGTGTGGTTACGAGATAGGAACAATCTGCTTTTATATCTGATTTTATTTATTTTCGTTGCATGCGACTTGTTCAACTGATCGAAAAGGCATTTAAGTACCTACTGCCCTCCCCTTTTTCTATTGCCATGCTGTTGACCCTAGTCACGTTTGGTCTGGCTTTCTTTCTAACGGACTCAAAAGTCGGAGGAAACGATCGCTTACTTGAGATTGCCGGTTTTTGGGAGCAAGGACTCTGGAATTCACCTCTACTAACTTTTGCTGTTCAAATGATGTTGATGCTGGTTCTTGGTCATGCTTTGGCATTGACAAAACCCGTTGACAGAATAATTTCCTATGCCACACGATATTGTTCGAATACTGCCAATGCCGCTGCAATCGTAACACTTCTAACAATCATTGTAGCCTTATTCAACTGGGGTTTAGGATTGGTATTTGGGGCCATACTGGCAAGAAAGGCAGGCGAGTACGCTTCAAAGAACAATATTCCTTTAAATTACCCCCTGATAGGTGCAGCGGGCTACAGTGGCATGATGATCTGGCATGGAGGAGTCTCAGGCTCAGCCCCGATAAAAATAGCTGAAGATGGTCATGTAAAAGGAATGATGCAGTCCATCATGACAAGTGAAGAATTAGCTCTTTTACCGAATTCCATTAGTTATTCTGACACGATCTTTGGAGGAATGAACCTCGCCGCATTATTTCTATGCCTCGTTCTTATTCCCTTGTTCATGTATCTGATGGGAAAAAGGGTGAGATCCTCCAAAATTGTTCTTCCTTCAAGTGAAGCTCTTTTCAATGGAAATACGGAAAATGAACCGACATCTCTTGAAGGAGCTGAGCACGTCGATCGAAGCCGCTTTTTTTCTCTCGGGATCGGAATACTGATACTGTTGTATCTCAGCTGGAACGTATTTTCTTCCGTAGGTGCGCAGGGACTTGCTTTTATTACCCCTAATTTTCTGAATTTACTCTTACTTGGGCTTTGTCTAAGCCTTCATCAATCTGTAAATTCATTTCTGGGCGCAATTGATCAAGCCATCGGTGGTGCTTCGGGAATACTCATACAGTTCCCGCTTTATTTCGGGATCATGGGCATCATGACAGGTTCAGGTCTGGTCCAGCTCTTTTCAGACTTTTTTGTTGAGATTTCCAATGCAATCACCTTTCCAGTTTACACCTTCTTCAGTGCGGGTCTGGTTAACATTTTTGTTCCCAGTGGTGGTGGTCAATGGGGCGTTCAAGGTCCTATTATTATTCAGGCCGCACAGGAATTGAACGTTGACTTCTCAAAAGCCATCATGGCTCTGGCGTACGGAGATCAACTCACCAATATGTTGCAACCATTCTGGGCCTTACCATTACTCGGTATTACAGGACTTAAAGCCAGTTCCATTCTACCGTACACCCTAGCTTTGATGTTGATCGGGGCATTCATCTTTACAAGTGTTTTACTCATTTTTTAAGCATGGAACTAAGCAAAACTAAACGGATCCTAAAGACCCTGGGACCAGGCATCCTTTTCGCCAGCACAGCCATCGGAGTATCTCACCTCGTCCAAAGCACACGAGCAGGAGCCGATTTTGGATTCGCCCTGATACCATTCATTATTGCTGCTAATTTGTTCAAATACCCATTCTTCGAATTTGGCGCACGGTATGCCAATGCTACAGGTGAAAGCCTGATCGATGGTTATGCGAAGATCGGGAAATGGATGCTTTGGCTCTATTTTCTTATTACGCTTGGCAGCATGTTTTTTGTCAGTGCAGCGGTCGGAGCGGTTACTTCAGGATTTCTGCAAAACTTATTCGGAATTGGTGACTGGGGAATGTGGGCCACGGCAAGCCTTTTCGGATCCTGCCTTCTTCTTTTGGTTATTGGTAGTTTCAAAGCACTTGATTCTTTGATCAAGATCATAGGTGCAGTTCTTCTCGTTTCTACACTTGTGGCATTTCTACTGGCCATGATTAAAGGCCCTGCTCACGATCTGTCGTCCGCAAATATTCCTGATCTCGGGTCCAACTCCAGTATTTTGTTCATTGTTGCTCTGATGGGTTGGATGCCGACAGCGGTAGATCTTAGCGCTTGGGTTAGTCTCTGGACAGCAGAAAGGATCAAACAAACCGGATTTCGTCCCACATTAAAAGAATCGCTCGGAGAATTCAACTTCGGATACCTTGTTTCTGCTGTACTGGCTTTGTTCTTCGTCGTATTGGGAGCCTATATGCTACATGGTAGTGATCGCCAATTACCAGATGGAGCTGGAGCCTTTGCGCATGAGGTAGTTGGTTTATTTACAGGATTCATTGGCGAATGGAGTTACCTCATCATCGCTGCATCAGCCTTTTCGATCATGTTCGGCACATGTATCGCTGTGTTCGATGGTTATGGTCGCGGATTGGAAAGAAGTGTTGAACTTCTTTTTCTCAAAGATAGTAAAGTGCAAAACAGCTTAGTCTACAGATCATCTGTCGTAGTGGTAGTGGTGGGTGCCTTTTTATTGATCTACTATTTCGGAAAGCACATGACCTCTTTGGTCGATCTGGCCACGATCATCAGCTTTATGATCGCACCCGTTATTGCAATTGTTAACCTTTACCTTGTTAGCGGAAAATATGTCCCAGTTGAAGCGCATCCGAAGAAATGGCTGAAAGTACTCAGCTGGGCTGGAATACTCTTCCTTACAGGTTTTGCAATATACTTTGGATACACATTAATCTAAACAAAAAACGCCCCTTTCGGGGCGTTAATTTTATTTATCAATGGAGCCGGTGACTCTTTTCATAAAAGCATTGAGTGCATCTTTCTGGGACAAGCCCTCCTCGCGAATCATTTGTTTTACTTCCAGAGCTCCAGAGAAATTAGAAAGTAATTCTCCGATCACATCAAGTTCTTCATCTTTCAATGAAGGCACTTCGATGAGTGACTCCAACACTTCCATCGCTTCGATGACATAGTCTTCGTCATTCTCTTCGATGAAATTGGCCAAGTGTTTAATTACCGGTAACTTCATGGAGTACTTCTTCGATTACTTCTATTTTATTTCCCTGCGTCTGCTTCACCAGCTGACCGTTCACAAAACCTGCAAATGTTGGAAGGTTGTTCACCTCAGCCAGTTTACGGGAATTCGGGAATTTCTCAGCATCTACATACACGAATACGATTCCTTCATTCTCAGAAGCCAGCTTTTTGAATTTCGGCTTTGTAAGCTTACAGTTACCGCACCACGTGGCGCCATACTGCACCATAACCTTTGAATTCCCTGAAACGATCTGGTCCAGGTTATCCGCTTCCAGTTCTTGCATAATTAGTGTGATTTAAGGTATTCAGCTACTCCTTTAGAAGTCGCGTTCATAGCATCTTTTCCTTCTTCCCAGTTCGCTGGACAAACCTCTCCGTGCTTCTGAACGTGAGCAAAAGCATCGATCAAACGAAGATACTCATGAACGTTACGTCCGATCGGCATGTGGTTCACTGATTCATGGAATACATTACCAGCCTCATCGATAAGGTAAGTCGCACGGTAAGTTACGCTGTCCTCTGCATCAAGGATACCCAATTCGTTCGCAAGAACTCGTGTTGAATCAGCCAAAAGCGGGTATTTCACACCTTCAATTCCACCGTTGTCCTTTGCTGTTGACAACCATGCAAAGTGAACCTCTGCTGTGTCACATGATGCCCCGATGATCACTGTATTTCTTTTTTTGAATTCTTCAGCAGCCGCCTGGAATGCGTGAAGCTCAGTCGGACAAACGAAAGTAAAATCCTTCGGATACCAGAACAAAACAACTTTCTGGTTCTTTGATTTTGCTTCTTCCAATACATTCAATTTGAACGTATCTCCCATTTCATCCATTGCTTTCACCGTAATATCCGGGAACTGCTTTCCTACTAGACTCATAACTGTTTGATTTATTTGTTGTTAAAAATTATTATTGCATAAATTATTATTCATTTCCGTCTCTCCAACCCCTCATTCAAAGTTAATCATTTTCTCGCCATCAATGTCCTAACCAAGCGGCAAACATCCAATTCGTTTTCTCTTTTTCTCTGACAAGATCGCTCATCAAGGCATTGGTTCCTTCGTCATTGTTTTCATCTGACAACACCAATAATTCTTTTTCAAGTGTCAACAAGGATCGCTGCGCTTCCAGAATGTAATTCATTCCTTCTTTCCCGTCAGAAATAACTGTATTTTCCTTTATTGTTGAATGTGACAAATAATCTGTAAATGTTGAATGTGGTGTAACCCCTAAAGTCAAAATCCTTTCAGCAATATCATCGATGATCACCTGTGTTCGAGTATACAATTCTTCGTATTTCAGATGAAGTTCAAAGAACTCCTTTCCTTTAATGTTCCAGTGTAGAGATCTCAAATTCTGATAGTGTAATTGGTACGAAGCAAGCAACTGGTTCAATTTGTCGGTATAGGCTCTATTCATTTCTATTGTTTTGGATGACACAAAGATACTGCCGTTGTAATTATAATAATAATTGATTAACTTTATAATTCAATTGATTTTATCTATATGTTAAGTCTTCAGCAAATGCACTATATCCTCATGCTTGAGGAGCACCGACATTTCCAGCGTGCCAGTCAGGAATGTTTTGTTACACAACCTACCCTGTCCATGCAGATAAAAAAAGCGGAGGACGAGTTAGGTTACACGATCTTTGACAGATCCAGGCAACCACTGGAACTGACTCCTTTCGGCGAACGTCTGATCCCGATCTTAAGAGATATTATGAATGAGGCGGACAAGATCAATGTTGTAACCGAACAAATGAAAGGTTCTTACAAGGAACGCATTCGACTGGGCATTATTCCAACCATTGCTTCCTACATGGTTCCTGATCTTTTTCCGAAATGGATCGCCAAGATCGAGGACATCCAGTTGAATATTCTGGAGATGAAAACCGAAGAATTGATCTCTGCTCTTGAACGTAAAGAATTGGATGCTATAATCATTGCCGGTCCATATCCTGACCCGAAATACAAAGTAAACTTGCTTTTCACGGAAGAGATCCTTGCTTATATACCAGAGATGAATAAAAAAGAAGTCTCAACTGATGAATTACTAAATCTTCAACCTTGGTTGTTAAGCAGCGGTAACTGTCTTCGAAGTCAGATGATCCGCTTTTGTCAGTTAAAGGATGAAAACGCTGAGCATGGTTGGAACTACGAAGGTGGAAATATGGCTCTTTTACTTAAGATGGTTGATCAATACGGTGGATATACGCTGGTACCGGCTCAACATCACCTAAGTGACGCTCAAACAAAGAACATCAAGAAGATCACCTCTCCATTGAGTAAACAACATCCGGCCCGAGATATCATCTGTGTTTCTCAACCCAGAAGTTTAAAATGGGCAGCAATCGAAAGAATTATCCGAGAAGCCCAATTTCATTACGGTTCAAAGGCTTCAAAAGATCTTGAGGTTCTTCAATGGAAATAAGGCTGGCACGAACTTTGGCATTAATTGCATATGAACTTCCTTTACCCTATATCGATTGTTTTTCTACTCTTTTCATGTTCTCAGGAGGAAGAGCGAGTCATAACCGAACAATCTAAAACAAGGCCAGCCACAAACGCAAATTATGAACCTGTTACAGATAAAATGACAACGGATTCCTTATTGAACAAAGACCCGTATGAAAGTCCTTCTGGGGATTGGAAAGTTGAACTTGTCTTGCGAGAAGGATCTCTAGAAGAAATCTGGTTAAAGGAAAATCAATTCGGAAAGGTTCAAAAAATTGCATTTGAACATCCTGAAGAACTTATTGGTAGTATTGACTACACCTCCCCTGTATGGATCAATAATGAAAAAATAAGTTTACCGAATGTTGGTGGTTCTTCATTCGGATTTTTTGAACTCCAAATTGAAAGATCAGGCAAGGTAACCTTTATTCATCACAGTTTGAAAAAGAAGCAAATTGAACCAAAAACAATAGCAATGGATACCGAACAAGTCATCGAGACACCTCCAAATATGCGAAAAGTCAGAGAAGTAATGAAATACAGCTATGAAGGAGATAAAGTTCTGTTCACACGAGCAATTGATGATGAGGGTGATCCTGCAATCGGTTGTAGTAACAGTTCCGAAAACTTCTTTTTTGCTACTTCAGTTATTGGAGATCATTTCGAAATTGCCGGTACAGAATTGCAAAGGATCGATTTTTCCTATTCTTATTCCGGCGGCCTGCTTTTTACTGAAGGCAAAAAGATACTTCAAGGAATCATCAAAGGTGAACTTAAGGAAGGTAGCTGGTACATCTATTGTGATATTCTACTGGAGGTGGATGACATTCACTCTGATCTGGAAAACAAAAAAAGAATTGTTTTCAGCGGTACTTATTATCCATAAGAGAAAAAAATAAAAAGCAATGCTGAAGCGCCGAATTGACTACGAAACGTACCTTTGTAAAAAAATCAGTCATGAAGGCACGTAAAGCATCCGAATCCCTTTCCATTACTACTAAGGTCGTCCTTCCGAACGACACCAATACACTTGGCAACCTTTTTGGAGGTCAATTGTTGGCGTGGATGGATGTCATTGCCAGTGTTTCAGCGCATCGTCACTCGAAAAGAGTTGTTGTAACTGCATCAGTGAACCACGTTTCCTTCCAGAAGCCGATCAGTCATGCTTCGATCGTAACGTTGGAAGCGAAAGTGTCGAGGGCATTTTCTTCTTCCATGGAGGTTTTTGTGGATGTATTCGTTGAAGATAACGTAACAGGAAAGCGAGAGAAATGTAACGAGGCGATCTACACCTTCGTTGCGGTGGATCAGAATGGAGGGCCTATTCAAGTTCCTGAGCTGATCCCGGAAACAGAGGAGGAAAAGGAACGTTTTGCAGGTGCGTTACGACGTAAGCAATTGAGCTTGATCCTAGCCGGCAAGATGAAAGCCAGCGATGCTACGGAATTGAAAAAGCTATTTCTAGAGGATTAATCCTTCGTTATTTGTCGGATACTGTTGGCAATCGCCTCACTGTCCTGAAGTTGCATGCATTTAAAATGTCCTTTGGGGCATTGCTGAAAACCAATTTTCGAACAAGGTCTGCATGACAGGTTTTTAACTTCGTGCACTACAAACTTGCCTTGTTCTGCAGGATAATAAGGATACATCCCCAACTCAGGAACGGTATTCCCCCATACACTGATCACAGGCACACCAAAGCAGGTTGCTATATGCATCAATCCGGTATCATTGGTAAGTATTGCGGTCGACTGCGCAACTATACTCGCAGATTGTCCCAAAGAATACCTGCCGCAAGCGGATAAGATCTTCTTTTCAGGTAAAGATGAAATTACTTCTTCTGCCAATTTTTGATCCATCGGCCCTCCACAAAGTACTACGGGTTGCTCAATTTGAGTCAGGATCTCAACCAGTTTTTGTACCGGCATTCTCTTGGTGAAATATTGAGCACCAACGGCAACAGCCAGGTAACTTTTAGTTTTCATCCCAAATTCCCTTTCAGGGTCAACCCTTTGATCATCGCTCAAAAAGAATTCACAAGGTCTGTGATCGTTCTTCACCCCAAATCTTTCAACTGCCATAAAATAGCGATCCACAACATGGACATCAGGCATCCTGATTTTCTTCAACCGAACCAACAACCACTTGCGGATATTCAATTTTGGGAATGAACTGGAAGGTTTTCCAAGGGCCATTTTCAATTTAAGCGTCCGAATGTTGTGGTGCAGATCAATGACCCGGTCATAATTCTCCGCTTTTAATTCTGGCAACACTTCATTATACGATCGTTCAAATGTGACAAGTTTGTCGATATTGGGATTGTGTTCCAGCAGACTCTTGAAACTCGCTTTCGTCAGAAAATGAACCTCTACATCCGTCATTTGTTCCTTCAATGCCCTGATCACGGGCGTTGTAAGCACGATGTCACCTATTGAACTGAAACGTATGACCAGGATCTTCACGGAGCTAAGATAGCAGAATTAAAGCTTTTCGAATTCATGGTAGACAAGAGACATAAAGGAATGGCATCGTTTACGCTCATTCTTCAGCGCCTTTTCATCCATGGTCTGTTCCAGGAATCCATATCCGTCCATGTGATAGCTGAAGTTCCCCGCCGGACTCACCCAACCATAACCTTGTGACAGAGCGAACAAAGCAAACTCAGGAGAAGATGGATTCAACAAATCCTTACTCCATGGATAGCGCTTTGGATCACCACCCAACTGATAGATGAGTGTGGCCGCAATATCAGCTTGAGAGGCCACTCTATCAATCCTCTTTCCCCGGTATTCTTTTTTTAACGGCTCACCATAGATCAGCATAGGAATGTGATAGAATCCTGCCAGACTAGGATTTTGCAAATCGTGCGAAGCATGACCATGATCCGCAACGAACACAAAAATAGTATTCTTGTACCATTTCTCTTTTTTCGATGATTGTATGAAATCGTACAGACATTTGTCGGCGTAGTACATTGAGGTCATGAATTTCGCTTCTTTCCCTTTCCATTTTGGCGTTCCTTTCTGCGGGAAATCATAGGGGGAATGTGTACTTCCGGTGAAAGCACAACTTAAAAAAGGTTCTTTCTTTTCCTTCAGTTTCTTTCCGAATAAACGATACAGATCCTCGTCATAATAATTCAATTTCCCTTTCGGAAGATCGGAAGGAAAATCATTTTCATCCTCGACAACATCAAAACCGTGATCGATGAAATACCCGCCTATATTGCCATACTTCAGATCTCCACTGAAAAGGTATGAACTATTGTAGCCCCAATTTTTCAGATCTTGGTTGATGGAGTGAACTTTTCGGTGCTTTTCGGGAAACATGGTCAGAGAAACCCCCGGCAAGGAAGGATATCCAGAGAAAATACTGGAATTGCCTAACTCAGAAGTGCTACCGGTTGCGTACATCCGAGTGAAGAGCAAGCCTTCCTGAGCCATCTGGTCAAAATACGGTGTTGCTCCTTTTTTTCCACTGACAGAACCCACCGCATTGGCTGTCCAACTTTCGAGAATAATGAACACGACGTTTGGCTTCTCTAAACTCAGAATTTGGTTTTCATGGTCAACAGGGTAATCATTCAGATCCTTCATCCATTTTTTTGCATCTTCTTCTTTTATAACCGGAAAACGAACTCCATCCTCCGTGCGACTATACAGCATGAAACTTCTTGCGAAGAAATAAAACGAGTTCACTGAAAGATCATTTGCTGCGTAGCTGTTCGTATAATAAGCAGCATCAGTATTGATAGGGATCTGTTGAAATCCACCGCGTCCTAGGACAATAAAACCGGCCCCAAAGAAAACAAAGACCATCAAACCTAAAGAGCTTCGATACATCCAGTTCATTGTCGAACGAACCGGACCGGGAGCAATCAGTTTACGGTATATAAACCATGCAACCGCAAGCTCTATCAAGACATAAATCACATAGAAAACGATCATACTTTGATCTGCAGTGCGAACCACCTCATCCGGATTCACCAAATGAGTAAACACTCGAGTTGTCAATTTGTGGTTCCATTCCGGATAGGCATTGATCTCACCTCCATGAACAAGGGTAACCAATAAAACTTCCAAGGCAAGTAGAACCTTGAATATCCGAAGTGCCCAAACAGAAGGGAAGATGAAATATGCAGTGAGGACAGTTAGTAATGGTAAACTCAATAAAGCAGCCGTAGAAAGGTCAAGTCTGAAAGAATGAACGAAGGCCAGCAACCATTCACCTATTGAAATGTCAGCAAATTTATCCCAGTTGTGGATTGAAAACAGCAAGCGCTGGACATGAAAAAGGATCAGCCAGAATAGCAACAATTTAATAAGAGTCCAGATGAGCGATCGCAGGGATGTCATAAGACAAAGATACACGAAATTAATACTGACTACAGTAGCCTCTCTTCTCGGATGACTTTCACAACAACAAAAAGGGCTGTCTCCTAAAGAAAACAGCCCCCGCTTACAAATACTTTTTAAGATCACTCTCTAGATCCAAGTAATCTCAGTAGCGACATGAACAAGTTAATGAAGAGGATATACAGCTGTAATCCACCCACAAGAGCTAGTTTATTTCGATCTAAACCACTAAGCGACTCATCTTCTGAAACATGCTTTAGTTGTTGCATATAGTATGCTGTCAAGCCTGTAAACACAAAAACACCGATCACTGAAATACCAAATTCCAATGCACTGCTACCTATCCAGAAGTTTACAATCCCTGCAATGAAGATTCCTATGAATGCCATGTAAAGCAAGGAACCGAATCTAGTAAGGTCTGTTTTTGTTGTATATCCAAGGATCGCCATTCCCGCAAAAGCTCCTGCAGAGATCAGGAATGTCATGGCGATAGACGCCTGAGCATACATGATAAAGATACTTGAGAGTGCAAGTCCCATCAACACGGAATATGCAGCGAACAAAAGCAGCAAGATCCCATAAGATAGTCTTCTGTAGGCCATCTGGATAAGAAGACCAAGACCAACCGGTGCGAACATCACGATATAGTAAAGTGGAGACCATCCTGTTTCAGTGATGAAGTAGTCCAGAAAGAATCTTGGCAGAGCCACTCCATTCCCAAGTTCTACCAAATCAGTACCCACCATGTAGGCGATCAATCCTGAAATCCCCAGTGCACCTACCATGTAACTGTAAACACTTCTAAAAAATTCGCGTGAGATCTCTTTTGAGTATGCTCCGCTGTTGTCTAATATCTGATTCATAATTCGATTAATGTAATTTCGCTTGAACTAAGTTAATGAATTCCTTACGAGTAGCGTCGTTCTTCAGGAAAATTCCGGTGAATGCACTGGATGTGGTAACTGAATTCTGTTTTTGAACGCCACGCATCTGCATGCACATATGAGAGCATTCCAGGACGACTGCCACCCCTTTCGGATTCAAGGTACGCTGAATACAATCGCGGATCTCGATGGTCAATCTCTCCTGAACCTGCAGTCTGCGAGCATAAGCATCGACCACTCTTGGGATCTTGCTCAAACCAACAATTTTCCCATCCGGGATATATGCCACATGTGCTTTCCCAAAGAAAGGTAGCATATGGTGCTCACACATCGAATATACTTCGATATCTTTCACGATCACCATTTCAGAGTACTCCTCGTTGAAAAGCGCCTGCTGAACGATCTTATCAGGATCAAGTCCGTAGCCATGAGTAAGGAATTGTAGTGCCTTCGCAACACGTTCCGGTGTTTTGATCAAGCCTTCGCGATTCGGATCCTCACCCAGTTGTTTAAGAACCTCTTCGTAGTGACCTGCCAGTTTGAAAGTGACCTCGTCGTTGTAATTTTCTTCTTTCACAAATAACTTTTCCATATCAAAGGGGAACATACGAGCCTTAAAAAGGTTCCCTTCCTCCGAAATATTCTACATAATTATTTTCGGTTTCGACCAGTTTGATCTTCACCAGTTCACCCCCCGCTGAGCGGATCGGCTCTTCAATTCTATCCCAGATCTGTATGGCCATATTCTCCGTTGAAGCCAACATTCCTTTAAGAAAAGGCACGTCCAGATTAAGGTTCTTATGATCAAGCGGTTCTACCACTTCTTTTTTAAGTATCACACTTAAATCCTTTAAATTGATCACAAAGCCTGTTTCCTCGCTGGGAACACCTTTAACGGTCACATAAATCGCAAAATTGTGTCCATGCCAGTTCTTGTTACTGCATTTCCCGAAAACTTCAGCATTCTTCTCCTCAGACCAGTCCTCGCGCCACAATTTATGTGCGGCATTGAAAGTTTCCCTACGTGTGATATAGATCGTTTTCACATCAACTAATTTGGCGCGAAGTTACGCATTTCTGCCGAAAGGTAAGTCTTGAGTTGATACGGATCGAATCACTACATTTGTGATGTGGAAGAACGATTAGACAAATTATTAATGCAACGCGGATTGGTGAGTTCCAGAGTGAGAGCTGAACAGATCATACGTGAGGAAGGCGTTAAGGTAAACGGCAAACTCATCAATAAAACAGGAAAAAAAGTTCCGATTGATGCAGTTATCGAGATGATGGCAGAAGAACTTCCATGGGTGTCTCGTGGAGCATTGAAACTCCTTGAGGCCATCGAAAAATGGTCGCCTGAAATACAGGGAAAGACCTTTATGGATATTGGTGCCTCTACCGGAGGTTTTACAGAAGTATTGCTTCAAAACGGAGCGAGTAAAGTATATTGTGTTGATGTTGGCAAGGATCAGCTTCACGAAAAGATCAAGCAAGATGAACGTGTCGTGAACCTCGAAAAAACTCATGTCAGAGAACTGACTGCACGTTCGATCCCTGAAATAGTCGACGGTTGCGTGATCGATGTGTCGTTCATTTCTTTGGAGAAGATCTTCCCTTTCATCCATGCCTTTCTCAAACCGGGAGCATTTGTCATTGCCCTTGTGAAACCTCAATTCGAAGTCGGAAAAGAGAACATCAGCAAAGGCGGGATCGTAAAGAATAAAAGCTTGTACCCTGAAGTCGTTGAGAAAATTAAAGATTGTGCTCGCCTCAATACGCTGGAATTTAAAGCATTGATTGACTCCCCTGTTCTAGGCGGAGACGGAAATCAGGAATTCCTTATGCTACTTCAAAAAATCGATTGAATGTAATTCAGGTAACGCAAAACGGTATAAACAGTTGTTACCTTTGCGAAAAAATTGATCATGGGTAAATTCAACGACATCATAAAATCAGACATTCCAACTTTAGTTGATTTCTATGCCACATGGTGTGGTCCATGTCAGATGATGCATCCAATCCTGGATAAATTGAAAGGAGAACTTGGAGACAAAGTTCGTATTTTAAAGATAGACGTGGACAAGAATCCGGATGTAGCAGACAAATTCAAGGTTCGTGGTGTACCTACTTTTGTTTTGTTTAAAAGTGGCGAGGTTAAATGGCGACAGAGTGGCGCAATGGACCTGAATACGATGAAGCGCAGGGTCCTCGACGCACTTTAATGAAGTGAATTAATGATTACACGTTACTAATGAAAAATAGTTCACGAAGCAAATAGAACTTCATTTTTCTCAAAACTCCCGATAAATCCTTTTAGTTCAGTCAAAAAAACTGAATTGTAACCATGTTTTACAATGTCCCGTATGAAGGTGACATTATTAATTAGCTGTGCACTTGCAGGTTTAAGTCTTAACACCTACTTTTGCGCCCTGTTTAAAACAAACAAACTTAAAACATGGACAATTTAATTTTACTACCTATTGGTTTATCGATCATCGGTTTGCTTTTCATGCTTGTTAAGATGGCATGGGTAAAAAAGCAAAATCCGGGTAATGAAAAAATGCAGGAGATCTCTAAGAGCATCAAGGAAGGCGCAATGGCATTCCTTAGTGCGGAGTACAGATTGCTTGCCGTATTCGTTGTGATTGCTTCTGCAGCACTTTTTGGAATTTCAACAGTTGTAGAAACGACTAGCTGGATGATCGTTCCCGCTTTCGTTGTTGGAGCTATTTTCTCAGCTGTAGCAGGTAACATCGGTATGCGTATCGCAACAGATGCTAACGCCAGAACGACCGAAGCGGCGCGCACAAGTCTTCCACAAGCATTGAAAGTATCTTTCGGTGGTGGAACAGTAATGGGACTTGGTGTTGCTGGTCTTGCAGTACTTGGTTTGAGCTTGTTCTTCATGGTGTTCGTTGGCACCTTCATGACGGAAGGCGGTAACTTCTACGACGAAATGACAATGGTTCTTGAAGCACTTGCAGGATTCTCTCTTGGAGCTGAATCAATTGCGTTGTTTGCACGTGTAGGTGGTGGTATCTATACAAAAGCTGCTGACGTTGGTGCTGACCTTGTTGGTAAGGTTGAAGCAGGAATTCCTGAAGATGACCCTCGTAACCCGGCTACTATCGCAGATAACGTTGGTGACAACGTAGGAGATGTTGCGGGAATGGGAGCTGACCTTTTCGGTTCTTACGTTGCAACTGTATTGGCATCGATGGTTCTTGGTAACTATATCATCCGTGACATGGCCGAGAATGGTCAAACGCTTTCAGATTTTGGCGGAATGGGTCCTATCCTTCTCCCAATCATGATTGCAGGTGTTGGTATCATTGCTTCTATCATCGGAACATTCCTTGTTCGCATCTCTAACAACGAAGCAAAAGAAGCAGAAGTTCAAAGAGCATTGAACATTGGTAACATTTCTTCTATCGTGATCTCTGCAGTTGCAGGATGGTTCCTTGTACAGTGGATGCTTCCTGAGACAATCCAGATGAGCTTCTTCGGAGAAGGAGTAATGGAGATACCGAGCCGTCACGTATTTTACGCAACACTTGTTGGTCTTGGAGTGGGTTACCTTATCTCTTACTTTACTGAATACTACACTGCTCTTGGAAAGAAACCGGTTCTTGACATTGTTAAGAACTCATCTACTGGTGCAGCGACTAACATTATTGCAGGTCTTGCAACGGGAATGATCTCAACATTCTCTTCAGTGATTCTTTTCGCTGCAGCGATCTGGGGTTCATATGCATTGGCTGGATTCTACGGAGTAGCAATTGCAGCATCTGCTATGATGGCTACGACAGCAATGCAGTTGGCGATCGACGCATTTGGACCTATCGCGGACAACGCGGGTGGTGTGGCTGAAATGTCTGAATTGCCAAAAGAAGTTCGTCAGCGTACCGACGTGTTGGACTCTGTAGGTAACACTACAGCAGCAGTTGGAAAAGGATTTGCTATTGCATCTGCTGCTCTTACAGCTCTTGCTTTGTTTGCAGCCTACGTAACATTCACAGGAATCGATGGAATCAACATTTTCAAAGCGCCTGTATTAGCAGCCTTGTTCATCGGTGGTATGATCCCGGTTGTTTTCTCAGCTTTGGCTATGAAATCAGTTGGTAAAGCGGCGATGGACATGGTAATGGAAGTACGTCGTCAGTTCCGCGAGATCCCTGGTATCATGGAAGGAACAGGAAAACCTGAATACGGTAAGTGTGTTGAGATCTCAACTAAAGCCGCTCTTCGTGAAATGATGTTGCCAGGTGCTATCACGATCATCACTCCAATCGCAATCGGACTTGGTACAGGATTGATCTCAGGTAACTGGAGCCTTGGTGCTGAGGTGCTTGGAGGTTACATGGCAGGTGTTGCCGTTTCAGGTGTGCTTTGGGCGATCTTCCAGAACAATGCAGGTGGTGCATGGGATAACGCTAAGAAGTCTTTTGAAGCAGGTGTAATGATCAACGGAGAAATGACTTACAAAGGATCTGATGCTCACAAAGCTGCCGTAACCGGTGATACAGTTGGAGATCCTTTCAAAGATACTTCAGGTCCTTCGATGAACATCCTTATCAAGTTGACTTGTCTTGTTGGATTGGTTATCGCACCTATCATGGGTGATGGTCACGCTTCTGAAGGAGATGTTAATTCAGCTTGTTGTGCTAAGAAAGAAATGTGTGCAGACAAAACAGCTTGTGCACCTCACGGTGAAGGCAAAATGGTTTGCGACATGAGCAAATGTGCTGAAATGACTAAGGAAGAATGTGCAGCAATGTGCGATTCTATGAAGTGTTCAGCTGAAGAAAGAGAAATGTGTCTTTCTCACTATGATGAGAATGGAAAGTGGATCGGAGGAAAACACGAACACCACGGACATAAATAAATAGTGATCTATGATCAGGAAAAGGAGCGTCATTGATGCTCCTTTTTTATTTTGGTAATGAACAAAATTACACAGACATTAAGTTCTTAGCACTCCCGTAACTTTTCACTTTGCGGTCCGTTTCTTGTTATATTTGAGACATGCGTTTTCTGATCATCATTTTTACTTTCATTTCAGTTGCCCTTTCAGCACAAGTGCAATTCGATAAAACGCGTCATGATTTTGGTGATCTAGAAGCCTATGATGAGCGTTTCGTTGACATCATCCTAACAAACAAGGGTAACAAGAAAGAGTATGTCCTCAGCGTGAAGAAACCCTTTGAAGTGAGTTATATCGTCAATGGTAAATTCATGGATAAAGACAGTTCCGTGATCGTTCGTTTGCAGGTCAACCCGAAAGTGAAAGGTAAATTCTCCTACGAAGTAGATATCTTCACTAGTGATCGTCAAGAACCTGTCGAGGTGAAACTAAGCGGAAACCTCAAGGAACTCCCTCAAAACGATCTGAGTGCCTTCACAGCTTGTCCTGATTTCAGTTCACGCCCGGGCGGTGCGCGTAAAGATAATTTTCAGTTGACTGTCGTCACGATCGACAAAGACAGCAAAAAGGAATTATCCTTCTCGAAAGTCAGCCTGATCCAGAATGGCTCACCGGTTTGGACAAAGCTTACTGACAAGAATGGAAAAATCAAAGAAGAGGCCGTACTTGGCTTTAGCTATTTCTATGCTTCGCATGATGGATATTTCCCGTCTGAATTAGGTGCTTACATTAATTTCCAGCGCAATTACATCGTGATCGAACTCGCGATGGATCCAAGCATGTGTTTACCTCCACCACTTGCACAAAAGGATCCTCCACCGGTTGAAGAGATTATTATCGAAGAACCACAGTTGGAGGCTCAACTTTCAAACGAAACAACGACTCCGTTTATTCCAGCCGAAAGTATCGAATTCTCGCAGCTTGACCCCAACAATTTCATCAGCGATCATTTCGCACCGGTGAACGTCATTTTCGTTCTTGACATCTCCTCTTCCATGCAACAAGGTGAGCGCTTTGAGTTGATGAAATATTCATTGAATCAACTCGTTGACATGTTACGTCCACAAGACAAAATAGGCCTGGTATCCTATGCAACGGATACCAGAGTACTAATGCCCTCCACTTCCGGAGAGGAAAAAGAAAAAATAAAGGGCGAGGTAAGTGGTTTACGCGCTTCGGGACTAACCGCAGGTGGCGAAGGAATTAAACTTGGATATAAGCAAGCGCTGAAGAACTATATTCCAGGCGGAGTCAATCAGATCATCGTGATCACTGATGGTGCCTTCAACAGAAATTCCGATGATTATTTGAAATACGTACGCAAGTACAAGAAAAAAGGCATCAACATGTCAATCGTAGGTATTCAGATCAAAGATCAGGATAAACAGAAAATGACCGAGGCTGCTGAAAAAGGTGGCGGAAGATTAGTCCCGGTTATGAAACTCGCAGATGCTCAAAGCAATTTGAAACAAGAGGTCAGGTTTATGGCGTTCAAGAAATGATCAAACTTCCAGGTAAAGATAGGTGCCTTCATTCGGTGAACTATTGAATTCAACCTTTGCATTTGCCAGTTTGGCTCTTTTTTCCATGTTAGCGAGACCAAATCCTTTTTTAACCGATTTTAAATCGAATCCTTGACCATCATCTGTTAACAAGATGGCAATCTTATCGTTCTTTCTGCCAATCTCACAATTGATCAATGAGCACTTCGAATACTTTTGTGAATTAGAAACGAACTCTTGGATAATCCTCAAGATATTGTACGTTTCTTGTGTCCCAATTTCCCGAATTGGGATTTTTTTAGGAGTGAACTTGTATTCAATATCCAAAGAGAACTCGTTTAGCCTACCAAAAAGTCGTTCAACAGATAGAATCAGACCTTTGTCAAAATCAGGAGGCGCTAGATTGTAACAAAGGGCTTTCATCTGCAGTATTGAATCCCTAACAATTGACGAGCAAAGGTCAAATTCACCGGAATTCCCAAACTTAGACTTTAAAATATCAAGATGTAATTTAACAGCAACCATTTGTTGCCCAAGACCATCATGAAGCTCCATCGCCATTCTTTCACGCTCACCATCAATTATCTCATTCACCAGAACTTCCTGCGCTAATTCACGAGTTCTTTCATCATTAATATCCTGAAGGTATACAATGCACAATTGATCATTACTTTCCTCACGATATCTACTCAGGTATAGGCGAAACCATTTTAATTCCCCATTATGAGAATTCACGAGTCTTAATTCCAACACAAAACCACCTATTTTGGATCGCTTTACAGCTGTTAGTTGCTTCAGGAAAACCGAAAGATCTTCAGCATGTACGAGACTATCAAAAAAACCTTGAAACTTCTCGACAGTCTGATTAGAAAACAACTTGGGGAAATTATCACTGTAAAATTCAATTCCCATCCGTTTGGTATTCCCGATTCTAAAACCACAAAATGCAAAAGGAAGCTCCGGAAAATAGCTCAGTAGGTTCGCTGCTGAATCCGTATATAGCTCATTGACAAGGAATCTGATCAAAAAACTTCCGCCGGATACAGGTGTCAACACCATCCTTTCGATCCTGGGGAGTATGAAGCCCGAATCCAAGGTAAAGGACTTTCTCGTCATTAAATGCTCGTAAAAACTGACTAAGCCATCTTTACCTACGAATCTTGGTAGGATATCTGTAATTTTGAGATTCGTCTCCAATACATCCCCCTGATCAACACTCAATCCTCTAAATGCGGAATTCGCATACCGTATTACGAACGAATCATCGGTCACGATGATCCCGCTTTTGAGCTCACCAAAAATAGAATCAAGCTCTTTACTCGAACTTTCTCCTGTTCCAGCAAAAAGAGATCTCTCGAAAAACTTTTGATTTTCGTTCAGACCAAGGTCATCATATGAGTGGATTTTTTTGAGCACGATATGCCCTACCAAAATTCAATCCGAAATCAAAACACACAGCATCAAAGGCGTTTATGATTTTTTGTAAGTCTAAAATATTCCCATAATTGGAAATATTTTCCAGTTTTGGTCAAGAAACCTTACTGAAGAACACCTTATCCCTATTGACCTTGGATTCTAAGACCTTAAAGAATTCTTCTCTTTGCTCTTTTTCTATACTGTCCAGAGGAATGTACAACTGAAGACCTTTGATGTAATCAAAATAGATACTTTCCTGATGGATACTCACCTTTCGAAGTCCACTGAAATAAACGAGTTGCACATCTCGATCTGCAAGGATCACCGCCTTGGAAGTTATACCGGCGCGATACTTTCCTCTGGTGAATCCTACGAATGTAAAGATCAGATTATCCACCGTTCCAAATAAAAGTGCAAGTGCGGGAAACCACGCTTCTGGAGTCACCACATAAAGTGCAGTGCCAACGAAGGCCATTACTAGTGCTTCCAGTAAAGTGTACACATATACCCTTTGCCTTCTTTCTTTGCTCACCTCGCTATTCCAAGAAAACTTTGAGACTTGATTCACCATTTTCATTCCCATCCAGCGGCGAATACTTCTGCGCAGATTGATCATGAATAAAAACAGCCCCAGGATTAAAAAAGCCTCTTTTCGATATGGTAGATTCGCACCGGAAACTTTCAGGACCTCGACAGGCAGATCAAATCCAACGAAAATAGTAAGAGCCATCGTCGGAAACAGAATGAAGAGCAACAGTGCATTAAAGAACCTATTCATTTGGGATCTGCTTCAGTTTCAATTTCAGTGATTCTATCTTATTCTTCGCAGCATAGATCTTACTTTCTACTTCTTTGCGCAGGGCATCAGCTCCTTTTGATCTTGCAAAGAATCCGAGATTGTTCTCGAATTGCAGGATCTCAGCTTTCAACTTATCGATCTGCTGACGTATATCCGAACGCTCTCTTGAAAGCAATTTCGATGCCTCAGGACTTCCTTGCAGTGTCTCGAGACGTGCTTCGAACATCACTTTATCCTTTTCGGCAGCTTCCATCTTGAGCTGTCCGTAATGTTTGTCAATTGCAGCTTTGTAGGTGTTGTAGATCGTATCTTTTTGCTTCATCGGCACTTTACCGATGGCGTTATATGCCGTGGTAAATTCCTTTAGTTCACGCAAAGCCTGCTGCTTGTCATCGGGCAAGACGTAACTCTCGATCTTTGAAATAATATCCTGCTTAGCAACCAAGTTGGTTTCCAGTTGCTTATCCTGCTGCTCAAAATGCTTTTGGCGGGCATTGAAGAATGCGTCACAAGCCCCTCGGAATTCCTGCCAAAGTTTTTGCTCCAGTTTTTGTCCGGCATGACCGGCATCTTTCCATGCTTTCTGAAGTTTGATCAATTTGTCCGCCGTTTCCTTCCATTCGGTAGACTCCTTGAGAGCTTTTGCTTCTTCGATCAATTTCTTTTTCCCTTCAGCAATAGCATTGAATTTTTCCTGAACAGAACCGTAGAACTCCTTCTTTGCCGCAAAGAACTTATCGCAATATCCTCGGAATTCCTGCCAGATCGCTTCGTTCTCCTTCTTTGGACCAAAACCTACACCCTTCCAGGACTCTTGTATAGACAGTAATTTCTCCGTGGAAGAATCCCAATCCTTTGCATTTGCATTGGCTGCAGACTCCTCAACGATCTGAATTGCTTGTGCTAAAAGCTCTTTCTTTTTGTTCAGATTCTCCTGAAACGCATTTCGGCGCTCATCGTAAAATTGGTTTATGCGCTCATAAAGACCACGAACTGACTCCCAATAGCTCGTCTTCATTCGTTCCCATTCATCGTTGTTCACAGGACCGATCTCTTCCCACTCGTTCTGTAAACGCTTCAAGGAAGCCTCCAGTTCCTTCATCGAAGACTGGTTCTTCAGTTCTTCCAACTGAGCAATGATCTCCTCTTTCAACTGCTGATTTCTCTTTAGGTCGTGATCCTTTAGTTCACGGTAGATCTTGATGTTGTAGAAGAACAACTCCAGTAAGCGCGAATATTCTTTTTGTATTTCATCCCGTTTTTCACGCGGAATATCTCCGATCGTTTTCCATTCTTCATGAATCTCCTTGTAAGTAGCCAATGCAGCACCGATGTTTTCTTCGGTCTGGATCATTTCCTGCATTTTAGTGACCAGGAATTTCTTCCTGCGCAGGTTTTCAACTTCTTCAAGGTTCTTTGCATCCTGGAGTTGCTTGCGCTTTTCTCGATATGCATTGTAGATCTCATAGAATTCTTCCTTCAAAGGGCGCAGATCGATCGCTTCGTGTTCCTCCCCTTTCTCCTGTGCCTCCAACTGAGCTACTTGATCCTTTCTTTCTTCTTCAAGAATGTAATCTTCGAAGCGACCCTTTAACTCGTTTACATCACGACTTACACTCAGAACATCTTCGTTTGATGTAAGCGTTTCCAGTTCGGCAATAAAAGCATTCTTTTCCATGATATCCTTTTGCATTATCTTAAACGGTCTGTGCCATCTCAAAAGTTGTCAACGATACAAATTGATCGATGCGGTCTTCCAATTCTCTTTTTGTAATTTCTGTCAAGCGTTCTGTTCCAAACTTCTCTACGCAGAAAGAAGCCAAAGCAGAACCAGCAATTATCGCTCTTTTCATATTGTCGAAGGAAGCGTCATCTGTTGCAGCAAGGTAACCCATAAAACCACCTGCAAATGTATCCCCTGCTCCTGTTGGATCAAAAACATCCTCCAAAGGCAAAGCCGGGGCAAAGAAAACGCGTTCATTGTGGAACAATAATGCTCCATGCTCTCCTTTTTTAATGATCAGGTATTTAGGACCCATATCGCGAATTACTTTCGCCGCCTTTACCAAAGAATATTCTTTTGACAACTGGCGCGCTTCTTCATCATTGATGATCAACACATCCACCATCGACATTGTTTTCTTCAACTCGTCCATGGCAATATCCATCCAGAAATTCATAGTATCCATCGCAATGAGTTTTGGACGTTTTTCAAGTCGCTCGATCACTGAGCGCTGAACCTGCGGACTGAGATTTCCCAGCATCAAGTATTCCACACCCTGATATTTCGCCGGAATGATCGGGTCGAAATGCTCAAGAACGTTCAATTCCGTCACCAGTGTATCTCTTGAGTTCATATCGTTGTGGTAACGTCCGGACCAGAAAAAGGTCTTCTCCCCTTTCTTGATCTGCAAACCTTCAAGGTCAACACCACGTGAAGCCAACTGATCGAGCATTTCCTGAGGAAAATCCTCACCAACCACTGCAACGATCTTCTGATCCCCAACAAAGAAGGATGAAGAAAGTGCAATATAAGTTCCTGCACCACCAATAATCTTATCTGTCTTCCCAAAAGGTGTCTCAATCGCATCAAAAGCAACACTTCCCACTGTCAATAAACTCATTCTTTTTCTTTTATTATGAAAGACAAAGATAGCACAAAGTATGCGGAGCAGCTTGTTAAATCAATAAAAATAAACTCCCGCTAACACCCAATTCTTGAACTATTTAATCTCTAAAGATCGAAATGATATCAAAAGGCTATCCGCAGCCAATAAATTACATGCTGTATTGATGTTTGAGCCCGTCTACTTCTTTCTCAATAAATCGAACAAAAGGCCGTTAATAAGTTTACGTAAAAGCCCCGTGTAAGGAGGAAATGTGCGGTAATTTTGGTAAAAGGGATGAAGCAGCGTATAATAATGATCGCCAAATGGACCGGCATTAGTCTTGTCAGCATTTTTCTGCTGATCACATTGGTGCTTTATGTTTTCAAGGACAACATCATAGGAGCCGTCATCACTGAGGTCAATAAGTACCTGAAAACAGAAGTTAAAGTTGCCGAGGTAGACCTTAGCTTCTGGAGTTCGTTCCCCAATCTTTCTGTAGATTTCGAGCATGTTTTCATTCGCGATTCCTACCAAGGATCAACGGATAGAGACACATTGTTGTATACGGATCGCATCCGACTGAAATTCAATCCTGCCGATATATGGAGAGAAGAATACCGAGTGAAGAAGATCGAGATCGAGCCAGGCACCCTGCAATTGAAAGTGAACCGTTCAGGTGAAGTGAACTATGACATCGTTAAGCCATCCGAAGATACCACGGCTGCTGCTCCGTTCAAATTCGAATTGGAAAAGGTGAGTTGCGAAAACCTCCGTTTTTCCTATGACAACAGAGCAACACAGCAGCGTTACGTCACGCATGTTCACGACCTGCAACTCTCAGGTAATTTTACTGAAAAACAGTTCGATCTCCAGGCTGAAAGCCAATTGAAGATCAACAAAGCCAAAAGTGGTGAGATCACATTGCTTTCGAACCGGGAGGCCACTTTCGATCTGCGCCTGAAGGTTGATCAGGAAAAAGGCAGTGTAGAATTACCGGAAGCACTTGTGTATATTTCCAACCTACCCTTTGCTGTCAAGGGAAAAGTTGACCCCAAAGGATTGGACTTCAATATTCAGTCGAATGACATACAACTAACCGATCTGGCCACCAACTTCGCCGTGACAGAAGTGGATGAGATCCGGAAATTCAACGGAAAAGGAACCGTCTATTTCGATCTGGATATCGAAGGTAAGAATGAAGCAACTTCGCCCGTTGTAATTGATTGTTCTTTCGGGATCAATGAGGGAGAACTGACGGAACCTGAATCCAGAATGAGCCTTCGCAACATTCACCTTGACGGTGAATATAGTAATCGCGGCGGATCTGAAAAAGAATTCCTTCAGCTGAAAGACATGCGATTCAATACAATCGGTGGACCATTTTCAGGAGAATTGTTACTGACTCGATTCAAAGCACCACGTTTTCAGGGAAGAGCTGTAGGTAACATCGACATGAATGTTGTCCATCGCTTGTTTCACATTCCTTATGTTGAAACCACAGGTGGGAACGTTCTGCTGAGAACAAACTTCGATATTGAAGCCGAACCACAGGAGGATGAAAATCTTGACTATGCTGTGAACAAGCTAGAAGGTGATCTTGAACTAAAGGGACTTCATGTAAAACTGCTGGAAGATAAAAGAGATTTTAGGGATCTATACGGACGATTGTATCTCAGAAATGACGAGGCTGGTATCGAACATGTGCGATTGGCGGTAGGAAAAACAGATATTGAGGTCAACGGCGTTTTCAGGAACATTGTCAACTACCTCAAGAGCAAGGGTGAGCTCAATGCCAATGTCCAGTTGAAAAGCAATAATATTGACGTTGCGGATCTGGGAACAACAACAAAAGAAGAAAAGATCCAGGACGGTCGACAATACATTCTGCCTCCAGATATTGTTGGCAGCGTATTTATGGAAGTTGGTAATCTTCAGTATGAGGGTCATGATTTCAAGCAATTCAAGGGCAATCTCCTTGTAGGGAACAGAACCCTTCATTTTCCATCACTATCATTGAAGAATGCCGGAGCAGACATCAACGGAAACCTAACAATTGAAGAACGAACTCCGGAGATCTTCCATGTGATTACGAATATCGCTACTCCTAATCTTCAATTCAAACAGCTTTTCAGAGAATGGAACAATTTCCGTCAGGACGTGATCGGTGAGAACAATATATCCGGAAAAGCACAAGCAAAAGTTTATCTCGAAGCACCTTTTGACCTTCGTAGCGGCGTAATCTCCAAGTCAATCCGATCCGAGATCCACATCAAAATATTAGATGGTCGATTGAAGGATGTGGAGGCATTCAAATCCATCACAGACAACCTGAGGACCTCGAATGCAGCAAAACTGGCAATTGGTCCTAAGCACATCAACAGCCTGGAGCGCAAATTACTCGACCTGAAATTCGAAACACTCGAAAACACCCTTATCATCAGAAACGGCAGCATGGAGATCCCGAAAATGACGATCCTTTCCAATGCACTCGATATCGACCTGACGGGAACTCATAGTTTCGAAGACGTGATCGACTATCGTTACGCCTTCCGTTTCCGCGATCTAAAAGACCAGCAGAAAGATTTAGAATTTGGGGAAGTGATCGATGACGGAACAGGAATGAGGGTATACATGCGTATGTATGGTCCTTTGGATGACCCTACGATCGTATGGGATAAGCAAGCTAAAAAAGATCAGGCGAAAGAAAACCGCGAGAAAGCTAAAGAAGACGCTCGTTCAATACTGAAAACAGAATTCGGTTTTTACAAGAACGATACAACAGTAAAGATCTACCAGGAACCAAAAAAGCAGAAAGAGACACTGCATATTGAATTTGGTACAAATGAAACAGATCCTGTAGAGATCAAAAAACCGGAGAAGGACTCCAAACTCAAGAATAAACTCAACAAACTGAAGGAACAATCAGAAAAGGAACGGCAAAAAGAAGTTGAATTCGAGGTGGATTGATCGAAACAATGTGAACTGTGTCACCCGGACCATTTTTTGCACACTTATTTTTGACTTCAATTACAACATTACTTTCATGAACACACATGCATACACGAACGACCTCATACACGAAACATCTCCCTACCTCCTTCAACACGCTCACAATCCAGTAAACTGGGTTGCGTGGTCCAATGACGTTTTCGAACGCGCAAAACAAGAAGACAAACTGATCCTTATAAGCGTTGGTTATTCTTCGTGCCATTGGTGTCATGTAATGGAACACGAATGTTTCGAGGATGAGGAAGTCGCTGAACTCATGAACAAGCATTTCATCAATGTTAAGGTTGATAGGGAGGAACGACCGGATGTGGACCAAGTATACATGACTGCAGTTCAATTGATGACCCAACGCGGCGGATGGCCTCTGAACTGCTTCACCTTACCCGATGGAAGACCTGTTTATGGTGGAACCTATTTCCCCAAAGAACAATGGATGCATATACTGCGATCACTGGAACACACCTACCGAAACGACCGTTCAAGAGCCTTGGAATATGCTGAAAAACTGCACGAAGGAGTTGTCAACAGTGAGCTCATCTCCGAGCCGGCCAAGATCGATCAAATGGAAGAAGAACGATTGCATGAACTTGTTCTTCGTTGGTCGAGAAATTTTGACAGAATGGAAGGTGGAGGCTCCAGAGCACCTAAATTCCCATTACCCAACAACTATGATTTCTTGCTACAGTACGCCGTACACACCGGAGACCAAAAAATACTTCAGCATGTAGAGCTAACACTTGATAAAATGGCTCTTGGTGGCATCTACGATCAGATCGGAGGAGGATTTACGCGCTATTCCGTTGATATGCTTTGGAAAGTGCCCCATTTCGAAAAAATGCTTTACGACAATGGTCAGCTACTCAGCCTTTATGCCGACGCTTTCAAATTCTTCAAAAAACCTCTCTACAAACGAATACTGATCCAGACAAAGAACTGGCTGAATCGAGAGATGTGTGGACCCGAGGGTGCTTTTTACAGTGCTCTCGACGCTGACAGTGAAGGAGACGAAGGCAAATTCTATTGCTGGAACCCGGAAGAAGTGCAAAAAGTCCTCGATAAAGACTACGCATGGGTCAAGGACTTTTACAACCTGAATCAACGGGGCTATTTGGAAGAAGAAAAATACATTCCGCTAAGAACCGAAAGCGATAATGTTTTCGCTGCCAAAATGGCTTGGACCGCGCAAGAGTTCGAAGAGAACGTTGAACGGATAAATGATCTTTTGCTTTCAGAGCGCTCTCACAGGGTTCGTCCCGGCTTAGACGATAAATGCTTAACCTCATGGAACGCAATGGTACTCAAAGGATGCACTGACGCTTATTCGGCAACAGGAGATGAAGAGTTTTTACTCATGGCTACCAAGGTTGCCAGATGGATCAGGGATCATCAGTTCAAAACGGATCGCACCCTATGGAGGACCCGAAAGAATGGTAACTCCACTATCGATGGATTCCTCGAAGACTATGCTCATACCATCGATGCCTTCATCCGATATTACGAGATCACTTTCGAACAAGAATGGCTTGACCTCGCAATGAGACTAACCGACACCGTCGAACAAGAATTCAGCGACCACTCCACGTCCATGTGTTTTTTCACTTCAGACAAGTCCTCCCTCATTGCGAGAAAAATGGAGATCAACGATAACGTAATTCCTGCCAGTAATTCTGTTATGGCCAGAAATTACCATAAACTCGGACAGTTGTACTACCGAAAAGATCTTCAGGAAAAAGCACGACAAATGCTCGCCAATGTTTACGAAGGCATGGAACAATATGGCTCCGGTTATTCCAATTGGGCAATTCTACTGTTGAATATGGTCCGAGATTATTATCAGGTAGCTATTCCGGGCAAGGACGCCTTGCAATTATCCCTGACCATGCAGACCAACTATCTGCCTAATGTTCTGTTCGCAGGCGGATCCAGCACACAATTACCGGTTCTGGAAGATAAAGAAACGGTCGGCAACACGACGATTTTCGTTTGTTATGACGGAACATGTTTGCTTCCAACCAATGATCCAAAAGAAGCCGTTATGCTCATCAATAGAAACTGATATGCACGTTCATCCATGGAAAAGATTTTAAACGCCTCCAAAACAACAAGATCCAAATAACGTTTTTTGTACCGTGAATAAACTCCTGCTCATCCTTCTTTTGTTAAATTTCTCTGTCTCGGCCCAAATGCTCGACAACAGAGAAGGGAAGGCTTTTTCCGATAAACCCTTCTTCAATACAGAATTTGTGCGGATCAATAAGATCCAAACGTTGAAAGGAAGATTCACCTACAAAAAGCCCGGAGAAGTGCTTCGCGCTACGGAATACACCTATGTTTATGAATTCGATTCCATCGGGAGATTATCTCAATCATACGAAACGCGCAGAGATGACGGAACTCAGGATACTACATGGAATAAATACATTTATGATCAGCGCAATCAACTTATCGAACATCTAAAGGGAGACCCGAAAGGATTGAACATTATTAATTACACCTACGATGAAGAAGGAAGGGTGATCAAGGAGATGTATGCCCGTGAATACCGAGACAGTGCGAATACCCTCCAGAGAACCGTATTCAACACCGAAACCATGCGTTATGAGGCCTTTGGACAACAGGTGAAAAAGACGGTATACAATAGTTATGAGCTTCCTTATCTTCAGGAATTCTCTACTTTCAATGAAATGGGGTATCTGATAGAAAAACGCGAGCACTACCTCATCACCTATACCAGTAAAACCCATCGTTACGAATACAATGAAAGGGGCCTGTTGTCAGCGATCAGGAGCTATAAAGACAACGCAGAAAAACCCTATGAGGAATTCATGTTCACTTATGACGAGCACGGCAACATTGAAGAAAAACAGCATCACCGCAATGGAGTTTACATCACCGAAACAGAGATCCTGTATAACGAGAACAGCGGGATGATGACCTATGTCATCACTCGAGATGTTGCAACGAATTTCATTATGATATTGGGATTCAAAAATCCGGAGTTTTTCTAAAGACTGGTTGCGAGCCCTTTACCGAATTCCGATAAACGTTTAAAGAAATCTTTGATGATGTGTTCGTAAAGTTGCGAACTCGAGAGCTTGAAAATTTTCGAATGCTCATTTCTTCAATCGCTCGAAGAGCCAAACGATCGGCAAAAGCATCGAATAATTGTAGAACATATCCTCCACAGGAATGGTAACAATCCGTGGCCCCATAATATGATCCGCACTGTACCAAACCACCGGTTCAGGAGTGACTGCTCCGGTTAATACACCGTTCACGATCAGAAAAGGGATCATTGCAACGAGGTACATAAAGGCGAAATTCCCATACCAGGAAACCCTTTCAACAAAATAGATCCCGATCGTTAAAAGTGCAGCAAGAATACACGCAGTTGCAGTGTACCAATTATCCATATTCAGGGTTCCAAAGAGCAATCCGGCAAACGTGATGGCAAAAGCTACAGACTGACCAAGTTTATGCAATTTGAGATTTGGAAAATATGCTTTCAGAACCTCGTAGATGAACACACAGGCATAGGGCACAACAAAGAAGAACATGACCTCTTCCAAAGGAAGATCTCCAAGATAGATGCCCTGCAGATATTTCGGCGTAAAACCCCAGATATTTTCCTGCGTAAAGAGCTGATCCCAGATAATAAATAAGACAGCAACAATACTTATTGCCGGAATAAGTCGCTTCCAATAAGTATAGAAATGAACCTTTCGGTCAAAACTTAAAAAGAAGGGCCCAACGAAGGAGCCAACGATCAACCAGAGGTAAAGACTCATTTAGATTGATGTTTCTGTTCGAATGCTTTCTTGGCTTCGAGGTAATACTTTTTAGGGACGATCAACATTCCAAAACATTCACCGTGTTCTTTTCCTCTGTGTTTGTGATGAACCTTGTGTGCTTTTCGAATAGCCATGAAATAAGGCGTATCAATATCTCTCAGCCATTTGAATCTGCGGTGAATATAGACATCGTGCACAAGAAAATATGCAAATCCATAAGCAGCGATCCCGAAGCCGATCCATACCGCAACATAATTACCATTCATCATTCCCAGCATAATGCACAACCAGGATGGAATCGCATAGATCAAAAAGAACACATCGTTCCTTTCAAAAAAACCGGGCTCTTCAACGTGATGATCTTCATGAAAATGCCACATGAATCCGTGCATCACAAACTTGTGTGTCGCCCATGCCATGAATTCCATGACGAAAAACGTAATCAACAATACGATCGGTCCCCACCAGTACATTTCAAAAAAGATTTAAGATGATAAAAAATATACTCATGACCAGAAACAAGGCATCGAGAACTTTGTTCGACTCAGCCAGTCCTGATCGGAAGTAAATATAGTGAAGCGGCAGTGAAACAGCAAACCAACAAACGTAATTGTAAAGTGGAATATCTCCGACCCATGTCCAGTAATCACTCTTGATCGCAACAGGCTCCATCAACACATCAAACAATGTCATCAGCAAGGCTGACGCAACAACGCTCCACCAGAAATTCAACTTTAATCGCATTACAACAGATGCTGATGCAACCACAAGGATCCCCCAGTTGATACCGATCACCAGGGGTACTCCGGAGATCTTTGGACCGAGGTTTTCACCGTAACTGTAATTTCCGAAAAGCAAGCCGGTCTTTGTGCCGATCCATTCAGCCAGCATACCGGTCAGAAAGCAAAGAAATAAAAACAGAATAAAGTGCTGGAGTCGTTTGTTCCTTCCCAGCAGAACGATCGTAAAGGAAAGGAGCAAATTGAAAAATGAAAGATCTAGGAACTGTTCACGGTAATCCGGCAACATCATTCCGACCGTTCCGACAGTATAGAAGATAACAATCACCAGGATCAGGATCGATCCTTTGTTTTCTTTCATCATTCTTCTAGGCTCTGTCATGTTCAATCAACAATGATCGATCTATAATGTTCAATGGATCCTGCCTCTGATAGCATTACTCACCGTGTCCTCATAAGTTCTGAATTCGAAGTTCAGTTTTTGCTTGATCTTGGTGGCGTCGTAGTTCATTTTACTGAATGCACTGTTCGCACTGGCTCTCGTAACAGCAGGACGATTTCCACGGAAAAAAGCCACAATTGCTGAAATTCGCCATGTCAATCCCATGAGCCATTTTGGTGCTTTGATGTGTGGTTCCTTTTTGCCCATCTGACGGGCGATCTCTGATTGCATTTCCCTAATACTCAAATTCGACCCGATACACAGAAAACGATCGTTACGCACACCCTCATTCACCAGGCGACACATGATCTGAGCCACATCACGGGCATCAACAATAGCATTGGTGCCTTCTGTATAAAATGGCAATCCTTTTTCGATGGACCGGAAGATGGTCAGCGAAGATTCATCCCATTTTCCCGGACCAAAGATCAAACATGGATTAACGATCACACAATCCAACCCTTCTTCCACTCCTCTCCATACCTCTTTTTCTGCACTGTACTTTGAAATGGAATAAGCACTGGTTTTCGGCGTCATCTTCCAGCGGGTTTCTTCAGTCGTAACCTCACCGGATTGACCTCCGATAGCAGCGGTAGAGCTGACGTAAGCGAGCGTTCTTACTCCTTTGTTCAAACAAACATTTACAATATTGGCAGTTCCTTCGCGGTTGATCTTGATCAAACGATCAAAATCGCGTCTTGCGAAAGACACCAGTGCAGCAGAGTGGCACACCGTTTCCACTCCTTCGATATGTTCTTCAAGAGAAGGAATATCCAGGATATCACCCTCTACCCAGCTGATCCTGTCAAATATCTCATCCGCTTTATCCGCAAGATAAAACCCAAACAGTTTTCGCACATCGGGGATGCGATCAGCCGAACGATATAACGCCTTAACAGGAACAGAACCTTGTGCAAGTTCTAAGAGAATATGACTTCCTAGAAGTCCTGTGCCGCCTGTAACGAGGATCATGGCGCTAAGTTAAGTACTTATGAACGATTTCTCAATCGATTCGTTCTAATTCGACCGATGGATCCCAGAAATACTTGTCGAAAGCCAAAATCTTGTCATGCCTGACTTCAATTCCTTCCTCTTGAAGCTTTCTCTCCATAACTGTCGGATCTGGAAAATGCATTTTTCCGGTTAGCAAACCGTTCCTGTTCACTACACGATGGGCAGGAAAATCAGGTATCCGGTGAGAAGCGTTCATGGCCCATCCTACCATTCTGCTCGATCGGGCACTTCCCAGATATTTAGCTATAGCACCATAGGAAGTAACCCTTCCGTAAGGAATTAACTTCACCACTTCATACACCATATCGAAAAAATCGCTGTTCCTGGAAGAAAGTGGTTTGGTTTGCATGATCAGCGAATTACAGGAGGCAAATTATCCATTTCTTCTTTAGGAACGAAGATCAAAGATGTCGTATTAACACAATGACGAGTATCCTTTTTCGTAAATCCTTCTCCTAAAAAAACATGCCCAAGGTGACCCTGACAATTGTTGCAAATGATCTCTACTCTTCTGCCATCCGCATCCGGGACTCTTTTAACTGCACCGTTGATCTCATCGTCAAAACTTGGCCATCCGCAATTTGAATGGAATTTATCGTCTGATTTGTACAATGGATTATTGCATTGGCGGCACATGTAAATTCCTGCATCAAATTTATCCGTGTACTCTCCTGTAAAGGGATAATCCGTTCCCTTGTTGATGATCACTCGTCTCTCTTCTGGAGTCAGTTCATTGTATTTTTTCTCCATCTTCTCTTCTGGTTGTTCAGTATTTTCCTGCTGGCAACTGCCAATCAAAGGCAGAAACATGAGCAATATTAAGAATCGTTTGTTCATGCCTAAAAAACAATTGATCATGGATTTAGTTCATTGTCACAGGGATATCCTTTGGTTCAGGAAACTTCGGATCACTTCGTAAACCTTGTCCAGTTCCTCATCGGTGATGCAGTAAGGAGGATTGACGAAAATGCAATTCCCAAGTGGGCGCAACAATATTCCGTTTTGCAGCATGTGTTCATAGATCTCATCTCTAATGGATGAAAAATAACCGTTTGAATCGTCCACTTTTACGTCCAGGGCAAGGATAGTTCCGATCATTCTGATATTCTGAATTAAAGGATGCAGCTTCATTTCCTCCATGAATGCAGCGTGTCTGTCGACGATCCTCTGAATGTTCTTCCATGTCGGGTCTTCCCTGAAGATCCTTATGCTTTCATTTGCAGCAGCGCAAGCCAAAGCGTTTCCGGTAAAAGAATGGCCATGTAAAAGCGCCTTTGAATTTTCCTCGAAAAGAAAACCTTCAAAGATCGGCTCTGTCGCAACGGTCAATCCAAGAGGCAATACTCCGCCTGTCAACCCTTTCGACAAGCAAACAATATCAGGCCTGGTCGAAATATGCTCCATTGCGAAGAGTTTTCCGGTCCTTCCCCATGCCGTCATGACTTCATCAAAAATAACGAGCACAGTGTTCTCTTTTGCCAAGTTGATCAATCGTTCGAGAAACCCGGGAGAATACATGCGCATACCTGCAGAACCCTGTACAAGAGGCTCCACTATCACCGCCGCAAATTCACCTGTTGCAAACAACCTTCCTGCTTGTTCAAGTAATTCTTCTTCCTTTTCTGACGCTGGAAAGTCAAGAAAGTCTACATCGAAAAAGAAGTGTTCGAAAGGCTCATTGAAATATCCGCGCTGCCCGATAGCCATTGCGCCAAAGGTGTCACCATGGTATGCACCGTCAAGAGCAAGGATACGTTTTTTGGGATGATTAGCGTTGTGCCAATATTGAAACACCATTTTAAGGGCCACTTCAATCGCAGTAGATCCATCATCGGAGAAGAAAACCTTTGAAAACGGTTCTCCCAAAAGATCAATGACTTGTGAAGCGAGTTCAACTGCAGGGGGATGTGTAGCGCCGGCAAATATGACATGATCCAGCTGCATGAATTGATCACCAATTGCCTTTGCAAGTCGTTCGTTACCATGTCCGTGGACATTTACCCACCAGCTTGAATTGGCATCGATGAATTGTGATCCATCAGCGGCAGTCAGCAAAGTTCCTTTTGCAGCAACGATCTCCAACGGTGTTCCCGCTGTCTTCATCTGGGTGAAAGGATGCCACACATGAGCACGGTCCTTTTTCAATAACTCGGTCATGCCCCAAAATTACGAAGAAAGAAGTTCAACTTATCTAGTGAGCGATGCTCTTAGTTGCACTGCCTGCTGAGAAATGAATTCTGCGTTTACCTCTTCAACTTCCGGAATCCTGCCAATGACGCGAACTCCGGAAACTTTTTGAATGATCGTTTCAGTCGGTAAATGTTCTTCGCCGATGAACACTATTCCTTCTATCGGGATATTTCTTTTCTGTAACGTTTCAATCGTGAGCAGGGTGTGGTTGATGCTGCCAAGATAATGCCTTGAAACGACGATGAGCGGGATCTTCCATTCTTCGAACAGATCAATATAGAGCAAACCATCGTAATTCAAGGGAACCATGAGACCGCCAGCTCCTTCGATCACGAGCGAGCCTTCAACATCCGGAATCAACAGATCTTCCTTTTGGATCTTAACTCCCTCCAAATCAGCCGACCAGTGAGGTGAAGCAGGAAATTCCAAAGCAAAACGCTCAGGAAGTATCTCACATGAGGTCCACTCACGTACTTTCATGGAGTCCGTGTCATGCAGATCGCCCGACTGAACAGGTTTCCAGTATTTTGCATCAAGTGCCTTCGCTATGATGGCGCTTGCCACCGTCTTACCAACTCCGGTTCCAATTCCACTTACTACCAATCTCATATCCACTTCCTGAAAATTATCTCAGTTGAGCCCCTAACTTCTCTTCAAGTTCTTTTCGGATTCGATCCATGATGGCATCGATCTGCTGATCTTTCAGGGTCTGCTCCGGATCCTGGAATCGAAACGAAACAGCATAGGATTTTTTTCCTTCCTCAAGATTCTTCCCTTCATACACATCGAAGAGGCCTACTTCTTTCAGAAGTTTTCTGTCACAATTGCGAGCAAGATCCTCAATTTCTGCAAAAGTGACCTTCTTATCCAGCAGCAAGGAGAAATCTCTTCGAACCGCAAAAGTCTTTGGCAATTCCTGGTACTTGATCTTGGAGAAATTGAGGCAATTCAGAATGGCATCCCAATCCAGGTCGGCCACAAAAACCTCATTACGGATTCCGAATTCTTTCCTCATCTTCGATGAAACCCAGCCCATTTCACCCACTTTTTGTTTGATGATACTGAGTTGAACACCATCCTGCAAAATGGACTTCTTCAAAGCTGATTCTTTCAGCATTCCGCTAAGACCAAGACGACTGAACACTGCGTTCACCAATCCCTTGATCGAATAATAAGAGAAGAGCTCGTTGGTCGAGTTCCATGATTCACTCTCTTTTCGTCCGCTAACTACAAGGATCAGACGTTTATTCTCTGTATATCCACTCGGGTAATTGAAGTATACCTTACCGAATTCAAATAGTCTCAGGTCAGGGTGTTGTCTGTTCTGGTTGTACTCGATCACTTCCAGCGCATTGAACAAGAGTGACTGACGCATTACATCCAGCTCCTGTGAAAGAGGATTCAACATTGGAACGTTGTGTGACGATGACAAAACTTCACCTCCCATGTGCTCAACATACGATGAACGGGTCAAAGAATTGTTCATTGTCTCTGTGAGTCCTTTACCTACCAGCATCTCTGAAATAATGTTCTGAACACGCTCAGTATCCGGTTTCGGGAATACACCAATTGAACTGTTCAATTTTTCCGGTAAAGGGACATTGTTGAACCCGTAAATGCGCAGAACCTCTTCGATCACATCTGCTTCACGGGTAACATCCACTCGATAAGCCGGTACTTGAAGAACAGCCACATCACCTTCTTCTGAAAGGATGCTGATATCCAGGGAAGCAAGTATTCTTTTGACTTCATCATGCTTGATTTCTGTCCCGATCAGGGTATTGCAACGCTTGAAACTGAATCGCACCTCATGATCCTTGATCTTTTCAGGATAAACCTCCTGAATATCCATACCGACTTGTCCACCGGCTACTTCGATGATCAGATCCACTGCTCGTCTAAGTGCAAGTTCTGTAAGCGCGGGATCAACGCCACGTTCGAATCGGAAACTTGCATCGGTATTGAATCCCTGCGATTTTGCCGTTTTACGTACCGAAACAGCGTCGAAAACAGCAGATTCGATGAATACGTCTGTCGTATCATCCTGTACACCCGATGACAAGCCGCCAAAAACACCTGCAATACACAAGGCATCCGGACCATTTGTGATCAGAAGATCCTGGTCGTTCAACGTGCGCTCTGTACCATCGAGTGTGGTGATTTTTTCACCTTCTTTCGCTGTTCGGATGTTCACTTTCCCGTTTAGGGAACGAATATCAAAAGCATGCAAAGGTGTACCGAGCTCACGCATCACGTAATTTGTTACGTCCACCACATTATTGATCGGTGACAGTCCTACCGACCTCAATTTTTTCTGCAACCATGCCGGAGAAGGTTTGATCTGGACTCCCGTAACGGTTTGTCCCATATATCGCGGACATTTTTGCGTATTCTCTACGGTGATATCAATTTTACAATTGCCTGATGAGATCTGTTTCCCGGTCTCCGGCAGTTTCAATCGAAGGTCCACATTTCGGTGAAAATTCAAATAAGCGATCAGGTCTCTGGCCACTCCAATATGGCCCATTGCATCAGCACGGTTCGGCGTCAGACCGATCTCCAGTTGATAATCGTCCTCCATCTCAAGGACCTCAGCCATTGGTTTACCTATCGGAGTTGAAGGATCAAGTACCATGATCCCTGCATGTGAAGTTCCAATACCCAATTCATCTTCAGCACACAGCATTCCATGTGATTCCACTCCTCGGATCTTTGAAACATTCATTTTAATGGACTCCTCAGGCGATGGCCAAAGAGTACAACCGACCATTGCCACTGCTACCTTTTGTCCTTCTGCAACATTTGGAGCCCCACAAACGATCTGCAAAGGTTCACCTCCAACGGTTACGGTAGTGACTTTTAGTTTATCCGCATCCGGATGTTTCTCACATGTGAGTACCTCACCCACTACAACACCTTCCAAACCACCCTTGACCATTTCGATCTTTTCCACACTTTCCACTTCGAGTCCGGTTTCAGTCAGAATCGTGCCGATCTCTTCCGCCGAAAGGTCAGTGTCCACATATTGTTTTAACCAGTTGTAGGATATTTTCATCTTTGCTTTATTCCTGTAATAATGAGCGCGAAGATACTTAAAAATTGACTTTCAAACCCTCCATTTCAATGCCGGTTGATTGCACTCAGAGTTGAACAGAAGGTCAGGCCGTTTGAATTTCTTTCCCTTCATCAAAAAATAACACCACTCAAACCATTTGAGCTTTGGAACGTTGTACTTTTACGAATTTTAAAACACAATCTTACAGATACTTCAAAAACTATGAGATCACTTATAACGGTCCTCATCCTATTTATCTCTTTGGGCGCTAATTCTCAGGAGAAATTCACGATCAGCGGCTACATCAACGACGGCAGGAACGGCGAAGCATTAATCGGTGCCAAGATCTATATCCCAAGTATCTCTCAAGGGGCATTGACCAATACTTACGGTTTCTATTCCCTTACTGTCCCGGCAGGAACCTACACGGTTGAGTTCAGGGCAACCGGTCTTGATACGAAAGTGGTCAACATTGATCTTAACAAAGATGTACGAATGGATGTTGAGTTAGGTACCGAAATGCAGGAGCTACAGGAGGTGCAAGTCAGTGCCAAGAAAGGTGAGAACGTGAATTCGACAAAGATTGGTCAGATCGAACTAGAGATCGACAAGATCAAAACTTTACCGGCTTTCATGGGTGAAGTTGATGTGATCAAAACGATACAATTGTTACCGGGAGTCAGTTCGGTGGCAGAAGGCGGTCAAGGATTCTATGTGCGTGGAGGTGGTCCTGACCAGAACCTCGTATTACTTGACGAGGGTGTAGTTTACAATGCCGCTCACCTCTTTGGATTCTTTTCTGTATTCAATGCTGATGCGATCAAAAGCGTCAACCTCATCAAAGGGGGAATGCCTGCGAATTTTGGGGGTAGAATGTCTTCTGTACTGGAGGTAAACATGAACGAAGGAAACATGAAACGTTTTCAAGTGAAGGGTGGTATTGGAGCCATTTCGTCTCGTTTGACCCTTGAAGGTCCAATTAAAAAGGACAAGGGTTCCTTCATCATTTCAGCCAGAAGAACCTACATTGACCTCATCATGAAAGCTGCCATTCCGGACTCCTCCCCTTTTGCCGGATCTGCTTACTATTTCTATGATATGAACGCTAAGTTCAATTACAAGATCACAGACAAGGACCGCATCTATTTGAGTGGATATTACGGAAAAGACATGTTCACCTTCGGTAGCCGTGAAGATGATTTCAAAGTCGACATGCCATGGGGGAACGGGATCGCCGCTCTTCGCTGGAACCACCTGTTCTCGAGCAAACTCTTCATGAACGTTACAGGAACATTCTCCGATTATATGTTTGCCTTTGGTTCAACACAGGATCAATTCCGATTTGAATTAAAGTCTGGCGTGAGAGACTACGGAGCAAAAGTTGACTTCTCTTATTATCCGAACACCCGACACAAAATCAAGTGGGGAGCGGATTACATCTTCCACACCTTCACTCCTACCAGTGTTTCTGCGGAATCTGATTCGGTTGTTTTCAACACCGGAGCAGCGCAGCAACTTTTCAGTCATGAAACAGCCGCTTATATTCTCGACGAGTTCGATGTGAATGAAAAGATCCGTGTAAATGCAGGTCTGCGTTACAGTACCTATACCCATGTCGGACCTTTTACCCGTTTCATTAAAGGAGACATCAGTAAACCGGATACCGCGATCAATTACCCGCAAGGTGAACCGATCCAGTTCTACCACGGATTGGAGCCGAGGATCTCTGCTCGTTTCCTATTGCCGGACCGATCTTCGATAAAAGCGGGATACTCGTATAATTATCAGTATGTGCACCTCACCTCCTTAAGTGCTGTATCACTGCCAACAGACATCTGGTATCCTTCAACCGACAAGGCAAGACCGCAGGTTGGCTGGCAAGCATCAGTTGGTTATTTCAGAAACTTCCAAGACGATAAATACGAAGCATCCGTAGAACTTTACTACAAGGGAATGAACAACCTGATCGAATTCTCCGAAGGAGCATTACCAGGGGACAACGTCAACGACAATACAGACAACCTCCTCGTTTTCGGTGAAGGATGGAGCTACGGAGCAGAGTTCTTCCTGAAAAAGACTTTTGGAAAACTCACCGGATGGGTGGGATATACCTGGTCAAAGACGGAGCGAAAGTTCCCGGACATCAACGAAGGCTTGATCTTCCCGGCAAAGTACGACCGCCGTCACGACCTGTCGGTTGTAGCAGGATACAAGCTGAATGATCGCTGGACCTTCGGTGCTGCATTCATTTTTGCGACAGGAAACACCTTAACACTTCCGGCATCATGGTATGTTCACCAACAAAACCTTTTGTTCAACTACGGTCCGCGAAATTCAACCCGTATGGCACCTTATCACCGTCTTGATCTGAGTGCGACGTTGTATGACAAGGCATACAAAACAAAAGCTGATCCGATCACGGGAGAAGCAGTTCAGGTGAAAAAGCGCTTCAGAAGCAACTGGTCGTTCTCCATCTACAATGTTTACAACAGAGCTAACCCTTTCTTCCTGTATGTTGACAACGACGGAGATTTCCTATCCGGCGATTTCAATATCTCCGTGAAGCAGGTAACGCTCTTTCCAATCATCCCAAGTGTTACATGGAACTTTGAATTTTAAGTCATGAGAAAGTTAATATACATTCCGCTCGTTATTCTTGGTTTGGTTTCATGCACCAAGGAAGTACAGATCGATATTCCGGGATATAAAGAGGAACTGGTAGTTGACGGCAGTATTGAGACCGGTGCTCCACCGATCGTTCTCTTATCTACAACCAACAACATCTATTCGCCTACCAATCTTCAAGCCTATCTGGAGGGATTCATCTCCGGAGCAGTGGTGACCGTTTCCGATGGCACTACAACCGTTGTATTGGATGAGATCTGCACAGACAATCTGCCCGCAGGTACAGAGGAGATCGCGGCACAGCTCTTCGGTATTCCCGCGGATCAGCTGGTGAACCTTCAACTGTGCGCCTATACCAGCTTCAACACCGATATCTGGGGACAAGTTGGAAAAACGTACACGCTTACGATCCAGCACGAAGGAAAAACCTATTCCTCTTCCACTCAGATACTTCCACCGACACCATTGGTCAACACTTTCTGGAAACCCGACGGGGATTTCACGGACCGTGGTTTTTCCTGGGCGACCTTAGCAGATCCGGACGGGCAATACGATGCTTATCGTTGGGAGGTGAAGTATCTGAACGATAATTTCTTTACCAAGACCTTCTCACCCTTCACAGACGATGAGTTCTTCAATGGTTTGACCTTCGAGTTTTCCTATGAAAATCCGATGACCTGCAACAGTGAGTACGAACCGGAAGATTATCGTTGCTATTTCAAGCAGAACGATACGGTTGTGATAAAACTTTCGAAATGCGATCGCAATACGTATGAATTCATGGAGCGAAAATATACTCAGATCTTTTCTGCCGGAAACCCATTCGCTTCGCCTACGAACATTCCCAACAACATCAGCGGAGGGGCACTTGGTTTGTGGGCCGGATATTCTCCGTGGTATGATACGCTGATCTGTGTAGAGTAGGAATTGAGAGTTTGGAACTTTGAGTGATTAGAAATTAGTGATCAGTGATTAGAAATTAGTGATCAGGGGGAACAAAGAGTCATGAGTTAATTTTGAACGCGAAGCTTTGAACGCCGTTAGGCATTAAACCTTCAACGGCCACCGAGCGAAACGCAGTGAAGTCGAGGTGTGAACGCCGCAGGCCTATGAGCCTCTTCGAACGCTTAAGCATTTCGAACCCTTGAACCGTTGATAGTCGCAGCCTCCTAATAATAATTGTGTCCGATCAGGTAGTTCGTTACATAATCCTTCACGCCTTCTTCCAGTGTATGGAATTCCTGTGTGAATCCTGCCTTTTTTAATTTAGACATATCGGCTTCTGTGAAATACTGGTATTTGTCTCGTATATCCTCTGGAGTATCGATGAAAGAAATGTTCTCCTCCTTTTTCACACCTGCAAATGTATTCTTCGCAAGATCGAGGAAGGTCCTTGCTTTTCCAGACCCCAGATTATAGATTCCTGACATCGGTCTCTTTTCCATAAGGAACAGACAAACATCCACCACATCCTTCACATAAACAAAATCACGCAGCTGACCTCCATCAGTGTACTCAGGATTGTGCGAACGGAACAACTTCATACCGCCGGTAGCATTGATCTGATTGAAAGCGTGAAAGATCACGCTGGCCATTCGACCTTTATGATATTCATTTGGACCATAAACATTGAAGAACTTCAATCCTGCCCAGAATGGCGGTAGAACATTCTGTTGCAAGACCCATTTGTCAAAGTCATTTTTGGAATCTCCGTATGGATTGAGTGGCTTCAAACGAGGAATGATGTCGTGATCATCCTTGTACCCAAATTCTCCCAGACCATAAGTAGCCGCTGAAGAAGCATAGACAAGAGGGATATTGAACTCCACACAGGCATTCCAAACATCGATGGAATAATTCATGTTCAATTCATCGAAGATCGCCTTGTCGAACTCTGTTGTATCCGTGCGCGCTCCAATGTGAAACACGAATTCTACCTCTTTACCAAAATCCGACAACCATTTGATGAAATCTTTGCGTCCAACCTTGGCAAGGATGATCTTGCCTTCCAGGTTTTGTGCCTTTTCCTTCTTGGAAAAATCATCCACCACAACGATATCAGTGTATCCAGCCTTATTCAGCCGACTCACCAAACAACTCCCAATAAACCCTGCTGCTCCTGTTACTACAATCATTCAATTCTGAAATGGACAATGGACAATGGACAATGGACAACGAAAAGCCCCTTGTAAATTGACCAATATCAATTAATTAAAATAAACCGTTGATCTCTGCGTCGATCGCATTGATGATCTTACCAAGGTCCTCCTGACTTTCAGGGAAGCGGTTATTGTCCACATCGATGATCAGTAACTTTCCTTTGTCGTAAGTTGAGATCCAGGCCTCATAACGCTCGTTCAGTCGTTTAAGGTAATCCAATCGGATACTTTCTTCGTACTGTCGGCCACGCTGCTGGATCTGATTCACCAATGTCGGGACACTCGCTCTCAGGTAGATCAGAAGATCAGGCGACGACACAAAAGAATCCATCAGGTTGAACAAGGAGAAGTAGTTCTCAAAGTCACGCGTTGTCATCAATCCCATTGAATGAAGATTGGGAGCAAAAATGAAAGCATCTTCGTAGATCGTGCGGTCCTGAATTACAGTATGAGCTGTTTCTTTGATCTCCTGGATCTGTGTGAAACGACTATTCAGGTAATAGATCTGCAAATTGAAGGACCAGCGCTGCATGTCCTCATAAAAATCGTTTAGGTAGGGATTCTGTTCCACATCCTCAAAATGTGTCTCCCAACCATAATGTTTGGCTAACAGCTTGGTAAGCGTTGTCTTCCCTGAGCCAATATTTCCAGCGACGGCAATGTGCATATTCCTTCAGTTTTGGACTGACTAAATTACAATAATTGAGTTAACCAACAAGAACTATTGGTTCAAAGAAAGGCGATAGTTGATAACTTTATTTTCGGTTCGAAACCAGAAATCATTTCCCAGTGTTCGGAATGCTGTCACCCCTTGTTCAGGTACTTGCATGGTGATCTTTTTCCCGGTTTGCAGTTCTGTCAGAGTCAATTCACAGGAACATAGCGTCAGCATCGTCCCGTTGATCACGGATAAGTGGTCGCAGGCTTCTACAGGATAAAAATCAATAAAAGAACCATACTGATCGAAGCGATACACGCCTTTCGTGTAATCGGTAAGGTAAAGCTCATTGTTGTATTCGCTGATATCCGAAACTTCTGAGATATTCAGGATCCCGTTCAGGTTTTTGATCTCCTGAGAAGTTGCTGTACGTCCCAATCTAACCAGGAGTAATCTTGAATTCGGTTGATCGAGCACCCAAACCCTGTCCGACTGTCCGGAAGCGGCAATATGAACGGCCATTCCAATATCGAAATCAGCCAGATCGCTGCAGCGCTCACTCAGGGAAAGTGTATTATCCATCACACACAAACTCTGCTGTTCCTCGGAAAATACATAGAGTTTCATCGCATTGACAGGAGCCATTTCACTTATCTTGCCCATTGAGCGGATACTCTGGGAGAAAAGAAGCTGTCCCGTAGAGTCGTATTTCTCGATCACATTTCTTCGCGTGATGATCAGGTTTCCAAGGATATCAGTCGTCCAGGCTTCGTCGCTGCCCAGCTCTTTTTCAAAACTTCTTTTCCACTGAATACTGTCCTGCTGCGCAAAAACAGCTTTACAGACAAAGAGAACTATTATGACAACAATATTCTTCAAACGCTCTTTTTTAATTCGGTCTCGAACTGCAAGATCTGTTCCATTATCTCTCTATTATTGGCCAGTCGGGGAACTTTATGCTGGCCACCCAGTTTCCCCATGGATTTGAGCCAAGTATCAAAAGTGCCTGTATCGGCAACGCGAATGATCGGCTCGTCGAGCACCATGTTGTTGTATCGCTTGGCATCATAATCTGAGTTCAACTCCCGCAACTGCTCGTCAAGCAAACGTTTGAAGCGATCAAGATCATCCGGTGGCTGAACAAATTCGATCAACCATTCGTGTCCACCGTGATCGATATCCGTCATAAACACGGGACAAGCGGTGTATTCACGGATCTGTGCTCCTGTTTTCCGACAGGCGTATGCGATCGCCTGATCCGCATTGTCCACGATCAACTCTTCTCCGAACGTATTGATGTAGCTTTTCGTTCTTCCACTGATCCTGAAACGGTATGGACGTGTTGAACTGAAAATGACCGTGTCTCCGATAATGTATCTCCACAAACCTCCGTTCGATGAGATCACGAGGGCATAATTCACTCCCGGTTCCACTTCACTCAAATTGATCACTTTTGTGGAGTTGACTCCTTTATATTCGTCCATTGGAATGAATTCGTAGTAGATCCCGTAGTCCAACATCAACAGGAGGTCACCAGTATCCACCACATCCTGGATCCCGAAAAAGCCCTCCGAAGCATTGTAGGTCTCAACGTAATGCATTTCAGGATCCGGGATCAATCGTTTGAATTGTTCACGGTAAGGCTCAAAACTAACCCCTCCGTGCATGAAAAGCTCCAGATTGGGCCATACTTCCTTCAAATTGGATTTTCCGGTGATCTCCAACACTTTATTGGCGAGTACCATCGTCCAGCTTGGAACACCTGCAAGAATATAAACGTCCTCTTCGATCGTGCTTTCGGCCATCTTCTCGATCTTGCTTTCCCATTCACTCATGAGAGCGATATCCTTTGATGGCGTTCGACGCAATTCCGCCCACCACGGCAAGTTCTTGACAATTATAGCAGATAGATCACCAAAATAGGAGTCTTCACTCAACTGATTGATCTGTGCGCTACCTCCAACGATTAGGTGTTTACCATTGTATAACTTCCGATTGGGGAAGGAATCGTAGTACATGGCCAGCAGGTCTTTCCCTCCTTTGTAATGGCAATCCTCCAGCGATTCTCGCGTGACAGGGATCAATTTGGACTTGCTGCTGGTTGTCCCTGAAGATTTTGCAAACCATTTCGTTTCTGTTGGCCAGAGGAGATCCTCTTCACCATGGATCAGTCGGTCGACCCAAGGTTGAATATCCTGGTATTCCTGTAGGGGGACATTCTCCCTGAAATGTTTATAGGTCGCGATCTTATCGAAATTGTATTTACGCCCAAACTTGGTGAGTTGACCCATCGCAATGGCTCTTTCAAACAATTCCTGCTGTACTTCAAGCGGGTATTTGCGGAACAGATCGATCTGATGCATCCGCTTTTTTATGATCCAGGCGAAAATAGTATTGAAGGGCATGCTTCCGCTTTTTTTCGAAGGTAAGGAAAAAGCACAAAAAAAGCTATCCATTTATTGAATAGCCTTGATATCGTTTCACCTCAAAAGGATTATCCCCAGATCAGGATCGAGGTAATAATTGCAAGAAGAACAATTGTTATGATCGTTCCAACGGCTGCAGTTGAGCTTTCAAAGAAATTGTCTGACATAAGGCGATGTTTTTATAGTTGCTCAAAGGTAGGAAAATATTTGTGAATGAATTTAGAGTTTAGAATTTAGAGTTTAGAATTTAGAGTGATCAGTGTTATGACCAAATTTTTACCCTTCGATCCATAATCCATGTTCCATGCTCTATGTTCCATGTTCCCTCTAGTGCTTCTTAAACACCACACTCGCAATGTGTCCGCCAAATCCGAAAGTGTTACTCATGGCATAAGTCATTTCCTTCGCCTTCGCCTTGCCCAATGGAAAATCGAACAGATCCTTAAATTCCGGCTCGATCTCGGTTGTATTGATCGTTGGAGGAACCATTCCTTCATTCAACGCCATGACACAGGCAATGCCCTCAATTGCACCAGCTGCTCCAAGTAAATGTCCCGTCATTGATTTTGTCGCAGAAACAGCCAGTGTTTTGCGCTCCCCGAAAACGCGTTTCGCGGCAATCAACTCTGAGTTATCTCCCAAGGGTGTCGACGTTGCATGCATGTTGATGTGGTCGATCTGATCGGCGGTGATCCCGGCTTCACGCAGGGCCTCCGTCATTCCCAGCACTGCTCCGTCTCCTTCCGGATGTGTTCCCGTCAAATGGTAGGCATCTGCCGCCATTCCTCCTCCTACGATCTCACCGTAAATAGTAGCTCCTCGCTTCAGCGCGTGCTCATATTCCTCAAGGATCATTGCTCCTGCTCCCTCACCCATGACAAAACCGTCACGGGTAACATCAAAAGGTCTTGAAGCAGATTCAGGTGATTCATTTCTTGTGGATAAGGCTTTAGCTGATGAGAATCCACCAATAGCAGCCTCATTGATCGCGGCTTCCGAACCTCCTGTGATGATCATGTCGGCCTTGTCCCACTTGATGTAGTTGAAGGCCTCGATTATCGCCGTGTTTGACGTTGCACACGCCGACACCGGGCAAAAGTTCACTCCTCGTAGGCCATATTTAATTGAAATGATCCCGGAAGCAATGTCCACAAGGATCCTTGGAATAAAGAAGGGTGTAAAACGTGGTGTTCCATCTCCCTGACAGTATTCCATCATTTGATCCTGAAAGGTTTGAATACCACCATTCCCTGATCCCCAGATAACCCCAATACGGTCCTTGTTCAAAGTCTCAAAATCGACTACTGCGTGGCGCACTGCCTCATCGACGGCCACCAGCGCATACTGTGAAAACGGATCGTACTTGCGCAATTCTTTCACGTCAAAATGATCCTTCGGGTCGAAGCCCTTCAACTCGCACGCGAAGGTGGTCTTGAACTTCGAAGTATCAAACTTCGTGATCGGAGCAGCTCCACTCACCCCGTTCTTCAGATTGGCCCAGTATTCCTGGAGATTGTTTCCTATCGGCGTCAACGCGCCTATTCCTGTGATTACGACTCTTCTCATGTGTTGCATTGTTTGGGCGAATAGCATTCGCCCGTTAGTCTGTCCGAGCGAATTACATTCGCCCGATTAGGGTTTGGGCGAATAGCATTCGCCCTGTGGTTTGATCTGCCGCTATGCAGGCAGCAGTATGAGCGGGTGAATAACATTCACCCATCAGAGGCTCCTGTGCGGGCGAATGCAATTCGCCCTTACAGGAAGCCGAGCTCCAGCTTTGCTTCCTCGCTCATCATGTCTTTGTCCCACGGTGGATCGAAGACGATATTGACCTTCGCCGAGAGGACTCCTTCGATCGCCGCTACCTTATCCTCCACTTCTTTTGGCAGGGACTCTGCTACCGGACAGTTGGGTGATGTCAGTGTCATCTCGATCTGGATGTTCTTGTCCTCATCGATGCGTACTTCATAGATGAGTCCCAGCTCGAAGATATCGACGGGGATCTCAGGGTCGTAGATGGTCTTCAGGACCTCTACGACTTGGTTTTCCAGTTTTATGATGTCTTGTTCCATATCCTATTCAGTTTGGGCGAATTCCTTCGCCCGATCCTCGTTTGGGCGAATAGCATTCGCCCTTCGATTTAAGCTGCAGCTATGCATTCAGCTGTATGAGCGGGTGGCGGGTGAATGCTATTCACTCTTGCCGGCGTCAGGCAGCTTCCGTTGCCCGGATGGCCTCCATCTTCAGGCGCTTGACCATACTGGCCAGGCCGTTTGCTCGTGTAGGCGAGAGGTGCTCCTGCAGTCCGATGTCGGAGATGAAGTGCAGATCTGCCTTAACGACGTCCATTGGCGACTCGTTATTCAGCACTCTGATCAGAAGACCGATTATTCCCTTGGTGATGATCGCGTCAGAATCGGCTGTGAAGACCATCTTGCCATCTTTTACCCCTGCGTCCAGCCACACACGCGACTGACACCCTTCGATCAGACGATTATCTGTCTTGAGCTCCTCATTGATCAAGGGTAGCTCCTTGCCGAGCTCGATGATGTACTCGTATTTTTCCATCCAGTCGTCATATATGGCGAATTCATCTATGATCTCCTGTTGTTTTTGTTCGATGTTCATGTGGAGTTTAGAATTTGGAGTGTGCATGTAGGTTTCCGATTTATCGGTAACCTAATGCATTACGCCATTTCATTATTATATTTCAGTTTACAGATCAAAACTATTTAAGCATTTGAATACTTTTTTCGACGGCGGCGATGAATTGATCCACTTCCTGTCGTGTATTGTAAAACGCAAAAGAGGCGCGAACTGTTCCAGGGATCCCGAAAAAATCCATTAAAGGCTGGGTACAGTGGTGTCCTGTTCGAACAGCGATCCCCTGTTTATCCAGCAGCGTCCCGATGTCGAAAGGATGAAGTCCATCTACTACAAAGGAAACGACACTTGTTTTGTGTTTCGCCTCACCAATGATCCGCATGCCTTCGAAGGTGTCGAGCATGTCCTGTGCATATTCTGCGAGTTCCTTCTCGTATTGCTGAATGGCATTGATGTCCAGACCCGATAAAAAACGGATCGCTTCACCCAAACAAATTCCACCGGCGATGTGCGGTGTCCCGGCCTCAAACTTGAACGGCAGCTCATTGTAGGTCGTTTTCTCGAAAGTTACTTTGGCGATCATATCTCCTCCACCCTGATACGGAGGCATTTTCTCCAAAAGAGCTTCTTTTCCATATAACACTCCAATTCCGGTCGGTCCAAAGACCTTGTGGCTGGAGAACACGAAAAAGTCGCAATCCATGTCGCGAACATCGATCGGCATGTGCTGAATACTTTGAGCACCATCCACCAGGATCTTCGCACCAACAGCATGTGCTTTAGCAGCCAGTTCCTTCACAGGATTGATCGTCCCGAGCGTGTTGGAGATCTGTGTCACCGATACGAGTTTAGTTCGCTCGTTCAACAACTTATCGAACTCCTCCATGATCAGTTCTCCTTTCTTATTGATAGGCGCAACACGCAACTTCAAGTTCTTGCGTTCACACAGCATCTGCCACGGAACGATATTCGAATGGTGCTCCATCGCCGTGATGACGATCTCATCTCCCTCCTTCAGCATTTCGCCAAAAGATGATGCCACCAGGTTAATCCCGTCGGTCGTTCCCTTGGTAAAGATCACCTCATCTGAACTTTTTGCATTGATGTATTGCTGAATGATCTTTCGCGCTTCTTCGAATTCGGTCGTAGCTCGCTGACTCATGAAATGTACTCCACGATGGATGTTCGCGTTGTCCTTTGAGTAATATTTGTTGATCGCATCCAACACGACCTGAGGCTTTTGTGAAGTTGCTCCGTTATCGAAATAAATGAGGTTCTTTCCGTAAACCTGTTGACGCAAAGCAGGAAATTGCTCCCTGATCTCACGCACGCTGAATGGTGTTTTTGTACCTTCTGTCATAACGGATACAAAGATACGAAAAAGGCTTATTTAAAATTGTTCTAAATGAGTAATTAGAAATTAGTGATCAATAGTTGTCCGATTCATCGGACAACTATTCTATCACGAATAGATTGATGATCCTTGATCAACCACATCAGAAAATGGTCGAAATACTAATTCGTAGTCGGATTGGCCGAATTTCAATTCTCAATTAGTCATTGGTAATTTGTCATTTGTAATTGATTTCTTGAGGTGTGCCGTGAGGACCAATACCAGGAAAGGAAGTACGGCTGCCTTGAAGCGCACGAGGACACCGAAGATCACGCCCGTAAAGCCCGCCATGAAGGCCATGAGCAAGACGAAGTAAAAGGCGAACATGAGGAATTCACTGCGCCGGATCCGGGCGATCTTTTCAGGGAGGCTTCCTCCGAAAAAGAACAAGAGCGTCAGGTACATGAAGAAGAGACTCTCCAAACCGTTCAGGATAAGAGTAGGACTCAAGGCCTCCCAGATAAAGGGACGAAAGGTGCCGGCAAGTACAGCCACTGGAAAGACACGCAGCAAACCGGTCGGAGTGTAATCGGTGATCCCAAGATCATAGCGGTTCTGACCGTAGGTTTTGTTCTGGGCGAAATCCTGCTGAACTACCGCAGCCTCGTCAATGTACGCCTGAAGTACTTCTCCCTGCGTCGTCAGGAAAAAGGCAAAGCCGGCAAAACCGATCATCAGTAAGGCAGAACTCAATACCCTTCCTACAATTGGATTTCCCCGATACTGTCGGCGAACTCTCGCGACAAGCGCAAATAGCAAAGGTGCATACACGGCCATCGCTATAGCAGAACGTGTTTGCAAAAGGATATAGGTAAAGAAGACCACGCCCACCCAGTTCCACACGGTCGACCTTTGTTCGATGGAAATGATCCGGAAAAGGTTCACGATGATGTAAAAGATCGAGATCAGCACGACTGCATCCTTCGATACGGTCGCACACCAGAAGGAAACAGAAGGAATGAACAGGACCGCCAGTGCCGCGTGCCATTTGCCGTGTAGCTTGAAACTCAGTACCAGCTCGTAGAGTCGCCAGCTGGCATTGGCCAGTACGAAACCAAACAGCATGGTGGCGGCCCAGAAACTCTTGAAGGTGATGAAGGAAACCAGCGAAGCGATCTTGGAAATGTACCACCCTTCAGGCTCGCGGTAGATCCAGCCAGGCGGATATCCCGTAGTCTGATCAAAACGCCAGTAATAGGCTCCCGGCTCCATCGTCTGCCACATTTCCTGCAAATAAAGAACCGGCGACTTGAAAAACAGGTTGTTGAGTTTGACCGCCCCTTCCCAGTAGGCGACAGTGTCTCCACCCCGGTAATAAAAAACGTAGAACGCCGCAAAGACCAACCCAAAAAAGAGCTTGAACAATACGTTCCATCGGTAGTACTTGTAATGTTCCTTATCCTGATTGGCTGAATAACGCATCTGCATGACCACAAGAATTATGATCAGCCAGATAAAGGCACTGATCAGATCAAGCGGACCGAGATAGTTGATTTGCATGGGACGAAAATACGAATTTAGGAATTGACAATTCACAATGGACAATGGACAATGGACAATGGACAATTGGCAATTGGCAATGAGTGCGATCAGGCTTCCCCCCTTGAGGGGGGATAAAGGGGGGTGACCTAGATCGTAAACCCTTAAGCAACAAAACCATTCTCTCCTCTTTAATCATCACCCTCCTCGGTCCTCCCTCAAGGGAGGAAGCTGCAATCTCGTCTCCCCCCTTGAGGGGGGATAAAGGGGGGTGCCCCCCCTTGCGGGCTCCTGTCCCGACCGTAACTCGTCGGGGGGATTATGGCCATGCATCGCTTACACATAGCTTGTCGTGGTGAGCTTCTCAAGATGGGGGCTTGTTTGTCGAGCCGGGGATGACCTATCTCGAAGGGATAAGGCGATGTATCGAGATCAGCAATCTACCTCATTAATTATTCTGTTGATCTGAAACGACAATTCCGGAAGTTTTTGCCGGACAATATCCCAAACGATTTCCCAGTCTATTCCAAAATAATCATGAATTAATACATGCCTTGTTCCGGCGATCTTCTTCCATTCTACCTCAGGATGGTTCAACCTGAAATCTTCGGGCAACTTTTTTGTAGCTTCTCCGATCACCTATAAACTTCTGACGACGGCTCTCGTTAACGTTTCATCTGTAAGAAATCTGTCTTTTTCCAAACCTTCTGTGTGACGAAGAACGAAGTCAATCTCATCTCGCATATGCAGTAAATAGCTACGCAGCGATAACATACTTAACTTCTTTTAAGATCTCCGGACCAATATATGGGCTTAAGGAATTTGGGGTAACTAATTCGATCTCTCGTCCGGTAAGCTCTTTAAGGTAAAAAGCAAGATCCATGAAATTGTCGTAACTTTTGAAAGACTCCTTGAACTCGACGTAAAAATCAACATCGCTTTCGCTACTCATCTCATTTCGAACAAAAGACCCAAAAATACCGACACGTTCGATCCCGAACGAAAGGATCTTCTCCTGGTTCTTCATCAATAATTCGATCAGCTCCTCTTTGTTCTTTACCTTAAACATGAATCTAAGATAGTGAACATTTGACAATGGACAATGGACAATGGACAATGAGTGCAATCAAGTTTTCCCCCTTGAGGGGGGATAAAGGGGGGTGACCATCCCTGAGGGCGGAATTAATAATTACAAATGACTAATTAGGAATCCCTTTGACGAAATCATTGCAAGCAATAGCCAATGCGATTCGGTTTCCTCCCTTGAGGGAGGATTAAGGAGGGTGACCTAGATCGTAAACCCTTAAGCAACAAAACTATTCTCTTCTATTGTATCATCACCCCCCTCGGTCCCCCCTCAAGGGGGGGAAGCACCAAACATAATTCCTTCTCACTTGTTTTACGGTTATGATACTCGCCGCAAATCGAAATACCAGATCTTTTGTCAAAACGGTGGAACAAACCGTTGGACCATCGTTCTCTTTGCTGGAGCGCTGGCGCATGGGAGGAGTGGGTTCCGGGAAACTCATTGTCTACTCCGCCTCTGAAGCCTTGTACAAGTGCTTTGGCAACAGCCTGGACATCAAGTTCGTGATCATTGAACTGCGCAAAAAAGGCATCATCGTGCACATCCGCAACGCGGTCAACAATTACGTCTGGCTCATCCCCTTTCACCACCTCAGCATCTTCAAGTCCGACCTTCTCAGCATCCACGGCGCCGGCCAATTCATCAAGATCGACCTGTCCTGCATGCACCGCAACAATATCGAACTCCTGGAAAAGATCATGCGGATGAAGGCGGGATTACAGTCGGAAGGACCTTTTTGATGAGTAATGATCAAGAAAAGTGCAAAGAGAAGATTGGGTGTAATTCATGGTGCAAAGTGCAGAGTCTGTGTTCGTTGAAATGCTGCCATAGTTCTGCAACTCCCAATAGCCAAACTCCATCTAAACGATCCAGTCTCGGCTCTCGGCTCTCTTTTCTATTTCTTCACAAACCACCCCTTCAAGCTATCCCCCACTCCAAAGATCGTCAGTGTGCCGTTCACCATGGTCTTAGCTAGTTGCAGGTAACGTTTTTCTTCAATCTTGTTGCGGAGTTGTTCATCGTCGGAGGTTTCGGAGATGAAGGCCTGACTGGTTTGACCCTGACTGGTTTTCAGGCGTGTAAGACTGATCCCGGTAGTCTGGATCTTTAACTTGCGGAAACCGCATTGAGTAAACAGCTTCTTCAAGGTAGAAGTCGTATAATAACTCAGGTGTTCCGGGTAGGTGATCACATCGTAGCGTTCTTTTAAGCGGTGACGCAAGAGGGAATTAAAGTTTGGTGTGGTCAAGTATACTAATCCGCCTTTGCGTAAAAGCTGATTGAAATTGTTGGTTTCCTCCAACGGATTGTTGATGTGTTCCAGCACCTCAAAGGACGTGATCACATCAAAGCTTTCAGCTTCGTAGTTGGCAGGGTCCAACTTGCCTTGTTTCATCTGAATGCCTTTGGCTGAGCAGATCTCCATTGCCCGATCGGTATATTCGGTTCCGTGTACTTCCCAACCGCGTTCCTTTGCAACCTCCAGGAAATATCCGATCCCACATCCTACATCCAGTAATTTGTTTGTTTTCCGGAAGGGTTCCATGGCATCGAGCAACTCATTGTAACGCTTGATGGTCACCAGTGAAAGGTAATCGTTGCGCCCGTATCCGTCGTAGTAATCGATCAGTTCCTGTTCGCTTGGGATGTGTTGAGCGAATACGAAGCCGCAGTCACTGCATTTGCACAAGTGTGCTTTTTCGTAGGCGCTAAGAGGCTTGAGGTTCGATGAATTGCACACGAGACAGTGGGTGTGGAGTGACATAGTGTTGATCAAAGCGATTTTACAATTTGCGCCAGTTTTTCAACCTGGATCTTACGAGAATATTTTTCTACCCCAAATGAATGACAAGCAATCTGACCGGTTAACTGGAATTCTTGGTAAAGATCGTTAAACACTTCTGTTAAATGTGCAGCATCTTTGACGATGATACCGGAGTTGGTTTCTTCGATGAGGTCGGCTTGAAGTTGACTGGATTCTGATTCCAGTTCTTCGATTCGATAATATTTTTCTTTTAGTTCATTTGCTTCCGGATCGTTTGAATAGCACAGCATCATTTTACGTCGGATTCCAAGGTAATCGAAAATCTTGGTTCCCATGTAGGAATAGTAATTAAACAGGAGCATCACATTGTTATGCGCCAATTGTTCAAGAAGTTCAGCATTCGGCATACGGGATGAAATGTAAACATGTTCTTTCAGTGCAGGATATTTTTCATTGATCCATCTCTTCAATTCCTCCTGAACATTCGTGCCGTAAAAATTGAATTTGATCTTGACTTCAGGGTTATCAAGCGCATATTGTTCCGCCACTCTTAAAAAACTCTCGATCGGGTGCCAGTTATAGATAGTACCAACGAAAGCAATGTTTAAGGCATCCTCTGCTTGCGGAAGTTTACAAACGTTGTCAATCACCTTCGGATCATATCCGTTTGGAAGAATACTAAACGGCTTTCCGGGGATCAGTTTAGCTATCTTATGGTGAACGAAACTTGAAACCGTTGTGATATAAGAGGCTGTTTGTACGGTTCGTTTTTCAAAAAACCGGTTCCATATCCGCTGGACGCCTGATTTTGCGTATTCCTGATTGTGGGACCATGGATCTCTGTAATCGGCGATCCAAGGAATTCTAAATTCTTTGCTCAACTGCGATGCATACATGAATAGGATAAATGGATCACCGGTGGCAATGATCGCATCCACTTTGTTGTGTTTTAAATATTCTCTTGCCGCAACATAGACTTCTGATTTCGGTCCGACCGGAAACAGGAATTGAGCAAATTCATAAAATCCTGATATTGCCTTTCGCAACAAACGGAATTTGTTCTCTCCATGCTTTAGAAGCAGTCGATTGCTTAAATTAGGCGTGTAGGGAGTGCAGATCTTAATCCCGTAGTCAAAATTCTTAACTACAACATTTGTAGAGTAACCCTCGGTGACATAATCCAGATGATTCCCGTGAAGATTCTGCCATTGTCGGGTAACAACGATCGGTTCAACTCCGAATTCCTTTAAATATTTGAACCAATTGTAGGGCCTTAAGCCACCTACCGATACATAGGGCGGGAAATCATAGGCGAGAATGAGGAGCTTTTTCACCTTCTAAAGATAGCAAATCATACTAAAGCGGACTGATATATTGCCAATAGCTTTTTATAAATGACATCTGAGGAAAATTTTTGATAAGCCTGTTTTCGTATAGAATATGCATTGTATTTAGTGTAATTCTTTTGAATCGAAACTAATCCTTTTGCATAATCTTCAGCACTCATTTCAGTGATTATCCCTGATTCTTTTGTGACAATATCCCTTACCCCTCCTGAAGCTGTAACAACAACAGGTTTACCCATAGCCTGAGCCTCGGCAAGAGAAAGGCCAAAGGTTTCTACTTGACTTGTAGAAAGAACAACTTGGTGTGTTTTCAATTGTTCCAAGATTCCGTTCCTTCCGAGCCGTTGTTTCCAAATGATATTTTTTAATCCTAATGACTTTACCATGTGCTTCAGATCTTGTTGAAGAGGCCCATCTCCTACCAGGGAAAGTTCTACTTCAGGAAATTGATCTTGAAATTTTGAAAAAGCCCTTAATAATAATTCGTGGTTTTTGACCGGGATAAAATTCCCGATAATCAAATACTTAATAGGCAATATATCAATTTTTACATCTGTTTTAAAAAATTGATCAGCTACCAGATTTGGTAAAACATCAATTTTAACTGAATTAGATATTTGAAGGAATTGACAAGTTTTATGTTTAGCAAATGTACTTACAAATAATAATCGTTCAGCATGATTATAAATAGATCGAAGGATTCTAATATCAGAATACGAGTACTGATCCGGTTCAAAGATCAGACCTGAAGAATGTTCTGTATGAACCTGTGGAATATTAAAATTCTTTGAAATACTCATGCCAATATACCCACCCATAAAGGCGGCGTGGCTATGAATCAAATCAAAGTCATTGAAATCTATAGAAAATTGCCTAAATGCTTTGAGACAAGCTTGAAAACAATATTTGTAAGACATCACTCTAATCCCCGGGAATACTGAGCGCACGCCAACTCTGATCACAGTATTACCATTTTCGATGGAATGTTCTATATGCGTTTTTTGACGGTACGTTTTTTTAAAAGAACCCAGCAAAAATGGGTGTAAAATAGTGACATTATGGCCTCTGGAATTTAAAAGTTCAGCCTGCTCGTAAATAAATGATCCTGAAGTAGGATTTTCCTTATCCGGATACCACGAGGCAACGATCAATATGTTCAAAGGTCTATCGGTCATGAATGCCAATGTTCAGTTGGTTTAAGAAGATCTTTGGGAATTCTGTCAACAAATACCATGATGGTTTATGAAATGTTGCTTTCCACCAGACCGCTAATGCAACATATAGTTGCTTATTTTGTCTGGCTTGGTAAAGATACATTTTATGTTTTTCAGCTATATAGTTGTTAAAAAAACTATCATTCAATTTACTGTTGAATAGCTCGGAATAGTTATCTCTGAGGTCTTGAATAGCATTAATATACTGATCCATTTCTGATAGTTTAACAATCCTGAGTCCTTGAACAACTGTACTCCCTCCATGTACATTCTGAATACATGTATATTCTTCCAACTGTTGAACTGGAAATTGAGCGGCAATTCGCAACCACAAATGAGTATCCTCCCAAATTCTAAAATTTAGATTAAAGTTATTCTTATTTACAATTGATCGATTCACGCAAACTGAATTCATTAAAATGAATTTTCGTGAGATTTCTTCCAATTGTGATTGTTGATCATTAGAGATCAAGGGATGTTTAAGTTGAACACCATTTTTCGAAATGTAGTGTCCTGTAATCAGCAATCGAGGGATCGGATCATTATCGATTGCCTTTTTGAGAGAACTAAGATGGTTTGGTAAATATTCATCATCGCTATCCAAAAAGCAAATCCAATCACCTTTTGATAATTCTATTCCCTTATTTCGGGCAGCACTTCGTTCTTGGTTTTCCTGGTAATAATAGGTGATTCGATCATCCCGGAATGAATCAACCATTGATTCTGTATTGTCCGTACTCCCGTCATCAATAATTATCAATTCCCAATCTGCAAAATTCTGATTTAGCACACTTTGAATTGCACGTCCAATAAATTCGGACCTGTTATAGGTTGGGATTATAATGGAGAAAAATCTTTTCACTTCTTAAAATTTCGAAAAATCGATATAAGTTTATTTTTTCACTTTATCTCGTAGATTAGTAAAAGGAACTTCAAAATATTTATACAATAGAATTGATAAGGTTAAAACTAAAAACCAGTAAAGTATATATCTAATTAAGTAAATGTAATCTAGAGACAATGAAAAATTTTCGAATGGTATTTTGAATAAAATCCAGTCTTGAATAATAGAAAGATTTAATAAATACATGGAATAAGAGCTCAGGCTTATATATGTTATCGATTTAAATAAAAAGCCACTTCCAGTTTTTATTTGATCGAAAAATGGAATTAAAAAGAGAGTTGCCAGTGAAATTAAAGAGAAACTAAATACACACGAATACAAACTGCTTATGACAGTTATTTCTGGGATAATAAATTTGGCAGTAATAAACATTATAATTCCTAAAACGAATAATAAGTTCCTAAATTTAATCCATAAATCGACCAGATAATATTTTATGTAGGCACCAATAATTCCGTATAATATACTATCTAATCTTGTTGAAACTTGCTTTCGAAATAAATCATCCCAGTCATCATAGTTTTCTATGCTTACTTCAAAATATCTATTGACGCGAAATAACGTTATTATAACTATCAATCCAATACTAATTAATAATAGGCTTTTCCTAAATTCACATTTTAAAAGTTTATTGAAACAATATATTATTAGTGGTAAAATAAGATAAAACCATTCTTCAACACTCAAACTCCATGATTCTGGAAAAAACCAAGATGGCGGTTGACTAAAAATGTTTTGAGAAAAGAAGAAAAATCTATTGACATGTTTTAGAGAAAAGTCCTGATTGAATAAGATGTTAAGTATACAAAGCAAAATAAGTACAAAGAAGTAATTTGGTAGTGTTCTGAACCACCGACGTATCCAGAAATTTTTCATTAGTTCAAAGTTTATTTGAGCTTCATGAAAAAGTTTAATTAAAATACCACCAATAAGAAAGCCACTTAACACGAAAAAAATTGACACACCATCAAAAACAAATAAGTGATTGATAGTTTTAAGATTATTAGGTAATAGGTTAGCCCCATGAGAAATTATGTAATGCTCCCCAATATTAGGGCAGGATTTTGACTAAAGTTAAAGTGTATTTTCATGCAACATTCTGTTGGTCAAAAAATAGTTCTCTGGG
>CAZQKN010000002.1:511360-519886 GCA_964593935.1 uncultured Akkermansia sp. | reverse complement strand
CAACGACAGAGGATCTTTCATCATTGGCAGCAGGAACGTACACGGTAACGGTAACAGATGCGAACGGCTGTACAACAACAGCGAGTGTAACGATCACAGAACCTGCAGCAGCACTTGCTGCAAGCACAACACAGACCAACGTATTATGCTTTGGTAACGCTACGGGAACAGCTACGGTGACAGCATCGGGTGGAACAGGTCCATACAGCTACAGCTGGAATACAAGTCCAGTACAGACCACCGCTACGGCAACGGGTCTTGCAGCAGGAACGTACACGGTAACGGTAACGGATGCGAACGGCTGTACGACAACAGCGAGTGTAACGATCACGGAACCTGCAGCGGCACTTGCAGCGAGCACGACCCAGACCAATGTACTGTGTAACGGCAACTCTACGGGAGCAATAGACCTTACGGTAACGGGAGGCACAGCACCGTATACTTACAGCTGGTCGAACGGAGCAACGACAGAGGATCTTTCATCATTGGCAGCAGGAACGTACACGGTAACGGTAACGGATGCGAACGGTTGTACGACAACAGCATCAGTAACGATCACGGAACCTGCAGAATTCGTTGCAACGATCAGTGCGGGAGGGCCTACAACATTCTGCGAGGGTGGTAGTGTTACCTTAACGGCAAGCGCCGGAACAAGCTGGTTGTGGAGTAATGGAGCAACGACACAGTCGATCACTGTTTCTACGTCTGATTCTTACTCAGTAACAGTAACGAATACAAACGGTTGTCAGGCGACATCAGCAGCGACTGTGGTGACTGTTAATGCCGCACCAGTTCCAGTTATTTCGGCTAATGGTCCGACAACGTTTTGTGAAGGAGGTCAGGTTACACTATTTACTGGAGCTGCTCAAAGTTACCTATGGTCTAATGGATCAACAGATCCAAGTATTTTAGTCACTCAATCCGGTGATTACTCAGTTACAGTCACTTATGCGAACGGATGTCAGGCAACGTCAATTATTACAACAGTTACAGTTAATCCGTCACCAATACTTCTTGTGAATGGAGTGATGGAGGTTTGTCAGGGAGGATCGACTGTCCTCACGGCAAGCGGTGCCGATACCTACATCTGGTCGCCAGCTGAGATACTTAATACAACTACAGGGAACACGGTGACGGTAACGCCAACGGCTGCTCCAAATGAACCTACAACAGTGACTGTAATCGGTATACTCAATGGTTGTCAGGCGGAAACTGAAGCGAATATCGTTGTTACAGCTCCTTTAGCTGTGAGTGTCACTATTACAGCGAGTGATATCAGCATCGTTCCCGGTGAATCAGTAACCTTTAACTCAACGGTTACGAACGGAGGTTCTGCGCCGACTTATCAGTGGTTTGTGAACGGCAATGCCATTTCAGGTGCGACAGATGCATCATATACAACAACGACACTTCAAAACGGTGACAACGTGTGGGTGGTGGTTATTTCCAACTCTTCAGAGCAGTGTTTAACCAATAATCCTGCTACATCCAATACAATTATCATTGAAGTTCTCGACTGCCAAATCGGGGAGATTTTGGGTGATCAGATCCTTTGCGGATATTCACAAGCGAGTTTTTCAATTGCTGTTCCACCTTGTGTAACAAGCTATTCATGGACAATGCCAACCGGATTGACAATTGTAGATGAAGATCTGAATGTGCCGGGTGTAATTTCTATAGATGTTTTCATAGATCAACTCGATTTTGTGTCAGGACAGATCATATTTAACGCCAATTACAGTGGAGGCTCTGATGTTGCCGAGCTTGAGGTAACATCTGTTCCTTTTGCACCTGAATTCCTGACAACGAGTGCTTGTGGACTACCTAACACAACAGTTACATTTGAAGTAGTTGACGTACCCGGAGTTGATACTTACACCTGGACACCACCGTTCATGTCGACTATTCTTTTTGGACAAGAAACTGATTCAGTTCGAGTTAAATTCGCAAGTCAGTTCAACAGTGGAATGTTGTCAGTTGTAGCAACCAATTTATGTGGTTCCAGTCCTGCGGCTGAGTTCTTTATTCTGGCTCCTCCGGCAATTCCGACCGCAATAATTGGCTCAGCAACGGCTTGTACGGCAGTTCCTTCTCAGCTTTACAGAGTTGATTCAGTTGCCCACGCGAGCTATTACATTTGGGGAATGCCAACAGGAGCGACGATAATCTCTACACCAACTACGAATGATTCTGTTTATGTTGCATTCCAGAACTTTACCAGTGGTGTAATGTCCGTGAAGTCTGCTAATGAATGTGGTAGCTCGACAATGCGTTATCTTACCGTTTCCACACCTTCATTGGCAGCTGCAACGAGTGTAACAGGTCCACAATCAGTATGCTCATACGTTGGTACCGGACAAACAATTTCCTACTCAACACCTAGTGTCAGTGGTGTTACTAATTACATCTGGAACGTTCCTTCAGGTGTTTCAATTGTAAGTGGATCCGGGACAAATACGATCGGTGTGCAATTTACAAATGGATTTGCAGGTGGATCGATCAGTGTTGTTTTAAGTAATGGATGTAGTTTGAGTCAGTCAACCGCATTACAACTTGTTGGTCCTTCCGGTGGTGGTTCACCGCAGTCAATTGCTATTAATGGACCATTAGGGGTATGTTCTTTTGTTGGCTCCGGATCGGCTACGTACAGTCTTAATCCTCCATTAGGCGCCAATACCTTCACTTGGACTGTTCCATCAGGTGCAACTATTATCAGTGGTCAGAACACAGCGAGTATTTCTGTTTCATTCGCTTCCGGATTCAGCTCAGGTCAGCTGTCTGTTTCTGTAACTACTTTCTGTGGGGAATCCTATCAACAGATCATCTCATTGACTACGGCTCCGCCATCAGCCGGTTCTATTGGTGGACCGTCATGTATAACAGCAGGGTCATCGTATACCTACTCGATCAGTGCGGTCTCCGGGGCTACAGCCTATACATGGACTGTTCCATCGAATGCAACTATTACCGGTGGTCAGGGTACAACTTCAGTGACCGTACAATATAACGCTCAGTTCACCGGTGGAGCAATATCCGTACAGCCATCCAATTCATGTGGAAGTGGAGGTTCTTCCAGTTTGATAATTGGTCTCTCACCAATTCTTCCTTCTGAAATCTTTGGAGAATTGACAGCTTGTCCGGGTGATGTTTTAACGTATTTTGTTGATCCTGTTGCGGGTGCGACATCCTACATTTGGGGATTACCTGTTGGAATGTCATTTGCACCGAATACCAGTCAAAGTGGATCTTCTATTCAGGTTGTTGTCGATGCAGCCTTTATTTCAGGAGTAATTTCTGTTAAATCTGTCACCGGATGCGGAAGCAGTACGATGCGTTACAGTGACCTTATTTCGAATGGTGGCTGTTCTTCACAGCTCGATCAGCAGGATCCTGAAACCGTTAATCCGAACACAGAGCATTACAGTGTCATAGAAAAAGCGTATATTTCGGATGTCATTGGCGGTTTCATGCAATTTGTTTTTGAAAACAATCTTGATATAGAAAAGATCAAGATTGAGCTCAATAGTGAAAAAGGAGAAAAAGTTTACCTTTCGACTGAAGCTACCAAAGATGGATTTAATTCATACACTATTAACTTGAATTACCTTGAAATCGGTAATTATCTATTTATCGTCAAAGATGAAAAAGAACATCAGCTACTACAGAAAACCATTCGTGTTGAAGGGCAATAAACTTATTTCTTTTTACTTTTTTATCACTTCATTATTTTTCAGTCAGTTTCTACAAGCTCAAACTCAGCTAATAGACCCTTTATCAGAGGGAGGTTTTGAGTTAGGTGCAAGTATTTCTGCGAATGGTTGGACACCTGTCCAGGCAACTACAAATACATGGAGAGCATCAGGTGTTCCGGGTTCATTTGCAGGTAACAATGCTGCTTTTATATCGGCTACTTCAGGAGCAGATTATGTTTATAATACCGGAGCTTATCAGACCTCTCATTTCTATCGCGATGTTACCGTTCCCGCAGGAGAGAATCTTATCAATCTTACCTTTCAGTACAAAAATCCAGGAGAGACCCTATTCGACCGATTATTAGTCTACACGGCCCCAACATCGGTTTTTCCCCTTGCAAATGAGCCTTTATCATCCTTGACCGATATTGTAGGAGCAACGCTTGTTTTTACCGATCCTGCCAATGTTTTTAGTTATACCCAGGTTTCAGTCGATCTGCCACAGGCACTTGCAGGAACGACTTTTCGCTTGATCTTTACGTGGCAGAATGACAATAACAGCGGTGCAGGAACGCCGGTTGCAATAGACAATATAAGTTTGACGTCCCAGGTTTCTAATTTCGGTCAACCGTTAAATGGAGCGTATACCATCAATAACTTGCTCCCAACTTCTGCGGCAATTCCAAATCCCGGTTCTAATTTTAATAATTTCAGTGATGCAATTAATTATCTCAATACTTATGGAATTGCCGGTGATGTTCGCTTCGATGTTTCTGCCGGACAAATCTTCGATCATTCACCCTTAACCATAACTCAGACGGGAACCGTGACTGATACCATTGGATTTATTCGTTCAGGAAGCGGTTCTAATCCTGTGATATTTTCGTCTGGCGGCACTACTTCCTCGGACGCGGCAATAACACTTAACGGTGTAGATTACATTACGATTGATGGAATCGATGTTACTGTTGATCCAAATCCAGGAACTTCAGCGGCGAATATTGAGTATCCGATAAGAGTGAACAATGCTTCTGCCACGAATGGATCACAATACAATAAGCTCCGAAATCTGACTGTGACACACAATCAGCTATATACTCAGAATATTGCCATTATTCAAACGACCACAGTGGCCCCAACATCTCTGGCGGGAACAAACAGTTACAATATATATGAAAATCTAACGATCATTAATGCATTGAACGGCGTACGTATCAATTCAAATACGAATAATCGTGATGAATTTGTTGCTGTCAGGAACTGTCAGTTTGGAAACGATACACCAAATTCTATGGGAGGAGCAGGGGCTAGTTATGGTATTTTCTATGCCAACGCGAGGGATGTCCTTATACAGGGAAATACAGTGACCAACATGACAGTTCCGTCGGGCAGTGTGCTTGATGGTATCTACGTCAGCAATTCTCTTGGGTTATCTGAGATCAGTGGTAATATTATTCGAGGATTAAGAAGTTCATCCACAACTGCCACTACAGTTATTTCGGGAATACGGTGTGTGGTTGCAAGTGGCGGCTCTGCAAACGTTTTCAACAACTTTGTAAGTGACATCACTACGGCATTAACTAATGTAACCGGAACGATCATTCTGAAGGGTCTCAGTATTCAGCCTCTCACAGCAGTACCAGCAACAAGTGTTCTGAATGTAGATTTCAACAACGTGAGTATGGATGGAACCTCATGTGCTAATGTCTCTAATACTTGTCTGGAAGTTATCCAAACCGGTCCAACGGTGAACATTCGAAATAATGTACTGGCCAATTTTACAACGGGTCAATCAGGATCACCCTTCCATTATGGTATGGTTGTGCCTAATCTGACAATTGCGGCTGCCGGATCGGTATCGAATTTCAATGATATTTATGTACTTGATGGGGTAAATGGGGCATTGGTTCGGAAAACATCAGCCACAGCAACTAATTATGCGGCCTTACCATTGTGGACAGCTGCCTCTGCACAAGATGCAAACTCTATCAGCGTTAATCCCGAATTCACCAACAACCAGACCGATCTGCACGTTCTTTCAGCTGCTTTGGACGGTACCGGTTCCATGAGTGGAATTACATGGGTTACAGTAGATATAGATGGCCAGGCTCGTGAGGCAACACCTGATATTGGTGCAGATGAATTCTCACTGATCAATAATGATCTTGCTTTCACGTCTTTCCTGACACCGGTATTCGATGACTGTTTCACGGATCAGGAAACGGTAGCTATTCGAATTCGCAATATGGCCTATCTGCCGCATGATTTTATATTGAAACCCTTGAATATTGAGGTTACTGTTGACGGTCCGATTCCTACTACTCTGAATTTTACTGTCTCAGATAACAATCTAAATGGGTCGATACCTTTAGGACCACTGGAATACCTCAATATCACTGTAGGTTCAATTGACATGAGTGCTTATGGAGATTATACGATCACTTGCCAACTTACCCTTGCAGGGGACCAAAACAGTTCGAATGACCTTTCAACAGATCTTCTTCTTGAAAATATTGTTCCCATTGTACTGCCGATCCAGGTACCATTTACCGATTACAGTGGTACTGATCTTAATCTTGCATATCCGGGTTGGAATGAAACTACTTCATTGCAGCCAATTACGGGAAACTCCTCTTGGACATCTTCTACAAATCTCGGGTCTGCGAACAATGTTACGGCATCATACAATTATAATTCAGGGAACAATGTCTCATACATTACAGGTCCTAAGCTAACGGCAGCCTTTAATACTTTTGTGTCTTTCGATCTTGCTCTCACGGATGCATCTTCTGTAGTTGGAAATGGGTCTTTCGATCCCGACGATCGATTCAGTCTCATGGTTTCCGAAGACTGTGGTTTTACCTTCACCGAGGTTCTTGTTTTCGAATTCGGTGATCTCATTGGTAACCAGCTGACCAATTTTGAATATTTCCTGGGAGATTATGAAGGTCAGGACATCATTTTGGCATTCAAAGCAGACGATGGTGTAGGTAATGGTACAGCTTTTAATCTGCATCTTGACAATATCAATCTCTTCAATTCAACTCAGGAAAAGATCTCATTGCTTGAGTTGGTAACTCCAGCTCAATCTTCTTGTTATTCTGCTCAGGAGGAGGTGCAGGTTCGGATACGCAATACCGGATATGTACCGCTTGATTTTACTGCTCTTCCAATGGAGCTGATCGCAGTAATCAGTGGTCCAAACAGTGCTTTGATCACTGAAACGATCAGTTCAGGATCATTGGCGATCGGTGCAGAAGATGTTTTCACCTTCTCGCAAACTGTTGACCTGACTTCTCCGGGGGCTTATGAATTCGATCTCCATGCAACTATCGAACCGGTTGGTGGTACTTTTGAGGACAGTTTGATCGTTTGGCTATATGGTCAGAATCCTTCTCCTGTCCTTGTGTATGAGGATACAGCGTGTCTTTTGTCTACGGTGAACCTGAGTGTTTCTTCGCCCGTTAATGGTGTGACCTCCAATATACTTCCTGACTTCCAATACACATCATTACCTGTTGCTTTACCGGATGGTAACAATGTCGGAATAGAAATACCGCTCACTGTTAGTGGTTCAGGTGGTTTTGCAGCTCAATTGCTTGCCGTCGAGATCGATTCAGTGGTGCATCCGAATGTAACGGAGCTTCGTTTTGATCTTATCGCGCCAGACGGCAGCTCGATCCTACTCACTGAGCTGAATCAAGGTTCAGGTCCCGGATTTTACAGTACTACATTCTCCATGTCAGCTACCGAGACAACTGAGAGCAGTTCAGCACCTTTTACCGGCACATTTTTACCACTAGAACCTTTTACTAATTTAAGTGGATCTGCGAACGGGACATGGAATTTGCGTGTTACCGATGCGGCGTCAGGTTCAAATGGAATTCTATACAGTTGGAGTTTGACACTTTTTGAGGGAAACAGTGTTTCAAGTCACAGCTGGTCATCCGGCAATACCATCGAGAGCTCAACTGTCAGCGCTGCTGATGTGCTGATAGAAAACGATTCTTACATCGTTTATACCGTTATGGATGCCATGGGTTGCTCAGCATCTGATTCGGCGCAAATCGTTTATCCGGTTTTCAGTGATTTTCCGACACTCGTAGAACCACTTTGTAACGGTGACGAGAATGGTTCGGTTACTTCAGTGATCAGCGGTGGATTTGGAGAACTCACCTATGACTGGTCCACAGGAAGTACTTCAGCTAATGCCGATCAGCTCGGAGCAGGTACTTATGTGCTTGATGTGACAGATGCCTACGGATGCGTAGCACAATTCAACTACATACTGGATGAACCGACGGAATTGATCGTTAGTGGCAGTGCAACACCGATAACATGCGAAGGCTGTATTTCTGATATTGTTATTTCTGCATCCGGAGGAACACCTCCGTACAATGGCACAGGTATGTTTAATCAAACCACTGAAGGTACTTACACTTATTCGGTTAGTGATGCGAACGGATGTATTTCATCAGTTGAGGTGATCGTAGATGATGTAAGTGGTATTTCTGAACTTTCTTTAATTGATCTAATTGTTTATCCGAATCCATTCAAAGACGAATTTATAATTGACAAAGATCCGCATGAAATAGAGAATATTCGTCTCTACGATGCTCATTCAAGGGAGCAGTATTTTACTTTGTTTACCACAGAAGGTAAATATGCCGTTGAGACGAAAGATCTCAGTCCCGGAGTTTACTTTGTTCACGTTACGTTCGTTGACGGATCGATGGCGGTAGTGAGGATGCAAGGGCTGTAATCAGATTTGGGATTCGGGATTCGAAGATTTGAGGATGAGTTGATTTTTTGAGAAGCTGTGGAGTTTTCCACG
>CAZQKN010000002.1:0-511260 GCA_964593935.1 uncultured Akkermansia sp. | reverse complement strand
AATGAATGGTTTCCAGAAAAAGATCCGCAGGAATGCGGATCTTTTTTTTTGATTTTTGATTTGGAGATTTGAAGATTCGAAGATTTGAGGATGAGTTGATTTTTTGAGAAGCTGTGGAGTTTTCCACGGCTTTTTTTATTCTTTACAGGGTTGAGTACGTAGTAGTACGTATATTCAAATTGCGGTGATTACGTGAAATGCTGATGAACTGTTGTTGATCATAAAAGAGTGTTGTGTAGTGTTTTGATATTTGTCTCAGGAAACAACAAAAACACTAAAAGATGAAAACAAAGAAGACTACAGCACTAAAGATCACTACACTGGTTGTTGCAATGGCCATGACAAGCGGATCTATTTTTGGACAGGAGCAAGGTTCTGTATGGGTAAAGATCCCTTCAGCATCGTCACTGTCTATTACAGGTGAAGGAGCAACGTTGAATACTTCTTCAGAAGAGTTCAACACGTTAATTGAATCGTACAATGTACAATCAGTAGCGAAAGCATTTCCATCATCACGTAATGCAGGTCTTCAGGATGTTTATGAAATTAGCTGTTCTTGTGATGAGAATGATCTACTTGCTGCGGTAGCGCGCAAGCACGATCTTTTTGTTTCTCCTGAGATCGGGCCGAAGTATGAGGCACTTTTCACACCGGATGATTTTTATCTGTCTGTTCCGAACGATTACGCATTGAATCTTATCAAGGCACAGGAGGCGTGGAACTATACAACCGGATCATCTTCAGTACTAGTAGGGATCACCGATACGAACTTTGATCCACAGCACGAAGAACTACAGGGTAAGTACACTTACATGAGTACAGGTCTTACCAACTCGAACATCGCACACGGAACAGCTGTTGCGATCACCGTTGGAGGAGGTACGAACAACTCGGTAGGGAAGAGTTCTATTGGTTACAACACTCAACTACAACTTCGCGGGATGAGCTACAATGAGATCCTTGCGGCATCATATTCAGGAGCGAAGATCATCAATGCGAGCTGGGTATCAGGATGTACTTTCAGCCAGTATGCACAGGATGTTATCACTGAAGTATACAACAACGGATCCCTTGTGATCGCATCAGCAGGAAACGGAACGACTTGCGGAGGAGCAAGCAACCTTGCATTCCCTGCGTCATACGAGCATGTGCTATCAGTAACATCAGTAGGTCCACAGGATAATCACCAGCGTTTCCCTGGGAATCCATCGATCACACACCAGCACAACGGAACTGTAGATATCTGCGCACCGGGTTACGATGTAGCGATCACGAGTGCATCAGGCAGCTATGTTAACGGAACAGGAAGTTCATATGCAGCAGCGTATGTTTCAGGAACAGCAGCCTTGATCCTTTCCGTTAATCCTTGTCTGACGCCAGAGAATGTTACTCATATCCTTAAGTCATCAGCAGATGATATCTACGCAGTGAATCCCCTTTATACCGGCATGCTTGGAACAGGACGATTGAACGCAAAAGCAGCGATCGAACAGGCAATGAGCTTCGGAACACTGGTTGTTGAGTCATCTGTGATCACACATTGTGAAACAACAGATCAGACAGTTATACTTGATGCTGTTTCAGGTGATGCGCCGTTCACGGCAGTATGGTCAACAGGAGCTGAGGGAATGGAATTTACAGCAACTGAGGCGGGAGTATACAGCTACACGGTAACCGATGCAAACGGATGTATCCGCAACGGAGAAGTGGTACTGGATACGATCACTCTTCTTTCACACGATGCTGAGCTTACACACATTCAGTGCAACGGAGAGAACAACGGAGCGATCGACCTAACGGTAACAGGCGGAACAGCACCGTATACCTACAGCTGGGACAACGGAGCAGTTACAGAAGACCTTACAGAACTTAGTGCAGGAGTTTACCGCGTACTTATCAGCGACGCAACAGGATGTTCAGTTTGGGCGAGCTATGAGATCGAGCAGCCTGCGGCACTTGTGGCAACTGCAACAGGTATTGACGGACTAACCGGCGGCACAGGATCAGTTGACGCAACAGTGATCGGCGGCACAGCACCTTATATCTATAACTGGAGCAACGGAGCAACAACTGAAGATATCTTTGGTTTGAACGGAGGAGAATACACACTTGAGGTAGTTGATGCCAACGGTTGTACAGCAACAGTGAGCGTAGAACTGAACGATCCTTCACTGGAAGGTGTTGACGGGAACACGACTTCCGGAACAACAGAAACAGATGAGCAGTCAACTTCTACAGCAGGAATCACAGAAGATACAGCAGCTGTTCAGCTGTCGGTTTACCCGAACCCGGCTACGGATTACATCCAGGTAGTGAACGGAACGGATACTGAGGTAACAGTGGTGATCCTTGATCAGAGCGGAAGAATGCTTGCACAGACATCTGCAGCGAACGGCACACAAACGATCGATGTTACAACATACGCAGCAGGAACATACTTCGTAAGAGGAATGGTGAACGGTAAGCAGGTGTTTTCAGAGAAGGTTCTTAAATTTTAATCAATAGTTTGTTTTCATAGTAATGAATGGTTTCCAGAAAAAGATCCGCAGGAATGCGGATCTTTTTTTTTGATTTGGGATTTGGAGATTTGGAGATTTGAAGATTTGGGATTTGATTCCAGTTTTGGGAATTATTATTCCCAAATGTAGATTAAGCTACTTTGTTTCAAGTTGTTATTTTTTAGTAGAATTTACTTAAAGCATTGAAAAACAGTAGTATAAACTTGTAAATTGTTATTTTGGCATAAGAATTTCATAGGTGGAGTCGCTAATAACTCAGACCTATGCTCAAAATTGTAAACACGGTACTTGTGACCTTGACTGTGGCTTCGTCCCTTCATGCGTCGTATTTTGTTTCCGACAATTTCGAGAATAACGACAAACTGATTTTTCAAACTTACAATTACGCACAACTTTCTTCTGTACAACCTCTTTCAGGTAAGCAACATCTGCTTGCCCAGCGACAACATTTCTCAGCCACTATTCCGTTAGCTGAATTGAATTCCGGACTTTCAAAGATCATTGTTAGTTGTCATGTAGATCCGAGAGGTAAAGAAACGGTTCTTGAGTTTTCTTCAGGTAAATCCACTGTTGCAGTTCATGTTGATCACCGAATGGCAGGATACCGGCAGGTGATCGCTGAGCTGTCACCCGGTCCGGCTTCAGACAGAACTGTTCATGTGAAGTCGCATGGTGAGGCAGGAACGTTCATTCTTGACGACCTTCATGTTTCACTTAGCTCAGCCCAGCTGTGTGCCCGTCCTGAAGCGACACAAATACTTGCCAATCTCAACGGTGAGAGTAAAGACCTTATTGCATCCTTTAAGATCGACGGAAAGACGATCAGTGGATCAGAAGTGGTTTCTGCTGATGGTTATTTACTGATGTCAGAGGTTCAACGAGTAGACAACACTGTTCTTGCTTTTGATTTTCAGCCGGAAGATGAAGGTTTTGACTATGCCTATGCCATCTGGGCTGATCTAGACCGCAACGGTGTATTCTCAACGGATGAGCGAGTGGCGCTGACCTTTGCCGAGGGTGCAGCACAGGTTCCTCTGGAGTTGAGTGAATTGAACAATGGTTCACTGGCGTTGAGGATCAGAATGCTGGATCCGCGCTCCAATGATATGAAGGATGCCTACTCCGGAAATACCTGGGGACAAAGCATTGACCTTTTCCTTGAATTGAACAAAGATCCGAATGTGGTTCCTTGCCGTTGTGAGCAGCCCGACTACTACCTGGATCTTTCGGGTAAAAAGTTGAAGAGCCTGGAAGGTGTACCTGCCGGGATGTATATAAAAGTAAACGAGAACTGTACAGAGAAGACCATCGTGGCGTGGTAGAATGAGAGGGGTTTTCCCAAAATGGGAACAGTGAAAGAAGGCTTCAGTTTGTAATGTATTGATTTACAGAAACGTATTAAATAAAGCATAATTTTTGCACTTCTCAGACGCATGCAGAACTTATTACTACTTCTTTTGTTCCTTCCTTTTGCCCTTTCTGCCCAGAAAGGTAAGGTCAAGTACAGCACTTCGCCGGAGGGTTTGAAGTATGCATTGACCCTGAAGGTTAAAAAAGGCAAGCCCGTTCAGAAGGGTGATATGGTCCGTGTGGTATACCGATCGTTCGTGAATGATACTGTTGAGATCGCGAAATCCGATAACCGTGAGGCACCTTACGAGTTTGTTGCAGGAAACGGTGATGTTTTGAAAGGGCTTGATGCTGCAGTGCAGTTGATGAAAGTAGGAGAGAAAGCCACCTTCATTATTCCTCCTTACCTGGCATACGGAAATAAGAAATTCGGAAAAGTTCCTGAAAATGCAACCATTCGAATGGAGCTTGAGGTATTGGGGACTTATCCTGCTTTTTACTCGGTGGACTACAACCAATTAAAGCGCACGCCTTCCGGGCTAGAGTATGTTTTTGTAAAACAGAACCCTAATGCCGAAGCACTTAAAAAAGGAAATTATGTAGCGATCCGTTACACCGGATACTACTTCACGAAAGACGGCAAGAAAAAGATCTTTGATTCTTCCATGAAGAACGGTTCCACTTCACTTCTACAGTATGGTGTGAACAAGTTCATCAAAGGACTGGATGAAGGGCTCTCTCTGATGAAGGTAGGCGATTCTGCCACTTTAATTATTCCGCCTTCTTTGGGTTATGGTGCCAAGGACAACCAGCTGGTTCCCGGGAACAGCACATTGGGATTTGACGTTTACGTAGAGCGGCAGATCGATCCGTTCTTTGATGAAGCGAAGATCACTTACACACAGGATCCTTCCGGGTTTTCATACTGTTTTGTGAAGAACGAAGAAGGTGCAAATGCGCAGCTCAACGACAACGTGTATGTGAATCTGGTTGGTTATTACCTGCTGGCGAATGGTGCCAAATATATTTTTGAATCTACCTACGAAAAAGGCGAACCTCAGCACTTCCGTCTCGGAAAAGGTATTGAGAATCCTGCCTGGATGAAACTGCTCACACAAAGCTCAGTGGGTGACCAGGTGATCATGGCCATCCCGCCGGAAAATGCACGCATGGAATTGAAGAAATTGGTTCCGGAAAACGTGACGGTGTTTTTTGAGTATACTCTTGAAGCCATCAAAGAGCCTTCCTTCCTCAAAGGAGAACCTGTGAGAACGGCGAACACAGCATCCAAGGTGGAAATGAAATTCATGGTGGAAGGCACAGGTGCAAAGATCGATACCAATTCTGTAGTGTTCATGCATTACACGGGTTACACCATCGATTCACTAGGTATGAAGCATGTATTTGACAGCTCTTTTGATACCGGAAAGCCTTTCCCTGCCGAGCCCGGAAAAGGAAAAGTGATCAAAGGTTGGGAAGAAGCCATGTTGGAAATGAAGGAGGGAGATCAGGTGCAGGTTATCATTCCAAGTGAAGCTGGTTATGGTAAGAAAGGTGTCCCACCGCTTATCGATCCTGATCAAACGCTTTATTTTGACCTGTTTGCTGTTAAAGTGATTCAAAAAGATTTTGACCAAAGTCAAACCAAACCAGAAGAGTGATATGAGTAGAGGAATATACCATTTAATGTTATTGTTTTTCGTGATGATGAGCATATCCGCACTTGCTCAGGATCCGAATTTCGACCCTTTCAAGGATACTGTTCCACGCGGTGTGAGTGTTTCCCCGCCAACGATTCGTTTCACCCTGAAACCCGGTACCTCGCAGAGCAAACAGATCAAAATCTCGAACGACACCGATGTAGCCCGCACTTTTCAGGTGAAGGTGCAGGATTATCTCGCGGCTGACATTAACCGCGCGGCGGAGAACTCGCAAGTACCGGAAGATTACAAGTACGGTTTGAAGAAATGGTTGTATGTGACGCCTTCAGTGATCACCGTTCAATCCGGACAGAAGGCAAGTGTTAATGTGTTGCTGGATGTTCCGGTTGGTGATGAATTTGCTCACGCGGCTTGGTCCTTGATCGTAATTGATGAAGTCAAGGAGCGACAGGAGTTGAATGTTCCATCGGCTGGATCCAATGTTATGGGAATGGGTATTATACCAAGTATGGGTTTTGGGATCTTTGTGTACCAGAATCCGCCTAATGTGAAGAACAACCAGATCGAGTTAACGGGTTATGCATTGGCTCCCAACCAGAAGCAGATCAACATGAAAGCCAAGAACAGTGGTGACGGGATCGGCTTCTGCACCTATTATGTGGAACTGCTGAACATGGCGACGGGTGAAACCATCAAGATACCTGCGAAAACTGCAACATTATTACCGGGTTCGACCAGGGCGCTGGATATTGATTTGCCGAATCTCCCTTCAGGATCATACAATGCCTTGGGAGTGCTGGATTTTGGGAGTAAGGATTATGTAGAGACGGCAGAATTGGATTTTGCGGTGCCCTAGGGACGAAAGACTGAAAGACAAAAGACTGAAAGACACCCTTCGGTACAACGTGCTTAGGCAAGTTTACTCAGGGTAAACAAAAATATTAAAAAGCGTGCAATTCGTGTGGCCTGGCAGACACGACGTTAGGGGAGGGGAGCGTGAACTCCAACGAAAAGATTAATTATTTAAACTTTATTACTATGAAAAAGTTTATGAAAGGTGCCCTTTTGATGGGTGCAGTAATGGCGGGAACTGCGTCTTATGCGCAGATCCAGGACGAGGAAAACGTTACGGTAACGATGGAACTTGTTCCTATTCTTCAGTTGAACATGAACACGCCTGACCAGGTGAACTTCGTGTTTGACGAGATCTCTGAATATATCGGGGGAATCACTCAGTATGGTGCAACTATCTTGACAGCATCGTCTACTGTATCTTGGGATTTGTTTGCTTCTGGTACTTCAGGACAGCATGCAGCACTGGCTGCAGATCGTTTTTGGGATCCACAAGTTGAATATGGTAACCCTTTGGCAGGTATCACAGATTTACCGTTGTCAGCATTGGAATTGCACCAGTTCCCAGCTGGTATCAACAACACCGGTGCAGTTATTGCTGATTATGGTGCTACCTTTACAGCGGTTGCCAACCCTATTGTTCTAGGTACGAACAATATCTATGTATCAGCAGGTTCTGCTTATGTTGCACCAGGTGCAACAGATAACTACATTGCTGGACATGATGGTACTGCAAATTTTGTTGCAGGTGGTTCATATTTGACTCAAGCAGCGGTTGCAGCAAACCTTGCTTTAAATGCGTACTACTTTGTGATCGATTACAGGATTGTACCTGGTCTTCCAGCTATTTTCCCGATGGCTGCAACTCAAGCTGGTGTTGCTGAAGATTTGATAACTGCGGGTGCAGCAGCTGGTTCATATGCACAGCCAGGAGTTTACACGATGAACGTGAAGTACTTGATGATCGAGAACCAGTAATCCTTCCCTTCGGTACAACTTGCTGGGGCAAGTCACTCAGGGTGAACACCTTCGGTACAACTTGCTGGAGCAAGTCACTCAGGGCTCGAAGAAAATCTATTTAAAGTGGTGGCCTTTCGGGGTCACCACTTATTTAACAAAATGAAATGGTTATCCATAATTTTTAAGGTTTTTACTCAATGATCCAACGTCTTCTTTATATTGTCTTTCTAATGCTGTTGTTGAGTTGTAACATGGCTCAGGGACAATTACCTGCGGGTTGTGCGACAAGTACTTCTTTCCGCTGTGATGGATGGCCACTTAGTCGTTTGGATCTGGACCAGCAAGCAGGAGGAAGCATGATGGAATTTGTATTTGACGACCTGAGTGATTACAATTCCGGGATGACTTATTACGGAACAACAATACTCCGTGTTACAGCCAGTGATACGGCTGATTCGGACTGTGCCTGGAAATTGCGGATGATCGTGAACAACGGCGGAGCGCCCACCCCCGATGGGGAATGGTTGCAAACCGCATCCTATGGTTCTTCGGGTTCCATCCCGACAATAGCGTTGATGGAGGTGCGCGTGACCAATGCCTGTGCGACCTCAGAGGTGAATGGTTCGTGGCAGACCTTTGTCTTGCCTGAAAATGGAGGAGAGATTGTACTGATTGATGATGGTAACTTTCCAAACGTTGCAGGAACCGGAGGAGCCTGTGGAGGAGGAGAAACCAACTCCGAAGGATCTTACCTCACCAGTTACGGGGAATTTGCCTTTGTAGTGGATTTCCGGATCCGTCCCTTTTTCAATTATACCCCCGGAAAATACGAGCTGAACATTAAATTCTGTATTTCGGAAGATCTATGAGTAACAAAAGTTCCATAGTATTCACGCTGAAAAGCCCTGTCCTGAGATCGCTCGGGTTCTTGCTTTTCTGCCTGTTGCTATCGAATAGCTTATTGGCTCAAAAACCGAATTATAGTCCTTTGGTGTGTACGGTACTCAATTACGACTTCATGACCAAGGAAGGAGAGGTGGTAACCAACGTTCTTTCCGTCAAGAACCAGAACGGCATTGCCCGTGAGTTTTACCTCGAGATCGGCTGTCCTTCCGATTGGAAGGTATTGACTTCTTCCAAAAGGGTATATAATATCGAACCCGACGATTCGATCTTTATCCCGATCCGTTTGCTGCCAAATTTGCAAACGATGAAGGGCAGCACCAAGTACAATGTTTCGGTCTTTGTAGTAGGGACTGACGGTCGCACCCATGCGGTGTGTTCCTTCCAGGTGGGTAAGCCTCGCCGTGTAGACTGGGACATGAAAGTGTTGCCGCGTTCACGCATTTACTTCCTGAACGATCAGTATGAAACCTCCTTAGGGATCAATGTGAGTAACAACGGAGAAGAAGCACAGGATGTCAACTTATCGTGGAAGATCTTGGGACAGGGTCTTACGTTACAAACAGACAGTCTAAAGCGTCGATCTTTTCTGGATTTTATTGTGGAGACTGGAACCGATACCACGATTACCTTTAATGCATCCCTGTTACTGCCTCAGCGGAATATCAAACGAGTTGATTTAGAAAATTATCGGCCAACGAGTATGTTTGATGCGCGAAGATATACTATTTATTTCCGGGGAGCTGAGCCCAAGAATGTAAAAGGAAGAACATCTAAATCCGTTTCTGCTGACTTAGTGAAGTTGAATAGTGCCGTTGATTTTATTAAATTGTCCAATAATTACACGGTAAATAGTTACGGTAGTTCTGTTATACCATTGACTTGGTACTCAAATGTTTATAATATTCTTGGAGTGCAGCCAATTTGGATGAATGTTATAAGAATGGAAATGCCTCTAAAAAACAATTCTTACCTCAGGGGTAATATTCAACACTTATTTAGCTTTTATACACCGGGAAATTACACACTGCGTAATTTTAATGGAATGCTAACATATACAAGCAGCAAAATGAATATCAATTTTGGCGGTGGATCACGCCTAATGATACCACTGCTTCAAAGCACAATTTCTAGTATTGGTGCAGGATCTGGCATAACAAGTAATTTCCGAATAAGTAAGAATTTTCAAGTGGGTGCTTCTTTCGGATTGTCACCAGGTATTTTTGCCCAACAGGTTATTGCTCGCTCTGTAAGTCTAGGTTCTGCCTATAACACTGATGATAATAATTTTCAGACTGCACTTGGTTACACACGCACTCAATTGACTCAATTGCCTATCAATACGAACGATTACATGACAGGAATGCAATGGAGAATATTAAAAGGCCATACATTGTTTTTTCGTTTGGGTCTGAATCAGACAAATCAAAACATAGGTTTACCTAGTCAATCAACAACGATCAACACCAACTGGTTTGCTGGGTATAACGGCTCATTTTTAAAGAATAGACTTAATCAATTATTAAATGCCCAACAAAGGCAGTTAATCAATGTCTTTAGCGGGCAAATAAGCAGTATTCTCTTCATTCAATCAAGAACAAGGTGGCAGATCACTAAAGGACTCAATACCAGTTTATCAGCGGCCTATCGCAGAAGTTCTTTGATATCCTCTACCGGAACATTTGATCAAATAAGTATTCCAGTTAACCTTTCGTTTGGAATAAAGCAATTGGGAAGCTTTTTAGCTATTCCGAGTTTATTTTTCACTTACACAGAAACAGATCTTGGGAAATTGGATTACCGAGGAATCAACTTAAATAAGAGTTACACCAATCTAGATCACAACATTCGGTTATCCCTGAACCTAATGGGGGGATACAATAAATTCAGGGATTCTATTGATTATCCCGAATTGTTTACAGCCAATACCTTCTTCATGGTGGCCTGGAGAACCTTGTCAGCAAATGTACGTTACAACTACGGTCCTTTGGGCATGAATGCCGTAAAGAATTTCCATTACAAGGGTGCACGCTACCCGCAGTACATTTTTTCCAGTTTGAACTACCAGTATGTGTTTAAAGCGAACCGCTTTGTGTCGGAGTGGGTGCTGAACCACAGCTGGAACAATCAGACCTATTCCAACAATTTAAATGTTGGTCCACAAGTTTATTATTTCACGAAGAACCGGTGGCGTTTTGATGTTCGCTTCCTGTATAGTTTGAGTGCTCGAAACAACGAACGTGCGGTGGAATTCTATGAATACCAGGGTTATTCCAATATTCCCGAGCCTGAAGAACGGACTACTTTATTCGGTAATTTCTTCCTTTCCTTCGGGATCAAAAAAGAGTTCGGAGTACCCCTTCCGAAGAAATTCCGTAAGCTCGAATATGTGGATGCCAACTTTACGGCCTTCCTCGATTTCAACGGCAACAAGGTCATGGACAATGACGAGGTACCTTTGGAGAACGTCGTGATCAAGGTAAACGGCCACGAGATCCTCACCGATAAAGACGGAAAAGGGAAGTTTGTGAATATTCCGGTAGGGAAATACGAGCACAAGATCATCCCTTTGGTGGATCTGGATGGCTGGTTCACCTACACCATGGACAGTATTGACATTATTGGGGAGCAGTATTATGTGCCATTTACACGCGGAGTGAAGGTTTCAGGTAGTGTGGTCCTCGACCGTGAGAAGTTCACGAAGGATGTATTGGCTACCCTCGATCTTTCGGGCATTAAGATCTTTACTACCGATACCCTGGGCAATACGATGGCCACCATGACGGATTTCAACGGGAACTTCAGCTTCTACGTGCCTTACGGGGCCTACATCCTTTCCATGGATGAAGACGTGATCGGTGATCGTTTCTACATTGCACAAAACCATATTCCAATGGATCTCTATGACGGGATGGATGGTTTCTACCAGTCGTTCTTCATAATCGAAAAGCGTCGCACCGTGAAGAAGAAGAAGTTCAACGAGAAAGGTGAACTCATCATGGTGGAGGAAGTGGATGGTGGCGCCGACCGTAATACCAACAACACAACGATCAACAACTACGGAGATTCTACGGTGATCCACAACAATAACAATACATATAATATCTTCAACGAAGACAGAAAAGGCAATGAGAACGGCGGCGGTACCAATGTGAACGCTGATGAGCTGTACCGCGAACTGGATGAGCGCATCGACCGTCTGGATGCGATTATTCGTGCATTACTCAAAGGCGAGATCACGGACGATAACCGCAAGGTATTGGCTGAAGCTCTTCGCCAGCTCAAGAACGAAGAAGAAGCAAAGCGCATCAATGGAACTAATCCGCAGCCGGTGGCGGGAACTATCGATCTGGATCGTCATTTCCATCTGGTAGTGGGTGGCTTTGTATACCGCGAGAATGCCGAGAAGTTTGTAAAGAAACTGCAGGCGCAAGGATTAAATGATGCAGTAATCATTGGTATCTTCAACGGTTACTTCCTTGTTCGTTTAAAGGACTACGCTACGCTGGAAGAGGCAATCGAAGGCCAGAACAAATACAAATACATTGCTGACGGGATCTGGGTGCACAAGTGGCCGTAAGCTAAAGGTTTAGTGGTAATCGCTGTCCTCGGTACATTCTGACAGAAAAGTCAGAACACTCGGACAGCGCTTGTATAGGGGATCTGTGCTCGGTACATTTCGTCGGAAGAGTTCGGAAAAACTATCAATTATCAATTATTTTGCCGGCCCTGGTTGATCCAGCACTCGATGATGTTGATCAGGGAATCCGGCATCATGTATGCATCGGGTAAGAGAGGATCGATGCGCGGCATGGGAAGTGGTGACTGGTGCTTGATGGCAAAAAGAAGATTTCCGTAGATGACTGCTGAATCGATCTGTTGATGTGTGAGCAACTGAAAAGGTGCTTCGTTCATAAATCCGTGACAACCCGAAACATTGCAGTTCTGGTTGATGATGGGTTGAACCTGTGCACTGAAGGATACGAGCCCCGCCGGACATTCCACATTGCTCACAGGGTCTTTACCACAGGATGCGATCAGGAGGATCGAAAAAGAAAGCGCAGTAGTGAGGGTTCTTTTCATTTTTTCATCATTATACGGCACAATTTACTAAAAATACCTGAGAACAGGAGGATGGTCATTAAAAACAAAAAATCAATTCCGTCTTATAAAAATCGGATTTAAATATCTGAGTTCTTTTGTCTTGATACAAAAGAACGAAAAAATCAAGTCTCGATTGAAGCCGTTCGGCGAAAATTTATAAGCGACCGATACTCGAAAAGAGTGCACGCATGGGCGTGCAAACGTCAAGCGCTTTTCGGTATCGGTGCCGCCATTAAATTTTCTTCTCCCTCACTTCGCCAATCGAGACCTCGATTCTCCGAGCCATTTTAGTACTTTTCGACATATTTTCACTCTTTTAACTTGAGATAGCACCTATTTCAATAGTCAAGCATACAACGCTGGATATTTGAAATGAAATCTAACTAATATTGAGCTTTTTAGTTATTCGAAATTTAAAACGTTTTAATCGGCCCTGTTAACTGAAAACAACTACGGATGTTTTTGATACCAAGGCGCCTGCCTGGGCACACGATCCGAACGACGACCGAGTGGTACGCCTTTGCGGACCGTATCGAGGTTGGAGGTGGATCACTCGGTTGGCGCATAAAACCATCCTCTATTTTCCTTATGTAACCCGAGTAACGTTTAGAAGGAACATCATGTATCATCTTTGCATTTAAACAACATTACTAAATTTAAGAGCAGATGATCGTATTGGGTTACATTCTTGCCGTATTGGTCGGCGTATCGTTGGGATTAATTGGAAGTGGAGGGTCTATCCTCACCGTTCCGATCCTGGTTTATATCATGGGTGTTGATCCGGTATTGGCAACAGCTTATTCTTTATTTATTGTAGGTGCAACGGCCTTGGTTGGTGGAGTGCAGAACGCTATGCTGGGTAAAGTGGACTTTAAAACAGCTCTGATCTTCGGGGTCCCTTCTATTATTGCAGTTTATCTTACACGTGCTTTTATTGTTCCATTTATTCCGGATAGTGTATTTACTGTTGGATCGTTCGAGGTAACCAAGCCTATCCTTTTAATGATCTTGTTTGCTGTGGTTATGGTGGCTGCATCCATATCGATGATCAAGCCGGGTAAGAAAGAGGAAAATGACGAAGAAAAAGAATTGAGCTATAACTATCCAATGATCCTTCTTGAAGGGTCTGTTGTTGGCGTGCTCACAGGTCTGGTAGGTGCCGGAGGTGGATTTTTGATCATTCCAGCTTTGGTTCTTCTGGCGAAAATGCCAATGAAAAAGGCGGTTGGAACCTCATTGTTAATCATTGCGGCTAAATCACTCATTGGTTTTACCGGTGATTTAAAGAATGGCGATGCGATCGACTGGACTTTACTTGGGATTTTTACCATAGCATCAGTAATAGGTATTTTTATTGGAATAGTACTTTCAAAGAAAATTCCGGGAAGCAAACTGAAAACTGCATTTGGTTGGTTTGTACTTATAATGGGTATATATATTATTGTAAAGGAGCTTTTCATGTAAAGATCAGTCTAACTCAAGCACGACTACTATGGAAACACATAAATCTAAAATAACCGGATCTGATCCATCGAACGCAGTTTTGTGGACGATCATCATCAGTCTTGCTGCGGCAATTGTAGGGGGGATAGTTTTTCTTGAGTTGAGAAGTAAAGCAGGTGTGGTGACTTCTGTATCCGGTTTTGACCAAATGGCTTATGAAAAGCACAAGGAAAAGATCGCTATGATGGAAGAGGTAGATTCCTGGTGGAAAGTACCCGAGTTGAGAGAGATCAAAGATCAGAATGAACGGGAACTCGTGAAGTATGGAAGAGAGTTGATCATGCATACATCCCGTTATCTTGGTCCAAACGGTACCGTAAAAAACCTTTCAAACGGAATGAACTGTCAGAACTGCCATCTTGATGCAGGGACAAGGCCTTGGGGAAATAATTATTCAGCTGTTGCATCAACCTATCCCAAAGTAAGAGCACGAAGCGGACAAATGGAAGGAATTGAGAAGCGAATCAATGATTGTTTTGAGAGAAGTTTGAATGGTCAGGCGCTGGAGAACGATTCTCGTGAGATGAAAGCAATGGTAGCGTACATGAAATTTTTAGGAAAATACGTTAATAAAGGTGAGGCGCCCGAAGGAAGCGGGATCTTCAAAATTCCTTTTCTCGACAGACCGGCTGATCCTGTTAGAGGGGAAGCCATATATGCAGACAAATGTGCAAGTTGTCATGGCGCCAATGGAGAAGGAATGATGGCGATGGATCAGCGGGAATATACTTATCCTCCGCTTTGGGGACCGAATTCTTACAATTCAGGTGCAGGACTTTATAGATTGAGTAGGCTTGCAGGTTATGTAAAGTATAATATGCCATATGGTGCTTCCTGGCTAGAGCCGCAAATGTCAGATGAAGATTCATGGGATGTTTCCGCTTTCATCAATACGCAGGAGCGACCGGGAAAGGATATATCCAAGGATTGGCCGGATATCAGTAAAAAACCGATCGATCATCCTTTTGGGCCTTTTTCCGATGGATTTTCGGAAACACAACACAAACTGGGGCCATTTGGACCTATCAAAAAAGCCAGAGAGACTGCACAGAACTAATTTGTATAACAACTAACGACTATGACAGCAGATAGAAGAAAATTTTTACAGAACCTTGGAACCCTCGGATTGGGAGTGACCGTCGCAGGGAACGTCCTTGCTTCTGAAGAAGGAAAAGAGGTGTTGAGCGAATTGCTTGGGCCTGAACCGCAGCCGTGTAAAAATGAAAAGGGAGAGACGGTAATTCAGATACTTCAGACAACCGATGTGCATTGTCAGATCCATCCTCATGATGAGCTATTCTGGGAAAACGAGCAGATCGTTTTCAGAAAGACCGGAGGATATGCTGAAATGGCTGCCTTTCTAAAGGAATTGAAGAAAAAGAATCCAAACAGCTTCCTCATGGACACCGGAGATATGTTCCAGGGAAGTGAATTATCCGTAGCAACAACAGGTGAAGCCTTTGTTCCGATCCTGGATGCTTTGGATTACGACCTTTATTTGCCAGGCAACTGGGAGGTGATCTATGGGAAACGCAAAATGCAGACCTTACTTGGATCACTAAAAGCTCCAAAGATCTGTGCGAACATGTACCACGACCTTGGGGAAGGAAAACGAGGTGAACTGATATTCCAGCCGTATCATGTTTGGTCGGTAGCCGGTGTAAAGATCGGATTTTTGGGGTATACGGACCATTTAGTTCCGTTAAGACAATCTCCGATCTACAGTAAAGGGATACTTTATACAAAGCCGGAGGAGAATCTTGCACATTACGTTGACGTATTACGGAATCAGGAAATGTGCGACTTCGTTGCGATCATTGGCCACCTTGGTTTATCTCAACAGATCCATTTGGCCAATATACCTGAATGCGAAGGCGTAGATTACATTCTTGGTGGAGATACGCATGAACGTGTCAGAAAACCAATTCAATGTAAATATGCCAAAGTAGTTGAGCCCGGAGCATTCGGTTCTTTTGTCGGTAAACTGGAATTGACAGTGAAAGATGGAAAGATCACCTCGGACTCCTATGAACTGCTTGAAGTAACAGCCTCTAAAATTAAGCCGGATAAAACCGTAGTAGCTTTGTTGAAGGAAAAAGAGCATTTATATAAGGAGGAGATCGAAAAAGTAGTTGGATACAGTACGATTCCTTTGTATCGCTATTTTGTGATCGAAAATCCAATCGACACGATGATCGTGGACGCTTTGAAATGGAAATTCCCTAAGATCCAGATCGCGCTCTCAAACGGCTTCCGTTTTTGCCCTCCACGCTCAACACCTGATCACACAGGAAACATTCCGATCACGAATGGCTACATATTCGACATGTTACCAGTCGACAGTACGGTTAGAACCGGAATCGTTACCGGAACCCAAATAAAAAACTGGCTGGAGAAAGAATTGAATAATGTCTTTGCGAAAGATGCGTCCAAACGATTTGGAGGATGGGTCGTGAAATTCAAAGGACTGAAGATCACTTTCCGGGCATTTGATGAAATGGGTAAGCGCGTTGAAACTGCTGAAGTGAATGGAGAACCTCTTGACATGGACAAGGAATATTCAATTCTCGCCTGTGAACGAGAAGGGGATCCGGATGATGTGTTGTGTCGAATGAAAGGAGTTAAAAATGCAAAGAATACCAAATTCACTTTGCATCAGGTAATGCGGGAGTATCTTGCCGCGAATTCACCAGTCACTCCGACTCCTCAAGGTCATGCGACTGTGCTGGATGCTTCACAACAATTGTTGACTCAGGTTTCAGGTGTTGATTACCAATTCAGATAACTAACAAAAAGCGAGATGAAAACAGTTCTTACTATTTTATTGTTGGCGCTAACGCCGGTAATTTTCGCACAGAAAAAGGAGAAACAAACGAAAAAGGAAACAGTAACGGTTCTGGAGCCACGCAGAATTGTCATGCAGATGACCTCCGGAGATACAACAGTTCATAAAATGCTCATGAAGCAATTGAACAATATTCTCACAGTCGCTCCTGATACAAAGATCGAAGTGGTTTGCCATGGACCAGGATTGAGTATGTTGATAGAGGCAAAATCGATCGTAAATGACAAGATCGAAGCGTCAAAGGCAAAAGGAGTCGATTTTGTGGCATGCCGTTATTCCATGAAAGAAAGAAAGGTGTCCGAATCAGAGATCAATTCTAAGGCCCGAATAGTTGAGGCAGGAATCATTGAGATCGTGGACCGACAAAACGAAGGATACGTTTACATCAAGGCAGGTTAATCCTGCTTTTTTTATACCAGTTACTTTTTCCATTTATACCATACAAACACATAATCAGATGAACAACAACACCATATTGTCGACCGTCGCAATTTTATTTTTGTCAATAACATCAATTGCTCAGCACCAGGAAACCAATGAAAAGCCATTGGTTTACAAAGGGTCTAAACATCACGTTGCTGACAGTAATACGATTCTTTATGCTTTCAAAAAAGGAACCTTTCACGGACATTTTCGATATTTCTTCATGGCTACGGATAATGCCCAAGGTCTGACGGATTATCATGCAAATGCAATTGGAGGTGGCCTACATTATCAGACGGCAAAGTATAAGAATTTTCAATTTGGCGTAAGTGGTTTTTACGTCTTCAATATTGGTTCTACAGATCTTGATACGATCGATCCGGCAACCGGACAGTTAAATCGTTATGAGATCGGGCTTTTTGATCAAGAAGATCCTCATAATCACAAGGATATTGATCGTTTGGAAGAGTTGTTCTTGAAGTATCATGTTTTCAAGGGACATTTTACTCTCGGCCGACAATTGATCAACACCCCTTTCATCAATTTACAGGATGGCCGAATGAGGCCAACAGGTGTAGAGGGAATTTGGTACGAATCTGACAGATTGAAAAAAACAAAGATCCAGGGAGGATATTTGTATGCTGTATCACCGAGAGGGACGACAAAATGGTATGAAGTACAACACTCAATTGGTTTGTATCCTTCAGGTGTAAACCCGGATGGAACGAAGTCCAATTATCACGATCATGTTTCGAGTAAAGGACTTTTCAGTTTGGGAATCACACATTCCATTCAACCCAATTTGAAAATCACGGTTTGGGATCTGTTCGTAGAAAATATGTTCAACTCTGCATTGGCAGAAATTGAATACAAGAAAGAATTAAAACACGATCGGTCTTTGTATGGTGCCGGTCAATTCATTCGACAGGATGCGGTTAATGATGGTGGAAATCCGGATCCATCGAAAACGTATTTTACTGCGAAAGGTAAGTCGATGACATTCGGTTTCAAGGCAGGACTGAAGATGAAAACGACTGACTTCTCAATAAACTATAACCGGATCACAGCATACGGAAGGTATTTGATGCCGAGAGAATGGGGAAGAGATCCATTCTATACATTTTTACCCCGTGAACGAAATGAAGGATTCGGAGATGTTCATGCATTAGTTGTCAAAGGGAGCAAGAACTTCCCGAACATTCATCTGAAAACTGCATTGGCAGGGGGAATTGTGAGTATGCCTGATGTGTTGGGTTACCGTTTGAATAAATATGGAATGCCGAGTTATGCGCAGATCAACTTAGATGTTCGTTACGGATTTGATAATATTTTGAAGGGCTTGGACGCGCAGTTGCTGGTTGTTTATAAACATGGCCTGGGGGATACGTATGACGACGACAGGTTCGTGATCAATAAGGTAGATATGATGTTGTATAATATTGTTCTAAACTACCATTTCTAAGTAACAAAAGTTACTGAATACAGGTGCTTTAACTGACTTTAGTCATTTTTTTAAGCGGTCTACTTTCGGAAATTTGTGTCATTAATCAATACACACAAGTTATGAAAGTAGAACAAATTTACACGGGATGTTTGGCACATGGTGCATACTACATCGAGAGCAATGGCGAAGCAGCAGTTATTGATCCATTGAGAGAACCGGAATCTTATATTCAACTGGCAGAATCCAGAGGGGCCAAGATCAAATATGTATTTGAAACCCATTTTCACGCGGATTTCGTGTCCGGTCACATTGACCTGGCAGCAAAGACCGGAGCGACAATCGTATACGGTCCAACTACAATGGAAACCGGATACGATATGTATGTAGCAAAAGATGGTGAAGAATTCAAATTGGGTAATGCAACGATCCGTTTGATCCATACACCTGGTCATACCATGGAAAGCTCTTGTTACCTTTTGATCAATGAGGAGGGAAAGGAAGAAGCGATATTTACCGGAGACACAGTATTTATAGGAGATGTAGGGCGTCCTGATCTGGCCCAAAAAGTGATTGCTGACCTGACTCAAGATAAGTTGGCACGACACCTTTATCATTCTATTCACAACAAGATCCTTCCGCTTTCTGATGACTTGATCGTTTATCCCGGACATGGCGCCGGATCTGCTTGCGGAAAGAACATGAGCAAAGAGACTTCAGATACGCTGGGTAATCAGAAGAAGAACAACTACGCTTTGCGTGCTGATATGACCGAAGAGGAATTCGTTAAAGAAGTCTTAACCGGTTTAACACCTCCTCCAGGGTATTTCCCTCACAACGTGATCATGAACATCAAAGGGTATGAATCCATTGATACAGTTAGAGACCGCGCTTTGAGAGGATTGAGTCCAGAAGAGTTCAAAGCAGCATCAGATCTTGACGGAACGGTCATGTTGGATACGCGTTCAGCAGCCGATTTCGCGGCTGGACATGTTCCGGGATCCATAAATGTTGGAATTGAAGGTTCTTTCGCCAGCTGGGTAGGAACGGTTATTCCAGATGTGAACACCCCGATCGTTTTTGTTGCGGATGAAGAAAAGATCGATGAGGTGGTGACGAGACTATCGAGAGTTGGTTTTGATAAAGTGAACGGATATTTGAAAAATGGTGTTTCCTCCTGGGCAGCAGCAGGGTATCCTGTGGCTAAAGTTGAACAGATCGATGCTAATGAATTATCGGAATTGATCAATAAAGGGGAGAATCACGTTGTCGACGTCAGACGTGCAAGCGAATACGTAAGCGAGCATGTGGTCGGCGTGGAAAATCATCCTTTGGATTATTGGAAGGAAGCATTGCCGGCGATGAATAAAGAAGAGCGCTATTATGTGCATTGTGCCGGTGGTTACCGATCAATGGTGTTCATTTCCTTGTTGATGCGAGAAGGTTATTTGAATCTGGTTGATGTAAAAGGAGGATTCTCAGCGATCAAGAACACCGGAAAAGTAAAAGTGACAGATTACGTTTGTCCGACAACTTTGCTTTAGGAAACAAGCTTTTTACAAGACATAAACAAATAACAGAGGTTGACCTGATCGGTGCAGCCTCTATTTGTATAGTGATCTATTTTCTTGAAATGTGCTATTTTTTTTAAGAAGGATGAAGTTATTATCATTCGATTGTTGAATATATACCAATATTCCCTTGCTTTTGATTTTGTTCTTTGTCCTCAGTGGCCTAATTTTGAAGTGAATTTCTATGAATCGAAATGAGGAATAGATCTAAACTGAGAGTTTTGTTTAAAAATATACAGCTTGACCGCGCTTTTTCGACAATTGCGCTAGTCCTTTTTATCAGTTTCACAGGAGATTATGTTCAATCTCAAACGGTTTCTTTCGAAAGTGACCCGGTTATTGATAACGGCGTCATAACCGTCTGTGAAGGTCAATCGGTAACCTATACCAATACTTCTTCGGGGTATCCTGCAAATGCCAATTTCAACTGGAGTTTTACAGGTGGGTCACCCGGTAATTCCAATGATGAAAGTTCGGTTACAGTTCAGTACAATTCAGATGGAAACTATACAGCGACTCTGAGCGTTCAGGGAGATCAGTTCGAAGTATCCGTTACTGTGCTTGATTTAAATGGTATTCAAGCTACCATGAATTTGTTGAACACTACAACTCAAGGTTTTTCAACACTTCAGTTTCAGGGGATGACCTATTTCAGGTACTGTGGAGGTATTTTCGGATCTTACACGGGTAACATTCCTTTTAATTTTTCACTTCCTGCATATCCTGCCGGAACTGCAATCAATATTGACTGGGGTGACGGCACCTCCAATACCAATCTTACAGCACCTCTGAGCGGAAATGTTCCACATGTTTACAATGGAAGTTTGAGTAACCAGAATACTATCACTTTAACAGTGACCTTGCCGAATGGTTGTTCGGTCTCCAACCAATATGGGGTTTTTCTCGGAGTGCCTCCTACCATCAACATTTCCGGAAACGGTGGTGAGGCTTGTTTACCGAGCGATTACTTGTTCAATTTGCTTTCAAACAATGTTCCTAATACGGAGTATCAGATCGTTTTTTCTGATGATAGTGATCCCTTGACATTAATAACTCCATTTGAACCATTAGTGGTGCATCAGTTCACAGGTTCTTCCTGTGGCACGAATTCCAGTATTCCGGGTCCAGGCGGATCCACCATCGAATACGAAAATGCATTTGCAGCAACCGTTATTGCCACCAATGTTTGTGGGAATACCTTTTCAACGATCGGACCGATCTACGTTAGCGAGGGTGTCACTGCTGATTTTGAGTTCGCTTCCGGTGAGACAGTTTGTCTGAATGAAACAGTAACGTTTGAAAACACTTCAGATCCAGGTTATTTTAACTTTCAGGGGATCTGCGACTCAACGGCCTATTTTTTCTGGACGATCTCTCCCAATTCAGGTTATACACTACAAAATGGTACTTTTTTGGGTGATGGAACAGACCCGTTCTGGCCATTTTGGCTTAACGGTTCAAATTCACTTGATGTTGCTTTTACCGCTCCGGGGTCATATGATATACAACTTGTGATCGCGAACGGCTGTAACAATGATACGATCACCCGAACGATATGTGTTGTTGCTCCTGTTGTTGCTGATTTCGACCTGCCGTTCAATTCAGGTTGTGTCCCTGTGAATATCACTCCGATCAATAATACTGATCCTCCTCTCTGTAATTCGGGTCAGTTATACACCTGGAGCGTGAGTCTTTCCGAAGCATCAGGCTGTTCAAATGGAGAAGGATTTTCACCATCCCTATCAAATGATTTTTCCCCGGAGTTCACTTTCACCGAGGCTGGAGTGTACGAGATCCAGTTGACTGCTTCACTTGATCCTATAATTCCCGGATCTCAATGTGTTCCTACATTTGATACTCAACTCATCACTATCAAAGATGTTCCACAAGTTTCACTGCAGGATATCCCCGATATATGCGAGGGTTCAATATTTGTTCCGGTTGTGGATATTGATTCCTGTTTAAGTGAAACACCGTTGACCTTTGTTTGGAATTTCAATCCGGACAATATTTCGCCGATTTCCTCAGCGCCATCTCCTCAAGCGAGTGATCTTCTGGATCCCGGTCAAGTCAGTGTGCCACTTCCGGGTAGCTACGACCTCTATTTTGTAGGGATAAACGAGTGCGGTTCTGATACTACATTCGGGTCGGTGAATGTCTTTCCAATTGAAGATTTGACGGCTAGTAGCATAGCCGGAAGTTGTATCAATGAGCCTATTCAGCTCGCAGGAACGAGTACGGGTATACCCGGTCTTGCAGTATGGACTTCTTCTGTTCCCGGAGGTGTTTTTTCGCCGAGTGCCAATGATCTGAATGCTGTTTACACAGCTCCGCTGAATTATACCGGAAGTATTGTTTTTACCTTAACTTATGACGACCCACAAAGTCCTTGTCCACCGGTTCAGGTGACTACCACCACAGTTGTTAATCTCAACGCAACTGCAGAGGCGGGTGCTTATGCGCCCATATGTATTGATCAGGCTCTTAATTTATCGGGACAGATCGGCGGTGCGGCATCCCAGGCGACATGGTCTTCTTCTGCGGGAGGCTTGTTTTCAGATGTAAATAGCCTCACAAGTACTTTTACACCACCATCCGGTTTTACAGGGTCGCTCACGCTTACACTCAGTACAGACGATCCGATTGGCCCTTGTTTGCCCGCTCAGGATGAGGTGGTTATCACCGTTTTGCCACCTGCTTTCGTTGATGCTGGACCGGATCAGCTGATCTGTCAATCGGGATCTACACCGGTATTGGGTGGATCTTTTTCAGGAACAGCGACAGGTGTCTTGTGGACATCCGATCAAGGTGGTTCATTTAACCCATCTGCCACTGTATCCAATCCAACCTGGACGCCACCCGTTACGTTCAATGGTACTGCCGTTTTGACGATCTCCTCAACCGGCACAGGTCCTTGTCCTGTTGTAACAGATGAACTGATCGTTACGGCTAATGCCATACCGTTCATTGCCGATAGTTCCATTTCAATTTGTTCCGGAAGCAGTTTCAGTTTTATACCCTCCGAAGATCTCCCGAACATCATTCCGGCCGGTAGTCAATACAACTGGACTGTTACTGACAACCCTGACATCACCGGGGAAAGTTCATCTACATCTCCACAGAATTCTCTGGATCAGACATTGGTCAACAGTTCGAATTCTGTTCAAACGCTCAGTTACCTTGTTACACCTGTTGCTTCTGCAAGTGGAGGATGTTCCGGTGAACCCTTCGTGCTTACTGTAAGTATTCTTCCGCAGGTACTGATCGATCCGACTCCTGATCTTACAGTCTGTAATGGAGAGACGGTAAATGTTTCAATAACAAGTTCGGTAACATCTTCTGATCTTGATTGGGTCAGTACTGATGCTTCCACCGGAACCGGAAGTACTGGAACTGGTTCATTTATATTTTCAGCAGAAAATACTACCAACGGCATTATCAGTACACAACTTACAGTGAATCCTTCATTCACATCAGGTGGGCTGACCTGTCCCGGGCCTGAAGCTGTTTTTTCAATCACTGTCAATCCGACTCCAACAGTTGATCCCATTTCCGATCAGGTTTTGTGTAATGGAGATGCAACAGATGAGGTCATTTTTTCCGGAACGGTATCAGGAACTGTTTACAGCTGGAACAATGATCTCACTTCGATCGGTCTTGTGGCACAAGGAACTGCTTCAATTTCATCCTTCAATGCCTTAAACGATGGATCCGGAGCTCTGGTTGCTAATGTTACAGTAGTTCCGGAATTCACGAATGGTGGAATTAGCTGTTCGGGTGTTTCTGAGGTTTTTTCTTTTACTGTAAATCCTTCACCCGTTATTGATCCTGTTGCTGATCTTACTGTTTGTAATGACCAGTTAGTATTGTTATCCTTCAGTGGAACTGCTACTGAGTTCAGTTGGTCGAGTAGTGATCCTACGATCGGTTCTGGTCTTTCCGGTCAGGGCGATCTGAATTTTACTGCGGTCAATTTGACAAGTGTTCCAGTCATCTCACAATTCACGGTGACTCCATCATTTTCAGTTGGAGGTGTTGTCTGTTCAGGTTCAAGCGAGCTTTTTACGATCACCGTTGATCCTACGCCTGATGTTCAGTCTTCGATCGATCAGGTTCTATGTAACGGTGCGCCTTTAAGTTCAGTGACCTTTACAGGGAGTGTTCCCGGTACGATTTTTAACTGGACGAATTCAGAACCGACAATTGGTCTATCCGGATCAGGATCTGGAGATATCAGTTCATTTAATGCTCAGAATGGCGGTGTCAATTTGATTGTTTCAACGGTTACTGTGATCCCTGAATTTGGTTTGTGCAGTGGTTCATCTGATCAGTTCACGATCAGTGTTTTTCCTACACCGGCCATTACGAATTCAACGTTAAGCGAAAGTATTTGTTCGGGTCTTTCAACAACTGAAGTTATATGGACGAGTTCCACATCCGGAGTTGATTTTAGCTGGACGGGCGCCGTTACAGCAGGGAACCCTGAGGGATGGTTAGCATCGGGGACGGGAAGTCTTCCATCTATGCTCTTGACCAATACAGGTGTTTCCTCTGCAACGATCGTTTATACCGTAACACCTTCCGTTAACGGTTGTGAAGGGCCGTCCGTATTATTCGAAATAACTGTGGAACCTATCCCGGATCTATCTGCTCTGAGTGATCAGGTTATTTGTGGTGGAACTTCATTTGATTCTCCGGATCTTATTTCAGACGTTGCTTTAACGACTTACACCTGGACTCTGACCAATGCGCTTACTTTGCCGGCTACTGTCACAGGTTATCCAATTTCCGGATCCGGTCAGTTGCAAGGAGTAATTATTGGGAACAGTGGTGATGAGGCCGAGGTTTTAAATTATCTTATCGTTCCTTCTGCTTCCGGTTGTGATGGAATAGGGGAAGAATTCAACATCACTGTCAATCCGGCTCCACAGGTGCAGTTTTCTTTACCTGTTCAGTCTATCTGCAATGGGAATGCATCTCAAGCCGTTTCAATTACTTCGCCCACACCCGGTGCGAATATTGCGTGGACGATCACAGATCAGCCTACTGCTTTACAAGGTGTTACACAAAACAATGGCACCAATGAAATTCCGTCATTGACTCTAAGTCATGCGGAGAATGTTCCTCAAACCCTTGTTTTTGAGGCTGCAGCATCTACCTCTGGTTTATTGGCTTGTCCCGGAACACCTGCATCATATTCTATTACCGTCAACCCATCACCTACGGTTGATGATCCGGCAGATCAGGTTATATGTAACGGAAGCGCGACCTCTTCTGTTGTGTTTACGGGTACGGGCACCTCATACACCTGGACGAATAATGCACCAACGATCGGACTTGGTTCTTCGGGTACGGGTAACATCAATCCGTTCAATGCTTTGAACGGCAATACGACTCCTTTAACATCGACGGTAATAGTTACAGCGCAATTCACGGGTGGTGGTGCGACATGTCCCGGTACCCAGCAGAGTTTCACCTATACAGTGAATCCGACCCCATCAGTAACAGCTCCAATGGATCAGGTTGTATGTAATGGATCTTCGACGGATCAGGTGACGTTTGTGGGTACGGGAACCTCTTATAGCTGGACGAACAACACGCCATCGATTGGGTTGTCCGCATCCGGTACTGGTCAGATCCCATCGTTTACAGCTGTCAATTTGAGCAGTGCACCTGTAACAGCGACGATCACTGTGACACCTGTATTCACGGGTAGTGGTCTAAGCTGCAGTGGGCCTTCAGAAAGTTTTACCATAACGGTAAATCCTACACCAATTGTTGATGATCCTTCTGATGTTGTTGTGTGTGCGAATAGTTCGACTCCTTCAGTTGTATTCAGTGGAACAGGAACGAGTTACAGCTGGACGAACAATACATCGGGTATTGGTTTAGGTTCATCCGGGAATGGGAATATCAATTCGTTTACAGCTATAAATCCAGGTATCACACCAGTTGTTGCCACGATCACGGTGACTCCCGATTTCACGGGAGGAAGTGCAAGTTGTCCCGGTATAGAAGCAACATTTACCATTACGGTAAATCCTGTTCCATCGGTGAATGATCTTCCGGATCAGACGGTTTGCAACGGAAGTTCTTTTGATGCCCTTTTGTTCACGGGAACGGGAACGAGCTACACTTGGACGAACAGTTTGCCTTCGATCGGACTTTCAGCATCGGGAACAGGTAACATTGCATCGTTCACCGGCACGAACACGGTAGTTTCTCCTCAGTCGGGGACGTTAACAGTTACACCACAATACACGAATTCAGGTCTGACGTGCAGTGGCAGTGTTCAGACGATAGAATTGACGGTAAATCCAACACCAAGTTTAACGGATCCACAGGATCTTGTTGTGTGTAATGGTTCATCTAGTGCAGCGGTGATCTTCAGCGGTACGGGAACCTCATACAGCTGGACAAACAGTAATCCACTTATCGGACTTGCATCAACGGGAACGGGTAACATCGCATCGTTCACCGCGGTAAACAGTACAACGGCTCCTGTCACTGCGACGATCACAGTAGTTCCATCGTATTCCTTCAATGGAGTTAATTGTGATGGGCCGTCACAAGTGTTTACGATAACGGTGAATCCAACTCCATCGGTAGCAGATCCTTCAGATCAGGTATTGTGTAACGGATCTTCTACACAGGCCGTGCTTTTCAACGGAACGGGAACGGGATATTTGTGGACGAATACAACACCCGGAATAGGATTGGGAGGAAGCGGTAATGGTAATATTCCATCCTTTACGGCTACGAACAGTAGCTCTGCACCATTAACGGGTACGATCACGGTTACCCCGCAATATGCAAACGCCGGGTTGACCTGCGATGGAACACAGCAGCAGTTCCTTATTACGGTGAATCCGTCTCCAATCGTGCAATTCTCCATTCCAAATCAAACGATCTGTTCACAAGAGACATCTGTTGGTGTATCGATCACATCCCCAACACCCGGAGCATCGATTACCTGGTCAGTAAGCACCTTGCCGGCAGCGATAAGCGGAGTCAATGTTAGTTCAGGAACCGATCTGATTCCATCTTATACTTTGGTCAATTCAGGAACATCACCTGTTTCCGTTCAATTTCTTGCATCTGCGGAAACCTCAGGGCAAGCAGTTTGTCCCGGTGGAGGTACCAGCTACACCATAACGGTCAATCCTACACCGATCGCCGATGATCCGGCAAACCAGATCATTTGCTCCGGAGGTACTACTAATGCCGTCGTTCCTTCAGGAACCGGTACAAGCTATCAGTGGTCGAATGATCAGACATCAATCGGTTTAAGTGCGGCAGGAACGGGAACAATTCCTTCATTCAATGCTGAAAATATATCCTCTTCACCGGTTGTGTCTACGGTTGTTATTACCCCAGTGTACACTAACAATTCGGTAGTATGTCAGGGACCTACACAAAGTTTTACAATTACGGTCAATCCTATTCCGTTGATGTCAGATATGTCAGATCTTACATTTTGTAATGGTTCGCTGACCACCGTGATATCGCCTTCCGGAACGGGGACCTCATACAGCTGGACGAACAGCGATCAGGGAATAGGGCTTGCTTCAAATGGTTCCGGCAGTATTCCGGCTTTTACGGCACTCAATTCAAGTAGTACACCTTTGAATTCCATCATTACTTATACTCCTTTCTTTACGAATGGAGGATTGACATGTCAAGGTCTTCCTGAGAGTTTTAATCTCACCGTCAATCCATCACCTACGGTTGATGATCCGGCAGATCAGGTTATCTGTAACGGAAGCGCGACCTCTTCTGTTGTGTTTACGGGTACGGGCACCTCATACACCTGGACGAATAATGCACCAACGATCGGACTTGGTTCTTCGGGTACGGGTAACATCAATCCGTTCAATGCTTTGAACGGCAATACGACTCCTTTAACATCGACGGTAATAGTTACAGCGCAATTCACGGGTGGTGGTGCGACATGTCCCGGTACCCAGCAGAGTTTCACCTATACAGTGAATCCGACCCCATCAGTAACAGCTCCAATGGATCAGGTTGTATGTAATGGATCTTCGACGGATCAGGTGACGTTTGTGGGTACGGGAACCTCTTATAGCTGGACGAACAACACGCCATCGATTGGGTTGTCCGCATCCGGTACTGGTCAGATCCCATCGTTTACAGCTGTCAATTTGAGCAGTGCACCTGTAACAGCGACGATCACTGTGACACCTGTATTCACGGGTAGTGGTCTAAGCTGCAGTGGGCCTTCAGAAAGTTTTACCATAACGGTAAATCCTACACCAATTGTTGATGATCCTTCTGATGTTGTTGTGTGTGCGAATAGTTCGACTCCTTCAGTTGTATTCAGTGGAACAGGAACGAGTTACAGCTGGACGAACAATACATCGGGTATTGGTTTAGGTTCATCCGGGAATGGGAATATCAATTCGTTTACAGCTATAAATCCAGGTATCACACCAGTTGTTGCCACGATCACGGTGACTCCCGATTTCACGGGAGGAAGTGCAAGTTGTCCCGGTATAGAAGCAACATTTACCATTACGGTAAATCCTGTTCCATCGGTGAATGATCTTCCGGATCAGACGGTTTGCAACGGAAGTTCTTTTGATGCCCTTTTGTTCACGGGAACGGGAACGAGCTACACTTGGACGAACAGTTTGCCTTCGATCGGACTTTCAGCATCGGGAACAGGTAACATTGCATCGTTCACCGGCACGAACACGGTAGTTTCTCCTCAGTCGGGGACGTTAACAGTTACACCACAATACACGAATTCAGGTCTGACGTGCAGTGGCAGTGTTCAGACGATAGAATTGACGGTAAATCCAACACCAAGTTTAACGGATCCACAGGATCTTGTTGTGTGTAATGGTTCATCTAGTGCAGCGGTGATCTTCAGCGGTACGGGAACCTCATACAGCTGGACAAACAGTAATCCACTTATCGGACTTGCATCAACGGGAACGGGTAACATCGCATCGTTCACCGCGGTAAACAGTACAACGGCTCCTGTCACTGCGACGATCACAGTAGTTCCATCGTATTCCTTCAATGGAGTTAATTGTGATGGGCCGTCACAAGTGTTTACGATAACGGTGAATCCAACTCCATCGGTAGCAGATCCTTCAGATCAGGTATTGTGTAACGGATCTTCTACACAGGCCGTGCTTTTCAACGGAACGGGAACGGGATATTTGTGGACGAATACAACACCCGGAATAGGATTGGGAGGAAGCGGTAATGGTAATATTCCATCCTTTACGGCTACGAACAGTAGCTCTGCACCATTAACGGGTACGATCACGGTTACCCCGCAATATGCAAACGCCGGGTTGACCTGCGATGGAACACAGCAGCAGTTCCTTATTACGGTGAATCCAACTCCTGTCGTGAATGACCCACCAAATCTTACATTTTGTAACAGTGTACAGGCTGGACCAATTTCATTTTCCGGAACAGGTAATTTCTACACCTGGACGAATTCTCTAACTTCTATCGGTATAGCCGGAAGTGGGGCAGGAGATATTCCGTTGTTCACAACATCGAATAACTCCACTTCACTGCAGTCAGTTGCCACAATTACCGTTACTTCCTTTTTTGAACAGTCCGGTGTAACGTGCCAGGGGTCAACAGAAGTTTTCACGATCACCGTCAATCCAACGACTGTATTAACCGATCCTGAGGATCAAACAGTTTGTAATGGGTTACAAACTTTACCGATTGTTTTCAATGGAACAGGCACAGAATATCAATGGTCCAATACACTTCCGGGAATAGGTCTTGCCCCTAATGGCGTTGGTAATATTCAGGCTTTTACAGCATTGAATACCGGAGCTTCAGCGGTTACTGCAGTAATTTCAGTTTCTCCTTTCTATGTGAGTAATGACGGAACAAGTTGTGAGGGCGTGGGAGAGGACTTCTCGATCATTGTTAATCCTTCACCAACAGCGAATCCTGTTCAGGATTTTTCGGTGTGTAACAATACGACCATAAATGTTCCACTGACTGCCAACATGAACTCCAATTTCAGTTGGTTTGCTGAATCTAATCCAAACGTTACCGGAGAAACAACTTTACCTCAGCCGTCCTCGGTTGTTTCCAACAGCTTGGTTAATAATTCTTCGTCCATGCAGGAAGTAGTGTATCATGTCATACCTATTTCTGCACCTGAAGGGTGTCAGGGTCCTGAGATCCTGTTCACTGTTGAGGTAGTTCCTGATGTGGATCTTATTTCACCAATAAATTATGAGATTTGCAGCGGTGGATTCGTTAATGCTCAATTAACTTCAAATGTACCGGCAACCTATACCTGGATCGCAACTGACAATCCGAATGTTACCGGCGAGTCTGTTATTTCGCAGGGTGGTTCATTTATAAATGATCAGTTATTTAATAATACAACGACACCGCAGCTTGTCATCTATACTGTTTTTCAGACATCCGTAACAGCTTCCTGCCAGGGAGCAATACGCACAATTGCTGTTTTGGTAAGGCCACCACTCGATTTGATCAACGACGATCTGGTTGAGATCTGTAGTGGTGAATCAGTAGATCTGTTGCTTGAAGCAAACGTGCCCGCAAACTTCAATTGGTTTGCTATCGATAATCTGAATGTTAATGGTGAAAGTCTGAATAATCAGAATACGAATCTGATCGATGATGAGTTAATCAATACTACTCAGGAACAGCAAATGGTGACTTATTCGGTAGTTGCCAGTTCGCAACTTAATGGTTGTGTAAGTCCAGTATTCACAATAAATGTGCTCGTTAATCCACTTCCTCAGGTACTGAATTCAGGTGTTCAAATTTGTTCAGGAGAGAGCACAGGTGTTGATCTTGATACAGATCTACCTTCTTCTTTTGTTTGGTTTGCTCAGAATTCACCTAATGTTAGCGGAGAAACGCAGCAGCAACAGAATTCATCAGAGATAAATGACCTTTTGGTGAACTTATCGGGGAGTGCAGAGATCGTTGTTTATGTCATTACCCCTACAGATGTTCTGACAGGTTGTGTTGGTGAGTCTACTTCTTTACCAGTTATTGTAAATCCACTTCCAGTAATTGATTTTGGCACAGCCGGACCTATACTTTGCAACTTATCTCCTGTAGATTTTGTCAACAACTCTGAACAAGGTCTTGATTTTTACTGGGAGTTTGGGGATGGTCAGGTTTCCGTTGAAGCAGAGCCTGTTCATACGTACGATAACCCGGGCCCTTATATCGTTACGCTCACCGGAACGAATCCATTGACGGGATGTGTCAGTTCACAGGACCTGGATATCACTTTATCTGTTTCGCCTGAGGTTGGTTTCATGGTTGCTGAGAACGAGGGTTGTACTGTTTTCAGTGCCTTATTTACAGATACAGTTAATCTACCGGGCTCGTCTATTCTATGGAATTTTGGTGATGGACAGACATCCAATCAGCCAGGTACTGTTGATCATCAATACAACGAAGGTGGATGTTATGATGTATCACTAACTGTTACCTCGTCAAACGGCTGTGTGTCTGTAATGGTACAAGAGGATTATGTATGTGTTTATGATGTGCCTTTTGCAGCATTTACCGCTGTTTCAGATACTATGCCTACGACAGATCCTGTATTTGAGTTTATCAATAGTTCAGTAAATGCATACACTTATGTTTGGGATTTTGGAGATGGAAATACCAGTGTAGCGACAAATCCTGTTCATACCTTTGGTGAAACGCCAATGTCCCATGTTGTCACGCTTTATGCCTATAATGAAGTAGGTTGCTATGATTCAACATTTTACACCGTTGTGGTGTTGGAGGAGTTAATCTTTTACGTTCCCAATTCGTTTACACCCAATGATAATGGAACAAACGATGTTTTCCTTCCGGTTATGACTTCAGGGTTTAACAGAGATACGTATCGATTTACTGTGTTCAATCGATGGGGAGAGGAAGTTTTTACCACTTCAGATCCGTTGGAAGGATGGGATGGAACATTCAAAGGCAATGAAGCTCAAACAGGAGTTTATACTTGGAAAATAACCTTTGGGGCTTTACAGAATGACGATGCATTTGAATATGTTGGTCATGTAAATTTAGTACGTTGATTTATGAATTAGTCATCTGTTCGATACGGCAGATTGATGTTTGAATCAGAGTTGAGTTAAAGCATGAAAATAAGGAAAACTGTCTTTGATAAATTCGCTATTGATCGGTTGAGATATGAATTGCTCAAGAAAATTGGTTGGAGTATTTCTTCCAAAACTGATTGTTCAGCCCTTTCTGAACTTATTTCACAAAGCGGTCAGGGTTTAATTTGAGAGTCGACAAATTCCCAATGATTTCTTTCTTGAAATGTTTTGTTGGCCTGTAAGTTCTTTTGTTTTAGATTAATGGACCAAGTCAATTAAGAATGTAATTTCAAAACAAAATTGGGCTATCTGAAAATTACCAATATTTCGTTGTTCATGATTTAAAAATGCACATCCCTGTTGTAATCGGGACTTGGGTTTTTCCCATCTTCGAGAGCATCATTTTGTCGCATTACAGTTTATCCCGGGTAGAAAGTAAAAAGGGACTAAACCTTTCAAGGCAGTCCCTTTTTTGTTCTATTGACGGCAACTTATTTATTCAGCGTTCAAGGCTGTTGCCTGCCTGTCTTCGATGCGGATTTTTCTTTCGATCGTTGCGCCCTTGGAATCACTTATTCGTACAACATAATTACCCGGTTTCAGACCATCTACCTTTGTTTTTGTAGAACCACTCGACCACAAAACATAATATGGTGCGGTTCCTCCTTTAATGTTGACTTTTGCCGATCCAAGGTTAGTAACTTCACCCGCATCTGATTTGTCAATTGTTGCGTCAAGTGTTTGTTGCGCAAATGCCATGTTCATTAGGAAGAACATGGATAAGGATAAAATGATTCTTGCTTTCATTGTATTTTAATTTTAATACAAAGGAGCACTGAATCGGAAGAGAAACAGATCGCAAAAACCCTTTTTAAACGAACTTTACAACTAAATACAGTAAGTCAATTACGTATATTTTCGGAGTGATTCGGGCATTTAGCAAACAGAACGTACGCTTCTTAACATTCAACTTTGACTGTTCAAATAATTCAGGGAATGTAAAAAAAGTTAATGCGGCAACTTATGTTTGATCAATCCATAAACGAAAGTTCCAAGCATTGCTGCGATGATAACGATTCCCATCGACATTGCTCCGGCTCCCAGTAAAACATACATTGGACCCGGACAGGCGCCTGCAAGTGCCCAGCCCAATCCGAAGATGGTTCCACCGATCAGGTATCGGGCAATTCCTTTGTCTTTAGGCGCAATATCGATCTCTCGCCCTTCAATACTCTTCATGTGAGTTCGTTTGATCACTTGAATAACGATGACACCCAACATTACTGCAGAGCCGATGATCCCATACATGTGAAATGATTCGAAACGGAACATTTCATAAATGCGGTACCAGGAAACGGTTTGTGCCTTGTACATAATGATCCCGAAAAAGATCCCTACCAATAAGAATTTTAAATGTTTCATAATTTCTCAGGATTAAAAAATAAGGGGTAAAAGTAAATGCGTCATGATCAAGCCTCCAATGAAAAATCCGATCACTGCGATGAGCGAAGGAACCTGAAGATTGCTCAATCCACTGATGGCATGGCCGGAAGTACAACCACCTGCATAGCGAGCACCGAATCCAACAAGGAAACCACCAATGATCAGAATTGCCATTCCTTTTAATGTAAGAACAGCATCCCATCCATAGATGTCCTCAGGGACATAGCTCGATCCAGGATTATTGAATCCCATTTCCTGTAATGCAGCAACCGTTTTAGGGTTGAGATCAATAGTTGGATCATTAGTGAGGAAATGAGAAGCAAGAAAACCTCCGATTACCGCACCCAGAACGACAATAAGGTTCCATTGCTGGCTTTTCCAGTCAAATTTGAAGAAATCAGAAAATTTACCCGCTCCACCGATCGTACACATGGTGCGGAGGTTTGAAGACATTCCGAAGTTCTTACCGAAATAGGTCAGAAGGAATAGAATAAGTGCGATGGCAGGTCCAGCGACATACCAAGGCCAGGGTTGTGAAATGAAATCCATAGTTCTATTTGTTTTTAATACATGTAAATTGGTATGTTGATATGATTGAGTACATCTGATCGCAGGTCACCTCTCAGGAAATAACTCATTCCATTGCGGTGCAAATGTCCAAGCGTCAGTAAGTCCACATGATGCGAATCGACAAGAGATTTGATGGCTGTTTCTTTGTCAGCAGCGTCTATTGTCAGGAATTCCACATTAGTTAGTCCATTCAATTGAGCGAACTGTTCCATTTTAGATCTCAATTCTCCTTCCTCCATGTGAGAGTTTGGCGTATTTATCTTCACCAACAGGATCTTTGAATTGAACTTAGATTGCAATTTTTGAATAAGTTCCAGGTTTCGCTTCGCAGGATCAACAAATTCCCTAACCACAGCTATTGTTTCTACACTCGGTTCTTGCTTATCTCCTTTTACTGATAAGTAAGGAACTGATAATTGTTGCATGAGTTGATTGGAAAAAGAACTTGAGAAAAGATCTTCAGCATGACTGGTCAGGTGACCTCCGGATACAACCAGTTCAATTCCTTTTTCCCTAACGTAATGCTTCACAATATGCAAAGGATCACCGATCAATGATGCTTTAAATACTGTGGAATGTGATGATAAGAATGCGCCAAGTTGATCATTGTTCGTCTTTTGTTTATCGTAATACTTCGATAAATTATATTCCGTGCACACATCGATCACCTCTCCATTCATTTTCAATGGAATTTCACTTGGGATGGGAACGACGTTTAAAACATGGATCTCAAAGCCTTCAGTCATGAATTTGTGTGCGAAATTTTCCACAATACGGTCATGATCGTCCATTTTGGCCAAAAGCAATACTTTCATAGTAAAAACTGTATTAGTTGAGTTGCAAAGAACGGGTGAAAGATGTCCTTCGAGCGTGACAAATGTTACAAAGGCAATTTTCTGACCTTATTTCAGAACCGTAAAGTCAGACCTCCCTGAACCAAAGCGCCCCCCATAAGGCCGATCTCTCCGAAGATCCCCGCGTTTGGTATGAAAAAATAACGGGTACCAAGGGCTAATCTCGCACCAACAGGAAAAAAGGCTCCGGAAAAATTGAACTGTTTTTCATCGAAATGAGGTTCAGTTGCGATAATCGTTCTTTTTACATGCTTATAACCGATCCCTAATCCGGCATAAACGTTCAGACGTTCCTGATTTATGATCTGTATGTCTGCACGAAATAGAAAACGTGTCTTTTTTGAGGTGTAATCTGCTTTGAAGTCAATGTTCAACTGGGTTAGGGAATCGTACTTCTGGTATTCAAAATAACATCCTGAAACATCGTGATTAATATCAAGACCCACACTGAATCTTTCGGCAATGAAATAATTGATCCGTCCACCATAGGACCAGATACTGCCGTTCACGCCATAATTCTCGACATTGTCAAATCGTTTTTCGATATTACTGAAGAGCAGAACATTGGATAGGTTTGGAACCCCAAAATATCCCTCGACACTAAAGTCGTTATTAGTGAATTGAGCCATACATTCGTTATTTACAAAGGTGATGAGCAATAGAGCAAGTATAATTTTCTTCACTTCCTTTATTTTATGAACATGAGTTTCTCTCGTTCGACTTTCATTCTTAAGAAACCGAAAGCAACTGTTATTATTTCACCGTCAATGGCCTCAACGTTTCCTGATTGTTTTGTGCTGATCAGTTTTACAGACGAACCCAGTGTTATTTTATGTCTCTGATATGGATCATCTTCAGGCTTTTGCGGTTTTTTCTTCTTAGGTTTTTTGGCAGCTGCCTGGGCTTTTAGTTTTTCCGAAAGCGCAAGATCTTCAATTTTGGATTTTTCTACCGTCAGGTATTTTTTAATTTCTTCCAGCAATGGAGTGTTAATGTCTTTTTTTCTGGATCTGACATTGAATTTCTCAATGAACGAGAGCATTTTTTTTCCTGCGATCAAATACTTGTTGTTCCGCTCGATCGTATCCTGTTGCACCCTTGATTTTTCTTCAAAGCGTCTTTTACGCTCCAGGTAATCGTCTTTCGCCTCTTGTGCAATGCGCTGAGCCTCAATATGCTCTTTATTTAATTTTTCAAGGTAGGTTTTTTCCTTTTGTAGTTCACTTAATAAACGGTCCATTCTGACCTTTCTGTCGTCCAGTTTCGTCTTGGCATTTTCGATCAAGTCCAAAGGAATTCCATTTATCTGAGCTACTTCAAATGTGAAAGAACTTCCCGGCTGTCCAATTGAGAACTTATACAAAGGTTCCAGTGTTTCAGTGTTGAATAGCATGCAACCGTTGACAGCATTTTTTAGCTGATCTGCCTTCAGTTTTATATTGGCATAATGGGTTGTAATAACAGCGAAACTTTTGCGGTTGTAAAGCTCTTCAAAGAAAACTTCAGCCAGTGCGCCTCCAAGTTCAGGGTCCGATCCTGTTCCGAATTCATCCAATAAAAGCAAAGTTCTTTTATTGGCAGTCTGAAGAAAATAATTCATCCGCTTCAGTCTGTATGAATAGGTACTGAGTTCATTTTCAATTGACTGATTGTCTCCAATATCGGAAAGAACCTGTTGAAAGAAACACATTTTACTGTTCGGGTCAACCGGGACAAGCAGTCCGGACTGCAACATGATCTGCAATAGACCTATTGTTTTGAGTGTGATGCTTTTCCCTCCGGCATTCGGACCGGAAATAACAAGCATTCTGGAAAATTTATCCAGATGGATGTATTGTGGAAAAGTTGGTTTCCCAAGGTTTTTGTTGGATTTCCAAAGGATCGGATGGTATGCGTTGATCAGTTCGATCACCGTGTCTTTTTCTATTCCCGGTAACACTCCATTCAATTCAAGAGCAAGTCTGGTCTTGGCATTTATAAAATCAAACTTGGTCAATATATCCTGATAACTATAGATAAGAGGATAGAATATGGCGATTTCATGTGTTAAAGCCTGAAGGATTCGGTAGATCTCTTTACGCTCATCGTCCAGAAGCATCTCAAGTTCATTGTTCAGCTGAATATTTATTTGAGGTTCGATGAAGGTCAGACTACCGGTTTTACTTGAGCCAACTACCGTTCCTGAGATCTTTCTTTTGTGAGTAGAAAGAATAGTCAAGACACGTCGTTCGTTTACGAATGCTTCTTTCGTATCACCGAGCACGTTCTCTTTCAATAATCTCCGCAGTTCCTTATCAAAGTTCCGATTGATCTGATTGCGTACCACCTTGATCTTCTGACGAATGTGAAACAAGGCCGGTGATGCATCATCCTTAATATTTCCACTTCTGTCGAATACCTTGTTGATCGCATCTATGATTTCAGTCGTGAAATAGGCGTCTTTAAACAGATTGTTCAACAAAGGATAATCCTTTTCACGTTTATTGAAAAATGTGAGGAGACTGTTGACCAATTCAGATGCACGGGAAATTCTGATATATCCTTCAAGTGTCAGAACAGCATTTTTAACGGGTAGTAATTTGAGTTCAGCCTTTAATTCCTCAAAATCTAGCTGTGGAAAAGACTCACCTTCAACCCGAATTGATCGCAGTTCGTTTACTTCTAATAATGCTTGTTCAATTGATGGGAAATGAGATGATGGACAGAGATTCTCCAGTTTTTCTTTGGCCGTTGGGCCGATCGCATGACCTACAAGCCATTGACGAATGACCGGAAATTCCAGATCTGAAATGGTTTGCTGATCAAAATATTGCATACAACAAAGATAGTGTTCAATTGTTAACAGTTCGTGTTCGGATTTTTGATTCGAATCTATGTTTTGTATATTTACGTCTCTTCAAACTATAAAATGCAACTATGAAACAATTCTTTATTACTTCTGTTCTTGCTGTGCTTTGTACTTTTTCTGCAATTGCACAGCACCAATACGACAACAAACCTTTCGTCGAAGGGGAGTTGTTGGTTCAGTTAGAACCCGGTGCCGACCTTAACAATGTTGTTAAACGCTTCTCTCCACATCTTGGATTACAGATCGTTGAGGAATTGTCTGCTCCGATGAGGGTTTGGTTGGTAAAGTTCGACCAAACAGCAATTTCTACAATTGCCATGCAGCAATTATTATATGATGATCAGGATGTCACAATCGCGGATTACAATTACTACATCGAAATGCGCGAAACTACTCCCAATGATACGCAGTTGAACCAGCAATGGCATCACGTGAACACAGGGCAAACGGGCGGTACAGCTGACGCTGATATCGATTCTGATCTGGCTTGGGATATCACAACAGGTGGTACTACAGCAACCAATGATGATATTGTTGTTTGTATCATTGAAGGTGCTAACCTTGATCACGATGATCTTCGTGCAAACAGATGGCTGAATCCGGGTGAAATAGCCGGAAATGGTGTGGATGATGATGGTAACGGTTACATCGATGATGTGATGGGATGGAATGCAGGAGGAAACAACGGTACAGTTGGATATGGGACGAACAGCGGTGCAACTTCGCATGGAACAAACTGTGTTGGTATGTTTGCGGCTGTAGGAGATAACAATCTTGGTGTAGTAGGGGCAAACTGGAACCTGAAAGTGATGGTTTCAACTTATGCCAACACTACTCAATCGGCAGTTATTGCTGCTTATACTTACCCATTGGTTCAGCGCCAGCGTTGGAATAACTCAAATGGAACACAGGGAGCATTTGTAGTTGCAACAAGCGCATCATGGGGAATTGATAATGCTAATCCGGACAATTATCCATTGTGGTGTAATTTCTACGACACACTTGGACACTACGGGATCATTAATATCGGTGCAACAACAAACAGCAACTTGAATGTTGATGTAAGTGGTGACATGCCAACAGCCTGCTCAAGTCCATACATGGTTGGTGTGGGAAGAACTGATCATAACGATAATACTGCTGGTGGATATGGTGTTACAACCATTGATCTTGGAGCACCGGGAATCAATGTGCGCACAACAGCAAACAACAATGGTTATACAACTACAACAGGCACTTCTTTTGCTTGCCCACTTACTGCAGGTGTGGTTGGATTGGCTTATGCCATTCCTTGTGAAGGGTTCATGAATATTGTGAAAGCTGATCCTCAGCTCGGAGCAGATCTTGTTCTTCAGGCCTTGTTGAATGGTACTGATGCCAAACCACAACTTGCAACCAGGTTCATTACAGGTGGAAGATTGAATGCGCGAAATACGCTCGATTCATTAATGCTTTATGCATGTAGTGGAACCATTTGTTACACACCAAGCGGTATTGCACTTGATGGAATTACTGAGAATTCTGCGGATCTTTCATGGAATGAGAATACTGAAGCAAATGGTTTCGAGGTTTATTTCCGTGAAGTAGGAGCAACAACATGGAATCAGGAGTCAGTAACGAGCAATGCTTTTTCATTCACTGGATTAACAGCATGTACAGAATATGAGTATTACGTTAACGCTATTTGTGGTACAGAAAGCAGTTCTTCAACGTCCATTTTCGCGTTTACTACTCAAGGATGTGGCGCGTGTATAGATCTTCCGTATTGTGATGGTGCCTCTACAGATGCTTCACAAAATTTGTTGTCGATCACTAAGCCCGCTGCCATTGCGAATAACTTCACTTTCCAGGCGCCGTCTTCGTGGGGAGCAAATTTGCAAAACACTTACGCCGCAGGTGAACTCGCGTTGGTTGACGATGGCACTGCAGGAGACTCATTGGGTTGTAATGCATTAATCAATGACGCTCAGATCAGTGGTAAGATCGCTGTTGTTTACCGCGGTTCATGTGAATTTGGAATCAAAGCGTTGAATGCTCAGAATGCCGGAGCAATTGGTGTAATTGTGATCAACAATGCTGCAGGAACGATGGATATGGGAGCAGGCGCAAATGGTGCAGCTGTCAATATTCCTGTTGCAATGATCAGTAATGCTGATGGAGCTATCCTTAAAGCACAATTGGATGGTGGGAATACGGTAAGAGGAATTTTAGGAACCAAGAAGGACTGGATTCAAAGTATTAGTGTGAATACCTTCACTCACATTTCCGGTGACGATCAGGGATATGGTGATCATTTCACTCAGGGACCGATAGAGTTTAACATTGGAGGAAATCATGATGTTACTTTCACACCTGGATATCAAACTCAACCTTACGAGGTTTACTTCAGAGCTTGGTTAGATCTTGATCAAGATGGTACTTTTGCTACAGACGAATTGGTTTTTGATCAGACAAGTGAAGGTTTGACAACCGTTAATGGACAGATCTCGGTACCTTCAGATGCTCTTGTTGGAGGGTCACGTTTAAGAGTGATGATGAGCTACAAGGGGCCTGGTCAAAATACGCTTCCTGCTGTTTGTGATCAATTCAGCTTTGGAGAGGTTGAGGATTATTGTGTTGAGTTGAAGGATGGAACGAATAGTGTTTTCTCGGTTGAAGGGAATTCAATTAGTGTATACCCAAATCCTGCCAATGATCTTTTGAACCTTAAGAATTCAACAGGAGATCAAGTGAAATTCCGTGTAATTGACATAACAGGACGATTAATTGCAGAGAATGAGATTAACGAAGGGATTTATCAGTTTGAGACTTCTGCTTTGTCAAACGGAACTTACTTGTATCAAGTGTCCAATGAGACAGGAGAGATCATCAAATCAGGAAAAATTCAAATTGTACATTAATCATCCTTCATGAAGATCATCTCGTTTAATGTTAATGGTATTCGTGCTATCATGCAAAAAAGTTTTTCTACTGACATGAAAGCTGTGGATGCCGATATTATTTGTCTTCAGGAAACAAAAGCAACGGTGGAACAAGTCAAAGAAGCCGTTGCATCTTTTGGTGAATACCATGTTTTTGCGAATGAAGCAGAACGGAAAGGATATTCAGGGACTGCGATTTTAACCAGACACAATCCAATTTCGGTAACTTATTATATCGGTCACGGTGATCACGATAATGAAGGAAGGATAACTTGTGCGGAGTTCGAAGATTTCTTTCTTATCACAGTGTACGTGCCCAATTCCGGAAGCGAATTGTTGCGACTTGAATACCGACAATCGTGGGACAAAGAATTTCTGCGGTACTTAAAGGATCTTGAAAAGCAAAAGCCTGTGGTTGTTTGTGGAGATTTCAATGTTGCTCATAAAGCCATCGATTTGGCCCGTCCGAAGGAAAATTACAACAAGTCGGCCGGTTTCATGCAGGAAGAGATCGATGGTATGGAGGCTTTCACTTCGAATGGTCTCGTTGATACTTTTCGCGCAATGAACGGTGATGAGGTGAAATACAGTTGGTGGAGTTACAGGGCTGGAGCGAGAGCAAAGAATATTGGCTGGCGTATCGATTATTTTTTGGTATCAGAATCCATTCTTCCGCGGGTGAAAGAAGCATTTATTCTCAACGAGGTTATGGGTTCGGATCACTGTCCGGTGGGGATAATTCTAGACTAAGTAAAAAAATGATAATCATAAAAAAGGCCGCTCATCGAGCGGCCTTTTTTATGATCAATCAGATCACTGTTTCTTTGAACAACAAGACTTACCTTCAGTTCCCGGCTTCGCGCAAGAACCTTCAGCCTGCTTCTGCTCAGCTGAGCAACAAGCGCCTTTCTTCTTCTTCTTTTTCTTATCGTCTTTTTTGATTTCAGTTGAAACACCGTTAGATGCTGCATAAGCAGTAGATCCAACAGTTCCAACGAATGTAAGCAGTGCAACTGCGAAAAGTACCTTCTTCATAGCTATGAGATTTTTTGTAAAGTTAAGCAAAAATTAATCCAATTCAGCAAGCTTTGTAAGCTTAGCTTTCACCTTATCACCGATTTTAACATTTATTTTACAATCTACCGGTAGTAAAACATCAACCCTAGAGCCAAATTTGATGAATCCGAATTCTTCTCCAGTTCTAACACGTTGACCTTCCTGAACATAATAACAGATCCTTCTTGCCACCGCGCCGGCAATCTGTCTGAATAGCACTTCTTTACCTGACCCGTGCTCAACAACTACAGTTGTTCTCTCATTGTCTGTACTACTCTTAGGATGCCATGCAACCAAAAACAATCCCGGGTGATATTTGACGTATTTAACAATTCCAGAGATCGGATTGTAGTTAACATGAACATTCATTGGCGACATAAAGATCGATACCTGAATACGTTTGTCATTAAAGTATTCGTTGTCGTGTACTTCTTCGATCACAACTACTTTTCCATCAGCAGGGCACAAAACATCTGTGTCGGTGTACATACAAGTTCTTGAAGGGACTCTGAAGAATTGTATGATCAGATAAGCCATTACCAGAACACCCAACGTTAGCAGGAGGAACAGCCAGAACCATCCTGTGAGTGTCCAAAGCATGAAATTGCCCACTTGAACAGCACTTAGGGATAATAGGCCCACAGTCATGATCAAATATCCTTCCCTATGCAATGTCATATAATAAAATTTTTATCAAAAGTAAGTATAAATCACCGCCCAACAGTAAAAGAAAGGTGTTGCGAAAAGAACGGCGTCAAATCGATCCAGAATACCACCGTGGCCGGGAAGAATATTTCCTGAATCTTTTATGTTCAAACTTCTTTTGAAGAGTGATTCCAGAAGATCACCAAAAATGGCACAAGGGGCAATTATTGCGGCAGAGATCACCCAAAACAACGTTTCCCCAGCGTCAATGAATTGACCGATCATAAAGCCCGTGAGCAACGTCATAATGATTCCGGCAACAGTTCCTTCCCACGTTTTTTTAGGTGAAATTCTTTCGAAAAGCTTTGTTTTACCCATTGCACGACCAAACAGGTATGCAAAGGTGTCGTTCGCCCAGATCAGTAATAACATCCCAATCACGTATGGAATGCGCTCATTTTCTCTGAGGTTCATGTCGATCATAAGGTAAAATGGTACAACGACATAAATGATCCCAAAAACCATTACAGACATGTTTAGCAATGGATTTGATGCCTTTTTCCAGAGTTCTGCCAAGATCAGCGTGAAAAATAAAGGCATAATCAAAACAAGGGATGCCATAGGGAGTAATTCTGTACTTAACCCCAATAGGATTGTAAAAATGAACAGACCGATAAAAAGACCGATCTCTTTATTGACCTTAACATTCGAATGATCTTTGAACAGGTTGTAGAACTCATTCAATCCGAGAATCATGAAAGCAGAAAAAACTGTGAGTTGAGCATATGTGTTCCAAAGGATAGAACCCAATACTACAAAAGCGAAAAGTACGCCCGTTATAGTTCTGGTTAAAAGATTACTCATGGTGCGAATTTACTGTATTTCTATGAATGAGTTACCTGCAATTAAAAAGGTCCTGTTTCATCAACAGGACCTCCAACTATTTTAGCTCAATTTTAATTCTCCGTTTCCTTACCTTCCTCACCTGATTGATCTGAAGAATGATCAGTAGAGGTGTTTTCCATTTCCTCAGAAAGGGATGTGTCTTCTTGCGAGACGGTTGATTCTTCTAGCGTATTGTTTTCAGATTCAACCGAAGTACTTTCAATAGGGGCAAGAACTTCTTCCTCTTTATCCCAAGGACGTTTTCCGAAGATCGCGATCAGATCTTCCTTAAAGATGACTTCCGACGAAAGCAACTTGACAGCAAGTGCCTTGAGTTTGTCTTTGTTGTCAGTAAGGATCTGAATTGCTCTCTTATATTGATCTTCAATGATCTTACTCACCTCTTCATCAATAACGCGGGCAGTGTCATCAGAGTATGGCTTAGTAAAAGGTTCTCTGCCTTGAGAATCGTAGAACGAAATATTCCCAATACGATCGTTCAATCCATAGACGCTTACCATTGCGTAAGCTTGCTTCGTAACCTTTTCCAAGTCACTCAAGGCACCCGTACTGATTTTACCGAATGCTACCTGTTCAGCTGCGCGTCCTCCTAAAGCCGAACACATCTCATCAAGGATCTGTTCTTTTTGCGTTATACTTCTTTCCTCAGGAAGGTACCATGCTGCACCAAGTGATTGTCCACGGGGAACGATCGTAACTTTTACAAGCGGAGATGCATGTTCGAGGAGCCAGGAGATCGTTGCGTGACCTGCCTCATGGTAGGCAATCACTTCTTTCTCGTTTTTTGTGATGATCTTGTTCTTCTTCTCTAAACCGCCAACTATCCTGTCCACTGCATCTAAGAAGTCCTGCTTCTGAACAAATTTCTTTTCTTTTCTGGCAGCGATCAAAGCTGCTTCATTGCACAAGTTGGCTATGTCCGCACCAGAGAATCCGGGTGTTTGTTTTGCCAGAAAATCAATGTCTATTCCTGGTTCAAGCTTGATCGGTTTCAAATGAACTCCGAAAATCGCTTTTCTTTCATTCAGATCGGGCATGTCAACGTAGATCTGTCTGTCGAAACGACCTGCGCGCATCAAAGCACTATCCAACACATCGGCACGGTTCGTTGCCGCCAAAATGATCACCCCGGAATTCGTTCCGAATCCATCCATTTCGGTCAACAACTGATTCAAGGTGTTTTCCCGTTCATCGTTGGAATTGAAACCATTATTCTTTCCACGAGCACGTCCTATCGCATCAATCTCATCAATAAAGATGATAGAAGGAGCCTTTTCTTTCGCTTGTTTGAAGAGGTCACGAACCCTCGAAGCACCAACACCAACAAACATTTCAACGAAATCAGATCCTGAAAGGGAGAAGAAAGGAACTTTTGCTTCGCCCGCTACTGCTTTTGCAAGTAATGTTTTACCTGTTCCCGGAGGTCCTACCAATAGGGCTCCTTTCGGAATTTTAGCACCAAGTTCAGTATACTTCTTTGGATTTTTAAGGAACTCAACGATCTCAACGATCTCTTCTTTTGCTCCTTCCAATCCAGCAACGTCCTTGAAGGTGACATTAGTTGATTTACCTTTGTCGTATACTTGTGCGCGGGACTTTCCAATGTTGAAGATCTGTCCTCCAGGTCCACCTCCGCCACCTCCGGACATTCTTCTCATCACAAAGATCCAAATGGCTACAAGTATTATGAATGGAAGCAGGAAATTGAGTATGTTCCCTAAATAGTTGATCTCTTCTTCGGATGTAAATTCGAGGAGTGGGATAGTTTCCTTGTTTTCAGATTGAAGTAAGAGATTCTTTTCCTTAATATTCTTATTGATCTCATCAACCTTGGATTCGAAATTTCCGGCGTCGACAATTGCCAACTCAAAAGTTGGATCCATATTGCGCATGGATGACCCTTGCTTAAGGGCCTCTTTCACCTTTTTTAATTTTGAATCTTTTGAATTCTCGATGAATTTTTTCCCTTCCTCGGTGATCTTAAAGTCAACTCTAACCTTGTTGATCAAAGTTACGTCTTTCAAATATCCTTGTTCTGCCAGCTGATCAAAAGTAGACTGGTATTTCACAGGAATCCTTCCTCCGGTACTGCTGAAAAGTTGAAATCCAATAAGGGCAACACCAATAATGGCATAGATCCAATAGATCGAAAAAGGATTTTTTCTTTTGTTGTTGTTATTCTCTTCTGACATGTATTGTGTTAATTGAGATTGGGTATATCAGTTCTTTTTGCGTCAGCCCAAAGGTCTTCCAGATCATAGAACGGACGTGCATCTTTGTAGAAAATGTGAGCAACGACATTGATGTAGTCCAAAAGTATCCATTCACTGTTGGTCTTTCCTTCGATATGCCATGGTTTCTCTTTCAAGTCCTTTCTTGTATGCCTTGTTACTGAACTTCCGATACCTTCTACCTGAGTACTTGATTCACCACTGCAGATAACGAAGAAATCACAAACGGCATTGGAAATTTCTCTTAGATCAAGAACAACTATATCTTTGGCTTTGTTCTCTTGCATTCCTTCTACTATTGCATCACACAACTTCTGAGAACTTGCCTCTTTATTTACTTTTCGCATTCTAATTTTATAATGTGCAAATCTAACTTTTAATTTTAACTTTAACCAACGCCTCAAAGCGCCAGAGAGCTAACTTCAATGAGAACAGGACACAAAATAATCCACCTTGAGTCAGTCGACTCTACGAACAATTATGCTGCCACGTTAATTTCTGAGGGTAAAGCGGATCATGGAACAGTAATTATGGCAGATGATCAATTTGCCGGAAGAGGGCAGAGGGGAGCTGAATGGCGTGTAAAACCTGGTCAAAATCTTACATTTTCCCTAATTTTATTTCCCGACAATCTGTCAGTGTCAGAACACTTCGTTTTAAGTCAAGTGACCGCTCTGGCACTGCACGATCTTTTAAGAAAATTTGGCATTTCTGCACATGTAAAATGGCCGAACGACATTGTTGTTGATGAAAGAAAGATTGCAGGAGTGCTTATTGAGAACCAATTACGAGGATCGAGGATCTCATCCTCAATCATTGGTGTTGGAATAAATGTGAACCAAACAGAATTTGGAACACTTCAGGCAACAAGTATGAAGAACAATGTAGGATCGTTCATCAGCATTAATGACCTATTGTTCTCTTTTATAGCTGCGTTTGATCATTTTTGGGAGATCTGGTTGAAAAGCGGAAAAGGAGACATTGAATCCCTATATGAAGCCAGATTACTTGGCAAAGATGAGATGAGGCATTTTGAGGATGAAATCGGCGCCTTTGAAGGAGTCGTTCTCGGTGTTTCAGAAGAAGGTAAATTAAGGATACTAAAGAAAGAAAAAGAGTGCTTGTACGATCTTAAAGAAGTACGGTTTATTTTTCGAAGTGAGCCTTAAGTTTGTCTGACATCAAATTGAACAAAGCAGTCAAAGGCTTTTCCACCATCATTTTTAAGAACATATTCACTTCTCCATCAAAAGCAATATACCCTTCAGTCGTGCTCTCCTGTTCGCTTAGATGAATCGTAAGTTTAAAAGGAAAAGGAGTTCCTGCGCCTGACTTCATAAAGATCTCGCCGTTCTCCCCGGTGCCATTGTGAATTAAAGAGATGATCACACCACCCTGAACTTTGAAGGAGCATTCCGCCGTTGTAGCTTTCCAGTCAGAGATCTTGTCCTCAGGTAAGAGGTGAATTAAATTCTGCGCATCTGAAAGGAAGGCTGAAATTTCTGCTTTGGATGCTTTTACAATTACTTTGGTGCTGTCGATCTTCATCCGAGTCTTATTTTTTCCAGTTTTCAGGTTGATCTTTCCATTCTCGGAGTGACTGAAGATCGTTCTGGGAAATATAATTGTTCTTCAAAGCTTCTTCAACCAAAAAGTCATAATTGGTTAAAGTGATATAAGGGCAAGCTGCTTTTTTGAAGTTTTCATCAGCCACTTTAAAACCATAAGTAAAAGTGGCAATCAATCCTTTCACATCCAAACCGCCATCTTTCAGCGCCTGGATAGCTTTGATACTTGATCCTCCGGTAGAAATGAGATCTTCAATAACCACTACCTTTTGTCCTTTTTCATAATGGCCTTCGATCTGATTTCCCATACCATGCTCTTTCGCCGAACTGCGCACATAGATAAAAGGAAGTCCCAATTCCTGAGCAATGAGAGCTCCTTGAGGAATTCCACCCGTAGCTACTCCTGCAATTACATCAGGTTTGCCAAAACCTTCAAGAATAGCTTCTGAGTAGGATTGACGGATGAAGGTCCGAATGTTCGGATAAGAAAGTGTTATTCTATTGTCGCAATAAATAGGAGAATTCCAGCCTGAAGCCCATGTAAAGGGTTGATTCGGTTGAAGTTTAACAGCCTTAATCTGTAATAAAAATTCCGCTACTTTTAGGGCTTTATCGTTGTTCAAAATCATAGCGCCGCAAATGTACAAAGTTTTTGTAGAAAACAGAGAGCTTATTTTTACACACTCCCCAATGCCAGACCAAAGGAGTATACAAATTGAGGATCTGGAAGGAAAGTCACGTTCCGAACAGTTGAAGAATGTGATTGAGAAGTTGGAGTATGGAGGATGTTTGCAGATCGTTTGTGAGCGACCGAAGAAGAACTTCAGGGAATTCTTTGGTTCATACAAGTCTATCGAAGCGGCTGGAGGATTGGTCGAGAAAGCGGATGAATTCTTGTTTATAGAGCGATTTGGCCTTTGGGACCTTCCAAAAGGTAAAATTGAATCAGGTGAAACACCTGAAAATGCAGCTATCAGAGAAGTTGAAGAAGAATGTGGGGTCTCCGGACTTGAATTGATCGATCTGATCTGTGAAACTTTACATACATACGAGATGAAGGGAAGGAACTGTTTGAAGAGAACCTTTTGGTATAGGATGCGATATAAAGGGAATGAAATGCTAAAACCTCAACAAGAAGAAGGTATAACAGACGTGAAATGGATAAAGCGTGAAGAAATAGATGAGGTTTTAAGGAAAACCTATCCTTCGATCCGTCTTGTTTATAACTTAGGGGAGAAATGAGACGTCATTTTTTTGTTAAATTTGAGTTTCTATAGCGATTATAGCGTAATCTTGAATAAAAATTGGAATCTATGAAAAACACATTATTCGCCTTAGCAATGATAGTTTCAGCCGGATTAATGGCTCAGGAGCCTGCTAAGAAAGAAGCAGCAAAAAAAGAAACAGTTAAAAAAACTAAAGGTCTTACATTCACTAAATTGGAGATCGAACGCAAGGATATTCCTTACGGATCGGATGAGTTGTTCATCTTTGAATTCAAAAATGATGCTAAGACTCCAGCGATCATTCAAGGTGTTCAAACCAGTTGTGGATGCACTGCGGCGGACAAGCCTGCTGAACCTGTTAAACCAGGTAAAAAGTCTAAGATTTCAGTTAAATACGATACGAAGCGAGTTGGTCAGTTCACAAAAACGATCACTGTAACGTCGAATGTTTCTGAGCCGATCATCCTTACAATTAAAGGAAATGTACTTCCTGAAGCAACACAGAAATAAGTGTGCAGTCAAAAATATCTGAAAGGGGACGAAAGTCCCCTTTTTATTTTCAGAAAGATCTCAAAAACAATGATCTGAGGCACCCAGCTCATCAAAGCACAGATCAAATACTGGTTTTCGTCCATTGTTCCTGAACGAAAAATCGTGATAAACATAAAAATCCTTAGCCAGATCGCTGAAGTCAGCAAGATGTAAAACCTTGACATCCATATTCGGTGGAGAAGGAATTCTTGAAGGCGTGCGGTTATGAATCCGAAGAATAGGCAAACAGCTGAAAACATGGTCAGAACTAGGAATAGGATCTTTCCTTCAGTTCCTCCCATAGCGTAATAACTCAGAATGATTCCTGATGGAAGCAATAGGGAAAATCCCATATATGCGGAGGTTCGACCTGTCAAAACGTGGAATCTCTACCAAGATCTGACTGTTCGAAAAAAGATACTGGGTGTCATAAGCCAAGTAATACTTGTCGCAGAAAAGGCATGAAGTAACAAAGCTACTCGAACGAGTTCTACAGAACTTGATCCTCTTCCTGACAAATATCCTCCCTTGAAATTGGGGTCAATATATTTTAAACTGCTGTAAAAGATCAGCGCGGATAGCAGGAAGATCAAGGTTGAAAGGAGTAACTTACCCAGCCCAATAAAGAAGTTTCCGAGTTGGCTGTTGGATGTAACCATTGTTCAATTTTAACTGCTTTTCTATACTTTGCAGAAAATAAATGTTCTGCTTTTCCAATGGCGTGAGTTTGTTGTCCACATTCCTATTGGTGCCATTATACCATTTTTGAGATCTAAAGTAGTTGTCCAATCTTTGATCGGAGAAGATGTAGCCATGTCGGGCATATATTTCATTGATCATAAGGCGTAAGTCCAATGCTGTCAGATGTTCAAGTTCGGCAACCCATTGTTCACTGGGGCCTTCACTTGAGTCAAAGCCTTCTTTAACCGGTAGATCATATAATCCGGCGTACTGACTTGAGTTTTTCAGAAAACAACCTTTTAAATGGTCTTGATTCAACTCTATTATGCTGGCCATTGGAAAAAGCGATCCTTCGTGAAGCGGTTTTATCGCCCCTTCAGGACTTATGGTGTAATAAGAAAATTGCGTCATAGCTACAAACAATGAATCCATTCCTTTTTTGGCAAATTCATTGTCGGAATAAAGCCAATAACGAATTTCAAGAAGGGAGTCGTTCACAAATCGGGACCCGCTGAATATGCAGTTCGCACAGCTGTTTTGGGTCGCGAAATCTGAAAGGCTGTTCACTTTTCGTTTATCTTTCCGACGGTTTTGCTTGTCAACTGTTACGATGTGGTGCTCTTCCGTCGTCCATCCTCGTGCATCAATTCCTTTTTCGACAAAAGCTACAAGGAAGGAACTTGTTTTCTCGTCACGTTTCCTGCTAATTGCTTTTGTCGTGTGGTAATCTTCAATGCCTGATTCGGATCCTTGCAGTGTGATACCGGGAATGATGTCAGGGAAGATACCCAGATTCCGTAAATAAGAAGGGGAGACGAACAGCCCAGCAGATTCACTTTCCGGCCACTCTGAGTTAAAAAGGTCTGTACTTACCCATAATCCAAAATCTTCAGATCGTGTATCGATGATCAAATGTTTACGAATGTTCTGATAGTTAGGTCGAATTTCGTGGTCTTTCAATTTTCGGATGGTACCGTCATCATACAGTTTGAAATAGTCATTGTTCTTTTTGCCGATGGCCAGGTAACCCATGATGTTGCTTGGAAAAATGATGTCATAGCTGTCACCAATGAATCTTTTGTTGATGTAATCAAAAAGAGCATAACCTTTTTCATTATGGACCTCTATGATCCCGTCGGAAAACAATCCAGGATTTCCAATTCTGTCGTAATCATTCTTCAAAAGAGTGTCACCTTCCTCTGTGCATAGGCCAAATCTTGCGGATTTGAGATTCTTTTTGATGTACAGGTCGTCCATTGTGAACGCTTTTTTTGATGTCACGAATAGGTTGCCGTCCTGCGTTGAACAATAAAATGGAACGAAGCGGTGCTTCTTTATAACCCTGTTAAAATCAGCGAGTGCTGAAGAAGGTAATTGGATAGAAGGTCGCTTGAAGGTTACCGGTTCACGAGGAGTTTTGTCCTCGCTTATGACCTCATCATTGCCTACAGTGCTGCTTTCTTTTGTTTGCTGTTTTTCACCACAGGATAAAAGGAAAAGCAATAAAATGAATGGAAAAACCTTCATGGTCTTACTTAGTTCTTGTTAAATACTGTCGCCGAAGCCTGAGCTGCCGGCATGATGGTGAGATCATTGATGTTTACATGAGCCGGCCTGCTTGCAGCGAAATAGATCACCTCAGCAATATCACGCGCGACAAGTGGGTCAAATCCGTCATACACACTTTTGGCAGTGGCTTCATCTCCCTTAAAACGAACGATTGAAAATTCTGTTTCGGCAGCTCCTGGAGCGATATTAGTCACCTTGATGTTGTACGGAAGAAGATCGATCCGCATGGCTTTGGAAAGCGCATCGACGGCATGTTTGGAAGCGCAATAAACATTGCCTCCGGGATAAACCTCCTTTCCGGCGATACTTGCAAGATTAATGATGTGTCCACCATTGTTTGCCTTGAGGATAGGAATTACAGCTCTGCTTACATAAAGTAAACCTTTGACATTTGTATCGATCATTCGATCCCAATCTTCGGATAATCCTTCATCGATTGGTCCTCTTCCGACAGCCAGGCCTGCATTGTTGATCAGGATCTGAATATTTTGAGAGACTATTGAAGGAATTGAATTCACTGCATCTTGAACTTCTTTTTCGTTGCGGACATCAAAATTCAAAACATGTACTTCGATCTTGAACGTTTCAGATAGTTCTTTGGCCAATAGTTCGAGACGTTCCATTCTCCGACCTGTAATGATCAGGTTGAATCCATTTTCAGCGAAGATACGTGCGCATGCTTCACCAAATCCTGCTGTTGCACCGGTAACGAAGACGAATTTATTCATGTTTCAGCAATTTATTTGGGTCCATAATGATCAATCCTACAAGTACTAAGGCCAGTTGAGCCGGGAATCGATAGCGTGCAATAGCTCCAATAACCGGGGTGGTCCAACCGATCAAAAGAAATAGACTCAAAGCAAAAATGGAAATGGCGATAACAATACCTATTTCATTTTTGGAGAGTTTTCTTCTGAAAATCAATGCAATAGTCATGAAGATAAGAATTCCCCACAATTCCAGCATTGACGGGTACTTTAACCAACTGCCCGGGTCTTTGGGAAATGGTCTGAAAATACTATTCAAAAGAGCGGACGGAATATTCTTAATGAGCTTAAGTGTTGAGTTTTCAATGAGATCAGTTTCAATATAACTGGCACAACCGACTGATTTGTAAGCGATTTTCCAAATTTCCCCATTAGGACTAAGGTGAACAGGAATAGGTTCTTTAACGCTACCAAAATGAATTATATAGGCATCTATAGGTTCGATCAACTCAACAGAATTTCCCTGAATTGATAATTTCCCAAATTGTTCCGGTTTAAAATAATAATAGCAAGAATCACTCAATGCGTGTAAGCCTCCCTTGCCCACATTGTCAAAATCAAACTGCTTTCTCGATAAATAATTCGTTATCGTCTTCTCGACCGAAGGGAAAATAAAATGACCGGCAAGGGATAGACCCAAAAACAAAGAGAAAGATATTGCAACATTGCCACGGCCCAAGTACTGGTAGATTAGAAAAAAAAGTAAGGCCGGTACCATACATGCTAAAACATATGGTTTGAACAGGATCATTATTGAAATTCCGAGCAGGGTCAATGTGATTTTTTTCAACGGTCCGAAAGGAGATAATAAGCCCCAAATAAATAAGCTTAGGCCGAAAAACATGAATGGTTCCTTCAAAATTCCGCTCGTCCAGAAAAGAGTGCTCGGAACGACTGATAGTATGAAAAAGAAAACATACTTGTTCATAGTGGTGTAGGGAGCGAAGGATTTATATAACAAAACAGTTGAAATGAGCGAAAGGAAGCACATTAAAAGCATATGAATTGATTCATTTCCAAAAGAAACGAAATGGATCAGACTATGAATTCGAAGTACGTTTTTAGAATCATTTATTATGGTAAGATCTCCCACGTCCCAATGGAAGGTTAGGGGAAGATACTTGTGGATGAGTTCATTCGTTTCGCCCATACCGGTCAGTAATTTGAAATAGTCAATCGGGGACTGGTAGAATACATCATTTACCATTTTACTTTCTTTCATAAACGCACCGGCGTCGGCACTTAAAGCCCCTCTTCCGTAATGTACCGAGTACACGTAAATGAAAAAAAGTCCGGCGAGTACTTTAATAGAAAATAAGATTGGAAATGCCCACTCATTCAATCCGTTGAAACGAAATAGTTTAGAATAACGAAGGAGTAGAAAAAGGGATAAGAAAATTAAAATACTGTATAAAGGCACTTCTATTCGTTTGTGTAAAAATAGATATTATTGAATCATTTCGTCATTTTGTCCCCGTGTTACGTCAGTTTGTCAGTTTTTTTCTGATGGCACAGTCATTGACGAGGGACAGCGACAAAAAAAAAATAAAAATGAGAACAGGACAGATCAATGTAGAGACGGAAAATATTTTTCCGATCATTAAGAAATTCTTGTATTCGGATCACGAGATCTTTTTGAGAGAATTGGTGTCCAATGCAGTGGATGCAAGTCAAAAGTTAAAGGTTCTAGCTTCCAATGGTGAGTTTAAAGGTGAGTTAGGTGAATTGAAAGTTGAAGTTCTGCTTGATGCCGCCAATAAGACATTGACCATTCGCGACAGAGGAATTGGTATGACTGCCGACGAGATCGATAAGTACATCAATCAGATCGCGTTTTCAGGGGCCGAGGAGTTCGTTCAAATGTACAAAGGCAAGGAGGGTGCAGAACAGATCATAGGACATTTTGGTCTTGGATTCTATTCGGCATTCATGGTTGCGGAAAAAGTGCAGATTCGCACACTGTCCAGACACGAAGTCGCACAGGCTGTTCAGTGGGAAAGTAATGGCTCTCCTGAATATACTATTACGGAGATAGAAAAAGAAGACCGCGGGACTGATATTGTGCTTTTTATCAACGAAGAATCAGCTGAGTTCCTTGATAAGTCGCGAATAGGTGGAATACTGGACAAGTATTGCAAATTCTTGCCAATTCCTGTGTTCTTCGGTACAAAAACCGAATATATTGATTCGCCGGAAGGTGAAAAGGATGAAAATGGAAAACTAAAACGAGTAGCAGTTGAAGTTCCCAACCAAGTGAACAATCCAAGTCCTGCATGGACAAAGGCGCCGGTGGATCTGAAAGAGGAAGATTATGCTACATTCTACCGCGAGCTCTATCCGATGACCTTTGAGGAACCATTGTTCCATATTCACCTGAATGTTGATTACCCTTTCAATTTGACAGGGATTCTATATTTTCCTAAGATCAAGGAAAATGTAGAAGTTCAGCGGAATAAGATCAATTTATATTCGAATCAGGTCTTTATCACCGACAGTGTTGCGGAGATCGTGCCTGAATTCCTGACTCTTTTGCATGGGGTTATTGATTCACCTGACATCCCTTTGAATGTCTCAAGATCCTATTTACAATCTGACAGTAATGTAAAAAAGATCTCTGCGCACATTACAAAAAAGGTTGCCGATAAACTGGCAGAGATGTTCAAAAAGGATCGTGCCGACTTTGAATCGAAATGGGAGGATCTGCAGATCTTTGTGCAGTATGGGACGCTTTCTGAAGACAAGTTTGCGGATAAGGCCAAGTTGTTTTCATTGTTAAAAAATACCGAAGGGAAGTATTTCACTTTCGAAGAATACCGAGAAAAGGTTGCCGCCTTGCAGAAAGATAAGAATGAGAAGGTGATATTCCTTTACACCAATGATCCTGAAGGGCAGTATTCTTTTGTTAAAAAGGCAAACGACAGAGGATATGATGTTCTTCATCTTGAAGGCCCTCTGGTTCCGCATTGGATCGCGAAATTGGAAATGGAGTTAGATAATGTTTCATTTTCGAGAGTAGATGCTGATACTCTGGATAAACTCATTCAGAAAACAGAAGAAATTCCATCCAAACTTTCCAAAGATGAGGAGGAAAAATTGAGTTCAGCATTCCAGGAAGTGGTAAATAAGGAAAAGTACACAGTGAAGCTTGAGAGTATGAGTGAACAGGATGCTCCCGTGATCATAACTCAACCGGAATTCATTCGCAGAATGATGGAACAACAACGAATGGGTGGCGGCGGTTTCTATGGGGCTTTCCCTGAAATGTACAATATGGTGGTCAATTCAAACCATCCAAAAGTAGGTGCTTTACTTCAGAAAGGTGAGGAGGAGATGAAAGTTGGTGTAAAACAACTTACTGATCTTGCGTTACTTTCTCAGGGTATGTTAAAAGGAAAAGACCTCGATGCTTTCATTGAAAGGAACATCGAGCAATTAGCATAAATTTGCAAAGGAAAGGGAGGGTTAATGCCCTCCCAATTATTGATTAATATTCAACTATTTTGTTCAAGTGGATCCTGGCTGTAGGATTTTATTTTCTGTTCGGCCGAAACTTTTTTATTGCAATTCTCGGGTTCTTTCTCGGTTCGTTCATTGATAATTATCAACGGGTAATGGAACAAGCTCGAAAGCAGGGTGGACCCCAGCTTTCCCCGGAGGATGTTTTTCAGTACTATCAACAAAGAACAACCGTAAACGATGTTGCAACTATGTTGATGGCGCTGTCTGCTGCGGTAATGAAGGCTGACGGGAAGGTGCTTAAGGCAGAACTCGATTTTGTTAAAACCTTTTTCAGTCATCAGTTTGGACCAAGGTTTGGTCGTGAACACCTCCAGACACTCAAGCGATTTTTGGATTCTTCATCCATTCCTTTGGATCAGATCTGTCATGACATTAAAATGAGAATGGCTCCAGAGGTGCGTATTCAGTTGATCCATTATTTGTTTGGTATCGCTAAATCGGATGGTGATGTGTCCTCTTCTGAAATGACGATCATCCAGTCTATTGCAAGTAAACTTGGGATCCCTTCAGTTGAGTTTGACAGTGTCAAGAATATGTTCTATCGTGACACCAATTCTGATTATAAGGTACTTGGTGTCGAACCTACAGCAACAGATGAGGAAGTGAAGAAGGCTTATCGTCAAATGGCGATCAAATTTCACCCTGATAAAGTCGCACAAATGGGTGAAGAATTCCAGAAAGGAGCGAAAGAAAAGTTCCAGAAGATCCAGGATTCCTACGAGGCGATCAAAAAGCAGCGAGGATTCAAGTAAACTTACTTGCTACTGGTTTTTTCCGATCAAGAACATCGCGGGGATCTTGGTAAGATCATATGCTTTTTCCCGCCATTCTTTAACACTCATGGTTTGGATACGCTGATCATGCAGAGTAATGTTCGATGCGATGCAAAGAGCAGTGGAATCTGCAAGTTCGTTCAAAAGATCATCCAGTACGTTCATATTTCGGAAAGGGGTATCCATAAAGATGTGCGTGAATCCGCTACGTCGCGAATCGGCTTCAAAATCTTTCAATTTACGAATGCGATCTTTCCTTTCCTTTGGAAGGTAGCCATGGAACGTAAAGGTTTGACCTGAAAAACCACTTCCTATGAGTGCAAGTAGTATTGAAGACGGACCAACCAACGGACAAACTTCGATCTCTTTTCCATGTGCCATACTCACCAATTCAGCACCCGGGTCAGCGATTCCAGGACAACCGGCTTCGGATATAATTCCCACATCGTGACCATCCATCAGTGCTTTGACGATCAGCTGTAGGTCCTGTACTGGTGTGTTCTTCTTCAATTCGAAGAATGTTGACTCATCGATAGGAAATTCTCGGTCCATTTTTCTAAGAAGCCTTCTTGCAGACTTAAGGTCTTCAACGGCAAAATGTCTGAGTCCTGTTGCTATTATTGAGACGTCTTTTGGAATGATATCTGTTGTAGACTCTCCACCAAGTGTATTTGGGATAAGGTATAATTTTCCTTTACTCATTTTCTTAGGCTATCAATAATTCTGTCAGTGGCATCGTTCAGCATGTTGTAAACATCAATGAAGCCCTGTTCTCCTCCATAATAAGGATCAGGCACTTCGAGATCCTTTTCAGGGTGCAATTCATTCAAGATCAATTTCACCTTTCTCTTATCTCCTTCATTTTTAGTCAATTGGATCACGTCATGTAAATTGTTCTTGTCCATAACATAGATCGAATCGAACTGATCGAAATCGGTTGGCTGAAATTGCCTGGCACGAAGTGGATCAAGATCTACACCGAATTTGGCGCCAGTAGCAATCATTCTTTTATCCGGTTTTTCACCTGAGTGGAAATCCGATGTTCCGGCAGAATCAACGTAAACATCAAGATTGAGCTCTCGAACTTTTTTCCTTAGGAGGGCATCTGCCATCGGTGATCGACAAATATTTCCTAAACAGACCATGAGAATTTTCATGCTGTAAAATTATGAAACTAAAACGGATCTGCGCATTAATAGAGAATACACACAGAATATTCAATAGAAGCTACAGAATATTCATTGTTCGCGTTTTTATTGAAGTTTTATTCGTCTTAATACCAACGTTTTGCTAACTTAAACGTTATAAGTATGATCATAAACCTAATTGTACAACCAAATGAGACAACTAAAAATTACCAAGCAGGTCACGAATCGGGAGACAGCCTCTCTTGACAAGTACCTACAAGAGATCGGGAGAGTAGAGTTGATCAGTGCAGATGAGGAGGTGGAGTTAGCTCGCAGAATTAAAGCGGGTGACAGAGCAGCGTTGGAGCGTTTGACAAAAGCAAATCTTCGATTTGTTGTCTCTGTTTCTAAACAATACCAAAATCAGGGACTGTCACTGCCGGATCTTATCAATGAGGGAAACCTAGGTCTTATCAAAGCAGCTGAGCGATTTGATGAGACACGTGGATTCAAGTTCATTTCTTATGCCGTATGGTGGATTCGACAGTCAATACTTCAGGCTTTAGCAGAACAGGCAAGGATCGTTAGACTTCCATTGAACAAGATCGGAACGATAAACAAGATCAATCGTGCCTTTTCAGAACTTGAGCAGCAATTTGAAAGGCCGCCATCGGCGGAAGAACTTGCGGAGTATCTGGAATGTTCACCAGAAGATATCAAGCAATCACTTTCCAATTCCGGACGTCACATTTCAATGGATGCACCATTGGTTGAAGGAGATGATTCTTCTTCAAGTATGTACGATGTTTTATTAAACGATACTATGCCCGGACCTGATAAGGATCTCGTTGTAGAATCGTTGAGAAAAGATATTGAAAGATCTTTATCTACTCTAACCCCCCGTGAGGGCGATGTTGTGCGTTTATACTATGGACTCAATGGCAAGCATCCAATGACATTGGAGGAAATCGGTGAGAGATTCGATCTTACAAGGGAGCGAGTAAGGCAAATAAAAGAAAAAGCAATTCGAAGGTTGAAGCATACCTCCCGAAGCCGGATGTTAAAGTCATACCTAGGTTAAGCGGGATCAACATCTACGACCATTCGAATCGATTTGTGCAAAGGAACGCCGTAAAAAACATCTATCAGCTGTTTTAGGCGTTCCTTTATTATTTTATCAGGAGCATCCTTCTCGATTTTTAGCATGATATTCTTGATGTACATGTTCTGGATCTTCCTTACTACAGGATAATCTGGGCCCATTACGCGCTCCTTGAAAACTTCACGGAGCGACGCGGCAAAATGCACTGCGGCAGCATCTAAGGCGTTTTCGTCCTTTGCTTTAAGAGAAACACTAATGATCTTGTAAAAAGGAGGATAGAAGAAATTCTTTCGCTCAATGATCTCACTTTCATAAAATCCGATGTAGTCGTGCTCGATCACTTTTCTGATCACCCAATTCTCCGGATCCCCAGTTTGAATGATCACGGTTCCACGTTTGTTTTTGCGACCGGCCCTTCCGGCAACCTGAGACATGAGCTGATAGGACCGTTCAAATGCGCGAAAATCAACTCTGTTCAACAAATGGTCAGCGTCCAGAATACCAACCAAGCTTACATTGTCAAAATCAAGACCTTTGGTGACCATCTGTGTGCCAATGAGAATATCGATCTTCCCAGATCCAAAGTCATTTAGAATGTTCTCATATGCATGTTTCGATCGTGTGCTGTCAAGATCCAGGCGTTGTGTCGTCTTATCAGGAAACATTATTGAAAGTTCATCCTCGATCTTTTCTGTTCCAAATCCGAGCATTTTCAGTCTATTGCTTCCACATGCCCCACAGGATCCCATTGGTGCCGAAATGTGACCACAATAATGGCATTTTAGTGAATTGGAATGTTTGTGGTATGTTAAACTGACATCACAATTCTTACATTTTGGTGTCCAGTTACAAACTTCACAGGACCAAAGCGGTGTATATCCCCTTCTATTTTGGAAAAGTATGATCTGTTCTTTCCTGTTCAATGCTTCTCGCATGTGATCCACCAAGAATGAGGTAAAATGGGATTGCATGCTTTTCTGGCGGCGTTCTTTTTTTACGTCCGCGCAAAAGATCTCAGGGAGAGCAATTCCTCCGAACCGTTCGTTCAGGCGAACAAGTCCGTATTTGCCGTTTCTGGAATTGTAGAAGGTTTCCATTGAGGGTGTGGCAGAACCAAGAACAACTTTAGCTTTGTGGATATGGGCAAGAACAATTGAAGCATCCCTGGCATTGTATCTTGGAGAGGGGTCATATTGTTTGAATGAACTTTCATGTTCCTCATCAACGATGATCAAACCAAGATCTTGAAAAGGTAAAAATACCGAAGATCGGGCACCCAATATTATTCTGAAACGGTTTGGGTCATTTTTCAGGACGGTATTCCATATCTCCACCCGTTCATTTTGGTTGAATTTCGAATGGTATACTCCTATTTGATCCCCGAAATAAGACGACAGTCTCTGGATGAGTTGTGTGGTCAATGCAATTTCGGGTAGAAGAAATAAAACTTGTTTTCCAAGATCTAATTGTTCCTGTATAAGCTGAACATATACTTCTGTTTTTCCCGAACCGGTAACACCATGAAAAAGGGTGGTAGTGAAATTGTTCATCTGTTCATGAAGTTCACCAAGTGCCTTCTTCTGTATCTCATTCAGTTCCTTAAATTGTGAAGTTCCCTTTCCTGTATATTCCAGTCGGCCGGTTTCATATCGGACCATCTGAACGATACAATTCTTTTCGAGCGTCTGTAGCGCTGAAGAAGAAGCGCCTTTATCGATCAGTTCCTTTTTTTCAACTGGTTCGAAATAACCATTTTGATAATTCCCTTCTGATAAAAGAAGTAGTAAAGTGCTCAATTGTTTTTGTGCAGCATTTCGTTTTTCAAGATCGGATAATACGACCTGAAGTCGAGACTCCATTTTGTAATCATCCTGCAACACAACAAATAATTTGGTCTTCGGAGTGAAACGGTTGTTCAGTTCTTCCTGAGAGAGGACTATTCTCTTGTCGATCATCTCTTTGATCACCGGTTGGATTGTTTTTATCCCAAGCAGTTCACTGATCTCTTTCAGATCGAGTACTTCCCGTATCTCAAGGGTATCGATGATACTTTGCTGACGGTCATTGACAGTGACTTGATTTGGATCGAAATCAGGGTGAAGTACGATCTTCGTTTCACTGGCCAGTTTGAAATTGGATGGTAATGCAGCATTCATAATATCACCAAGGGGCGACATATAGTAGGATGCTATCCATTTCCAGAATGAATATTGTTCACTTGTTATGATCGGGTCACTGTCCAGAACATGCTCAATGTATTTCGCTTGGTAATCAGTTGGGATCTCTGAATGGACACGGGTGACTAAAGCAGTGAGAAGCTTAGACTTTCCAAATGGTACGACAACCCTGATTCCCGGTTTTAACAGTTCATTAAGATCATGCGGTATTCTATAGGTGAATTCGCGCTCAACTGGAACGGGGAGTATAACATCTGCAAATAAAGTCAGCCTTTCGGTCATGCTTTAAAGTTAAGCAGATTGGCCTAATTAGGAGAATAGAAACGAAAAAAAGAATCCTTAGAAACAGTACCAGCTTTCAGTTTGGTCACCAATGTGCTGACTACAAAAAAGCAACGGTCCTGTAATCGGTCCGATGCACAATTGACGCGTACTGTTCTTGTCTATTGCACGGACATTCTGTTGGTTCAGGATATAAACTTGCTTCACCACGCGTAAGGTGTAACGAGAGGCGAAAATTCCTATTACGCGAGCATCACCGCTTACGGTCAGATTCGTGTATGTTGGTTTGTTCTGTGCAAGAGATGAGGAAGGCTTGTTTACAGACATGTAATTGTACAGTACTTGCGAGCCTCCGGTGAATTCGATGGCGATCGATTCCAAAGTGCGTTTTTCGATCCCCGGATCATTTGTAGCATTCGATTTGATCAGCTCATAAAAGGTCTGACCATTCGCATTAAAGTTCTTATTGGTGTTCGGTACGACATCAGATTCCCCCAGTTCCCATCGGAACTTTTTAGGCGTATTGGATGTGCCTTCGATCTCGTTGAAATTAACTTCAAGGGCACAATTTACCACGTATGCATTTCCTGTATTGGAAAGAGGAATACCTTGTGTTATGTAATTTCCTTGATTGTCGAAGAATTTAAAAGGAGTATTGGTTGGGGAAATATTGGTCGTCATTCCTTTTACCAATTCTGTTTCACCTTCAACGATGATCTTACCGCCATCAATATTGATGTTCAGTTTATAGATACCATCAGGATTAAGATTGTTCTGACCGATTGTGTGAAAGTAATAAAGCTTTTGAGTAGGAGAGAAGAAGGCTCCACTCTCTTTATTCTCAACAAGTGTGTCTCTCAATTCCCACACTCTGGTAACGGATCCGTTCAACACCTCCGTTACTGTCGCTTCAAGGTTGTTGAAGTAACTGGAATCCGGAATTTGAGCAATCTGTAAAGCATCTCCAGGCCCTATGTACGCTCTGTTGATCTTAATGAAGTGAACAGTATCCGCTTGATTCAAAAGGCCATGAACCACCGCCGTTTCTTTGAAATCACCACTCAGTTGAACTTCTTCGCTACAAGCATTCAGAGAAAGGATACAAAGAGCAACAGCAAACAGGCCAAATATTTTTTTCATATGTAAACAATTTGTCTTTTAAAGGTCATATGGAATACGCCGTGCTGTATTCATGGGTGCTTGCGCAGTTTGTTTGCATGGCTATTGCATAGAGAGTTAAAAGGAACTCAAATGTACAATTTATTTCAATGTCACCGAAAAGTTAAAATCAATGAACCCTACACCTGAATAAAGGGATTCTAGTCTTTTATCTTGTTTAAACCCATTGCCCAAAGCATCCAATTTGGAAGGTATTTACCGGGTTTACGGTTTTTGAGATTAATGTACCAACCGAATTTTTTCATGATTGGCACCTTGTGGGTTTCAACAAATTCGATCCACGTTCCATCAGGGTCTTCAATGTAAGAGAATCTTCCTCCAGCTTCTCCCATATCGAAAGTATCAGCACTGTCAACAGTAAAAGGAAATCCTTTGGATTCGCATTCCTTTTGTAGAATATCCATTCCTTGTATGTCAAAGCATAGATGAATGAAGCCCCAGTCACCCCAAAAACGATTCTCAAAGATCTTTCTGCAATCCGTTCTGTCTAAGGACTGGATCAGTTCGATCTCTGTAGGGCCGAGTAGTCTGGCAAAAGGACCCTTACGTTCTTTTGAGTGCGTGAGTAAAACGCGTCTGAACTTACCCTTGCCACCATCAAGTGAACCAAGATCGCTAAATGATTCAGTGACATCATACTCAACACGGTCATATCCCAGAATATCCTTGTACAGTGCAAGAGATCTGTCGATATCACTTACTCCGATCATTGTTCCTGCCACACCACCACAATGAGAGGGATGTCCGGTAGATCTGAAAAAACCACGTCCCTTAACGATTTGAAAAACGTTGCCGTTCGGGTCTTTAACATAAAAAGTTTTGTTGCCATTTGGCAGCAAATGCAGGTCTCCAATTATCTCTGCACCGTTCTTCTTGAAGAATTCGAAAGAACGTTCAACGTCTCTGGATTTGATCTTGCAAATGTAAAGGCCATAATCTCCAGCCTGAACCATGAAATCTGGCTTGTTAGTTGGACGACTCGTAAATTGCCAGATCTCGAATCCGCCTCCACCTTCCATGCTCAAAGCTAGTGTTGCTGTTCTGGAATGTACGGTGTCTCCCGTATATCTTGTCATAAGTGGTGCATCAGCAGCTTCTTCAAAAACCCGCACATTGACCCCGAAAAACGTTCGGTACCATTTCCAAATTTTCTGTACATCGGGAACGCCTATTCCCATTTGCTGAATGCCACAAATGATCTTTTCCATATTACAACTGTTGTGGCAAAGATAATAATCCTGTGAGGATTAGCGAATGGCTCTCTCATTGAAGAGGACGTAACCATAACTTATCTGAAAGGCGAGAGGGATTTCCTGTTTTGGAAAATAGTTCAACGTCGCTCTCAATGGACCGAGAAGGGAATGGTAGATCACGGATGCAGAGGCCATAAAGGCTTCTCCCTTAAAGGGTTTTGAATAACTCGCGGTACCATCAGGATTCTTGATCAATTGTATGAACGGTTGGTAGTAGTATCCGTCAAATCGGAAATCAATGTTCTTTTTTACGGTGAAGATCATGTTTACGCCGGCACCAACATGTTGGGGAGATCTATATTCAGGAAGAAAGTAGGTTTCAGCGTCTGGAATGAGCGAAAAGGAGGTCATTGAAAGCAAAGTCGCGGTGTAATTGGAAAAGAGGGATTGACTGTTAAACACTCCTCGTCCGTGAATACCGAAATGAAAGAAATTTTCATCGATAATAAAGTTCTGGAACTCAAAGTTCACATTGATCCATTGATGCTCTTTGAAGAATTCATTCTCTTGTGGTGAGGTCGATCCCGGAACACTTCGTTCATTTCCGTATACGTATCTCAATTTCAATTGTACATAATTTCCACCCGATGCGAATTGTTTTCTGTTCAATGAATTTTGTACGAATTCCCAACTTGCGGCACCTCCCTCAAAGGTTGTAAAGTCAGTAGTGTCTTTGTTGGTGAAGTTCTCTGTCTGGTAATAATCATCTTCCAGCAGGAACAATCTGAAATCGAATGTACTCTTAGTGGTATTCCCAATTGGATGCTTCAGTTTTACCCCGTAATACATTTCATTCTGAACAAGGAAAGATGGTTTTACATCTTCAAAGAAGGTGGCAAAGCTTCGGAAATAGTCCCAGCGATTCATCACAAAATAGGTGGACGCAGAAATAGGAAATGTGGAAGGTACTTCAAAAGACACACTTGCTTTAGCAGAACCGTAGAATTTACCAAAGTAGGATTCTCCATGAACGGAAGTTGCAAATCGTCCAATACTACGGTAAGTCAATCCAATAAAGCCCGTATTCACGGCTCTTGAAGAGAAATGTCCTCCAACATCAAGACGAAAATCCTTTGCTTTACGAACTTCAAGGTCAAGATTATAGGTGCTGTCAGCTTTTAAGGAAAGAGTAGGGTAAATGTGCTCGATCTGTGATGTTGCGTACAAGCGATAATATCTTTTTTCAGCAGTTTCCGAATCCAGGATCTCATTTTTTCTTGTGCGTATCATAGAGCTTCTAGCGTACCTGATATCTCTTTTTTTGTTGTAATTATTCGAAATAGAACTAACTACTATCTCCGGTATTTTTTCTCTGAAAGCCTTTCTTCTTGCCGTGAGCTCTTCTTTGCTCACCCTGTTCTCAACAAACAATTCTATCGAATCTAAATAGGCCTGAGCAGAAATATAACCATCTTCAATTGCTTGCTTCACACCTTCAAAATCGAAGGTGCTGATGGATGTTTTAGGTTCGATCACAAAACCAGCTTCACAGGGTAGTTCAAAGTTTTGATACGAAACCATCATGTTGGTCAACTGGCTGATCAGGCTTCCTTCATCCGGAGGGGCAGCATTGCCAGATACGTTACTTCCGATGATGTAATCCGGATTAAAATCCTGGTACATCACATTTGCAGGAAAGTTATTGTATAGCCCACCATCGAAGTACAGGACATCGTTGATCCGAATTGGATTCAGATAAAAAGGAAACGTCATGGATGCTCTCACCGAACGCTGAAGATCACCGTTGCTAAAAACCACACTTTTTTTGGAAGCAACGTCAGAAGCAACACAACGAAAGGGAACAAATAGTTTATTGAAATCATTCCCGTATGCGGCTCCAGCTGTTCCCAGAAAACGCATCATTTCATAGTCAAGCATGGATGAAGTAATGAAATTCGTTGGAAGGGACTTACGAAGAATACTGTCTTTGGAAAATGCAAAATCCAATAAACTGGCGCTTCGATCCTCCTCTTTGTATACAAAACGCTTGTCTGGACCTACTTTTCCCTTGGTCATCATCTGAAAAGCGTCACTTAAAACATAGTTTTCGATCTCTTCGGGGCTGAAACCGATAGCATACATGGCTCCAACCAATGCTCCTGCCGAGGTGCCACTTATGTAATCGATCGGAATTCCACGCTCTTCCAGCGCTTTTAAAACGCCAATATGAGAAAACCCAGTTGCGCCACCTCCACTGAGTACCAATCCTACTTTTTGTTGCGCTGTCGAATTGAAGCATAGCAACAAAAGGAAAAGAGTTAAATGGCGACTTATTGATTTCAAATTCGTTCTTTTGTGTGAAATTAGTGTTACAGGCACTCAAAGTTAATGAAATGAAGAACAATTCTGCATTGCCGGAAGGTAAATTAACAATCACATTGAAAACAGTGTTCGGCCTAGAAGAAGCTGTTTTTCAGGAACTGGAAGAACTTGGTTACAGTGGAATGCATGTTTCCAACAGAGCTGTTCAGCTGAATGGAACATGGGAAGATGTTTATAAACTGAATTTACATTGCCGCTGTGTGATCTCTGTTTTGGTGAAGATCGCAGAATTTGACATAAAGAATGAGGATGATCTGTATAAGCAATGTATGAAGATCGACTGGCCTTCCATTTTTACTGTAGACAAAACATTTGCGATCAAGGGGGCAGTCTTTTCTGATATGTTCAAGCACACTCAGTTTCCATTCTTATTGGTGAAGGATGCCATTGCAGATACCTTCAGAAAATTAGTTGGAGAACGACCAAACGTAAACATTAAGTCTCCACAGGTTATGTTCGATCTCTATATTCGTGACAGAAGAGCGATCATTTCCTTGAACACAAGCGGACTTCCATTATTCCAAAGGGGGTACAGAGAGCATGTCGGTGACGCGCCATTGAATGAAGTGGTTGCTGCCGGCTTGATCAGGATGAGTGGGTGGGACAGGAGGTCAACTTTTGTTGATCCATTTTGCGGTTCAGGTACCTTATTGATAGAGGCCGCATTCTTAGCAACAGGCATTCCATCCAATATCGAGCGTCAGCATTATGCGTTCAAGAATTTGAAGAATTATGATGAGAACTTATGGGGATCCATTTACAATTCGGCAACCAAGAGGGTAACGGAACTTCCCTGTGAGATAATTGGTTGTGATATAAGCGATGAAATGATATTAAAGGCTCGAAGGAATCTAAGGGGATTACCATTTGGACGATTCATTAAGACATTGAATCAACCTTTCTCAGAGCTCAAAGTAAACGCTGATAAAGGAGTTATGATTTCCAATCCACCTTATGGAGTCCGTATGGGTGAGGAGATCGAGGAGCTCTATGAGGAACTCGGAAGTTGGATGAAACACTCCATGCAGGGATTTGATTGTTGGATCTTATCCTCCAGCGAGGAAGGCTTCAAAACTATTGGTTTGAAACCCGACAAAAAGATCAAGGTGTTTAATGGAGAACTCGAATGCAGTTTCAGAAAGTTTTCGATTTACTCTGGATCAAAGAAATCGGGAATATAGGAATAAAAAAAGCGTGGTTTCAACCACGCTTTTTTTATATATAACAATTAGATTATCTCTTATTCAATTCTACATACTCTCTTGGAGTATATCCAGTGTAAACCTGTCTTGGACGTCCAATTGGCTCTTTGTTCTCACGCATCTCTTTCCACTGAGCGATCCAACCTGGAAGTCGTCCGATGGCGAACATTACAGTGAACATGTCGACAGGGATTCCAAGAGCACGGTAAATGATACCTGAATAGAAATCTACGTTCGGATATAAGTTTCTTGATTTGAAATAATCATCCTCCAGGGCAACTTTTTCCAACTGCTTGGCAATGTCGAGGATAGGATCTTCGATGCCAAGTGTTCCCAGAACATCATCGGCGGCTTTCTTAATGATCTTAGCTCGTGGATCGAAATTTTTGTAAACCCTGTGTCCGAAGCCCATCAAACGGAACGGATCATCCTTGTCTTTCGCTTTCAATACGTATTTTGCAACATCTCCGCCATTTGCTCTGATCTCCTCCAACATTTCAAGAACTGCTTGGTTCGCACCACCGTGAAGCGGTCCCCAAAGAGCAGATACTCCTGAAGAGATCGATGCAAATAATCCTGCATGGGATGATCCAACCATTCTTACGGTTGAAGTCGAACAGTTCTGTTCGTGATCAGCGTGAAGGATGAAAAGTTTATCCAATGCACTTACTACTTTAGGATCGATAGTATACGGACCAGTTGGAAGTTCGAACATCAGTCTCATGAAGTTCTCAACGTATCCTTTTGTGTTATCGTAATAGTTTAAAGGATAACCCATTGTCTTTCTGTATGTCCATGTTGCAATAACCAGGAATTTACCCATTGTTTTACAAATGGCCTCGTACATGTCCTTTTCACTGTTGACATTAACTGCCTTCGGATTGAATGCTGTCAAAGCACTTGTAAGAGCAGAAAGAACTCCCATTGGATGAGCAGTCTTTGGGAAGCCATCGATAATGTTCTTCATTTCTTCGTTTACAAGTGTATACTTACGAATATCGTTCTCAAACTTCTCCAATTGAGCAGCTGTTGGCAGTTCTCCAAAGATCAAAAGGTATGATACTTCAAGAAAAGACGATTTCTCAGCAAGTGACTCTATCGAGTAACCGCGGTAATGTAGGATTCCCTCTTCACCATCCAAGTAGGTTATGGAGCTTGAACATGCTCCTGTGTTCTTATAACCTTGGTCCAGTGTGATGTAACCTGAAAGATCACGCAATTTGCTGATGTCAATAGCTTTTTCATTTTCTGTGCCGACAACGACAGGGAATTCATATACCTTGCCTTCGATTTCAATTTTAGCAGTTTCGCTCATGTCTGTGAAAGATTTTGATCCTAAATGTTTATTGCGAGCCTAAATTAACAAACAATTTTTATTCAAAGATGTTCGGAGTAAAATATTTTAGGCTCGATTTTTTTAGGCTTTTTTTTCTGTTCAAATCAAAGGTTTTCCAAGGTGTAATTCAACATCAGATTGTACAGGTGATTTCTTGTGTTGCCACCATAAATCCCATGGTTTCTGTTTGGGTAGATGAACATGTCAAATTGCTTGTCCGCTTTAATGAGAACATTGATCATTTCCATCGCATTCTGATAGTGCACGTTGTCGTCTCCCGAACCATGGATCAACAGGTATTTCCCCTTTAGAAGGTTGGCGAAGTTCGTGGGTGAGTTGTCATTGTAACCACTTTCATTTTCTTTCGGCGTTCGCATGAACCTCTCAGTATATATATTGTCATAGAATTTCCAGTTGGTTACGGGTGCAACTGCGATAGCCATTTTGAACTCATTCGCGCCCTTTGTTATCGCCAGAGACGACATGAAGCCTCCGTAACTCCATCCCATTATGCCAATTCTTGAAGGGTCAACAAAATTCATTTTCTGCAGTTGCTGTGCACTTTTGATGATGTCTTCGGTTTCGAGTTTACCGAGGTTCAGGTATGTACTCTTTTTGAATTCTGCTCCACGGTACATCGTACCCCTTGGATCAACTGAAAAAACGATGTATCCTTTCTGTGCCAGTAATTGATGGTACATGTAGTTTGCTCCTCCCCAGCTATCAATAACCTCGTTATGTCCAGGGCCTCCGTATACAGTCATATATACAGGGTATTTTTTGGATGGGTCGAAATTCACAGGTTTGATCATCCATGCGTTGAGACTGTAATCACCCATATTCAATGTCATGAACTCCTTTTTTGAAAGAGGGTAAGTAGATAATTTGTCTTTAAGATCCTTGTTGTCCTCTAAAACTGAAACGAGTTTACCATTGTTGTCACAAAGTGATATGTATTGAGGAGTATTGGCATCAGAGTGCGTCTTTACAAAGTATTTCATGCCTGTTGTGAAATCTGCCTCGCAATAACCCTTGTCTTCGCTGATCAACTGTTTGCCACTTCCGTCTAGCTTGATCTTGTAAATGGATTTATAAATCGAACCATTTTCGACAGAGGAATAATATATGTACTCATTCATTTCATCCGTCCCATATAAGTCAACCACATCCCATTTCCCTTTGGTGATCTGACTTGTGCTACCATCAAAATTCAGACGGTAAACATGATTGAAACCGTATGCTTCACTTGTGCGAAGAATCGAATTGCCGTCTTTGAGCACGCTCAGGTTGTTGTCAATATCTACATAAGTTGAAGAACGCTCTTCAAAGATCATTTTAGCACTTGCCTTTTTCACGGAAGCGTCATACAAATAATAGCGCAGGGTGTTTTGATGTCTGTTGAGGGTTAGTAGAATGAGTTTGTTTGAATTGTTCGACCAAGCAAGTCTGGGGATATACTCGTATTCACCGGGTGTGATCTGAATTGAAACAGCTGTCTTAACGTTCATTAAGTGTGCGCTGACTTTAGAGTTGTCTTCTCCGGCTTTTGGATATTTGAATGTGTAATCCTCAGGATAAAGGTCATTCTTGTAATACATCATCGTAAATTCCTTTACTTGTTTTTCATTGAATTTCAAATAGGCGATGAATTTACTATCGGGTGACCAGGCATATGCTTTTGTAATGCCGAATTCTTCTTCATAAACCCAGTCAGTAGTACCGTTAATGATCTTGTTCTTTTTCCCATCTAAGGTCATTTTTCGAACTTTTCCACTGGCAAGGTCCTTAATGTAAATGTTGTTTTTGTGGATGAATGATACCTTCGTGCCGTCAGGTGAATATTCTGCTAAGGTTTGAGGAGAATGTTCCGGGGCAAGTTCTTCTAGCTTGTTCGTTTTGAGATCAAGTAGGTAATGCACTGCAGTGTAGCTGCGACGATAAATACTTTTCACGTTTGTCATCAGAAGAATTTTAGATTCATCTGAATTGAACTCATATTCGCTAAGGGAAAGAGGAGTTCCGTTGAAAACCAATTGTTCCGGTTTTACCAATACTTCATGATTAGCGCCAGTATCGATGATTCTGTGCTTCGTTATGGCTTGTTTACCGTTGACATCTGAAATTTGCGTGTAGTGTTCACCGTCGTTCATGGATCTAAAGCCACTAACTGATGCAGAGCTGAATTCGAACTTTTTCCAGATCTTCTCAACCGTCAATTCCTGAGCATCCACGGATAGACCGGCCAGGAGTATAAACAAGCACAATAGTATTTTTGTCATCGTTTTCAATTTTAATGGACTAAAATAAGAATTTGTCACCGATGCACTTTGAGGGGGTTAAAAACCTTTACCACTTTGTTAACAATTTCATAACCGATGCTCGGAAATAATGTCATACATTTGCACAAAGTCTGTCTGTGTTCTCCTTGATGCTAAAGTATTTAGACTGAAACCATAGCCGGACAAAAACATTTCAGATGAAAAAATAAATGACATTCTTCACCATGTGCAGTTGTTTGACTTGTTCAAAAGACAGCCTGAAGCATTCATTTGATCGAACTCATTTTTCTTTTAGGAGTTCACCAACTTATCAAGTAATCAATTCGTTTTATTCGCAAAATTCATAAGTTATGAAGAAAGGTTTACTATTTATTTCCGCTATGTTCTCGTTAGGATCGCTAAATGCTCAGGATTGTTCAGATCTGATCATTTCGGAATATGTTGAAGGATGGTCAAATAACAAGGCTTTGGAAATTTACAATCCGACTCCTAATCCAATTGATCTAAGTCAATATATCGTGGTTCGCTATAACAATGGTTCTACTGCTAATACATCCGGTGCAACTGCATCTATTGCTATTCAATTGACAGGGACTATCGCTCCTTATGATGTTCATGTTGGTGTTTTGGATAAAAGAGATCCAATGGGAGTTGATCAGGAGGCTCCGGTTTGGGATAGTCTTCAGGCAAGAGCGGATGCATTCTATTGTCCGGTTTATGAAGATTCATATGCTTTCTACTGGAATGGAAATGATGCAGTTGTTCTGGCCAAAGGATCTGTTAGTAATATTGGTGCTGCCCAATTGGTAGATGTTTTCGGTAAGATCGGTGAGAATCCGGGAGAAGGCTGGTCAACAGCCTTTCCTTATACTGGAAACGGTGTAGTTGTAACAAAGGATCATTCGATGATCAGAAAGGCATCTGTGAAAAAAGGAGTTACCAATCCAACTATCTCGTTCTTTGATCCATTATTGGAATACGATACTATTCCTGCTGTAGTTGATTTGGGTGGACAGTTGTATGGAAATTGGTTCAGTTTGGGTACACACACTTGTGATTGTGCGCCACTTTCAGTGAATAATTTGGAGAATCAAGTTCCGGAGATCTACCCGAACCCTACAAATGGTATCGTGTATGTGAAGAATGCTGAGCAGTTGACAAACATTGAAGTGATCAACTCTCTAGGGCAAACTGTTTATGCCGCTACCATGAATGGAAAGCCGGTCGCAAAGATCGACCTTGGAGAAAATAAGGGATTATACTTCGCTCGATTGACGGATTCCAAAGGAAATGTTTCCGTAAAAAGAGTTGTTGTAAAATAATAGTATTAAACTCTTGAAGGAGGTCGGCAACGACCTCTTTTTTTGCTACAAATTATGAAACAGCTTATTGCTCTGTTTTTCGTTCTGTTTTCATTTCCTATCTTTTCTCAAGTGGGAAGTGTCAGGGGGAAAGTTGTTGATAATTCAACAAAACAGCCTGTTGTGGGGGCAAGAATATCACTCTCTCCTCAATTGAGGGCCTTGTCTGACTTTGATGGTAATTACTTCATTCAAAATGTTCCTTATGGTGAATATACCATGAGTATTGCCATGTTGTCTTTTGATACCATGTATGTTCAAATGACTATCGATAAGGCAGAGGTCATTTATGATGTGTTACTAGGAGGCAGCCAGGAACTTGAAGAAGTAAAAGTTATCGGAAACATAGCTCAGGATAGAAAAACACCTGTTGCGGTTTCTAATTTGGGTAAGAAAGAAATTTCTGAAGAACTAGGTTCCCAAGACCTTCCGATGATTCTTAATAGCAAGCCTGGTGTTCATGCGACACAGCAAGGTGGTGGAGACGGGGATGCCAGGATCACTATACGCGGATTCGATCAGCGGAACGTTGGTGTCATGATCGACGGGATTCCGGTGAACGATATGGAAAACGGTGCGGTGTATTGGTCGAATTGGTTTGGTTTAGATGCCATAACTCAACAGATACAGGTTCAGCGTGGTTTGGGTGCCACCAAATTGGCAATGCCCTCTGTTGGTGGAACAATGAACATTATTACTCAGAATACTGCCGGAAAAAGAGAGATTTCTGTTGGTCAGGAGTATGGAGCTGGTGATTTTCTTCGAACCAACATATCTTACAAGTCTGGTACCTTGAAGAACGGATGGGGAGTACTCTTTTCAGGTTCATACAAACAAGGAAATGGATGGGTTGATGGGTTGATGACGCAAGGTGCGTTCTATTACCTTAAAGTTCAAAAGAAATGGGGTGATCACGTGACTTCTTTAAGTGGTTTTGGAGCTCCACAACAGCACGGTCAGCGTTCGTTCAATCAGCCGATCGCCTATTGGGATGCTCAACGCGCTTACGATATGGGGGTTACCTCGGTGGATTCCAATAGCATTAACAGAGGCCGACGTTTTAATGAGCATCACGGGTATGTTACAGACTCGTTGACAGGAAAGAAAACTCTGCTCAATGAGCGTCGAAACTTTTACCATAAACCGCAGATCACTCTCAAAGACTTCTGGAAGATAAATAACAAATTGTCATGGTCCAATATGGCTTATGTCTCTATCGGTAGAGGTGGAGGAGAGCGCTTTTTCAATTCTTCTTCCAACATTCTGTTCAATGAAGAAGGATTGGTAGATTGGGATCAGATCATCTACAACAATAAATACAAGATTCTTTTCGGTCAAACCTATCCGACGATCGATTATGCATACGATTCGACTTTAAATAAGTCTTCTCAGATAATGTCTGCATCCATGAACAATCATTTTTGGATAGGAGGCTTATCTCAGTTCGATTATAAATGGAATGAAAAGTGGAATTTGTCCGGTGGTTTGGATTACCGGTACTATCGAGGAGAACATTACACTGTGATAACAGATCTTCTGGGTGGCGATTACTTTGCGAATGATTCAGATAAGAATTCTGCAACTGCAATGAAAGTAGTGGGGGATAAAATTGCCAGAGGTGATTTGCCTTATCAGAATCATCGGGATGGATTAGTACAATGGTATGGTGGTTTCGGGCAAGCAGAGTATTCGCATGGTCGCTGGACTGCTTTTGTTAATGCTTCTGTTGTTGTAAACCGTTACAAAGGGATCGACTATTTCAAGAAGAAAGAATTACATATAGATGATTCCATTTATTATGTGGGATATTCTGATACAGTTTACCATGAAGGTAGAATGTATACCACTGATTCAGAAGAACTGATCTACAGTCAGACCGAATGGGTGTCTAAAGGAGGTTTCACTCTCAAGACAGGTGCCAATTTGAATTTAACAGAGCGATCAAATCTTTTCGTAAACGTGGGTTATTTGTCAAGAACACCTCAATTCAGTAACGTGATCGATAACAATACAAACACGGTATTTGAAGAGATCTTGAACGAAGTGATCTACGCATTTGAAGCTGGTTATGGATACCGTTCCAAAAAGTTAAGTATAAATGCCAATGCCTACTATACTTACTGGCAGAATAAACCTTTCCCATTTGGTGTGCTTGTTCCAAATCCACTTGATCCACTTGAATTTGTCAGGGCCAACGTTAATGGAATGGATGCATTGCACATGGGAGCTGAATTAGACTTGTCTTACAGTCTTAACAAGGATCTGTCTCTCGAGGGAATGGTTTCAATCGGGGATTGGACCTGGCAATCTTCCGAGACGGTTGATGTTTTAGGGACTAAATTCACATTTGATGCAAGAGGAGTACATGTTGGAGATGCGGCACAGTCTACTTATGCGGCGAGCATACGTTACAGCGTATTTAAATCGGGATATGTAAAAGTAAAGTATACCTATTTCGACCGCTACTTCAGTAATTTCGATCCATTCACATTGACGGGTTCGAACGGAGGTCGTGATTCCTGGAAAATACCTGGTTACGGCCTTATGAGTATTCATGCAGGATACCGTATCAAGTTCGAAAAGAGTGTTCTGCACTTCAAGGGTAATGTCTTCAACGCTTTGAATACCTGGTACATTTCAGATGCACGCAACAACCAGAACGGATCATCTTTTGATGCTCAGTCTGCAGGAGTATTCATAGGTCAGGGAACAACCTTCAATGTTTCAGTAAGTTTTGAATTTTAATAAATCAACAATATGAAAAAAATCATCTTTTCCGCGATTGCGATCCTTACCGGAGCCATTTCCTTCGCACAAATCACCATTGCCCAAGCAAGGCAACAAGGTATTGGTCAGACGGTTACAATTACGGGTGTTGCAACTAACGGATCAGAACTTGGGCCAATCAGGTATATTCAGGACGGTACAGCTGCCATTGCTGCATATGGTGCGAATCTTAGTGGTATTCAGCGTTATGACTCGCTAACAGTTACAGGAGTGCTTTTGGATTTCAGTGGCCTTTTGGAGATTTCTCCTGTTAACAGTGTAACGGACCATGGTCCCGCATCAATTGTTCCAGCTCCACTTCAATTGCCTATCACATCTGCAATTGAGGAACACGAGTCTAAATTGATCCAGATCCAGAATGTAACTTTTGTACAGACCGGAAATTTTGCAACAGGAAACAGCACAGTTCAGGTTACAGATGGTGTCAATACACTCGATGTTCGAATCAATGGTACTACTGTGATCGATGGGACGCCTATTCCAACTGGTCCAGTTACAATTACTGGTGAATTGGGACAGTTCAACGCGAATTACCAGATCGTTCCGCGTGACTTGAATGATATTGTTGCTTACGTTGCTCCAGACAAGGAGATCAATGTGAAATTTGACGGTACTACAGTGTTAAGTGGTTCGAACCAGTTCATCGGCGGTGCAACGACAATCAACGTTTTGATCGAAAATCAGGGGACAAACAATCTTATTGTAACTGGTCATTCTTTCAGTGGCGTAAATGCTGCTGATTTTAGCTCCAACATTACCTCTCTATCCATTCCGGGCTCAAGTTCTCAGGCATTTACAATTACTTTCGCACCGACAGGAATCGGATCGCGTTTTGCATCCATTTCTATTGAAAACGATGATCCAGATGAAAATCCTTATGTTATCAATTTTGAAGGTGTAGGAACGAACAATCTTGCTACAGAACCAACTTCAAATCCAAGCGGATTAAACTTCCCTGTCAATTTACCATACAAGATCAATGGTCAGTACACTGCCGGAACCGGTGCTACAAAATACATTGTATTGTGGAAAAATGGTGGTGCGATCACTGCACAGCCAGTTGATGGAACAAGTTATAAAAGGGGAGATGTGCTTGGTGACGCTCGTGTTGCCTATGTTGGTACCGGTACAGGTTTTACTCCAAGGGGTGTGATCGCAAATCAGAATTATTTTTTCGCCGTTTACGCTTTCAACGGACAAGATGGTTATGAAAATTATCGAGTTGTTGCCCCTGCCACAGGTCAGTTGACGACACCTGGAGAGAATATTGGAAATTATTATCAAGGCATCAACTCTGAGTCAACAAGTTTTGTCTCAGATCTGAGAAACCTAGTTAATCCACATACTCAATTGACTTATTTCTCATACAAAACAACGATGATGACTGAGTTTGAAGTGAGAGATACTACTGAGGGTCAATCGTATGTAACGTGTGCCTATTCAGGAGAGAGGAAGATCTTTAATGATCCTTTTGACTGGACGCCTACAGGATATAGCCGAGAGCATACGTTCTCTCATTCATGGATGCCTTCTTTCCCTGCTGATGATCCAGAAAGACCAGAGTACACCGATCAGCACCATTTGTATCCAACCAATTTGCAACAGGCAAACACGCCACGAAGTAATTTGCCGATGGATGAGGTAACTGGAAATATTGTTTTTGAATATCTTGAAGGTAAAGTTGGGTATAATGGGAGTCAATTGGTTTATGAGCCAAGGGAGGCAAATAAAGGAAATGCCGCAAGATCGATCATGTACGTCGCTTTGACTTACAATTTCCCTCTGAATGGCAATGTTAACTCTACAAAGCAGAGTAGAGAAACATTGTTGAACTGGCATTTCCAGGATCTTCCGGATAACTACGAAATAGCTCGCCATGAATACGTATACAGTCTTCAGGGCAACCGAAATCCATTTATTGATTCAGTACATTTTGCCTGTAAGATCAATGTAGATGATAATACATACGAGGATGTAGATTGTACAAATTCGATCGAAGAGATCCTTGAAGCGAATTTTGTTGTCTTCCCTATACCATCTTCTGAAAAGATCTACTTACAGGTAAATGGAACCGAGATCAATGCGTATTCAGTTGTGAATATGAGTGGTCAGATCGTTCAAGAAAGAAGTCATCTGAATTTACCGGTAGTTGAGTTGACTGCCTCAGATTTCTCAAAAGGTGTTTACTTTGTAAGAGTCACTACTCCGCAAGGTGAAACCGAAAGGAAAATGGTTATTGAATAATGAAGAAAATTCTTTTCATATTTATCAGTGGAGCAGGGCTTTTGTCCTGCTCTTCTGTTTCAATGAATGTTCATACAGATTCTCTGTCTGTTCAAGAAATGGGTTCACAACCCACAACTCTTGATACAATTGTGAGTATATATAAAGATTCCGTAGATCAGGAAATGAATGAAGTAATAGCTTTTAATGAGTATGATCTCTTGGCAAATAAAAAACCATCAGGTTCTTTAAGCAATTGGTTTGCAGATGCCATTTTCGTTTATGAAACTAAAAACAAAAGGCTTTCAGAACCCGCTTTTTGTCTCTTGAATCATGGAGGGATAAGGTCAACGTTGAACAAAGGCGATATTACACTAGGAGATATGTTCAAGGTAATGCCTTTTGACAATGAAATAGTTTGGGTCAGAATGCCTGTAACGGAACTGAAAGGTATAGCTCAATTTATGATCGGTCGAGGAGGTGATCCTATTTCGAATGCTGTATTGACAAACGAATCGTTGCAAATAAATGGTTTGCTTGATAGACATACACATGTTTGGATCATTACTTCCGACTATCTTATGAATGGCGGTGACAACATGGTATTCTTTAGTAAAGGAACAGAAGTTATTTATTCAGGAACCTTAATGAGATATGCTTTGATAAGCGAAGCTCGAAATCAGGGAACACTGGCAGTGGATACAACTAACCGTATGCTTTTCTGAAATGAAGAGGAGAGATTTTGTTAGAAATGGATTTTTAATTGCAGGCGGTGCTCTTGTTGCTCCGGAGATCATGATGGGTTCCGAGAAGAACAAGCGAACTACAAAGATCACAATTCTGCACACCAATGACACCCATTCCAATATTGAGCCATTTCCTTCCAATCATCCAAAGTTCGCTGGGAAAGGTGGGGTGGTGCAACGTCAACGTCTGATCAATCAAATACGAAAGGAAGAGGAACATGTCATCCTTCTTGATGCGGGAGATATCTTTCAGGGAACACCTTATTTCAATATGTTTGGAGGTGTTCTGGAAATGAAAGTAATGTCTGAGCTGGGTTATGATGCAGCAACCATGGGGAATCATGATTTTGATGGTGGATTGGATGGTTTTCTGAATGCAGCCAAGTATTCAAGGTTTCCATTTGTTTGCTCGAATTATGTTTTTAATGATACGATCTTAAAGGATCTTACTGTTCCAACATTCGTTATCGAAAAAGGTGATATCAAAATTGGAATACTTGGTGTCGGGGTTGAACTGGAAGGATTAGTTCCTCCTGATAAATTTGGCCATACAAAATACCTGGATCCGATCGAATCGGCTAATAAATATGCACTTGAACTAAAAAGACAAGGTTGCGACCTGGTAATCTGTTTGTCCCATTTGGGTTATTCTTATACTTCTGACAAAGTTTCAGATCTTGTTCTAGCCTCGAAAACAAAAAACATTCATCTTATCATTGGCGGGCACACGCATACATTTCTTGAAAAACCCACTGAAGTCAAGAATTTGGAAGGTGAAAATGTCTTGATCAATCAGGTCGGTTGGGGCGGAATCCATCTTGGTCGTCTGGATTTTACAATTGAAAAGAGAAAGTTTTCCAGAAAAGATGTGATTGCGGTGCAATAAAAATCCAACCTTTGCATTTACTATAGCGTTAATCTTGAAATTGAAAGTATGCTTAGAAAATTCATTTTACTCCTGTTCATCTCTCAATCGGCTCTTTCTTTTTCACAGGAAGAAAAAGTGATCATAATAGACCGAGTAGCTTCAAAGCGCGAAAGATCAAGAGAACCTGATAAATTGGTTTCGAATGAGTACGTGATGAAGTTCAGTCCATTACAAATGATCGTTGGTGAGATCAATCTGGGTTTTGAAAAAAGGGTGGACGAAATGTCGAGTCTGGAGTTTGAACTTGGACCTACTTTATCTGAAGTGGGATTGACCGTAAGTAATGATCATTACAATGACCCATGGTCTAACCCAACAGGAAGGACAACGTCAATGGGATTCTTTGGTTCAGTAGGGTATCGCTTCTATCCAATGGATAACGCTGTTGTACTAAACAAGTTCTATGTTTCACCGGTGTTCAAATACCGACTTTACAGGTTTGGACTTAAAGATTACACAGGCAGCCTGGGTGACAAAAGTGGAAGTGAGGGGCATTCAATGTTCATGTTTAATTTTGGGTACCAGAAATGGTTATCCGATCATTTTTCTCTCGATATGTTTGCGGGACTCGGTTTAGTGTATGAAAACCATAGAACATTTTACAGTCAATCTACTTACGATGGCAATACTGGTAATTACGTGTATAGCTGGGTTGAAGACAAGTATGATGGTGTTCGATTAGGAATGACCATCGGAGTAAAGATCGGAATAGGAAGATAAATATTACGGATAAAAAAAACGTCGGTTTCAAAGAGACCGACGTTTTTTTTTCAGTATGATTTTTAAAGATGTATTACCTCTCCGTATGCCGCTGCTGCTGCTTCCATTACCGCTTCCGACATAGTTGGGTGTGGGTGAACAGTTTTGATCAGCTCTTCACCTGTCGTTTCAAGTTTACGAACGGCAACACACTCAGCGATCATTTCAGTAACGTTTGCACCAATCATGTGTGCACCAAGTAATTCACCGTATTTTGCGTCAAAGATCAATTTCACAAATCCATCCTTAGCTCCGGCAGCACTTGCTTTTCCTGATGCAGAGAATGGGAATTTACCAACTTTGATATCAAAGCCGGCATCTTTGGCTGCTTTCTCAGTATAACCAACAGATGCGATCTCCGGTGAGCAATACGTACATCCGGGGATGTTGTTGTAATCAAGTGGTTCAGGATGATGACCTGCGATCTTCTCAACACAAATGATTCCTTCTGCTGATGCTACGTGTGCCAATGCCGCAGTAGGGATCACGTCACCGATAGCATAGTAACCCGGGATATTGGTTTGGTAATAGTCATTAACAAGGATACGACCTTTGTCTACCACTATACCCAGTTCTTCAAGCCCAAGGTTTTCAATATTAGCCTGAATTCCAACCGCAGAAAGAACTACATCGCACTCAAGCTTTTCTTCGCCTTTTGCTGTTTTTACAGTCACAACACAACCTTTTCCTTTCGTGTCAACAGACTCAACAGATGAACCAGTCATCACGTTGATCCCCATTTTCTTGAAGGATTTCTCCAATTGCTTAGATACTTCCTCGTCTTCAATTGGTACGATGTTCGGCATGTATTCGACAACAGTCACTTCGGTACCGATTGCATTGTAGAAGTATGCAAATTCAACACCGATCGCCCCTGAACCAACAACAACCATTTTCTTAGGTTGACTTTTCAATGTCATTGCTTGACGGTAACCGATGATCTTTTCCCCATCCTGAGGGAGGTTTGGTAATTCACGTGAACGAGCACCTGTTGCTATTATCACTCCTTTTTCTGCAGTATATTCAGTCACTTTTCCGTCTTCTCCGGTAACCGCAACTTTTTTACCTGCCTCAAGTACACCATTTCCTTTGATGACATCGATCTTGTTCTTCTTCATAAGGAATTGGATTCCGTTGCTCATTCCATTCGCAACTCCACGGCTTCTATCGATCATTGCACCGAAATCAGCTTTTGCTTCCTTTACAGAGATACCATAGTCGTTGGCATGCGTCAGGTATTCAAATACGTTTGCACTTTTTAAAAGCGCCTTCGTAGGAATACATCCCCAGTTCAAACAAATTCCACCAAGTGATTCACGTTCTACAACTGCAGTTTTCAATCCCAATTGTGAAGCACGGATCGCGGTTACATATCCACCCGGTCCACTACCTATTACTATGATGTCGTAATTCATATTTTCGATTTTTTGATTGCGAATTTAATTAAAATTTGGGCTTTTTTCTTCTTTGTCGATGCACTACACTGCGACGTTGTGTTCTCTTAAAGCATCGTTGAGCGAAGTTTTAAGATCCGTCGAAGCTTTTCGCTGTCCTATTATCAAGGCACAAGGTACTTGAAAATCTCCTGCTGGGAAAGACTTGGTGTAGGATCCTGGTATCACTACACTTCTTTCCGGAACGTAGCCATTAAGCTCAACAGGCTCAGGTCCTGTAACATCTATGATCTTCGTTGATTTCGTCAATACTACATTGGCACCGAGTACGGCCTGTTTTCCAACGCGGACACCTTCAACAACAATACAGCGCGAACCAATGAAAGCATCATCTTCGATAATTACCGGTGCTGCCTGAAGCGGTTCGAGTACTCCTCCAATCCCAACACCTCCGCTCAAGTGAACGTTTTTACCGATCTGAGCACAAGATCCAACAGTCGCCCAAGTGTCGACCATTGTTCCGGAATCAACGTAAGCTCCAATATTTACGTACGAAGGCATCATGATCACCCCGGGAGCCACGTAGGCACCATATCGGGCGATCGCATGAGGAACAACTCTAACCCCGAGTTCTTTGTAATTGCGTTTAAGGGCCATTTTGTCATGGAATTCGAAAGGACCAACTTCAATGGTTTCCATTTGTCGTATTGGAAAGTAGAGCACTACAGCTTTTTTTACCCATTCGTTAACTGTCCATTCTCCATTTTCATTTGGTTCAGCTACTCGAAGGATGCCTTTGTCAATATCCTCGATAACGTGCTCAATGGCTTCAATGGTCGTTTTTTCCTTTAAAAGTTCACGGTTTTCCCAAGCGGCTTCGATAATGGATCTCATTTTCTTCTCAATTTGTTGGCAAATATAGCGAATGTAGGGCGAATTGAATCCCTGTTGTATCTTTGCACAATGGGAAGGATTATCGCTATTGATTTCGGATTGAAAAGAACCGGTCTGGCAATTACGGATGCAGCTAACATCATTGCAACTCCATTGGAGACAGTTGATAGCGTGCATCTTATGAAACGATTGAAGGAGCTGGTATCCGAATTCAACGTTGAAACCATTGTTCTTGGCGAGCCAAAGAACCTGGATAATTCACCAACTCATGTGACAGCTAATGTTCACTTGTTGAAGGAAGCACTTCAAAATGAGTTCAATGAAATATTGATTGTTCTTCATGATGAACGTTTTACTTCTAAAATGGCTTTAGACAGCATGATAAAGGGAGGAGCAACAAAAAAACAGCGTCGCGAAAAAGGAAACTTGGATAAGGTGAGTGCTGCTATCATCCTTCAATCCTACATGGAGAGCATTTCATGAAAGATTATTGTGAACAATTTTTGAAAGGAAAGCGTTAATTTTGCCTACTTACAAAATTCAGTTATGATCTTACCAATAGTAGCATACGGAGATCCGGTCCTTAAAAAAGAGGCTGAGGAGATCGATAAGGATTATCCTGATCTGGACAAACTCATTAAGGATATGTTCGAAACCATGTATAACGCTCAGGGAGTTGGACTGGCTGCACCTCAAATTGGAAGATCGATTCGCCTGTTCATTGTTGATGGCAGTCCTTTTGCAGAAGATGATGGTGACGAGGACAATGAGCCCGATGAAAGAGCAGTTGGAATGGAAAATTTTAAGAAAGTTTTCATCAATCCAATTATCGAAGAGGAAGAAGGTGAGGAATGGGGATTTCATGAGGGCTGTTTGTCAATCCCAAAAATTCGTGAGGAAGTATTTAGAAAAGAAAAAGTACACATTACCTACTACGATGAGAATTGGGAGTTCCATGACGAGGTGTATGAGGGATATTCCGCACGGATCATCCAACATGAATATGACCATATCGACGGCATTCTTTTCACGGATCACCTTTCTCCACTGAAGAGAAGATTATTGCAAAAACGACTTCAGAATATTTCCAAAGGGGAGATCAAGGTGGATTACAAAATGAAATTCCCTTTAATACGTAAAGGCAGATAATTCCAAAATATATGAAGATGAAGTACAGTTACTTGTTGTTGATCCCCTTCCTTGCTTTTCTTGTGGCATGCGGAGGTGGTAGTGAAGAAGGTGGTAAAGATGAAAAGCCTTCAAAGGAAGAATTGGTTGATAAGATCAAAAAGATGGAAGATTCATTGAAATATCTTCAGGCCAATATGGATGCAGTTAAACAAGTCCCTAATCTTACGCGAATCGAATTCATCAACCGACTTCTGGATTATTACCACAATTACCCGGAGGATGATTATGCAGCAGAATGTCTGGATAAAGTTCATATGGTTTATTCCGGAATGAACGTTCATGTCAGAGCCGTTCAATACGCCGATACCTTATTGGAGAAATATCCGAAATATGTTAACCGAGCTCTCGTTCTGGAAAGTCAGGGTAGTAGTTATGACATTTTTATGCAACCGAGGGATTCTGCAAAGGTTCGATACTATTACGAGCTTTTATTGAAAGAGAATCCAGGGATGGACAAGGAAAAGCGCATGGGGATCAAGGAACGCCTGAAGTATAATCATCTCAACTTCGATCAATTTGTTGATATGAAAATGAAATCCATTGCGGTAAAGTGATTCCTGTTAACGATGTGTTAAATTGAATTTACGGTCCGAATCTTGATATAAATTTGATCAAAGAAACTTAAAATTAGAAATATGAAAAAGGCAGTATTTACGTTGATGATGATGATGGTCGCAGTTTTTGCGTTCAACAAGGCGGTTGCTCAAGTTGAGTCAGGACCGAAGATCGAATTCACAAAAGAAACACATGATTACGGAACGATCAAGTACGGTGCTGATGGTACGTGTACTTTTGAATTCAAGAATACAGGAAATGCTCCATTGATCATTTCGAATGCAAAAGGGTCTTGTGGATGTACAGTTCCTGAGTGGCCGAAGGAGCCAATTGCACCGGGAGCAAAAGCAAAGATCACTGTTAAGTACGATACAAAGCGTCCTGGAGCGATCAACAAGAGTGTTACGATCACTTCAAATGCAGTGAACGAGCCAACAAAAGTTATTCGTATCAAGGGTAATGTTCTTCCTGCACCGGAAGGTTCAGCACCTGTTAACAATACAGGAGCGCCAACTAACAACTAATAATGAGGCTTTTATTCGCGATCATAATATTAGCATTGAGTTCCGCCACTGGCTTCGGTCAGCTGGCGGAATTTAGTATAAAGGAGCCTGTCCACAAGTTCCCCAAAACGAACGAAGGAATTGTTTTGGAACATGAATTCGTTTTTACCAATACAGGTAGATCGCCATTGATCATTTCAGGCTATTCCGTTGCCTGCAGCTGCACGAAGGTTTTGTTACCCAAGGATCCCATTGCCCCGGGACAGAAAGCTGTGATCAAGTTAACTTTTGACACAGAAGGAAAAACCTTCTACCAGGATCGCACCATATTTCTTCAAACGAATACAAAAAAGAAAACGGACAAACTCCGTTTCAAGGTCTACGTTGAGCCCAAGCAACAGTAAAAACTGTTCATAAATTATTCCTTTTAACGCTCAAAGTTGCTTTCGGATTTCATAACTTTAATCCGATCATTTTCCAACATTTATGTATATCATTTTCGATACGGAGACTACTGGTCTTCCACGAGATTTTAACGCTCCTATTACCGATACAAGCAATTGGCCAAGAGTGGTTCAAATAGCATGGCAGTTGCATGACGATATGGGAAGACTCGTGGAAAACAAGGATTTTCTTGTTCGTCCTGACGGATTTGATATTCCTTATGACGCAGAATCTGTTCACGGGATTTCGACAGAATTAGCGGCTAAATATGGTGAATCCTTACAGGATGTTTTAGAACAATTCAACATTGCTTTATCCAAAGCGAAGTTCGTAGTTGGACATAATGTAGGGTTTGACCTTAAAGTGACAGGCTGCGAATTCCATCGCCTTGGTGTAGCATCGAGAATGTTGGAAATGCCCGTTTTGGATACTTGTACTGAACTTACGGCTGAGCTTTGTCAGTTGCCGGGGGGACGAGGTGGTAGGCCGAAGTTGCCAACTCTTTCTGAATTGCATCATTTTCTTTTTTTAGAACCTTTCAATGAAGCTCACAATGCCACAGCCGATGTTGAGGCGACAAGCCGTTGTTTTCTTGAACTGATAAGAAAAGGTGAGTTTCCATTGGGTTTGCTTCAGCAGGAGCAAGGTTATATAAGTGATTTCAAATCTTTCAATCCGGTACCGATCGGAACATTTGGATTGAAGCACTTAAATCTGAAGCAAGAGAGTGCGAAACTGAAAATCAGTGATACGGCAGATAATTCAGGTAAAAGTGATCATTCTCACAACAGGGAAAGGCTGGCAAATGTGCCTTTTGCACATCTTCACAATCACACTCAATTTTCAATTCTTCAGTCGACTATCGATGTTAACGGGTTAGTAAAAAAAGCCGCGGCATATGATATGCCAGCTGTGGCGCTGACGGATACGGGTAACATGATGGCTGCGTTTCATTTTGAAAAAGCCGTGTCTTCCTACAACAAGAACATTAAAGCCGAGCGCGAAAAGGCTGCCGTGGCAGGCGAAGAATACAACAAGAAAGAGATCTTGCCGATCATTGGATGTGAATTCAATGTATGCAAGAACCATGAAGATAAAAGTCAGAAAGACAATGGTTATCAGGTTGTGATGCTTGCAAAGAACAAGAAAGGTTATCACAACCTTGTGAAACTTGCCTCAATAGCCTTTACGAAAGGAATGTACTATGTGCCAAGGATCGATAAGCAATTGATCGAGAAGTACAAAGGAGATCTGATCGTTCTTTCTGGAAATTTATACGGTGAGATCCCGAATTTGATCCTCAATGTAGGGGAGTCACAGGCAGAAGAAGCGCTTTTATGGTGGAAAGGTCAATTTGGTGAGGATTTCTATCTGGAGATCATGCGCCATGGACAAGAGAATGAGAACAGGGTGAATACCACGTTGATCAAGTTCAGTCAGAAGCATAATGTCAAACTTGTTGCAACCAATAATACTTACTATCTGGATCGCTCAGATGCTGAATCGCATGATGTTTTATTGTGTGTGAAGGATAGTGAGCTTGTTTCAACTCCAAAAGGAAGAGGAAGGGGTTTCCGCTACGGTTTGGACAATGATGAGTATTACTTCAAATCCGGCGAGGAAATGAAGGAGCTTTTTCTAGATCTGCCGGAAGCCATCGAGAATATTGGCGAAATAATATCGAAATGCGAATATTACGGTCTTGCGAGAGATGTACTGTTACCTGCTTTCGATATTCCTGAAGAGTTTCGTGACCCATTGGATCTGGAAGATGGAGGAAAAAGGGGAGAGAATAATTACCTGCGTCACCTTACTTATGAAGGAGCTAAGGCAAGATACGGAGAAGTTACTGAGGAGATCAGTGAGCGGCTGGACTTTGAGCTTGCAACAATTGAACGAACCGGTTATCCCGGATATTTCCTTATAGTTCAGGATTTTTGTCGTGCAGCTCGTGATATGGGGGTTTCGGTCGGACCGGGAAGAGGATCTGCGGCAGGATCGGCAGTGGCTTATTGTATTGGAATTACCAATGTCGATCCGATCAAGTACGATCTGCTATTCGAGCGTTTCTTGAATCCAGACCGTGTTTCCATGCCGGATATCGATATCGATTTCGATGATGAAGGTCGTGGAAGAGTAATTGAATGGGTAATCGACAAATATGGTTCGAATCAGGTTGCGCAGATCATCACTTACGGGACCATGGCTGCGAAATCTTCGATCAGAGATGCTGCGCGGGTATTGGATCTTCCTTTGCAGGATGCTGACCGATTGGCAAAACTGGTGCCGGATATTTCCCTGGCAAAACTTTTTGCACTAGACGATGCTTCTCTTGCCGATAAACTGAAGAATAATGCGGATGATATTGCTCGGGCGAAGGAATTGAAAAGGTTGGCAGAAGGACAGGATCTTTCAGCAAATGTGATTCGTCAAGCATGCAAACTGGAAGGTTCGGTGCGTAATACCGGAATCCATGCTTGTGGCGTGATCATTACTCCTGACGATATTACGAATTTTGTTCCGGTTGCTACAGCGAAGGATTCTGACATGTATTGTACACAATACGATAACTCCGTTGCAGAATCTGCGGGATTGCTCAAAATGGATTTCCTTGGTCTGAAGACCTTGACGCTTATCAAGGATGCAGTGAAGAACGTGAAGGAAACAAAAGGTTTGGACCTTGATCCTGATGCTTTTCCGATAGATGATGTACCGACTTATGAGTTGTTCCAGCGTGGAGAAACAGTGGGGATATTCCAATATGAATCTGCCGGAATGCAGAAGTATATGCGCGAGCTGAAACCAACAGTTTTTGCCGATCTTATCGCCATGAATGCCTTGTACAGACCCGGGCCGTTGGAATATATCCCTTCTTTCATCAAAAGAAAACATGGAGAAGAAGAGATCGTATATGATCTTGCAGATTGTGAGGAATACCTGAAGGAAACCTATGGGATTACGGTTTATCAAGAGCAGGTAATGTTGTTGTCTCAGAAGTTGGCTGGATTTACCAAAGGTGAGGCCGATACGCTGAGAAAGGCAATGGGTAAGAAACAGAAAGATGTTCTTGATAAAATGAAACCTGCTTTCCTTGAAAGGGGAGCAGAAAAAGGTCATGACGTTGTCAAACTTGAAAAGATCTGGAAGGACTGGGAAGCATTTGCATCTTATGCTTTCAATAAATCCCATTCTACGTGCTACGCATGGATCGCATATCAGACTGCCTATCTGAAAGCAAATTTCCCGGCGGAATACATGGCATCTGTTCTGTCGAATAACATGAACGATATAAAACAGGTTTCGTTTTTCATGGAGGAATGCAAGCGAATGGGAATTCCTGTACTGGGGCCGGATGTCAATGAATCGAACTATAATTTCACGGTTAACCGCGAAGGGGCAATACGCTTTGGTTTGGGTGCGATCAAGGGATTGGGAAGTGGACCGGTTGAGAATATCATTCAGGAAAGAAAAGAGAACGGCCCATACAACTCTATTTTTGAATTTTCGAAAAGAGTTAATTTGAGGGTTTGTAACAAAAAGGCATTTGAAAGCCTTGCATATGCCGGTGGTTTTGATGGCTTTAAGAATGTTCACCGCGCCCAATATTTTCAGGAGGACAACTCAGGTCGCATTTTTCTCGAGAATATCATTCGTTTTGGAGGTTCATTTCAAGAAAGTGAGAATTCTTCACAAGTATCTCTATTTGGTGAGTCTACAGGAACTAAAATGCCGGAACCTGAAATCCCAAAGGCAGTAGAGTGGACAAGCATGTACAAGCTCAAGCGTGAGAAAGAGGTTGTCGGAATGTTCATTTCCGGACATCCGTTAGACGATTATCGTCTGGAGATCGAGGCTTTCTGCAATGGGCAAGTGGGAATGCTTACCGAAATGGAGAAACACAAAGGCAGAGAAGTACAGATCGCTGCCATAATTGCAGAAGCAGAGCATCGTTTCACAAAGAATGGGGATCCGTTCGGAACATTAATTATTGAAGACTATACAGATTCGTATAAACTGTTCCTCTGGAGAGAGAATTACTTGAAGTTCAAACACTTCTTACAGCCGAATATCTTTGTTGCCATTCGAGGTAGAATAGATCTTCCTCCGAGAAGAAATGAGTTGGAATTTGTGATCAGTTCGATTGATATGCTTCAGGATCTCAGAGAGACAAGGGCATCTTCTGTGAACATTAAGGTTTCATCGAAAGAGCTGAATCAGGCGATGATAACTGATCTCTTCAAGCTGTTTAATGAGCACGAAGGGAAATGTGCATTGAACTTCACTGTGTTTGATCCTTTGGATGGTGTTGAGGTCAATTTGCCTTCTCGTTCATTGAAAGTGGATCCCAACAATATTTTGTTTAAAGAACTGGAAAAGTTCAATTTGGAGTATCAATTGAAGTGATCAAGGGATTAGATCGCGAAGGATCGTAAGTTCCTCAACTTTTGTTGCACTGCCGGATTGCTGAAAAGAGGCGATCAGATTGGTGAGCATTCTCCGCAGAATGTCTGAATTTGAACAAGGTTCAAAAAAACTTCTTTCATGCGGAAGGTGAAGACTATCCAGAAAATCGCGGATGTCCTTTTCGGTGAATATGCTTCCTTTCGAAAATGGGTTGATATAGAATAAGATACCAAATTCATTCTTTTCACTCAAATAACGGGATGCACCATTTTCATCCATGTAGGCAAGGATGAAATGATTAGGAAGATTTACTCCAAAAACAGGCATGTCGAGTGATTGTGCAACAATACTGTACACTAGACAGAGGCTTAAAGGGTTGCCTTTCCTTGATTCGATCACCGTATTGATGAAAGAATTCATCGGTGAGTGGTAATTTTTTGCGTCACCGTGAAAATGATACATACCGAAAAACACCTTGTTGAAGATCTTGATCCGCTCGTAAGCGGTCATATTATCGTTTAACTCCAACCAGATATCTCTTCTCAATTGTTGGATCGTATCATTTAAAGCAGTTTCGTCAAGTCCCGGATACTGATATCTTGCAATGGCTATGGCTCCTCGAAGCAGATCCTTGTCATGTGAATTCACCCAGTCGGCGATCTGCCTTTTTGTTTCGTCAAATTGAATTTCATGAATGAGATCCTCAATCCTGGATTGGAAGATCAACCCATACGTGTCGTTTTCCCATGAATCTTCCAATAGGGGAATTGCATCTGGCCCGTATTTAAGTAATTGATCTCGGACATGATTGAAAATTCCTTCATCTGGATCTTCAATCAAGCGTATCAATGCTTTTATTTCTTTTGGGTTCTTCATTCTCAACAAATGTATGGCGAGTATGAAAGTGAAGTCACGACAGGTTGACTACTTTATTCAGGCATTAATGTTAATTAAGTTTAAAAAAGTTGAAACCTTTTACTCTTACTTGCGTTTCAGACGATACGGATCAATTATTAACATCTACAGGTTAAGAAAAGGGAGGCCTCTACAGGGCCTCTTTTTTTGTTTTAAATGATTATTTTGGTACAATGTTCGCCTTGAACCTATTAAAAACTTCAAAAATGAAATTACTATTTACTTTGTTTTCAGTGATTTTCTTGTTTGCATCTTGCAGTACGAGTAAGGATCTTTCTTCCAATAGTTCGGGTGAATCAACTCAAGTGGTTGAGCGCTTATCCGGAAAAGTATTTGTGTCCTATAAAGGTTGTCCTGCGATCATAGAGACGATGGTCGATGGCAATTCAGTGAAAATGTATCCTGTAAATCTTCAGGATGAGTTCAAACAAGACGGTTTAAAGATCAAATTTACGTTTACACCAAGTAAGGCGCCACAACCGGAGGGATGCACGCTGATCGATATGGTTGTTGCAATCGAGAATGTAGAGAAGATCTAGTTTTAATTGGATGGATTCAGGATTGACTTGAGTCGCCTCAAGGAGTTTTGATTGCTAAGACTGAAATAAGCCTGCTCAATCTTGGCTTTTTCTCGTTTCGTCAAATGCCATGAGAGTGAAATTCTGTCTCCCGTATTTTCTCGAAGGTTAAAAGATACCACATCAACTGCGAATGGCATTTTGTTGAGTGTTATTTTCAATAGTTGCTCCTGATCAAAATCCTGAGTTCTGGGGAAGTTGTTGTACATGTTGCCAAATGGCATGGTGATCTTGTCCAGAAAAGAAACTTTGCTGTAGCTTTCATTGTTCAAGATCTTCTTAGTGTCTCTTATTTCGAGAATGATCACGCCGCTGGTGTTTTCTTTGATCCAGTTTTCAAGGTGATGAAGGTATTCAATTGTTGTTTTTAAGCCGTAATTGTCGCGTATGCCGGCGTCCATTAGTTGCATTTCCGGTGTCGTAGGCATGGTAACCATCGGCATAATGAAAGGAAAGGTTGCACTTGCGCGCAATGCCGTTGAGAATCTTAGCTTTTGGGGGTCGTTTGCTTTGAAAAAGGATTGGAAGTCGATATTTCCGTATGCATTGCTGAGTTGTGCACTACTATTGGTGCTTTCTGTTAAAAAACTCAGAGATTGCGAGGAGATCAGTAGTCTTCTGCCATCATTGACAATGGTTGGAGTGAATATCATGACAGGTGTCATTCCTTCAAGCTCCGGTTTTGAATAATATCCGAGTGTGTGATCCAGAAAATTTTCAGTGTTTTCATGTAAATGTTCCTCAAAGGCATATCCTCTGTCCTTGGTATATGTTTTACCGTTGTATTCAAAGGTTTGGATCCTCGTAAAAATGTCATTTGTAGAGGCGCTGAAGGAAAGTTTGTTGAGGAGATCTTTTCCCAAGTTTTTCTTGAATTGAGAATGATATGGATTGGAGATCTGCTTGTTTTTGAATCTCAACATTATCTCTCTGTAGTAGGCTGCTCCAACCATTCCTCCGGATGCACCTGTTATCATTTGAATGTTTCTGGAAAGAATTCCATTCAGCTCCTGATCACAATTTTGAAGAACAGTTAATGTCCAAAGAGCGCTTCTTGATCCTCCTCCTGATGTGTTAACAATGATCAATTTAGGTTTTTCTTCACTGGTTTTTACTTTCCAGTTGCCTAAAAGTTGGTTGAAATTGTTTTTGGAATTTTCGATCTCACCGTTGCTAACTGAATTGGATCGAATATTTTCTACACTGAAATCACGTCTATTCTCTCGTGAGTAGTCAAGTCCATAAGCGTAATTGGTGTATTTGAACCATTCCGTTCTGGTACTCATATAATTCATTAAGAATATGACGCCAATAATGATCGGGTAAGTCCAACGGTGAAACCACGACATCATGAAACTGAATGTCATGTGAATCAATGTTAAGAGTAAGACAATACTCATTGCAGCAGGGAACTCCATTACCGGATGATCTTTGAAGAAGCTGAGTACCAAGAAAGAAGCTATGGTTAAAAATTCGAAAATGGTTGCGTTTATTCGGTTATGAGCAAAAACGCGTTCGATCACTTCCCTGTCAAGATGTCGTATGCTGCGGCTTTGATAAAGTTTTAATCCTTTCCCAATGTAGATGTAGGTTTTTTGGGTTTCAGCACGAAAATAGTTGTACCATTTTTCTTTCCGCTGGACTACTGAAGCAATGGGATTCGACGATTGTTCAGAAGCTGACTGAGGTACAGTGTCCCTTGTAGTCGGGAAGAAGTAAAAAATGGATAAAAGAATAAAAGCACAAACGCCTCCTATGAAGGAAAGAGTATACATAATGAGCTCCCCTTTCTTCGCAATTTCCTCGGTGGATTGGAAGCTGATCATATTGATCAGGTAGAATACGATAAAGCTTATAGGAATGAGCGAATTGTTAATGCAAAATTTGAAGAAGGGTCTTGATACCGCTGCAAGAAAGGGGTAGCGTGGCCCAAGTTTGATGTAGCTATAGGTGTTAAATGCCATAATAAACCCGCCGACACTGAATCCAACGAAGATGAAAGACCAGTTATTTACTCCTCCCAGGTATTCAGGAGAAAAGAAAAGGAAGGGGACACCGAAGGCACTGCCAAATGAATCTGCGCAGATGGAGAAAAGCAATGCCCAGTAAAAGAGGGAAATAAGGTTGTATTTGAGATGGCCTACAATAAGTTGCAAAGGAAAGAAGGAGCCAATAAAGCTACGCACAGTGATTTTTCCATCGAACTCAAGTACCATATCGTTAAATATAACGAATGAAACCTATAAGTCGTTAAGGTTTAGCTATTTTTTGTTTTCGAATGTATGAATTCCCAGACCAGATAACTCAGTGCTTTTCCGACAATTTTTTGTTCCACAGGATTGTTTGGAGCTGCTTCAGGTAAATGGAGGTATTTAACATTAGGGATCAGTGCTGTCATTCTCAAATAATATCTTGCTTGTTCCAATGTAATTCCTGAAGGGGTAAATGCTGAACTTGGCATGAAGGCAATAGAGTCGCTGTCCAGTTCAATGCCTACTGCTTGTGTCTTGTAGTCAAGAACAGAGAAATTATTGACGTCATCGATAAATTGCTTTCCATTTCCAATGTAATCTTCAAAAAAAGTAAAGTTGAAATGATTTTCATCAAGATATTTCAGCAAGTACTCGCTATTGTAGGCCATGTGTAGGCCCAAAACGGTATATTGCTCGAGGTATCCATTTTCACGCGCATAGGAGAATGGGTTTCCGCTGTGTCGTCCTTCAAGTGATCTGCAGTCGGCATGAGGGTCGAGATTAATAACTGATGTTTTATGTCCTGAACTTCGAAAACTGCTTTCAATAAGAGGGTAAGCATTGTTATGTCCGCCTCCGATCACAATTGGGATCTTTCCAGCATCCATCCACGGTTTGACTGTATTAACAATCAATTCATCCAGTATCTCTGTTTGTTTTCTAGCCGATTCGATGTCTTTTGGGAATTCGAGATTCATTACTTCTCCACCTACAGCAATTTGATCCCCTTTGAAAAATCTATTTTCTTGCATATTCAGGAATCTGGAAAGAAATGCTTCAAACGCGTTCTCAGCACCTTGTTGTCCCATATTGGCAAAGGGGCCAACGCTTTCCTTGATCCCCAAAATGACAAACTTTACATTGTCAGCGTACGGTTCATTTTGAATGGTCTGACCAATTTTTGTTTCTCCTTCTCGGCAATTGGTCAATTGCCTGATCCTTTCTGCCGAGAATGAATGGAAAGCAAAGGGTGAAGATGAATTCATAAAAGGTAGGGATTGAGTAGTTTTATGAATGAATCAGGCGGTGCGGTTGGACGCATGTTTTCCTTTTTCACGAATACCAGTATTGTGGATGCCTCCGCCACACGGTTACATGCTTCGTTAAAGATCTCATAGTCAAAGCGAATTCTGGCGCCGTTTAAGGAGGAAATGCAAGTGATTATGGTTAATTCATCATCGTATTTAGCGGGAAACAAGTATTTGACATTGTATTCTGACACAGGTAGCATGATGCCTGATTCTTCTATGTCGCGGTAGCTCATTCCAACTGAACGCAATGCCTCAACTCTTCCAACTTCGAAATATTCTGCATAGTTACCGTAGTAACAATATCCCATTTGATCTGTTTCGGCGTAGCGAACGCGGATCTTGGTTGTTTGCTTGAATGAATAATCCATTTTTTCGAGAAATTCTTCTGTGTAAAATTAAGGATAAAAAAAGGGGATTTGTTAATACAAATAAGTATATTCGTAGGTGTCGTGAAATTGCGATTTTGGAGGGAACGTTCAGGTGCAAGTGCTTAAGTGTCTATTATTAAGACTATTGAATTTTAAATGGAACGAAAAAGTTAATTGGCAAGTAAAACTTTTTTAAAAGTCAACCCCCAAACGATTTTTTTTTTCACTTTTTTATGTAAATATTTGCTCCATTGAATGAGCCGGAGAGTTGGTCCGTGAATTACCGCGGAATTGAGGAGTGAAATAACCGTTAACAAACTAAAAAGATTTTAAATGAGCAGCAATCACGAAGTTGTTTGGAACGCTTGTCTTAAAGTGATCAAGGACAATATTTCTTTACAAGCTTTTAAAACATGGTTTGAACCTATCGTTCCTGTTAAGCTTGAAAGCAATGTCTTGACCATTCAGGTTCCTTCGCACTTCTTTTACGAGTGGTTAGAGGAGAATTATATCACCTTACTGAAGAAAGTGATTAAAAAGGAGTTGGGTCCTGATGGTGCATTGGAGTACAGTATTGTGATGGAGAACAATTCAACGAACTCGACACCGTACACCGTAAAGTTGCCGGCACTGAACAAAAAGTCGCTAAAAAATGCGCCTGTATCGATGCCCATTGATCTGAGTGAGAACCAGATCAGAAATCCTTTCATCATTCCCGGATTGAAAAAGGTGAATGTTGATTCAAACCTGAATCCATCTTATTCATTTGACAATTTCGTTGAGGGTGACTGTAATCGTCTGGCAAGAGCTTCCGGTTATGCGGTGGCCAATAAACCTGGTGGGACGGCTTTTAATCCACTTCTTATCTATGGAGGAGTTGGATTGGGTAAGACGCACCTTGCTCATGCTATCGGTATTTCGATAAAAAATCAGTTCCCGAATAAAACGGTACTTTACGTTGGATCTGAAAAGTTTGCGCATCAGTTTATCGATGCGATCAAGAATCAAACAACCAACGATTTTATTCACTTTTATCAAATGATCGACGTACTGATCATTGATGATGTACAATTCTTCTCCGGTAAAGAGAAAACACAGGACGTTTTCTTCCATATTTTTAATCACCTTCATCAGAATGGTAAGCAGATCATTCTGACGTCTGATAAGCCGCCTGTTGAAATGCAGGGGATGGAGCAACGATTGCTTTCGAGATTCAAATGGGGACTTTCTGCTGATCTTGGAACACCGGATCTTGAAACGAGAATTGCGATCCTTGAAAAGAAAATGTATGGGAACGGTATTGAATTGCCGAAGGAAGTTGTTGAATACCTGGCTTATTCCATCAATACGAACATCCGTGAGATGGAAGGGGCGTTGAATACTTTGCTTGCCCAGGCTTCTTTGAACAAAAAGGCGATCACACTGGATCTTGCTAAGCAAATGGTAGACAAGTTCGTTAAGAATACCGCAAGAGAGGTTTCGATTGAGTATATTCAGAAGGTGGTTTGCGATTATTTTGATCTTCCAATCGAAATGCTCAAGTCAAAAACGCGCAAAAGAGAAGTTGTTCAGGCAAGACAGATATCAATGTATTTTTCAAAGAAAATGACAAAATCTTCTTTGGCAAATATCGGAGCTCATTGTGGTGGAAAAGACCACGCAACAGTGCTTCATGCTTGTCGTACGGTCATGAACTTATCGGAAACGGATAAACAGTTCAGGGTTTATCTTGAAGATCTTGAAAAGAAATTGACAATTCAATAATATTCAGCCATCGTTTGTGCGATGGCTTTTTTGTCTAACATAATACGAAAAGCTATGAATGAATCAGATCTAGTTTTTAATGCAGTACTGGGAGCAATTGTTCTGGTCCTTATTCTGAAATCAGTTATAATCGTTCGTGAAGCAACAGCCGTTGTGATCGAAAGATTGGGGAAATACAATAAGATCGCTACTTCCGGATTCAGTTTGATCATTCCGTTCATTGACCGAAAAGCGGCTACGATCAATCTTCGAGTTCAACAGCTGGATGTAACTGTTGAAACGAAAACAAAGGATAACGTTTTCGTGAATCTTCAGGTTTCTGTGCAGTATAGGGTCGGGAAGGATCAGGTAAGAGAAGCATATTACTCACTTGATAATCCAAGAAATCAGATCGCATCTTATGTATTTGATGACGTTCGTGCAGAGGTTCCTCGTTTAGACCTGGATGATGTCTTCGCAAAAAAAGAGGATATAGCGCTCGCTGTTCAGAGAAATATTCACGACAGCATGGATGAATATGGGTACCATATTTTAAAGGCGTTGATCACGGACATTGATCCTGATCATAAGGTTAAGGAATCTATGAACCGCATCAATGCAGCGAAACGAGAAAAAGAAGCGGCATCTGAAGAAGGGGAAGCTAAGAAGATCAAGATCATAAAGGAGGCTGAAGCTGAGGCAGAATCAAAGCGACTTTCAGGAGAAGGGATTGCACGTCAGCGATTGGAGATCGTTCGTGGATTTAAGGAGTCAGTTGAGGATTTCAAAAAGTCCCTGGATACGGTGACCCATGAAGAGATTATGCAGTTTGTACTCATGACACAGTATTTTGATACGATCAAGGATATCGGTGCCAATTCAAAGAATTCATCGATCCTAATGCCTCACTCACCAGGAGGAATGAAGGATTTTCAAGAGCAGATCATTTCAGGTACTTTCGTAGGTAACCGTATGAAAGACCATTTGGATGCGGGTTCTAAAAGTACTGCAAAGGAAAAGGACGCTGAATAAGCGTCTTTTTTGTTCAGAATTCTCAAGAAAAAAATGAATTTTTGAGCTGTTAGAAGTTTTGAGTATTCCGTCCAGATATAAGACCTTGGATAAATTGACCGAAGGACTTTACAAAGAAAAAGGTTCGAAATTTATAGCTTATGCTGTTCCTTGTTTCAATGAGGAGGAGGCAAAGAACTACCTTGCTGAATGGCGCAGATTACATCATCAGGCAAGGCATGTTTGCTACGCCTATCGATTTGGCTCGGATCACAGTGTCTTCCGTGCTAATGATGACGGTGAACCCAATAATTCAGCAGGTGCTCCAATATTAGGTCAGATCCAGTCCTTTGGTTTGACAAATGTTTTGATTGGGGTAGTCCGTTATTTCGGAGGAACTAAACTGGGGGTTGGAGGACTGATCCATGCGTATAGAACCGCAGCCAGGGATGCCATTGAGAATGGATCGATCGTTGAGCGAGAACTTAAACAGTTGCTGGAAATGAAATTTTCGTATCCGTTAATTCCCTTGGTAATGAATGCCGTAAAACAATTTCAAATCGATGTGCTGTCAACAGATCTCCAGATGGATTGCGTAATGATCGTTGATGTACCTTTGGGTCAATTTCCGATGTTGAAGAATAAGATGTCGGAAATAGAGGGTTTAGCGTTAATTGAGAAAGAAATCAGGTAAGATGGAGTTACTAAAGAAATTGACGGAAATACGCGGAGCATCAGGGGATGAGTCCCGTATAAGGGATTTTGTTATCGACTATGTACAGCAACATTCCAAAAACTGGAAAATACAACCGGAACTGATCTACGGAGATGATCTTCAGGATTGTTTGATCCTTGTTTTTGGTCAACCGCGCACAGCCATATACGCCCACATGGATTCAATCGGCTTCACGACTGGTTATGACAAGGAGCTGATCAAGATCGGTGGTCCCCGAACGATCGATGGAATGCATTTAGTGGGTTCGGATTCTCAGGGAGAGATTGAGACGGAATTAATGGTTATCGAAGACGCTGATGGGAACAAGGAGCTAAAATATGTTTTGGATAGAGAAATAGACAGGGGGACAATCTTGACCTTCAAGCCGGATTTTAGAGAGACAGATGAGTACATTCAATCACCTTATCTCGATAACCGTCTGGGCATGTGGTCGGCTCTGAAGGTTGCAGAAGGGCTGGAGCATGGGGCAATTGTTTTTTCAACCTACGAGGAGCATGGAGGAAATTCGGTTGGGTTCTGTGCAAAATACCTATACGATCGTTTTAAGTTGAGACAGTGTCTAATCTCTGATATAACTTGGGTGACCCATGGGGTGAAGCATGGAGGTGGAGTGGCAATTTCCATGAGAGACAGTGGTTTACCGAGGCGTACTTTCCTAAACAAGATAATTGAATTGGCAAAGGGATCCGGAATTTCGTTCCAACTGGAAGTAGAATCGGCCGGGGGAAGCGACGGAACAATGCTGCAAAAAAGTGACCTTCCGATCGACTGGTGTTTTATTGGTGCGCCGGAGGACAGGGTACATACACCTGATGAAAAAGTTTTTAAATATGACATTATGTGTATGGTTGAGCTATATCGATATCTGATGCTTCATTTGTAAAAAACTTTCTATATTTCAATTTCAGAATGGAGCAGGAATTTATTTGTCAATTGTATAAGTATGACCATGATTTTTTCTTGGTAACTAAGAATGCAGCGCAGTATTTCGCTGAAAATTTCCATAAAAATGAGATCGACGGTGACTATGTGTCCTGGTTGAATTTTCACAGCATTTCCGAACGTGAACAGGTGGATCATTTGTGTGGTAATTTGAATATCGATCGCTTGACTGTTGAGGATATTTATACGGCTAAGGCTCGTCCCAAATTGGAAGAATATGCCAACTACATGTTCTTTTCCATACGTTCAGCTCTTCCTCATACGAACAGTGCCGCAATACTTCGTCAGGAGCAGATCAGTTTCATTCTGGGCAAAAATTATCTGATCTCTTTTCAGGAAAGAAGTTCAGATCATTTCACGGAGGTTCGTGAAAGGATAGAAAAGAATCGAGGGAAGATCCGCAATAAGAACGCTGATTTTCTTCTGTTCAGAATGCTTGATGCTATTGTCGATAATTATTACGAGGTACTTGAGGATATTACGGATAAGATCGAAAAATTGGAGATGAAGCTTATTCGAAACCCGGAGAGTGATACACTGAAACTGATCGAGTATCAGAAGAGAAAACTGATCGAGCTTCGAAAAATCGTTTTGCCACTCAAAGAGGTTACTTTTCAGTTGGAAAAAGTGAATAGCCCTTTCGTTGATCCGGAGAACAGACATTATTTTGTGGATTTGAAAGAGAATTGTCTTGGTGTTCTGGAGGAGATCGATGCCAATAAACAAATCCTAGAAGGTATGGCTAATTTATATTATGCCGCGCAGGGTCAGCGGATGAATGAGATCATGAAGATTTTGACTGTTGTCAGTGCGATCTTCATTCCTCTTACATTTATTGCAGGGGTATATGGAATGAACTTCAAATATATGCCGGAGCTTGAATATCGTTATGGTTATTACACGATTGTAGGGGTGATGTTCCTTATCGGGCTTGTTTTACTGATCTTTTTTATAAAACGTGGTTGGCTCAAAAAAAATTGATCTTATCTTGAAACAAAGCACATAAAAAAAAGCCTCCAATTTGAAGGCTTTTTTTATACTGTATTCCATTGATTATGCCAAAACCTTTGGAGCGGCAGCTTTAATATCTGCGCTAGTTTCGGCAGCATATTTCTCAAAGTTCTTAACGAATTTTCCTGCCAGGTTGTTCGCTGTGTCGTCGTAAGCTGATTTATCAGCCCACGTTTGACGAGGATTCAGGATTTCAGCCGGCACCCCTTCGCAAGAAGTTGGAATGGCCAGATCAAAGATTGGCAACTTATCGTAAGTCACGTTATCAAGTTTTCCGGTAATCGCCGCAGTGATCATTGCACGGGTGTAGGAAAGTTTCATTCTACTTCCAGTACCGTAAGAACCGCCAGTCCATCCGGTATTGATCAACCAAACTTTAACGTCAGGGTTCTTGTCCAGTTTCTCACCTAACAACTTAGCATATTTTGCAGGGTGCAAAGGCAAAAAAGCGGCACCAAAGCATGCTGAGAATGTCGTTGTTGGTTCTGTGATACCTACTTCGGTTCCCGCCACTTTAGCGGTGTAACCCGACATGAAATGATACATTGCCTGTTCCTTTGTTAGTCTTGAGATCGGAGGTAACACACCGAATGCATCCGCAGTAAGGAAGAAGATGTTCTTTGGTGCATTTCCAACTGATGGAACGGCGATGTTGTCAATGTGGAGAATAGGGTAAGAAACACGCGTGTTTTCTGTGATTGACCCATCCGTGTAATCAGGAGTTGAAGTGCCTTCTACAAAACCAATGTTCTCAAGGATAGCACCAAATTTGATCGCATCATAGATCTGAGGTTCTTTTTCACGCGTCAGATCGATCGTTTTCGCATAACATCCACCTTCGAAGTTGAATACTGAATCATCAGCCCAACCGTGTTCGTCGTCACCGATCAAACGACGATTTTCATCGCTTGAAAGAGTTGTTTTACCTGTTCCGGAAAGACCAAAGAAGATCGCAGTGTCATGATCTTCATTTCCAATGTTCGCAGAACAATGCATTGAAAGAACATTCTTTTCATGAGGAAGAACATAGTTCAATACGCCGAAGATTCCTTTTTTGATCTCTCCAGTATATCCAGTACCCCCAATAATGATCATTTTTTTGGTGAAGTTCAGGATAGCAAAGTTATGTTGACGAGTTCCATCGATCTCAGGATCTGCAAGGAATCCGGGCGCACACACGATGTGCCATTCGGCTTCAAAATTTTCGATCTCTTCTTCTGTTGGACGAAGGAACATGTTGTATGCGAACATGTTTGACCAAGGGAATTCCGTTACAACCCGCACATTCATTTTGAAACGCGGATCTGCACAAACATATGCATCACGTACATAAACATCTTTCCCATTGAGATACGCCTTCATTCTATTATACAAGGCATCGAATTTTTCTGGAGTGAACTTGATGTTGATGTCACCCCACCATACAGTATTTTCTGTGTTTTCATCACATACAACGAAACGATCCTTAGGTGAACGTCCGGTGAATTCTCCTGTTTCGATTGCGATCGCCCCTGTATCTGTCAGAACCCCCATACCGTTGATCACAGTGTCTTCAACTAGTTCAGCAGGAGTTAGGTTCCAAAATTGTGTCCCAAGATTTTTCAAACCGATCGAAGCGTTCAAATCGGCATTCTTACCATGTTTACCAAATACGTTCATACGTTTTAATTTCAGCTTGCGCTTTTCGTGGAACAAAATTAGCAATACCCATTATACTGAATGTTAATCGAGTCACGTTTTTTCTCACAATCCTTCATCATTTGTTAACAATAAAAAACGCAGGATGTTTTCCTGCGTTGTATAACCAAAAGGAATTTAATTTCTACTAAGTCAAGTCTCTGAGCGCTTCGATAGCGGTTCTAATGTTCTTTCGAACGTCGCTGATCGATGCTTCCATCATATAACAAGGAGCGGTAACAATCTTATTTTCCTTATCAATATGAATTTCTCTGACCGTTTTCATCACTGCATTGGCTCCAGTTGCATTTAGTCCACCAGCAAAGTCATTTATGTCGTATGGACTTGGTTCATTATCAGAACCGATGGTCATTTCAGGATGAACCTGCGATCCTTGCAGCGCTTTAGCCACCACGACAGGGCTCACACACAATGCAGCTATTGGCTTTCCGACATTGATCAAGTTGACCAGAAGTAACTTCACTTTGGGATGGATCTCCCCATCGGGGCCGTTAAATGCCCAACTGGTGAGATTTTTTGCGCTTCCAAATCCTCCCGGGATTACAAGAGCATCGATATCAGCAGGGCTGATCTCGCTGATCTCCTTGATGTCACCACGCGCTATTCTTGCCGATTCCACGAGCATATTTCTTTTTTCATCCATGGCTTGTCCATTGACATGGTTGATCACATGGAATTGCGGCTCATCCAATGAAATACAAACAGCTTTTGCACCTATTTCATCAATGGAAAGAAGGGTTAGTACTGCTTCCTGTATTTCGGCACCATCGTACACACCGCACCCTGATAATAGAACTCCGATCTTCATTTCCGACATTATTCGAAAGTGTAAGTAATGCGTTCTTTCCAGCCATCCAGTGTTAAGTGAATGACACTCCCTTTTTCTTGGACATAAGCAAGCTGACGAATGTCGATCTCGAGCGTTTTCATCAGATAAGCGCGACAGTTGTCATCGTTATTGTTGTGAACGAGTTTAATAGCGCGAATAGGAGGAAGTGATTTGGCGATCATTGGCGAACCAACAAGTTTGAAATCATGGTCTTTGCAACCACCACTGTATGCAATATCCAAAAACAGAGTGTTTCCAACTAAACGAACATCGGTTATATCGGTTGAAGCACTTTCAACTTCTGTTTCACCGATCTCAGCGATCAACTTTGTGGTTTGTTCACTATTGGAATTATTATTGACCTGATCCGGCATACTGTTCTTTTTGCTTTTGCACCCCAGAAACATCAGGGCAATGCAACATGTTAAGATTATTCTCATGACTTTTTTTCTGAGTGAACCCAAATATAATACCAATCCATTTAAACTGAAGTCCATCTTTTGAAGAAATCTTTGATCAATGATCCTGCATTGGCTTGTATTCCTCAAAAGTGTACTGAAAACATCATTCGAATTCCGTAATTTTGCAGACGAATAAAATCTTATGAAGACAAAAACGCTCAAAAAGAACAAGGTGAATGTCGTGACCCTTGGATGTTCAAAGAATCTTTTCGATTCTGAGGTGATGATGGCGCAGTTGAAGGCGAACAATTTTGACGTTGAACACGAAGGTTTGGAGGATGACGCTGAGATCGTGATCATCAACACTTGTGGATTCATTGACAATGCGAAGCAGGAATCCATCGATACGATCCTCCGATATGCCGAAGCTAGGTCTGAAGGATTAGTAGATAAAGTTTATGTGACTGGTTGTCTTTCTGAACGATACAAGGATGATCTTGAGAAAGAGATCCCGGAAGTCGACGCATATTTCGGTACGCGTGATCTTCCCAGATTGTTAAAGACCCTGAAAGCAGATTACAAGCACGAATTGGTGGGAGAGAGATTGCTGACCACACCTAATCATTACGCTTATTTAAAGATCGCCGAAGGTTGCGATAGACCATGTTCATTCTGTGCAATTCCTCTTATGAGAGGAAAACATCAGTCGACTTCAATTGAAGATCTGGTAACCCAAACAAAGGGGCTGGCCGCAAAAGGAGTGAAAGAGATCATGTTGATCGCTCAGGATCTTACTTATTACGGCTTGGATCTATACAAAAAAAGAGCTTTGTCAGATCTGGTGAATCGTCTAGCGGATGTTGAAGGAATCGATTGGATCCGTTTACATTACGCCTTTCCGTCGGGTTTTCCTATGGATGTTCTGGATGTCATGCGCGAGCGAGAAAATGTTTGCAATTACCTCGATATGCCATTACAACATGGCTCAACCAAGATCCTTCAGGCGATGAGAAGAGGAATAACACGGGAGAAAACTGAGGATCTGATTGCGGAAATAAGGGATAAAGTTCCTGGAATTGCATTGCGAACAACTTTGATCGCCGGATATCCGGGTGAAACAGAAGCTGATTTTCAGGAGATGTACGATTTTGTGGAGAAAAGTCGTTTCGATCGCTTGGGTATTTTTGCCTACTCACATGAAGAGAATACTCATGCCTACAATTTCGAAGACGATGTTCCTGCCAAAGTGAAAAAAGAAAGGGCAGATGCCATTATGGATCTTCAGTCCGGAATCAGTTATGAATTGAATCAATTGAAGATCGGTAATACTTATAAAGTTCTTTTCGATCGCGCAGAAGGTGATTATTTTATTGGTCGAACTGAGTTTGATTCCCCTGAAGTGGATAATGAAGTGCTAATTCGAAAAGAGAATGATTACGTGCGAATTGGTGATTTTGCCAATGTTTTGATCGAAAAAGCAGACCATTACGATCTTTATGGTAAATTGATCTGAGTTTACTTCACAAAATGAAGTAAACGGATTGTTTTGAGATGTTGAAAGGCCAATGGAAAAGCTCAAATACCTGACAGTCTATCTTTTACCATTAACGGTTGCTGTTTCCTTTACAAGTGAAGGGCTACTTAGTTTTTTGCCTTTACTGATCTTTTTCGTTCTTATACCACTGGTTGAACATTTTCTCCCGCAAGACAACTCTAATTTGACCGATGAGGCAAGGGATACTGCTTCACATGATCGGTTTTACGATCTTTTACTGTATTCTATGTTGCCAACGCAAGTAGGTTTTCTGATCTGGTTTCTTTTCAATTTATCGGAGCCCTCGTCAAATATCGAATTGGTCGGGAGAACGGTTTCCATGGGATTGATGTGTGGAGTGATCGGTATCAACGTAGGTCATGAATTGGGACATCGAACTAATCGATGGGAACAGTTGTTGGGGGAGATTCTCTTAACGACTTCGTTGGAAAATCATTTTTTACCTTACCACAACAGAGGTCACCACACGAATGTGGCTACTCCCGGTGATCCAGCGACGGCAAGAAAGAATGAACCGCTCTATTTTTTTTGGTTGCGTTCACATTTTGGCAGTTATTTTCAGGCCTGGAAGATAGAGTCGGAAAGGATGAGGATAATGAGATTGCCTTTTTTTCACTGGAGAAACAGAATGCTCATTTACACCCTTGTTCAACTTACAGTTTGCACAGTAGTTATGGTCTTTTTTCAGTTAAGTGGTTTGCTCTATTTTCTGGTTGCAGCTACCATTGGCATCCTTCTGCTGGAAACAGTTAACTATATCGAACATTACGGTCTTCTTCGCAAAAAAAGAGAGAATGGCACATATGATAGAGTGCGCAGGATCCATTCATGGAATTCCAATCATGTTTTAGGAAGAGTTGTGTTGTTTGAACTGAGCAGGCATTCTGATCATCATTATAAACCGGACAGACCATATCAGCTTCTGGAATCAAGGGAAGAATCGCCGCTAATGCCTTCTGGTTATCCCGGAATGATGCTTTTATCCTTTATTCCACCTTTGTTTTTTGCAGTGATGAACAAGAGGATCATAGAAGATAAATGATCATTTGTTATTTCGCGGGTGAAAACTTACAATAGCATCCCTTAAAAAACGCTGGTCAAGATGAGTGTAGATCTCTGTTGTGGTGATCGATTCATGCCCTAGCATCTCCTGCACAGCTCGCAAATTAGCACCTCCTTCGATCATGTGGGTAGCAAAAGAATGTCTGAAGGTGTGCGGTGAAATATTCTTCTTTAGTCCAATGCTTGCGGAGAGATCTTTGATAATTGTAAAGATCATTACCCTTGTCAGCTGAGCGCCACGACGATTCAGAAAGACAATGTTCTCATTCCCGGCTTTGATGTCCTGATGTCTTCGAACATGATCATTATAAATAGAGATCTCTTTCTCAACACTTGGACTAACCGGCACAAGTCGCTCCTTATTGCCTTTTCCGATAACTCTGATAAACCCTTCTTGGAAAAAGAGATCTGAAAATTTCAGGTTTACGAGTTCGCTAACGCGAAGGCCGCAACTGTATAAAGTTTCGAGTATGGCTCTATTTCTGTGACCTTCAGTTTTGCTTAGGTCAATTGCTCCGATGAGTTGGTCGATCTCTTCAATTGTCAATACTTCGGGAAGTTTTCGACCTAATCGAGGCATTTCAAGTAGCTCACTTGGATCATCATGCAAAATATCTTCTATTAACAGGAAACCGAAGAATTGCTTAATTCCGCTGATGATCCTTGCCTGGGAGCGGGCACTTAAACCAAGATCATACAATTCAGCAATAAATTCTTTCAGGTCGTCGTATGTAATGGTTTCAGGGTGGCGATTTTTAGATCGTGCAAAATCATACAGCTTTCCCACATCGTTCTGATAGGCGAAAATTGAATTTTCTGCCAGACCTTTCTCGATTTTCAGGAAAGAAACAAAATTCTTAATATAGTGCTCCCAATTCGACATTTTATGAGAATTCTGATCGTCAATGGCCCAAATTTGAACCTTATTGGTACCAGAGAGCCGCAAATATATGGCAATGAATCGTTCGTTGACTATTTGGAAGGCTTAAAAAAGAGGGCAGGAGTGACTATTGAGTACTATCAGTCGAATATAGAAGGTGAGCTGATCGATCGTTTGCAGAATTCAGATCACGACGGTATTGTTCTGAATGCCGGTGGATACACGCACACATCTGTTGCATTGAGGGATTGTGTGTCAGCGATTCAAACCCCTGTTGTGGAGGTTCATATATCCAATATAACAGGAAGAGAATCTTTCAGACATGATTCGCTCATCAGTCCTGTGGCAGAAGGTTGTATTTTTGGATTTGGATTGGCAGGTTATGACCTTGCCGTACAGTATTTTACTGAGTTCAGCAACAAATGATCACTCCTGGATGAAAAGGCGTTGGTTGAGTTGACTGAAGCGTTTTACTCCTTTAAAATATCTTGCCCATAAAATGCTGCCTCTGTAAATTCCGTAAGAGTTGAACTTCTTGGTGTTCTGTTTGATCTTACTTCTTTGTTTCAATAGAACAGAAAGACGGCCATACATGGCCATGTGAGCCATAAACACGGCTTTTAGTTGTGAGAATTGAAAAAGTACGAGAAATCTGATTCCTGCAATACCGTCCAGGATTAAGCGGTGAAAAAGCTTTGCAAATAATGGACCTTCATGATTTTTAACGATCATGAACAAACTGTTTCTGAAATTCAAATAGGTCTTTCTTGGAGATTTGTATGGAAGTGTGCCGCCTCCTACATGGTAGATATGTGAAATAGGGACAACCATAAAAGAATGGCCTAACTTCTTGATCCTCCAACATAGATCTATTTCTTCCATGTGCGCGAAAAAAGCTTCGTCGAAACCTTCAACCGAATGGAAAAGTTCTGACTTGATCAAAAGTGCGGCACCTGTCGCCCAAAAGATCTCACTTTTACCATCGTATTGGCCTTCATCATTTTCGAACTGATCAAATATCCGGCCTCGGCAAAAAGGAAAGTAGTTTTTGTCCAGATATCCACCAGAGGCTCCGGCATGTTCGAACATTGTTTTATTCTGATAGGAAAGTACCTTTGGTTGACATCCTGCAACATTTTCTTCCTGAATACAATCATAAAGTGGTCTCAACCAACCAGATGTCACTTCAATATCACTATTGAGAAGCAGGTAGTATTTACTCTTAATTTGTTTAAGCGCTTCATTATATCCACCAGCAAACCCATAATTTTTATCGAGCTCAATGATCTCAACCTCATTGAAGTGAGCTGTTAGGAACGAAATGGAATCATCTGTTGAACCGTTGTCGGCAATGATTACACGGGCATCTTCTGAATGTTCCAAAACAGTTGGCAGGAACTTCTCTAAAAAGTTTTTACCGTTCCAATTCAGAATAACAATTGCAATATCCTTCACCTCTTTGCCTTTGGGAGCGCAATATTAGGCATTAATACTGACGATACAAGTCATTTGACGTTCCGCCGAAGTGATTTTGATTGAACATGTTGGGATCATCCACGTTTCCGTTGTGAGTATTCCTCTTGGATAAGGCTTGAGGCCACCCCGGATTCTTCAATTCTCCGATCATATCAGAATGTAACAATCGGTATGTATTGTTAACAAGATCCGGATTGTAGAAAACGAAGCGTTTGTTATTGAAGTTTCCGATCCTGTTGTATTGCCAGATCTCATAAGGATATTCGGTTGGCGAATTCTCTTTTTGCACCAGGGTTGTTGGTGCTCCGTACTGCAAGTAAACACGGCCACGGTCAGTTTCGTATCCTACCTGGAAATTGTTGGAATACAATCTTTCTACCAACTGTACCTGAAGTTTGTAGCGTATCCATGAATCGTAGGTAGAATTAGGCGAAGTAATTTTCCAGTAAGCTTGAATATGCTTACGTTGACGCTCAACATCCTTTGTTTTCAGTGTTGTTATGATATTCTTGACTTCAGCAGGTCTTGAGATGGGAATAAGACTGGCAAGATAAAAGGCTACGCTGTCGTCAGTGATAGAGGACTGGAAGCGAGGGTCAAGCACAATAGTTTCGGTATTCACAAAAACCTCGATATCATTGCTTCGTTCAAATTCATAGCTCTGCGAAGCCAATTCCATCATGTTGCGTGACAACAAGGTGTAGCTTAGGGTGTATTTCCCAGTGGCAAGGGAGCTGATGTCCACTTTTTTAATCACCGGGATAACTGCTGCGGTATCATGACGGGAAAAACTTGTCAATTCTGGAACTTCGGCACCTTCCTCTGTCTTTACCATTTGTTTGATCCCAAACACATTTTCATCAAGAAGATTGGTGTTGTATAATTCAAAATACACTGGTATTGTGGTAAGTTCCGTTGGGTAAAAAGTTGAAAGCCTCGGAATTACTGTCACACCTGATTTCGAAAAAGTGCTTTCACTTGTGCTTTTGGTGATCGATTCAGCAATTTCGATATCAGACAATGAAATGGCGTCACCGAGTTCTTCTACCAGCAGAGGCATACTCGCTTTTATAGGTTCTTGATCGCTGTTAAGGTCGAGTAACTCCAGTAAAAGTGAATATTTTCCCGGTTTCAGTATAAATCGCTGAACATCATAGAAGTCTTCAACAATGCTGTCCTTCATAAAAGGAGTTTCGAGACGGTAAGCATTTTGATTGATGGTCTCAACTCCATCAAAAATGGAAAGACTTATCGCCAATTCTCCAACCAGACCATTTTCTACCCCTTTATAGGATACAGATGGTCCGGAAAACTGAAAATAGACTTCAACATAATTTCCTACCCCAGGGGCGTAAAACTGTTTACTGTCCACATAGGTTCTCAGCTTTGTCTTTTGGCTTGTAGCATTCAGACCAACGAGCGATATGAAAATGAAAAACAAAAAGTAAGTTCTCAAGATGATTGATTTTTCTTCTGTAAAAATACAAAATAGGGAGGGTCTTGGAAAAAAAAGTTCTTTTATTGTTTTATATGTGAATCTCAGAATGTTAAAGGTCATTTAAAGCTGATTTAATGTGTGGAACAAAATAAAATTCCACATTTTTTCCTTGAAGTACTTGCTAGAATAAGAGATATTACTACTTTTGCCGCGGAGAGTTGGCAGAGTGGTCGATTGCGGCGGTCTTGAAAACCGTTGTACCGAAAGGTACCGGGGGTTCGAATCCCTCACTCTCCGCAAGATCTTAAACCCCTTTCAACATTTGTTGAAAGGGGTTTTTCATTTCAGAAAGACTGCCAAGCTCGCTTGAGCAGGATTTAAAAATGACAGAATACGCTTATCTTTACTCCATGAAAATCGCCATTCTTGGAGGTGGAGCTGCCGGATTCTTCTCTGCACTCGCAGCAAAACGAGCAAATCGTGAGGCCGAGGTAGTGATTTATGAAAAATCACAGAAGGTCCTGGCGAAAGTCAAAATTTCCGGAGGAGGGCGATGCAATGTCACCAATGCAACTTTTGACAATCGAGAACTTTCCGCTCATTATCCGCGTGGCGAAAACTACCTTCGAAAAGCTTTTGAGCAGTTCAATGCAAGATCAACCGTCGAGTGGTTCGAAAAACGCGGGGTAAAACTCAAAACCTATCCGGATAATTGCATTTTCCCGCAATCCAATGATTCACAAACAATAATAGATTGTTTCCTCAAAGAAGCTATTGAGTTGGGGGTTCGTATTGAAACAGGATCGAATGTAAAAAGTGTTTTGAAAAATGAAGATGGCTTTCTTCTGCAGATCAATGAAGATCAAACGCAAGTAGACAGATTGATAGTAACAATAGGTGGTCAACCAAAGCGCACTGGTCTGCTTTTTCTTGAAAATTTGGGTCATTCGATCATAGATCCCGTACCATCCTTGTTTACCTTCAATATGCCCGGAAATCCAATTAGGGAGCTTATGGGGAATGTTGTAGAGAGAACAAAGGTTAAAATTGAAGGAACCAAACTGATCGGAAGTGGACCACTATTGGTGACGCACTGGGGTATGAGTGGGCCGGCTGTATTGCAGTTGTCGGCATGGGGAGCCCGGTATTTATTCGAAAAGAATTACGAGTTTGCCATTTTGGTCAATTGGTTGAATGAAACAGGTGAGAATGAACTTCGTACGAAAATAGACTCCATCATTTCTCAGCATGGAGCAAAAATGATCGCCAATTTGAACCCCTTTCCGATGACCTCAAGACTATGGGAACATTTGTTGGATCGTTCAGATATCCCACACGACATTCGTTGGAAAGATATTGGTAAAAAACACTGTAACAAACTAGTTAATACCTTATTGAACGATAGATACGAGGTTCGAGGAAAGACAACCTTCAAAGAAGAATTTGTAACGGCAGGCGGAATTGATCTCAAAGAGGTAGATTTCAAGACCATGCAGAGTCGTATCGTTCCCGGATTGTTTTTTGCAGGAGAAGTATTGGATGTTGATGGGATTACAGGTGGATTTAATTTCCAGGCTGCTTGGACAACAGGATACATTGCAGGACTAAATTCGGGAAAAAGATCGCTGTCTGATCAAGCTTCGAATACCACTTCGTCATAGGGTACCCTGAATCGAGGGCCCCAAATACCTTCTTCAGTTCCTTTACCTACTGAAATGATCATATTGATCTCAGCACCCCAAGGAAGTCCAAGTGCTCGTTTAGCTCTTAATTTGTCAAATCCTTCCATAGGGCAGGAATGAAATCCTTCGGCTGCTATGGATAACATGAAGGTTTGCGCGGCCAAGGCACAACTCTTATGGACGGTGATCCTTTGTTCAGCATTTCCACCCAAACGAACAAAAGGACGTGTTAATCCAACAAAGAAACAGATCGATCTTCTGATCAATCCCATTATTCCAAAAGGATCGCGCATGTAAACCAATGGAATTGCTTTGCTGTAGTAATCCAAACCGCCTTTAGCAAGTGTGTGAGATTGTCCTTCACTGCTTTCCTTGATCATCTTATAGTTCCACTTCGCGCGTTTTGACCATAGGTCTCTTCGGGTAACGAAAACCACCATTTCCTGCGCTGTTCTGGCTGCAGACTGATTCATACAGATCGGAATGAATTTCTTTTTCATTTCCTCGGAGCGGATCCAATAGAATTCCCACAACTGCATGTTGCTGCTGTTAGGAGAAAGTATAGCTCTTTCAAGGCTCTTTTTGATGACTTCGGGAGGCACGGGTATCGATTGATCGAATTTTCTGTTCGAACGCCTGAATTGAATGATCTCTTGAAATTGATCTGATAACATGATTATGAAATAAGTATTGTACAATTCTCTCCAACGCACATTGCGTTCATTTGTTCGTTCGAAACGTTCTCAAGATCTGATTTCAAGATCATTCTTTTCTTTTTAGAGAATTCCTTTAGTAATTTCCCTTCACAAAATCTCCTTAATTGAATTTGGTTCTCAATATGTAAACCAGGAACTTTTGTGAGATTACCATCATCGTCCTTGGCAGCCATGGTGAAATAACACGAATTGGTGTGCGTAACTTTTCCTGACCTTGGCTGAAGAGCCTCTACGCGAATACCTACAATCATGGTAGTATTCCCGACATAATTCACAGAAGCTTTGAAAGAGACCAATTCTCCTACTTCAACAGGATGAAGGAATTCAACTCCATCAACAGCAACTGTAACGCAATATCCTCCACTGTGTTTGGAAGCGCAGACATAAGCTACTTTATCCATAATGGATAGCAAGATACCTCCATGCACTTTTCCACCAAAATTGGCATAAGAAGGGATCATTAACTCCGTGATGGTTGTTTCAGATTCGGAGATCTTTTTGAATCCAAGGGTCATAGGTCATGTTTTTCTCTAAAGATAGACATTAGGCAGTTTTAAATCTTAAGAAGAATCAATATTCTTTAGTGCTATCAATCAATTGATTATGAAAAGCAGATTAAAATATTGTGCATTTTTTTAAAATATTCCTTGTGATTTACAAAAACAGACTTATATTTGCACTCGCATTCACGAAGTCTAAACGAGATTTCAGCGAATATTGGGAGTTTAGCTCAGCTGGTTCAGAGCACCTGCCTTACAAGCAGGGGGTCGGGGGTTCGAACCCCTCAACTCCCACTAGAAAGCCTCACAGATATGTGGGGCTTTTTTTATTTCGTTATTTCTTAGTGACAAACCGAAAACAGGATTTCTTTTGGAATTGTATTAACCCAACAGCAAATCACTCAAAAGAAAGAAACTGCCAAGAACCAGAACGGTATCCTCTTTCTTCGCATTGGACAAAATGATATCAAGACCTTGTTTTGCTTCTGCATGAATCATTGAGAATCCTTTGGCGCTGTGAGAAAGTTGAGTTAGCTGTTCCAGAGTTAAACTCCGTGCGTTGTGAAAGCATGTTAAATGTAGGTGCGCATGATCCGGAAAAAGAGCAAGGATGGGCTCTACATCTTTATCAGAGCTGGATCCATATAGAATATACAATTCTCCTTTTAATTCAGCTAAGATGTGGTTCAATGTTGCTTTAATGCCCTCTAAATTGTGCGAAACATCGAAGATCACCAGAGGTTCATATTGCATGATCTGCATTCGACCAAAGAATCCAGTATTTGGAGACAAATTATCGAGACCGTGTTGAATCGTACGATCATCTATTGATGGATAATGATCTTTGAGGATTTCCAGCAGACCTATAACACCCTTAAGATTTTTTAGTTGATAGGACCCTATCAAGGGGATTTGAAATTCTTTAAGTCGCTCATCTGAGATTAATTTCTCAGCGAAGTATAATGGGGCATTCTCCAATCTTGCTTTTTGTTCAAAAACAGCACTTGTTTCCGAAATGAATTCACCAATGACAACTGGAATATTTCTTTTTATAATTCCGGCCTTTTCTCCCGCTATTTGTTGAATTGTGTCACCCAAGATCTGAGTGTGTTCCAAACTAATGTTGGTTATAAGACAGGCGAGGGGTTCAATAATGTTGGTAGCATCCAATCGGCCGCCAAGTCCAGTTTCGATAACACAGACTGTAGAAGAAGATCGCTTAAAGTGATCCAGTGCCATGGCAAAGGTGATCTCAAAAAATGAAGGCTCGAATTCGAACTCCATTTGTTGGATTCGGTTCACAAAATCCACTACATTCTTTTCCGGAATCATTTCACCATTCACCCTGATACGTTCTCTGAAGTCAAGAATATGAGGAGAGGTAAACAAGCCAACTTTTTCTCCTGAGGAAGTCAGGATGGATGCCAGCATTGCCGAACTTGAACCTTTGCCATTGGTTCCCGCTATATGGATGAAATGCAGATCATTTTGCGGATTTCCGATCGCCTCGCATATCCGGGTGATGTTCTCCAAGGTCGGTTTGTAAGCTGCAGAACCGATGAGTTGATAAGAAGGAAATTGCTTGAAAAGCCAATCTATGGTCTCCTGATAATGACTATCGGGCATTGATCTTTACTGTAAGGAATTGGGTTACAAGGCCAGCACCAGGAGATTTACTGTACTTCACCTGATTTTTCACCGCGGCGATCACTTGATTGATGATCCTTTGATCGGTTGTAGTGGTTTTTGAGGTGCTTTGAGCAGCAACGATCAATCCATCTTCGTTGATAGTCAGTTTCAAATAGATCGTAACATCAATGTCGGTGTTGATATGGTCAACCGAAGGATCATTCAAACGAACTCTACCTTCTCCACTTCCTGGTCCGGCAGGTCCGTTTCCGTGTGAACCGACATCCGATCCAAATGGACTATTGCCTGCGCCATTTTGGCCACCGCTACCACCTGAACCAAATGGGTTGTTTGATTGCTGAGTTGTAGAAGCGGTATTATTGGATTGAGTGGTACTGTTCGTTTTGTTGGATGTGCCAGTATTTGTTTTTGTATTTGAAGGCTTGTTGGAAGTTAATACCTGTTCCTGTTGAGGCTTAGGTTGATCTACAGGGTCGTTTGTAGGTGAACCCGAACCAGAGTTGCCGGTTTCAACCTTAAGATTTTTTAGTTCGATCTCTTCACTAAGAACAGTTTCCGCTTTCATGACGTAATCTACCGGTGGAGGATCAGCCATTTCGAAAGTTTTCAGTATCAGAAAAATAAACAGCATTACAAGGGTAATGGCAGACACGATCCAACCGATCTGCTCATCCTTTTTATCTGATATTTGTCTGACCGTTGTTGCCATGAGATCATCTATTTGTCGTACGCCAGAACAGGGTCCCACGCATTGGCTTGTGATAAAGCTAAAACATTGAAGACCGCTGAATAACTTGCTTTACGATGTCCTGCGATCTTAAGTTTCATTTTACCCGATTTTTCTACTGCACTGGCAGCAAGTTCCTTGATCTCTTCAAATTCCATCGGTTGATCCATTGATCCACCAGGAAGAACCACATACTTATTGTCTTCGGTGATAATTACTGTGGCTTCAACCGGATCAACAACGGGTTTTATGTCTTGGTCAGTTTCCGGAAGATCGATCGGAGTCTGATTGTTCGACATTAAACTCATGATGATAAAGAAGATCAGCAATAGGAACACGAGGTCGGTCATGGATGCCATTCCGCCTTCGATCTTAACCTTATTTCTTGATCCTAAATCCATAATCGATTATTTTCCCGGTGAGTTGAGAAGATCCATGAACTCTAACGCTGCATTTTCCATTTGGTACACAACTTTACCGATCTTTCCAACGAGGAAGTTGTAGCCCATGAATGAGACAATACCTACGATAAGTCCATTTACCGTAGTAACCATGGCTGTCATGATACCTGGAGCGATGATCTTTAATTCAAGAGAGGTAGCATTTTGAAGATCGATGAAAACCACAACCATACCTACAGTCGTACCTAAGAATCCGATCATTGGTGCCGCACCTGCCGCAGTTGCGAGGAAGTTTAATCGTTGTTCCAAACGAAGGATTTCGAACTTACCTGTGGTTTCGATCGTTGCTGCGATACTCTCGTTTTTAGCATTCCCGATTCGTGAAATTCCTTTAGCCAACATTCTTGCTATTGGACTTTGGGAAGTGTTGCACAACATTTTCGCCTCTTCGATCTTTCCATTGCTCAAAGCGTCCTTTACTCTGGACAGAAATCCCTGTTCTTCTTTTGAAGCTTTCTGCAAAGCAAGAAAACGCTCAACAAATACGAAGATCGCATACCCTAGCATGAGCATAAGGACAACATTGATGATCAAACCCATTCCTTTGTTGGATTCAGCGATAATATCCCAAAGCGGAACATCCTTCACTCCTGTTGCGGGTGCATTACCGGGTGCTAATTGAAGAAGAAAGTTTAAACTCATAATGAATTATTTACGTTAAAAAAGTCTTTTTATTGTTTACATTACCAATATCAATCCAACTCCAGCAGCATATCCGATCAACGCTAGTAAAGCAATGTTCTTCAGGTACCAGAAAAATGAGATCTTTTCCATCCCCATTGCAACAACACCTGCAGCTGAACCAATGATCAACATACTTCCACCCGTACCTGCAGCAAATGCTATGAAATGCCATACTTCAGCATCAAGGGGCTCCTGGAACATACCCATTGAAGCGGCAACCAAAGGAACGTTATCAATCAAGGCAGAACCAGCTCCAAGAAGAGTTACGAAAAGATCCTCGGAGATTACTGCATTTACATCCTTACCAAAATTGAAGATCATTCCAAGTGATTCCAGTGCAGCGACTGTCATCAAAATACCAAGGAAGAACAGGATACTTGGCATCTCGATCTTCGAAAGAGCACGGAAAGTTGGGCCATGAACGTGGTTGTGATCCTCTACCTGAGTAAGGGTGAACTGTCTTGAACTAATGATCTCAGCAACCAGTGAGACGATTCCCAGTGACAGCATCATTCCTACATAAGGAGGTAGGTGTGTTGCCATTTTGAAAACAGGTACGAAAACGATGAGAGTGAGTCCCAAAAACAACATCAGAGGTCCATTTTTTGATATTTTTTCTTCGGTTACATCTGCTTCGATCTCTCCTTTGAAGACTGGAAGAAAACTAGCTATCAAGGTAGGTAGGGCCATGCAAACAAAAGATGGGAGAAGTAGATTCTTCGTTAATTCGAATGCCGTAACTTTATTGTTCATCCAAAGCATTGTGGTAGTTACGTCACCAATTGGCGACCATGCTCCACCTGCGTTGGCCGCAATGATGATCATACCTGCGAACCACATTCTTAGCTGACCATCATGAATGATCTTGCGAAGTATAGTGATCAAAACGATCGTCGCAGTGAGGTTATCGATGATCGCAGATAAAATGAACGCTAACGAAGATACAATCCACAGTAAGCTGGTCTTTTTTCTTGTTTTAATGAAACGTTTGATCGTTTGAAAACCATTGAAATGGTCAACGATCTCAACTATTGTCATGGCTCCAACAAGGAAAATAAGAATCTCCGCAGTTTTACCAAAATGGTGAAGTAAAGTACCCTCCATAAGATGAAGTCTGCCTTCATGATCCATTCCTGCCAGGTCAATGAGCTTTGAGTCATGTGAATCGAACCATTGTGTAAAACCATCCAAACCAAATGCAACTCCTGCCCAGGCTAAGGCCATCATTATCAATGCAGGAATTAGTTTGTCGACCTTAATGGAATGCTCCAGAGTAATAAGTGTATACCCGAGGATAAAAACACAAAGAATAAAAAGTTCCATAGTTGTAGTTAATTAGATTTATACTAGCTGTTTAAGGGCTATTTCGAAAGAAGTTTTCGCAATTCCCGTTTTATTCTGATTAACGCTGTACGCGTTTTGCATTGCCTTTTTTATAGTTTCGCTGGTATCTGAGAAAATACCTTCATCGGTAATATTCTTTAAGTCATTACTCATCAAATAAGCAAAAACTCTTGCCATTCCACAATTGGAAATGAAGTCTGGAATGATGGAAACGGAGTTATCTGCCTTGTCTGCGATAGGTCCAAAGAAGATCTCCGGATCTGCAAATGGCACATTCGCGCCGGCTGAGATCACCTCAATTCCTGCATTGATCATACGATTCAATTGATCTTCTGTAATTAGTCGTGAAGCGGCACAAGGAATAAAAACCTCCGCCTTTACATCCCAGATCTTTGAATTGATCTCCTCAAAGCTGAGCATGTTTGGATGGTTTAATTCATTACCGTTCTTGTTAAGGAAGAGTTCTCTTATTTCTTCAAGGGTAAAACCATTTTCATTGATAAGACCTCCAACGCGGTCAATTATTCCAACGATCTTAGCACCGCTCTGTGCAAGGTAATAGGCTCCAGCAGAACCTACATTTCCCCATCCCTGAACGATTACTCTCTTTCCTTGCAATGAACCACCCCAAATGTCATAATAGTGACGAACAGACTCAGCGACACCGTAACCGGTGATTATATCTGCAACAACGTATTTTTTTGAAATGTTTGGAGAGTATTCGGACGATTCGATCACTTTTAAAACTCCCTGACGTAATTGACCAATTCGGTGTATCTTTTGTGCTTCTCTTGGTTGAAAATGGCCGTTAAAAACGCCTTCCTGTGGATGCCAGACACCACAGTCTTCCGTAATCGGAATTACTTCGTGGATCTCGTCTACATTCAAGTCGCCACCAGTACCATAGTAATGCTTAAGTAGGGGAGTGACAGCAGCATACCATCTTCTCAAGACACCTTCTTTACGAGGGTCTTTCGGGTCGAAATTAATGCCTGATTTAGCTCCACCGATCGCAGGACCCGCAACAGTGAATTTGACTTCCATGGTTTTTGCCAAAGATTCCACCTCTCTTTTATCAAGGCCGATCCTCATGCGTGTTCCACCTCCTGCTGCACCTCCCCTCAAAGAGTTTATCACTACCCATCCTTCAGCTTCTGTCTCGGCATCCTTCCATTCAAAAACGATCTCCGGGCGCTTATTTTCGAACTTTTCAAGAAGTGTCTTCATGTATAACGTTTCAAAAACAAAAAAAATATTGCGACAAAAATAATAAACTAATAACAGGAACCCGGGCTAAATTGAGAATTTCGACGAAGATTACGAACATTCATGTGTTCAATACGGTAGATGACGCGTGCCGCCAATTACAGCTCTCGTTGCTCCGGTGACACTAGGTATTGTATTTGGCTTTTTCAGTAGATTGAGATAACCAAGAAATGCAAATACCAAGGCTTCTTTGAAGTCAATCAGTTCCTCTGAAGGTATTTTAAGCTCGCCGTTGAAATAGTGTTTGATCCGTTCGATAAGAAAGGTGTTTCTAGCACCACCTCCCGTGACCATCACAGAATTTACTTTTTGCTGATTTAATATACGGGCAGTTTGGATCGCAATGTGCTCAACCACCGTTCTTAAATTGCTTTCTATCTCCTTATCGAATTTCAGTAGAGGATAGAAATATTCTTCCAACCATTCGGTTCCCAGAGATTTTGGTGCGATTTGCTCATAGTAAGGCAGTGAATTCAATAGGTCGAGAAGAAAGAAGTTGATTTCTCCACTTTTAGCAAGTTCACCATCTTTGTCATAGGTCAAGCCTTTTGAATGAACAAGTTTATTCAAAGGCAAATTTCCTGGACAGATATCAAATGCTATTATTGTTCCATTTACGTTAATGCTCACATTGACGAATCCCCCGATGTTCAGAAAAGCTTCAGCCTCATTTGAAAAGAGTGAGAAATCTCCGATCGGAACAAGAGGGGCGCCTTGTCCGCCTGCAACTACATCCTTGGTTCTAAAGTCGTTGATTACCAGTAGTGAAGTCAAATAGGCTAAAGTTTCTCCACAGCCTATTTGGTGTGTGAATCCATTATGTGGTTGGTGGAAAATGGTTTGTCCGTGTGAGCAAACGGCTTCTATTCCATTCTTGTCTATGGAATTTTCTTTAATGAAGCTATTCACTTGTTCACCATAAAATCTACCCAGTGTTTTATCCAGTATTAATAATTGTTGAGCAGAAAGTTCGGTGGCATTTTGAAGCTGTTCAAGAAGAATAGTAGGATAGGGGATGTGTTTGCTATTGAGGAGTTCAAATGAATATGAATCGTTGTCGTGATGAATGAATCTTACATGTGCGATATCTAAACCGTCCAAAGAGGTTCCCGACATCAATCCTATCAATTGTTTTTCAGTAGACATAATTTGGAGTGAAAATAAAATTATTCGGTTAAATTTGCAATGTTCTCAACCGAAAATAAAAATCAACAGAATATGAATTTTGAACTTACTGAGGAGCAAATTGCAGTGCGTGAAGCTGCTAGAGATTTTGCTCAGAATGTGTTGAAACCCGGAGTCATTGAGCGTGACAGGGACCAGAAGTTTCCAGCGGAAGAGATTAAAATGCTTGGAGAACTAGGTTTTATGGGCATGATGGTCGATCCGAAGTATGGAGGAAGTGGTATGGATACCATCTCCTATGTTCTTGCGATGGAGGAGATTTCAAAAGTGGATGCGTCAGCATCGGTTTGTATGTCGGTAAATAACTCCCTTGTTTGTTGGGGCTTAGAGAAGTATGGTACAGAAGAACAAAAACAAAAATACCTTGTTCCTCTTGCGAAAGGAGAGATCATAGGTGCATTTTGTTTGTCTGAGCCGGAAGCTGGTTCCGATGCAACTTCACAGCGCACTGAGGCTATCGATAAAGGTGACCATTACTTGTTGAATGGAACAAAGAACTGGATCACCAATGGTTCATCTGCTTCTGTATACCTTGTAATAGCACAAACAAACCGCGAGGCTGGACACCGTGGGATCAATGCTTTGATCGTTGAGCGCGGAATGGAAGGATTTATCGTTGGTGCGAAAGAGGATAAAATGGGAATCCGTGGAAGTGATACTCACACACTTATCTTCAATGATGTTAAGGTTCCAAAGGAAAACAGAATAGGTGAAGATGGTTTTGGCTTCAAGTTTGCCATGAAAGTACTTTCTGGAGGTAGGATCGGTATTGCTGCGCAGGCTTTAGGTATCGCTGGTGGAGCGTATGAACTTGCTCTTGCATACTCAAAAGAAAGAAAGGCGTTCGGAAAAGAGATCCATAAACATCAGGCTATCGCTTTCAAATTGGCTGATATGGCAACGGAGATCGAAGCTGCAAAGCTACTTGTATACAAATCTGCGCTTGACAAAGATAACGGTCGAAATTACGATCAATCAAGTGCGATGGCGAAGTTGTATGCTTCAAAAGTTGCTATGGAACAGACTGTCGAAGCCGTTCAGATTCATGGAGGTTATGGATATGTAAAAGAGTACCATGTTGAGCGATTGATGAGAGATGCTAAGATCACTCAGATCTATGAGGGGACTTCTGAAGTACAGAAGATCGTTATCTCTAGAGGCGTGTTGAATGCTTAATTCAATTGAAACAGATAATACGAAAGGGGCATTTGCCCCTTTTTTTTATACTATAAGACTTTTTCCAATATTTCCAGACCAATACCTCGTGATCCCTTTAATAGGATCAATGTGTTTTTCAGGGGATTTGTTGTAAAGAATTCCAAGGCCTCTGATTTATCTGTAAATTGCTCTTTAATTGATAAGCTCTTGTGAGTATTGAAAAGAGGGCCAACTGTATAGCCATTCAAAGACAGAGACTCAGCTAATCTCACTATGTCTTCGTGCTCTTTTGTAGATTGTACTCCCAGTTCGAGCATGTCACCAATAATGAAGATCTTATATGGATGTTCTATCATGGCAAAGCTCTCTAATGCCGATCGCATACTGGACGGATTGGCGTTATAACAATCAAGGATCAACGTGTTGTCAGCAGTATGCTTGATCTGTGATCTATTGTTTTCTGGGGTGTAATTACTAATGGCATTGTTGATCCTATTCTCATCGACTTTAAATAATGTTCCAAAAGCAATAGCAGCCAGGTAATTGTAGAAATTATACTTTCCTACCATCTTTGTTCTGAGAGTGGGAGAGGAGTAATCTTTGCTCGACCACTTTAATTCAACGAACGGAGTCAAACCTAGTAATTCACCTTTTATGTTACAATCATTTTGAGTACCATAAGAAAAGACAGAAGTAGAATGTGGTAGATTGCTCCTCAGCGTTTCGTCATCGGCATTATAGACGATCGTACCTTGATGCATGGATACCGATTCGTAAAGTTCTTTTTTAGTTTTGAGAACACCTTCAAATCCTCCAAAACCTTCTAAATGAGCCTTCCCGATATTGGTGATTATCCCATGGGTCGGTTCTGCGATTGCGCACAACTCTTCGATGTCTTTAAATCGGTTGGCACCCATTTCTATGATGGCGATCTGATGATCGGAATTCAATCTCAAAAGTGTCAGTGGTACACCAATATGATTGTTTAGGTTGCCAATCGTTGCTAGAACGCGGAACTTTTCTGAAAGTACAGCATTGATGAGTTCCTTGCTCGAGGTCTTTCCGTTGCTCCCCGTAATTCCAATAACAGGAATATCAAATTTCTTTCTATGGTAATTGGCTAGTTTTTGCAGAAACAGGAGGGCGTTTTCAACCCAAAAAATATTGGTAGATGTGCAAAATTCTTCTTCATCAACGATTACATACTTAGCTCCTGAATTCAATGCTTCTGATGCGAAGGTGTTTCCGTTGAAATTGTCTCCTTTAAGACAAATGAACAAACAATCTTTTTCGATCTTACGTGTATCTGTACATACACCACTTGACTGATAGAACAGTTCAAATAAATCCTCCATATGCTCATTAAAAAAGCCCGCTTCAAACGGGCTTTATTTTATTACTTTTTCTTTTTCTCTCTTCCGTAGTTCATACCGGTCGGACTTCCAACTCTATCCATGGCACATCGGAATCCGATAGTTGCTGTAGATTTATCTTCGTCCAGATATCTGCGGCTTCCTGCAGCTAACCAGTATGCACGGTCTCTCCAAGAACCACCTTTGTAAACTCTTGACTTGTCAGAGATCAAAGTGGTAGGCCATGATGTGATACCTTCAGGTTTCACCGGAGCACCATCTAAACCGTATTGCTCGTGTTCGTTCTGATACATGATCAGGTTAGGGTCACGGCTTGCCTGATTGATCGAGTTCTTAAGATCGTCATTAGAGAAGTAGATTGAACTTTCGATGTCACCATCCAAGTAGTCAATGTAATCATCTCTTCTATAGTTAAGACGACCAATGTTCTCTTCCTCTGTTACATTTCTGTACTTCAATTTTCCAGGTGTATCGATAATGAATGCGGTAAAACCTTCTCTCAACATAGAGATGATCTCGAATGCGTATTCTTCTCCTTCAGGTCCTTCGCGTACTTCGTCCGCAAAGATTCCTTCAAAAAGTTCATCCTGGATCAACTGTGAAGCTTCGATGTCGTGCTTGTCATTCTTGTAAGTGATAGCAAGATCAAGTACCGCATTGATTCTTCTCAACAGTGCAAGTTCGATAGTGTCTTTCTGGTTGTTGTGGGAAACATAGAATGGATCCGGAGCGTAACCTCTTCTAGAAGGGTTGCGTGATTCAATGTTCTTAAACATTCCAACAGGGATCACTGTATCATTCGGATCGTGTTTGTCAGCAGAGATACGCTGGTAACGAATACGTTCGAATTCATTCAGATATTCCTTCATTCCGTGCACATCGTATGTAACTTGCTGACTCTTGATATCAATTACACCCTCGTTATTCAAAAGCTTTGTTTTGAAAACGTTTCCTCTGAAAGGACGGAATTCATCGAAATCTTCAGTAGACAATGGACGATAAACATCAAGTACCCACTCTGACACGTTACCAGCCATGTGGTAAAGACCGTAATCGTTTGGCCAGTATGAATCTACAGGTGCTGTTACATCTGCGCCATCGTTCAAGTTTCCTGCAACCCCCATGTAGTCACCACGTCCACGAACGAAGTTAGCACGGATAGCACCCTGGAATTGTTCGTCATCCTGACGCACCCAGTGACCATTCCAAGGATAAATTCTTCTGTCGGAAACGTTTTCTGTTCCAGGTTGTAAATTACCGATCAAACCTGTAGCAGCAAATTCCCACTCAGCTTCTGTAGGGAGCCTGTAGCGAGGTAAAAGAATACCATCTTCCATTCTCACGATACGTGTACCCAATTTCTTTCCATTCATTTTGGAAGGATTCAGGTCCTGAACGTTTTTAACTACTGCCTCTTCGTATTGACCTGCATAATAAGCATCAGTATTGAAGGTTGCATCATCTCGCTGATCTACGTTCCATGCAAGAATACCTTCACGAACCAAAATGTATTCGTTAACGCGGTCGGTTCTCCATTTACAGAAATCGTTCGCCTGCAGCCAAGAAACACCAACTACCGGATAATCGCGGTATGCAGGATGACGCAGATAGTAATCTACATACTTTTCCATGAACGCAAGTGGAGTTCTCCAGCACAAAGTATCAGGCAAGGCGTTCTTGTATACCATAGGATAAGATTCGTATGCACGACTGATCCAATACAAGTACTCTAACCAATGGAAGTTTGTAACTTCCGTTTGATCCATATAGAATGAAGAAACAGTAACACGTGTGGGACGGTTGTTCCAATCGTACATGACGTCTTGCTCAGAGCGTCCCATAGTGAATGTTCCACCCTCAACAAGAATAAGGCCTGGACCTGTCTCCTGATCAATGAACGGTACCTTCTGGAATCCACCAACCTTAGGGTCGTTGTAATTCCAGCCTGTAGAGGATGAAGCCTCCTTAGCACAAGATCCAAGCATTAGAGCTCCGCCAAGTGCAACAATTGAGAAAAATCTGATCAATTGCATATTTTTGATTTGATAGTTCATAAGTTTTCGGTCGCAAATATACCCATTAAACGTAATCGGAATAAAAGGTTACATTTTTTTAGAATGAAGGACAAGAAATTGTTTTGAATGATGTCGGTTTCGATTTACAACTCAAATTCAAACCGAGAGAAATTTCGTGAGAACCTCCGGATACTCCGTTGTTAAGTTTTGAAACCGTTACATCATAGCTATAACCAAGTTTGAATTTACCCGTGTTCACTCCAATAGTAAGGATGAACGCATCTCTGTTTCGGTACCACGCGCCGACATTGAATGAGCCATACTTGACATATGTTCCTATGTTCAATTCCTGAAAACCATTCTGGTATTGGTAGATGACATTAGGCATGATATTCGTTCCGTTAGAATACTTAGAGCGTTTTCCGAGTGGAATATCGGCACCCATGTGGCCCGTGAATCGCATTGGAAGTGGTGAATCACCAATGATCATTGATTCGTTAGGAGTATTTAGGTGATGTGCTGCGAATCCAAAGAAAAACGACTTACTGTATCCAACAACTCCGGCTGAAGCATCGAAGAAACCTCTTGAACCTCCTCGCGGAACGTCTCCAGTTGCATAGATGAAACCGCGACGTGGATCGATCATATCACCAAAAGTAAGTTTGTCCCAATCCAAAAACTTTTGGAACCAAGAAGCTCTTGCACCAAACATCATGGAAAATTTACGGTTGACTTTTAGGTGATATGAATAGATCAGACCCAACATCGAAGTGTTTATGGTTCCTTGTCCCTGTTGATCGTGTAAAGCTAAGACGCCAAAACCACCTGATATATTTTTGAAATACTGATCGTAAGAAGCACTGTAAGTCACGTAATTTCCTGACAAGTTCGGCCATTCATTACGATAGTTTAGCGCAAAACGCGGACAACCATGAGAACCTGCGAAAGCTGGGTTCAAATAAAGTGGGTTGGCATAGAATTGGGTGAACTGTGGATCCTGCGCGCTTACGCTCTGCATCGTCAACATAAAAACCCCAAAAGCCAATAATCGTTTAAGTCCTTTCATTTTATAGGTTATGAACAACGAAATCTGACCAAAGATAACGCAATTTTCAAATAAAGGTTACAAATATTGCAATTCGAACAAAATATTCAAAGGTTTGTTGCGTTTTTTTGAAGTCTGTATTTTTGAAGAACATTTCCAATCTAGTGAACTAAATATGTCTTTCCCACTTCAACTCAGGATTCTATTTCTCATAATGGCTTTTTTGCCTTATTTAGGAGTCTTCGGTCAATCCAAAGAAATTAATATTTCGTTGAACTGGAATGGTCAAAGAGAAATTGAATTTCAGGAAGAGGCTTTTCTAGTTCCGGATTTCGAAAATTCGGAATTTGATCAGGGTAGAATTGTCTACTATCATACTGAGAAATTAAAGAATGAAAAGTTCTCCATGCAGATGAAGGGTTATGAAACAAGCCCTGCACAGAAATCCGATGAAGAATACTTAAATCGTTTTGCAATTGAAGTCGGCGATAAGCCGCTTATCGATTATAAAGTTTCGCAATCCGGAAAAGAGTACTTTGCCTGCGCCTATGTTTTTCCTTTCGTACGCGAAAATGGCCAGTTGAAGAGAATTATTTCCGTGCAGTTCGATCTTATGCAGGTTGAGAATGTTCCGGTTTCACAGGCAAAGGATTTTGCGACAAGTTCTGTTCTCCAGGAAGGATCAGGTACCTGGTATAAAATCTCAGTAAGTAGAAGTGGTATCCATAAAATTGACAAGGCTTTTCTGGAAAGTTGTGGCATCAATACTACAGGATTGAATCCTGCACATATAAATATATATGGTAATGGTGAGGGACGCCTTCCTGAGGTTAATTCAGTATTCAGAACAGACGATCTTGCCAAGAATGCCATATTTATTCAAGGTGAAGATGATGGGTCATTTGATGATTCAGATTACATTCTTTTTTATGCTGAAGGTCCTCATCGATGGTTTGCCAATGGTACAACTCATTTTGATCAGGTAAGGAATATTTATTCTGATCTTTCGTATTATTTCATCAATGTTAATTCCAATGAGATTCCATTGAGAATTGAGGATCTTCCTCAATCTGATGATGCGCCAACAGAGACGGTCAATACATACAGTTACTTTGATATTTATGAGAATGACCTTGTTTCTTTGGTTAAAGGTGGTCAAAGATGGTACGGTGAACTGTTTGATACGGAACTTGAAAGGAACTTTACATTTAATGTCCCCAATATTCTGGTGTCGTCTCCTGTCGAGCTCCGAACTGCGATAGCCACCAATGCACGGTCTTCGGCTGGAACACAACAACGATATTTTGTAAATGGCACCTTGATCGACGCTTCGGCTCTTCCGGCCGTTTCCAACGACTATGTCCGTTCCTCAAAAGTGTTAAATTACAATTCCCCATCAACATCTATGGTGGTGAAGATCTCAATTGATAGGAACTCACCAAACGTCCTTACCTATCTGGATCGAATAGTTTTGAATGCAAGAAGAAATTTGACCTTTTTTGGATCACAATTCAATTTTCGTGATTTGAATTCATTTGGTTTAGGAAAGGTCTCTCAGTTCACGATCAATTCGATGCCTTCAGCCGGCTTCGTTTGGGATGTGACTGATCATCAACGTCCAAAACGCATTCTTGGAGACCAGAACGCAAGTTCCTTTAGTTTTATACAAAATACAGATACGTTAAGGGAGTTCGTTGCTTCCAATGGATCTTCATTCTATGTCCCGGTAAAAGTTGGTCCCGTTACGTACCAGAATCTTCATGCGATGGCTCAGGCTGAGCTAGTAATCGTTACACCGTCGAGTTTCCTGGGGCAGGCCAATCGACTTGCAGATCTTCACCGTTCAGAGGGATTGATGGTGAATGTGGCAACAACCGAACAGGTTTACAACGAATTCAGTTCGGGTAGTCCTGATCCTGTCGCAATTAGGATGTTCGCGAAAATGTTCTTCGACCGAGGTACAAGTAATCCTCAAAATGCTATCCAGAATCTTTTGTTGTTTGGGGATGGAACTTACGATCCGAAAAATAGGGTTTCCGGAAATAATTACTGGATTCCGACCTATCAGATGGATAATTCTGAAAATAGCATTTCAGCCTTGGTTACTGACGACTTTTTTGGATTATTAAGCGATAGCGATGGTATTGGTGTGAACGATATGGTAGATATTGGTGTTGGGCGTCTCCTGATAACAGATCAGCAGACAGCTCGTCAACAAGTGGATAAGATCGAACATTACATGAAGAATGGTTCTCAATTGTTTGGCGCAAACGGGGACAATTGCTGTTGCGGTGAAGGAGCACAAGGAAATACGTTTGGTGATTGGAGATTGAACTACGTTCAGATCGCCGATGATGAGGATGGCGGATATTTTGTCAGTGCCGATGCAGAGAAACAATATGAATATGTGAAGTCTAATCATACCGAACTCAATTGTGATAAATTGTACCTCGACGCGTTCACCCAAGTTTCGACAGCTGGAGGGCAGCGCTATCCTGATGTTTTTAACGGAGTTACGAATTGGGTTCAAAGAGGTGCGCTTCTGGTAAATTACATCGGACATGGTGGGGAAGTTGGGTTAGCGGCTGAAAGGGTTGTCAATATTCCACAGATCCAGGGTTTTACGAATATAGATCGCTTGAATTTATTCGTTTCTGCAACCTGTGAATTCACAAAGTACGATGATCCAGGGAGAGTTTCTGCGGGAGAATGGATGTCTTTGAATCCAAACGGAGGGGCTATTGCGCTGATGACAACTACCAGACCTGTTTATGTAGGTGTTAATACACTGGTTGGTAGAAGATTCTTTGAGAATGTTTTCAGCAGAGATGCTCAGGATCTGCCCCAGACTTTTGGTGAGATCATGCGCTTGACAAAAAATGGTTCCGGTTCTTCGGATAATAAAAGAAGTTTTACTTTAATCGGGGATCCAGCTTTACGAATCGCCCTGCCGAGAATGAAGGTCGTGACGGACAGTATAAATGGAATTTCTACAACGGTAAGTGTGGATACATTAAGAGCGTTGAGCAAGGTGACGATAAAAGGGCACCTTGAAGATCAGAACGGTAATTTGCTGTCGGGTTTTAACGGTGTGTTGTCCCCGTCGGTATTTGATAAACCTAAGATGCAGCAGACTCTGGGTCAGGATCCTAATTCACCGGTTATACCATTTGAATTGCAGCGAAATATAGTTTACAGAGGGAAAGCGACTGTTACCAATGGAAATTTTGAATTTTCATTTGTTGTGCCCAAGGATATCAATTTGAGTTACGGATATGGTAAGATCAGTTATTACGCAAATACCACTAGTTCGGATGCAATGGGGTTCGATACTTTATTCGTGATAGGTGGAATAGATACTTCCGGTGTATTAGATCAACAAGGGCCTGAAATTGAAGTTTTTCTGAATGACGAGCGCTTTGTGAACGGAGGTATCACAGATGAGACACCAACATTGATAGCCAGGCTTTTTGATGAAAACGGAATTAATACCGTTGGTAACGGGATCGGGCACGATCTTACGGCTATCATCGACGCGAACAGTGCGAATCCGATCGTTCTGAACGAGTATTATGTTGCTGACATGGATTCCTATCAATCAGGTACAGTTCGGTACACATTGCCATCACTCGAAAAAGGTAAGCATACATTGACCCTAAAGGTTTGGGATGTCAATAACAATTCTTCGGAAGAAACGATCGAGTTCATTGTTCAGAATAAGGAAGAAATAGCATTAGAACACGTGTTGAATTATCCCAATCCATTTACAACAAGAACCGAATTCTTCTTTGAGCACAACCAGGTTTGCAATGAAATGGAGGTTCAGATTCAGATCATGACGGTTTCAGGAAGATTAGTGAAAACGATCAACCAAATGGTTTCCACTCAGGGATTCAGGTCCGAAGGAATTGTTTGGGATGGGAAAGACGAATTTGGTGATCAGTTGGCAAAGGGTGTATATGTTTACCGACTACACGCCAAAACACCGGATGGAAAAACTGCTGAAAAACTCGAAAAGTTGGTATTATTAAAATAATAGAACAATAAAAACAGTAAGAAAACGTATATTTGTTCGCTGTTGTTTAGCATTAAGACTATGACATTAAAGAATTTATCAGTTGCACTTTTGATATTGCTTTCCAACTTCAGTTTGGCACAGCCGAACGGGGGCAGCGGAGTTACAGATGAGCAACTTCAATTGAATACCATTACAACCGCTGTGCCTTTTATGGCTATCACACCCGATTCAAGAGCTGGTGGAATGGGGGATGCCGGTACTGCTTTAAGTGGAGATGCCAATTCAATATACTGGAATACGTCCATGCTTAACTTTGCTAAGGAAAGATCCGAGATCTCTCTTTCGTATACTCCATGGTTGCGACAATTGACTAACGACATTCATCTTTCCTATTTGTCAGGTTACTATCGCGTTAACGATCGTCACGCAGTAGGTGGTGCTCTCAGGTTTTTCAGTTTGGGAGAAATTACCTTTACTGACGCAAGTGGTAATGTTATCCGTGACGATAAACCAAGTGAATTTGAATTGACTGGAGGCTATGCATTTAAATTGAGTGAGCGTCTGAGTCTCGGTATCAACGGTAAATTCGCTTATTCCAATCTAACAGGAGGTTTGACTGTTGCCGGGGTGAATACAAAAGCAGGTGTTGCCGGAGCGTCCGATATCTCGTTCACCTATTTCAATGAAGATGCAAAGATCGGAGGAACAAAAGGTGTTTATACGTTTGCGACAACAATTAACAATATTGGAAACAAAATTGCCTATTCGGAATTACAGTCGAGAGACTTCATTCCAATGAACCTGAAGATCGGTAACTCATTTAACGCTCAGCTGGACAAATACAATAGTCTCTTGATCGCCTTTGATATTCAAAAATTATTAGTTCCCACTCCTCCCGTTTACGAGTTGATCGATGATGAGTTCGTCATGCTTTCCGGCATGAACAACGAAGTAGGTGTGATCGCCGGAATGCTTCAGTCTTTTTATGATGCTCCTGGTGTTCCTGATAAGGATGAGAATGGAGATTTCATTCAGGATGCCTCAGGGGAATATCAGGTTGTTAAAGGAACTCGTTTGAAAGAAGAGCTCGCTGAGATCAACCTGGCGCTGGGTCTGGAATACTGGTATAACAATGTTCTTGCGTTGCGCGGTGGTTTTTTCTACGAGCATCCAACCAAAGGAAACAGACAGTACATTAACTTTGGTGTTGGATTCAAGTACAATATGTTCGGAATCGATTTGTCATATCTTGCGTCAGTAAGTGGACGTCAGAGTCCCTTAGCGAATACATTGCGTTTTACGCTGCGTCTGAATTTGGATGGAAATGCCGGAGGTGGTTCGTCAGCTCCAAAATCAGCTCCATCAGATAATTCGAAGTAACATGGATCTGCGTATAGGATTTGGTGTTGATGTTCATCAACTTGCCGAAACACATGAACTTTTCATAGGAGGAAAGAAGATAGATTCAGATCTGGGAGCAGTTGGTCATTCCGATGCTGATGTTCTGATTCATTCCATCTGTGATGCACTGCTAGGGGCATTGAATCTAAGGGATATTGGATTTCACTTCAGCGATACCGATCCTCAATACAAGGGGATAGACTCAAAGATCCTTTTAGCGAGAACGTTTGAATTGATCAAGGAAAGGAATTACAGGCTCGTGAATATAGATTGCACGGTAATCCTGGAGAGACCAAAGCTCAATCCTCATATTCCTGAAATGCAGAAGATCATTGCGGAAATTCTGGAAACGGACCCGGAAAGGGTATCCATCAAGGCCACTACACATGAAAAAGTGGATTCCTTCGGTGAGAGGAAGGCGATAAAAGCTTATGCTGTTTGTTTGATCTCTGAAAAATCCTGATCAAATGGAATTTCAAAATTGAAAGTCGTTCCATTAGATGAAGATTCACATTCAACTCTACCGTTGATTTGAGACGTCAATGTTTTAATAATTTCAAACCCCAAAGACGCCGACCTTTCCCATTTCTCCACTTTGGAGAACCCAATTCCATTATCTCTAATTTTGAGGGAGATTTTTCTTTCCGATAATAGATTGACTTCTATTTCAATTAAAGAGTTGAATTGCGATTTGAAACCATGTTTACAGGCATTAGTTATAACCTCAGAAACAATTAAACTCAGTGGAACTGCAATATCGGTTTTTAGTTGGATTACACAGCAATTTACAACAATACCGACGGTTGAGTAAACTCTCTGAGTAGAATCAATGAGTTGTTCTAGATACTTCTGAAAATCGACATTTTGGATAGAATTGTTTTGGTATAATTGCTGGTGAATAATTGACATGGCCATTATTCTATCTCTGCTTGATTCAAGGGCATACGTCGCTTCTTTCCCAATATCGGATCGAATTTGTAAATTCAGTAAACTTGAAATGATCTGTAGGTTATTCTTTACTCTATGATGCACTTCCTTGATAAGCATGGATTTTTCTTTTAGTGCATCATTCAATTGTAAATTCTTTTTCCTTAAATTCAATAAATTCGATACTTGTTGTCCCAAGATCTTCAAGAATTTTTCCTGTCTTTCAGTCAATTTACGTGGTTTGAAATCAACTATGCAAATTGTTCCGAATGGGTATCCTTCAGCACTTACAATAGGTGCTCCTGCATAAAATACAATATGCGGATCTCCTGTTACTTGGGGATTTCCTGAAAAACGTACATCTTCCCTTGCGTCTTCAACGATTAGGAGTTTTTCAGGAGTGATTATAGCATGTCCACAAAATGAAATATTTCTATGTGTTTCATTCCCATCTATTCCAACTTTTGACTTGAACCATTGGCGTTCTTTGTCAATGATGGTGATGACCGATATAGGGGCATCAAAAAATTCTGAGGCGAGCGTGGTCATTCCGTCAAAATCGTCACTTCTTTCGCTATCCAGAATACAGTAACTAGCTAGATTCTGAAGTCTTTCAACTTCATTTTCTGGGGTTTTAGGAATTATCATTGATCAATTATTACAGTGGTTAACGCAATTTAACATAAAAATTTCAAAAAGAAAAATAAATTGATCTTTTTCAATCAAACTTCATTTTTGCAGCCTCATTTTACTTGAGTATATTTGCAATCAATTTTTTCTAAATGAAAGTTAATCCACAATACAGAACGAAAGAGCGATTGCTTGAACTATACAATAAACCTCTTCTTGAATTAGTGTTTGAGGCAGCAACTATTCATCGCCAGTTTCACAATCCGAGAGAGGTACAAATGTCATCCCTTTTGTCTATTAAAACAGGTGGATGTCCTGAAGATTGTGGTTATTGTCCGCAAGCAGCACGTTACCACACAGATGTTGAAGCCCACAAATTGATGACTGTTGATTCAGTGATCGAACAAGCGAAGAATGCAAAGGCAAATGGTTCTTCCCGTTTGTGCATGGGAGCAGCTTGGCGTGAAGTGAGAGACAACAAGGATTTTGATACCGTTGTTGAGATGGTTCAGGCAGTTAATGACCTGGACATGGAAGTTTGTTGTACACTTGGGATGTTGAACGAGGAGCAAGCTTTGCGATTGAAGAATGCAGGTTTGTATGCATACAATCACAATCTGGATTCATCCAAGGATTTTTATAAAGACATCATTTCAACACGTGAATACGAGGATCGTTTGAATACCATTGAAAATGCGCGCAAAGCGGGAATAACGGTTTGTTCAGGTGGGATTATCGGAATGGGAGAAGCAGTTGAAGATCGAATTGGTCTACTCATGAGCTACATGGAAATGGAGAATCCACCGGAATCAATTCCGATCAATGCACTTGTTGCGGTGGAAGGTACTCCTCTTGAGGATCAGAAGCCGATCGAACAGTGGGAAATGATCCGAATGGTTGCTACAACGCGCGTTGTTTTCCCTGAGTCTATTGTGCGGTTGTCTGCAGGAAGAACAAAGATGAGCATGGAAGCGCAGGCTTTATGTTTTATGGCAGGAGCCGGATCGATCTTCGCCGGAGATAAGTTGTTGACCACGCCAAATCCTGAATTCAACGAGGACAAAGAAATGTTTGAGATCCTCGGGTTGATTCCTAAAGAAGCTTTCGCTGATGGAGAAAAACCGGAAACGAAGCTCGATGAAAAGATCCTGGAACGCAAACGAAAGGAAGCAGAGCGCGCAGCCGAACTGGAGGCTGCAAGAAATGCCGCTAAGGATCCAGATTTTCAACCAAGAAAGATCACTGTTTCCTGAGAATGGATCAGAAACTGAAAGATAAATTGAATAAACGAAAAGAAGAGGGGACCTTGCGTTCCCTTTCTTCGTTTTCAGGAATGATCGACTTTCAGAGTAATGATTATTTGAACCTATCTGAAGAGTCCGTCCATTTTCCTGGAAAATATGGGGGAACTGGTTCACGCTTGATCAGTGGCACATCGATCGAGGCGCTTGAGGCGGAGCGTTTTCTGGCTGAATATTTCAATGCGCCATCTGCCTTGTTCTTCAACTCCGGTTACGACGCAAATCTTGGATTTTTTGGATCTGTTCCCCAGAAAGGTGACTTTGTGATTTATGATGAAGAAATCCATGCCAGTGTAAGGGATGGGATCCGATTGTCCTATGCAAAAACATATTCTTTTCGTCACAATGATACTGAAAATCTTAAGCGCATTCTTGCTAAAATGGATGGTACGGTCTATGTAGTTGTAGAGAGTTTGTATTCGATTAGTGGCGAATTAGCTCCCCTTGAGCAAATCCTTCAAATTTGTGAACAATTTAACGCTCATTTGATTGTCGATGAGGCTCATGCATGTGGTGTTTATGGTGACGGCAAAGGCTATTGTGCAGAACTGGACTTACAGGATCGGATCTTTGCTCGTTTGATTACTTTTGGTAAGGCATTCGGATCTCATGGAGCGGTGTATCTTGTAGATAATGATCTAAAGGACTATCTGGTGAATTTTGCGCGCTCGTTCATTTATACGACAGCCTTGCCGCCAAGTGCGTACAAAAGAATAGTTCACTTAGCTCAGAGGGATGATCTCAATTTTCGAAGAACAAGATTGCAGGATAATATTAATCTGTTTCGTGAAAGTCTGAAGGAGCTGGAACTTTACTCAGATCCCAGGTCGCCCATTCAGAGTATCAGATATAAATATAAGTGTACCTTGAGAAAAGTAACACAAAAATGTCAGGAGGCGGGATTTGCTGTTAAAGCAATTTATTCTCCTACAGTTTCAAAGGGTAAAGAATGCCTGCGAATCAATCTCCGTTCAGATCATTCGGATGAAACCATTCTTCAACTTTCTAATCTCATTAAGATAGGAAAGCAGTCCGATGTTTGATGATTTCACTTTTCATATTATTTTGAAAGATATCCTTGTTTGATTCTATTTCAGTTATGTTTTTAAGTAACCTTCCCAGTTGATGAAGAGTAAGCTTATTTTTCTCAATGTAGTCTATTGCCCCCTTCCTAATGGCTTTGATTGCGACATGACAATATTCTTGTCCTGAAATAATAATGAATTTGGAACGATCATTCAAAAGTTGAATTTGCTCCATGGTTTGAAGCCCGGTGGAGTTATTTAGGTCATGATCCAGCAGAAAAATTGAGTTTTCGGTGTAGCTTATACTCTCCAAACATTCTTGCTCTTCTGAAAAATATTGAACGTTTTCAAATCCATTATTTGTAAGGAAATGTTGAATTAGTTTTCCAAAGAACATGTCGTCCTCCAGAATAACAATGCGATCAAAATGTCTCATAAAAACGGTTTAGTTCCACTATATCCATTTTTGAACCAATTTTCATATTTCCCCAAATTCCTTGAAGAACAGATAGTTTTGGTAGGTATGTTTATTCCAAAAATGGGAATTTTGGTCTAATCAGTGGAAAGTTATTGCATTAATTCCCATGCACTTCTATAGGAATCTGTTTCCTCTATGTGATCCAGAAATTTGGAAAAATATTCATCAGAACTGATGGTTGAGCTATCTCCAATGATAAATAGATTCTCTTTTGCCCTTGTCATCGCAACATTCATCCTCCTGTGATCTTTGAGGAAACCAATGGTTCCATCGGAATTGGAGCGAACAAGGGAAATAATGATGTTTCTCATTTCTTGTCCCTGAAAACTATCGATTGTACTTATACGGAAAGTTTCAGGTAACATTTCGCGCAATAGACCGATCTGTCCTGAATAAGGTGAGATCACGGCTGTTTCTTCGGGTTTCAATTGTTCTTGTTCGATCAATTTAAGGACCAGATCGGCTTCTGCCTGATTGATCAAACTGTGACCATCATTGCTGGTACTTTCATCAAAACCGGTACCTGCAGTATCGTAAAAATACAAGTGCTTGCCACGGTCTTCAAGTCCTTCCATCGTTTTGATCTTTCCTTCGTAGAAATAGTTGTTGGAGAATTCAGCGATCGAGCGACGCATTCGGTATTGGGTATCAAGCAAATGAACATTAGGGAATTTGCCGTAACAGACTTCAAGAATGGATCGGTTGAAGCCAATACGGGTGGCTTCTTCGGACAAAACAGTTGGCGGCAATTGCAAGTGGTCTCCGGCCAGAATAGTTTGCTCCGCAAAAGGAAAAATACACCAGGCGAGTGGTTCCAGACATTGTCCCGCTTCATCAATAATAACGGTGTGAAATCCATCGGATTTGATATGGCTATCCGTTAGTGCGATCGGTGTACCTATAACAACTGCAGCTTTGTCATAGAGCTGTTCTTCCTGAAATTGCTGGTATTTGCGAATTTCCTGTCGGATATGTTTGACTTCTTTCATCAGAAGATTTCGCTGTTCACGTTCATCTTTGCCGAAATTCCGCTTGTATTGCATGGTCATTTTACGTAATTCCTCGGCGCGAATACGCAATTTCTTAATCGTTTTTTCCTCGTTCGATCCTTTCAGTTTGCCTTCCGGAGTATGAGGAAGAATTTCGTCCCGAACTTTTGCTGTGTTGCCAACTCGAAGAATTGAAGCACCTCTTCTGATCAATTCCAGTGCAAGATGATCCACCGCTGCATTACCCGGTGCACTTACCAGTACACGCTTTCCTTGCCTCACCAGTTGTTGTATGCCTTCGATCAGGGTAGTGGTTTTCCCTGTGCCCGGCGGACCATGAATGATCATTAATGGTGCATCTGAAAGCATTCCATTTACAGCTTGTTGTTGACTTGTATTGAGTGTAGTATTTAGAAATTCAATCGATTGACTTGAAGACGAAATTTCAACGGATTTATTTTCTTTACTGTGGATTTGTTCGAATAAATCGGCCAGGCGTTTATCTCGTTCAATCGATGAAATTGCTTTTTTCATCTGTTCGGTCGTACGGCTATCGGGTGCCAGTTTGATACCGACCTGATCATCCTCTATCCAGTCGGGGAAATCAGGTGTAAATAAGCGAAATAGACCTTGTTTTCCGTCCAACTGAAGTAAAATACCTTTGATCGGAGTTTCACCCTGACAAAAACATTCTATTGCTGCACCATCCCTGAAATTTTTATGATCAATTGGGAAGGGTATCCGAAAACTGATCTCGGGATAATCCCCATAACCAAAGGTTTTTCGCGTCACGCGGATAGGATGAATTGCCAGTCCTTCGCTTTTCAGGATCTTTAAACTGTGCTGCTGTTCCAGCGAGTAACGGTTGATCTGTTCTTTCTCTTCGAGTTCGATACATTTGAGCAGTTGATCGATTAAATTCCTCATTTTCGCTTAAAATAAAAAAGACCAGTAAAGACTGGCCTTTTAATATAAAAGTTGATGTTCTTATACAGATGCTATCTTATCCGACATGTATTCGCCGGCCTTCAGTTTACCAACGATCTTCGAGAAACACTCGATCGTGTAGTTAACATCTTCCAAAGTGTGAACCGCTGTAGGGATCAAACGAAGAATGATCATTCCTTTCGGTACAACCGGATATACAACCATTGAACAGAAGATATTGTAGTTCTCACGAAGGTCGAAGATCAAGTTTGTCGATTCAGGAATAGATCCATTCATGTAAACAGGAGTCACGCATGAATCTGTTTCTCCGATCTCAAATCCTGCATCAACCAACCCTTTTTGAAGCGCATTGGTGATCTTCCAAAGGTTTTCTTTCAGTTCAGGCTGTGTACGCATCAACTCCAAACGCTTCAGTGCGCCGTAAACCAATGGCAATGGAAGCGACTTCGCGAAGATCTGTGAACGCATGTTGTAGCGAAGGTATTCAACCACTTGCTCTTCAGAAGAAATGAATCCACCGATCAAAGCGAAAGACTTAGCGAAAGTACCGAAATACACGTCAATCCCGTCCTGACAGCCTTGCTCCTGACCGGTACCTCCACCTGTAGCACCAAGTGTACCGATTCCGTGTGCATCATCAACAAACAGTCGGAAGTTGAATTTCTTTTTCAAATCAACGATCTCTTTCAATCGACCCTGATCACCGCGCATACCGAATACTCCTTCGGTGATCACAAGGATTCCACCACCTGTTTCTTGAACAAGTTTCGTCGCTCTCTCTAATTGTTTCTCACAATCTTCAACATCATTGTGCTTGAATACGTAGCGTTTGCCCATGTGCAAACGAACACCGTCAAGGATACAAGCGTGTGATTCAGCATCGTAAACGATCACGTCACGTCGATCCACCAAACAATCGATCGCTGAAACCATTGCCTGGTATCCGAAATTACATAGGATCGTATCTTCTTTCTCTACGAAAGCTGACAATTCAGCCTCCAATTGCTCGTGATAATTCGTGTTTCCACTCATCATGCGGGCTCCCATTGGTGCTGCAAGTCCAAATTTCTCTGTTCCTTCTGTATCTGCCTTACGCACTTCCGGGTGGTTTGCCAATCCAAGGTAGTTATTCAAACTCCAGTTCAAACGCTTCTTTCCGCGGAAGATCATGTGTGGACCAATATCTCCCTCCAGTTTAGGAAATGTGAAATAACCATGTGATTCCTTGGCGTGCATTCCGATCGGACCTCTGTTCGCCTTAATTCTCTCAAAAATATCGTGAGCCATATGAAAAAAATTGTCGCCTGTTTTTGTGTTCAGGCGGTTTGATTATGCAAAATTAGATTTATTCTCGTTCTCATAGGTCTTTATTGCCTCAATTTATTAACAGCACCTGTTCATTTATAGGCGCTGATCTATTAAATAAACAAAAGCCCCAATTGATGCAGCACCAAGTTCCAGTTCCCTTTTGTTTACATTCTCAAATATATCGCTAGGTGCGTGGTGAAAGTCAAAATAGCGTTGTGAATCAGGTACGAAGCCGAAAAGTGGTATGTTCTCGTATTCGTTTTTTAATGGGCCAATGTCGACACCGCCATAGCCTTTTTCGAAAACATGCAATTCATAGGGTTTGAAAAGTTCGGCAAATGATGCAACAAGCTGGACATATTCTTCCGGACCATCGCAGTGGAAACCACGGGGTGAAAATCCTCCGCGGTCACTTTCAAGCGCAGCAATTTGTGTTTCACCTTTTTCTTTTGCCCATTTCGCATAGGTTTTACCGCCCATGTTTCCATTCTCCTCATTCATGAAGAACACAACGCGGAGCGTATGGTTTGGCTTGTAGCCAAGAACTTTCAATATCCTCAGGGCTTCGAGGCAATGTATGACTCCTGCACCGTCATCGTGCGCTCCTTCACCGGTATCCCACGAATCCAAGTGACCACCAAAGGTGATGATCTTATCGGCTGTCTTGCTTCCTGTCATTTCTGCAATTACGTTGTAGGAAATTACATCAGGATAGTAGCGGCAGTCCAGCTCCATCAGAAAATTCATCTTTCCATTTTTGAGGAAGGCCGAAATTCGCTCTGCATCAATAGTGGATACTGCTGCTGCCGGAATTTTGTCAACACCATCTTCGTAATGCATGGAGCCCGTATGTGGATGGTCATCTATTGGCATGCCGATCGAACGGATGATCACTGCTTTTGCTCCAAGTTTTGATGCTTCAACAGCGCCATTGCCACGGATCGCATAGCAACCGCCATAGGCCTTGAAAGTGTTGATCTGCTGTTCATCCATTGGCTGGTTCAAAAACACGATTTTTCCTTCAACTTGGGCTCGTTTTGCTTGTTTCAGTTCATCGAGGTGCTTGAATTCAACAATTGGTGCTTCGATCAAACCATCGGTGCCGATAGAGCCTCCAAGTGCAAGCAAATTAACTTTCTGCAATTTTCCGTCATGCAAGCGATACCATCCGGCTTCTTTTGTACCTCGTTCCCAGTGTGGGACCATCACTTCCTGCAAATAAACTTTATCGAAGCCATAGGACTCCATCTTTCGCTTGCTCCATTCTACAGCCATCTGAGCTTCTGCTGAACCACTTAGTCTTGCACCAACATCCTTGCAGAGACTGCGAAGATCGTCGTACGCTTTTCCACGACTCAGGGCCTCGTCATAGATCTTCCGAATGAAAATGGAGTCCTGATTTTGTTGACCGATCGAAAAATAGGAAAGTAAGCTGAAGAATAGAATTAATCCTTTATTCATTTTTTGAGGAGTGTATTTAGATTATTCAAACCGGTTCTGAAGTCTTTCCCAATGAATTGTTTCATCATTGGTCCCATAACTCGGCTGATCGGGTTAGGTCCCATGTCCGTTTCGAGATACCAGGTTAATTTTGTTTGACCGTCATGTGGTTCGAGGATGAACCCTGCCTTAGAAACCGGTCGGTTGCCGAATGTTAAATTGAAATCAACTTTGCGATTCACTTCAATATGAATGATCTCCATGGTGCCACTTCCGACCTTTCTGTTGCCTTGCCATTTATAACTGGACTCGGGAGTCATACGTTCGCCTTCAAAAGTCATTTTCATGTCTGGATCTTTATCTGTCCAAGGACTCCATTTTACGAAATTCTCGAAGTCACAAACCTGTATGAAAACCTCAGCAGGATCCGAGTTTAAAAGGATGGATTCTTCAACTTGTACAATTTTCGGCATTCTCAATCCGACAATGGTCAGAAGGACAACGATAGCCGTCAAAACGATGAATATGATGATGAAAACTGACATAATGAGTTTTCTGCGAAGATAGTGCAATTTGGAACCACAAGCAATCCGGTTCATGAATACATCATTGCTTCCTCATGAATGATTATCTTTGCCTTAAAAAAACTAAAATGTCATTGAAATGTGGGATCGTAGGATTGCCAAATGTTGGAAAATCCACTCTGTTTAATTGTTTATCGAATGCGAAGGCACAGTCAGCTAACTTCCCTTTCTGTACCATCGAACCAAATATCGGAACCATCTCAGTTCCGGATCCAAGATTAGAAAAGCTTGAATCGATCGTTCATCCTGAAAGGGTGGTGCCAACAACCATGGAAATTGTTGATATCGCCGGATTGGTGAAAGGCGCTTCCAAAGGTGAAGGATTGGGAAATCAATTCCTTGCGAATATCCGCGAAACAGATGCTATCATTCATGTATTACGTTGTTTTGATGACGGGAATATCATTCATGTTGATGGACGAGTAGATCCGGTGAGTGATAAGGAGATCATTGACATTGAATTGCAGTTGAAGGATCTGGAAACAATCGAAAAACGCATTACTTCCATTGCAAGAATGTTGAAATCCGGCGATAAGGAAGTAGTGAAAGAAAACGAAGTTGCTCACCGTATTAAGGAGGCCTTGGAACAGGGGAAATCTGTTCGTGCGATCGATTTTGATGAAAAAGAAAGAGAAATTGTTGGGCGTTTTCAATTGATCACTTCCAAGCCTGTGCTTTATTTGTGTAACGTCGATGAAGGATCGGTTAAATCGGGTAACGAGTACGTTGAGCGAGTGAAGGAAGCCGTAAAGGATGAGAATGCAGAGGTATTGGTGATCGGTGCGAAGATCGAGGCAGATATTACGGAATTGGAGACCTACGAAGAGCGTCAGATGTTCCTCGATGAACTTGGTCTTGACGAGCCGGGAGTTAATCGTTTGATTCGTTCGGCGTATGCCTTGTTGAATTTGCAAACGTATTTTACGGCTGGAGTGAAAGAAGTTCGCGCGTGGACGATCACGAAAGGAATGACAGCTCCGCAAGCAGCAGGTGTGATCCATACTGATTTCGAGAAAGGATTCATTCGTGCTGAAGTAATGAAATACGACGATTTTACGACATACGGTTCAGAAGCAGCAGTGAAGGAAGCAGGGCGTTTCAAGGTAGAAGGGAAGGAGTATGTTGTGGAGGACGGAGACATAATGCATTTCAGATTTAATGTTTAATTTAGAGATATACACGCATTAATATGACACACAACGCAAACGATCCGAAGTTGACATCTTGGGTAAATGTTCCTCAGGGATCGGATTTCCCAATTCAGAATTTACCTTTTGGAATTTTCAAAACCAATAACCTAACACCAAGAGTAGGTGTGAGGATAGGAGATCATGTTCTTGACCTAAAAACATTGTTTGTACTGGGATACCTTGAGAATTTGTCGTTCGAGCTTTCCGATTTTGACACGGCATTTTTGAATGACATGATGTCGAAAGGAAAAAAAGGTACTCGTGAACTTCGAAACAGGGTCTCCAAATTGCTTTCAAGTGAACAGCAGGACCTTCAAAAGAATGAACATCATGTTGAACAGGTGTTGATCCCTGTTGAAGCGGTCGAAATGTGTATGCCGGTTCGAATTGGAGATTATACCGACTTTTATTCCAGCAAGGAACATGCGACGAACGTTGGTGTCATGTTCCGTGACCCTGCCAATGCTTTGTTGCCAAACTGGTTGTGGATCCCTGTTGGTTACCATGGAAGAGCGAGTTCGATCATCATTTCCGGTCAGGATATTTACCGTCCGAAAGGTCAGATCAAGCCAGTTGAGACAGAAGATCCGATCTATGCGCCATCAAGACAGTTGGATTTTGAATTGGAAATGGGATTCTTCACTTATGATGGTAAACCGTTGGGTGATTCGATTTCAACAGCGGAGGCTGAAGAGTACATTTTCGGAATGTGTCTGTTCAATGACTGGTCGGCACGTGATATGCAGAAATGGGAGTACGTTCCACTTGGACCATTCCTGGCGAAGAATTTTGCTTCTTCGATCTCTGCATGGATCGTTACGCTCGATGCTCTTGAGCCATTCAAGGTGGAAACGCCTAAACAGGAGCCGAAAGTGTTGGAGTATTTGGAGTTTGAAGGATTGAAATCGTACGATATTGCTTTAGAAGTGGCTATTAAACCGGAAAAAGCAGAAGAAACGGTGATCAGCCGTTCCAATTTCAAATACATGTATTGGAATATGGCCCAGCAGCTCGCGCACCACACTGTAAACGGCTGTAATGTTCGTGCAGGTGACCTTATGGGTTCCGGTACGATTTCAGGTCCAACTGAGGATTCTTATGGTTCAATGCTTGAACTGGCATGGAAAGGGACTAAGCCACTTAAGATGAATGACGGCACTGAACGTAAGTTCATTCTGGATAATGACACTGTGATCATGCGAGGTCATTGCGAGAAAGACGGAATTCGTATTGGTTTTGGAGAAGTGAGCACAAAAGTTCTTCCTGCGAAATAAAATGGAAAAGGTTCACCCACATTATCCTCAGATCGACCTTGAACAGGAGCGCAAAGAGATCCTGAATGCGTTCAAGGGGCTGCTTCGTGCTACAAAAAACCGAAACAGAGAGGATACACGTATGATCAGAAAGGCTTTTGACGTTGCCGTCGAAGCACACAAAGACATGCGCCGCAAATCAGGTGAGCCATATATTTATCATCCCATCGCAGTTGCAAGGATCTGCGCAGAAGAAATGGGATTGGGCGCTACCGCTATTACATGTGCATTGTTGCACGACACTGTGGAAGATACACACATTACTTTACAAGACGTTGAAGATCTCTTTGGTCCTAAGGTTCGACTGATCATTGATGGACTAACCAAAATTCCGGAAGTTTTTGACGAGAATGCGTCGATCCAGGCGGAGAATTTTCGTAAGATGATCCTGACCATTTCAGATGACTTGCGTGTGGTTTTGATCAAACTAGCCGATCGTTTGCATAACATGCGAACTTTGGGGAGTATGCGTCCGGATAAGCAGTTGAAGATCGCTTCAGAAACAAAATTCTTATATGCACCTCTGGCTCATCGTCTTGGATTGTATTCAATCAAAAGTGAGCTCGAAGATCTTTCGTTGATGTACAGTGAACCGGAGATCTATGGTAAGATCGAAGCGAGTTTGAAATCCACCCAAGAAGCCAGAAACAGGTTCATTCGACGTTTTGTGCAGCCAATAAAGGATGCATTGTTGCATGAAGGATATGTATTTGATATTAAGGCCAGAACAAAGTCGATATCGTCTATCTGGCGCAAAATGAATGTCAAAGAGATCCCTTTCGAAGAGATCTATGATGTTTTCGCAGTACGGATCATTGTTGATACACCGCAGGAATTAGAGAAGCCTGATTGTTGGCGGATCTATAGTATCGTGACCGATTTCTACCAACCAAGCCCGGATCGATTGCGCGACTGGATCTCTACTCCGAGAGCTAACGGATACGAATCATTACATACGACGGTTATGTCGCCACAGGGTAAATGGGTTGAGGTGCAGATCCGTTCCAAAAGGATGGATGAGATCGCCGAGAAAGGTTTGGCCGCTCATTACAAATACAAGGAATCCAATTCTGAAGAAAGTAAGTTTGACAGATGGATCGCAGAAGTGCGATCACTTCTCGAAAATCCGGATCTGAATGCAATGGATTTCGTTAACGAGTTCAAGTTGAACTTGTTCAATGATGAGATCTATGTCTTTACGCCGAAAGGAGAACTTCGTGTTCTTCCTACAGGTTCGACAATTCTGGACTTCGCTTACGATATTCATACCGACATCGGTGATAAATGCATCGGTGCCAAAGTGAATAACCGACTTGTACCTTTGAGTTATCAGTTGCAGAATGGAGATCAATTGGAGATCATCACCTCTGCCAAACAAAAGCCGCACGAAGAATGGCTTCGATTTGTCGTAACAGCAAGGGCCAAACAAAAGATCAAATCCAATCTTAACGAAGAGCGCAAGCAGATCGCACAGGATGGGAAGGAGATCCTGGAGCGTAAGTTCAAGCAATTTAATATTCGTTTTGTTTCCGAGAATCTTGTTTTCCTTGAGAAGTTCTTCGGGATGCCGAGCATGACCGAACTCTATTTCCGTATCGCTAAAGGTAAGATCGACCTGTCAAAATTGAGAGATATCGACAATGCTCACGGAATGCTTCAGCTGGAGAAAAAAAGTGTTCCGAAGGAAAAGAATGAACATGAGATCTATCAGAAGGTCAACAGCAAGGAAGACACGCTGATCATCGGTGAAGATTTCAAGAACATTCAATATCAACTTGCCAGATGTTGTAATCCAATTCCCGGCGATAAGGTTTTTGGATTCATTACGATCAATGAGGGGATCAAAGTTCACCGTTTCAATTGTCCGAATGCCGAGCACCTGATGTCGAAAATGGCCTACAGATGCATTAAGGCTCGCTGGCAGTCACAGGAGTTGGTTGAGCGTATTGCAGCGATCAGGATCTCGGGAATTGACAGTCTTGGACTAGTGAACAAGCTGACCGAGATCATATCCAATCAGCATAATGTAAACATGAAGTCTATTTCATTCGAAACAGAGGATGGAATATTTGAAGGAAGGATCAAAGTTCTTGTTTACGATACCGAGCATTTGGATCAACTCATGCGCAAATTTGAGCTGGTCGAAGGGGTGAAAAGAGTTATCCGCTGGGATACAGACGAGGAAACTGTTAATCACTCAGAATAAATCCCTTCAATCAGGGTTCTTTTGGGTCTAAGAGCTGAGTTCCAACCAAAATTCCGAATCAATAATTCATCCTCTGGAATATCACTCATTGGAAAAAATACACCGTCCGGTTTGTCGAAGTAGGTAATGCCTGTTATTTCTCCACTGTCAAGGTATATTCTTAGGTCAGCAGCGTAAATTCGGTTCATTCCCATTCGCGTAACCGTGACAGTAGTATCATTTTCTTTTTTTTCTTCAGGATAGAAGACGGTTGTTGCACTTCCGCTCACATCAGTTCTGTAAAGAGATTGATCCTTGAATAGTGCGTTTATTCGTTCGCCTCCGATCTGATTGTAATACTGGCCTGAATCCAGTTCCATGACCACTATGGAATTCTCCCGGATAAATACGCGTTCTATGATCGAATCCTTCAGGAAAACAGTCATGGAATCACCTAGTAATTCAGCGTTTGATGACCAAACGATCGGATCCTTGAATAGTTCAATTCTGCCTTCATTTCGGGAATAGTAAATGCTGTCCGCTTTTGCTTGAGCGCTTTCCTGAAAGAATTTTGCATTTCGGTATGCCTTGATGTACAGAGATTTGTCTAGGCTGTCGTTCTGATTAAAAAGTGTATCTGCGAAAATGTACAAGGTGTCTTTATCTCGGGCCTGACTGGCTACGGCGTTTCCGGTTACAAGTGAAAAATGATTTTTTTCGTCGTTCAATCCGTATTTGCCTTTTATCAATGTTCGCTGAGCTGAATCGCTCACAATTACATTGCCTCTCGCAGTTGATCGCCCGATCGTTGGTTGATAGAAAAGCGTATCCCCTCGAACTTCTCTTCCTGATCGTCGGATCAATGCATTTTTGATCAGACTCCCTTCTTCTGTATTGATGCTGTACCACCCGCGTTCACAAAACATTAGTGTAGAATCTCTCACAATTTTTGTGGGGCCGTAAAAATAGGTGGTCTGTTTGGAGTATAGATACTGTAAAGTATCCGTCGTCATCTGAAGATCATCATTTCTGTAGCGTACCTTCCCGCTAAAGAAAAAATTCTTATTGTCAGGATAAAAGTATCCTGTTCTACTCGTTAAGACCTCATTTGAAGTGATGCTTTCGATCTTTCCTCCATGACGATAGATGCCTTCGGCTCTTTTGGCGTCATATTCAAGGGTGTCTGTTGTCAGTTTGTATTCAAGATCACGAACTCTAACATGCCCCCATAGTTTTGCTTTTTTTGTTTTTCCATTGTAATAGAGGGAGTCGCAATAGAGATTGATATCGTCCTTTGTAATGTGCACGTTACCGTAAGCCCGAACCTCTTGTGTTTTATCGAAATAATGGGCAGAATCACAATACATGGTGTTGCCCTGGTAAATGAAGTTCACTTTTCCAACCAAACGATGGGCTCCGGTCTTTTGATCGTATCCAAGTTTTTCGGCGCCCGGTAAAAGTTCAAGCACACCGCTTTGAGCGACCGTAACGTAGCTGAACAAAAAAAATGCGCCTGAAACAAGCGCAATTTTTAATATGTCCAATTGTCGGATCAATTTACTTGTTTGACAATGTTTGTTTTCTGTCTGGACCAACTGAAACAACCGTGATCGGAACTTCAAGCTTTTCTTCCAGATAGGTTACATAATCTTTTAGAGCTTGAGGTGCCTCATTGTAATTGTTCAATTGAGTAAGGTCACAATTCCAACCTTTCAGTTCTTCATAAACGGGTGTGATCTCCACATCGTTGATGTCGAAAGGAAAATAATCAACTCTTTCACCGTTGATGAGGTAATGCGTACATACTTTGATCGTTTCGAAACAGCCAAGAACATCCGCTTTCATCATGGATAGTTCCGTAACACCATTGATCATAATGGCATATTTCAGTTGTGGGATATCGATCCATCCACATCTTCTTGGTCTTCCGGTTGTTGCTCCAAACTCGTGACCTTCTTTGCGGATCAATTCACCAACTTCATCGTCCAATTCAGTTGGGAAGGGCCCGCTGCCTACTCTTGTACAGTATGCTTTGAAAATTCCGATCACACTACCGATCTTTGTTGGAGCAACCCCAAGACCGGTGCAAGTTCCTGCGGTTACTGTATTCGATGAAGTAACGAATGGATAAGTACCAAAATCAATGTCAAGCATCGTTCCCTGAGCACCTTCAGCGAGGATCTTCTTTCCGTCTTTCAATGCCTGGTTGATGTAGTGTTCACTGTCTACTGCTGTCAATGAACGAAGAACTTCAATACCTTCCATCCATGGGCCTTCAAGTTCATTTAAGTCGTAGTGGAAATCTTCATGATGCTTCAAAATACCGATATGCTTTTCAACCAAAGCATCGTATTTTTCTTTAAAGTTTGGCGAGAAAATATCTCCTACACGTAAGCCGTTTCTCCCGGTTTTGTCCATGTAAGTAGGACCAATTCCCTTAAGTGTGGAACCGATCTTGTTCTTTCCTTTGGCAGCTTCAGAAGCAGCATCCAGAAGTCTGTGGGTAGGGAGGATGAGGTGAGCCTTTTTAGAGATCAAAAGATTCTTTTTGATGTCAATATTAAAAGGGGCGAGTTTTTCCAATTCCTTCTGAAAGATCACCGGGTCGATCACAACACCGTTCCCGACAAGATTGATCACATCATTTCTGAAGATTCCCGATGGGATAGTGTGAAGGACATGTTTTATTCCTTCAAACTCTAAGGTATGACCTGCGTTTGGTCCACCCTGAAAACGGGCTATTATGTTGTATTGAGGAGTCAGTACGTCAACGATCTTTCCTTTTCCTTCGTCGCCCCATTGCAACCCCAGTAATACGTCTACTTTCATTCTGTTTATTTAAAATGATTTAAAGAATCTTCCAGTGAATCAAATGCCACAAAAAGACCGTTTATTTTAGCAAGTTCAAAAAGTTTTTTTACTGATCCATTAAGTCCTGAGAGCACCAACTCTCCACCGTTTACCCTACATTTAGTTAACGTTTTGATGAAGAAATTAATACCTGATGAATTGGTATGTGTAAGGTCTGAAATATCGATGATCAAATTTGAAGGCAATTGTTCAACTGAAGCGTTCAAGCCTCTGATATCTTCCTCGGACATGATCTTTCCTTTTAATGATAGAATTCGAACAGGTCCCTGTTCTTGTATGTCAAATGCAAAACTCATGATCATTCTTCGGTGTAGGAAGGGGCTTTCACCGCATAGAAATACAAGGAATGGTGTTGAACTTTTACACCGAATACTTCTTCTATAGTGGCTTTAATGCTTTGGATCCTTGGATCGCAAAACTCGATGACTTCTCCGGTGTCAGTACAAATTACATGGTCATGTTGTTTAGAACCATGTGATTTCTCGAATTGTGCTATGTTCTTTCCGAATTGATGCTTTCTGACCAGGTTGCATGCCAAAAGCAATTCGATCGTATTGTACAAGGTAGCTCTTGAAACACGATAATTCTGATTTTTCATTTTGATGTAAAGTGATTCAACATCAAAGTGCCCCTGGTAATTATAAATTTCAGAAAGTATAGCGTATCGTTCGGGGGTTTTTCGGTGCCCGTTCTGCTCTAAATAAGCAGAAAATATGTTTTTAACTGTTGCCTGTAATTCCTGATTTGACATGCTAATCGGAAAAGGCAAAATTAGTCAATAATTTGAATTGAATGCGCGAGAGAAACGATTAATATCCACGGAAAAGCAGACTTATGAACAATCGCGGATCAGGAATTGAACATTCCTTCTTCGATCTGTTCAATAAGACAATGTATAACCTTGATGTGGATTTCTTGTGCTCTGTCAGCAAAGTCAGAATAAGGCGCCCGAATTTCGATGTCACATTTCTCTGCCATTTTTCCTCCTGTTTTTCCTGTCAGGCCAACTACGATCATTCCTTTTTTCTTAGCAACATCAATGGCGTTCAATATGTTCTCAGAATTTCCTGAAGTGCTAATGGCTAAAAGCACATCTCCTTCCTGTCCGAAACCTTCCAGGTAGCGGGAAAAAACGAATTGGAAACCGTAGTCATTGGCTACACAGGAGATGTGGCTTGGATCGGAGATCGACATTGCAGCAATAGCAGGACGATCATTTCGGTATCTTCCACTTAATTCCTCAGCGAAATGCATGGCATCACACATTGATCCACCATTTCCACAACTAATTATCTTCTTTCCATTTTTCAGCGCTGAAACCATTGCTAAACCGGCTTTTTCAATAAGCTGATGATTAGTAGAGTTGTTAAATTTTTGCAAAATTTCTATTGCCTCAGAAAATTGGTCTGCAATTTGTTCGGTGCTCATCGATGTGAATTTTGTCAAAAATAAATAATTAAAACTAACCGATGAAATTCATTCAAACTTGTTATATTTGAAACCAGGGCTGGCCCTAAAACAACGACAAACTATGAAAAAATATCTACTTGTTCTTTCAGCTTTCTTTATTGTATTGTCTGCATCCGCTCAATCGGATTGTTACAAGCGTTTAGAGGATGCCTTCGCTAAAAGAGGTGCATATGGTGTTGGTGATGACATGCATCGTAATGTGATCATCAGTTTCTTCGATAAGAATGGAAATGCGACATGTGCATCTGGTAAAGCCAGAGTTGAGAATGGACAGATCGTGTCTGTTCTAATTCAATATGATGATGACACGTATGAGCCATATGAAAAGAAGTTTTTTAATGAAAAGAAACAGTTGCCATATATTTCCAACGGTATCTCTGAAATGATCTACACTGCTGACGGTGAGAAGTTCAAGGTTATTTTCATTGATAAATTGAAGCCAAAGCAAAAAGCGGTTAAAGAGGTCGCACTGCCTGACGATCTATAAGAAGTAAAACATTTTGATCCCGATTCTGATTTTTTGGAATCGGGATTTTTTTATTTACGATATGCAGAATTTTAATGATAAGGTAGTATGGGTGACTGGAGCTTCTTCGGGAATCGGAGCTGAGTTGTGCAAACAATTGGCTGAGAGCGGTGCAAAAGTGATCCTCTCATCGAGGAATGAAAAAGCACTTGAAGAAATTCGAGCAACACTTGTTTCTCCCGAAAAACACCTTGTTGTTCCACTTGATCTTGAACATTCTTCAGAATTTCCTGAGATCGTTAAAAGGACAGTCGAAAAAACAGGGGCTATACATTTTTTATTCAACAATGGTGGTTTGAGTCAGCGATCAACGGTTGAGGAAACTTCAATAGATGTTGACAGGAAGATCATGGAGATCAATTACTTTGGAAATATAGCAATGACCAAATCGGTTTTGCCTTATATGGTTTCTCAAAAGGCAGGACATATTGTTGTTATCTCCAGTATTGCCGGTAAATTCGGGTTTTTCCTCAGATCCGCTTACAGTGCTTCTAAACATGCATTGCATGGATTCTATGAGAGTCTAATGTTGGAGCAGGAAGAGAATGGCTTATACGTCACGATCGCATGTCCAGGAAAGATCAACACCAACATTTCAATGAATGCCTTGACCGGAAGCGGTGATAAGCATGGAGTAATGGATCATAACCAGTCAACAGGGATGCCTGTCTCTGAGTGTGTTTCGATATTGCTGAAAGCGGTTGAAAAAAAGAAAAAGGAAATACTGATTGGGAACAAAGAGATAAAGGCAGTCACATTAAAGCGCTTTTTTCCTCAGATTTTCTGGAAGATCATTCGAAAGCAAAGTGCAACCTGATGAAATTAAAAGATCGACAATTGTATCAATAAAAAAAGCAGACCAAACGGTCTGCTTTTTTATTGGATTTTTTATTTCTTACCACTGAAAAAGTGGTCTGTGTCCCATCAATGCGTTAACATCTCTGCGAACTGAATCGATCACTGAATCATCGGAGATGTTCGTCAATACCTTGTCGATCAATTCAACGATCTGCGGAATCTCAGTTGCCACAACTCCACGTGATGTGAGTGCCGGAGTTCCAACACGGATACCTGAAGTAACGAATGGAGATTCGGTATCAAATGGAACCATGTTCTTGTTGACCGTTATGTCAGCGCGAACCAAAGCGTTTTCAGCATCTTTTCCGGTAACTCCTTTTGAACGCAGGTCAATTAGCATAGAGTGATTTTCAGTTCCTCCAGAAACAATGTTGTATTCTCTCTTGATGAATTCATCCGCCATAACAGCAGCATTTTCCTTCACCTGTTTCATGTAGTTTTTGTAGTTGTCTGTTAAAGCCTCGCCAAAGGCTACTGCTTTCGCTGCGATCACGTGCTCTAAGGGACCTCCCTGAATTCCTGGGAAAACAGCTGCATCCAGCAAAGCTGCCATTGATTTCAAGTTGCCATTGTTCCATTTCAACCCGAATGGATTATCGAAATTATGGCGAAGCATAATGATCCCACCTCTTGGTCCACGTAATGTTTTGTGTGTAGTTGAGGTTACTATGTGGCAATGTTCAAGCGGATCGTTTAACAAACCGGCAGCAATTAATCCTGCAGGATGCGAAATATCAGCCAATACTAGAGCGCCGATCTCATCAGCAACTTTACGGATCCGAGCATAATCCCAATCACGGCTGTAGGCAGACGCACCACAAATGATCATTTTGGGTCGTTCTCTCAAAGCCACTTCCTCCATCATGTCATAATCAACACGTCCGGTCTCTTTGTTTACGCCATAAAAGAATGGGCGATACATTTTTCCTGAAAAGTTCACGGGCGAACCGTGTGTAAGATGTCCACCGTGCGACAGGTCAAAACCAAGGATCTTATCACCTGCTTGAAGACAAGCAAGAAACACTGCAGCATTCGCTTGTGCGCCAGAGTGTGGCTGAACGTTTGCCCAGGTGGCACCGAATAGCTTACAGAGACGGTCGATTGCTAACTGTTCAACTTTGTCTACGACCTCACAACCACCGTAATAACGCTTACCCGGAAGACCTTCAGCATACTTGTTCGTCAAAACACTTCCCATAGCTTCCATAACTTCATCGCTAACGAAATTTTCTGAAGCGATCAGTTCAATGCCGTGAAGTTGTCTTTGTTTCTCTTCTCCGATAAGATCAAAAATCTCCTTGTCTCTTTTCATTTGAGGTATTATTTCGTGTAATTTTCTTTCAAAATTAATTTCAAACCTTCATTTAAGGTAGTGTCGGGTTTGTAGCCGGTAAGACTTAATAGTTTATTGGAACTACCAACTCTTCTTTCAACTTCGTAATCGTATCTTTTTTTCGGTGCCTCCAGATAAACGATCTGTGACTTAGAACCCGTAATATCCTTTATTTGTTCTGCGAGGTCCTTTATGCACCATTCGGCTTCGTTTGCAATGTTAACGATCTTACAACCGTCAACATTCATCAATCGAATGCAAGCTTCAACAGTGTCGTCAATATATGTGAAATCACGCGTCTGCTTTCCCGTACCGAAAACTGTTATAGGTTCATTATTCAGCGCTTGTTCGAAAAAACGCGGAACAACCATTCTATTGTCCTGATTTTTCCCGTAGACATTGAAAAATCTCAAAGAGATCACATTCAATCCCTTCTCTTCATGATGTGAAGCCAGATAGATCTCATTGTATCTTTTTGCCATAGCATAAGAAGTTCTTGGATCAACCAGAACTTCCTCTGAAAGAGCATTTTCAAATGCGGAATGACCGTATATCCCGCTAGTAGAGGCGTACATGATCTTCTTTACATTGTTTGCCTCTGCAGCTTCGACAACATTTCTGGTCCCGATCACCTCAACATCCATTGTCTCAACAGGATTGTCGGCAACAATATCAACACCAAGGACAGCAGCAAAATGAAAAATGATATCCACACCTTTACTCGCCAGATTAACTGCCTCAGCATCCCTAACATCCCCTTTGATAAAGTTGATCTTTGCGTACGTTCCCTTGTCCAGTTTATTGCCTCTAAGCAGTGAGTCGAGGACTGTAACTTCATGACCGTCGTCAACAAGACGCTTTGCCAGATTACTACCAATAAATCCTGCTCCGCCGGTAATGAGTATTTTCATGTGATGATGATTGAGTTGCAAATATCGTAATTAATTCTGTCAGAATTATTCTACATCCTTTTAATACTGTGAAGAGTATGAGTCATTTCTCCTGAAATTGCATGTATGATCCCGTTTTCATTCAAGCGGTCGATCCTCACCATCCCTGAAGCGTGAATTATAGAGCCCTCACCGTCCGCAATTCCAACATGTATGATCTTTCCATTGGAATTGTTGAAGAAAGCCACATCTCCTTTTTCAATATCCTTATTGTGAACGTCGGATCCATAATCGATCTGTTGAGAGGCATCTCTTGGAAGGTTGATATCCAAAAAGCGAAAAACCATTTGAGTCAGCCCCGAACAATCGATCCCAAAAGGTGTTTTTCCTCCCCATAAATAAGGAGCATTCAAATATTCCATGGCAATTTCAAATGGGTCATTTTTTTGAGAATGGACAGCATATTCTTCTATGCTGAACTGATCTTGGCCGATATTGAATGAATCAGTCGGATCGAATGGTATGTAGGACCCTTTGAAAATATCTTGTTTTCCCCAGGGAGTTTCAATTTTACGGATCAAGTCCGGCATTACTGAAAGGCCATCCATCCATCTGTTAAGTTCCTTTTCTGTAAGAAAGCGAATGTGTTTGTGATCGACATATCCGGGGTAATTATCAGAGAAGGACGTGATTTTCATCCATGGCGCATTAATTTCTTCGATAGTGACGATCTCTCCGAACAACAATTGTGTGACCATTTCCGAGCGGTCGCTTGCTTCAGCCCGAACGGGAGAAATGCTGACAAGGCAATAGCCGTATTTTAATGACATATCAGGATTTCGGAAAGTTTGGATGATCGATCAGATTAAGCGCTTGCTGTACATGACGTTCATTGTGATAAACCACAAAGAGCAGAGCGTCACCAAATCTCAGTCTAACGATCTTGGAGATGGATATTGGGATCTTAGCCTTACGGATGTTTATCTTTGCGGCACTTTCGATAATGTTTAACAACTCTAGTTGTCCAGTTTCAAATTCCTGTGCATCCTGACCGCTCACCATTGCGTTGTTGAGTGACGGATTATAGGAGCGCGGGGCCTTCATTTTCCTTTTTACATTCTGAAGATTTCCCAATTTCATTGATTTCCATGCGGATCGTCCCAGAGGAGAAGAGATGAAATTTTCTCTAGGGGTTCTGAACCTTGTTTTTTCGATCTTTCTTGCAAATGCTTTGTGATAGTACGATGCGTATTCATTCAAATGTGCGAAGATCTCGTTAATGTTCCAAGATGAAGGGTCCTTTCGCCATTTTCTTTGCTCGTCAGTAAGGTGGAGTATCCTTTCGCGAAGAACCTTTATGTTTTTTGTGGTAACCTGTTTTACCTCGTCCAATAATTCCGTAGTTGTCATGTGAATATGATGTCAACCAAAGATAAGCCAAAATTGAAAATTGGGATCACCTTATTTCAAATTAATTCAAGTCCTTCAAAAGTCATTTTAAGCGATTATGGTTACTTTCGCATGGTACAGAATTGATCTGAAATGGAAAAGAATAAACCGCTCATTCTCGTTACGAACGATGATGGCATTTCTGCAAAAGGAATTAAGGCACTTGTTGAGGCGGTGAGTCCTTTTGGTGAAGTCTTGATCGTTGCGCCGGATAAACCGCAATCAGGAATGGGACATGCGATAACAGTTAATCATCCCTTGCGATTGGAGCGAACCCGTTTGTTTGAAGGGGATGAGGCTTACACTTGCAGCGGAACACCTGTTGATTGTGTTAAACTTGCGATATATGAAATTCTAAACCGAAAACCGGATTTACTGGTTTCCGGGATCAATCATGGATTGAATTCATCAACGAATGTTCTTTATTCAGGGACTATGTCAGCTGCTGTGGAAGGAGCAATGGAAAATATTCCTTCAATTGGGTTTTCACTTGCAGATCATGGAGCCGATGCCGACTTCAGTGGGGCACAACAGATCGTTGGTGAATTGCTTGAAAAGGTGTTGAAGGGTTCATTTCCTGAGCATGTTTGTTTGAATGTAAATGTGCCAAAGATACCGCTAAGTGAGATCAAGGGATTCAGAGTGTGCAAACAAGCCCATGCCTTTTGGGAAGATCGTTTTGACAAACGTCTGGATCAGTTTGGTAAGCCTTATTACTGGCTGACCGGGGAATTCCAGAATCATGATAACAGAGAAGATACGGATCTCTTTGCGCTAGCATTGGGGTATGCGAGTGTTGTTCCAACACAATTTGATATGACAGCTTATTCAACGCTGGAACACTTTAAAAAATGGGAAAATGAACTTTAAGAATTGGTCAAAGCAGCACACCTATGGTTTATTGACAGGAATTTTATCTCCAGTCATTTTTATTCCAGTAGTGATCCTTTTATTGTCTTGGGTAGAGAATTTTTTGTTTACCCAATTGTGGTATAAATTCCTGAATGATCCTATAGTGAGATCGAAGATCGTTTCTATCGCAATTATTTCCAATCTTATTTGGTTCTATATGACCCTAAATAAAGATAAATGGGGAATAGCCATGGGGATCATAATTGGAACCATTATCTATTTGCCATATATTGTTTACGTGAATTTCATTATTTGATGTCGCGTATCAAATTGTACATAATTGCCGGTGAGGCATCAGGTGACCTGCATGGAAGTAATCTGATGAAAGAATTGGTGTCTGCCTCCGAAAATACTGTGGATTTTCGTTTTTGGGGAGGAGATAAAATGAAAGAGGTGGCCGGAGAACCTGCAAAGCATATTCGAGATCTCGCATTCATGGGGTTCATAGAGGTTGTGATGAACCTGCGTACGATCCTCCGAAATATTAAATTCTGTAAAAAGGACATTCTGGATTTCAAACCGGATGCATTGGTGTTGATCGATTATCCTGGATTCAATCTTCGAATTGCCAAATGGGCTAAGGAGAATGGAATAAAAGTTTTTTATTACGTCTCTCCACAGATCTGGGCATGGAAAGAGTCTCGTATTCATGAGATCAAGCGCAATATTGATCAAATGTTCGTTATCCTTCCTTTCGAACAGGAATTCTATGCGAAACATGGAATGCAAGTTGAATATGTAGGTCATCCACTTCTGGATGCTGTAGAAAATTATCGTTATGAGAATGCTGCGGAAACAAGTTTTTCGAATTCGGGTAAAAGAATAATTGCTGTTCTACCTGGGAGCAGGAAACAAGAGGTTTCCGTGAAGCTACCGATCATGCTGGAGGCTATCTCAACCTTTGCAGATTACGAGGTCATCGTAGCCGGAGCGCCTAGTCTAGAAGAAGAATTCTATCGACCGTTTTTGAATGATCGTGTCCGTCTTGTAAAAGGACGTACCTACGATATACTTATGGCTGCGGAAGCAGCGGTGGTCACTTCGGGTACAGCCACACTTGAAGCTGCCTTATTAGGGACACCTGAAGTGGTTTGTTACAAAGGTTCAGCCATTTCCTATCATATTGCAAGGAGGTTGGTAAAGGTGAAATACATTTCACTGGTGAACCTCATTCTGGATAAAGAATCTGTGGTGGAACTCATTCAGGATGAATGTAATCGGGACAGGATCAGACAAGAATTGGAAGCTATTTTGATCGGAGGAGCTAAGAGAGAAAAGCTTCTTCAAGATTACGATGAACTGAAAACGAAACTTGGAGGAGGTGGTGCAAGCAAAAAAGTTGCACAATCCTTGTTGAAAACTATTCATTTTGCGGTTAACAACTGAAAAATGATGGTTTAATTTTGTTTCTGTGAGGTTTTGTATCCTGATATCAATGGTTTTTCAAATCGCTCTGATCTCAGCGCAGCAATTGCGTATCGGAATCTTGCGGGATCATCAGGTTAGAAGAGTTACGTTTTCATACAACGACGGAAGCTATTCCATTTTTGCAGACACATCTTATTTCGGAACAATATTGCCCAATGAATTTGTTGAATTTACGCCAGTGAATGGAAACAAAGTCAAGTTAAAGAAAGGGACGGTGGAATTAGGTGATTTCAATCAGGTGATGCTTGTTCAGAATGTTTCATATACATCACTCACCCTTACAGCCAAAACACCTGCGGTAAAAGCGAGGAAATACAAAGATGATTTTGAGATCACATCTGACAGTAAAGTACTAACACTTGTCAATCTCGTTGAGACAGATAATTATCTTTCAGGTGTTGTAGAGTCTGAAGGGGGAGGAGGAAACCATCTCGAGTACTATAAAGTTCAGGCTGTTTTGAGCCGTACCTATGCTTTCAAATACCTTGGGAGGCACAAGAAAGAAGGATTTGATCTCTGTGACAGAGTTCATTGCCAGGCCTACCACAGTATGATGAGGTTTACTCCATTGATCGACACAGCAGTAAGGCAAACGAATACGATCGTTCTTTCAGATAGTAAAGGATCATTGATCGATGCGTATTTCCATGCGAACTGTGGAGGTCAGACATGTGAACCTCAGTACATCTGGAATGAGAAAATTGACTATCTAACATCCTTCAAGGATACATTCTGTATATACACGAAACAAGCAACCTGGGAAGTACGGATAAAACAGGATAAATGGAAGCGTTTTTTATTAGAAAAGTATAATTTTCCAGCAGAGGATTCTCTGTACAGGGATATGATGTTTTCATTTGATCAAACAGATAGAAAGGCATTTTACATCCATCCTGTTTTTGGTATTCCTCTTCGTGATCTGAGAGAGGAATTCAATCTCAAATCAACTTATTTCAGTTGCTATCCGGAAGGTGATGAGGTGGTGATCAGAGGTCGAGGTTTCGGTCATGGTGTTGGAATGTGTCAGGAGGGCGCTATGAAAATGGCTCGTTCAGGTTATGATTTTACCCAAATCCTGAAATTTTATTTTCCTGGTTCGACCTTAAAATCAATAAAGGAAGAAAGATTTTTCAATCAATCTGTAGAAGGCCGGGAGAGTAACTTCTGATCTACTCGTACGAAATCACGAAGATGTCTTCGTTCTCTTGTTTAAACAGCTTTTTCTCTCTAGCATAACTTTCGAGCTGATCCTCGTATTTGAGCAGGTTCAAAAGTTGAACAGTACTATCAAGTTTCATTGAGGTCTCCATTTTGGCTTGCTCGAGTTTACTGAGCTTACGATTGTGACTGAAAATAGTGAAAATATCAGTGTCATCCAAGAATAGGGTATAGATCAAGAAAATACAAATGGTCAATATGTATTTATTCTTCAGATATACCCAATACTTTTTCATGTATCCAAATTTAGCTCGTAACATGCAACCTTGATGAGAAGCTCAACCTAATTTATGAAAATCAAAATGTGAACAAAGAAAAAAGCCCCTTTCGGGGCTCTTATCAGTTTACGATCTCATCGTATTTTTCTTTGAACTCTGCGTCATCCTCAAACCACTGAGCGACTTTGTTCAATAATGTTTTTGCTTTTTCACGCTGCTTGGATGCCAGGTAACATTCTGCAGTTTGCAATACACCCATTTGCAGGATCTTTTTATCTGCTTCCGACCAATCGTCAATTGAAGTGATCTTTGTCAACATTGCGTCAGCCTCTTTCCATGCAGTATTTGCTCCTCCTTTGTCGGCTTTCCTATATTTAGAAGCACCATCAAGGAATTTAGCTCCAACCGGATTCTTTGTGATCTTGTAATACTTCAAAACCCAACCGCCTGCTTTGTTGTAATCTTTAGCGGATAGATCGTTTTCGATAATGGTCACCATGGAAAGTTGAAATTCATTGACAAATTCCACATGATCTATCAGCTTAGTTCCATCTTTATCGTTCTTTAATGCTTTAGATAATGCGGCTGTCGCGTCTTTATAAGCATTCTTGAATTTCTCGTTATCGGTTCCAGAGAGGGAGATCTTATACAATCCTTTCGCTAGCCAAATGAAGGGAATAGGGTCTTTTTTTAGATCGTCCTTCAAAGTGTAATTTTCAGCAGATTTCACCAATTTTTCGTAGTTTCCGTCAGCGTAAAGGATCTTGAGGTCATCATAGTTTGGGGCCTGAGCTTTAAGGCTTAAGCCGGTAACAATGAAAAGTAAAAGTGCGATCGTTTTTTTCATGATGTTTTGTTTTTTTAAGCGTGACAGTTCAATAACTATGCCGAATGTAATAAACAATTTGATAACGGGCAAAGTATGATCTTTTTTAATTAATCTTCAACACTTTTTATAAGCAGAGTTAATATTTCCTGTGCTGCCTTTGAGATCTTTGTTCCCGGACCGAAAACTCCAAATACTCCAGCTTCATATAGGAAATCATAGTCCTGCTGTGGAATAACTCCACCTGCAACGACCATTATATCCTCTCTTCCGAGCTTTTTCAACTCTTCGATAACTTGCGGAATAAGAGTTTTATGTCCAGCAGCAAGTGATGATACACCTAAAATGTGAACATCGTTCTCAACTGCCTGTTTTGCAGCTTCAGCCGGAGTTTGGAAAAGTGGTCCGATGTCGACATCAAAACCAATATCGGCGAAGGAAGTAGCAATTACTTTAGCACCACGGTCATGCCCATCCTGACCCATTTTTGCGATCATGATCCTCGGACGTCTTCCTTCAAGTTGAGCGAATTGTTCTGTCAATTCTCTGGCTCTTTCAAAATCTTTATCTTCCATTGATTCATGAGAATATACACCACTTATCGAACGTATTGTTGCCTGGTAACGGCCAAAAGCATTTTCCATGGCCAATGAGATCTCTCCGAGCGAGGCTCTTTCCCTGGCACATCGAACTGCAATCTCAAGTAGATTGCCTTCGTTGTTCTTTGCAGCATTCTCCAACTCAAGCAATAAAGACCTTACTTTTTCATTGTCTCGATTCGCTCTTAATTCGTTCAATCGGGCAATTTGAGCCTCTCTGACTTTTGTGTTGTCGACCTCCAGAATATCGATCTGTTGATCTTCATCGACCCGATAACGATTAACTCCAACAATGATGTCCTTACCTGAATCGATCCTTGCTTGTTTGCGTGCAGCAGCTTCTTCAATGCGCATTTTGGGAATTCCGGTTTCAATCGCTTTCGCCATTCCGCCGAGTTCTTCTACCTCCTGAATGAGTTTCCATGCTTCATCTACCAATTGTTCGGTGAGCTTCTCAATGTAATAGCTTCCGCCCATCGGATCAATGAACTTTGTGATCCCCGTTTCTTCCTGCAGATAGATCTGAGTATTTCTCGCAATACGTGCAGAAAAATCAGTAGGGAGCGCGATAGCTTCGTCCAGTGCGTTGGTATGCAAAGATTGCGTTCCGCCCAATGCAGCACCAAGTGCTTCAATACATGTTCTGGCAACGTTATTGAATGGATCTTGTTCAGTTAAACTCCAGCCTGAAGTCTGACAGTGAGTGCGAAGTGCCAGCGATTTATCGTTTGAAGGGTTGAATTGCTTTACAAGTTTAGCCCAGATCAGACGACCAGCTCTCATTTTCGCGATCTCCATATGATGGTTCATGCCGATTGCCCAGAAAAAACTCAATCGTGGAGCGAATTCATCAATGTTCATTCCCGCCTGAATACCGGCCCTGAGATATTCCAGTCCATCTGCCAAAGTATATGCCAATTCAATAGACGCAGTTGCTCCTGCCTCTTGCATATGGTAGCCTGAGATAGAGATCGAATTGAACAGCGGCATATTTTTCGAAGTATATTCGAAAATATCGGTAATGATCCGCATGGATGGAGATGGAGGGTAGATATAGGTGTTTCTAACCATGAACTCCTTCAGGATATCATTTTGAATTGTTCCTGAGAGTTTTTCAGGACTCACCCCTTGTTCTTCTGCTGCAACAATATAGAATGCCATTATCGGTATCACCGCACCGTTCATCGTCATTGAGACAGACATCTGGTCGAGGGGGATCTGATCAAATAGTATCTTCATGTCAAGGATAGAGTCGATCGCAACTCCGGCCTTACCAACATCGCCAACCACACGTCCATGGTCTGAATCATAACCTCGATGTGTTGCAAGGTCAAATGCAACTGAAAGTCCCTTTTGACCTGCCGCCAGGTTTCTTCTGTAAAAGGCATTTGACTCTTCAGCAGTTGAAAAACCTGCGTATTGGCGAATTGTCCATGGACGAATGGCATACATCGAGGAATACGGACCCCTTAAAAATGGCGCGATCCCTGAGACATAGCCGATGTGTTCCGCAGCATAAATGTCCTTATCTGAATAATACGATCGAAGCGGGATCTTCTCAGCCGTTTCGTAGCTGAGTTGTGCCTCGCTTGAATTCATTGAGTTTGACTCCTCTGTCAATTCAATGGCTGAAAAATCAATTCGCTGGATTGCCATGTTATATATCTCTTTCAATGATCAAATAAGGTAAACCGATGTACTGTCCATTTCTGTTGAACTTGTTGTCGGTCTGTTGTATGTTGGGGAATTTGTTTATTCCGATCATAGTTTTAGCTGAATCACGCACCAGTGAAAGTCTCTTTCCGGCCGTTTCAGGAACTTCTGATGTTATTCTGGACATCACGTCATTTGTTTTGATTCCTCCCAATGTCTCTTGCTTTTGGAACGCTTTCCAAGATTTATCAGACAAAAGGTCGGTCAATGATTCTACAGCGTAACAACCTCCGGTCGGGTCAATTACTTTGTCAAAGTAACTTTCTTCTTTCAAGATCAATGAAATGTTTCGCGCCATGCGTTCAGATAATGGCGATGTTCCATTGGTCGTGAATGCATCGTAGGGCATCACATTAACCTTTTCAACACCACCTGAGATTGCTGACATCACCTCAGTAGTTTGTCTTAGCAGATTGGTGTATGGGTCCATTGCAGATTTGTTCATCAAGCCGATCTTGGCAGTAATACGGCAATTATAGGTGCAATTGTGTTCAGGTGCATACTGTTTGATGATAAAGCTCCAAAGTCTACGGATTACTCTGACTTTGGCAATCTCCATGAAATAATTCGATCCAATTCCTATTTTGAAATGGATACACGCCGCGGCTTCATCAATCGTCAGTCCACTTTTTAGCAATTGATAGAGGTATTCATGCCCTGTCGACAAGATAAATGAGGTTTCTTGAACGATGGAAGCCCCGCACTGCTGAAGTGAAAAACCGTCAGCAAGAAATACCGGATATTGTACTTTTTTTAATGCCGACATGATCTCTTCAGAATGATCGGAATAAATTCTTCCTTTGTGAAGATCGATAGAGATTGTGCAATTCTGTGGATATTTTGATCCAACTTTTTCATGGAGTTCACGGAATTGATCGATGGTATGTGCCGTGAAGTTGATCTGGATATATTGAATTTCAATATTGTCCAATAGTTTTTCCAGATCGCTTGCCTGATTTACCAGATCAAAATCAATCGCATCGATGCCGTTCATCAGAGCTTCCAATGCTGTTTTGTTGGCTTTTACTGCATCATCAACAACAATTGTACACTCATTTCCCCAAATATTCTGTTCGCGTCCGGAACCTCTGGTAAATGGGAATATGCCGGGTTTTTCATCGTTGTGTTTTACTTTGCTCTGGTGATTTACTGATGAATAACTGAATCCCTCTATCTCGTCGAAATTCTCCAGTTCATGAAGGTCTTCAGAACGCAAGTCTTTTTTCAGACGTGCTATCCATTGATCATAACTTACTTCACCAAAAAGTTCTTTTATACCGATCATATCTTTGTAGTATAAATATTCATAATTCTGAGGTAAACCACAGTTGCAAGCATGGTTGTCAGTACCGGGGCCAGTATCACTCCTGCAAAAGGTATGGCGTAAAGCGCAAGAAAGAACAATCCAGTTAATAGTGTGGAGGATAAATTCTTCCAGGCAAATTTCAAGCTGCTCAGGGTCCCAACTTTATATCTTTCCAAGGAATAATCGTAAAAGGAAAACGCAAAGAAAAAGGCCGATATCAGAATGTAAACGATCTTGTCAAGAAATCCCATACCCAACATCCAGGAAATGATCCACCAGATGGCCAGAAAAAGGAATTCAAGAACAATAGCAATCGTTACAACCAAAACCATTCTGAAAAAGTCGCTAATTACCTGTGAAAAGCTGAAGGAGTACTTTTTTCCTGTTAACTGACTGTCAAGACTTTCTGAAAGCAAAGTATTGAAAGGTGAAAGAAGAGTGAGCACGAAAAACATATACAATTGCATCAGCATCAAACTCACGAATCCGAAGCTTTTATTGATGCCTTCGAGCAACAAGTTCCCGATCAGCGGGATATCGCCGACAAAGGAGAAGATTTCCTGGAACTGCGCGATCAGAATAAAACTGGAAGCAAAAATGAAAGCAGCGATTATGCCCGGAATGAAGTAGGCGATGAAACGCCCTTGTTTGAGTTGATCAATTACGATCTTAAATGAGTCAATATGAAACTGAATGGCCTTCAACGGAGACATGTCACGAAAGTAAGAAAAATCTACAGAAGCAGTTTTAAAAACAAGTAGGACACTGCGTAAAAGATAAGCCAGCTCATGACAAGATTTGTCCAGCCCTTATAGCCTTTGTTCTTCCAGTAAAGATAGTTGATCGTACCAATGATCAATCCCGGAAGAATTGGATAAACAAGAATGCTCATTCAAGACTACTTAGATCAAGCCGAATTGCTCGAAATGGTGAGTGAAATGCTTTGCGTGAAGGCGAAGCCACTGCTCATAATTCAATGGGCCGTAGTAGGGGTGAACTTCTTTGGTGTCCGGATTTTCGGCGAAATGATTTTCAAAATCGATCCATTCCAGGAGGAATTCATCTATTGCCAACTCAATTTCCTCGTTCCTCAGCTCGACATCAGCGGGAGCAAAAGAAACGGAAATGTTTTTCGCCATTGGCTTCTCTGAGTCAAGGAAAGCAAGCATTCTTTCGATGCGGTCCTCAGGAACTTCCATTGGAAAAACGTCTTTACCGGAAGAAACTCTAATCGAATCTGATAAATGTTCTATCATTCGTTGAGCGGACATGTTGCCCCATAGAGGTTTGGTATTTGGGTCGAGTTTGTCCAATAATGGGATCAACTCAGTGATATCCAATTCAATAAATGTCATGATTGTTTTTTTCCTACCAGGATATTCAAGCTGTGTGGAATGACCTGTACATTCAATTCTTGCCGCACATCGAACGGTTCGCCGTCGTAATGTGCCATCTTGTGGGGAATGCTGATCTTCGCTTTTTGAAAGGAGATCACTTCCGAAAACCGCGATTTGTGCGAAGTTCTTCTAAAGAATCTAACCACCAGGCTCGGTATTGACCAGAAACTGAAAGGCTTAAGGATGCAAAGTTCGATCTTTCCGTCTGTAACATCGGATTTCGGAGAAACTACGAAGCCGTTTCCGAATTCTGAAGAGTTGGCAATTGTACAGAGAACCACCGGCATTTGTTTAACCTCTCCATTCATATCGACGGAGATGTTTACCGGATTGTATTTCCAGAATTCGCGCATGACAAGCTTGACATACGACCAGAATCCTCTTTTGTGATATTCGTCGAACTTTTTAGCGATCACGGCATCCAAGCCATATCCACCAACTCCAAGGAAAGGTTTATCATTGACGAGGACAGTATCCATTCGTATAAAGTCCGAGTCATTAATACATTCAATAGCTTTCGCAATGTTCAGGGGGATGCCAAGATGTCTTGCTAAACCGTTTCCCGAACCGGCCGGAATAATGGCAAGTTTAGTTTTTGAACCGATCAGAGCTGTTCCTACTTCGTGCACGGAACCATCACCACCTACAGCGCAAACAATATCAATACCAGACTCAGATGCTTCTTTTGCAAGGCGTTTTGCATGCTTGCGGTATTGGGTGAAAACGATGTCGTGATCAAACTTATCATGATCGAGATGGGTATCGATCAGTCCCGGAAGTTCACCTTTTTGGCCAACTCCGGAGATTGGATTGATTATGAATCGAATTTTTTGTTTCATGGTGCAGTCGTACGATTGTTCAGAAGATCACGATTGTAACACTGAATCATCGCCTTTAGACGATTTTCGAACAAATATACTTTTTCTTTCTCAGAATTCATAATAATTTCAGAACTGATGTCTGATGAATTCAGATCCCGCAAACTTCTAACTTTATCGTTATTGAAACTCATCATCAGGTTCTCTCTGAAGTAATAGTGTGTACCTTCAAGATAGGCAATCGCTTCTCTTGGTTCCTTGCTGAAAATCGAGTTTCCAAAGGCGTAGTAGGTAGTTTTTATATTCAGTAGGTCGAGTAAGGTAGGCATGATATCCATTTGCTGAAAGACCTTATTGGAAACCTCTGCTGTCAACTTTTGCTCGGGTTGATAGAATAGGATGGGGATCTTGTACATCATGTGCCTTTCATTGAACAATGGTGTTGAACTTGCCGGAGTGTGATCAGCACAGATGACGAAAAGGGTATTGTTGAACCACTTTTGTTTTCGGGCTTCTTCGAAGAATTTCCTGAGTGCAATGTCTCCGTAAGATAACGAGGCACAGATCGGTTGAGGTCCGTATTTAACAAGCTTTTTCATGTGCTCCGGAATGAAGTATGGATGATGTGATGAGATCGTGAAAAGGGTACCTATGAATGGGGGTTTCAATTTACTCAATTCTTTCGCAGTCCACGGGTTGAAATACTCATCCAAAATGCCCCAGGTTTTGTCAAAATGATCATCGTTTCCGTATTCGAAACGGCCCTTGTATTCTTCAAATCCTGCTTGAGCAGCGAAGGCATCAAATCTCATCGAACCATTGGTCGCGCCATGAAAAAAAGCGGAACTATAACCTTTGTCCTTAAGGATATGGACAAGCGATCTGATCTTATTGTTTCCATAAGGTGAAGAGATGTACGGATTGTCCATAAGACTGGGGATCGAAGCGAGGATTGCAGGAACAGCTTCAATTGATTTCTTTCCGTTGGCGTAGGCGTTATCGAAATATAAGGATTGTTCGATCAGCGAGTCCAAGAATGGTGTGTAAGAACCGTTCGGATTGTCCTTCCCGATAAATTCCTCTCCAAAACTTTCAAGAATGATGATCATTACATTGGTACCATCCGGTAAAATGTGTTGCGGTGTACTGGTTTTTATAGGTGTAAATAAACTTCTTTCCTTATCAGGGCCGAAGTAGGTTTTTATCTCAAGGCTTTCCTGTCCGTATGATTTGACCAGTGTAAATCCGGTGTTCAAGATCAAAGCTGTGTTTTGAGAATCTGTATATTGAGCTGCTTCGATTATTCCAATAGGTTTTAACTGTAGTCCTCCGCGTCCTGTAATAACGAACAATGGGACCAAGATCAAATAACTGATAATGGAATTCTTTACACCAGTTTCAATTTTCACCGATCGATGAGTGATTTTTCGGTTGAGGAAGAAGTGAAGTATCAGAAATGCGATCAGGAAAAGGATCAACAACCAAAAATCAGTAATGAATGTCCACGCCAGTTGTTTAATGTCACTACCAGCACTTATCACGGTGAAAAGATCGAAAGTTGAGCGTTTGGAAGTGTATTTGAAATATTCAATATCGAGAATGTTGACTGCATACAGTGCGATGGAGGTGATGTGGAAAATGGAAATTGAAAGGATGTCTGAGATTTTCTTTGCTGAGCCGTGAAACGGCAAAAAACTCAGGATCAGAAATGGCAAGAAAAACAAGGCGATCGTTACCAGATCAAACCATACTCCGGTAAATATTTCCATGACTCCTGCACTAGGGAATGATGAGGTATTAAAAGCGTAAAAAATGGATCTGAACCCAAAAAGAATAAGCCAAACAACGCCCAATCTCAAAAAAAACGGACGGAAAGAATCGATAATGTTGGATAGAACTTTCATGGGGTGTCCAAAATTAAGTCTATTTCATGGAAGAATTCATAATATTGCGATGTAAACCAAATCTATTGAAATGAAATCTCTTTGTTTTTTCTTCGCTTTTCTTTTTGTCATGGTCAGCGGATCTGTTTTTGCTCAAAATGAACGAGCCTTCGTCATCTACAATTCAAAAGGAAAAAAAGTTACTTACAAGAAAATGAAGAAGATGGCTCTGACAGGTGAGTTCGTTTTCTTTGGTGAGTATCACGACAATCCGATCTCACATTGGTTGCAATTGGAATTATTGAAAGACCTTCATGAAGCGCATGGTGAAAAATTGAAGATCGGTTTTGAAATGTTTGAGCAGGACCAGCAACTGTTACTGAATGATTTTATGATCGGAAAAATTGCAGACAAGGAATTCAAAGACAGCTGTAGACTATGGCCGAATTACAAGACAGATTACCAACCGCTGATCCAGTACGCAAAGGAAAACAAGCTTTTTTGTCTTGCTTCAAATGTCCCAAGAAGATACGCATCTCTGCTTTACAAAAAGGGTAGAGCAGCGCTCGATTCATTGTCTGATGTCGATAAAGCCTATATGGCTCCTTTAAATTTTGTTGTAGATTCTACTCTCTCTCAATATTCAGCCCTCTTAGAAGCGGGACAGCACATGGGAGGAGGAAGATTGATGGAGGCACAGGCTTTCAAAGATGCAACGATGGCTCATTTTATCATGCTTAATAAGTCTGCCGGACAAGTTTTTTATCACCTGAACGGTGCTTATCATTCTGATTTCTATCAAGGTATTATGTGGTATGTACAGCAAAAGCAGCCAGAAGCGAAATTTGTAACTATTTCTACGGTAACTCAGGAGGATATTCGAAAATTTGACAAGAGTAACAAGGGAAGAGCAGATTTCATCATTTGCGTTCCTGAAAGTATGACAAGAACACATTGATCAAAAAAAAGCCCGGATCTCCGGGCTTTTATGATTATTTCAATTTATCAGCTTTTTCCTGAGCCTCCCGCATTATAGCATCAGCTTTTTTATCTCCTTCCTGTTCGATCTTCACCGCTTTTTCTTCGGCTTCTTTGATGATCTTGTCTCCTGCCTTCTTTGCTGCAGTCTGTTTCAGTGGATTGGATCCGGCTTCATCCATCAGTTTTTTAGCTTGTTTCTGAGCCTCTGCTCTCACTAGATCAGCTGACTTTTTAGCTTCGGACCTTACTTTGTTTGCTTGTTTCTGAGCTTCATCCAGTATCTCTTTTTTACGCTTTTCCAATTCTGCTTTTGCATCATCAACTTTGCTGTCGATTATTGCCTTCGCAGTGTCTTTAACGGCTTCTTTTGCTCCTTGAACTATATTGTCCTTAAGATTGCCGGTTGCTGCCAGAAGGGCGTCTTTGAAGTCCGTTGAAACCTTTGGGTCCTTTACTGTGCCGAGAATATCTACTTTAACTGGAATCACATCGGGGATGGTCTTTACGTCCAGTTTTGGAGACAGTGCATTTACCTTTGCTATGGCCTGTTCAACTGTTTTGATCATCGCTGCCGGGATTTCTTCTTTTGGAACCATCATTTTCAGGTCGTAATCAATTCCTTGTTCGAAGGTTGTGAAACCTGAAATATTCGTTTTGATCTTTCCGAGTTGAACGTCGAAAGGTTTTACGTTGAGCTTCCCATCCGCGAACTGGAATTTGGCCTTCACGTCCTTTAAGGTTTGCGTGGACAATTTGTTGATGCTCAATACCTCAGCCATTTTTTCCATTGGTTTAAAACCTGAAATGGTCACAGTATTCGTTGACAGATCTCCTAATCCGCTCAAAGAACTATAGATAGGGTCAAAATTAGCGGTGAGGTCAGATTTCATCTGAAAAGAGGAGCTGATCTTTCCTTGAGCATATTTTGCAATTGGAGCGAGCTTTTCTATTGTCAGGAAATTATTGGCCAATTGCTGTATATCGATCTCCTTTAATGTATAAGCGAAATCAATTTTAGGTTTTGAATGGTCTTTTGTGTCATAACTGCCTTTTAATCCGATAGAACCGCCCATTGCATTCATTGATAGTCCTTCCAAACTCGCAACCTCTTCTTTCATTTTTACCTTGCCATTGACATTTTTCACGTCGATACCGTTGTATCGCATGTTTCCAATATTGGTGTTTAGAATGAAGTCGATGTTGTTAGGTATTAAAACAGGTTCACTGCTTTCTTCTTCAGTTGCCGCCGGTTTTTCCGATTCCGCTGATGCCGTACTTTCACTGGTGGGAACGATGTTCATCAGCTCATCAATGTCCATATTGTTGCTGTTGAAGTTGAATTCTCCTTTTAGCAATTCATCCCGAAAAACGTAACCCATATAATTGTCAATGGTCCCATTCATTCTGAAATCAGATTTACCGGTTTTCGCGGCTAATGCTTCAAGTTTCAGGTTCTGTGGTGAAAAGCGAAAGATCATTTCTGATATGTTCACATCTTGAGATAGATCTGGTGATTTATAGAGCATATCTTTTAGGGTTAGTGATCCTTCTGCTTTGAATTTTTCGTATTGTTCGGTTTCAATAGCGCTCATTCGACCGTTCAGGTTGACATCAGCATCCAGTTTTCCATTATAGGATTCTCCCTCTGCCATTGGAACGAAGTTCTTGAGCGTCGCAAGATCGATCTTTGCAAGGATCTTTGAAACGATCAAAGGATCGGTCATTGGATTACGCATTTTTAGATTTGCAGCCAGGCTGTTTCCGCCAAATCCTGCAGTGAACTTATCTACATCCAGCGTCATTTTATCTAAGTCTTCTCCACCTGCGAAGGTAGATCCTGCTTTTACGAAAATGTTGTTGATCGATCCGGGAAGGTCTGGATATTTGATCGAACCATTGTCAATTGCGAGCCTAAAGTCCCAGCCCGGCAAATTCACGTCATCCATACGACCTTTAACAAAACCGCCTATTTCAAGTGAGCCTTTGCCGATCATACTTTCGTATCCAGTATGGTAGAAGGTTGGGATCAGAGACAGGAATTCTTTGAAAGTTGCTTTGGAGGCATTCATTTTCAAATCCATGTTGTCATGATCTTCCTTCATTTCATAGAAGCCATCAAGCGAGAAATTGAGAGCATTGAGCTTGAACTGATTGTCCTTGAGAGTGAATTTAGATGTCGTTTCGGTGAATTCCATTAGGATATTCATGACAATGTCGGTCTTCACGTCTGTGAGGTAATTCACTCCGTCCATTTCAAAGCTAATGTGCTCCATGTCGGTTTTTGTTTCAAAATCGACAACATCAGCAGTAAGATCTCCTGTTCCGGAATGATTAAGATTTTTGATGTTCATGGACATTGCGCCCGGTTGATCGATGTAATTGATGTTTCCACCGCTGATGCTATATTCTTTAAGAGATAGTTTGAAATTAGATGGTTCAGCCGCTTCTTCCGGTGTTTTTACAGAGTCAGGTTTTACGATATCATAATTAGCCAGTCCATTATTGAGTACTCTCACGTCGAATGAAGGTTCTATGAGGTGGATCTCATCAATTTCTACCTGATCACCTGATACAACACTCCAGAATCCAACATGCGCTTTGAATTGTTTGACATTCACTAATTCAACTCCTTTGAATTCATTGATGCCTTCCAGTTTGGTGTCATTCAACTCAACAGTCATATTTGGAAAAGTACTGATGAAGGTAAGATCGAACTCACCCATGGACAACTTGGCATTCAAAGACTTGTTGACTTCCTCGATAACGAGTTCTTTGATCTGATCTTTGAAGAAAATAGGAACCAGGATCAGTATGATCAGTAGTAAAAGGAAACTGATTCCTGTCCATTTCAAAATTCTTTTGAGCAGACTTTTTTTCTTTTTTTCAATCTTTTCCATGCTTCCGAGGTAATGATTTACGATATTTGTTATCCGGCTGAATAGCCTCTGTAAAGGTAATAAATTATGATGCGTATAATTGGAGTTTGCTTTCTGTTATTGTTAACAATGTCTGTTCATGGACAAATAGTGCTTGGTGAGGAGACTGATAAGGAGAAAGCAAAAGTGGAGGAAGAAGTTGCACGACCTAGAAAGGTTCGCACTACGGATGGGGTGACCTCTGTTTACCTGGTAACGAATTGGTCCTCCACTTTTCGAACTTTAACTGAAAATGGGGGTCTTTTTGGAGAGCCTTTGGGAAAGAGAGCAGATGAGACAGCATTGAATACCTGGTCCTTTGGATTGGGTTTGAGAAATAGTTTGAACAACTATTTGTTTTGGGACGGTGGAATTGCTTTTTATCGAAATGGTGAGCAATATCTGTATACGGCGACGGACACTATGTTTGCCTATCAAACAACCTACAACTACATTTCAATGCCTTTGCGATTGAATGCTGTTTACGGGAAGAACGTGAAGTTCAGTGTTGGTGCCGGATTCATCCCACAGATGTTCGTATCTTACCGTCAAGATCAGCAATGGGAAACCACTACAAAATCCGCAGGTAAGGAGACGATTAAAACGCGCAGTGGATACAATCCTTTTGTTTTGAGTGCCGTGTTTAACATGGGAATCATACTGGATTTTCAGAGTAATTGGTCATTATTGGTTTCTCCGGAAGCACGTATACAACTCAATTCGAGTTACACAAATATTTCGCCTTATGTTCACAAGACGAGAACATATGGTATTACTTTCGGATTGATCAGAGGGCTTTGATGATGAAAATAGTAGATGTAATTAATGTTTTGGAGCAGATTGCTCCAAGATCGATGCAGGAATCGTATGACAATTCAGGTTTGTTGATCGGAGATAAGAATGATTCTGTCAAAGGTGTTCTTGTCGCTTTGGACTGTACACAGGAAGTTGTTCAAGAGGCTATTGACCGGAAATGCAACCTGATCGTTACCCATCACCCGCTGATCTTTAAAGGTGTAAAAAAGTTAACCGGATCGAATCTCGTGGAAAAGACTATTGTCGACTGTGTAAAGCACGACATTTCTCTTTATGCTATTCATACCAATCTGGATAATTACCAGAAAGGCGTCAACTTTGAGATCGCGAACAGACTTGGGTTACAAAATGTAAGAGTGCTCAGACCAAAAGAAAATGTATTGACAAAACTGGTCGTTTATGTACCGGTCGAAAATGCTGAGGTTTTGAAGAATGCCCTTTTTGATGCAGGAGCAGGAAAAATTGGGAATTACAACAATTGTAGTTTTTCAACCGAAGGTACCGGAACTTTCATGCCGGTAGAAAATGCTGATCCGTTTATTGGAAAAATGAATGAACTGGAAACAACCATTGAATGCAAACTTGAGTTTTTGGTGAGCGATCATATTCTTCCGAAAGTCTTGAAGGCTATGAAGAATAATCATCCTTATGAGGAGGTAGCTTACGATCTCATCCAGTTGAAAAATCAGAATCAGTTCGAAGGAAGCGGCATGGTCGGCGAATTATCACAACCTATGCTTGAAATGGATTTCCTGAAAAAAATAAAGAACGATTTCAATTGCGGTTGTATTCGATATACCGAATTGAAAGGGGGGGATATTCATAAAGTAGCTTTCTGTGGTGGTTCGGGATCCTTCTTGCTGGGTGACGCAAAAGCCGCCGGAGCAGATATCTTCATTACTGGGGACTTCAAGTATCATGAGTTTTTTGATGCAGAAGGGGATATTGTTATAGCAGATATCGGTCACTATGAAAGTGAGCATTTCACAGTAAATTTGCTTGCTGATATTTTAAAGAAAAATTTTTCTACCTTTGCCGTTCATTTAACGGGAACAAATACAAATCCTATAAATTATTTTTAGCACATGGCAGGAGCTGCAACGAAATCAGAGGCTACGGTGGCGGATAAACTGGACGCCCTTTACGAATTGCAAAAAATAGATTCAGAGATCGACCGTATCCGTACGATCCGAGGTGAATTACCATTGGAAGTGCAGGATCTGGAAGATGAGTTGTTGGGTCTTGAGACGCGTATTGCCAAGATCGAGGAAGAGATCAAAGAGCTTGATACAGAGATCCTTGATAGAAAAAATGCTACCAAAGACGCTGAAACAGCTATTGCAAAGTACAAAGAACAGCAGAATAACGTTAGAAACAATCGTGAGTTCGAATCGCTTGCAAAGGAGATCGAATTCCAAGAACTTGAGATCAAGCTTCACGAAAAGAAATCCAAAGAAGCTAAGGCTAAGATCGAAAATAAAAAAGAGATCCTTACTGAAGCTAAAGAAAGATACGATTTCCGTGCTACTGACCTTAAGACGAAAAAGGCAGAATTGGATGAGATCGTTTCTGAAACTCAGAAAGACGAAGATCAACTGGTTAAGTCTTCGGATGATGCAAAGAAAAAGATCGACGAGCGTTTACTTTCAGCTTATGTTCGTTTGAGAGGAAATGCCAAGAATGGATTGGCCGTTGTTCAGATCGAACGCGATGCGTGCGGAGGATGTTTCAACAAGATCCCACCTCAGCGTCAGTTGGATATCCAGGCAAAGAAGAAGGTGATCGTGTGTGAGCATTGTGGACGTATCCTTGTTCCTTCAACCGGAGAAGAAGCATAAATTGAACGGTATTATCCGTATTAAATAGTATTTGGGCGGATTTGATCCGCCCTTTTTTATGAGAATTATTTTATGAAATTCAGCGATTACCCGATTTCCCCATTGATCAAATCTCAACTGGATGCGCTTGGTTTTAAAAAACCTACGGACATTCAGTTTAAATCCATAAAGCACATTATGGAGGGGGAAGACGTAATGGCTGTAGCTCAAACCGGAACTGGAAAAACTGCTGCTTTCGCAATTCCCGTGATCGATGCTCTTGAAAAAAGGCAAGCAAAAGGATACAAAGGGGTCAGATGTTTGGTAATGGTGCCAACACGAGAATTGTCCAAGCAAATAGCAGGGGTTTTTAATGAGATCGGGAAAAGAACCACGGTCAAAACATTTGGTTTATTTGGAGGAGTCGATCAGGAACAGCAGATCAGAACCCTTAAGAACAGAGTTGATGTGCTGGTTACAACACCGGGAAGGATGTTCGATCTCATCGCTCAAGGTTATTTGGATGTTTCCAGATTAGAATTTCTGGTGCTTGACGAAGCTGACCTCATGCTGGATCTTGGGTTCAATAAGGATATCAAGGACGTTCTGAAACATATTCCGAAGAAACGCCAAACATTATTTTTTACGGCGACGATCAATCGCAAGATCAAAACACTGGCCTACGAGTTGGTCAAGGATGCTATACGCATACAGATCTCGCCTAAAAATCCGGTAGCAAAGAACATTGATCATGCGGTAGCCTTTGTGGAAATGGATGACAAGCGATTTTTTCTGGAGAATATCCTTAAAGAATATGAGGATAAGAAGTTCATCGTTTTTGCACGGACAAAGGTTAGGGTTGAAAGGGTAGTGGCTGCAATGGAAAGAGTCGGGGTTAAATCGACTGCTTTACACGGCGGTATCGATCAGAAAGAAAGATTCATCATACTTGATCAGTTTAGAAATGGTGAAACCAATGTTTTGATAACGACAGATGTAGCATGCAGAGGAATTGATATTCCTACCGTAGATTATGTAATCAATTACGACCTTCCAGAGAATCCGGAAAATTATGTTCACCGCTGCGGACGTACAGGAAGGGGGAACAAGCGAGGACAGGCCTTGTCATTCTGTAGTCCGGACGAAACTGTTTTTCTAGATCAGATCGAAGAGTATACCGGGGAAGAAGTTGAACGTTATGAGATCACAATTGATGAGTACAAGGACATCCTGTTCGACAGTGAAGAGGGTGGGTACAACTGGAAAAAACTGATCGACGATTCAAACAAGTTCGATGGCACAGAAGATCATTGGTGATCTTATTATAAAATGTTTACCTCTCTTTCCAGAGTAACACCAAATTTCTCCTGAATATCCTGTATTATCGCAGATGAAAGGTCGTAGATCTCTGAACCTGAAGTATTCCCGTAGTTGACCAAAACAAGGGCTTGTAACTTATGTACTCCGTGTTCGCGGATCGTTTTTCCTTTCCAGCCTGCCTTTTCGATCAGCCAACCTGCCGCCAACTTTCGTTTATCTCCTTCAGCCGGATAGTTCGGCATGTCTGGGTATCTATTTAGGATCTCATCCGAAACGATTTTGTCAACAACGGGATTCTTGAAAAAACTGCCTGCATTTCCGATCAATTTGGGATCAGGTAGTTTTGAACTTCTTATGGCGATCACCGCATTGCTAACATCTTTAATAGTAGGATGTGATATTCCCATTTTCTGCAATTCAGATTCAATTGCGCCATAGCTTGTATTCGTGCGAGCATTTCTGGATAATTCGAAAGAGACCGAAACGATCACGTATTGCCCTCTCAGGGCTCGCTTGAAAACACTTTCCCTGTATCCGAATTCACATTGTTCCTTGTTAAACCTATGTACCTCTCCACTTGGTATATGATAAGCCTCAAGGGAATAAAATACATCTTTGATCTCCACCCCGTATGCTCCGATGTTCTGCATTGGACTAGCGCCAACACTACCTGGGATCAGACTAAGATTTTCCAAACCTGCCAAACCGAGATCAATACATTTCATTACGAATTCGTGCCATACCTCTCCGGCACCCGATCTCACTATGACCTTATCAGTGCTCTCTGTGATCACATCAAATCCCTTGATCTCATTCCGAAGTACCAAGCCATGGAAATCTTTGGTGAATAGCACATTGCTTCCACCTCCAAGGATGAGTATTTCTTTGTTTTTGTTAGAACGAATGAGGTTGTCCAGTTCCTCGATGTTCTTGAAACTGGCAAATTCATCAGCTTTTACACTGATTCCGAAGGTGTTGAACGGTTTTAAATCCTGGTTTTTTGAGATCATGACTGTAAAAGTAACAATTTCACTTTTCCGAAAGATGATAGGGTGAGGCCAAACAGCATATACTTATCTTTGTGTTATGAAGTTCAAACAAATTTCTCTGGAGGAGATCAATCGATTCAATCGGAATACGTTGATGGAGCAACTCGATATACAATGCGTTGAAATAGGGGATGATTATATCGTTTCAACAATGCCGGTTGATCACCGTACCCATCAGCCAATGGGACTTTTACATGGTGGTGCAAGTGCCGCTTTGATCGAGAGCATTGGGTCCATGGGTTCAACCTTACTCCTTGATCTGGAAAAGGAAGCACCGGTTGGATTGGAAGTTAATGCCAATCACATTGGAAGTGTTAGGTCAGGAAGTGTGCGTGCAGTCGGTAAAATTGTTCATGCAGGTAAACGAACGCATTTATGGCAGGTCGATATTTTCGATGAATCAACCGATAAATTGATCTGTACCGGTCGACTCACTATAATGGTAATTCCGAGAACGCCGTGACAGACATTCTGAAATACCGGATCCCAGGTGGCAAGACCGTCCAGATGAAAGGGGTTTTCTCTGAAGTCCAGAAGGGGGATGAGCCTGTAGGTTTTATTGTTTCAGATTTTAGGGGAAACAACTTGTTCCATTTTGAAGGAATGGAATCGGAGGATCTCAGTGCTTCGGATTTACACTTTACATCCGAAGGTCCTTTTTGCTCGTCCAAAGAAGAATATTTATCCGATGCAAGCAGATTTCTGCGTTCCATTCAGGAGCAGAACATTGGAAAGGCTGTTTTATCGAGAATAAAACGTGTCGATTTTGATGAGAAAAAGGCATTCGACCTGTTTGATCAATTGGCGAGCAACTATCCTCAAGCCCTTGTTTATCTGATATCCTCTCCTTTGTTCGGGACATGGATAGGTGCAACTCCGGAGGTTTTGCTCAAAGTAGAGGGTCGGAAAGGTTATACGGTTTCGTTGGCAGGAACTCTTCCTGCGGAAGGTGAAGAACGTTGGACGGAAAAGGAAGAAATTGAACAACAACTTGTGACGGATTTCATTATGGATACCCTTGAGGAGGTTGGATTTGAACATCCCGTCCTGAATGGTCCAAATGAATTTGTAGCGGGGCCCGTTAAACACCTTAAAACAGACATCTACTTCGAATTCAATGGCCTGGAATCCCTGGGTCTGGCAAGGGAGCTGCATCCCACCCCAGCTGTCTCAGGCTTGCCAAGAGATAAGGCACTAGAGTTGATCGGTCTTCTTGAGAAACATGACAGATCGTTGTATACGGGCATGATAGGGTTGTTCCTACCGGGTATGACACAACTTTTTGTTAACCTCAGATGTTGTTCGATAAAGAAGGATGAAGCCTTTTTATATCTGGGCGGAGGATTTACGGCAAGTTCAGATATAGAAAAGGAATGGCTGGAGACAGAGAATAAAAGTAAAACACTGCTGAATGTAATGCAGCAATTAATGACTGATGAGTAAACTTGTTTTAGGTCCCAACTCCAAACATCTTTCTTAATTTTGTCCTTCAATTCAAATTGGATCTATGATCACCACAGATAAAAAGGTAGTTCAATTGCTCGTGGAACAATGTGTCTCGAATGGAATGAAACATGTTGTATGTTCACCGGGGTCAAGAAATGCACCTTTGGTGATCGCATTTGACGAACATCCTGATGTAGAATGCCTGGTTATACATGACGAACGTTCTGCTGCATTCTTTGCACTGGGAATGGCTCAGCAATTGCGCGCTCCCGTTGGAGTTTTATGTACTTCAGGTTCGGCGGCGGCCAACTATTTGCCGGCCGTGACGGAAGCGTATTATCAGAGTCTTCCACTGATTGTAATAACAGCGGACAGACCTGCCGCATGGACAGATCAAGGAGATGGACAGACCATCGTTCAGCGTGGCCTTTTTGGTGCTCACGTTCGCTATTCTTGTGATTTTACCGAGAAATTGGATGATGCGGAAGGATTATGGTATGTGGGCAGAGAACTTGCAGTGGGCTTCTCTGAAGCTAATGGTTACTGGAAAGGACCTTTACATATCAACATCGGTTTAAATGAGCCCTTGTACGGAACGGTAAAAAGGACCGAGATCGAAACGAGGCAGATCCACCTTGAAAAAGGTAAGTTTGAATTATCTTCCGCCCAGGCACAGAGAATATCCGATACTATTGAGGGGGCAAAGATCATGGTGCTTTGTGGACAGCATGAGCCTGATCCTTTATTTGCAAAAGAACTACAGGCATTTGCCGATAATTCTTCCGTTGCGGTGTTGGTGGAGAATACCGCAAATGTTTCGGATTTGAGGTATCTTCACTGCATTGACAGAACATTGAATGCCATTGCTGACGAGGAGATAGAACAGTTCAAACCCGATCTGCTCATATCAACCGGAGGTGCGGTGATCTCGAAAAGGATCAAGGCATTTCTGAGGAAGAATAGGCCAAAGCAACATTGGAAAATTGGTCATGAGTTTCCGTACATGGATACCTATCAGAGCTTGACCCATTCTTTCCAATGCGATGCTGGAACATTTTTTCGTGAAGTCAATAAGTTGAGCTTTAAAAGGAGTCAACATAATTTTGGGGCAAAGTGGAAGCAAAAAGATTTCCTGGTTCAGGAAAGAATGCCGGCCTTTTTTCAGTCGGTTGAATATTCAGATATCAAGGTGTTTGAAACGCTACTGGATTTTTTACCAGAAGGATCCACTTTACATATGGCCAACAGTTCCGTGATCCGATATTGTCAGTTATTTGATCCCTTAAGATCTGTAAAGTATTTCTCGAACAGAGGAACAAGCGGAATTGATGGGAGCACCAGTACCGCAGCAGGCGCTGCTTTTGTTAAAAAGGAAGAGTTAAACGTGCTCATTACAGGCGACGTTTCGTTCTTTTACGACAGCAATGCAATGTGGAACGCTTATCTTGGATCTAATCTCAGAATTATACTCATCAATAATCAGGGAGGCGGAATTTTCAGGATCATTCCCGGGCCGTCATCTACCGGGCAGATAGAGAAGTATTTTGAGGCTCAGCACGAACAGGAAGCCAATGATCTCTGTAAGGCTTTTGGAATCCAATACACGAGAGTTGAGACAATTGAAGAAGTTGAAGGGGCGATGCATGAATTTTATTCATACGAAGAAAATGGACGACCTAAATTGCTTGAGATCATTACACCCAGAGAAAGGAATTCGCATTGTCTGGATGACTTTTTTCAGGCCTTGAAAATGTAAGGATTCGAGTTGAATTAATTTTTAAATGACTTCACAAAGGTTGATTCCATGAGCAATCTTTATTCTTAATTTCGCACAAAACAAATCAAATGGATTTTTCTATTCTTTTATCTTGGGACGGTTTAGTGTACCTGATCATACTTTCTCTTCTAGAGATCGTGCTTGGTATAGATAATATAATATTCATCAGTATCGTCACAGATAAGATGCCGGCAGTTGAAAAGCGTAAAGCCAGAAACATTGGTATTTCCCTTGCCTTGATAGTTAGATTGTTGCTTCTTAGCGTTGTAGCGTGGATAATGGGAATGACCAAGCCTCTTTTTCCTGGGACGGAGATCGAAATGCTTCATGAGTTTTCCTATCAGAGTATAGTATTGTTGCTTGGAGGTTTGTTCCTTATTTACAAGAGTACGGTCGAAATGCATAATAGTGTTAAGGGACACCATGAAGTTCATGCTGAAAAGTCTGCATCTTTGAGGTCTGTTATCACACAGATCATTATGATCGACCTTGTTTTTAGCTTCGACTCGATCATTTCTGCGATAGGTATGACGAATGGTATTCGGAAAGAAACAGCAGGAGACCCATTAGTTATCATTTATGCGGCAGTAATTATTTCGATGGTCGTTATGTTGATTTTTGCAAAGCAGATCTCTGATTTCATCAATAGTCGTCCGACAATTAAGATGATCGCACTTGGGTTCCTTGTGACTATTGGTGTTATCCTCGTTGCGGAGGCTTTTGGACAGGAATTGCCTAAAGGATACATTTACTTCGCGATGGTTTACGCTCTTGGTGTGGAATTCCTGAATATCAGAATGCGTAAAAACAAGGGGATAGAGGAATGACCCGAACTGAAGCCTTAAAATGGCTTGGAGCTCAAGATCCTGAGGATTCTTTGGATCTTTTTGAAGAAAAGTTGTTTGAACTTAAGCAATATTTTCTTCAAAAACCTATGATTTCTAAACTGTATCTTGCTCAGATCAAAAAGGTAAAAACGTTGTCAGAGGCTGCTAAGGCTTTAGGTTTCTCTTCAGAAGAAAATACTGATGGTCCTGATGTCGGAGAATTCGATTTTTCAGATAATATTATTGAAAGTGTTACGTATTTTGAAGAGTTGAGATCACGCTTCAGGCTAACTGTCTCATCAACGATGTCACCTCTTAAATTAGCGAAAGAGGTATCACAAATATTAGACATACAACAATTGTTTCTAAAAAAATGGCCTGAAATAGAGGTTGAAGATAATACGATGATTTCGAAAGAGCCTGATCCTATGGAGCTTTTATTGGCTCTTAGAACGGCACATGAAATGGGTGTTTCATATTTTTCAGATTTACGACAGGCAGGAACTGAATTACCTGAAGCACTGCTTAACGAATGGAAAAGATTATCTTTGTTGCGCGCAAAAGAACTTGAATGGAAGACGTCTTTAAAAAGTTAAGAGAACAATTGGAGCAAGAGGAATGGCCGGCGGTTTACTTGTTCAAGTTTATTGTTCCCCAGGATGGGGAAAAGCTCGCAAAAGTTACCGCAATGTTCAATGATAGCAATGAGATCGTTCTTCATCAGTCGAAGAACGGCAATTTTGTCAGTGTCAGTGTGAAAGAGTTAATGTTGGATGTTAATTCGATCATTGCGAAATACGAAGAAGCAGCAAAAATACCCGGAGTGATCTCATTATGATATTGATAACTTATTCATTTGGCAAAGTAGCAATTGGAATTCTTTTCGTTTCTCTTGCAGTTCTGGTATTGATAATTGCCTATCGAAAACTGTTAAACTACTTAGGTAAAGGTAATCCTGTAAAAGAGGATTATTGTGTTCTTTATGGTCTGGAAGTAGCGGAAGTAATAGGGGAGGTAGAGTTTTATTTCACCACAGAAGCTCCCAGAACTGTTCGTTTGGAATTGCTCAATGAGGATATGACTTTTAACAGGGTGATCCGTGAGGGTGATTTTGGTAAAGGAGGTCATATCGTTAGGTTTGAAACGAAAGAAATTGAAAACGGAAATTATTTTTATTGTTTAAAGACAGATAACCAGAAAACAATGAAAAAAATGAAAGTCAATAATCCTTAGGATGTCAATCTGGCAGAAAAAAAGATTGGCAAAGATATTGGCTGATAGAGATTAAGATTAATTTTAACCGTACATAGAGTACATTTAATTCAATTAGTTATGGCGTTAGAAATCACAGACGGAAACTTCGAAGAAGTTGTAATGAAATCAGACAAACCGGTAGTTGTAGACTTTTGGGCAGCATGGTGTGGGCCTTGCCGAATGGTAGGACCGATCATTGAAGAGATGGCAAATGAGTATGAAGGAAAAGCTGTCGTAGGAAAGGTCGATGTTGACCATAATCCGGGAGTTTCAGCACAATTCGGAATTCGCAATATTCCAACGATTCTTTTCATTAAAAATGGTGAGATCGTTGACAAGCTTGTTGGTGCTGCTCCAAAGGCCACTTTTACGGCTAAATTGGACGCGATCCTTTAATTCTAAAAGTATATTTGATGAGAAACCGCTCCATTTAGAGCGGTTTCTTTTTTTTGTAGCATCTCTTCTTATCTTTGTCTAAAATTTCCTGATGGACTCATTTCTTCGACGCCTCAAATACTACGGTATTGGCTTTTTGATCGGTTTGATCTTTGTGTTGTTTTTCTTTCAGAACCGAGGTTGTTCATGGTTGCCGTCGAATCGTGTTAAGAACAGTATACTTGATCGAGTTTTGGTTGTTTCTGACAAGGAATTGGTTGAATTGGATTCCAGAGGGATCTCAAAAGAGGAAGTTATTGAAGTTCTTAATGAAGGAGAGGTCATTTTTAATGAAAGTAAAAAGAAAGGCAACCCTCAAGTTTATGTTGTTCGTCATAAACATGATGATAAAGAGCTTGATTTTTACTTTACTTTACCAAAAGAAAGCTACATTTCAGAACTGCAGATAAGTCCTGCCAAAGCTTCTTTGGTCAAAAATACAGTTCTCGGTAAGGGCAAAGTGTTCCGTTTTCCCAACGAAAAGCATTTATTGTACGTTGATTCAAGTAGTTTGTTGAATTGTCAGCAAGCAGAGCTTGGACTGATCAATACAGATCGGATGTACGACCAATGGAAGGAGTCGGCGCGCATAGATTTTGAGAAAAGCCAGCTGATGAAAACTCCAAAACCGGAGCATTTTTTTGAGTTCAAAGACACAAAAGGACGTTGGATCGGGACCAGATCCATATGGTACAAAACAAAGATCAATATTTCCTATTTTGATCTTCCATTTGAGACCAAGTGTAAATAATACATTAAGAATGTATTGTTAATAATTGAAGGAATAAATTCAGAACAGCAATTTTTGAAACACTAATTTTGGACGATGGAATTTACAGCCGAGCAGATAGCAGGAATATTGAACGGTGAGATCGTAGGAGATCCAAGCGTTAAAGTTACCGGATTAGCTAAAATAGAAGAGGGCCAGCCCGGTGCACTTTCCTTTCTGTCTAATCCAAAATACGAAGAGTTCATTTATTCTACAGGTTCCAGTATTTGTATCGTTAACCGAACGTTTGAGCCAGCAAAGGATCTTCCCGGAACCTTAACGCTCGTGAAGGTGGAAGATGCTTATGCTTGCTTTGCCAAGTTTTTGGATCTGTATAACCAGATGTCGAAAAAACAACCCAGAATAGAGCCGCAGTCTTTCATTTCTTCAAGTGCTTCAGTAGGAGAAGGGTTGTATCTGGGGGCTTTTGCATACATAGGGGATAACGCTAAAATTGGTAACAATGTAACAATTTACCCGAATGCATACATTGGCGACAATGTAGTAATCGGTGATGCATGTGTTATACATCCCGGAGCAACCATCTATGCTGATTGTAAGCTTGGGAACAATTGTATAATTCATGCCGGGGTTGTGATCGGTGCTGATGGATTTGGATTTGCCCCTGATGAAAACGGTGTTTTTCACAAGGTTCCACAGATTGGAAATGTAATTCTTGAAGACAACGTAGAGGTTGGCTCGAATACTACGATCGATCGCGCAACAATGGGGTCTACGATCATTCGAAAAGGCGTTAAGATCGATAATTTATGTCAGATCGCACACAACGTTGAGGTTGGGGACAATTCCGCAATGGCTGCTCAAGTTGGAATTGCCGGTTCAGCTAAGATCGGTAAGAGTGTTATGATTGGTGGTCAAGCTGGTATTTCAGGACATTTGAATATTGCAGATGGAACAAAGATCGTGGCTCAATCTGGAATTCCAGGATCGGTCAAGAAGGCCGAAACGTTAATGGGGTCACCGGGTATTCCAATAGATGATTTCAAGAAGTCTTATTTTGGGTTCCGAAAATTGCCTTTTATCCTGAATAAGCTTCAGGAACTGGAGAAGAAATTAAAAGATTTAAATAAGGAATAATGGCTGAAAAGCAACGCACGCTAAAAGAAGCTGTCAAACTCATTGGAGTTGGTTTGCACACAGGTGAAAGAGTGAACCTTGAAATTTGTCCGGCACCTGAAAATCATGGGTATAAATTTCAACGAATTGATCTGGAGGGCGAGCCGGTAATTAAAGCCGATGCTGATCTTGTCGTTGCTACTGATCGTGGAACTACTCTTGAGTTCAAAGGAGCACGTGTATACACAACAGAGCATGTCCTAGCTGCTCTTGTTGGATGTCAGGTTGATAACGCTTTGATCCGACTGGATGGTCCTGAGATCCCGATAATGGATGGAAGTTCAATGCCTTTTGTCTCTGCAATTCAAAGTGTTGGATATGAAGAGCAAAATGCGGAGAGAGAATATTTCGAGTTGACGGAGAATATTCCTTGGGAAGACACAGAGAAAGGAATTGAATTCCTGGCTGTACCGGATTATAACTACCGTATAACAGTTATGGTTGACTATAAGTCGCCGGTTCTTGGTACTCAGCATGCTACCATGTACAATATTGGGGAGTTCAATCAAGAGATCGCATCGTGCAGGACTTTTGTCTTTTTAAGAGAGCTTGAGTTTCTGGCAACCAATAACCTTATCAAGGGAGGAGACCTTGATAATGCTATCGTATTGGTTGACCGTACGGATGTTAGTCAGGAGGAGTTGAACAGATTAGCGAAATTATTGGGTAAAGAAGATCTGAAGATCTCTATTCAGGGAATCGGTGTTTTGAACAGTACCAAACTTCAGTTTGAAAATGAGCCTGCAAGACATAAATTGCTCGACATTGTAGGTGACCTGGCATTAGTAGGAAAGCCTATCAGGGCGCACATTCTGGCTGCTCGACCGGGACACAGCGGTAACGTGAGATTTGCTAAGGTTTTGAAAGAGCAGATCAAAAAACAAGAAAAAGAAGGGCGCAAATTCGATCTTTCTAAAGAGCCGCTTTACAATATAAACGATATTGAACGCATGCTTCCGCATCGATTCCCGTTCTTGATGGTCGATAAGATCATGGAAATCCACGAAGAATCCATCGTTGGAGTGAAGAATATCACAATGAACGAACCGATCTTCACGGGGCATTTTCCGGGTAATCCTGTGTTTCCGGGAGTGCTTCAGATAGAAGCCATGGCGCAGGTAGGAGGTATCTTCGCTTTAAGTAAAGTGGAGGATCCACACCTTTATTCAACGTACTTTATGAAGATCGATAACGTGAAGTTCAAGCAAAAAGTTCTTCCGGGTGACACAATTGTTTTTGAATTATTCCTACTTTCACCGATAAGGCGAGGACTTGTTGAAATGGGTGGAAAAGCCTATGTTAATGGCAAGGTGGTAATGGAAGCCGAAATGCTCGCTCAGGTTGTCAAGGATAAAGAATAATATGATAAGTCATCTGGCCCACGTTTCTGAAGGTGCAACACTAGGAGAAGGTGTTATTGTTGAACCATTTTCAACAATTTATGAAGATGTTGTAATTGGAGCCAGAACGCGAATCCATCCAAATGTCACGCTGTATCCTGGAACACGCATAGGAGAAGATTGCGAGATCTTTCCGGGTGCTGTTATTGGGGTGATCCCTCAGGACTTGAAGTTTGAAGGTGAATATACAACCGTTGAGATCGGTAACAATACGAAGATACGCGAGTGTGTTACTATTCACAGAGGTACTAAGGATAAATGGAAAACCTCAGTTGGGGATAACTGTTTATTGATGACCTATGTGCATGTTGCTCACGATTGTCAGATCGGCAATAATGTCATTCTAGCTAGTTATGTAGGTCTTTCAGGTCACGTAGTGATCGATGATTTTGCTATTCTTGAGGGGAAAGTGGCTGCTCAGCAGTTTGCACACATTGGGGCTCATACATTTATTGGTGGCGCATCACTTATCAGAAAGGATATACCGCCGTTCATCAAAGCGGCAAGGGAGCCCTTGACCTTTGCGGGGGTGAATTCCGTTGGATTAAGAAGAAGGGGCTACACTGACTCGGAGGTCAGAGAGATCGAGGATATTTACAGATTATTGTATGTTCAGAACAACAATATTTCTAAAGGATTGGAGGTTATTCGCGAAACAATGCCAGAAACGCCCATTCGTCAGTTGATCCTAAATTTTGTTGAATCCTCAGATAAAGGAATCATACGAGGGATGATCTGATCATGAACTGTGGTCATTTTCTTTCTAAGAGTGCCTAAGATTTTTACACTTTAAATTTTATAGAACGTGTTTCAGCGCGGAGAGATCGTAGAACTTGACATTGAAGGGTATGCTTTCGGTGGTAGAGGGATTGCAAAGGTATCCTCAGAAGATGGATATTATATCGTATTTGTTGACAATGCATTTCCCGGTCAAAGGGTGAAAGCAAAGATCGACACAAAGAGGAAACGTTTTGCGGAAGCAAAATTAGTGGACATCGTTAAGAGGTCTCCTATTGAGGTGGAATTACCTTACCAGGAAATATCTGGTGGACCATACATTTTTGTTCCGGTTGAAGTGCAGGAAAAATTCAAGAAAGATTCGACACTTGAGGTTTTCTCAAGGATCTCGGGAATAAGGGATGTTGAAAATAATTTTGATGAGTTCATTTCCTCGCCGTCACATTATTTTTATCGTAATAAGATGGAATATGGCTTTTCATGCATTGAACATATTCCTGAAACAGGCGAGGAAGTGGATGGTGCATTTGCACTTGGCTTCAAGCGACGTGGCACCTGGTGGAAGGTTGAGAGTTTGAATAGACCCAGCGGACTGTTCGATGAGCAATGGGAGTCAATTCTTCATGAAGTAAGATTATTTTTGCAATCCACAGGTCTTCCGGCATGGCATCCACCGAGAAAAGAAGGTTTTTTCAGGCATATTGTTGTGCGCAAATCCTTTGCAAGTGATCAGCTTCTCATTAATCTCGTGACATCATCTGAAGGTATAGAGCATTTTGATGTAGATGCTTTTTCAGTTTTCCTGCAGAAAAAACTGAGCTCAAGATTGGCTGGTTTTCAGCACACAATTAACGATAATGTTGCAGATCGTGCTAAGATCGAAAACGGGCAATGGAGACTGGTTTACGGTCAGCCTGTGATCATAGAAAAACTTTTGGGGCTTGAGTTTGAGATCTCCATGGAGAGTTTTTTTCAAACCAATCCCGCCAGTGCAGAGAAACTCTACAACAAGGCCTTGGATTATGTTTTTGAGGATGAGATTCCGGCTGACAAGGTAGTCATGGATCTTTTTTGTGGGACAGGTACAATTGGTCAAATTCTCTCAACCAGAAAGGAGGACGTAAATATTGTTGGGGTTGATATTGTTGAGGAAGCGATTGAGGATGCAAAGCGAAATGCTAAGAGGAATGGGATTGATAATATTCAGTTCTTTGCTGCTGACGTGGGGAAATTCTTAAAAGAACATCCGGAGTTCATTGGCAAGATCTCAACGGTTATTCTTGATCCTCCCCGTGCGGGCATTGCGCCGAAAACATTACAGAAAACAATCGATCTAGGTGCTGAAAATATCGTTTACATTTCATGCAATCCGTCAACACAGGCACGCGATACAGATTTGCTTCGTCAATCGGGATATGAACTTATTAAATTGTCATTTGTTGATCAGTTTCCACATACTGGACACATAGAATCAATTGCGAAATTTAAAAAAGTCAACTCATGAAAGCAGATATCATTTCGATCGGTGATGAACTACTGATCGGACAGACTGTTAATACGAACGCGTCTTGGATTGGTAAGGAGTTGGCTATGCGAGGTGTTCGTATCATGCAGATCACGGCGATCCCAGATGATGAGCAAAAGATCGCAGAAGCAGTGGATGATGCTTTTGGCCGTAGCGAGATCATTATTGTTACAGGAGGTCTGGGTCCTACAAAGGACGATATCACCAAACATACGCTTTGCAAGTATTTTGATACCACGTTGTTTCTACATGAGCCAACCTTGAAGAAGATCGAGGATTATTTTGCAATGCGAAATCGTTCAATGCTGGAGGTGAATCGCAAACAGGCAGAATTGCCTGAGAAATGTGAAATCCTGGACAATAATTACGGGACCGCGGCAGGAATGTGGTTCAATAAAGAAGGAAAGATCCTTGTAAGTCTACCTGGAGTCCCCTATGAAATGAAAGGCATCATGACGGAACAGGTATTTCCACGACTGATGGAGCGTTTCGAGCTGAAATCATTGTTTCATGTTACGCTTATGACCCAAGGACTTGGTGAGTCCTTTTTGGCGGACCAGATTTCAGATTGGGAAGATAAAGTCAGGGATGCGGGGCTTGGATTGGCTTATTTGCCGTCCCCCGGGATGGTTAAGCTTCGATTGACGTCATATGAGGGTAAAGAGAGGGAAGAGGAGATTCGATCATTGTTTACGGAGCTTGAGCAGCGTTTGCCGCAGTACGTATTTGGATACGATGAAATGTCTCTGTCAGAGATCGTTGGTAAATTGCTAAAAGAAAATGGATTAACCCTTGGAACCGTTGAAAGTTGTACAGGTGGTTTATTAGCTGGAAATATAGTTTCTGTTCCAGGGGCATCCGATTATTTTATGGGTTCACTTCTTACATATAGTAATCACTTAAAAATGCAACTTGCAGGGGTTTCTGAAGCATCTTTGATGGAATTTGGAGCTGTCAGTCAAGAGGTGGTTGAGGAAATGGCGCTAGGAGGACAAGAAAAACTTGGTCTTGATCTTTGTATTGCGACATCCGGTGTGGCAGGACCAACAGGTGGAACAGAAGAAAAGCCGGTTGGTACAGTTTGGATCGCAATTGCGCTGAAAAACAAGGTGGTATCAAAACGTTTTTATTTCGGGAATGATAGAGAAAGGAATATTCAAATGACCATTTTAAGTGCGCTGAATATGGCCAGATGCGAAATTTTAGGAATATCTACCGAAAAAAAGTAGAAATTACTTGCTCGATTAGGAAAATATTATTTCCTTTGCACCCCATTTAGAATTAGGATAAAACAATAGAACGATGTCACGAGTTTGTCAACTTACGGGTAAATCAGTAATGGTAGGGAACAATGTTTCGCATTCGAACCGCAAAACAAAGCGTAAATTCTACCCGAATCTGGTTACTAAGAAGTTCTACCTTCCTGAAGAGGATGCCTTCATTACATTGAAGATCTCTACTTCAGCATTGAGAACTATCAACAAGAAAGGTATCTCTGCATGTGTGAAAGAAGCACGTGCTAAAGGTTATTTAAAATAATTGTAGTGCTACCCGTTGTGAAACGGTAGACGTTAAAAACGCATAACAATGGCTAAGAAGGCAAAAGGTAACAGAATTCAGGTAATCCTGGAGTGTACTGAGCACAAAGAATCAGGTATGGCTGGAACTTCTCGTTACATCACGACGAAGAACAGAAAGAATACTCCAGATCGTATGGAGATCAAGAAGTACAATCCAATCCTTAAGCGTTACACCGTTCATAAGGAGATCAAATAATTGTAGACCATGGCAAAGAAAGTAGTAGCATCCCTACAGAAAGGTGGAGGTAAAGAGCACACGAAAGTGATCAAGATGGTGAAGTCGGATAAATCCGGTTCATACACTTTCAAAGAAGAGATCGTTCACAACGACAAAGTAAAAGATTGGTTCGCTAAGAACTAATTTTACAAAGACATCATATGTAAAGCTTCCTATATCAGGGAGCTTTTCTTATTTTAGCTCACTATGGCATTTTTTGGATTATTTTCCCGTGAAAAAAAGGAAAGTCTCGATAAAGGACTTGAAAAAACAAAACAAAGTTTTCTTTCCAAAATAGCACGTTCTATTGTTGGTAAATCGACCGTTGATGACGAGGTACTTGATGAGCTGGAAGAGATTTTGATCACTTCAGATGTAGGGGTTGAAACAACTTTAAAGATCATAGGTCGAATTCAGGACCGTGTAGCCAGAGATAAGGTGTTGGGGACGGAAGAGCTCAATACGATCTTAAAAGAAGAGATAGCGGCATTACTAGAGGAAAATAATTCAGGTGGTGGCTCTGAGATAATCATTCCTGAAACACATGGAGAGCCCTATGTGATCATGGTTGTTGGAGTAAATGGCGTGGGGAAAACTACTACCATCGGAAAGCTTGCCTATCAGTTAAAGAAATCCGGTAAAAAAGTAGTTTTAGGCGCTGCAGATACTTTTCGTGCAGCAGCTGTGGACCAATTGATCATATGGTCGGACCGAGTAGGGGTACCCATCGTTCAGCAAGGAATGGGGGCAGATCCTGCTTCTGTGGCATTTGATACCTTACAATCTGCTAAATCACAGTCAGCTGATGTGGTGATCATTGATACAGCCGGGCGTTTACATAACAAGGTGAACCTTATGAACGAACTAAGTAAGATCCGTAGGGTTATGGATAAAGTCGTTCCTGGTGCGCCTCACGAAGTTCTTTTGGTGCTAGATGGCTCTACCGGGCAGAATGCATTTGAACAGGCAAAACAATTCTCCCTTGCAACAGATATTAATGCGCTCGCAATCACCAAGCTGGACGGAACGGCGAAGGGGGGTGTGGTCATCGGTATATCAGATCAAATGAAAGTTCCTGTAAAATACATTGGTGTGGGAGAGGGAATGGAAGATCTGCAAGTTTTCAATAAGACGGAGTTTGTAGATTCTCTTTTCAATTAGTGGATTGAACAAAGTATATCTTGTGTTGAAAATTTAATAAAGATTATCGAATATTGTTAATAAAATCGGTTCTCAAATTTCTAATTGATAAAGCGTTTGAGTAAGTTAGCAACGCTAAAACTTAAACGTATGAATCTCTATTGGAAACCACAAGGTCAACTCCTTGTTCTTTTATTTGTTCTATTTACGAGTTACACGGGCTTCAGTCAGAATTATATTCGATGTCTGACAGATGAAATGGAAGCTCTTCGCATGCAGAATGATCCTTCCATTGAAGGTGTTGAAGGTTTCGAAGAATGGATGTCAGAGTCTGTTCAGTTCAATCAGAATGCTTTGATCATTGGAGGTGTCTACCAGATTCCTGTTGTTGTGCATGTGATTCACAATGGGGAGGCTGTTGGATCTGGTTCGAATATATCTTTAGCGGCAATTCAGTCACAAATTGACGTACTCAATGAAGATTTCAGAAGAATACTCGGTACAAACGGATACAATACGCATCCATCGGGGGCAGATACACAGATCGAATTCTGTTTGGCTAAAAGAAGGCCTAACGGATCTGCTTTTCCCAATAACGAAGATGGTGTAAACCGTATTAATCGTTCCACGGCAGGATTCACAGCGCCTCCTTTTACAACAAATTATATCAACTCTACAATTAAACCATGGACTTATAATAATAACAACCCTACTGCAACGCGTGGATGGAGTCCTGATAAGTATTTTAATCTTTGGGTTTGTGATATCTCTGGCGGGATTCTCGGTTACGCACAGTTCCCTGAATCACCTTTGGGTGGTATGGGTTGTGGAACTCAAAGTGCGGCTACAGATGGTGTGGTTTTACTATACAATTCAGTCGGAAAGAGTGCGATTTCTGGGTTTCCAGCTCCATACAATGAGGGACGAACAGCTACCCATGAAGTAGGACACTGGTTGGGTCTTCGTCATGTTTGGGGTGATGGTGGTTGTACAGTAGATGATTTCTGTAATGACACGCCGTTAGCGGCTGACGCAAATTACGGTTGTCCAACAGGTACGAATTCGTGTACGGCTGCGCCGGATGCCGGTCCGGATATGATCGAGAATTATATGGACTATACGGACGACCTCTGTATGAATATTTTTACTTACGATCAGAAAATGAGGATGAGGATCGTACTGGAGGCATCACCAAGAAGGGCCTTATTGATCAATTCTGACGCTTGTGTTCCTCCGAACAGCAATGATGCAGCAATTACGAATGTCTTCAATCCTTTAGGGGACAATTGTGTTGGTAGTATTACCCCTTCAGTTCAGTTGAGAAACCGCGGATCGAACAACCTCACATCTGCAACAATCAATTATAGAATAGACAATGGTGCGGTTTCAACATTTTCTTGGACAGGTTCATTGACTCCGGGTTCATCTGCAACGGTTGCTCTACCGGCATTTACAACTGTTTTAGGGCCTCATACCTTTAAATCATGGCCAACCATGCCGAATGGTGTAGTTGATCCTTCACCGGATTTGGATACAAGTAGTATAGAATTCATGGTGTCTAATGGGATTGAGGCTCCTTACAACGAGAATTTTGACGGCGGCGTCTTTTCGCCAGACATCCGTTGGGTGGTCAATAACCCTAACAGTGATTGCTACGAATGGGTTGGTGCAGCCGCGACTTCTATATCGGGTGTATTGGACAATGTAGCAGCCCAAATGCCTTCATTTGGCAATTCAACAGGTCAAACAGAAAACCTTATCACACCGATTTTTGTACTTCCTTGTAATGCGACTGCAGCAAATATTCAGTTCGATGTTGCCTACAGAAGAAGAAACAATACCACTGCCAATTATGAGAGATTGTACATTGAAATATCTGAGAATTGTGGAACAACTTGGAATGCGACGCCGATCTATGACAAGACGGGTACAACACTTCAAACGGTTACAACTACACAGACCACATATTTTACGCCTACAGCTGGTACGCAATGGAGAACTGAAACGGTTGACCTGCTTCCTTTTGTAACGTCAACTTCAAAGAACATTAAATTCAGAATAAGGGCGGTAGCAGCAAATGGAAATAATATTTATATCGACAATTTCAGATTTAATGCGACTACTCCGGGAGAAATAGATGTGACTTTGTCTTCGGTGAATGTTTTTGATGGTGGTTTTGCCGATATGGGTTCAGTTTCTGCAGGGACAACATTAACAGGAACTTTTACTATTTCCAATTCAGGAACTACCGATTTGACACTTACAGGTCCGATCACAGTTACAGGAACCGGTTTTACATTGGGTTCTACTTTCGGGACAACAACCGTACCAGCAGGTGGTTCCACTACGTTTACAGTTAATTTTAACTCTGCAACTGGAGGTGACTTCTCGGGTAATGTGTCATTTGGTACTAATGATTGTGACGAGTCAATTTTCAATTTTGAAATTTATGCAAGTGCTACTATTACCCCTCCTGTCGCAGATTTTACAGGTACGCCAACTCTTATTTGTGCCGGTAGTTCAGTGACATTTACCAATCTTTCAACAAATGCCTTGACATACAGTTGGGACTTTGGTCCAGGTGCTACCCCGGCTACATCTACAGATGTAAATCCAACAGTTGTATTCAATACTCCGGGAACCAATACCATTACGCTTACTGCAACCAATGCATTCGGTTCTGATGTTGAAACAAAAACAGCGTATATTACAGTTCTTGATGCGAACGGTATTGCCTTGCCAATAACGGAAGGGTTCACTGCTACGACTTTTGTTCCAGCGGGTTGGGCTCTTGTAAATCTCAATAATTCACCAACAACTTGGGTAAGAAGTGGAACAATTGGTTTCGCTCCGACGGCAGGGAATTCAATGGTATTTGACAATTTTGCTTACAATGATTCAGACGATGATGAAGTACGTATGCCAGGTGCAAATCTAATGGGCTATAGCTCCGCGTCATTGGTTTTTGATGTTGCCTATGCGCGTTATGATGCAACATATAGTGATGGATTGGAAGTTTTGGTTTCGAGTGATTGTGGAGCGACCTTTACATCCGTGTTCAGTAAATCAGGTACAACCTTGGCAACTGCACCGGACGTAACAACATCATTTACGCCGACTAACGCACAGTGGAGAACTGAAACTGTTGATCTAACACCGTACATTGGTAATTCGAAAGTCATCGTTGCCTTTAGAAACCTTTCAGGATATGGAAACAGGTTGTTTATTGATAATATCAACTTGAGTGGAGTGGCATCTGCTGTTCAGCCTGTCGCAAGTTTCACCGGCGCACCAACTACCTTGTGTTCAGGAAGCACTGTGACCTTTACCAATACGTCAACAGATGCAACATCTTATTCCTGGTCATTCCCTGGAGGAACCCCGGCGACATCAACAGATGCCAATCCTGTGGTGACTTATGCGACTGCTGGGGTCTATGATGTTACCTTAACAGCTACCAATGCTGCGGGATCTGATGTAGAAACTGTTACAGGTTATATTACAGTTAATGAAGCACCTGCTTCACCTGGAACAATTTCAGGAACAACAACCGTTTGTTCTGGGGCAACTGGCAATGTATATTCAATATCAGCCGTGCCAGGAGCCACAAGTTACACATGGACAGCGCCTTCGGGAGCAACAATTACTGCTGGTCAGGGAACAACTTCTGCAACTATCACGATGGGCTCAGCATCTGGCGACATAACAGTTACTGCGACAAATGGATGTGGGACATCAAGTGCATCGACATTAGCCATTACAGTTAACAATGCACCAGCTGCACCTGGAACAATATCTGGAACAACAACCGTTTGTTCTGGGGCAACTGGTAATGTTTATTCAATAACAGCCGTGCCAGGAGCCACAAGTTACACATGGACAGCGCCTTCGGGAGCAACAATTACTGCTGGTCAGGGAACAACTTCTGCAACTATCACGATGGGCTCAGCATCTGGTGACATAACAGTTACTGCGACAAATGCATGTGGAACATCAACCGCAGCATCCTTGGCCATCACGGTCAATTCAGCTCCTGCAACCCCGGGTGTAATTTCTGGATCTCCAAGTGTATGCCCAGGATCTTCAGGAAATATTTACTCGATCAGTTCTGTTTCCGGAGCAACATCATATAATTGGACTGTACCGGTAGATGCAACAATTACATCTGGTGCAGGCACCAACTCCATAACTGTGACATTTGGATCAAATCCTGGGAACATTACAGTTACTGCAACAAATTCATGTGGAACTTCAGCTGCAGCATCTTTATCTGTATCTTTAAGTGGTTCTGCTCCTGCTGCACCGGGAACGATTTCAGGACCAACATCAGTTTGTGCTTCTCAGACTCAAAGTTATTCGATCGCCTCGGTGACTGGTGCAACTAATTATTCTTGGAGTGTACCATCAGGGGCATCAATAGTTAGTGGTCAAGGAACTACAGCTATTACTGTTAATTTCGGTACTTCCTCAGGAAACATTACGGTCAACGCATCCAGTTCATGTGGAACATCGCCAAACAACACACAAGCAATAATAGTAAATGCTATTCCAGCTTCTCCAACTGTTACAGTAACCGATGATTGTGGCGAATCCACCTTGACTGCAAGTGGAACCGGATCATTTGTTTGGTCAACCGCAGAGACTACAGCATCGATAATTGTAAGTAATGCAGGATCTTTTACCGTAACTCAGACGGTCAATGGTTGTACAAGTACACCATCTGTAGTGAATGCTTCACCACTTGCGATTCCTTCGCCTCCTGCAACAAGTGTTTCAGACAATTGTGGAAATTCAGTTCTTTCAGCAACGGGTAGTAATTTACTTTGGTCGACAGGTGAGACAACATCTTCCATAACAGTAACATCTCAAGGCACCTATACTGTAACACAGACCATTGGAGGGTGTACAAGTTCATCGGCTTCTGTATTTGCAAATCCGAGTTCCGGTCTTCCAACACCGGTTGTATCGGTAACAAATGGTTGTGGTACTTCAGTGCTTACATCAAATGCGACGGAATCAGTTGTTTGGTCTACAGGTGAAACTACATCATCCATCGTTGTGATTAACCCAGGTACATACACTGTGGTTCAATCTAATGGACTTTGCACGAGTTCAGCGGGAAGCGCAACAGCTAATCCATTGAGCATTCCTTCCTCGCCTTCTGTTTCTGTTGTGGATGCTTGTGGTTCATCAACGTTGACGGCAGTAGGTAGTAATTTGCAATGGTCAACAAGTGAAACAGGCTCAACGGTAACGGTGACAACAGCAGGAACCTATTTTGTTTCCCAGACAGTAAATGGTTGTACCAGTCCTGTTGCAGAAGCTGTAGCTAATCCACTTTCAGTCCCTGCAGTTACTTTTGCACCATTAGCTGATATTTGTGTTAATGATCCTGCATTTGAGCTTACAGGTGGAATTCCTGCAGGCGGAGTATATACCGGTACCGGTGTTGTTGGAAGCAATTTTGATCCTTCCGTGTCTGGAGCGGGTACTTTCTTGATCTATTATGAATACACTGATGGTAATGGTTGTTCAAATATTGCTCATCAACCAATTACTGTTGGATGTGTTGACCTAATGGAGAATCAAGAATTGGTTTATTTGGTGTATCCAAACCCATCTAATGGTATTTTCCAAGTTAAACAGACGACAAAAGAATCAATCTTGATTGAGATATTTGATCAGACGGGAAGAATGATACAAAAAATTGAATCCCTTGAGGAGGAAATAATCATCGATCTTAAAAACCATGCTGAAGGAATGTATTCAATGGTATTGTCCATTGGAGACGTTATTCATCATGAAAAACTGGTAATTAACAAATAAACATATGAAACCAAGGAGGAGCAATTCTTGTTCCTCCCTTCTTATTTTTTCAATTTTTATAAGATGCTAAGACTTACACCTTTTTTAATGTCGATTTTTTTGATCACTACATCACTGTGGGGTCAAAATGAAAAGAAGATCAATTATTCGATCAACGAAGTGTCAAAGGCGCAAATTGCGGCAATAGGAGAAATTCAAATCTCAGCTGCAAATGCACGATTCTACCAATTGGATGTGGATGCACTTCGCACCGGAATGGTAGGAGTGGCTCACCGGGAGATAGAGAATAGTGGTTTTATCGCCCAGTTCCTATTGCCACATCCGGATGGTACCTTGCAAACGTATCGAGCAGGAGAAAATAGTACAATGCATCCTCAGCTAGCGGCCTTGTTTCCCGAAATAAAAACATATGATGCCGCAGGTGTTGACAATGGTGCTGTTGTAAAATGGGACATTACTCCTCATGGTTTACATGCTATGATCATGATTCCGGGGCAATCAACCATTTTCATTGATCCTGCTGTGAAGGGTAATTCAGATTATTATATAGTTTACTCCCGAAAAGATTTTTCTACCGATAAAGTTTTTGAATGTGACTTCAATTCAGATATTAAAACTTTGAAAGGTGGAAAAGGTGGAACACCAAAGATGTTCGGTACTTGTCAGTTGAGATCGTATCGAATTGCAATCGCTGCAACAGGTGAATACACTACATTTCATGGAGGTACAGTAGCCTTGGCGCTTGCTGCACAAAACACAACCATGAACCGAGTGAATGGAATCTACGAAAGGGACATGGCCATCACGATGACTTTAGTTCCCAATAATAACCTCATCATTTATACAAATGCCACAACAGATCCCTATACCAACGGAACACCGGGTACGATGATCAATCAGAATCAGACCAATTGTGATGCGGTTATCGGTTCAGCGAATTATGACATCGGACACGTTTTCGGTACGAATAGTGGAGGTCTAGCTGGATTGGGTGTTGTTTGTACCGGAGGTCAAAAGGCTAGGGGTGTTACAGGAAGTGCGGCACCAATCGGAGATCCATTCGATATTGATTACGTGGCTCATGAGGTGGGACACCAATTCGGTGCCAATCATACGCAGAACAACAACTGTAACCGTAATAATGCTACGGCAGTTGAGCCAGGGAGTGCCAGCACTATCATGGGGTATGCGGGAATTTGTGCGCCAAATGTCCAGAACAACTCAGATGATCATTTTTCTGGAAAGAGTTTAGAGGAGATAAGTTTTGAGATCTTAAGTGCAGGACATACATGTGAGCAAATTTCAACTTTGGCAAATGCTGCACCGGTGATTACCGCAACTAGCGGAAATATCAATATCCCTATAAATACCCCATTTGCACTTACAGCGACAGTTACTGATGCTGACAGTGATCCAGTGTCGTATAACTGGGAACAGATGGACAACGAAACTTCTACGCAACCACCTGTGGCAACATCAACGGTTGGTCCAAACTTCAGAAGTTTTCCATCATCTACCAGTCCTACACGTTATTTCCCAAGTTTATCTTCTTTAGCAACGAATGGTCCATACACATGGGAGGTTTTGCCTTCTGTAGCAAGAGTTATGGATTTCAGAGTTACAGTTCGCGATAATTCCCCTGCTGCTGGAGGGTGTAATGATTTCGCTGATGTGACCGTTACAACTGTTGCTTCAGCTGGGCCTTTTATTGTGAATTATCCTTCGGCAACGGGTATTACCTGGACCGGAGCAACTTCTCAAACGGTAACATGGAGCGTGGCAAATACGGATATAGCTCCGGTTGCCTGTGGATTTGTTGATATACTACTTTCCACAGACGGAGGATTGACCTATCCAACCGTTTTAGCGACAAATGTACCGAATGATGGATCACAGGTGATAACAGTACCTAACTTACCCTCAACAACTTGCAGGGTGATGGTCGTGTGTTCAAATGGTACTTTTTTCGATATTTCGAACAATAACTTTACAATTGTTGCTGCAACTTTTGATTATACATTAACTGCAACCCCAGCAACAGTTAGTATCTGTCAACCATCAGATGCAACATTTGATGTCAACATTGGTTCAATCGGAGGATACAACACTCCCGTCAATTTATCTGTTACGGGTGTACCGGCAGGAGCGACATCCTCTTTTTCAGTTAATCCAGTGTCTCCGGTTGGAACAAGTGTCCTAACCATTTCAAATACAGGTTCGGCGGCTCCTGGTTCTTATGTTTTGACTATTACAGGTAACAGTGCATCCGGCACAAAAACATCTACCGTTACACTCAATATTTCAAGTTCAGCCCCAACAGCGGTTACTTTGACCTCTCCAGCGAATGGAGCAACAGGAATTTCTTCTCCGGTAACATTTACCTGGGGAGCAGTTTCAGGAACGGGGGTAACTTATGAAATTCAAGTTTCCACTGATGCTGGTTTCGCTTCGTTAACTGATCAGGCAGCAGGTTTATCCACAAATACCTACACATCTTCCTTGTTAGCAACTTCGACTACTTATTTTTGGAGAGTCAGAGCTGTTTCGGGTTGTGGAACCGGACCTTGGTCTAGCTCTTTCAGTTTTACCACAAGCACCTGTTCAACTGCGGCATCATCAAATGTTCCGGTAGTCATTTCTGCTACGGGAACACCAACGGTTACATCTACTATTACAATACCTACAGGTGGAACAATTACCGATGTCAATGTACTTAATCTGGTTGGTACTCATACTTATATGAGCGATCTTAACGTTGCGCTAACGAGTCCTGCAGGAACGACGATCACCCTATTCAATGGTATTTGTACCACAACGGACAATTTTAATATTAACTTCGACAACACCGGGGCTGCTTATGCATCAATACCGTGTCCTCCAATTGGAGGTGGAACATATCAGCCACTGGGTAATCTTTCTTCATTCAATGGTCAGGATGCTGCCGGTACATGGACGCTCACTATTCAGGATGTAGCTGATCAGGATGGAGGGTCACTTACAAGCTGGGCATTACAAATCTGCGTGGATCCACCGGTGCCTTGCAACAATCCTGATGTCCCTACAGTATCTGGTACCAGTTCTATTTGTGCTGGTGGTAGCACAACTCTTTCGATTGCGAGCGGAATCCTGAACGATGCAACAACCTGGACTTGGTATACCGGTTCTTGCGGTGGTACGATCGCAGGGACAGGTACTTCTATTACAGTGTCACCTACAGTTACTACCACTTATTTCGTAAGAGGAACGGGGGGATGTGTATCTGGTGGCACTTGTGCACAGTACACAGTCACTGTAAATCCTTTACCTAGCGTTAATGCAGGAACAGATCAGGCTATTTGTGCTGGTCAGAGTGTTACATTGTCCGGATCGGGAGCATCGACTTATTCATGGAATAATGGTGTTACCAATGATGTAGCTTTTACACCGGCATCCACTACTACTTATACGGTTACCGGGACTTCGGCAGAGGGATGTACGAATACTGATCAGGTTTTGATCACGGTTGAAGCGAGTCCAACTCTAGTGTCTTATATTTCACCTGCGAATGGTGCAACAGATTTATCTATTCCAACAACTTTTAACTGGAACATTTCGGCTGCTACTGGAGCAACGTATTCGATCGAAATTGCTACTGATGCAGGATTTACGAATGTTGTAGCTCAATCTACCGGATTAACTTCAGCAACATTTACGACTTCTGTACTTGGCCCAAATACAACATACTACTGGCATGTTCAAGTTGTTGGAACATGCGGATCATCAGGATATGGAGCAACATTCAGTTTCACAACTACAGGATGTATGACCTATTCGGCTACAGGTCTACCGATAACCATTTCTAACACAGGAACTCCTACTATTACTTCAACAATTTCAGTTCCAATGACCGGAACCATTACGGATGTGAATGTGATCGATCTAACCGGAACACACACCAGGATGGGGGACCTCACCTTTACACTTACAAGTCCAGGAGGATCTACCATTACATTGATGAGTGGTCAGTGTGGAAACAATGACAACTTCAACCTTGATTTTGATCAGGCTGCAGCTTCAGCTGTAATACCTTGTCCTCCGACAACAGGACTTGCATACCAGCCGGCACAGTCGCTCAATGTCTTCAATGGACAAGCGTCAAATGGGAACTGGATACTAACAGTTTCTGACGGTGTAAACAATCAAGGTGGGTCACTTACAGGATGGTCCTTGCAGATCTGTGTCACTCCCAATATTTGTAACAATCCAACGACTCCAACTTTGAGTTTAACTCCTGCCGCTGTGTGTGAAGGGGAGTCAGCAACACTGAACATTTCAGGGACACTGAACAGTGCAACTTCATGGAGTATATATACCGGTTCTTGTGGTGGAACACTCGTGGGAACAACGAATACTTCTACTTTCACAATCCCTTCCGCTTCAACTACAACTTATTTTGTGAGGGGAGAGGACGGTGTAGGTTGTGTTGACGAAGCTTCGATTGTATGTGAGTCAATTACACTGACTACGACTCCTGTTCCTTCTGCGCCGACAACTACCGTTACGAATGAATGTGGAAGTTCAGTTTTGAGTGCATCAGGAACGAACCTTGTTTGGTCTACTGGTGCTACGACTTCTTCGATCACTGTTTCCACTGCTGGATCATACACAGTGACCCAAACTGTTGGTGGTTGTACCAGTGCTCCGGCGACGGTAACTGCTGCGCCGGTCGCGATACCTGCAGCTCCAACAGCTACAGTTATCAACAACTGTGGAAACTCTGTACTTTCCACAACAGGAACAAACCCTGTTTGGTCAACTGGAGAGACAACGGCTTCTATTACAGTGTCAACCGCTGTAACGTACACGGTTACCCAGACTGTGGCGGGATGTATAAGTTCACCGTCAACGGTAATTGCTGCTCCAGTTGCAACTCCGTCCGCTCCAACAGTAACAGTGACCAATAACTGTGGTAACTCTGTTCTTACGGCCACAGGAATCAACCCTATATGGTCAACAGGAGAAACGACTTCATCTATTACCGTTACTACGGCAGGAAGCTACACTGTAACTCAGACGGTTGATGGGTGTACAAGTTCACCAGCTAGTGTCACAGCAGCGCCTTTATCTGTTCCTGTGATCGCTACAGGAACGATAACTGATCCATCTTCATGTGGTTCTGCAACTGGAAGTGTTGTAATCACGGGTACAGGTACTGGAAATATTTCATGGACAGGAACTTCGAGCGGTTCAGCTAATGGAGTAGCTCTTCCGTACACTGCAACGGGATTGTCAGCAGGTACCTACACTTTTGTTTTCGACAGCGGCTGTGCATCTGATCCTGTTTCAGTTTCCATTTCTGATCCATCAGCACCATCAGCACCAACTGTGACTGTATCAAACGCATGTGGAAGTTCAGTTTTGAGTGCATCAGGAACGAACCTTGTTTGGTCTACTGGTGCTACGACTTCTTCGATCACTGTTTCCACTGCTGGATCATACACAGTGACCCAAACTGTTGGTGGTTGTACCAGTGCTCCGGCGACGGTAACTGCTGCGCCGGTCGCGATACCTGCAGCTCCAACAGCTACAGTTATCAACAACTGTGGAAACTCTGTACTTTCCACAACAGGAACAAACCCTGTTTGGTCAACTGGAGAGACAACGGCTTCTATTACAGTGTCAACCGCTGGAACGTACACGGTTACCCAAACTGTGGCGGGATGTACAAGCTCACCGTCAACGTTAATTGCAGATCCTTTGTCTGCACCGGTGATATCTGTGTCCGATGTTCAAGAACCTTCAACCTGCGGAGGTATGGATGGATCGATCACGATCAATGGAACCGGAGGTACAGTTACTGTTAGCTGGTCAGGAACTACATCAGGGATTCAAAGTGGGGTTTCACTACCATACACAATAGCAGGTCTGGGAGCCGGAACCTACAATGTCATTACTGATAATGGATGTTCTTCCAATACAGTTTCCGAAACGATCAATGGTGCGACAATTCCTGCAGCACCAGTTTTAACTGTTGAGAATTTCTGTGGGTATTCAGTTCTTACGGCATCCGGAACAGCTATAGAATGGTCGACTGGAGAAACATCGCCTTCGATCACGGTTACAACATCTGGTGTGTTCTATGCCACTCAAACAGTGGGATCTTGTACGAGTCCTTCTGCAAGTGTACAATCATCTCCGTTCACCAGACCAAGTGTGACTTTGGATGCTTTCAATGATGTATGCATCAATTATCCGGCAATAACCTTATCTGGAGGTGCTCCAGCAGGAGGTGTATACAGCGGGACAGGAGTGAGTTCTAATGTCTTTGATCCTGCTGTTGCCGGGTATGGAACTTTTGTGATAACATACTCCTATACTGATGCCAATGGATGTAGTTCATCAGCAGCTCAGAACATTACTGTTGGATGTGCCTCTTTGGAGGAAGAGTTGATCAGCAGTGTGAACGTTTATCCGAATCCATCAAGTGGAGTGTTTAACATTGAAGTTGTTAATGATCAATTGCTGGAGGTGACTGTTTATGATGCAGCCGGGCGATTGGTTTATGTATTGAAGGATCCTTCACAAAATAACCTTATTATCGATCTTAATGAGGCAGCCGATGGAGTATATTCTTTACACGTAAGAACTATGACATCAAACAGTCAGGTGAGAATAATTATTTCTGAATAAATTGAAATTGTGTTGAAAAACGGTCACCTTTTGGTGGCCGTTTTTTTTGTGTGTAACTTTGAGATTATTGAACGACTTATTGCGATGGAGACGAAGAAGATCAAGATAAACGGTCACGGACATTTATTGCCTGAACCGCATGAAATACCTCAGTTCATGAGAGATAAAAAACTCTTTTGGATAGATGAGGACCGAAAGTTTATGCGACAGGATGACTGGAGTAGGCCGATAACTGATCCGAGTTTCTTTTTTGAGGAAAAACTGGATTGGATGGAGCGTTATGGGATCGATCACGGGGTGATGTTGAACCTTTCTCAGGTCTATTGCAATGGTTGGGACCGACAGGATGCGCACGATGCTATCAGATGGCAAAATGACTTCAATGCCAGCATTCAAGAAAGAAGACCGGACAAATTTACCAGTGGATTTGTTGTTCAACCATTGTATTTGGAAGATGCCTTGAAAGAGATCGAACGTTGCGTTGAAGAATTGAAATTGCCCTTGCTTTGTTTGCCTACCCATTTCCTGAATAAGGAGGGAGAGTGGTTATCAGTCGTTGATGATAGTGTAGAACCTATTTTTGAGTTGGCAAACAAGTATGGTTTAGCGATCGAGATACATCCTTATGACGGAGAGAAAATGGTTAAGCTCAAGGATGTTTACTGGCGTTTCCACCTTGTCTGGATGATGGCGCAAACAGCAGATACACTTCATTTTTACTCGTTAAAAGATTACGCTAATAAATTTCCGGGTATTAGAACATGCTTTGCACATGGTTGCATGCTAGGACAGGCCAACTATGGAAGAAGGTTGCAGGGTTATGATGGTCGTCCTGATCTTTTCGAGGGAGCTTCCGATCCGAGAGCAACGCTCGGTCATAAGAATGTTTTCTTTGATACACTGGTTCATGATGCATACACATTACAGTTATTGAAAACAAGGGTAGGAGCAGGGCAGATCGTGGCAGGACTGGATGATCCATATCCGTTAGGTGAGATGGAAGGGGTTGGTAGATCTTATCCGGGCAGAGTGATCGATTTTGCCGTTGAGGCCGGTATCCTCGAGCAAAATGAATCAGATGAGATCTGGAGCTCAAATGTTTTGAGGTGGTTAGGTAAGAAGGATATCCCACTTTGATCCGACTTCCAGAGAACAATAAACAGTATCATTTAATGTGAGGACAAATGCTAACTTTGTCCCCTCGAAAAACGAATATGGCACAAAAACCATCCATTCCTAAAGGAACACGTGATTTTCTACCGAAGGAGGTAGCAAGAAGGACTTACATTTTCGATACGATCAAACGCTCATTCAGAAAATATGGATTCGCTCCGATCGAAACTCCGTCATTTGAATTGTCCACTACTCTGCTCGGTAAGTACGGAGAAGAAGGAGATCGTTTGATCTTCAGAATTCTTAATTCCGGAGAAAAGGTAAGAAAAGCTGATCTGGAAGCATTGGCTCAGGATAATCTTCCTCGATTTGCCAATTCTTTGGCAGAGAAAGCCCTTCGCTATGATCTTACGGTACCTTTCGCACGATTTGTGGTTCAGCATCAAAATGATCTGGCTTTTCCATTCAAACGATACCAGATCCAGCCTGTTTGGCGCGCTGATCGTCCACAACACGGTCGTTATCAGGAATTCTTCCAGTGTGATGCAGATGTGGTTGGAAGTGATTCGCTTGTTTATGAGGTAGATTTCGTGTTGCTTTTTGATGAGGTGCTCAACGATCTTAAATTGCCTGGTTTCACGATCAAGATCAACAATAGAAAGATCTTGTCGGGTATTGCCGAAGTGAGCGGAGAAGCGGATAAACTCGTTGATATTACTGTTGCAATAGATAAACTCGACAAGATCGGAGAGGAGGGTGTTGTGAAGGAGTTGGAGGAAAAAGGGGTTTCTAACGACGCAATTGAAAAGATCAAGCCGTTATTTTCTTTTTCGGGAAGTAACGCTGAGAAAATGGCGAAAATGCGCAGTTTTCTCTCAGAAAGTGAAATTGGACTATCTGGTTTGGATGAACTACAGTTCGTTCTTGATCAGGTAACTGAACTCGGACTTTGTAAAGCTGAAGTGGAATTTGACATTACACTTGCACGAGGTTTGAACTATTACACAGGAGCGATCTTCGAAGTGAAGGTACACGATGTCAAAATGGGAAGTATTTGTGGAGGTGGACGATATGACGACCTTACCGGCTTGTTCGGTATGAAAGGAATGTCAGGCGTTGGAATTTCCTTTGGTGCAGACAGAATTTATGATGTACTGACCGAGTTGGAATTGTTTCCTGCCGAGACTGATCAGGGATTGAGTCTTTTATTTGTGAATTTTGGTGAAAAAGAACAGTTGCATTGCATGAAGCTGGTTAAAAAGTTACGTGATGCCGGAATCGACTGTGAACTTTATCCAACACCGTCAAAATTGCAGAAACAGATGAAATATGCCAACGACCGAAATGTGAGTTACGTGGCATTGGTCGGAGAAAATGAGATCAATTCGGGTATTATTCAGCTGAAGAATATGTTTTCCGGGGAACAGGATTCAGTGACAATCGAAGAACTGATCAATCGAATTGGATAAAATGAACTATACAGTAAATAATCAGTGGATCACGCTTGATGAAGTAGATGTGATCTTGAAAGAACATTTCACACTGTCCTTAGGTGAAGAAGCAAGGGCGAGTATTCATAAATGCAGGGAGTACCTGGACGAAAAGATCAAACGCCACGATAAGCTGATCTATGGGATCAATACCGGATTTGGTTCACTTTGTAATACTGCGATCGAGGAAAAGGATCTGGAGCAATTACAACGTAACTTGGTTCTTTCTCATGCCTGTGGGACTGGTGAAGAAGTACCTCAGGAATTGGTGAAACGAATGTTATTACTGAAAATCCTTGGATTATCTCACGGTAATTCAGGAGTTCAGGTAGAAACAGTCGAGCGGCTGATCTACTTTTTTAATCATTCCATTTTACCGGTTGTTTATCAACAGGGAAGTTTAGGTGCTTCCGGAGACCTTGCACCGCTTGCTCATTTATCCTTGCCGCTTATAGGAGAAGGTGAGGTTTATTTTCAAGGCAAAAAACACCAGTCAGCTGAAGTTTTAAAGGGTCTTCAATTGGAATCTATCACTTTGCGATCCAAAGAGGGTCTGGCATTGTTGAACGGAACGCAGTTTATGAGCGCCTACGCATCATTCTCCGTTTCAAGAGCAAAACAATTGTGGTCTAACTGGAATAAAGTGGCAGCTTTGTCTCTTGAAGGTTACGATGGTAGGATCAATCCTTTTCAAGCCAATGTAAATGAGATAAGAAATCAGAAAGGGCAGATAGAAGTGGCAGAGATCTTCCGTGAATTAACGAAAGGCAGCGAGGTGATCAAGCAGGAAAAAGCCCATGTTCAGGATCCTTATTCCTTCAGATGTATTCCTCAGGTGCATGGTGCTTCGAAAGATGCTATTGATTACGCTGAACAGATCGTGGAACGTGAGATCAATGCGGTTACGGACAATCCAACTGTATTTCCGGAAGACGACGATGTCGTTTCTGCGGGTAATTTCCATGGACAGCCATTAGCGATTACTATGGATTTTCTCGCTATCGCATTGGCGGAGCTAGGAAGCATCTCCGAGCGTCGGGTGTACAAATTGATCTCAGGTACGCGAGGACTACCGGCATTTCTTGTAGCCAATCCAGGTCTGAATTCCGGATTTATGATACCACAATATACCTGTGCGTCGATTGTAAGTCAGAACAAGCAGCTTTGTACTCCTGCATCGATCGACACTATAGATTCTTCAAACGGTCAGGAAGATCATGTGAGCATGGGAGCAAATGCGGCTACAAAACTGTTCAGGATCGTTCAGAATTGTTTTACCATTCAGGGTATTGAGCTCATGACAGCGGCGCAGGCTTTTGAATTCAGGAGACCTTTGCGCTCGAGTGAACCGTTGGAGCAATTATTTGAAAGTTATCGATCGAGAGTTGGTTTTGTGAGTGACGATGATTACCTTCATCCAAGAATAATTGAAAGTACCGAATTTGTAAAATCACTCTAAGAACAGAAATTATTATGTACGAAGAAATTGATAATCAAGAAATGAAGCGTGAGGAACGCCCTTCATTTTTAAAGGTGCTTTGCATTTTAAGTTTTATTTCGATTGGACTTTCATTGCTTGGGGCAATGGGATCTTTGATATCCGGTCCGCAAAGTGAAGAACGCATTCTTGCGGATCGTGCCGATATCATTGAGGCGAATGAAGAGTTGCGTACAAATGGCATGGATGGTCTTGCTGATCTTTTTGAGCAGATCCAGCGAATGAATGAGTCTCTGAACAGTAATTTCTATGCGGCAAGTTTGGTTTCGTTGATCGTTTTGGGCATTGGATTGTTTGGTGCAATATCCATGTGGAACGGTAATCGTCTGGGATTCCATCTTTACATTGTTTATAGCTTGATCTCAGTTGCTCAACTGTATTTCTTCGTCAGTCCGGCTGATATTCCAACAATTGCGGTTGTATTTAATATACTGATCTCCGGAACATTCATCTTTATGTATTCCAGGAATCTGGCATGGATGAAATAGGGTTGGTTTCAAGTTTTGAGAAATCAAAGTATTTGGCGTTCGCACCTCGACTTCACTGCGTTGAACTAGGTAGCCATACAAATGTTTTCTGCGTTAAAGAGTTCAAAGGTTCAATTCGCCGAATTCCGCAAAGCTACATTTCGTAAATCACCTTGGTTTGCGTATCTTTGCGCCAAATTTCCAGTGAATTATGATCTCAGTTAACAATTTATCCCTTCAGTTTGGTAAACGCGTCCTGTTTGATGAAGTGAACGTTAAATTCGTTCAAGGCAACTGCTACGGCGTCATCGGTGCCAACGGTGCAGGTAAATCAACGTTTCTTAAAATTCTTACCGGTGACCAGGATCCGACTACCGGAAGGGTAGAGCTGGAGCCGGGTAAGCGAATGGCGGTTCTTAAGCAGAACCACTTTGAATTTGATGAATTTGAAGTACTTGAAACGGTGATCATGGGACACAAGCGCCTTTATGAGATCATGAAAGAAAAAGATGCCTTGTATGCTAAGCCAGATTTTTCTGATGAAGATGGAATGCGAACAGCAGAACTGGAAGCAGAATTTGCTGACCTGGAAGGTTGGAATGCTGAAACGGATGCTGCGACACTTTTGAGTAACCTTGGAATTGAGGAATCCAAGCACTACATGAAGATGGAAGACATGCCCAACGAGTTAAAAGTAAGGGTGCTCCTTGCTCAGGCTTTGTTCGGTAATCCGGACGTTCTTGTATTGGATGAGCCTACCAACGACCTTGATCTTAAAACGATCGGTTGGTTGGAAGACTTCTTACTTGATTTCAGAAATACGGTGATTGTTGTTTCACACGACCGTCACTTCCTTGATACGGTATGTACGCATATTTGCGATATCGATTTTGGAAAGATCAATTTATTCACGGGAAACTATTCCTTCTGGTATCAGTCTTCACAACTTGCTGCACGTCAGCGTTCGGATAAGAACAAGAAAGCGGAAGAAAAGAAGAAAGAATTGATGGAATTCATTGCCCGATTCTCTGCAAACGCTTCTAAATCGAAACAGGCTACTAGCCGCAGAAAGATGTTGGATAACCTTGATCTTGAAGAAATTCAGCCATCAAGCAGAAAATATCCGGGAATCACTTTTCATCAGGATCGCGACGCTGGAAATCAGATCTTATCGATTGATAACCTGAGTGCTTCACACGAAGGAAAAATGCTATTCAAAGGTTTGTCTTTGATCGTGAACAAAGGGGATAAGATCGCATTCATTTCAAAGAATTCAGTGGCGCTCACTGCTTTTTATCAGATCTTGAACGGTAAAATGAAACCCGAAACTGGTGATTTTACTTACGGTACAACGATCACAACGGCGTATATTCCAAACGATAACTCGGAGTATTTTCAGGAGAAACTTCCTCTAATCGATTGGTTGAGACAGTATGCTCAGACTGATGAGGAAAGAGAGGAAGTGTATCTTAGAACTTTCCTTGGTCGTATGCTTTTTACGGGAGAAGAAGCCATGAAGACAGCGAATGTTCTTTCCGGTGGAGAAAAAGTACGCTGTATGTTGTCTAAAATGATGTTAGCCAAGGCGAATCTTTTATTAATGGATGAACCAACGAATCACCTTGACCTTGAATCGATCACCGCATTGAACAACGCTATGCAGGAATTCCAGGGAACGATCCTGTTCACTTCACATGACCACGAATTGGTGAATACTGTAGCTAACAGAATTGTAGAGATCACACCAAATGGAATTATCGATAAGATGATGCCATATGATGCATATCTTGAGGATACAAAGATCGCTCAGCTACAAGATGAGATGTATGCATGATCTTTAGAAAATATGTAATAATGGCGGTCTATATGATCGCCTTTTTTGTTGCATTCCGAAGGGTGCTTTACGGCCTTATACGTTCTAAATCTTTATTTTTGAGATCACATCAATTGCATTATGGTAAAGTACTCTTTTTATATCGATAATCCGAATCAACAATATATCCGCATCAGAGCAGAATTTGAGGTTAAAGGCGAACGAATGACCATTCAACTTCCTTCATGGCGCCCTGGACGATATGAATTGGGGAATTTTGCTAAGAACGTAAAAGGCTTCAAAGTTCTTGACTGCAAGAGTCAGCGACTTTCGTTTAAAAAAATTGCGAAAGACAAATGGGAGGTGAACACAGCAGGTGAGAGCAAGATCACTATAGAATATTCGTATTATGCAGCAGATCTGAATGCAGGATCAACATACCTCTCAAAAGATCAGCTTTACGTGAATCCGGTTAATTGTTGTGTGTATACCGTTGAGACAAAGGATGAAGATCATTTAGTTGAAGTTCATATCCCCGAAAATTGGCGTATAGCCGGATCAATGGAACTCAATGCACACGTCATGCGAGCGGCCAGTTTTGATGAACTGGCAGATTCACCTTTCATTTGTTCTGGTAGCCTTCAACACGGTGTTTATTCAGCGGAAGGTGTTGATTTTCACATTTGGTTCCAGGGAGAATGTAAACCGGACTGGGATCGACTGAAGAAAGACTTTAAAGCCTTTTCAGAGAAGCAGATCGAAAAATTCAGGGAATTCCCAACATCTGAGTACCATTTTCTCATTCAGGTCTTACCTGTAAAGGCCTATCATGGAGTTGAACATTGTAAGTCGACAGTAATTACCCTTGGACCATCACATGATGTCTTTGGAAGTCTGTATAAGGAGTTACTAGGTGTTTCTTCTCACGAATTGTATCACACTTGGAATGTTAAAAATATCCGTCCAATTGAGATGTTTCCCTATGATTTTTCCAGAGAGAATTACTCGAGTTTGGGGTACATCTGCGAAGGGATAACAACTTACATGGGAGATCTTTTCCTTTTGAAGAGTGGTGTTTTTGAATTGAAAGACTATCTGCTTGAACTGAACGTACAATTACAGAAGCATTTCGATAATCATGGTCGTTTCAATTATTCTGTGGCCGAATCCTCTTTTGATACATGGTTGGATGGATATGTTCCCGGTGCGCCCGGAAGAAAAGTCTCTATTTATACTGAAGGTTGTTTGCTTGCATTGGTGACAGATGTTATGATCCTAAAGGCGACAGGGAATAAATATGGACTGGATGAAGTGATGAAACGCCTATATTTCAATTATGCATTGGAAGGTAAGGGGGTTTCTGAACAAGATTATAAAGCCGAACTTGAATCGATCTGTGGACATACATTGGATGAGTTCTTTGCGAAATTCATCCATGGAACGAGTTCCTATGAGGCAATATTGACTGATGCTCTCGAGTATCTTGGATTGGAGATCAAGCATTTTCCATCGAGGTCTTATGCAGCTGCAAGATTGGGATTCAAGTATATTCCTAACGGTCAGGGTATTCTTGTTGCAGCAATGTATCCTGGAGGACCTGCTGATCTGGGTGGTTTAATGCTGAACGATGAAATCATTGCCATCAATGGATATATGGTCAACGGCGAGTTGGAAAAATGGCTCAATTACTTCGATGAGAACGACAAATTCTTAACGATCAATCGCGGAGGAAGACTCTTAGAACTGCGGCTCCCTGAGGTTCAGCGCAACTTCTACATGGAATATATAGTTGTTCCAATGGAAAATCCCAACGGTCAACAGAAAAAGGCGCTTGAAGCGTGGATTAATTAATAAAAACGAATTACGAATTACGAATTACGAATCAGAACTTATAGCTCAATCCCATACTTGGGAGGATAGGGAACTGATAGATCGATTCACCTGTAACGCGATTGACGTAGAAGATGTTATTTCTGTCGTAAACGTTGGTTACACTGGCAATGATCTCCATTACATCCTTGTTCTTGAACGTGAACTGCTTTTTCACTGTTATATCCAGACGATGGTAATATGGCAAACGCTGGCTGTTGAAAGTTCCCAATAAAGTTGAAACATTGGAAGGGTTACTAGTTGTTATGTCTGTTGTTACACCTCCGGCGAATGTCTCCCCTTGATAGAATCCTGCAGTTGGAGTGAAAGGAAGTCCCGAACCAAGATTCCAACGGATGTTCAATTCAAGATCCTTATTCTTTCCAAACATATAGCTTCCAACAAGGTTGAGGTTATGACGTCTGTCGAACACCGGAAAGTATTCCACAAATCCGTCCCATCGAGTCGAATAACCATAAGAATAAACTCCCCAAAGGAATAGACGATCCTTTGAGTATTTGATCAAAAGGTCAGCACCGTAAGAAACACCAGATTCAAGAATAAAATCTTTCTTGTAAACGTCATCGATATTGGCAAATTGAGCCACGTCATCATAAAGTTTATTCTGGTTGATATTGCTCAATTGTGAGAAATACTTGTAATAGCCTTCAACGTTCATAGTAATGTACTTGGAGAGGTCGTATTCAAAACCTCCGATCGCGTGCCAAGAATACTGGATTCCGTTACGCGGATTTCTTTCGTTCTGATATTGATCAATAAATGTAGACTGAACGTCCGATGGTGCTGAAAGAAGACCGTTGAACAAGTTTACGACATCCCTGTCAGAGGATGCTGATGTAAAGTTCTGTGAGAATCGTCCACCCGAGAATTTAAGACGTAATTTTTCTGTAGCATTGAATTTCATTCCGAGTCTTGGTTCCGGTGAAATAGTCGAATAAGAGGCGTAGACTTGGCCTCGGATACTCGGCTGAATAACCCATCTCCCCTTAATTAGTCGGTAACTGAAATACGTCCCGATCTCAGTTGAGAAGTTCTCCGCGACAATCTTTCTTTTTGCCTCGTTGTATGTCTCAAACTTCGTATTGAATCCATTGAAATTCAAGCCATAATTCATTTCACTTTCATTCTTCAGGAAGTAGGTGAAGTCAAATCCAAGGTCAAAACCTCCGATCTGGGAGTAGCGAGGTTCCTGGCCGATCTCATTGAACGTCGTTTCAAACGAACTACCATTCACGTGTCCTTTAATGAAGATTGGACTACTGCTCGGAACAAGAAGAAAGTTTAAACCTCCGCCCGAAGATTTCCAATCAAGATCTGCAACTGAATAATTTACACTGTCACGATTGTGGAAACCGAATGCACTGAACTTAGAACCACCGTCACTATTGAAAGTCACTTTTCCGTAGAGATCCGTAAAGTTGAATGGAAGTCCGTTCCCTTCATTGATGCCCGGATAAATTGATCTTGAGGTGTAATCGAGTAAACTGTGTTTCGCTGAAAAAATATAGGAGCCTGCACTTGGCTTGTCATTTTTTGGTTTCGACAGTGGTCCTTCAAGTACCGCTTTAGCAAGAAAAGGGGAGGCAGAAACCTTTCCTCCAAACTCTTTTCTGTTTCCGTCCCTATAAGTGATGTCCATCACAGATGAAATTCTTCCACCATATTCAGCATCGAAACCACCGGTGTAAATATCGACGTTCTTCACTAGTTCAGTTTCAAAGATCGAGAAGAATCCAATTGAGTGGAAGGGGTTATAGATGGTCATTCCATCGAGAAGGATCTTGTTTTGGATAGGAGTTCCACCGCGAACATACAATTGTCCTCCCTGGTCACCCGTTGTTACAACACCGGGGGTTACTGAAAATGCACCAACGATATCGTTCTCGGCACCTACACTTGGGATTCTTTCCAAGCCTTTTTTATCCAGTTTAATGGTTGATACCTGAACTTCATTCTTTTTTTGCTTGGATTCAGCACTTACCTGCACTTCTTCGAATTCTTTCACTGCAGAGCTCTTCTCCAATTCAAACTTGAGGTCAAGAATGCCCTTTGGTTCCTTTACCTCAATATCTTTTGTGATGACATTGTAAGCAAAATTTTCTATCTTCAGGATGTATTTGCCTTTTTCGACCTTTGCAATGGAGAAAAATCCGTTAACATCCGTTAAGGCACCTGTGTAATTTGTACTATCGCTAGCTCTTAAAAGTCGAACTTTCTCAAAAGCCATTGGTTCACCATTCGATTTATCATAGATAAAACCTCGGATCATGAAATCCTGAGCAAAAACACCTGTTAACGAAACGATTAAAAAGGAGAAGGAGAGTAAAATAATTCTAAGCATGGTAAGAGTTCCTGATATAGCGAACGAATATAATAGATTCCTTTGACATGTCGATTATTTCAATCGAAAACAACTTTAAATGTATGATCTATTTACTTAACGTTTTTATTTAACCGTTGTTTGGCTTTTTCCCAATAAACATCCATCTGTTCGAGTGACATTCCTTGTAATTCATTATTATCTTCAATGGCCAGTTCTTCCATCAGTTTGAAACGCTGAATGAACTTGGAGTTGGTTTTAGAAAGTGCGTTTTCAGGATTAATGTCAATAAATCTGGCGTAATTGATCAGTGAAAACAGAAGGTCTCCGAATTCTTCCTCGATCTTATCGCTCCCAGCTTCTACCTCAGCTCGGAATTCGTTGATCTCTTCCTGAACTTTGTTCCATACATCATCTTTATTGTCCCAATCAAAACCTATACCTTTTACTTTTTCTTGGATCCTGCTTGCTTTAACCAGAGCGGGTAGACTGGCTGGTACACCTTCGAGAACAGATTTTTTTCCTTCTTTCAATTTGATCTTTTCCCAATTAGCCTTTACTTCTTCTTCCGTATCAGCCGTAACATCACCGTAAATGTGAGGATGACGGTGCACTAATTTGTCACAGATCGCATTCAGAACTGACTCGACATCAAATTCACCCTTCTCTGAACCAATTTTACAATAAAATACCATGTGTAGGAATAGGTCTCCGATCTCTCCCTTAAGAGACTGCATGTCGTTTTCAAGAATAGCGTCTGCCAGCTCATAAGTTTCTTCGATGGTGAGATGACGAAGACTTTCCAGTGTTTGTTTCTTATCCCACGGGCATTTTTCCCGTAAGTCATCCATAATGTTGAGTAGGCGTTCGAACGCCGCAAGTCTGCTATCCATGGCTCAAAGTTAGGAATATTTCAAGTTGGGTCTAAATAAGTGGGAATGAACTTCAGATCACTGTTTTATTTCATCACAAGGAATCGTATTTTTGCTCTCGTGAAGCAGTTGATTCTATTGTTTTTTCTTGTAATATCACTATTTTCCGGTGCTCAAAGCAAAAGAGAATGGGGGATAGAGGCGCGCTATAAAAGTGGGTTTTTGGCTGCTCACAGAGGTGTTATGGGGCATTTGCCATCCGAACATGCATTCGCAGGTGAATTGACCTGGTTCCATCAAACCAAGGGACGAAAACAATGGCATGCTGCGTGCGCTTATCCGACTACCGGTTTCACGTTATTTGGAGGAACAGTAGGTAACCTTGAGGTTTTGGGCAGTTATTGGGGCGCATACGGATTCATTGAATTCCCCTTTTTTAAATCAGGAAAGTATCAGTTTGCCGGTAAGTTGGGAAGTGGATTGGGATATACTACACGAACATTCAACTATGAGGACAATCCAAAGAACGTTGCAATGAGTACTCCACTGAATGCTTTGATCTGCATTGGTGTAAAAAGCTCTTTCAGTTTTAGACGTAATACGCTGACATTAGGATTGGACATGACCCATTTCAGTAACGGTGCATTTAAGGTTCCAAATCTGGGTGTAAATGTACCTTATGTATCGCTTGGATTCGGTCGGGTGATAAGAATGAAACAAGCTGATTCTCTCATCATTCAGAACGATCTTCCTTTCCGAAGATGGTTGCTCAATTTCACAGGGATCTTTTCTGCAAAAGAAATGTTCCCAACCGGAGGTAAGAAGTATCCAGTATATGCGATGAGTGCATCATTACGATGGTTCTCAAAACCGAAAGTGGGGATGGAATATGGTTTGGATCTGATCTCCAAACAAGCGATTCTGGCTTATCGACCTGAGATCGAAAAAACACAATGGGATATTTTTCAGGTTGGTCTGTATGGTGCTTACCTACTTCCTTTGGACCGGTTTCATTTCGCTCTTGGAATGGGTGTTTACTTGAAGGACAAGTATCAACCTGAGGATTTCATGTACCACCGAATAGGAATGCGATATTACTTTAAAAATGGGGTGAACCTTAATTTGTGCCTGAAGTCCCATTGGGCAAGAGCAGACTATGTTGAATGGGGAGTGGGCTATACCATTAATTATATGGATAAATGAGAACTTTTTTCTTTCTTTTAGTAATGGCTTCATTTGTTTCGTGTAAAAAAGCAGAATTCCGTTCTTGTGTAAAAAGTGCCGGTGAAGAGGGAGAACGAGAGGTTTTACTTGAACCTTACACAACGATGTTTCTGCGTGAAAAAGTGAAGTATGTTCTTGTACAGGATACTGTGGAGAAGGTTGTTTTGAAAGGTGGAAAGAATCTCCTGAATTTTATTGAATGCAAAGTAACAGATGGTCAACTTGAAATTTCGAATCTGAATCAATGTGCCTTTCTTCGATCATACAAACACAAGGTTACGGCAGAGATACATTTCAAAGATCTGATCAATATCCGTTTTGAAGGGACCGAGCCCATGACGAATGTTGGCACCTTGAATGTAGGTTGGTTGACATTTCTGATCCGTGATGGAGCCGGACCTGTGAACCTCAAACTGAATGCTGAGGCCATTTTTGCGGGAATCTCTCATGGTTGGGGGGATTTTACCTTTTCAGGTGAAGTAGGGTATATGAACCTGAACATTAGAAGCAATGGGTACTGTGATACTTATGGGATGAAAGTCAGAGATTCACTTACGGTGATCTCCAATACTCCGGGGCTTGTGAAGGTAAATGCAGATCAGGTCCCCTTGGTTGCAGAATTAAGTGGATCAGGTGATATATGGTATAAAGGAAATACATTGGGGGCGCCAATTGTATATCAATACAGTACCGGTAAATTGATCAAGAAAGATTAATTCGTAACTTTGTAAAAATTCTGAAAATGAAACTTATTCTTATCACTGTTGGCCTTTTGGCTCTTGCTTTTGCCGGTATTGCGATCAAGATCTGGTCTAAAAAAGGCGGTAAGTTTGCCGGGACGTGTGCAAGTAATAATCCACTGCTTCAGGAAGAAGGTGCAGTTTGCGGATTGTGCGGTGCAAGACCGGAAGAACAGTGCCAGGGAAGTTAAAGTCCCCTTTTCAACTGCATCAGGATCTTGAACGCTTTGTCAACATCATCTTGCTTGACAACGATCGTAAATTCGTTTGAGGTGGATACCAGCTCGACAATGTTGATCCCTTCCCAGGCTAGGTGCTTAAGGATATAGTAATAAATTCCGTAGATCTCTGTATTCACTTGTGGTAGCTTAACCGTAACAGAAGCAAGATCTCCGGTGTGTGATTTCAATCTTTCGTTTCCGAACATTCTTTTGATCAGCTCCTCATGCTGAGTGTTCACAATAAAGGTAGTCTCGGAAACACCTTTACAAAGTGTGAAGAAGGTATCATTCTCTTTGTTGATCTCGTGAATGAGATCAGCTTGTTTGGTTTTTAGTGTTTCAGAATTTTCGAATGTGAAATCACTCAAATTACTTCTGACTAGAAAATCTCCCAGATCTCCCATGACATTGGTGATCTTCACATTGAGTCTGTGATATAGCCCGGGAGTCATTCGTTTGATTGCCATAACGATCGCACCTTCTTTTACTTCCCTACCGGTGATCTCTTCGATCTCTGGTCTCAGTTTTCTTGCCAGTGCTGAAATATTGATCAATTCATCGGTCATCGCCTCTCTCAAAAAGGGACTTTTGTTGATCAATTCTTCTGTTATTTTGCCGATTGAATTCACTTTTTTCAGTTTTTGAAGGCGCAATGATACAAAAAACTAAGGTTAGTTAATTCAGTAAATTTTAAAAAAATAACAGTTTAGAATGTTTTTAATTTATTTTTTTCTTTTTTCTCGTACGAGATCAAGCGCGAATTTCAACTGTTCTTCTCTTGTCAGGTTAGTGTTATCAAGAAGAATAGCATCAACTGTTTTTAGCAGTGGGCTGTCGAGACGTGTCGAATCGAGATGATCTCTTTCGAGCAGATTTTTCTTTACTTCTTCCGGTTCAATGTGAATCCCCTTGGACCTCAACTCTTCAAATCTTCTTTGTGTACGAACATCCGGGTCCGCAGTAACGAAAAGTTTGAGGTCCGCATTAGGGAAGACAACAGATCCAATATCACGTCCATCCATCACTATTCCTCCGTGTTGTCCCATTTTCCGTTGTTCTTCAACCAGTTTCTTGCGTACTGAAGGAATAGCTGCAACCAAGGAGACAATACCGGCAACCTCCGTGCTACGGATCATACTTTCGCTGTTGATTCCATTCAAATAGAGGTCCTGTCCATCAGAATCATTCTTTCTAAATTCCAAATGGATATCGGGAAGGGATCTCTCCAGCATTTCAATGTTGATCTTGCCGTTTTCAAACAACTTGTTTTGAAGACAAAATAGTGCTATGCCTCTATACATAGCCCCACTGTCGATAAAGACATAACCAAGATGTTTTGCCAGTGCTTTGGCAAGTGTGCTTTTACCACATGAGGAGTAACCGTCTATGGCAATGATCAATTCAGTTCTATTTGGCATTGAGCGAAATTAGCGAATAATACAAAAACGAAAAAGGGGGCCGAAGCCCCCTTCCTATAAATCTGTTGGATTAGAATCTCCATCCAAGACGGATCGTACCTTGTGCAGCATTTCCGAAAGAAGAATTACCTCCTGCAGGCTGCAGGGTAACTGTAGTAGAAGTGCTTCCAGAAGTGAAGGTTGCTTCTCCACCTTTGTCATTCATAGACATGAACATGAAACCAAGTTCAGCTCCTACGAATACATTCTCAGCAAAGTAGTAATCAAAACCACCGGCAAGGTTGATTCCAAAACCAGAAGTCTTAGTGCTTACCTCAGCAGCATCTCCGGCGGAGTAGTCTGATCCGTCAAAATCTGTCCATGTTGCACCTGTAGATCCCATTCCGATCATTACATCCAATGCAGCATATGGAGAAAGGCGCTCAAGCTGAGAGAAGTGATAAGATCCACCAATGCTCAACCAAGTTGTGGATGACGTATTCACTTCAGTTCCTAAGGAATCAGCACTTGGCAGGAAATCTGACCCTAAACCGTAGTGATTGATCGTCTCTTTAGAGGAGTTGTATTGGATTCCAAGGCGTCCAGCAACGTTCTCTGTTGCGAAGTAACGCAGTTTCAAGCTTGGTGCAGAAAATGTGTTACCAGCAGAAAGGCTAAGACCACCTTCCAAAGAGAAAGGATTAGCATCAACCGGTCTTTGAGCGAATGTTGAACCTGTCAACGCAATTGCTCCAACTAAAATAGCTAACTTTTTCATAAACTTTAATTTGTTATGGTTTGGGCTAATGTACTGAGTATGCCTGTAAAAGGTTACAAAAAAAAGTGAACATTTTTCAGTTGATAACTCTGAATCCCTTGTAAAGGCTTATTTTCATCGGTTTAGTGGATCAATTTGGATTCGTTCTAATTTCTTACTTTCTCCACTGATCCAGGTGAGATGTGATAGTGATCATGTTGTTAAAGCCTGCTCTTGAAAAGATCATGAAGCCATAATCAACAGAGAATCTCTTGAAATAGAATCCTGTTCCAAAGGTAAAACCTGCAACGCCCGGACGCTGTTCCAGTTTCATTTCCTGACGACGGTGATAATCAAATCCTACTCTTAGATGAATGGATTTCGAAGCGATAATTTCAAGTTGATAAGTAAAGTGACGAGCAAGTTTTTCACCAAATCCGGCATATTTTACCGGAATAGTATCGCCGGTTAAAGGGTCAACAGTCGGTTTAAGGTTAGGATCTACATAGGTGATATCCCATTTATTCAAATGATGCGCTAATAATGAAAATCTGAATGGGGCATGAGGAAGCTTGTATGCAACTGCCAATTGCAGCTCGGCCGGTAAAGGAGCTCTGTCTTCATTATATGGATTGAATTGTACTCCTGCATTTTTAAAAAGAGCTGTAATTAAGAGGTCCTCATTTTTATTGGTGTAGGTTCCAGCCAGATCAACTGAAGTTCCAAATGAAGAATAACTTTCAAGTTGGGAGTATATGAAATTTATATTCGCTCCAACCGATATTCGGGGATTCAACCGAACTCCATATCCCGCTCCGAGGATGCTTTCGAAAGGACGAAAGGTTCCCATTTCGACACCATTTATGTCTGTTCGCTGAAATTCACCGTAATTCACATATCTGATGTGACCATTGAAAGTGCCTTTTCCTAATTTTCGTGCATGGGCAACCATCCCATAATTAATTCCTCCTGTCAGAAAAGCCTGATTGAAACCGATGCCAGTATGCATCTTCTCATTTAACAGAGAGGGGTTGGATACACCTAGGTTAAGGTCTTTGTCTTTAACACTTATAAAGTCGCCTGCCAGACCAGCGGATCGTGCATTATAGGTAAGGTCGAGCAATGAATAGACAGTTGAACCGCCTGTTTGACCTATCAACTGAGTGCTCAAGAGAAAACTAACAACAAAGAATATCGATCTCATAAGGAATGTCTAACGCAAAAATGGGCTTAAAATTTTATTCAAGCGATATTTCCGATAAATTAAATAGTAGCAGTAGTCACTTTGTCTTTCGATCCAAAAGTGGTCACGCGCGCTTACCTAGTTCTATCACCTCGAGATCATGAATGCGGTCGCCACTTATACTAAATCTAAGAATTGTCTTCACTTGATGAAAACCTTTAATTCCACAAGCTCCCGGGTTCATCCATAGCATATTGTATCTCGGATCCATTTTGACCAATAAAACATGTGAGTGCCCACATACGAACAATTTGGGCGCTTTTCTTTCCAGCTCGTCGAATGCCAGTTTCGAATATTTTCCGGGTTTTCCACCAATATGAGTGATCAGGACTTCGATGTCTTCACAATAGAACCGATTGAACTCAGGCCATTCTCTGCGCAGGATATGGTCATCTATATTTCCGTAAACACCTCTTGTAGGTTTGAATTTTCGGAGCTCATCAATGACCTCTAAAGATCCGACGTCACCGGCATGCCAAATCTCGTCTACCTCTTTAAAATAGTCAAAGATCTTTGGGTCTAAATAACCATGAGTGTCCGAAAGCAAGCCGATCTTCTTCACGGGTTAAAATTAGAGATTATGTATATATAATGGTATAATGGTTTAAATGTTCAAGAGTTTCGGTACGTTAACGCGTTCCCATCCTGGCAGCTTACTCTTGGTTCATCTGATCACTATTTGCTAATTACCAAACTCCAAAATTCTAAACTAATCCCCTGGACATAGCCCGATGCAATCGGGCTCTACGTGCCCTCATCAACTCTGCGTTCTAAATTCTAAACTCTCAACTTTGTCTTCCCCTAGATCTTTTTCTATCTTTGATTAATGGATCAGCGCCATTTGAACGATTGGTTAAAGAAACGCAAAGAACGTAGGAATTCGATCTCTGCAGAATCATTGTTTCCTCATTTGTTGAATGGGGAAGTGGACGCATTGAGTACTTCTATCACCTTACTTGAAAGTACGCGCGAAGAGGATAAGAAGACTTCTGCTGAACTGATACACAAGATATTACCCTTTACCGGTCGTTCCATTCGAATAGGTATAACCGGAGTTCCCGGTGTTGGGAAATCTACTTTCATTGAATCATTTGGGAAGGTTGTTCTTGAAAAGGGTTTTAAACTGGCTGTCCTTGCTATAGATCCTTCCAGCGCCTCCAGCGGAGGAAGTATTCTTGGCGACAAAACAAGAATGCAAGACCTTTCTGTTCATCCGAACGTGTTTATTCGCCCTTCTGCGGCGGGTGAAACGTTGGGTGGTGTAGCAAGAAAAACCAGAGAAAGTATTTATTTGTGCGAAGCTGCCGGATACGATGTGATCTTCATTGAAACAGTAGGTGTAGGTCAGTCGGAAACACTCGTTCATTCCATGGTTGATTTTTTTCTTCTGCTCATGCTTTCAGGTGCCGGAGATGAATTGCAAGGGATAAAAAGGGGAATAATGGAAATGGCCGATACACTTGTTATTACGAAGGCGGATGGCGACAATTTGAAAAAGGCTGAGTTAGCAGCACGCCAGTATGCCAATGCGATGCATCTTTTCCCCCCTAAAAAAAGCGGGTGGATCGCAGGGACATCAACCTGCAGCAGTATTGAGAACAGGAATATGGATGTCATCTGGGACACTGTAGAATCTTTTGTGAATCAAACCCGCTTGAATGGATGGTGGAATGAGCATAGGCATATTCAGGATAAATACTGGTTACGTGAAACCTTGAAGGAATTCATTTTATATGAATTTTTTGGTGATCCACATTTTATACAGGCCCTTAAAAAAGTGGAGAAAGAAGTTTTTGAAGGCAAATTGAGTTCATTCAAAGGGGCGGAGCAATTATATGAGCTCTTTGTTAATACGGTAAGAAATGAAAAAGGAATTTAAGATCGAAGGGGAGTACATAGAGCTCATTCAGTTATTGAAAGTGCTCGGGATCGCATCAACCGGTGGTCATGCGAAATTTATTGTGGACGAAGGAGAAGTGCTTCGAAACGGTGATGTGGAGACCAGAAAAAGAGCAAAGTTAATTCCCGGAGATATCATTGAGGTTGATGGGAATAAGATCGTTTTGGTCTAAATAGATCAGAAAAGTTCCTGTAATTCTTGTTTAAGATATTCAACAGTTATCTCTGTAGGTAATTGACCGATCTCGGCAACGATCTCAAAGATCTTAGCCGAAAGATCCATACCTGTTGAAGTCACGTCCATTTGGTTGCCAGCAATGTTGATGATCTTAATGGTTTCCTCTTTAGAGTTTTTTACCATCTGCCATGCCTGTGGACTAATGAAAAGTTGTTGAGCAACATTGTGGTCGTATTCTTCTCGAATGGAATCGAGGAATTTAGCTTGTAATGCTTTTGCGGGAAGCCCCGGATTGTGTAAGCGCATTACTAAACTGTTTGGATGAATACGCTCCATTAATAATACCGCACGCTGGTAGGCTTCAACACGACTCGGTAAGAAGAAATCCTGTCTACTTTTTTTGAGTTCAATTTTCATGGACTGTATCTCCTTGGATGTTTCTCTTCGAAGGAAATAAATTGTTGTCAATAGAACTGCTCCTGCGGGGATTATGATCAGTGCAAGCTGTAATACGATTTCCATGAACTTCATATTTTAGAACAAAGATAAAATTACAATCCTGAAAAAAGTAACACTTTAAGGATTCATCTCCTTTGAGTCTTCATTTTTCATTAATTTCAACGTTTCAAAATTGATATGAGTGCTTCTTTGATCATAGGTATTTTGGTAGGATATTTTGGGCTCCTTATCTTGATTTCCTACCTGACTTCCAGGAATGCCAGCTCAGAAACTTTTTTTACTGGGAACAGACAAAGTCCATGGTATCTTGTGGCATTCGGGATGATCGGGGCTTCACTTTCAGGTGTGACTTTCATTTCCGTTCCTGGAAAAGTGCTTTCTGAAGGCATGGCCTATTTCCAGATCGTGTTGGGTTATGTGTTGGGATATGTTGTCATCGCTCAGCTTTTGATGCCTTTATACTACAGGTTGAATGTAACTTCCATATACGAATACCTTGAGAAGAGATTCGGGACGGTGAGTTACAAAACAGGAGCCGGTTTTTTCATTCTTTCGCGAACGTTGGGTTCTGCTACCCGCCTTTATCTTGCGACAATTGTTCTTCATCTTTTTCTTTTTAAGGATTTAGGTGTGCCCTACTGGTTAACGGCGGTGATAACAGTTATACTGATCTGGGTCTATACCTTCAAAGGTGGAATTAAAACAATCGTATACACTGATACATTTCAGACATTTTTCCTAGTCAGTGCAGTGGTGATCTGTACAGTTATCATTGCTCAGGTATTGCAGGTGGATCTATCCGGATTGTACGAAAAGATATCTTCAACCAAAACAACATCCGGCGGATCAATGACACAGATCTTCTTCTTTGATGATCCGAATTCCAAATTGTTTTTTCCAAAGCAGTTTTTTGGAGGAATGTTCTTGGCTATTGCCATGACGGGTTTAGATCAGGACCTAATGCAAAAGAACCTGACCTGTAAGAGTATTGGTGACGCACAAAAGAATATGTATTCATTTACAACCGTGCTGGTGATAACGAATTTCCTGTTCCTACTGCTAGGAGGGGCTTTGTATGTCTACGCTGAAGCGAAAGGAGTCCTTTTGCCTTTGAAAGATGGAAATGTTGTTACCGACCATGTCTTTCCAACCCTCGCACTGAATAACTTTGGAATAATAGCCGGGATTTTCTTCCTTCTGGGAATAACCGCTTCTTCATATGCCTCTGCGGACAGTGCACTCGCAGCTTTGACAACAGGATTTTGTATTGATTTCCTCAATTTTAACAAAAGAAGGGAAAGTGAAAGACAACAATTGAAGTTGTACGTTCATATCGGATTTTCAATATTGTTCCTTATCATCATTCTTTTAACAAAATGGTATATCGATAATAATCCGGGAACAGATCTGATCGGATTGATACTGACTATTGCTGGTTATACCTATGGTCCATTATTGGGTTTATTCTTTTATGGTATAATGACGAAAAGAAAACTTGTTGAATGGGCAGTGCCTGTCGTTTGTATTCTTGTTCCTTTCCTGTGCTATGGATTGGATAAGAATTCTGTAGAGTGGCTGAGTGGATACAAATTTGGTTATGAATTGTTGATTTTGAATGGTTTATTGACATTTGTCGGATTATGGGTTATTTCAAAGAAGTCAATAAGTGTAAATTAAGATCATGAAAATATTGCTTGACGATAACGGATTGCATTTGCGTTTTGCGCCATTAACGCTGACAAGACCAGTTGGAATGTTGAGGATCGGTGGATTGACCAATTCTGAACGTTATCAACTTCTTGATCCGGGTGCCGAAATTTTTTACAAGACAGAATCCTATCTATCTGATTTGTTTCCTGCTTGTGAACAACCTGATCTGGTTGTGAACGCCGCTGTTATTCCTGATGTGAAATTGGCTGCTGTGATCTTCAGTCTTGAAGCGAACGATGATCTGTGGTACGGTGACAACTGGATCGCAGGAAAGGGTGAAAGAAGTCAAAAGGTGGAATACAAAGGAGAAAAGCCACTTGTTCTGGGTAATCGATGGGATCTGTATACCGAAAATGCTTTAGCTATCGAAAGCGATTTCTATTTATTGACAAAGGACAGGGTTTCCGCACCGCTTTCAGAAACTAACACGGTGATCGGTGATCCGTCAAGAATATTTTTAGAAGAGGGTGCGGTAATAGAGTGTGCCATCCTCAATGTTAAATCAGGTCCGATCTATATCGGTAAGAACGCAGAGATCATGGAAGGTTCTGTTGTTCGCGGTGGATTAATGATGGCGGAGGGAAGCGCACTGAAACTTTCTTCAAAGATCTACGGACCAACAACGTTGGGACCACATTGCAAGGTCGGAGGAGAAGTCAATAACGTGATCTTTCAAGCCTATTCTAATAAAGGACACGATGGATTTTTGGGAAATGCGTTGATAGGAGAATGGTGTAATATAGGCGCAGATTCCAATTGTTCCAATTTGAAGAACAATTATGGCAATGTAGACACTTACTCCTATGAATCTCGTGAATTTGTTGAAACTGATGTTCAATTCATGGGGTTATGCATGGGGGATCATTCTAAATGCGGTATCAACACAATGTTCAATACAGGAACAGTTACAGGAGTGTCCGCAAATATTTTCGGAGCCGGGTTTCCGGACAAATTCATTCCTTCATTTTCCTGGGGAGGGTCAGATGGATTTGTTCCTTTCAGGTTCGATAAAGCTGTTGAATACGCCAATAACATGATGAGTCGAAGGGGGAGGTCCCTGTCTGAACATGAGATCAAAGTGCTTCAGTATATTTTTGATCAGCAATAGGACAAAATTTCCGATTTCGTTGCAGTGGCACATGGTTTGCCCAGTCATTACCGTCCGTTATATGCTGAGTTCTCACTGATCGAACTGAGTTTCTCGCGCATTTTGACTGACAGAATGACTGAGTTATAATGCTGTTTTCGAACAGAATCAATTTACAGAAGATGAACGAACTTTTAGACAATAGTTTTTTTCAATTTACACAAGGTATCGATGCTGACGCAGAGTTCATTCCATTGATCACGGCAGAGGAGGAGGAAAATATGAATAAACAGGTCTTTCCTGAGGAATTACCTATTTTGCCACTACGTAACAATGTTCTTTTTCCCGGAGTTGTTATTCCAATTACTGTTGGTCGTGACAAGTCGATCAAATTGATCCAGGATGCAGGTAGAGGGCCTAAGATCATTGGAGTTGTCTCACAAAGAGATCAGGAGGAGGAGAATCCGAATTTCGAAGACCTTCATAAGATAGGCACCGTTGCACAGATCATCAGAACACTGAAAATGCCTGATGGCAGTACGACAGTTATTATTCAGGGGAAACGTCGTTTTGAAATGCTGGCTACTGTTCAGGAAGAACCATACATGAAAGCGTCAGTCCGAATGATAAAGGAACAGCCTTTTAACAAAAAAGACAAGGAGCTGGAAGTGATGATAGGGACAATTAAAGATCTAGCGCTTCAGATCATCCGTGAAAGTCCGAATATACCAACGGAGGCTTCTTTCGCTATCGGAAATATCGACAGTCCTACGTTTTTAGTGAATTTCATCTCATCCAACATGAATGCTGATGTTTCCAAGAAGCAAGAGATGCTTGAGGAACTGGATATGCAAAAGCGAGTAATGATGGTGCTGGAGCATTTGACGATGGAGGTGCAAATGTTAGAAATGCGAAATGAGATCCAGTCTCGTGTTAAAAGAGATATTGACCGTCAGCAGCGTGAGTATTTCCTGCATCAGCAAATGAGAACGATCCAGGATGAATTGGGTTACAGCCCACAAGAACAGGACGTAAGAGAGTTGGAAGAGCGTTCCGAGAAAAAAAAATGGGATGCCCGTGTAGATAAATTGTTCAGAAAAGAGCTGGAGAAATTGCAACGAATGAACCCTCAAGGAGCGGAGTATACCGTTCAGTTGAATTATCTGGACCTGTTGCTGGATCTTCCTTGGGGAGAATACACAAAGGATGATCTCGATCTTAAAAAAGCAGAGGCGATCCTTAATAGAGACCATTTTGGTTTGGAAAAGGTCAAGGAACGAATTCTTGAATACCTTGCTGTGTTGAAGTTGAAGGGCAACATGAAGTCGCCGATACTTTGTTTTTATGGCCCTCCGGGGGTAGGTAAGACTTCACTTGGGAAATCTATCGCAGAGGCTTTGGGACGAAAATATGTTCGCATGTCACTTGGTGGTTTGCACGATGAATCAGAGATTCGTGGACACCGGAAAACATATATAGGTGCAATGCCCGGAAGAGTGATTCAATCGATCAAGAAGGCCGAAACTTCGAATCCTGTGTTTGTTTTGGATGAGATCGATAAGTTGGGACGAAGTAATCACGGAGATCCATCTTCCGCTTTGTTAGAGGTTCTGGATCCTGAACAGAACAATTCATTTTACGATAATTATGTCGAAACGGAATATGATCTGTCAAGAGTGATGTTCATTGCAACAGCGAACAATTTGGGAGATATCCAAGGTCCCTTGAGGGATCGTATGGAATTGATCGAAGTAAATGGTTATACGCTCGAGGAAAAGGTGGAAATTGCAAAGCGCCATTTATTGCCTAAGCAGATAGCAGAGCATGGCATAAACAAAAAGGATATTTCGATCGATAAGAAGGTTTTTGAGAAGATCGTGGAGCAATACACCAATGAAAGCGGGGTGAGAGGACTGGATAAGGTGGTGGCGAAGTTGGTTAGGAACAGAGCACGTCAGATCGCAATGAATGAAGCCTTTGAGGTTAAGATCAGTACTGAGGAACTGGTTAAAGTGCTGGGTCCTGGAAGAGAGAAAACGAAATACCGTGATAATAATGTCGCAGGTGTGGTGACAGGTTTGGCCTGGACGAGCGTCGGAGGTGATATTTTGTTCATTGAATCCTCGTTGACAAAGGGAAAAGGCAAGCTGACATTGACGGGAAATCTTGGTGATGTAATGAAAGAGTCAGCAGTGATCGCTCTAGAATATCTCAAAGCACACAGTAATTGGATCGGTCTGAAACAAGAGGTTTTTGACGAATACAATGTTCATATTCATGTTCCCGAAGGGGCAACGCCAAAGGACGGACCAAGCGCGGGTATTACCATGTTGACATCTTTGGCCTCTCTTTTTACCCAGCGTAAGGTTAAAAAGCAGCTCGCTATGACAGGAGAGATCACCTTGAGAGGAGAAGTTTTGCCTGTTGGGGGAATTAAAGAGAAGATTCTTGCCGCCAAAAGAGCCAAGATCAAGGATATAATCCTGTGTGAGAAGAACCGTCAGGATGTAGAAGATATTCAGGATGATTACCTGAAAGGCTTGACGTTTCATTATGTAAGAACGATGAAGGAAGTACTGGAAATTGCCTTGACTACAGAAAAAGTTTCAGAGGCCCTTACAATTTCAGGAAAAGATCAGTGATTGAGGGTGATCTCATAGGTTGTTCCTCCAGGGTTTGATCGGAGGTCCAATTCGCCGTCAATTTGATTGGTCAAATTTTCAATGATCATCATACCGAGCGATTGGTTGGATTCGATCAATGAGGGGTTAAATCCTTTTCCATTGTCTACAATTTGCAGTTTAGAGGTTTTGTCGTTTACACGGTTCAAAAAGATTTCGACGACACCTGAGTTTTGCTCGGTGAAAGCATGCTTGAAAGCATTCGTTAAAATTTCATTGATGATCAGGCCGAGGGGAACAGCGAGATCAATTTCGTAATGGACGCTTGGCATGTCGATCTTCAAGCTTATCTCTTTTTCTGTTCGACTATAGGAAGCTCTCAATTCATTGGCGAGTTGGGAAATATAATCTGAAAAATTGATCATAGAAACATCATGGTTCCTATACAAGAGATCATGTATTACAGCCATTGAGTGAATTCTCTCTTTGCTGTCATGAAGGATCTCTTTCAATTTCTCATCTTGGATAATATTCGCCTGTAAGTTGAGAAGGCTGGAGATGACCTGCATATTGTTTTTGACCCGGTGATGGATCTCTTTGAGCAGGGTTTCCTTTTCGCTGATACTTTTTTCAATAACTTGTTGAATGACCTTTTGTTCAGTAATATCCTGAACTATTCCTTCAATCTTGAAAGGAATACCATTTTCATCTAAAACAGGGATCCCGGTTCCTCTGATCCATTTTTCTTTTCCGTCGACGTCAATTACCTTTCTCTCAGACGAGTAGGGTGTTTTATCCGTAATTGATTTAGCCACAAGGATATTGAGGTGTTCGCGTTCCTTTTCACTGAACTGGTTCATGAAAGCATCGTTCAGTTCTTTTCCTGATAAATCGCTATCGAAGCCATAGATCTTGTAAGTTTCTTCAGACCAGTACAATTCACCATTTTTAAGATTAAAGCTCCAACTGCCGGTTTTTGAGATACTCTGTGTTTCGTTCAATAAACGCTCGCTGTGTCTTAATTTATCTTCAATAGCACGGCGATCACTCACGTCTCTTGCAATTGCGTAGATTTCCTGGTTTGTGGTATCGATAGTAGAATTCCATTCGAGGTAAACTATTGAACCATCTTTTTTAATGTATCTGTTCTCGAATTTAATGGTCGAAATCCCATTTTTTGAGATGCTTGTCAATTCTTCACCTGTATTTCCAATGTCCTCCGGATGAACAAATTCAATAAAAGGTCTTGAAAGTAGTTCTTCTTTTGAATAACCAAGTGTTTTTTCAAAGGCTGGATTTACAAGTTTGAAGTAGCCATTTAGATCCGCAACACACACGAGATCTCTTGATTGATTGAAAAAGAGTTCATAAATGTTTCTGGTATCCTTAATACCATTGTGCAAGCCATTACTGGAAGAATGAGTCTCGTTAGGGAGGCTTTCAGTGTGTTTCGTTTTCATAGGCTAAGTCGTTGAGGAACCATGGTTTATGGTTACTACCGATGAACGAAGCTACTAAAAAAAAACATAGACTGAAAATGATTGAGTAATTTCACGATCGCCTTATGGAAGAATTGATCTTGTTCTTTTTACTAGCATTAATTGCCGAGATCGCCGGAACGCTCAGCGGATTCGGTTCATCTGTTCTCTTTGTTCCAATCGCTGCTTATTTTTTTGAATTCCATACAGTACTTGGAATAACAGCTCTTTTCCATATATCGAGTAATCTTTCCAAGATCTATTTTTTTCGAAAGGGAATAAATTGGAAGGTTGTAATATGGATGGGAATTCCTGCAGTTATCCTTGTGAGTTTCGGAGCCTTTTTGAGTAAATCGATCGACACACGTATTTTGGAAACTATTTTGGCGATCTTCCTGATCATCTTTAGTGTTATTTTTCTTTTTGCTCGTAATATCTCATTTCAGATTGGGCGAATGAATTCAATGTTAGGTGGTGTATTTAGTGGTTTTCTTGCTGGACTGGTCGGTACCGGTGGGGCTATTCGAGGAATGGTGCTCTCAGCATTTAATCTTTCAAAAGCGACCTTTATTTCGACCTCGGCATTCATAGATTTTGGAGTGGATTTAAGTCGTGGTATCGTGTATACGATGAATGGATTCGTAACTTCAAGTATTCTACCGGTTGTTGCCGGTCTGCTTGGGGTAAGTTTTGTAGGTACCTATCTGGGTAAACGCTTGCTGGAGAAAGTTTCAGAAGATCAATTCCGTATTATAGTGCTTGTAATGATACTTTTAGTTGCTTCCGCTACTATAATAAAGCATTTGATATAAAAAAGAGGCTGTCTCAAAAGCACCTAAATTTCGTTTTACTCGATTCAAAAATGCTCATTTACAAAAGTAAACTCCGCTTTTTTCATCTTCGAGAGCCTCATTTTGGCACTTTTTAGCTCAGCCTCGAACAAAAAACAAAGAGGGCTGTCAGTTTTGACAGCCTCTTCTGATTATTCTTCTCTCCATTTCTCATCCTTCCCCTTGAGGTAAGGGACTTTGAGTGTGTCGAGTTGATCTTCGATCTTTCTTAATTCACTGATGATCGGGTCTAGTTTTGATCGCAACATATCATATTCTTCATTAACGATCTGTAGGTTCTTTTTGCGGGTTGCGCTTACATCGGTTAAGTTGTCCCAGATCTGATATTCAACAAGCCCAAGGCGTTCATTGATTCCGGGGCTGGTTTCAAATTCACGCGAACTTCTGATTCGATCTCCATACATCAGGGTGTTGCATTCGTCCATTTGGTCTTTCAATTGGCGAACATTCTGCATAAGTTCAATTGGCGCCCCCGGGTAAGTGATGAGCGTTGTGTTTATAAGATCGATCTTGTCTTTGGTTTCACTCATCAAACGTGAAGTCCCACGAACTTTACGGCTCAATTCAGCTACATCTGAACGGAACTTTTGCAGAGCTACTGGATCTTTGACCTCTAGCGTTTGGTTATTGAGTGATTTAACCGTGAAATTAGTGCGTGAAACAAGCTGTTCCGTCTTTCCATCCTTCAGCAATAGCACCTCAACAGAATATGTTCCCGGAGAAACCAGGAATCCATTGTTGTCATTTTTACGCGATGGATTGACCGGTGAAGTGGACTCTGATCTGAGGTCCCATGTGATCCTACTTATTCCTTTCGAAGGCTGATTGAGCAAACGTTTTACCTCCTGACCTTCATTGTTCCTAATGATATAGATCAAACTGGCTTTTTCCTCCTGTTCCTCTTTTCGGATATCTTCAAACGATGGATACGAAACATCTTTTTTGTCTTTTTCTAATGATTTTTCTTTCTCCTGACGCTGTTGTTTCAGCGTCTTGAAATCATCCTTGACATACAAACTGAATGTCGCTCCGAATGCAGGATTCTTCGCAGCCCATAAATTTGCTCCCTGGAACCCTGTTCCTTCCAAACCAAGGGGATCAGCCGGAATATAAAGAAGAGCGTCTTTTACCGGGAACAAATGTGCTTTTTTGTCAAGTACTTCTTTTTTCAAACCTCTTAAAGGAGTGTAATTGTCCAATACGTAGAATCCGCGGCCAAATGTCGCAGCAACCAAGTCGTTTTCCCTTTGCTGAATATCCAGATCGTAAACTGCTATCGTTGGTAATCCCGACAGTTTGATCCAGTTCTTTCCGCCATTATTTGAGAAATATGCACCAAATTCGGTCCCAACGAAAAGTAGTTCCGGATCAACATGGTCTTGACGAATGCAGTAAACTGATCCTCTTTCCGGTAGATCGCCCTTTATTGATACCCATGTTTTGCCCTTGTCCGAACTTTTCATCAAATAAGGTTTGAAATCACCTGAACGATGATTGTTGAACACAGCGAAAACGATGTTCTCATCGTGTTGTGAGGCACAGATCATGTTCACGCGTGTGTTCGCAGGTATACCTGGGAAAGTGCTCACTTTCGACCAGCTTGCACCTCCATTATCAGAGATCTGGATCAGGCCATCGTCTGTTCCGGCATAGAGCAGACCTTTCTTTTTAGGTGATTCATCCAAGGCTACAATGTTGCCGTATATGGTAGTGGAGGCATTTTTCATAACTGCATCCATCGACCACACTTGACCCATAACCTTTAACTTGTTTCTATCGATCTGCTGTGTAAGGTCCGGTGAGATCACTTCCCAGTCATCACCTCGATTTTTACTTCTGAATACTTTGTTTGCGGCAAAATAGATCGTTTTGTGATCATGTGGCGAAACGAACAATGGTGCATCCCAGTTCCATCGGTAAGCATCTTCTCCTTTACCCGGTAACGGCTGGATTGGAACTTTTTGACCAGAAGCTTTGTCGTAACGAACTAACCAACCGTATTGTGCCTGTGCATATACGATGTTCGGATCCACCGGGTCAATAGCAGATTCAAATCCATCACCTCCATTGGTGATGAACCAGTCAAGGTTCAAAATTCCAGATACGTTTGCTGTCGCAGATGGCCCTCCCATCGAATTGTTGTCCTGTGTACCTCCGTAGATATTGTAGAAAGGCAGAGCATTGTCTGTTGCAACTTTGTAATACTGAATGATAGGTAGATTATCGTAATAACGCCATTCACGGGAATGACTGTATGTTTCGTATATTCCACCGTCACAACCTACCAACCAATGATCGGGATTATTAGGATCGATCCACATGGCGTGATTGTCAACGTGTTTTTGATGTTCTCCGGTTCTTACAAATGTCTTTCCTCCATCCTCAGTATGATGAAGATAAGTGTCCATAGCGAACACCTTATTCTTGTCGCGAAGGTCACAAACAATTTCCTGATAGTAATTTCCACTGGTATTGAATCCAGACATTTTTGACCAGTTCTCTCCTTTATTCGTGGAACGGTAGAAACCACCTTTATCGTATTTACCCTCAACGATGGCATAAACGTAATTCGCATCAGCCGGAGAAACCGCTAAGCCAATACGTCCCATTTCTCCTTTTGGTAATCCTGAATTGACTTCTTTCCAGGTTTTTCCTCCGTCAGTCGACTTATAAATAGCTGACTCAGGTCCACCTCCGATGTACGTCCACTCATGTCTTCTTCTTTGGTGAGCTGCGGCATACAAAATATTCGGGTCCTTCGGGTCCATAATGATATCGGAAATTCCGGTTTCATCAGAAATGAACAGAGTTCTTTCCCATGTTTTACCACCATCTGTAGTTTTATAGATACCACGTTCTCCGCCTGCACTCCAAACCGGACCGTACGCGGCGACCCATACCGTATTCTCGTCATTCGGGTGAATGATAATATTGCCGATGTGTTCAGAATTTTTCAATCCCATGTTTGTAAAGGACTTTCCTCCATCGATTGAGCGATACACCCCATCACCATATGCAACAGAACGCTGATTATTGTTCTCACCTGTTCCAACCCAGATCGTATTGGTATTGGAAGGTGCGATCTTTACACATGCAATCGAATAAGATCCATAGCTATCGAAGATCGGACTGAATGTCGTTCCGTGATTTTCGGTTACCCAAACACCTCCGGATGCGGCTGCGATATACCATTTGTGATGTTGATCTGGATGCACTGCAATATCGGCTACACGACCGGATGTTAAAGCTGGTCCAACCATTCTGAATGACAGGCTACCAACGGTTCCTGCGTCGAATAAAGGTTTAGGAGTTTCGGTAGGAGTATTTTTCTTCTGTGCGGAAACACTTGTGAAGAAACTAATAGAGAGGAGAACTGTAAATATGCTTTTCATTCTGCTTTTGTTTTGGATAAAAATAACCAATAATTGAAGAGAAAGTTCAATGAACTTTTCAATCTGACCTTACTTGAATTCTCATTGAAGATCTTCGTTCAATTTTCTGTAAAGAAATCTCGGTATAAGTGTAACCTTCAGCGAAAGGATTCGATATACATTTTTGGGTACGGTATTTGATTTTTCGCCCCGGTTTAAAATACAACAAGTCAGTACTATGAAACACGTGTACTTCTTATTTCTTCTTTTCATTCCTCTAATTTCTCACTCACAAAATGAGGATGAATCCTGTTTGCCACCAAATAAGAAAGTTCTCAAATTGCTCGAATCAGCGTCAAAAGCTCAGGATTTGAAAACGGCTTCTGAGAATTACATGGCCGCTATAGAAGCAGCCCCTGATAATGCAGTGGTTTATTACGAATATGCCATGTTTGCCTATGAGACGGGGTTGAATTATTACGATAAGCAACCAAATCCGGCTTTAGGTGATAAAAGTTTCCAGAAGGCAGAAGAATTGTTTCAAAAGGTGATAGATAATTGTTCCGATTATCATTCCAATTGTTATTACTACCTCGGAGTGATCAATTATACTCAGAAGGATATGAAAGAGGCGATCCGCTGGTTCAATGCGTTTAAATCGTTCAAACACTCCGACAACAGTAAATATGCCAATGATCATGATAAGCGATTAAAGGATGTGACCGAAGTTCTGGCTGATCTTGAGGCTCAGGAAGATATTTTGAGTAAGCAGGTGCCTTTTTCTCCTTCGATCGTTAAGAATGTGAGTACAAAGAGCGATGAATATTTTCCGATGATCTCACCGGATAATGAATTGATCTTCTACACCAGAAAGAGGAGTCAGGCGAATCTGGGTGATGAAATGTATAAAAATGCTATGGTAGCGGAAGAATTTACCTTCTCTCAGCGTCCGGATGTGAATTCACTGTTCAATGCCGGAGAGGGCTTGAAGCCTCCCTTCAATACAGGCGAATTTTCAAATTATGGATCCGCAACACTTTCGGTGGATAACAAGGAGATGATCATTTGTGCATGTAAAAAGGAAACTGTTTACGGTCGCGAATACTTGAACTGCGATCTCTATTCAACAAAGTACGAACGCAGTGGGGCAGGAGGGAATGATTTCTCGTGGACACCACTCAAGAATCTCGGGCCAAACATCAATACAAAGGATGGATGGGAGGCGCAGCCTTCATTATCTGCGGATGGAAATACCTTGTTCTTCACTGCAGCTAGACCAACTACAAGAGACAACGATATTTTTATTGCTCAGAGGAATACTGACGGTTCCTGGGGACAAGCACGGCCTTTTGATGAGATCAATACTGATGGAAAAGATAAAAGTCCCTTCCTGCATCAGGACAGTGAAACGTTGTATTTTGTGTCATCAACAACGGATAAAAGAAGAGGTGTAGGAGGTCTGGATATATTCTATATAAGGGAGGAAAATGGAGTTTGGGGTAAGCCTAAGAATATTGGATACCCGATCAACTCAAAAGAGGATGAATTGGGACTTTTTGTGTCAACTGACGGAAAGATCGCCTATTTTTCATCGCGTGTTGGCGGAGTTTGGAATATCTATTCTTTCGAGTTATATGAAGAAGCAAGACCAAAGGCTGTTGCCATATTGAAAGGGGAGTTAAAAGACGAGAATGGTGAGCCCGTTAAAGATGCTACGATCGAGGTGGCCTATGCGAATACCGATAAGGTAACACAGGTAAAAGTGAATGGAGATGACGGTAAATACGCAACCGTTGTGAAAATAGATAAGCCTCAGGATGTTATGGTTACTGTGAAGAAAGAGGGTCATGCCTTTGATTCCAAATTGATAGCAAAAGAGGACATCAAGGCAGATAAAGTGTCAATAAAAGGTAATGATCTTCAAGTGAAGGAAATTAAAGTGGGTGAAGCATATACCATTAATGATATCCTTTACGCGACGAATTCATCTGAGTTAACGGAGAAGTCCAAGTTCATTTTGAAAGGTTTCGCTCGCTTCCTGAAGGAAAATCCGACGATCCAGGTAAGTATTCAGGGGCACACGGATGATGTTGGTGACGATTCCAAGAATCTTGAACTGTCGGAGCAACGTGCTGTTGGAGTTAAACAGTATTTGATCTCACAAGGCGTTAAGGCTGAACGTTTAAATGCTGAGGGTTTTGGAGAGGCACAACCTAAAGTTCCGAATACTAGTGAAGCCAATAGGTCGAAGAATAGAAGGACTGATTTCGTGATCGACAAGATGTGATCTTCGCCTAGAAATAGGTGATCTTAGAGACATTCAGATCTGTCTTCCCGTCTATCCCTGGAATGAATCCTGTTTCACTGTATTGCCAATGGATAATTCTGGAATCTTCAATGCATTCAGGTTTTCTGGAATAGGCTGCGATCCAGAATTTATATTCTTTGAAGTGATCCCTGAATTTGGATTCGAAAAAATGCAGGGAAGTATAGATCACAGGTCGCATTCCGCTTTGTTTTTCAACGTGATCAAGCCAGCGTTTCATCCTTTGGATCAGTTCATTATCAGGAAGCCCCTCTGTTTCTATATCCAGTACCGGAGGAAGATCACCATCCTGTTTATTCCAGTGTTTAAGAAAATGATCCGCTTGTTTTACAGGATCAGATTCCAGGGAGAAGAAATGGTATGCTCCATGAATGATATCCATCTCTGATAACTGTTCTCTGTTATTCTTCCATCTCGTATCAATGTGGTCGGTGCCTTCCGTAGCTTTACAGTAGACAAAGTGAATGACCGTATCCAGACCGTTCTCAATGAAAACTTCCTTCCAGTCAATGGGGCCCTGATGGTGAGATACATCTATTCCAAATGAGGTAAATCCTTCAGGAATTGAAGATACTAATTCCTTGTTCGATGTTCTTCTAAGATCTGACAGGTATAAATGATAAATGAGGTATGAGATGGCGGCGAGTAACAAAAGGATGATCAAGGTTCCTTTGCCGGATTTTCTTTTAGTGCTTTTTCTTCGCTTTGCCATGGGCTAAAAATAAAAAAGAGGCTGTCTCAAAAGCACCTAAATTTCGTTGTACTCGATTCAAAAATGCTCATTTACAAAAGTAAACTCCGCTTTTTTCATCTTCGAGAGCCTCATTTTGGCACTTTTTAGCTCAGCCTCGAACAAAAAACAAAGAGGGCTGTCCCTTTTGAGACAGCCCCTTCTCAGCAGAAACACTGCAATTATGAGTTAAAAGCTCTTTTTTCCTTGATACGAGCAGATTTTCCTGTTCTTTCACGGAAGTAGAAGATACGTGCACGACGCACAGAACCTTTCTTGTTGATCTTAATTTCCTCGATGAAAGGAGATGAAATAGGGAAGATACGCTCTACACCAACATTTCCTGACATTTTACGAACAGTGAAAGTTTCAGTAGCACCTGAACCACGACGCTGAAGAACAACGCCTTGGAACTGCTGTGTACGCTCCTTGTTACCTTCCTTGATCTTGTAAGAAACAGTGATCGTATCACCTGCACTGAACTTTGGGAAGTCCTTTACTTCAACAAGTTCGTTCTGAATTTCTCTGATAATATCCATGACTCTAAATTTCTGTATCAACCGCAAAAACGGGGTGCAATATTACGAATTAATTCTAATAGTCTTCAATAAAGTGAAGAGTTTTTTTTGATTTTTTCCTTTCTCCTTCAAAAAGCACTCAAACAACTGCTTTAGACTGCTGCAAATTTAATAGATTTACCTCCTGTTCAGAGCATATGAAGGAAGATCAACCAAAAACAATTATCGGTAGGCGAGATGTGGCTAATTTGCCTGACTTCGGTCTGCAGGGTGTTGAGGTGAAAGTGGATTCAGGTGCTTACACTTCAAGTATCCATGTTTCGTATTGTAAGGAGGTAGAAACGTCTGAAGGTAAAAAGCTTGAAGTTTTATTTCTAGATGATCAGCATCCGGCTTTCACGAACGAAAAGATCCTGTTTACAGAATACAGAAATAAAAAGGTTAAAAGTTCAACCGGACAAGAACAGCTTAGGTATTTTGTAAAAGGCCGTATCGAATTGTTGGGGCGTAAATTCAAAACTGAGTTTTCTCTGACAGAGAGAAAAGGTATGCGTTATCCCATCCTACTGGGAAGGAAGGTCTTGAACAAACGGTTTCTGATCGACACATCAAAAGTTAATATATCACTGACTAATCAAGATAAAAGATGAAAATTGCCATCCTTTCAAGGAATTCAAATTTATACTCAACAAGACGACTTGTTGAAGCTGCATTGGAGCGCGGTCATGAAGCTCATGTGATCGATCACCTCAAGTGCAACATTGAGATCGAACAAAAAGGACCTTCGATCTACTATGGTGATGGTTATCTCACAGGATTTGATGCGGTCATTCCCAGGATCGGAGCCTCAGTTACCTTTTATGGGACAGCCGTTGTACGTCAGTTTGAAATGATGAACGTATTCTCTGTTGTGAGTTCTCGTGGTATAGTTCACTCCCGTGATAAATTGAGATGTCTACAGGTGCTTTCAAAAGAAGGGATAGGATTACCAAAAACAGTGTTCACCAATTATTCGCGCAATGTAGAGCATGTAGTGGAGTCTGCCGGTGGTGCACCGGTTGTACTGAAATTGTTGGAGGGAACTCAGGGATTAGGAGTTGTTCTGGCAGAAAATCAAAATGCTGCGCAGTCTGTATTAGAAGCCTTTAATGGACTTCGTGCAAGGGTGATCGTTCAAGAGTTCATTAAAGAGGCCAAAGGAGCTGATATCAGAGCTTTTGTGGTAGATGGTGAAGTAGTAGGGGCAATGAAACGACAAGGTAAAGAGGGCGAGTTTAGATCAAATTTACATCGTGGCGGCAGTTCACAGGTCATTGAGTTGACCGTTGAAGAGAAATACACAGCCATATTAGCTGCCAAAGCGGTTGGATTAGGTGTTGCCGGGGTCGACATGTTGCAATCCGAAAGAGGTCCGCTAGTCTTGGAAGTGAATTCTTCTCCGGGATTAGAAGGTATCGAGAAAACGACGGAAATGGATATCGCAGGTAAGATCATGGACTACATCGAGAAAAATGTAAAACGCTGATGGCAGTCAAACACAAAAAGATGGTCATTCTGGGAAAGGAGATCCTACCCGGAAAAGGTGCCCAGTTGAATCTTGATGTGGCGAAATTGCATACTACAACGCCCATTTTGGTACCGGTAATAGTAGAAAGAGCAAAAGTCGACGGTCCGACGGTTCTTTTAATGGCTGGTTTGCATGGGGATGAGATCAACGGAATTGAGATCATCCGAAGGATCATTAGAAAAGGTTTTCACAAGCCTCAGGTCGGCACGATCATCTGTTTACCGGTGTTTAATATATTCGGCTTTCTTAACGTTAAGCGTGAATTACCGGATGGACGTGATCTCAACCGAAGTTTCCCGGGAAGTGAGTCCGGATCATTGGCTTCGCAATTCGCCTACCACTTTATGAAGGAGATCGCACCACACGTTGATTATGTGGTCGATTTTCATACAGGTTCAGCTCAACGCAACAATTTCCCACAGATACGCTGCGTTTTCGAAGATGCCGACAGTATGGATCTTGCAAGGGTTTTCAATCCACCGTTCATTTTGAACTCATCCCACATTTCCAAAACGATACGTGAATCTATTTTTAAGCTTGGCAAACACATGCTCCTATTCGAAGGCGGAAAAACGAATAATATCGAAGAATTGGTAGTGGAGGAAGGTATCAATGGGGTGAAAAGAATGATGTCGCATCTTGGAATGAGGAGTTTCAAGATCGATATTTCCAAAGACCGTTCGCCTGTTTTACTTACCGAAAGTAAATGGATGAGGTCACCAAATTCCGGAATGTTCCAATCGCTCGTGAAGAATGGTTCAAGAGTGGAGAAAAATGAAGTGATCGGAATGGTGACAGATCCATACGGCAAGATCGAACGCAAAGTAAAAGCAAGTATGACTGGTTACATCATTTGTTTGAATGAATCTCCTGTGGTCTACAAAGGAGATGCGATCTTTCACATCGGAAAGTCCCTCTAAATACATTTCATTGTATTATACCTACCTTTGTTTTATAAAACGAACAAAATGTCCGTACACAAGAACGTAAAGAAAGTCACCACACACACTCTTCAGGAAATGAAGAATGCGGGTGAAAAAATATCCATGCTGACGGGTTATGATTATTCCATGGCTCGTATAATTGATGAAGCCGGAATTGATGTTATCCTTGTTGGCGATTCAGCTTCGAATGTTATGGCGGGTCACGAGACGACCCTTCCAATCACCTTGGATCAGATGATCTATCATGCTTCCTCTGTGGTGCGTGCAGTTCAGCGTTCATTGGTCGTGGTGGATATGCCTTTCGGTTCGTATCAGGGTAATTCGAAAGAGGCTCTTTCAAGTGCGATCAAGATCATGAAAGAATCAGGAGGACATGCCGTGAAGATGGAAGGTGGGCGAGAGATCATCGAGTCGATCAGTAGAATTCTTACGGCGGGAATTCCGGTAATGGGGCACCTTGGTTTGACTCCGCAATCCATTTATAAGTTCGGCACATACGTCGTTCGTGCAAAGGAGGAGGAGGAGGCAAAACGTCTTATTGAGGACGCTAAGGCCTTGGAAGAGGTAGGGTGTTTTGCGATCGTTCTGGAGAAGATCCCGGCTAAATTAGCCGAAGAGGTGGCTAAATCCGTTCGAATTCCGATCATTGGTATCGGAGCAGGTAACGGTGTGGATGGACAAGTCCTTGTCGTTCATGACATGCTTGGGATCAATAATGAGTTCAGTCCAAGATTCCTGAGAAAGTACAATAATTTGTACGAACAGATGATGAGTTCATTCCAGGCTTATATACGTGATGTTCGTTCGGGTGATTTTCCGAATGAAAAGGAACAATATTAATTTCAAACCTTCTGTAATTTGAAGCCTTTGGACATTCTTTACGAGGACAATCATGTGATCGTCATCAACAAAAGTGCTTCGGATATCGTTCAGGGTGATAAAACAGGTGATGAGACCCTTCCTGACAAGATAAAGGCGTATTTAAAGGAAAAGTACAACAAGCCGGGAAATGTATTTTGTGGAGTTGTTCACCGCTTAGATCGCCCTACCAGTGGAGCAGTAGTTTTTGCGAGAACCAGTAAAGCTCTTGAGCGTCTGAATGCACAATTCCGCGAAAAGGAAACCGGGAAGATCTATTGGGCGATTGTCGAGAATGCACCCAAAGAGGCCAAAGGGACTTTGATTCATTACCTTAAGAAAAACGAGAAGCAGAATAAATCTTACGCTTATCCGAATGAAGTTCCGGGGACTAAGAAAGGGATCCTGCATTACACGACGCTAAAGTCTTCAGACAAATACCATTTGTTGAAGGTCGAACTTGAAACGGGACGACATCATCAGATCCGATGTCAATTGTCTACAATTGGGTCGATCATTAAAGGAGATCTTAAGTATGGAGCAAAGCGGCCGAATCCAGATGGGTCTATCTGCTTGCATTCCAGGACCCTGACTTTTGATCATCCAACCACAAAAGAAAGGATCACAGTTACAGCGCCGGTTCCGGATGATGCACTGTGGAAATTTTTCGAGGAATCATTGGACTGATAAAGTGAATGTAACTCTTGCTACAGTATTCTCGTGTTCACCAACTTATCTTTGTGTCTGAAAATTGAAAATAAAAATGGTTAAACTCATCGCAAAATATAAATGGACGTTGCTCGGAGGAGTGGTAGGTTCAGCAGCGGGATACGCCTACTACTATTTTGTAGGTTGTAATTCCGGTACTTGTGCGATCACTTCGAATCCAGTTAACAGCACCGTTTATGGCATTTTGATGGGTGGACTTCTTTTCAATATGTTCGAATCAGGTACAAACAAAAAGTAAGCGTTATGGAAAACAGAGATTTTACAGTAGTAGATGTTCGCACAAGAGCAGAGTTCATGGGTGGTCATGTAGCAGGTTCAGTTAATATTCCTTTACAAGAGATCGTAGAACGTGTTGATGAATTGAAAGCATTGAAACAACCTATCATTTTCTGCTGTGCCAGCGGAAACAGGAGTGGACAGGCAACAGCCTACTTCAAAGCTCAGGGATTGAATTGTGAGAATGGTGGTTCTTGGTTGGATGTGAATTATCAATTGAGTGCGTAATGGGGTTTTTGAGTAATTTATTTGGTGGAGGTCCGAAAGTGGATTTCAAACAACTTGTCGCGGAAGGAGCGGTGATCGTTGATGTAAGAACCCCTGCGGAATACAATGGTGGACATGTAAAAGGATCAATTAATATTCCTCTACAGAACTTGGAAAAACAGCTGAATAAGCTCAAAAAGGATCAGGTGATCATTACTTGTTGTGCATCCGGAAACAGAAGTGGGGCAGCAAAGAGCATTTTGAAATCAAAAGGCTATTCCAATGTCCATAACGGTGGCGGATGGGCCTCTTTAAGATCAAAGATCTGAGATAACAATGAAAGAATGTAAAGGGCAGCTTAGGCTGCCCTTTTTTATTTCGAAAGGCAGTTTCTTTTGTGTTTAGAAAATATATACCTTGCTTCGTTAATTAATCTATCATTATGCGATCATTTCTAACCGTTCTGTTCACGACTTTGTTTCTAGGCGTTCAGGCCCAATTGGATCAGGTTTACTACGGTACATATTTCAACGAAGATGCAACTGCTGCCTTCACGATCTATTACCTTGATGAACTCTCCGAACATTGTTTTCTGGTAGATTACGAAAAGCAGGTCAATGAAACGGAAGTCACGATCGAATCAGGTTATGGTTACTGTGATGAGAATGACGGGGCGAAGGCTTTTTTCTATCTGGAATCCTTTGTGAATCCCATCAATGTTGAATTCAATTTTGACGAATACGGAATGTTGATCATGTCAGTGCGATTTCCTGATCGAACAGACAATGAACTTTTTTATTTTGAAGGGGAGGTTTATGATTCCGGAAGTGAAGAGATCATTTTTGAAAGACAAGATGGTACAGTGCTGGTTCTATTCCCCACCGAGAATGATGAGGTAGGATTTGCTTTTTCAGGTATGTTAAATGAGGTTTGCGACAGAAATGAGCTTACAGGAGTTTTGGTACCGACAGATGAAACCCTTACAGCATTCCTGTACACTGATGTTGAAGGATGTGAATTGAAGATCAATTTTTATGATCAGGGAGCCATTGTTACAGAAAAGAATTGTGGCAGGTACCGAGCTACTGCTTGCACTGATTGGTCTGGAACCTTTTATTTTGCTGAATAAAAAAAGGCTGTCCAGTTCAGACAGCCTTTAACCTTTCTATTCGATCTTGATCCGTTATTTTATGCCGATTCCAATGTTTTGAGCGACTTTCCCGTTTGGAGTCGAAAGAACTAACTGGTACATACCAGCAGGAATATCTACTGCATCAAAGAAATATTTTCTTGGACCGGCGATAAAGTGCCCTTCGTGGATAACCTTTATCTTTCTACCGATCTGGTCGTATAGAACAAGCGAACCGTCAAACTTTTCCAAATTGTTGATCGGAATACATGTCAAACCATTAGTAGGATTCGGGAATGCCGGTTCAGCAACGTACGTGCTAAGTTCTTGAATTGAGTTGGTTGATCCATTTGTAACAAGGAAAGTAAAGTATCCTTCTGGTGCAGTCATTGGACGAACTTGTTGTTTTCCACTGATCGACTCAGCATGTATATAGTACCAGATACGAGTGCCAGAAGCCTGAGCAGGGATGTTGGCAGACCAATTGTTTCCGCTTACAAGGCTCATTTGGACAGAAGAATAAGTTCCTGAAAGTTCAGTTTTGTAATATAATGTGGCATTGTCTATTCCGCTTTTGTGACGGATCAGGGCTGTGATGGAATAAGGATTAACAGAATCGTCTGTATCCGGATGGTTCTGATGAGAAATAAGCAGAGGGTCGTCGGTCGCGACTTCTTTCGTAATACAGTGAAGAGCACCACCTTGTCCGATAAGGTTTGCACTTGAGTTGTCGACATCTATCCCAACAACATTGTACCCCGGCATCACTTCCTGAATGATCCTTAACGCGGTAGTATCGTATTGCTCTCTGTACGTTGGTACAATGACCGTTTTGTTCACGATAACATTGTTGGCATAAGTGCGGTAACTAGCATTCGGAGCATAAGCGCCTGATGTTGACGGTGGCATAGGAACTCTCACAATCTTGAACGGTGTGCCGAAAACAGAGGTGTAGTTATCCTGGATGTATTGTAGGTTCAATTCGATCTGTGGACCATCGGATGTATTGTTCGGAAACTGTCCGACAAGTAAAACTTCCTCATTCATCAATTTCATGTGCATGTCAATGTGATGGATGTCATCGTAGGGTAGTGTCGTCATTTTCACGTACTGATCAATTCCTTGATAGACGTTCATCAGGTTGCTGACTGCGGCAGAATTGTGACCTGAGATCGTAAAAGTTGATCCGGGATCATTCTCCTCATCCACCAAATAGGATGAGAAACCGCGACCAAAACCATCTGCCATGAAATTACCACCTGTATGCACAAGATCATTTGGTGCGGTGTTCATGGTATAGACCGGAATATTCATTTGATCTCCAATTCCAACAGGAGTCGCATCATCATTTGGTCTTGGGCGGTTGTAGATCCAGTCAACGAAAACAAGTTCGTCCACACCCTCGAGGTATACGGAATTCGGACCATAATCCCTCATCCAGATACTGTTGTACGGAAGTTGGAAATATCGGGTATTGGTCAATGAACCGCCATTTGAAGTGATATTTGTTTTAACGGCGTTGGAATCTGAACATACGATCCAAACTTCACATTCCTGTTGAATTGCGGACACCAATTGACGGTGAATGGAAGGGAATCCGGTCCATGTGATACACACAGCCTGAACTTCTTCCCATTGTCCCGGAGTTCTGATCTCCGATCCAGTGGGGGGAGTGGTAATTTGTTTTACCTGGTAGGAAGGCGAGAATGAATGATGATTAATGATTTCTTTTTCTTCAGGAGATAATCCTTTCGGGAGAATAGTTTCTTGAGCCAGATATTGAAAAGAAAAACCCAGAAAAAGGAGAGGTAAGAGTTTAAGCATAATCTATTTTTTTGTCCAATTTACGAAAAATATAAAATACTATTTATTCTACTCACCGAAGTAGCAGGTTGTTAGCCTTTTCATTATTTACTTTTAGTTGCAAAGCTTAGAATTTTTAGATCGGATAGGTATATTTGCCGCAAATGTTCAAAGCCCTTAATATTCTTATGCTATCTGTGCCTTTGCTCCTTGCAGCATGTTCACAGGGAAAGGAGACGATTGAACAGGAAATTAATGAGACAGCCGACTCTCTGAAACTATTTCCAGAATTCAATGAATTGAGCAAAGGGTATATTAAGCGTAAAAAAAACGTTTCAGCCCGATTTTTTAAAGAACATATCGATCGTGACGGCTTCAGCGGCATGTTCCTGGTTGCAAAGAACGGGGTGATCCTGTTTGAGCGCACAAGTGGATTCCGGAATAGAAAGAACAAAGAGCGATTAACGGCAGATTCGCCTATCCATGTTGCGTCTATAAGTAAAGTCGCTACCGCGCTAGCCATTCTCAGACTTTGTGATCAAGGTAAGGTAAAACTGGATGAGGACATCCGGACCTATCTTCCAGGGTTGCCTTATGAAGGGATCACTGTTCGTATGTTGCTCAATCATAGAAGCGGGATGCCTTATTATGGCTATTTCACTTTCAGGAAATGGAACCTTGGCAAGACGCTCACTAATAGAGATATTCTGAAATTGATCAAAAAACATCGCTATCCGCTGAACTTCAAACCCAACAAGAAGTTTTCTTATTGCAATACCAATTATGCTTTGTTAGCACTGATTGCTGAAAATGTCAGTGGCATTGAATTTCCTGAGCTTATGAAACAATTGATCTTCAATCCTCTGGGAATGAATAACAGTTTGATCGTTCATCCAGAAACTGATTTTACTACGATATCCCCTTCATATGACTCCAGATGGAAGGAGCAGGAATTTAATTATTTGGACGGAGTGTATGGCGATAAGAACCTTTATACAACGGCGCGAGATCTGCTGAAAATGGACATGGCTACATATTCTCCGAAATTCTTAAGTGATTCGTTGAAAACGGAGATGTTCAGAGGTTACAGTTATGAGAAAAGGGGTAAGGCAAACTATGGTCTCGGAATCAGGATGTCGGAAGAAAAAGATAAGGAAATTTATTTCTTTCACACTGGCTGGTGGCACGGTAGTACCGGATGTTATACCACTTTGAGAGCGGACACAGCATGTATTATTGCTATTTCGAACAAATATACCCGTTCTGTATACCTGACCAAAAGTCTGTCGCCTCACTTTGGCAATTATCCTTACGGATTTGTTTTTGATTAATGACGGAGCAACAAGATCTAAGTACTTGATCCGATAGTCCGAAAATGCCTAATTTTGGGAATGCAAAGATCACTACTACTCTTCCTTTCATTAAGTTTTATTTCCTGCTTTTTTGGTCAGGAACATCTGAACTGTGGTACAGATGAAATGCATCAGCAACTATTTCAATCCAGACCGGATCTCAATCTTGGGATCGTTAGATCCTACGAGAGGCTCAAGGTTGATACTGAGAAGTATTTGAGATCACCGAAAGAAAAATCCGGTGATCCTTACATCATTCCTGTTGTTTTTCATGTGATCCATAATGGTGGACCAGAGAACATCTCTGATGCCCAGATCCATGACGCGATCCAGCAAGTTAATCTTCAGTTAAGAAAGCTGAATCCGGATACAGCAGAAATCGTTGATCCTTTCAAAACCATTGCTGCTGATTGTCAGATAGAGATCCGACTTGCTCAATTGGATCCTCAAGGCAACTGTACAAGTGGGATAACACGGACGGTCTCTTCCTTGACCATGATCGGCGATCATCAGGTTAAAAGTCTTATTCATTGGCCTTCCGATAAATACCTTAACGTTTATGTGTGTAATCAGGCTGCAGGACTTGCAGGTCATGCTCTGCTACCCTCCGCGGCCGACACAATACCTGAATGGGATGGGATCGTCATGCAACACAGTTATGTCGGTACGATTGGTACTTCAGAATATTTCAGAAGAACAGTGCTTACTCACGAGATAGGACATTATCTGAACTTGCAGCACATCTGGGGTGGAAATAATGTGCCGGATTACTATTATTTACCTGTGGCCCAGGCAGGAAATTGCGCATTTGACGATGAGGTGAATGACACTCCACTGTCCATAGGCTGGCAGAATTGTAACTTGAGTGGTAATTCATGTTCGACTTTGGATAATGTTCAGAATTACATGGATTATTCCTATTGTGCAAGAATGTTTACGGAAGGTCAGCGCGACAGAATGCACGCCTGTCTGAATTCGACCGTAGCGAATAGAAACAATCTGTGGAGTCCTCAAAATTTGGCCGAAACGGGTACGGATGGACTTGTTAATTATCTGTGCGGCGCATCATTTGAAGCCTCAAAACGTGTGGCTTGTGTTGGAGAAACGATCACTCTTTGGGATGTGTCCTATCACGGGGTTGAATCGAGACAATGGAATATACCCGGAGCAACGATCTCTTCATTGACTGATTCTATAGTGACAATTACCTTTGATACTCCGGGTGTGTTCGAAGCGGGAATAACAGTCTATCAGGGAACGGATGAACTTTCCATTTTTGAAAGTGAATACTTCAGGATCTTCCCATCAATTGGGACAGAACATTGGTTGTACGAAGGATTTGAGGACGAGTTGATCTTCAATGAGCAGTTTGCGGTTGTTCCAACCAATGGGATCATGAATTGGGAGATCGATGAGCTGACCGGATTCAAAAGTGACCAGTCATTGGTGTTTCGGAATTTCACGAATGCAACATCTTCCGTGGTAGAATTCATTAGTGAACCTTTAAATGTTCAAGGTCTAGGTGCACTATATCTGACCTTTGATCTTGCCTATGCAAAACGAACAGGAGCGGGAAATGAATTGCTTCAGATCGCTGTGTCAACCGATTGCGGAAACACCTGGAACGTGAGAAAAAGTATGTATGCTTCCTCAAATCTTGCTACGGTTTCGGACATTTTCGATACTGAGTTTGTACCGCTTGATACCACTCAATGGAGGAACGAATCCCTTACCAACTTGACTTCTACTTATCTGACGAATGATCTGATGTTCAAATTCCGCTACGAATCTAAAGGGGGGAACAATATTTTCATTGATAACATTCGTATCGCTCATCCTGATGTTATTGGATTGGAAGAGAGTGGATTTGAACTGTTGGAAGTATACCCCAATCCATTCGATGAAACGATCCAAATTGATTTTCATTCGCTAAATACCATTGAGCAGGTAGAGATTTTTGACCTGAGCGGCAATATCGTGAAAGAATACGATTTCGATGAGCTTTCAAGCAAGGTTAATCTTGTAACAACGGAAATAGCACAGGGAATCTACATGTTGAGAATTCATTCAAAAAGCGGTGAAAGAACCTTCAAGCTGGTGAAATAAGAATTGCTTACAGTTTGTTTCATGAACTTCATTTCAATTAAAAAGGACTCCCGACTCTGAATGTCATTTCTTTTTTCTCAATCGGGTGAAAAAAGGTGAGTTCTTCTGCATGAAGGTGAAGACGGTTTGATCTCTGTCCGTATAGATCATCGCCGACGATTGGACAATTCAGGCCTAAACTGTGGGAGGCATGTACCCTGAGTTGATGTGTTCTTCCCGTGATGGGGTAGAAGAATACCTTTGTTTTTCCGTCTTTCCTTTCAGCAACTTCCCAACGCGTTTTGGCCGGTCTGCCGTGCGTGTAACATACAAGTTGTCTCGGTCTGTCGTCCAGATCAACCCTTAATGGCAGGTCAATTATTCCATTTTCCTGTTCCAGTTGACCATCCAGCAAAGCAACATATCTTTTCCTAACTGTGCGCTTTAGGAACTGACGCTGTAGCGTTTTATAGATATTTTCAGATTTAGCTATCAAAAGCAATCCAGACGTTGACATGTCAAGGCGATGTACTATAAGCGGACCGGTGGCATCCGGGTACAGTTCACGTATTCTGGAATACACGGAATCGCTAATGTTTTTACCGGGAACGGAAAGGAATTCTTCCGGTTTGTTCACGATCAAAAGATGATCATCTTCAAATACAATTTCCAATTGACGGCCTTCAGCCGGATTACTCAACATTGGATTGGGATCCGTTTCGATCCCTTCAAGCATATGTCCCAGAATAGGTTCACATTTGCCGCGACAGGCTGGGTAGTAATGACTATGCTTTCGTACCTCAGAGGCAGGCGAGCGTCCCCACCAGAATTCAGCCAAGGCTACAGGCTTGTAGTCGTTAAGGAAAGCATGTTGCAATAGTTTTGGAGCAGCGCATTCTCCGGCTCCTGCAGGCGGTCGACCTTCCGCAGTGTTTTCGAAGATCGATCCAAGTGAACGTTCGAATTTTTGCTTGTTCAGAAAGGTGTAGGCCCTAAAGATCTTCTGCTGTAAGGCATTGGAACGCTGCTTTCTCTCCTCATACAGATCATTAAGAAGTTGCTGAGTTTCTTGAAGTTTTAAGGCGATCTTTTCGGTTTCCATTCGCCAGAACATAGTCCTTTCTTTCAGGAAATATTGCTCTTTGATACTTGCCTTGCGAAGCTCTTCCAGAACACCTTCTTTAGAGGAATCATCAAGAAGTTCTGCCTTTTCACGTTGAGTCTTTCTAAAAGCTTTACCTTCTTTTATCTTTCGTTTAATGGATTGTATTTCCTCGTCAGCAAGATTTTGTACCTGTCTTAATTCAGTATTCAGCTCATTGAAAATGGGATTTTTCTCCATTTGCTCAATACAGGTGTTTATGGCACTGATATTCGCTTCTTCTTCTCTGTAAAAGGAGGTGTCTTTCAAAATATCAAACACCGGAGGGACAAATACGCGATGTTCATTGCTGTCTGCCAGCTTGCCTGAAACAGCCCAGATGTGTCCCAGATTACCTTCGCGATCCCGAACAACGAGAACACCAAACATTTTACCGATCACAATACCTGCCTTACCTTCCTCGAGACCAAAATTATGTTCGAAATCAGATTGAGTCCTAAGGTAATCTTGAAGTTCTTTTGCCGCATTTATTGCTAATGGATGCGGTTCGTAGTAAAAAGGAAAAGTGAATCGTTCCGGAAGCTCAAAATGATCGATCTTATCACGAAATGAATGTAAGTAGGGATCTGAGCTTTTCACTTTTGAGAATTGTGTTTTCGGAAAGTGCAAAGTTACGACATCACTGCGAATTCATCATCTTCTTTGAAAGATAAGCTTGACTTCACTTCAACTTCGTAGGCTATTCGGATAACCATCGTATTTTTGAACCATGAGAAGTCTTATTCTGTTGGCATTTTCGATCTTTTCAACATTAGCCCTTGGTCAGGAGGATTCAGTCAAGATCTTCGGTCACCGGGGCTGTAGGGCTTATTACCCGGAAAATTCGATAATTGGTTTCCGTAAAGCTCTTGTGATGGGTGTTGATGGGATCGAACTGGATGTGGTGGTCAACAAGGACAAACAATTGGTGATCTCTCATGAGCCTTATTTTCAGAGTGAATTTTGTACAGACGGAAATGGACAGAAGATCGAAAATGAGAAAGCTTTCAATATCTATGAAATGACTCAGGACGAAATTCGGATGTTTGATTGTGGGTCGAACGGAAATCCTAAATTTCGCGAACAGCAGGCTTTTTCGGTGCATAAGCCTTTGCTCAAAGAATTGTTCGATTCGGTCGATTTAAGTGCAGTGACGATCTTGTTTGAAATCAAATCGGTGCCAAGTGAATATGGCCGTTCCCAACCTGAACCAGAGGAATATGTGCAGATCATTTTAAAGGAACTTCAGGAATTTCCTTTTCGACAGAATATTGTTTTCATGAGTTTTGATCGGCAGATATTGAATGAGATCCATAAACAAACAAAAGAGTATAGAATGGTGTATCTGACATACCTGCCATTTAGATCGGTCAAACGTTTCATTAAGGATCTCGAATTTAAACCCTTTGCGCTAGGAATGTTCTATCCAACCGTTAATAGAAGAAAGTCCAAGGCACTGCACAAGGAAGGATTGAAGCATTTCGTCTGGACGGTCAATGAAACAAAGACAGCAATGAAGCTTATCCGTAAAGGTGTGGATGGAATTATAACGGATCGACCGCGGGAGATCAATGTGAGAAGCGAGAAATGAGACTATTGTAATCGTCCAATAGTGCTAAGGATCAAAGCATTTCATTGATCACTTTTAAAAGACAAAGGTGTTTAGCGTCACGTGACACACAACATTTTCACTAAATCATTGTTCTTATTATCAAATAGTTGTCATGATGAAATTCACACTCAGTATTCTGCTTATTTCTTTTAGTCTTTTTTCTTGTTCTCAGGAAAGTGAAGTGGCGAATGAGTCTACGGAGATCAAACTTGTAGCCAATGATACTATCGTTTTGGGAGGAGGATGCTATTGGTGTGTGGAAGCAGTTTATGAGCGATTGGATGGAGTGGCAGAAGTTGTATCCGGATATTCCGGTGGAAAGATAGCAAATCCGAGCTATGAACAAGTTTGTACGGGTAAAACCGGACATGCCGAGGTGATCATGATAGCATTCGATACCACAAAGACCTCACTTGCTGAGATCTTCAAAGTATTTTTTACGGTTCATGATCCAACGACACTGAATAGGCAGGGTGCTGATGTTGGAACACAATACCGGTCAGTCATCTTTTACCGGGATCAAAAGCAAAAGGCCCTCGCCGAGGAATTGATCGAGGAACTCAACGCCCAAAAAGTATACAGATCGAAAATTGTTACTGAAGTGAGTCCACTGGGGGCTTTTTATATCGCCGAAGATTATCATCAGGACTATTATGAACGCAATGGTGACCAAGGGTATTGCCGAATGGTGATCCAGCCAAAGGTCGAAAAGTTCGAGAAAGTCTTCAGCGACAGGATCAAAAAGGACTAAAAAAAGCTTGTTGGCTTAGATAGTCTTGAAGCGTTTTCTGAGTTTTATTGACTCTTTTTTCTTTTGATTAGCTTCGATTCTTTCAACGGATCAGTCATGTCACGCAATTCACTCACTACCGAGGAACTGTTTCTTTTCAAGAATTCTCTCAGAATAATGGTGTATAATGTCTCTTTGTCTGCAAGTAGATCTTTGAGATCGAATTCCTTATCGTCTTTGTTCAGGATCATAAGATTTATGAGGTCTTCCGCTACTGCCAGACGCATGGAGTGCAGTAGAATGTCATTGTATTTTTCTACCAACGACCTGATCTTATCCTCCTGTGTTTTATTCACAGATCCTTCCTTTCTTTTTTCCTTGAGCATACATATCGTCAAGGGTTGTCAGCTCTTCTAATAGCTCCTGAGACGGTTTGATATGCTGTAAGGATCGAAGGTCAGGCTGTCCGGCATCGACCCAGGCTGTATACCAGATGGAACCAACTCCAATGATAGCAGCGCGCATTCTTCTTTCTACCATGCCGTTCATTCTGCGATGGTATTCCTGGGAGAATTCAAAGCTGTAAGTCGAGATCGTTACATTTCCGCGTTGTTCGAAGCTATATTTTTTATCCGATGGAAATTCATTTGTCAATTCCTTTTCGATGCGCAGTACCGAATCTAAGGCCCTGTGTGAGCCTTCAACAGCTTCCCATGCAAAATCGATCACATTTTTTATGTATTGCCCCTTTCCAACAAAATAGTCATAGTTTTCGGCATTGATCTCCACGAGGCGACTTTCCCATAATCCATGAATTCCTTTTTGACCGGTAAGCTGACCGTTATAATTTTCGGTAGTGTGAAGAGGGACATGCACATCCCCGATGTAATGACCTATATCAGCCGAATACTTCAAAATAAGATCAACATTCTTCGATTCAAACGCTTTTTGAAGTTTTATCTTCATTACATAGATATGCCAAGGAACGATTCCGTAGGTCTGAAGAGTGTCTTCGCTGAATTTTTCGACCGCTTCATTCCAGTATTTAGGCATAATTGAAAAAGGGTCTTCACCAGTCTTGTAATAGTGGTCAAGATCGATGTAATGGCGTTGAGCTTCACCTTCAACTGCATAACGGCGTTTATCAGGATCTACGGCATGGTCTGTTATGTATTCAATGTGTTCCTTGTAGAAACCGAACATTTCCGGCGGAAGCGTGAAAACCGCTATCCTGTTGATCCTTTTATGACCGTAAAAACCCCATTTTTTATGGGAATAAGTTTTGTGTCCTACCGATAAGAAGAGCGGTAAGCTAAGAAGAATGACGAAGTATTTATAATTTAACCAGTTTGCCATCTCTCAGGATCGGAATAACATCAGTTTGGTCCGGAGTTAAACAATATTTGATATCCTCGTTCAAGTTCAGATTTTTCAATCTTCTGCGATGAGAGCTCGATTTGAGGTAACCGAAATAATTGTCCTTGGCCGAAAGATACAAATATTTTGCAGCGATAGAGGAATCCTCATCGGAAGTAAACTTGCCGGTAGAAAGCAAATAATCTGATATGGCCCCTGCGCAGATGGTGTCCTCCAGATTGAATTTGTCCTGCCATCCCGAACATAAGCACAGTACATTCTTTTCTTGTTCCGCTAACCATTTCGACAGTGCAGTCATGTTGAGAAAAGAACCTACAACCACCGTCTCAGCATCTTTGGCCTCATCGAGCGATTTTGTGCCATTGGTCGTGGTCAGAACAACCTCTTTATCTTTGAATTCTTCACGCATGTATGAGTAGGGAGAATTACCGAAATCAAATCCTTCAACGATCTGTCCTTTTCGTTCAGCACCAGCAAGATATCCCTTTTGCTGATATTCGCGGGCTTCTTCAACCGTTGGTACAGGTATGATCGCTTTAATACCATTGTCGAAAGCTGCACACATAGCCGATGTAGCCCTCAAAACATCGATCACAACAACGATCTCAAATTCATCCTTGTAATAAGCATATTCACTTGGAGTGAAACAAACTTCGACATGTTTTCTGTTATCCATGGACCAAAGGTAATTAAATCATGAGAGAGAAAAGTGTTAATTGCTTAACCTTCAGTCAATCTTTGAGAGTATCTTTTTATCCGCCCAGAATGTCATGAAAGGGACTAAGGATGCGACAAGCAATAATCCGGTGTCTTTGAACTTTAATTTTCTGTCTTGTGCTACGACCACCACCCAAATACAATAGGCAATGAACAGAAAACCGTGCGCCATACCGACATAGAAATTCGGTCCTTTAATGTCCATCATGTATTTAAGAGGCATTGTTAATCCAAAGGAGACATAGGATATACCTTCCAATATGGCCAGTAAGCGCAATTGACCAACAAGCGTGTTTATTTTCATAGTGTAAAATTGTTCAATTGTTCGGTAAAGCAGAACTTTTAAGAGCCTTTTTTTCCGTTATATTTATCCAAAAAACAAATTATGTATGTGATTGTTGCCGTCATTTCACTTTTGGTGGTCGTCGTTTTGATTTTAGTGTGGAACGTATACAATCGTCTGGTGTCGGCACAGAATATTGTGGACGAAGCCTTCAGCGGTATTGATATACAGTTGAAAAAGCGATTTGAATTGATCCCGAATTTGATCGAAGCAGTAAAAGGCTACAACAGTTATGAAGCGGAAACATTGCAAAAGATCGTTGAACAAAGAAGTGCTTACGGAAGTGATATAGATGCCATGGCGGAGAATGATCGATCTATTACAGGTGCGTTAAGAAGTTTCCGTATTCAGGTGGAAGCTTATCCTGACCTCAAGGCGAATGTTCAATTCCTGAAGCTGATGGATGCTCTTTCCAATGTCGAAAACGAGTTAGCCATGGCAAGAAGATATTTCAACGGTTCCACAAGGGACCTTAACACAAAGATGGAAGTTTTTCCTGCCGTTTTGATAGCAAAGATGTTTGGATTTAAGAAAGGGGAGTTCTATAAGGTTTCTGACGATGAAAGAGAAGTTCAAACCATAGACCTTTGATGAATATGATTCGATTTTCACTCTTTCTCTTCCTGCTCTGGAGCCCGTTTTTGTTCGGACAAAATGATGAGTTCGAAAGGATCGTTTCATTTCACAGTGATATTTGTATTCAACCATCCACAGAGGTGTTGATCAGCGAAACGATCAAGGTCTATGCTGAAGGAAATAACATAAAAAGAGGAATTTTCAGAGATCTGCCACTTTCTTATTCGTACAAAGGAGGTAATGTCACCGTTGGTTTTGAATTACTTTCGGTCCGGCGTGATGGCCAGCCTGAGCCCTATCATACAGATTGGATAGAAAATGGTGTCAGGATCTATGCTGGAGAAGAGGATGTTTACCTCAGGAAAGGCTATTATACCTATACCATCGAGTATAAGGTTGACCATGTGCTCGGTTATTTTAAAGATTTTGACGAGATCTACTGGAACGTAAATGGCAACGGATGGGGATTTTAGATCGATTCGGTTTCTGCAACCGTGCATCTGCCAAAGGCAGCTAAAATGTTGCAGTTTGATGCTTATACCGGTGAGTTCGGTGAATCAGGGAAAGACTATGTTTTTAAACAGGAGCAGGATAAAATCACCTTCTCTACAACAAGACCTTTTAGTTATTACGAGAATTTAACGGTTGCCGTCGCCTGGAACAAAGGAGTTTTGGTTTATCCAACAGCATGGGAGAATTTCCTGTTTTGGTTGAAGACCTATATCCTCTGGGTGTTGGCTATTCTGGGTTTGTTGACAGGTTTTGTTTACAATTTCATCAGTTGGTTCCGTTTTGGTAGAGACCCCAGGCCGGGAACTATCATTCCAAGGTTCTATGCACCTGAAGGATTTACACCTGCTGAATGCGCCTGTCTGAAGAATTCCGGAAAAGTGACAAAAACCATGTTCGGTTCTCAACTTGTTTCATTGGCTGTTAAAGGTTATGTTTCAATTGCTGTGAAAGAAAAAAAGGGAATGTTCGATGAAAACGTTTACACCATAACGAGGAACTCAGAAGATCAGCATAAAGAAGAGTTATTGCCGATGGAAAAACATTTTTACAACATTTTGTTGGGGACGAAAGACCTTCTGATCATCACTGAGAAATACAACGCTAAAGTGAAATTGGCGTACGACGAACTGAACGAAAAAACTATAGCTGAGCAGGATACGAAATACATTCTTCGAAATGCTCATTTAAAGGCTAAACAGTTCATTATGCCAGTCATTTTTGGTGTGCTGGGAGCATTGGCATATGCTAATTTCGGGGGATTTATTGTTGTTACGATAGTGGGATTTGTGTTACACGTGGTAATGAATATGGTCTATGCAGGATTGTATGAGCAGCCCACGGTACTTGGTAGGCAATTGATGGACGAGATCGCCGGATTTGAAATGTATATGAAATATGCAGATAAGTTGAGGATCAAGGCGATTAATCCGCCCACAATGGATTTTGAATATTTCGAAAAGAATCTTGCTTATGCGATCGCACTGGGTGTAGCTGAAGAATGGAAGGATCAGTTTGATGTTCAGGTTATCGAACGGGGAAGCACAACACACAGGTCATATTTGACCGGAATGAGTTTGGGGCACATCGCAGCGTTTAGCAGTCAGATGAGCAGCACGATCTCATCGGCATCCACACCTCCTGGTTCAAGTTCAGGAAGTGGCGGTGGTGGTTTCTCCGGCGGTGGCGGCGGTGGCGGTGGCGGCGGTGGATGGTAATTGTTGCAGGCCTTAAAAAAAATCTCTCTTTACAAATAGTCAAGGATCCATTTCGCACTACTTATCTTGGCAATTCGTTCTTTGCTCAGGATCAATTCAAAAGCCTGAGCATTGTTACCCGAAAAATAGATCTTCACTCCTTCTTTTTGAAGCGAAATTTGCTTATTGCCATCAAATAAATACTCGGGATTGCTGCAGTCTATCCTCAAATCTGGAAGATCCTGTATCGTTTCTACAATTGCCTTCTGATAGACAGGATTATTAGCGTTGAACAAGTCCGAAAAGACCACTTTTTTTGTGCTTCCATCTTTCAGGAAAATCCAATTTGTTACCTCTAAATAGGAGTGATTTTTTGAGTGCCAATCCATATCCGGTTGTATAAATTGGGGTTCTGAAATGGATATGCTTAAGCTGCCTAAAGAAGCATGTTCAACTTTGAATTGCTTTTTAACCTCATAGCTCGTTCCGCGCTCACCGTTTATCACGGCACCTTTATTTTGCAGGATAGTATTCGAATAAATGGGGTATAAATGATCGTATATGAGATCTTTGTGTCTCGCGACATCCGTTTTTTGCTCGGATAGACATTGGAGTCGGAAGAAATTGTAGTTCAGTGGATCAGTCCAGAATTGAGTATAGATCTCTTTTTTGGTAAGCGAAACTTGATTACCTTCCTTATCAAAACAAGTTGATTTCCCGTCCTTTTCGAGTGCATAAAACGCCTGACTTCCTTCCGGAGCGATATAAAGTGGAATGAAACTCGAATAACTGCTGTCGATTTTGGATGGATCGTTAAGATTTAAGACCGCTACTTTTTTTGATTGAGAAATACCGACATAAAGTGTTTTTGTGAATGGAAATAATTCACTGAAAACGGGTTTTATGATCCAGTTGCAGTTGTCATCGATGATCCCCTTTTTGAAGTTTTGTTGAACGATCATAGATTCCCAATCATAGGAAATCGCATCGAACTCTGCCTCGATCCTGAGTTTGCCAACCGAGTCATAAAGTTGCCATTTTCCGGTCTGTTTTTGCACCCAGATGCGATTCTGACTTTTGAACTGTTGGTTGATCTGAAGATGATACTCCTTGAACAATATACCTTTATCTGGGTGAACGATATTGACACCTTCAATGCTATGGATTAGCGGCATATCTCCATTGAAAAGATCGATGGATCTTACTTTTTCAAAAGAGTTCTTTTTCTTATCATAAATGAATCCCCCTCGGCTGCCACTGATCAGCAGCAAATTTCCGTAGCTCCTGGGCAACGTGTAACCATATAATTCCTGTAACCATATATGTTGTGTTCCGTCATAGATCAAAGGGTAGAACTTGTCTTCATGTTGAAACAGATAAATACTGTCCATTTTTATCTTAAACGAAGCAGAGGTTTTTTGTAAACTTTCGGATTCGCTTAGCAATGATCTCTTTACGTTAGGGATATTGTCTTTACCTCTTTCAATGAACAATGCTTCCAATTCACTGGTAATGATGATATTCTCGTTTGTTGCAGGTGTGAGTACTTCTCCCTTTTCATTCAGGATTCCCCATAATAGTTCTTTTCCATGTCGTTTTTCGAAAAAGAAAAAGACGCGATTGGCATCTTGGGCGTAATAAGTTTTGGAAGGTATTCTAATGATCCTTGTAATGAACGTATCAGCTTCATAAAGTACCTTGCCCGTTAGATCTATCAAGTCAAAACTTTTCTTTTCGGAGTTCTGTCCGGAATAACGTACGGGTGAGGAAATGTGTGCTAAAGAATTTACAGGGACAATAGACTTGTATGTAGGAGGAACAACAACTTTCCAGCTTCCATCTACAACTCCTTGCTTTCCATTTTCATTGAATATGAATTGATGATGACTGTGCAAACAGGGTAGGGAGTTCTGTGGATCATATATGTTCCGTTCAAATTCGAATCTTGGCCATACGATCGCTTTTCCTGTGGCATCGAAAAGACCAAATTTATTGTTTTTCACAATCGTGAAATTTTCACCACAGGGTTGTCCCTTGTCAAAAGTGCTATCCGATATAGTTTTTCCGTTATTGGATATGAAGCGAACATTTCCGGAAACCGTAAAAGGCCCGGATAGCTGGTCGCCAACTAAGTATACCGGTTTTTTCTGATGAGTATAAAGTATTACTCCGGGAATGAAGGGGAATAAAAGCTCGCCTTTGGCGTCAGCAATGGTTGATTCGTTCTGAGGAGCAGCTTGTTTTGAGAAAGTCGATTTCACCAATAGGTATCTTTCTCCAGAAAGAGGCTTAATTGAACTGTATTCTTGTGGGAAGAGCCATGTACTTAAGGTGTCGATCACTCCCATAACACTGTAATTGTAGTGATGCTCCTTTTTTTGATTGGTGACAAGAAAAAGGCCAGGAGTGATCATTGTGATCTGATCGAAATGGGCTTTGATAAGTATTTTTCCTTTTTTCGTCAGGACTCCCCATTGTTCACCCACTTTAAAGGTGTAAAAGCCATTTTGTTGAGCTTGAATATCCTGAAATTGAGGTTTTACAACCCATTTTTTTTCTTGATCTTTCAATCCATAGGTACATGAAATTGGATCACGGACAATGGTCAATTGTGCACCGACTAAATGACTGAGGATTACGAAAAACAAAGCATGAATCCATTTCATGGAGCTTAAGTACTGATTTACTCAATTTTGGTTTAAAATATTTCTTGAATTAGCTCCTTTGTTGACTATGTGGTAAACAAAAAAATGACAGAGTTGTCCGAATAGGTTAGAACCACTCATTTTTAATGTCATTAACAGATGAGGATTTATCAATGACAAATTACTCCAAAAACACTGTCATTTACAGAATAATCTATTGATGTGGCAAGGAAGGAGCGTTTCAAATTACCCAAAGGATCAACAGTAATCGATTGTACCGGAAATCCATTGGACGTGTTAGTACTCAGCCATTCAAAACAGGCGTCTCCTTTTAAAAAGTCAGTGAATAGGCTTAGATTGATCTTTGCATTTTCGAAATAATAGAGTAAGGATTCTTGCGTATGTGATTTTGCTTGTATTTTTTTGCATGAACCGAAACCTTCGAAGTTGCGCTGTTCATTGACTTCTATGAATCTTACGGGAGCAGTTTGACTAGATCGAATGCTGTCGGCACTCAAGGTTAAGTAATTTGTTCCAGATGAAGTGCTCGATACGATTGTTAATTGTTGTGTATTTGCATTCATTACAAGGCGCGTTTGGATTTTTGTTCCGTCGGTTTGATTGCTGATCATTTCCATACACGCGAGATGATCCTTGAAATACCAGTTGCATTCCGATTCGTTACCGTTCTCCCAAAGACTTCCTTTGATCGTTACTTGACCGAAAAGCGAAAATAAATTCAAACTCAAGGTCATAAGCAATAAGTAGCGCTTTATGTTTATTGATTTAATCATTGACTTTTCCTTTAATGTTGTTTAACTGATAATTACCATTAGGGATCCCATTTAGAATCTGTCCATTCTTCTTAACAGCAAACCCTTCCTGACCGCCGGAAGGGAAAGTACTGATCGAAGGAGTAGGAATATTGATCGTTCCAATGATCGGGATCGTTGCGCTGATATTTATCGTTAGATTTCCACTGCTTCCCTGCAAGCCATAATTTCCTCCGTCGCCACCTTCAACATCAGGATTGATCGTCAGTGTCACCGGACCCAAAGGTATTGGAATAGGTAGATTGATCTCACCACCTTGACCAGGTTGTGCATTTAATCCTCCTGTAGCACTTTGACCATTATCCCAAAAACCAATGGTGCTTGAACCTGTACCACCTCCCTGGCCTAGTGCGCAACCCCCGCCACCACCTGCTCCGATAGCAAGTGTCCAGTTACCGATGAGTGGAATAGCTAAACTTTGGCTTAATCCGACAGATCCACCGCCACCGCCACCGCCATATATGAATCCATAATTCAAAATTGAGGTTTTTGTGGTCATATTGATTGCATTACCACCTGTTTGTCCCGGTGATCCGAAAGTGTTCAATGAACCGCCGTCTCCGCCATTTCCTCCACGTGAAAGAAACGCGCCATAATTTCTGATCCCGACATGACTTTGTGGGTCAAGTGCACCTGATGTATATGTCGGAATAGCAACGTTGCTACTTGTCAATTGCCCCGTATTTGTAACGTCGAGTACAACGCAGATCGGTGTTCCAACACCCGGTAAACTGTTTGCCTGCTGAAGGTTGTACTGACTGACTGATGAATTGACAGTTACACGGTAACAACTGTCAATCGTAAGGTAAAAGATTTTTGTTCGAATGGTGTTTCCGCAAATTGCCTGGATGGCGATTGGATACATGCCCGGTTCATCAAAAATAGAAGTGTTAACGACCAGATTTGTGGTTCCGTTGCCAGTCAGTGTATCACTTGTGAAATAGGTAGTGGTAAGTGGAGGTAGGTTGTTTAAGGTGAAAAAAGCAACGGTTTGAGGTGTGGGGCCATTCTGGACCACTTGAACTGTAATGGCAATTGTGTCCGTCAGAACACGGTCAATGTTACCTGATTGAACGGGTAGTGTCAGATCAAAAAGGCAGTCATCGCAAGAATAAGCGTAGGTGGGGAGCCAGCATTCTCCGTTAAAGTATTCGGTGACTGAATCAGTAGTGTTGAAAACTATAAGCCCCTGTGCCGGTGAATTTATTTGATCACGTTGATCTTTGCTCATTCTTGGAGGAAGAAAACCTTTGTTTGTTGAACTGACCTCCAGCGCTGCAGTTTGATGGACAGCCTGAACATTGATCCCAACCCTTCCGTTGCGCATGATTCGCATCCGCTCCTGATCATTAGTTTTGAAAATCAAATCTTTTTGATCCGTAGTTCCAATGAAATTCACGTTGTCGTCAGTTCCTGAATTTCCATTAAGAGTCCATCCAAAAGGTCCTGCAGTCTCTGTGGTACCATCTTGATAAGTATAACTGAAGGTTCCATTGCCATTATCAACAATTGATGTGATTCCATTGCCTGCTTCTTTCGCGTAAAGAGCGTATGGAACGCTCCAGAATTGTTCATTCGACATTGTGACAAAATTATTTCCGCCGGTCTTGTCGATATCGACTTTGAGAAAAAGGTACCCTGATCCCCAGTCGATAGAACTGAAATCAGAACTCGATTGCTGCTGTCCCTGGCCAATGATCAGCGAGAATAGACCGTATTCATCAGTTATTGTACTATGCACTTCTCGATAGACCTCTGATCCGCTTGATGTGCCTTGAAGTATTGAGAATCTCACACTGATCTGCTTATTTGCCAGAATGAGATCGTAGGCGTCCACCCCGGGCATCTGACTGCCATCAATGTCGTATACCACAGCTTGATAATTGATCCCTTGGGGAGGGGCCTGACCCAACACGTCTTTCATGCTGAGTAAAATCAGTAATAGGATAAGTCTAAGTTGCATAATCTTTTCTTAACGCATATTGAAACTCACACCGGCACAGATGATATGTCCGATATTATAGGTTTTTTGTCCGTTCGATTTATCTTCATCCTCAATTTGAATCAGACTACCGTAAAAGCGATATTCCATGGAAAGATTCAATCTTGGTGTTGCAATGAATTTAGCACGTAGAATCGGACTTCCGTGGAAATGAAAATCACGGAAGGCGTTTACTTCCTTGAGATCATAATTTAATTTATTCACGTTTTGCTGACCACTTAACAAATAATCTATACCCAATTGAATTCCGGCTGAAAAAGAGAACTTATAGATGTTTTCCTGATCGATCATTTTAAACAGGTATGCTGCGCCCAATCCTATGTAATTCAATCGCCAGGAGATGGTGTTACCGGCGTAGATTGCCTGGCTTCCTGCCTGATATGCGCTCAATTCTGTTCGGAGGAAATTACGTTCATTCAATTTAAAAGACAAATCCATTCCACAATAAGAACCGCTCCTATACATGTAATCGATATCTACAACTTTGTCGCTCAGAAAAATAAAGGTCGAAAAGTTTTGTCCGGCTCTTAAACCTAGTTCATCTGGTCGCGTTTGAGCTGTAAATGCAAAAGGCACTAATAGTAGTGTTAGTATGAAAAACAGTCGGATCATGGCGTTTTTTCGAATTTAATATTAGCAGAGCGTTCAGGAGTTAAAATTCTCAGGATGTAAGACCCACTGGCATATTGACTGATATCCACTGAGATCGTTTCATTCCCTTTTCCTGAACTTATTTGGAGGATGCGACCTGTGATATCTATGATTTGAAAATCAAAAATGATTTCACTTGAAAGATCTGTAAAGAACTGGAACTGTCCTGAATTTGGATTGGGGTAAAGAGTTATTTCAATTCCACTGTCAAATTTCTGTGTTGTTCGAATGGAACGATGGAAACCTTGAGAAAGTCCAACTGAATTGTATTTGCTGAGAGTTGAAACCGGTGCTGCTTGACCACTTGTTGCCTGAAGGACCATGCCATGCTCGGATTTACTTGATCCACTTGAACCAATCACCCATCGAACGATCTCCTGGCCGTTCAACTCAACTGTTGACAGTATGACGATGATGAATACAATAGCTCGCAGTAGCATGGTTTCCAAATTTAAGTTATTAGAGTTCCAAAGGCAAGCTGCGATAAATAATTTTTTATGAACTCCCTTTTTTCCTGGACTCTAAAGCATAAAGCTCATCCCTGAGTCTCGCTGCTTCAATAAAATCCAATTCTTTGGCAGCTTTTTCCATCTGTTTTCGTGTATTCGTAATGGCTTTATCCAACTGTTCATTCGACATGTGCTGCACCACCGGATCGGCAACAAGCGGGAGGTCTTCGGTATACTCGTACTTCAGTTGACGTGTGTTCGGATCACCATCTGCTACCTTGGTCTGTTCAAGGATCTTTTCCCTCGATTTGTTCAAAGGCGTTGGAACCATTCCGTGTTCTTCATTGTATTTGATCTGAAGCGCCCTTCTTCTTGCCGTTTCATCGATCGTTTTACGCATTGAATCGGTCATTTTATCGGCATACATGATCACCGTTCCATTAACATTACGTGCTGCACGTCCAACAGTTTGAACGAGTGAACGCTCATTTCGAAGAAACCCTTCCTTGTCAGCATCAAGGATCGCCACGAGAGAGACTTCAGGTAAATCCAATCCCTCTCGAAGTAGGTTAACGCCAATGAGAACATGAAAATCTCCAAGACGAAGCTGTCTAAGGATCTCCACACGTTCGATCGTATCAATATCACTGTGAATGTAACGACACAATATCCCTATTCGGTCCAGGTACTTCTGTAATTCTTCGGCCATACGTTTAGTCAGTGTGGTGACTATCGTACGTTCATCTTTGTCAATGCGTAACTGGATCTCCTCGATGAGGTTGTCGATCTGGTTCAGGCTTGGTCTTACCTCAATGATCGGGTCCAATAATCCTGTCGGACGAATGAGCTGTTCCACAATTATCCCTTCAGATTTTTCGATCTCATAATCGGCTGGAGTGGCTGAAACATAGATGGCTTGATGGATCATTGATTCGAACTCTTCGAATTTCAATGGTCTGTTATCGATAGCGGCCTGGAGACGAAATCCATATTCCACAAGATTCGTTTTTCGAGCCCTGTCTCCACCATACATTCCCCGAACCTGTGGAAGAGTGACATGACTTTCATCGATGACCATCAGAAAATCTTCTGGAAAATAATCCAACAAACAGAAAGGACGTTCACCCGGCTTGCGATTATCGAAGTAGCGTGAATAATTCTCAATTCCCGAACAATATCCCAGTTCGCGGATCATTTCCAAGTCATAGGAAACCCTTTCTTTTAGGCGATTAGCTTCCATGATCTTTCCTTCCTTTCGGAATTGTTCCACTTGTTCTTCCATGTCCTCTCCGATCTGATCGACAGCTCTGCGCGTGTTTTCAGGACTGGAAACAAAGATGTTTGCCGGATATATGTTTATCTCGTTGTAGGTATCGATCCGGTGATTTGTTTCAGGATCAATGGCAGAAATATTCTCGATTTCATCTCCCCAGAACTCGATCCTAAGGGCGTAATCAGCATAGGCCAGATGAATATCCACCGTATCACCCTTTACACGGAACATTCCTCGCTTAAATTCAGCCGTATTCGCTCTAGAGTATAGGTTCTCCACCAAACGAAAAAGAAATTTATTTCGGGAAACATTCTGACCTTTTTTCAGGTGAATGATACTGTTAGCGAACTCATTTGGATTTCCAATACCATAAATACAGGATACGGAGGCTACCACCAGCACATCTTTCCTTCCGGATAATAGGGCAGACGTGGCAGAAAGTCTTAATTTTTCAATTTCGTCATTGATCTGAAGATCCTTTTCGATATACGTGTCGGTAACGGGAAGATAGGCTTCAGGTTGATAGTAATCGTAATAGGAAACAAAGTATTCTACGGCATTTTCAGGAAAGAACTGTTTGAATTCACCGTACAGCTGAGCAGCAAGGGTTTTGTTGTGAGACAATACCAATGTTGGTCGGTTGATCTCCTTGATCACATTCGCGGCGGTAAAGGTTTTGCCGGAACCGGTTACACCCAGAAGTGTTTGATGCTTGACCTCCGCACGAATTCCGCTAACCAATTGACGGATCGCCTCAGGTTGATCACCTGTAGGTTCGAATTCAGAAACAAGTTTAAAATCCATTGATACAAATTTAACCAAGAATAACCTTGAGATGACATTTGTAGAAGACGCATCTCGTAAATTCTAAAAGTTCTGCTTTTAACGAAAAGCTGAGTTATACACGCTACAGTATGAAATTCATCGGTATCTTTGGATATTAATACAAGTTTATGTTAGTCTGGATCCTTTTCTTCGTTTTCATTTTCTCATTATTGGCGCTCGATCTTGGTGTCTTTCACAAGGCTAACAAGGAAGTGAGTATGAAAGAGTCAATGGCATGGACTGTTATCTGGGTGTCATTGTCATTGTTTTTCGGTGGAGTTATCTATTGGATCTACGACATCAATTACATGAACATCAACAGTCATGGAACCGATCCTTTCAAAGCGATGATCGATTATTACACGGGATATGTAATTGAGGAATCCTTATCTCTGGATAACATTTTCGTGATGGCAATGATCTTTAAGTTTTTCAGGATCGAAGGGAAATATCAGCACAGTATTCTTTTCTGGGGGATCATGGGAGCTGTTTTCTTCCGATTGGTCATGATAATACTGGGAACAGCTTTTGTCAATCAATTCGAGTGGGCAACGTACATTTTTGGAGCCATATTGATCTTTTCTGCATTTAAAATGATCCGTGGAAGTGAGGAGGACGAAGATTTCAAAAAGAGTGCAGGTGTTCGTTTCTTGTCGCGTATTTATCCGATCAAATGGAATGTTCAGAATGGAAAGTATTTCATCATTGAAAACGGGAAACGCTTTGCGACACCTCTTTTAGCTGCCCTTGTTGTCGTTGAGTTTTCTGATATCCTTTTTGCAGTTGATTCAATACCGGCGATCTTTTCGATCACAACAGATTCATTCTTGGTCTTTACTTCCAACATTTTTGCAATACTTGGTCTTCGAAGTTTATATTTCTTCCTGGCAGGAATGCTTGATAAGTTCGAATACATGAAGTATTCATTGGTATTTGTTTTGATGTTCGTCGGAGTGAAAATGATGATCGTTCATTTTGTGCATATTCCGGCCTTACTTTCCCTTTCGATCATACTTTTCATACTGATCCTTGGAGTAGTTTACTCAATGCTCAATAAAGACAAAAAATAGATCAAAGAACAGCTGTCAGACTTTTCTTTTCTCAAAAGCTTCACTGTATCTTGGATCTAAAGTGCCCATCAGGCGATCCCAGAAAAGAAAATAAAGACCATAATTCCCATTGAAGTACTTGTGGTGCATGTTATGGGCAGTAGAAGTATTGATCCACTTGCCCATAAATGTTTTCGTCAACCATTTTGGATAGAGCTCATATCCCAGATGACCGTATACATTGTAGATGAATTGCAAAAGGAGAAAAAGTATCAAGGCTGATTTATGAACCGGCAGTGTAAACGCGATCAAAGGTAATATTGCGGCCTCAAGAATTCCTTCTGCTATGTGAAACGAGTAGGATGTCCAGGGGGTGGGATTAACAGACTTGTGGTGAACCAGATGAACATGTTTAAAAACCAAGGGTAGGTGCATAAAGCGATGAAGCCAATAGAAATAGGTGTCATGAATCAGGAACATGAAGGGAAAGGTCAGGAGGTAATAAAGTATACCAAAATCTGCCACTTCAGCATACATATTGGTTTGTTCGTAGAATGTGCCAAACACCAATGCTGCCATAGTAGCGAAGATCACGATGGTCAGCGCTGAATTCAAGATCTCAGAAAGGATGCGTGAGGTGGAGGGAAGCTTTTCTTGTAGTTTTTGCAGTAGTTGGTATCGATCAAAAACAAGATAAAACAAAATGTAGGTAAGCCCTGCTATTAGAAAGTAACGCAGCAAAATGTACTCCGAAGCTTTTAACCAAACCTTTATAAATGTTTCCATTTAATTTCCGGCGTCTAATTGCTCCTTCAATTTATCTTGCTCGCGAACACGTCGATCCAGGATCTCTGCATAATTCAACATGGGTTTCTTTCCTCCTTCAACATAGGCCGTTCCAGCCCATTTCTGTGCTTCCGTAAGATTACCTAAAACCTCATGTGACAAGGCCATGTTGAAAGCTGCTTTGGCTCTGATCTTCGATTTTCCCGTAGTTTCATAGACATATGACCATGTTTTAAGTGCAGCTTCCCAGTCCTTGGCAAGCGCTTGTCGTTCTGCGCGCTCCATGTCACCTTTTTTACCCTTGTATAGATCACGGTGTTCCCAATAATATAACGGCACAATGTTCATGGCAAAATCTTCGCCGGTAGCATAACTTACATCCATTAATGCTGCGTTGCGTTTGATGAGCTTAGCGATGGCCTCTACCACATTGTTTGCACGTTGTCTCCACCATTTTTTGAATTTGAAATGGTCCTCATAGGCGATAGTGTGTTTTTGAGCATAATACACTCTGAATCCAGCTGATGCAGTAGCAGTTCCTGACACTTCAACTGATGTATTTTGTCCTGTTACCACCCCCTGAACCGCTTGTGCTGCAGTTCCGGCTGGATTATTAATGGTAAAATCTGTGTCAAAGTATTCAAGGACAAGAAGCCCTTGTACTTCAAGACGTTGGCAAATACTGTCAACCGTGGCCCAATCAAGTGGAGCACCAAAAGTGAGACTTTTGGGATCTGAAGCATCCATGGTATATTCAACACGTTTTACTGAAAATCGGTTGGAAGTATTCAGCGTTTCAGATAATCCTCTTATGCATTCCTGAGAAAGTTCTTTGTCCTGAACAGGTGTTTCGCCGCTCACAGCTCCTTCAAAACCTGCTCTTGAGGTTGGAATGGATCTGTTCAAAATGGCAATTGTCTTTATTTCTTGGGGTACTGTGATCAAAGCTGGTCGCATCACTTGTACACGCATATCTCTGGTTCCGGCACAGCCAAACAGGAGTAGAACGATTGATAAGAAAGGCAGTAGGGAGTTTTTAGAAGTCATGACTCTTTACAATTGTTAGGGTGAAAGTAATAAATCACTCGTTACAATTGTGGTTTCATCACAATATTGTTTGGCGTTTCATTAATTTTGAGGACTCTTAACGATTTCGTTTGTTAAAAGTAATATGGGGCGTATCAAAGTATGGTGGTGATTTTGTCAAGTGATTGGCATTTGAGCACTTTGATTACGCCCCATTATTTTATGGGTGTTGAACCCGTTTAATTTTGATCTCTTTTTCTCCGTCAGGGAAAGACCAAATTACTTTATCATTTTCCGCGTAACCAAAAAGGGCACTTCCCATTGGTGTGAGAATTGAGATTCTTTTAGCCTGAGAATTGGTATTGTCAGGGAGTACGAGTTGCAATTTTAAGATGCCATGATGAGATTCAACATCAATGTTACTGTTCAAACGGACTACATCTTCAGGTATTTTATCCTTACTCACTATCTCTGCACCAGCCAATTCGGTCTTTAATTTTTGAATACACTGATTGAATAGATTCTGCGAAGGGCCAATCTTGTCGATAATACTTGTAATCAATTCATATTCTGACCTCTCAACGATCAATTTTCCATATTTCATGATTCCAGATTGTTTAATTCACCTATAATTCCATTCAAGGCATGTTTTGCATCTGCGAAGAGAAGCTTACAATTAGGGTAACCAAATAGTTTGTTCTCAACGCCTGCGTAACCTTTACTCATGCCTCGTTTTACAACTATTACGCTTGATGCCTGATACGCTTTGATAATTGGCATGCCGTAAATAGGGGAATGCTCGTCAATTTCAGCAGCAGGATTAACAACATCATTTGCACCTATCACGATGGCTACATCATACTGATTCATGGAGTTGTTGACTTCATCCATTTCCTTAAGTTTGTTGTAATGCACATCCGCTTCAGCAAGAAGTACGTTCATGTGACCGGGCATACGTCCGGCAACCGGATGAATGATATAGTCCACTTCTGTATCATTTTCCTCCAACACCCTTTCAAGTTGATTGCATAAGTGCTGAGCCTGAGCAACAGCCATCCCGTAGCCTGGAATTATGGCAACTTTGTTCGCGAATGCCAGAAGCGTAGCCGTTTCTCCGATGGTCGTCTGAGTGATCTCAATCTCTTCGTCAAGACCGTAGTGACCTGAATTCTTGAACTTACCTGCGAGGACAGACCAGAGTGATCTGTTCATAGCATTGCACATCAGCACTGTAAGCAATACTCCGGATGCTCCAACAAAGATTCCACCGGAGATCATAATAATATTACCATACACTAATCCTGCAAGGGCAGTTGCAACTCCGGTAAGGGAATTCAATAACGATATTACAACTGGCATATCAGCTCCACCTATGGGCAAGACAAAGACAACTCCATAGACAAGTGATAGTACTGCCAAGATTATAGTTTCTGTAACGAATGAAAGTTCAAAAGCACTTAACGAAATTGTTGCCGGTATAGCGATGGCGGTAAAAAGTAGCAGACGTGAGGCATAAAAAATGGGTTTAGAGCGTTTGTCTTTTAATGAACCGTCGAGCTTTTTGTAGGCTATAATACTCCCGGAAAAGGCAGCCCCACCAATGAATAAGCCAAGAAGAATGACCAATTCCAGATATCTCAATGATTCGTTTCCTTGGTTTTGCAGAGATTCAATTATTGCAAGTAGTACGGCAACCCCACCTCCCATTGCATTGAAAAGTGAAATGAGTTGGGGCATTTTGGTCATTTCTACCTTATCCGACATTGATTTACCCAAAATGGTCCCTGCATTTACCGCAATAAGGATTAAAACTAAGTTGATAGTCAGATCCGTGCCGTAAAAATAGGCCAGAACCGTAACAGCAGAGGCGATAGACATTCCAATCGCTGCAATTAGGTTGCCTTGACGTGCTTTTATTGGAGAACTAAGAAACTTGAATCCTACAATAAATGTTAGCATAGCCCCGAAATAGCTGATTTTCAATAAAAAATCCATGTTTATTGTTTTTTCTTTTTAGAGTGGAACATGGAAAGCATTCTACCAGTCACAAAAAATCCACCTGCAATATTCAGTGTCCCCATGAATACAGCGAGAAATCCAAGAGCAAGGTTGAGATAATCGTCTGAAGGAACTCTTGACATGATGATCACGGCACCAACAAGAATGACACCCGAAATGGCATTGGATCCGGACATCAGAGGCGTGTGAAGGATTGAAGGTACATTGCCAATAAGCTCAATTCCTAAAAATATACTGAGTACGATAACATAGATCGTTTGCTCATTTGCTATTATAAATTCGATCATAATTAAAACATAAATGATTTCACTCGTTCGTTCACTATCTTTCCTTCTTCGATCACCAAACAGTCCTGAACAATAGTATCATTGTGAATACCATTCTGGTCGACATGTTTAAGGTGTTTTAGGAAGTTGAAATAATTCGTGGATAATAATTTAGATGCCGTTTCAGGTAATTCTGATGCAAGATGGGAGTTTCCGATTATCTTAACCCCATTAACATCTATTATTGCATTGTTTTCTGTGAATTCACAATTTCCACCTTGTTCAGCTGCCAGATCGACAATAACACTTCCAGGCGCCATTTTCAGAACACTCGATCCTTCGATCAATCGAGGTGCAATACGACCAGGAATATTTGCTGTACTGATTACAATTGAAGCATTTGAAACAAATTTATCTATCAAATCTTTTTGTTTGTTCAGGTACTCTTCAGATTGTTCAACTGCGTAACCTCCGGCATTCGAATTGTCAATTGCTCCTTCAACTTCGATGAAACTCGCCCCCAAACTTTTAACTTCCTCTCCTGCGGCTTTCCTGACATCGAAAACATCGACAACAGCGCCTAATCTTTTGGCTGTAGCGATGGCCTGCAGACCAGCGACGCCTGCGCCAATGATTAGAACACGTGCAGGTTTTATTGTTCCGGCAGCGGTTGTGAACATTGGGATAACAACTGTCTGATGATCTGCTGCCTTTACAACAGCCTTATATCCGGCGAGTGATGCCATAGATGACAAAACATCCATGGATTGAGCAATTGTTGTTCTCGGCATGAGGTCGAGGCTGAATAAACGAATCGGTTTATTAAAATAAACATCAAGTTTCGGGAAATGAAAAAGAGGATTTAAGATCGAAATTATCGTTTTGTCTGTTTTCAAATCTTGAAGGTCAACATGATGAATGCATAGTAATGTGTCTGCCTCGTTAATCACTTCTTCGCGACTTTTTATTACGGCGCCATTAGTAATGTATTCCTCGTCCGACACTCCAGCATTTGTTCCTGCGGTTTCTTCAACTAAAACGTTGTATTCCAGTTGACGAATTATCATTTTTACAGTTGTAGGGACCACAGTAACTCTGCGATCCCCACTCTGTTCTTTTAAAATTCCAATTGTCTTCATTCCTTATGGGAAAACACCTCTTTGGTTATAAGTTGTTTCAATTCGTTTGATCGCTTCGATATATGCTGCCGTTCTGAAGTCTGTTTTAAACTCATCAGAACATTTTACAACTCTGGCGAAAGAATCAAGAAGTTTTTTCTCCAGTCTAGGGATCACTTCATCCATTGTCCAGGTCTCACCGTTTCGATTCTGTAACCATTCAAAGTAACTTCCGATCACTCCCCCGGAATTGCATAGGATGTCAGGAATAATGTCACAGCCATTTTCAAGAAGGATCTTTTCTCCACCCGGATTTACAGGGCCATTTGCACCTTCGGCAACTACTTGTGCTTTTATCTGATGAGCATTTTCATCTGTGATCTGGTTTCCAAGAGCAGCCGGTATACAGATGTCGCAATTAATTCCAAAAAATGAAGATGGATCAATAGATACTGCATGTGGATACCCCGCAACGTTTCCGTTGTTTTTCTTTGTGTATTCTAAAAGATCTTGTGGATCGATGCCTGATTCACTAAAGATGGTTCCTGATGCATCCTGAACTGCTTTCAATTTAGCTCCTTTCTCTTTCATAAACAAGCTGGCCCAATGACCAACATTTCCAAATCCCTGAACGATGTAGCTTTTGCATTCAAGCGTAGTATTTTTCCAATTTGCCCATGCCTGTAATGTGACAACAACTCCATACCCGGTTGCACGGTCACGACCTTCCAATCCTCCAGAACCTACGGGTTTTCCTGTAACTACACCTAAATGTTTTGATCGTTCTGCTGGACTTTTAGTTGACATATAGGTATCAGCGATCCACGCCATCATTTGAGCGTTCGTGTTTACATCCGGTGCAGGAATATCATATTCAGGACCGATGTTATCACCCAAAGCAAAAGTGAAACGTCTTGTGATTCTTTCCAATTCAGCAGTTGAGTATTGGGAAGGATCCAATTGAACACCTCCTTTTCCTCCTCCAAATGGGAGTCCGGCAAGTGAAGTTTTCCAGGTCATCCACGTAGCAAGCGCTCTTGCCGCATCAACATCAACTGTTGGATGGTATCGCAAACCTCCTTTGTATGGTCCGAGTGCATTGTTGTGTTGAACTCGGTAGCCTGTGAATACTTCAATTTCTCCGTTGTCCATCCGAACAGGAAAGTGGACGATCACTTCATTGTTCGTTGTTGAGAGAATTTTCCGGATGTCCGGGTTCAAACCCATTGTTTCAGCCGCCTTATCGAACTGATACTGGACGCTTTCATACATCCCTTTTTTCTTTTTGTCTTCAGTTATCATCTTTATTTGATTATTGATAATGTTCGCAATTGAGAATCACCTTATGATTTGCTCTTAAGTTACAGGAAGATAAATGATCACATGATGAACACAATCCAGATGCTTCAAACTCGTGCATAGCCATTGTGGGCCTTAAATTTTGCTGGTGATCTTCATAAGAAAGGTAGTTTCTTCTTTCAGAGAATTCAGAGCACTCCCAGGTGAACTGGTCAGTGGCCAATAAACTGCAATCTTTTTGATGTTTACAGTTTCTACACAATCCATTGCCTCTAGCCATATGCCTTTGAATTTTTCTTGGGCATTAGTCAATGTGCGTGCCAGTTTATGTTGGCATACTGGTGTGAATCCGCAATCGTCTTTGAATCAGTGCTTTGAGAAAGTATGCTTCTGAAGAGGGAAATTTATGAGTGGGGAGAAAATCCTCATGTCGGGTAGGATTTACTCAGTTCTCGAGTTTGCTTCTGAGTGTTTTTCTATCTATTCCGAGAATTTCAGCTGCTTTGGATTTGTTTTGATCAACAGCATTTAGTACTCGCTGAATGTGTTCCTTTTCTACCTCTTTAAGTGTGCGGTAGGGATTCGAATTGTCTGATAAAGTAAGCTCAGTTCTTAAATACTCTGGAAGATCGTTTACTCGAATTTCGTTTCCACCTAAAACAACTGATCTTTGTATCACATTTTCGAGTTCTCTGATATTTCCGGGCCAGCTAAAATTCTTTAACACTTGCAAAGTATCCGAATTAACGAATTTCTTTTGTATTCCAAATTCTTTCGAAAATTTCTCCAAGAAATATTCCACCAGCTCAGGAATGTCCTCTTTTCTGTTCCTTAGAGGTGGTACGTCAATTTTGACAACATTCAAGCGATAATACAAGTCCTCACGGAAGCCACCTTGAGCACATTGTTTTTTCAGATCAGCATTTGTAGCGGAAATGATCCTGACATCGATTTTTTGAGGTTTATTCGAACCGATCATCGTGACCTCTTTCTCTTGTAATACTCTCAAAAGTCGAGTTTGAACATTTAATGAAGCATTTCCGATCTCATCCAGAAAAATTGTTCCACCATTGGCCGCCTGAAAGAATCCCGCTCTTGTTTCGTTAGCGCCGGTGAAAGCCCCTTTGACAAAACCAAACAGTTCACTTTCGAGCAGATTTTCAGGTATTGCACCGCAATTTACAGCTATGAAAGGAGAATTGGAAAACTTTCCATTATAATGTATTGCTCTAGCAATCAACTCTTTGCCGGTACCACTTTCGCCATTAATTAGCACCGTCACCTTTAGATCTTTGATTCTGTTAATGATTTCATACAGATCTTTCATAGGTGTTGAATTCCCAATAATGCCCGTTATGGATGAAATAGAAGCCTTAACTTCTCCAGTCCTTTTATCCGTTTCCTTATCTGTATTCGAGGAATGATTTCCTAGGATATTTGAAATGCGGTCGAGGAGTTCTTCTCGAGTGAATGGTTTTACAAGGTAATCCATAGCGCCCATTCTGCCTGCTTCGACTGCATTTGTAACAGATGGGTGACCGGTGATTACAAGGACGGGTATCTCTGAAAAATTCTCTCTGGTATATTTCACGAGTTGCATACCGTTTATACCCGGCATCTGTAGATCTGTGATCAGAAGATCAATGGTAGTATTTTTTAAAAGGTCAACCGCATCCGAAACATTTGTGCATTGAAAAGTCTGAAATCCGGCAGAATTCAAATGACGCATGACCACTTCAAGGATCTCCACTGAATCATCGACGATAAGTACAGTTCGCTTTTCCATTAAGATTGTTTGATGGGTAATTCTATATTAAAAGTTGTTCCTTCGTTGATTGCTGAAGCAACCAGAATGCTTCCTTTATGTGCTTTAACTATTCCATGGACCACACTTAGTCCAAGACCTGATCCCTCACCAATATTTTTTGTTGTAAAAAAAGGTTCGAAAATCCTTTCTTGCAAACTGACATCAATTCCACAACCATTATCAGAAACCAATAATGAGAAAGAATCCTCTTTGAGAAGCAGATTGACATCAATTTTACCCTCTTTTTCAAGTGCATGTATTGCATTGATGAGTAAGTTAAATATGACCTGTGTATATTGTATGCTGTCAACCTCTGCTTTAAAGGTAGGCGAATTCGTACTGAATTTGATCGAAATGTTTTTCTCATTCAATGCAGGACCTAAAAGTTTTATTGCATCCTGGGTTAAAGATGGAATATTATACAAATCGAAGTGCTGAGGTAACTCGCATGAAAAGAACATTAGTTTTTTAACTACTTCACGAGCATAAAGTACTGACTGAATGATCTTTTGAGCATCCTCTTTAACCTGGTTAGAAACATCTGATGATTGTATGAGTTGAGTGAATCCAAGAATACTTCCTAGCGGTGTATTCAATTCATGAGCAATTCCTGCTGCTATCTCACCGAGAAGATTTAAACGATCCTGCCTTTCTAATGTCGCTATGAATGCCTCTTCACGTTCTTTGCGTATCTTCCTGTCGAGTAAATTGGATATCTCCTTAGCAAGCTTGTTCTGTAAAGCAAATTCCTCTTCTAGAAAAACATTTTTTGAATACTTATTGGAAGGATAGTGAATCGACAATGAACCCACAGCTGAATCTTCGATAAATATCACCTGAGAATGAGAAACGGTGTTCGTTTCTATTGGTCCTGATTGCCAGTAATTATCATTCAGACGTAAAACACAACGAGCATCTTTCGGATATCTCCAAGCCAAAGGTATCCTGCGAACAATTGCTTCAATCGTTTCATTGAAAGAACTCGTCTTGTCGGATGCCAAAGATGTAACCTCGTAGAGGCATGATAATTCTTTAATCCTTTCCTCAAGCGCATTGATCTCATCATCTTCATACTTGACCATGTTGCAAAGGTAAGGATAAAGTTTCCTAATTCAGGAGGGGGGTAGAAGAGCAAACTTCACACAAAACTGAGTATCTTCGCAAAAACATATTTGGATGAAAATCTACAATAACATACTTGAAACCATAGGGAATACACCAATGGTAAAACTCAATCGATTGACAAAGGACATTAAAGCGACGGTGCTTGCCAAGGTTGAGACAACTAATCCCGGGAACTCTGTTAAGGACCGAATGGCTGTGAAAATGATAGAGGATGCCGAAAAGGCTGGATTGATCAAGCCGGGAGGGACAATTATCGAAGGAACATCGGGAAATACAGGAATGGGATTGGCATTAGCGTGTATCATCAAAGGCTACAAACTGATCTGTGTACTGAATGACAAGCAGTCAAAGGAAAAAATGGATATTCTCCGTGCCGTTGGCGCTGAAGTCGTTGTTTGTCCTACTGCTGTTGAACCGGATGATCCCCGTTCTTATTATTCCGTTTCGAGGAGATTGGCTGAAGAAACACCAAATTCCTGGTATGTAAATCAGTACGATAATTTATCTAACCGACAAGCACATTACGAATCTACGGGGCCCGAGATCTGGGATCAAACCGATGGTAAAGTGACTCATTTTGTGGTTGGTGTAGGTACAGGAGGTACGATTTCCGGTGTAGGTAAATACCTGAAGGAGAAGAACCCCAATGTGAAGATCTGGGGTATCGATACTTACGGTTCGGTTTTTAAGAAATACAAAGAAACCGGGATCTTCGATGAAAACGAGATCTACCCATACATCACCGAAGGTATCGGTGAAGATATCCTTCCCAAGAACGTTGATTTCGATATCATCGATCGTTTTGAAAAAGTAACAGACAAGGATGCTGCAGTTTATACCAGAAAGCTGGCAAGAGAGGAAGGGATCTTCGTTGGGAACTCTGCCGGTGCGGCGATCAAAGGTTTGCTTCAATTGAAAGATGAATTGAAAGAAGATGATGTGGTTGTGGTTTTGTTCCACGATCATGGTAGCCGCTACGTAGGCAAGATGTTCAACGATGACTGGATGAGAGAGAGAGGTTTCCTTGAGGAGGACTACAAAACAGCCGGGGATCTTGTCGCGAAACATTCGGATACACCTTTGGTGACCGTTTATGCTGAGGAGTTGGTTTCACATGCTATTGCGAAAATGAGAAAGTTCGGGATTTCACAGATTCCTGTGCTAAAGGATGGTCAGATCGCCGGATCCATTGATGACAGCAGTGTCTATCAGATTTTGGTGGATGATCCTTCGTTGAGAGATGCGCCAATCTCTTCGATTATGACCGAGCCATTCCCAGTGGTGAAATCTTCGACTCACCTGGAAGAACTGTGCAAACTTATCAATAAACACACTCCTGCTGTTTTGGTGGAAATGCCGAATGGTTCTCATCACATTGTGACACGATACGATATCATTTCGGCGATGTCCTGATGGAAAGAATATTTGAAGATCAAATGAACAGAACGGTCCGACTGGGTGTAATTCCTCGTCGGATCGTTTCGTTAGTACCCTCTCAAACCGAATTGTTATTTGATCTTGGTTTGGACGAGGAGGTGGTGGGTATAACTAAGTTTTGCATTTATCCTGAAGCATGGTTTAAGAGCAAGGCAAGAGTAGGAGGGACCAAAAAAGTGGACATTGAAAAAGTGGCGTCATTGAAACCGGATCTTATCATCGGAAACAAAGAAGAGAATACAGAGGCCGATATTCTTGAACTGAAGAAGATCGCTCCGGTATGGATGAGTGATATTTACACGGTGGAGGATGCCTTGAAAATGATCCTTGACATTGGAAAAATCGTTGGAAAAGGCCAACAAGCGGATGCTTTAGTCAACAAAATTCGAACCGGGATCAAAGATCTTCAAAATAACAAGATCTCGGGTTCATTCCTGTACTTCATTTGGAAAGAACCGGACTACCTCGCAGGGATAAATACCTATATTTCAGATCTGTTAGAGAAAACGGGCTTGCATAACCTCTGCAGAGTTGATCGCTATCCAGAGTATTCCGAAGAAATGGGAGAGCCGGATCATATATTTCTAAGTTCTGAACCTTATCCTTTTAAAATTGCGGATCAGGACATGTTTCGTATAAAATTTCCAGGATCAAAGGTTCACTTGATCGATGGGGAAATGTGTTCATGGTATGGTTCCCGGATGTATGCTTCTACAAAATACCTGAGGCAATTGTCACAAACTATCGATTCACTCAGTTAATGAATTGACCAAGTAGCATGAAGCGAAGTACTTCTGTCATGGGTAAATGCGATTCTTTGAACACCAATTCACCCTTTACCTGACATTTTGAAGGGCTCTTTCGTTCCACCTTCAAGTTGATCTCCTCAGAAGAATTCGCCAATTCTCTACTTGCTTTGAACAGAGGTAACATTTCGAGGAAAGCCGTCATCAGTCCACCTCCATTGATGTTCACCAAAGGGTCGAGTTTTCCATCGATCTCAAAGATCACATTCTTCTTTACGGTTGAGATAACCGGATCTTTCGTTCGCCCAATGTAGAAACTGCTTGGGCTGAGTTGTTTGTAGAAAAGTTGTTCATCCTGAATGAAAATGGATCCGTTTTCAAGACGGTAATCCAGTTCGCTTTGAAGGTTTCCTGATTCGAAAAGTTCTTTGATCGAAAAATTCTCTGAACATTGGATGATCAATTCCATTCTGGGAACAACAAAAAATCCTGATGAATGATTTACTACATTGACACCTTCGTAGTTCAAGGAAAATGCAGTGATTTCCGGGAGTTCAACCGGTAAGAACTTAAGAAGGCTTTTTAAGCTGTCGGCCCAATCCTGTGCAAAGATCCTGCTTGTCACATGAAAACCTTTCGTAGTGAGTTGGTGAGACAGGTCGTGCTCCTTGAAACGCTCAAGCATGTTCATAGTGCCATCAAGTTGAAATGCACGTCCTTGCTGGTCAAACTTCAGGTCGATCTCATGAAACTGGCTTTCAGATCCTTCAACCGATTTGTGCAAATGCAATTCTGCAAATGGTTTCTCGGTGTTCGAAGATCGATGGTCGAATTGGTGGGAACTTACTTGATCTTGCAGGATTGTTTTAGCAAACTGACTCAGTTGTTTTTTTGAAATTTTAGGGTTGGTAGAACTGAGTATCAAACCTGTTCTATGCTTGATCATCATTATTTGTGATGAGGTCAATGTGGGTCCCACGTTGCGCTCAAAAGCTTTTGGATTCAGCAAATTAAGGAGGAAACCATTGATTTCGATGCCTTTAAGAGTGGTTTTGAAGAAGACCATGTCTGAAAGCATATTGATCCCCGTATTTTTGAATTCCTTTTCGCCTGTAGTCCTTTTTTTAAGGGCATCGGATAAAAGTTTCAGAATTTCTTCATCTTTTGAGTCAAGAAGCACCGAGAAAAAAGTTGTTTCAGAAATCTTTCTACCATCGATGCGCAGAGCGAATTGAGCATTCTCCGGCACATATAACAGGTTTTCATTTTGTGATTCAGAAACAAGAAGGCCGGAAAAATATACGGTGAACCAAACTGCGATCAGCAGCAGTGTGAAAACGAAAATCTTCAGAATGGATCTCAATCCTGACATGAAACAAAAGTAGGAGTAATTGTTTAATGGCTAACTTTGCAATATGAGAAAATTAGCAGATTGGATCTTTCGACTTTTTGGCTGGAAAATCGATGATAAAGTACCTGAAGGGGTTAAGAAATGTGTGATCGTGGTTGGGCCACATACTTCCAATTGGGATTTTATTATCGGTAGACTCGCATTCATTAAGTTTGGAGTACACGGACGTTATCTTATCAAAAAGGAACTGTTCTTTCCTCCGCTGGGTTGGATACTTCGTGCATTGGGTGGAATTCCAGTGGATCGTAAGAAAAACAATAATATGACCGATCAGGCGGTTAAATTGTTCCAAGAATCAGAAGAGTTGTTCTTGGTCTTTACTCCGGAGGGCACTAGAAAATACAATCCGAACTGGAAAAAAGGTTTCTACTATATAGCCATGAAGGCAAAAGTGCCAATTTATATCTGTTACATGGATTATGAAAAAAAGATTGGAGGTTTTCACAGTCCTTTTCATCCAACGGGTGATATTGAAAAAGATATTGCTTATATCAAGAGCATTATGGGGCAATACAAGGGGAAATATCCGGATCAGGGAGTTTATTGATCCTTTCGGAAACGACCTGTTTTCTTGTCGTAACCATATGGACAGTGTTTGCATCCACTCTTACAACAATAACCTCGCTTGAGATGGTATTTTTCAGTGTAGATGATATAGCCTTCCGGTGATAGGTAATAATCTTCCGAAGAGAGATTATTCTTTTTTGAAAAGCCATTCATATCGTTATTCATGGTGCCAATGTAAATTTAATGTTAGTATGATCAACATAGAACAATCAATCGTTCAGGAAGTTCGAATGGATTCGCTTTCGGACAGAGGAATTCGGTTGTTTGTAAAACGCGATGACCTTATTCACCACGAAGTTTCCGGAAATAAATGGCGTAAACTTCAACTGAACATTGAACACGCTGTTCATCAAAAAAAAGAAGGAATCTTGACTTTTGGTGGTGCATATTCCAACCATTTATTGGCAACCGCCTCTGCTTGCGAATTGTATGGTCTTAGGTCCATTGGGATCGTCAGGGGAGAGGAACTGACATCCTCATCAAATCCAACCTTGAAACGATGTGAGGAGTTGGGAATGGAATTACTTTTCGTTAGCAGAGAGGAATATAACATGCGCAACGAAAAAATGTATCAGGAAGAATTGTCATATCGCTTTTCCCTCATGCACATTGTTCCGGAAGGAGGGGCTAATTATCTTGGCATGATAGGGTGCCAATCCATACTGAAGGAAACCACCAACGATTTTGATCTGGTAATAGTCGCACAAGGTACAACAACAACGTCATGTGGTATCCTTATGACAATTGGACAGGCTTCCAGCCTGTGGGTGGTTCCGGTTCTAAAAGGTTTTGACTCACACGGTGAAATGATGACCTTGTTGGCAAGAACCGGTTTTGAAAATGAAATGATCAGTGACCTTTTGTCACAGGTCGAAGTTCTGTCCGATTATCATTTCGGTGGTTATGCCAGTTACAACAAGGAGTTATTAGACCTTATAGAACGATTCTACAAAGACCACAATCTTCCGCTTGATCCTGTATACACCGGTAAAGCCATCTATGCTTTTTTGAAAGAAATGGAAAAACGTGATCTGAGAGATATGAGCGTATTGTTTGTTCATACCGGTGGACTTCAGGGAGCAAAGGCCATTTTTAAAAAAGAAAAGAGGAACATCTTCTGATATTCCTCTTTTCGGTTGAACTTTTACAGTTCAATTACATTCGTTTTCCACCCTTGTTCCTGTTCCATCTGAAGAGTTTACGGTCATGGATGTAGCCGCTTCTATCGGTAAGCGTTGAATACTTAAGGAACAATTCGAATCCACCTGAGGATCGCGTAGCTGAGCTCAACTGAGAATAGTTGAAGTCGTAACTTGCGCCAAGTTTGAAGCCTTTGAATTTATATGATGCAGAAACAACAAAAGCGTCATTCCAGCGAACAAATACTCCGTAGGACACGAACGAGCGCTGAACGTAATCTGTTCGTTTTGAACTTTCAAACAGCTCATGATCAAAATAGGTTCCGAATAAAATATTTCTGCTTGGTCCCATCAATTGCACAAGTGCCTGAGGCGTAAATCCAAAATTGCGATCATCATAGAATTTTGTCCCCGTCACATATATATTGACGTTGCGATATAAGTTGTTTTCCAGTCCTGAGAAATTCACCAGAGGAGCTGTTATGTGATTAACAGAAAGACCTAGGCTAATGTCCGAAAAATCATTGAATTTGTATTTTAAATGCATTCCGGCGCCAATATCAAAAGAGGAGACAGTATTCTCCGGATTAAAGCTTTCTCCTGACGTGACGGATTGGTCGTAATTCAGACCATTCCATTGATTGTTCCATGTTCCGGTGTTCTTCACTGATTGTTGAAAGAATCCAGGAGCGATACCAATGGAGAAGAACATATTCTTATCTGCCTCCATGGTGTAATTGATAGGAACCGAAACAATGTTCGAAGTAAGTCGAAGGTCTCCGGTGGCATCATTGATGAAATTCAATCCAACACCAAGGTGATTCTTTTCCTTTTTGAAGAGTTTAGCATCCAGTCCAAAGGAATTCGTTCGAAAAGCCTCTCCTGTCAGGGTAAGCCATTGCATTCTCATGTTGGTCATGAAACGAATATCTTCATCCATGACTGCAGTTGCACCCGGATTGATGGCAGATGGCATTTCATTCCACATGCTGAAGTGACGGTCTTGTTGTGCTAAAGATGTAGCAGAGCAAACTGCAGACAACACTAATATATTGATTATGTTCTTTTTCATGTCTGTCCTTATTTGATCAATGTGACGTTTCCATTCAGTTCAACTTTATCGCCTGTTACCATGATGCATTCCAGTGTCCAAGCAAAGGTTGCAGGATTCAACGGCTTCCCGTTCACGTTACCGTCCCATCCAAGACTCTGGTTAGTGGATTCGAAAACAAGCTGCCCGTAACGGTTGTATATTCTGAATATCAAACTGCTGATCCCTAAACCGTCTACCATAAGAATATCATTCCTGTTGTCTCCGTTTGGAGAGAATGAATTGGGTACTCCAATTGCATAACCTGTTGAAGGTACATTAACACCGATCAATACAAAATCTGTTGCAGTACATCCTTCGTCAGTCGTTACCGTAGCAGCAAAGGTGGTGTTGATGACTGGAGAGACCAGTGCTTGAGAACAGTCGCTCACAGTGCACTCAAGAATGTCGCCCTGGTTGTTAGGTGTCCAGGTCCATGAGATTTCACCATCAGTTGAATTTGCTCCAATCGTCGCATTTTCTCCGAGGTTAATGAATGTATTTCCAAATACATCGATCACTGGAGGAGGAAGAACGGTTATGTTCTGAACGTAACTGCCCGTTCCGAAACTGTTGGTTACAACAAGTGTTGCCGTGTAATTTCCAGGCGTATTGTAACAGATCGGACCTGGATTTTCCAGTGTTGACGAAGATGGTGAGCCACCTGGGAAGGACCATGCATATGTTGGTGTACTGACAGAAGAAGAATTATTGGTAAATGTAATACAATCTCCTTCGCACGGATCGTTGTCAGAAATAGAGAACGCTGCAGTTGGGGTTGAACAGCTGATCACCTGAATAGTGATCAATGTATCATCTGTTACATTGAATTCGTCTGTGACAGTTAGTAGCACGTTAAAGTTTCCAACAGTATTGAACACAATACTGTGTGGGCCGGCTGTGTTAGCAGTACCGGGTGTACCTCCTCCAAAAGACCAAGCGTAAGCAGAAATGTTCGATCCTGTACTAGTTGAATTGAAGATCAAAGATTGTCCCTGACAAACCGTTCCGTTTGATACTGTTATGATCGCTGTTGGACCGGTAACCGAACAATCCTGAACATTGATAGTGAAAAGTGCGACGTCATTTCCACATGGAGCAGGGCCATTTACTGTGTAGGTGAACGTATAAATACCCGGGGTCAAACCATTTGCGTCAAGAACAGCAGTTGTAGTATTGAATTGCCCGCTTGGTGATCCTGTTGTTTCAGCCCAGATACCTCCGGCATCAGCATTGTTCAAAAGATCAGAAATATCAGCGGTTGTGTTGTTGCACACGTTTGCGGAGTTGTCTACCCCAGCAGAATTGGGATCAGTGACAGTAATGTAGGCTGTTTTAGTTTCTGTATCTGTACCGTTGGCATCCGTGACTGTTAGGGTAACTGTGAATGTTCCCGCATTGTTGTAACATATATTTGTTGGAGTTTGCAAGGTTGATGTTTGTGAATCGCCAAAATTCCAGTTGAAAGTGGCGCCAGCGGCGAAGGTGCTCAGGTTTGTGAAATCAATACAAGACCCGGCACAGATAGAAGTTGATACGGTACTGAAATCTGCAACAGGTGGTGTGGCTGCACTCGGTGTAGTGATCGTGATGTCGTCAACTGCAAAAGAGGGATCCGTACCTGTTCCGTCATCATTATTTACCCATCTAAAACCGATCTTAACGTTTGGATTGTTATCAGCAGTTGCAGGTAATGCCACACTGAAGGCTGTCCATTGCCCCTGCGGAGTACAGGTGGTTGGTGTTTTTGCCAAAGTATTCAATAAAGACCAAGCAGTGCCATCGAAGTACCACAATGAGGCATCATCTAATGCTGCCTGACCATTTTCCATGTAATTGAAATTCAAGGTCAGGTTGCTTTGCCCGGTAAGATTAATGGTCGGTGATTCTGCTCTTCGGTCGGTAGCAACACAGAAAAAAAGACCGCAAAGACCTCCGGCATTGTAAGATGCTCCGTTATCTGCAGTCAATCCGAAGGCTGGTACCGCGACATTTCCAAGGTGCAGCGACCTGTTGGTGAGGGTTCCATTCGAAATACAGCCATCACCGCAGCTTCCTGCAGGCAGTCCTGCTTCAGTCGCGCTCACAAACCAGGTGTTGGCTTCGGGATCGTTTGTGCCGGTATTGGTAATGCTCCATGCACCATTTGTACCTGCATATGCGCTGGCTAATTGTCCTTGGTTGCAGCCTGTTCCGAAGTCCTCAGTCCAAACTGTTACTTGTGCAAATGATAAAAAAGCGAGGCAATTAAAGGCGACGAGTAGTACAGTCAGTTTCCTTTTGATCATAGTAATAGATTTGATTCCTCTCCGAATATAATAAATGAATTTGAACAGCAATACGGATATTAGTCTAAAAAGGTTAGTATAGAAGCGAAATTATTTGTCTGGCTTCTCTTACGTCATGTACCCTAAGGAAGGAGGATCCCTTTAAAATGGCAATTGTATTAAGTACTGTGGTTCCGTTTAGTGCTTCATCCTGAGTGATCTCCAATTTTTTATAGATCATTGATTTTCTTGATATTCCGGTTAATATAGGTAGCCCTAAAAGTTTGAATTGGGAAAGTTGATGAAGGAGCTCGTGGTTTTGCTCAATGGTCTTGCTGAAACCAAATCCGGGATCGATGATAATGTCCTTGCATCCCTGCTGATTTAACGCTTGAATGGCTTGAGAGAAATAGCGGATCATTTCATTGAACACGCCGTCTTTGTATTCAGTTAATTCAGACATCGTTTGAGGTGTTCCACGCATGTGCATAAGTATGTATGCAACCCCGCTCTCACCGACAGTTTTGAACATGTTTTCATCCAATTTGCCTCCGCTCACATCGTTAATGATATCAACACCCTCCTGAATCCCAATATACGCCGCTTGCGAACGAAAAGTGTCGAGTGATAGAACCAGATCCGGAAATTCTTTCCGAATAGACTTTATTGCGGGCAGAATTCTCTCAATTTCTTCTTTTTCATTGATGTTTGTTGCTCCTGGCCTGGTGGAGTATGCTCCCAGGTCAATAATATCAGCACCATCTTTGATCATCGTAGAAACCATGTTCAAGAGGTTAGATTCACCCGTTACGCGACTTCCGGCATAAAAGGAATCCGGGGTTAGATTTACGATCCCCATAATTTTTGGAACGTAAAGATCTACTAATTTATCCCTGACCCTTAAATAACGGTTAACAGGAAAATGTGTATCTTCAACCCTTGAAATTTTCATGATGCAATTGATGAGTCGTACCGATTTGGAATACACAAATGTAATGAATGTTTGTCGAGAAATCTTTTCAAAGAAAACGAAGGATTATGGAACTGCCTGGCGCATACTCAGACCCAGCTCCCTGACAGATCAGATCTTCATTAAAGCACAGCGAATAAGAACAGTTCAGGAAACAGGAGAGAACAAAGTGGGCGAATCCCTAGAGGACGAGTTCAGAGCAATAGTCAATTATTGCATTATGGCTTTAATTCAACTCAGAGAGGTGAATCTCAAAGAGATGGAGCTGAGCACCGGAGAAGCTTCTGCGCTCTATGACAAATATTCAACTGAGGCCTTCGATCTGATGAAAAAGAAGAACCATGATTACGGGGAGGCCTGGCGTGATATGAGGGTTAGCTCTTTAACAGATCTCATCCTGATGAAGATCCTTCGTGTGAAACAGATTGAGGACAATTCCGGTAGAACACTGATCTCAGAAGGAATCGATGCCAATTATTTTGACATGTTGAATTATGCTGTATTTGCACTTATTCATTTAACCGAAAACGAAGAATAATGAAAAGAAATCCTACTGTTGGAGGAAGATCCTTCCTGTTTAATGCTCTTTTTGTGTTGTTGAACCTGACGGGTTTGACTTTTGTGGCTATGGGGGCCCATAAGAATTTTGAGGAAAAGTTCATGTTGTTCAGTTTTATTGGCTACATGTTGCTTGCTTTTAGTGCAGCGGGGATATTTATTTTCCAGGGTCGTCTGATGATGGCTAATGTTTCCCGTGTTCTTGTTGGTGGACTTTTCATTGTTTCCGGATTAGTTAAGGCAAACGATCCACTGGGTTTCTCCTATAAATTGGAGGAGTATTTTGAAGATGGAGCCCTGGCATTCAGGATCAAAGAAATGTTCGGCGCACCGGGTTTTAGTCTTGAGTTCTTAATTGACTATGCTCTCGCGCTGAGTGTCATCATCTGCATTTTTGAGATCGTACTTGGGGTGCTCACCATCATTGGCGGGAAGATCAAATTGGTCTCGTATCTTATGATCCTTATGATGTTGTTCTTTACTTTCTTGACATGGCATACGGCTAATTGTGATTCATCAATGAAGTTCGTCGACCGCGATACCTACGCGATGAGTGATCCTATTGCAGCAATGAAGATCGAACAAGCCAAGGATAACAAGGAGATAAAGATCATTTCCAAAACGAAGAACGAATTGGTTGTTGAAGAGATGAAATCTCCTCAATGTGTTGATGATTGCGGTTGTTTTGGTGATGCCATGAAAGGCTCTGTTGGGCGATCATTGACTCCGCATGAATCCTTGTGGAAAGATATTGTACTGCTCTATCTTGTTTTCTGGATCTTTATCGCTCAGTGGGTAATTCATCCGAATACAAGAAAGAATAATCCGGCGTTCATAATTACTTCAATGCTGGTGATCGTATTCTTCTCATGGGTGTTCGGTTGGTATTTTCCAATATTCTTCGGTTTAGCCTCCATTCTTGGAGCACTTTTAATGAAACGCTCGGGTGGTGTTATTTTCGGTAATTACTTCGGAGTGTCATTGTTTGTAACTGTATTGTGCTCGGCGATGGTAGCTTATGTGCTACTGTATGAGCCCTTGAAGGATTATCGTCCATATGCCGAGGGTTCAAACCTGGTTGAAAAAATGAACGATGGTGTAGAAGGGAAATACGAAAGTGTACTTGTATACAAGAACAAGAAAACAGGGGAGAAGATCGAATATCTTTCAACTTCTCAAGAATACATAGACTCTAAAATTTGGGAGGATACGAAATGGGAATACCTGGAAATGACCCAAAAGGAGATTATTCCTTCGCGAATCCCTTCTATCACTGACCAGTTCAATCCATTCCTCTCACCGTCAGACCTTGGTCCTTACGAGATGAAACTAAGCTTTGTGCAGGATGCCCTCAAGAATTCCAAAGTAAAGGGGTATAAATTCCTAGACCTTGCATACAACAGTGAATTGGAGGTAATGGAGTCAGAATACAATACGGACGACTATCCAGAGACTGATTACAAGTTACTTGGTGAGGTCGAAATGTTGAATCCTGAATTCACCGAGGTCAGCGCCAGAGATTTTATTGTTAAAGCTGACCAGGTACTGGTGCTTACTGTGAAAAGTTTGTCAAAGGCGAATTGGAATGCAGTGAAACGATACAAGGAGATCTTTACAGCCTGTCAGAATGAAGGAATACCATTCATCATGATCTGTAACGGAAGTAGAGATGAAATTCAAGCCTTCAGAAAGAAATACGGATTTAAAGTTCCGATCTTCCTGAATGATGAAACAGAGTTGAAAGCGATTGCCCGCTCAAATCCATCTTTGTTGGTGATCCAGAAGGGCGTCGTTCAAGGAAAGTATCCTCATAGAGCAACTCCGACTTTTAATTGGCTGAAGAAAAACATTTTGAAATAATGCGAAAGAGAATTGCTGCCGGTAATTGGAAAATGAACTTGTTGCCTGAGGAAGCTCAACAGTTGTTTGACGGCATAAATAACCAATTGAATGATGTTGGAAATGAAGAGGTATATATTTTTCCTCCGGCAATTTACATACCTCAATTGCTCAATAAGAACTCAAGGATGAGAATTGGAACTCAGAATTTTCATCCTGCGGATAAAGGTGCTTTTACCGGAGAGATCTCGGCTAAACAGTTCAAAGCATTGGGTATTGATCTTTTTATGGTTGGACATAGTGAAAGAAGGGAACTTTTTAAAGAAGAAAATGAATTCATTCGTACAAAAGTTGATTCAGCTTTGTCAGTAGGTGGAGAGGTGGTGTTCTGTTGTGGGGAACCCCTTCAGGTTCGTGAAGCAGGAAAACAGAACGAATATGTTCTTCAACAGCTGAAAGAAGGTGTTTTTCATTTATCGGCAGAGGAACTTCAAAAATGTACCATAGCTTATGAACCTGTCTGGGCCATTGGTACTGGTCTGACGGCAACAGTAGAGCAGGCACAGGAAATGCATGCTGCAATTCGATCATGGATGACCGAGAAGTATGGTGCAGGTATAGCGAATGAAATCAGTATTCTATATGGAGGAAGTTGTAACGCAGCCAATGCAGGAGAGTTATTTGCTAGTCCCGATGTGGATGGAGGATTGATCGGAGGAGCATCTCTGGATGCCGATTCATTTGTGAAAATTGTGCGCTCATTCTGATGGAATATATTGAACTGGACATAAAATTAAGACCTCGAGATCCATGGACTGAAATCGGGATAGCTGATCTTGCGGAGAATGGTTTTGAGAGTTTCGTAGAAACGGAGTTTGGATTTATGGCATACGGCAAGGAGGGGGATGTCGACTTCAACGATCCTTTGAAGAATTCGATCTTCAATGATTCGGGAAGGGACTTTTCCTTCGATTGTGAAACCAGAATAATTCCTCAGCAAAACTGGAATGCTCAGTGGGAAGCGGATTTTAAGCCGGTTCATGTTGATGAGTATTGCACAATCATTGCACCTTTTCATGATGAATCAGAGGTTAAGGGCATGAAGATTGTCATACAGCCCCAAATGTCCTTCGGTACAGGGCATCATCAGACGACCTACTTAATGACAAGGTCATTGTTCGAACTTTCAAATATTCCTGAATCGGTATTGGATATGGGTTGCGGGACTGGAGTTTTGGCGATCGTGGCGGAAAAATTAGGTGCAAAGAGAGTTCTTGCTGTGGATATTGAAGAATGGTCTGCTGAGAACACAGCGGAGAATGCCCAGCGTAACAATTGTGTGAGCATTGAATCGAAGTGTGGAGATATAGATGTTGTCTCGGAAGAACATTTCGGCCTGATACTTGCGAACATCAATAAAAATGTTTTAAAAATGCACATCCCGTCATACTCAGAGTTGCTTGAAGAGGGCGGGATTTTGATGATCAGTGGTTTTTTTGATACAGACGCTGAAGAGTTGGTGAAATTTGCCTCAGAATTTGGATTGAAAGAGATCAAACGATCAACAAGAGATGAGTGGTGTTGCATACACTTTAAGAAGTAAAAAGCGAATTTTATGAAAGCACTTTTATCAGCCTTGGCCATTTTGGCCACAACGGTCCTATTTGGTCAACAGACATTTTCGAATAACAGAGAAAAGTTTGTGAAAGAATTCCAAAAGGCCTTATCAGATTACGGTAAAGGTGAATTCCACGATTTTGCTAAAAAGGACTTGCCAAGACTTCTTCTGGAGACTTCAGATTTCCCGGAGAATTATTTCAGTAAAATGGTGGAGACCTGTAATTTGATGCAGACCAAGAATTTAAAACCGTATCCGGAGCTTTATCAATATGTCTTTTCAGTCTATTCATTGGTTAATGGAAAGCAGTCGGCCTCTAGTTTCACTGCCTGGCACAATTCCGTAGATAAAATGCTGGACAGCCGAAATGTGAAGAAATTTGAGGATTTTATCGAGTTGTCAGCTGGATTCTTCTCGGAACGCAAAATAGCAGAGTCCAGTAACTTTAAATGGTTTTATGTTGGAGGTGAATATTCCTTCGAATTCACAGATAAACCATTCATTAAGCTGTCCAAAGGTAACCTTGTTTGCCGGGTTGATAATAAAAAAGCAGACTCCCGAAAGGATCAGAAATACCTCGACAGTGTCGTTGTCAACCAGACCTCAGGTATTTATGACCCAATTCTCAAGAAATGGGAGGGAGAAGGTGGTACACTGAACTGGGAGAAGGTTGGTGTTCCGAAAAGTGAAACATTTGCTACCTTAGGTAAATTCAACGTTTCGTGTAAAACGCCAAATTTAACGGTGGATACAGTAATGTTGACAACGAAATATTTCTCCAAACCGATCAAAGGAAGTCTCTCTGATCGTGCTTTTATCATTAACCGTGAAGAGGACAAGATCTATCCACAGTTCCTTTCTTTTGAGAAGAGATTACGTATCAAGAATATACGGGAAGGGATCGATTATGATGGAGGTTTTGCAATGGAGGGTGGTTCCTTCGTCGGAAGAGGAACACTAAAGGAACCTGCAAGGATCATCGTTTTTAGGAACAATCAGCCATTCATAAAAGCATCTGCCCAGCAGATCTCTGTATCTCCTAAAAAGATCTTTGCGATCAACTGCGCGACTGCCTTATATTTAAATACCGGGGATTCGATCACTCATGCAGGTTTGGAATTTTCCTATGATTTTGAGAAGAACCAGGTTGAAATGACACGAAGCAGGATAGGTATTGGTCAGGCACCATTTCAGGATTCCTATCACATGCTGGATATTTACGTCGCAAAGATTGCTTGGAATACAACAGAACAGGACATACTCTTTACTTATGATTTTGGAACGTCACAAGAGCAACGAATTGCCCGATTTGAGTCACGTAATTACTTTGACGCAAGACTTTATGAGCAGCTCTTAGGCCTTGAAGCTGTGCACCCGCTTGTTGCAATTCACAAATACTGTTACAAATACGATGAATACTATTTGCCTGAAGGTAAGGTAGCTACGGCATTGAACAAGACCATAGAGCAGGCAAAACCACTTTTACTGGAGCTCTCCAATTATGGATTTATAAGTTACGATACAGAATCCAAAATGATCACCGTCAATCCCAAGCTGGAGAATTTTGTTTTGGGAAAAGCAGGTAAAAGAGATTATGACAACATCATCTTTACTTCCGATCTACGCCCTAAGGAATTGAAGAGTTATACGGAAGAGCAGATCAAAGAGGATAAGAACCTTCAACGCATTCAAGCACAATACAAGGCTCAAAGTGAAGAAAGAAGATTAATGCGTCAATTCGGAAGAATGAACCTCGGGACACTCGAGATCCAATTGGGGGCTGTTGATTTTGTTAAGATCTCCGAAATGCAGAATACAACGGTGTTCCCGGAAGGCAGTCAAGTGGTGATCAAGGAAAATAGAAATTTTGAATTCCGTGGTTGGTTGAATGCAGGAAAGATGGAAGTAAATACGCTATCTGCCAATTACAATTATGCTGAACACAAATTCAACCTGTTGAGTACAGATGAGACCATCTTACGTGTTGCACTGTTGAATCCTGAAACAGATGGCAAAAGACCTATTCCGATGTTCAGTTCCATTCGCGGTATTAAAGGAGAATTGTTTGTGGATGATGTTACGAACCGTTCAGGACAAAACAGTAAAATAACGGATTTCCCGAAGGTGAAGGTAACCAAACCGACCTATGTGTTCTATAATATGCCTCAATTGTATGGTGGGGCTTATGATAGCACGAGATTTTACTATACGGTGGATCCATTTGATATGGATAGCCTAGACAATTTCAGCGAGAAGTTCTTCCGTTTGAAGGGAGAGCTCACCTCTGCAGGGATTTTCCCAAAGATAAGAGAAGATCTTAGGATCATGCCGGATTATTCTTTTGGATTCAGCACTGCAGCGCCAAAGGATGGCTATGAGTTTTATGGTGTAGGAGCAAAGTATAACGATAAGATCATTCTTTCCAATAATGGTCTGCAGGGAGCAGGAACCATTAATTTCGTTCAATCGGTTTCTGTCTCTAAGGCACTAACTTTTTTACCTGATTCAACTATCGGATTTGCTGTCTTCAAAAACAATCCGGTAGAGTCGGGTATTGAGTTTCCTGATGTGGAGTCAGACGATGCTTTCATAACCTATTTGCCAAAGAACAGTATGCTTAAAGCACGTTCAACTCCAAAAACAGATCTTAAATTCTTTAAAGGAGAAGCAAAAATGAGAGGATCGGCGATCGTTACTCCGGCCGGAATGCGCGGAAATGGCTTGATTACCTTCAAAACAGCGACAACCGTTTCGAAGAATTATCGATTCAAGCGTTGGGATATCGACGCGGATACCTCCGGTTTTAGTCTTAAAAACACTTATGCTGAGCAGGGTGAAGATCCACTGGCGTTCCAGGCAGATAATGTTCAGGCTCATATTTCATTCAAGGAACGAATGGGTGAGTTTATCTCCAACAAGGGATCGTCACAGGTAAATTTCCCTGTAAATCAGTACATCTGTCGTATGGATAAATTCTCGTGGTTCATGGATTATGCGGAACTACAACTTGAAAAGACTGGTGAAAAAGACATTACAATCGATACCGATATGGATCTTGTCGGGCCTAATTTCTTCTCCGTACATCCGAAACAGGATTCTCTTCAGTTTCGTTCCCCTAAAGCAAAATACGATCTGAAAGCACGATCCATTTTCTGTGAAGGTGTTGAATATATAGAGGTGGCCGATGCCAGAATATATCCTGACAGTATGAAAGTGATCATTCGAAAGAATGCAAAAATGGATGAATTGAACAATTCAAAAGTGGTTGCGAACTACCTGACCAAGTATCATACATTTATTCGTTCGACCATCAACATAACAGCCCGCAGAGCATATCAGGGTAATGGGGAATATCCATACTATGACAAGGACAGTACGTTGTCCTACTTCAAAATGACTAAGATCGGATTGGATACAAGTTATCAAACAGTAGCAACTGGTGCAATTGCCAATAATGAAGGATTCAAATTGAGCAAAGAATTTGATTACTATGGAAAAGTCTCGGTTAAAGCAGCCAGTCCGGAGTTGTTCTTTGATGGAGCAACGAGGATCAATCACACATGTGATAAGTTCGAACGAAACTGGTTGAGTTTCTCGGCTGCAATTGACCCTAAGAATATTCAGATACCAGTGGCATCTGCAATGAAGAACCTGGATGGTCAGGCCATCTCTGCCGGAATTGTATGGCGACATTCCAATGCCCTTGACAGTATAAGATTGTATCCAACTTTCCTTTCTTCCCTGGAATCGAAGGATGATATAGTCAGTATGACAGCCAGTGGTTATTTGCAGTACAACATGAACGCAAAGGAATTCCAGATCGGTTCTAAGGAAAAGTTACTGAACAGAAGCGAAAAAGATAATTTCCTTGCTCTGCATACCGAAAGCTGCTCTATGCATGGTGAAGGTGTTGTTAATCTTGGACTTGAACTTGGAGATGTAGCAGTGGATGCGGTTGGAATCGTTGATTACAATCAGTCAACAGGTGAAACTTCGATGAACCTTACGACACGTTATCGAATGCCGGTGGATAAACCTGCTATGCAGGGGATAGCAGAAAAGATCTTTAAAGTGGAGGAGTTGATTCCAATGGACATGGACAGAACTACTTTGGAAATGGCCTTGGTGGAATGGACAGATCTTAAAACTGCTGACCGTTTCAAGTCTGACTATACGATCAAAGGAGAGATCAAGAAAATGCCGAATGTAATGGAGGAATCGATGATCTTCACCGGGGTGAAACTGGTTTCCTTCGACAAGCGAAATATGGAGGAGAAAGGTTTGATCTCCAATGCGCCAACCGCTGTTCTCGTGAATATGTATGAGAAGCCGGTTCTGAAACAAGTGCCAATGAAATGTTTCTTCCAACAAATGGGACCTTTGTCAGGTGGAGATAAATTCAATTTATTGATCGATATACCAGGTGGCTTAGATTATTATTTTGATTTCACTCAGATCAAAAAGGATGGTACGTTAAGGATCATTTCCGGTGATGAAACGTTCACCTCTGCAGTGAATGGTATCAAAGAGGACAAGCGCAAGATCAAGAATTTCCGATATGAAATTACGACACAGCGTGTATACCTGAGTAAATTCATGAATCTGTTTGAAAGATGATCTGGCATCTGATCACATCTGTTTGGGCCTATTTACTGGGGTCGGTTCCCACTGCAGTCTGGGTTGGCAGGGCCTGGTGCGGTCTTGACGTCAGAGAGCACGGCAGTAAAAATGCCGGAGCAACCAACACTTTTAGAGTACTTGGTAAAAAACCGGGTATCATTGTGTTAACAGTTGATATTCTTAAAGGTGTTCTTGCTGTTTCGATTCCTTTGATCATGGTCAATCTATACACAGATGAGACATTGAACTTTGACCGGATTCAGATCACGGCGGCTGTTTTTGCTGTTTTGGGGCACATTTTTCCGGTTTTTGCCGGATTCAGAGGAGGAAAGGGTGTTGCAACATCCTTGGGCATCATCATTGGTATTCAACCAATATCGGCACTGATCTGCCTTTGTATTTTTCTGATCGTTTTTGTTATCTCCAAATACGTTTCTCTGGGAGCAATTACCGCATCACTTGTTTTTCCTTTTACGATCTTCATACGTCAGCCGGATGCGATCGAAATGCAGATCTTCAGCGTAGTTCTTGGCCTTGCTGTGATCTTTGCACATAAAAAGAACATTGGACGACTATTGAAAGGTGAGGAGAACAAAATGAACCTTTTCCGCAAATGAACGTAAGAGGAGTACTTTAAACAAAAGGCTTCTGACAGTAAATCGGTGATATACATAAAACATAGTGTCCTCGGGATCTTCCTTCTTCTGAGTTCTTTGCTTTTTGCACAGACTGAAGCTGAAATGAAGGTTCAGGCAGATAAGTTCTTCGACAATGAACAGTATCTGGAGGCTACTCCTTTGTATCTAAGATTGCTTGCTCTGCAACCTAAAGACGTTCAATACAATTACAAGTATGGTACCTGTCTCCTTTTCAATTCGAATTACAAATCCGGAGCGATCAAATACTTGAATTATGCGGTGAACAATGATCCTGACATTGTTCCAGAAGCCTATTATTTTTTGGGTAAGGCATTGCATTTCAATTATCAGTTCAATGATGCCATAAAGTATTACAGTCAATACAACGAAAAGAAAGCAAAGGCAACAAAACAATTCGATGCAGATCGCGAAATTCAGATGTGCCAGAATGGTAAACGACTCATGACCACCATTTCTGACATCATCGTAACAGAAAAGAAAGAGATCTCTAAGGATAAGTTCTTCAGGATCTACGATCTTCAGGACATTGGCGGAAGTATGCTCGTAACGGCAGAATTTCAAAGTAAACTTGACAAGAAGAACAATCATATCCCACTCATTCACTTTCCGCAAAAACCTTCTGTTATATATTATTCCAGTTATGGTGATGATGGAAAGACAGGAAAGGATATCTACGTGAGGAGAAGACTTCCTGATGGCAGCTGGGGTATACCTCAAAAGATTCCGGGTAATGTAAACACGGAATTCGATGAAGATTTCCCCTACATGCACCCAGATGGCAATTACCTCTACTTTTCGTCTAAAGGTCATAATTCAATGGGAGGTTATGATGTGTTCAGGAGTAAATACGATCCAGATAACAATAGTTTCGGTCCTCCCGAGAATATGGATTTCGCCATCTCCTCGCCCGATGATGACATGTTCTATATTGTCGATTCCTTAAACAAGAATGCATATTTCGCTTCGGCTAGACAAAGTCAGAATGGAATGCTTTATGTCTACAAGGTAAAGGTAGATCGTGTACCACTTCAACTTGCTGTTGTAAAAGGAAGGTTCAATTCAGAGATCGATCCAAACATTAAGCGTATCGATTTTGAGATACGTGATTTTGCCACTGGTGAACTGATCGGAAAGTTCAATTCCAACGAAAAGGCCGTCTATCTGATCACCTTTCCGAAGGGAGGGAAGTATGAATACATTATGCGGATCGAAGGCAGTCCCAGGGACTTCAGGACGGTCGTTTCTATTCCGTTTCAAAAGGAATTCAGACCCTTGAAGCAAAAGATCGTTCATTTGGAAGAGAATGGGGCAGAGGTCGTTAAGGTTATCGATCTGTTTAACGAGGAGGTTGAAGACCCTCAAGCTGTGATTGCGGAGGTGATCAGAAAAAGATCCGATCTTGAAGTTAATGTCACTGAATTCAACCTTGAAGAACTTGAGAAAGACAAGAAAAATAAAGAGATCCTAAATGATTTAGGTATGGGTGATCTCCTACTGGTTGAAGTGGCGAATAAGCTCAAGGATGAAGTTAAGAATATTGAAGAAAGCAGGAAAGAAGCCGATCAATTGCGCAACAATGTCAACGCGCTGGTAGTGCAGAACTCAGCTGATTTTGTGAAACTTGAAGAACAGATCAAAACCAAAGTAGCTGAAGCGAATAAGGCGCAGACCGACGACAATAAATATACGTTGATGAAGGAGGCTGAAAAGCTCATCAACAGACAATATGAGCTTAAGGCAGACTCGAAGCACATTCTTCAGATGTCGGATTCGATCGACAGGGTGGTGAAATCTTCTGTGGCGTCGGTCAATGTTGCTAAATTGAAGGATCTGGCCGAATCGTTCGACAAGTTGTATCGAGATGGAAAAGAGAAGGAAGCCTTGGATCTATTGGCGTCCAATAAAGAACTGGTGCGTGATATCCTTAATGACAGATCACTTGAACTGCGGCAAAATCTGGTTGTCCGTTCCATCAAGTTGGATGATCAGCTGCGCGATCTCAATAAACGAATTGACGCATATGATCGAGACATAAAGGAACTCGAAACCCAGATCCAGTCACTTGAGAACTCCAGGTATTCTGCTAAAAAGAAAGATCTTCCTGAAATTGAAGCTAAGATAGAGGAGAAGAAACAAGAGATTGAGTTGATCAGAGGCGAGAAGAAAAAACTGGAAGAAAGAGTCGATCTACTCGATCAGGAGAAATTTATGATCAACCAACAGATCTACATGTTGGACGATATCCAGAATCAGCGATCCTCTTCAGCTGTTTCTCGTGACGTAGCGGAAAGGTCTTTAATGGAGACTGAAAAGACCAACACGAATACCCTGAACTCCTATGTTCAACAGCAAATTAATGACCTTGAGAAGAAAGATCCTACACTCAAAGATCGCATTGTTGTAAGTTCTGGAATGAGAGCGGAGAATATCATCGCAGAACACAGGACACAGCAGAGAAGGATACAAACCAATAACTCCCTGAATAAGGAACAGAAGAATCAGAAGCTGCTAGAGAATGCTCAAAAAACCAAGAACGAGCTGGAGGCCAGACTTAAAGACGTCGAAGATCAGTTGAAGAACAATAAGTTCGATGAGCGACTGAACAGTGAAAAACAACAGATACTTAAGGCACTTCAGCAGGTTAATGCTGAGATCAAAGCGCTTCAGAAAGAATTGGGACAGGAAGAGTTGATCGCTTCGAATGCTCCTGACCGCGAGGAAATAGAGCAAAATATCTTTCCTGATTATGAACGCAGGATAGAAGAGATTATGGGCGACCGCTCATTAAGTAAAGATGAAAAGGCGGAGAAACAAAGGGAACTTGATGAGCAATATCTGGCACAAGTGGATGAGCAGATCCGCACGAACAATGATCAGCTCAAATCTGCTCCCAATGATGCCGATCTGAAAAAGAAGGCTGAAGTTCTCAACGAGATACGATCCGAAAAGGTCAACGAAATGAGAGATAAAGAACTGGCACAAATGCAGCCGGGGCTTAATGATGATCTGTTGAAAGAAGCCTTATATCCGGGATTCGATAAGAAGATCGCATCTATCGAAAATGATGCTTCAAAGAATCAACTTGAAAAATTGAACGCCCTTCAGAAGGAGAAACAGTCTCTTTTAACTAAAGTTAACGACCGACAGAGGGTGGTAGAGACCGCTATTCAAAGGGATCAGTCAAATCAGTCCTTGATCAAAGAAAATGCTCTTTTGACTCAACTCAAGCAGGATCTTACAAGCTCAATTGATAAACACCGATCGGAGATTTCAGCTTTGAACCGTGGTGAAGAAATACAATTGACGGCAGCTGAGCTCATCAACAAAGTGGACCCTGATTTCTCGGATCGAAAAAAACAAATTGAATCAGATCAAAGCTTGAACGAACTTGAAAAATTAAAAGAACTTCAACGCAATAATGCTGTGCTATTGGATAAACTCAGTGAGAGGATCATATCTGTCGATGCTGAGTTAAAAAAGGATCCGACGAACAAGAACCTTCAGGATGAAAAACAGCTGATAGAGAAACTTGTTTCGGACCTGAATGCTGAACAGGGAGAATTGAGTGCGAAGATTAGGATGCTGGAAGGTTCTTCAGTTGCAGCCAACCCCGCAGAAAGATCAAAAGATGAGTTGATCTCAGATCTTTACCCGGAATACCTGTCAAACAAGAAAAAGATTGACGACAATTCAGGTCTGAATGATATTGATCGATTGAAGCAGTTGAATGAGAACGATGAGCAATTGCTTTCGGCAGTGAGGGATCGAATTGAATCACTTGAGTCGGAAACTCAAACATCCGAAGTGAGGAAAGAATTGGAAGACTTGAGATCACTTGAAAAGGAGGTCTCAGACCGAATAGCTGAGCAGGAGGATGATATCGCAAGAGCTTCAACCTCACCTGTAAAGGATCTTAATACATTGATCAATTCTGTAGATCCTAAGTATGCATCAGATATTAAATCCATTGAGAACAACATTAAGTTAAATGATGAGGAAAAGCTGAGAAAAGTTCAGCTAAGGGATAAAGAACTGCAGAGTGCACTGAATGAGGCAATAAGTGAAAATGAGGCAAAGCTGAAGAAAGACCCTTCCAACGGGGAATTGAAGGTGCGCAATGAACAACTAACGGAAGCAATTGCTGTTGTTGAGTCGAGAATCGAAGAGAGATCACAGATCATTGACAGTCAGTCGACAGCCGAATTAACGGCAGAAGAATCTCAGAAAAGGAAAGAGCAGCTGTTCAATAAACTCGATTCAAAGTACACTTCCAACAAATCAGGTCTCGATCCTGAAAAGGATAATATCGAATTGATCGAGATCGAAAAGAAAATGCTTTCTAAACTCGAAGCAGAGAGAAGGTCAATAGAAAAGACACTATCCAAAGATCCGTTCAATAAGGATGCGATCGTTCAGATGAAGATCGTTGAATCAGCCATAAAAGACGTTCAATCCTCTATAGCGGCTCTGGAAGAAGCAAAAGATGGCTATAGGGAAATTACATTTACCCCCGATGAAAAGAGCGAATTTCTGAAGGAGGTTTTACCTGAATATTCCGATGTAAAGGAGGAGCTTTCAAATGATAATGGCAATGAGAATTCCCTGAAAGAGGAATTACAGCTCGAAAATCAGTTGTCTCAGGAATTAAATGAAAGAATCCAGGCCAACCAGAAGATCCTGGATAATGAGCCGAATAATAGAGTACTCAAGAAGGAGAGCGCATTGCTGAAGCAATTAATATCAGAGAATGAGGCAGAAATTAAGGAAATACAGAAGAAGATCCATGGAATGGATGTACAGGAGTATCAATTTACTCCTGAAGAACTGAATGCAACGAGAAATGAGATCTCACCGGAATATGCATCGAGAATTAAGGAGATCTCGAACGACCCGGTGCTGAGCGCAGAGCAAAAAGCAGAAGAGTCGATCGTTGCTGACAGACTTCTACTCAACGAGCTGTTGGATAGAGAAGAGGTAATAGTTGCCGAGCGAATTGAGGATCCGACGAATGAACAGTTGATCAGGGAGCAAAAGTTGCTGGAGAGTTTAACAGAGCAAACGGAAAAACAGATCGAGAACAAAGAAAAGCAGCTGGATCAAATAAAATCGAGCGTATCACTCGAAATGGCTGTTCAGGGGGAATATGTAGACCGTATCGATCCAAGTTACAAAGAGGATGTCAGGTTTATTCTTGAAAACGAAAACCTAGAACCACTGCGTCGACTGGAATTGCTGCAGGCAGAAGATCTGTCATTAATTGAAAAGGTCAATAAAAGAGTTGAAGAACTGGAAGCGGTGAAGGAACCATTGCCAATTGAGGTGTTGAACGAGTTGTCTTCACTTAAAGCTATCAGTTCACAATTACTTGAGCGAACCTCAGAAAGACAAGCTGAGATCGAAAGGTTGAAAAATGGTGGAACACCGATTTCGGAAAGACAAGCGATCGTTCGTGATGAGTTATTGTCTGATTATGCTGGTCAGCGTCAGGCGATCCAAGCGAACAGTGATCTTTCAGAGGAACGTAAAACCTTGGAGCTTGTTAAATTGGAAGAGGCACTTCAGCAGAAAGCCGAGGATAAGATCAATGACCTGTCAGCAGACCTGGAAAAGGATCCTGAAAACTCCGATCTGCGCTACGAAAAGGAACAGGTCGAAAAGATCATAATGGAGAGCAGCGAAGAGGTAGAGCGTTTAAAAGGTCAGAGAACTACTGTTTCAAAGGAACAGGTGATAACAGAGGTTATGTCAGATTATGCTGATCGCAAAACCGAGTTATTGAATTCCAAAATGGAAGAAGGTTTGAAGACAGAACAGCTCATAAAACTGGAAAAGGATCTGTTGACTAAACTAAGTTCTGAAGAACGGGCTATTCGGAAGCAATTAGATAAGGATCCTGCTAACAAAGAGTTGGAGGCGAGATTAAAAGCAGTTCAGGAACTGATCAGTGTTCAGAAGGAGTCTATTGCTCAGCTTGAGCAGAGAAAAGCAGAACTTGCATCTACTGATCAAGCACATAAACAGATAACGGCAGTCGATAAGAACTATGAAAAGGATATTGCAACGTTGAATGCACAGCCGGATTCTCCTGAAAAGTTCAATGCACTGGCGGAAAGAGAAAAGGAACACCGCGACAAACTGGAAACACAGATTTTGAACAACCAGAAAAGCCTGGATCGCAAGGACGACTCTGCTCTCAAGGCTGTCAATGAGGTGATCCGAGCGGAGGCTGAAGCGAGCGTAATGCGTGAGAACAGTTATCGTATGTCAGCCCAGGAAAATTCCGACCCGGGAATTCAGGAAAAGGAGAATTACTTGAGCACCTTAAGAGATCAGTTGCTTGGTGAGACGGCTGCCGAGCTCATTAAAGAATATTCTACTCTCGAAGAGTTAAAAGCTCAGGATCAACTTCTTAGTAATTATGAAAACAGCATCAAAGAGTCGATAAGTGATGTGGAGAGCAAGCGTTCGAACGATCCTAATAATGAAGACCTGAATAATGAATTGAGTTGGTTGAAAGAGGAACTGGCTTCTGTTCAAGCAAAACGCAGAAAAGTAAGTCTTTCCGTCGGAGAACTTGAACAGCAAGTTGTTGCTGCAGGCAATCCTGATCGTCGTGTCGATTCCCCTGAGCTGAGAAGATTGGAACAAGAGGAAAAAGAGCTTAGTGCAAGATTGAACGATCCTTCATTAACTTCTGCAGAACGCAAGCAAACTGAAAGAGCGCTCGATAACAATCGTAAAGAACAGATCAACACTGAAAATACGGTCCTTAGTGAAAAACTTGAGGCTAATGAGACAAGCGCAAGCAATGCAATGTCAGATCTGAACAAAGAAAAGCAGCAAATTGCATCGAACGAATACAATATAGCCCTTAGCAAGGCTCAAAATGCTTTAACAGAGACGAAGAAGTTGAGAACTGAAGCGGAAAAGGCGAGATCAGCTGAAGAAAAGAACTACCTGTTAAATAAAGCAGCTGTATCGACAGATAGAACGAATGAGGAGATTGAGAATGCTCGCTATGTGGGTGAATTGGAACTTGTCAAAAAGGAATATGGATTAACATCACTTGAAACAAGGGGGGAACTGGAGGCTAAGAAACGTCGGTTCAGTATAGAAGTAGGTGAGTTGACCACTGAAATGATCGGTCTTGACAAGGAAATTGCTGAAGCATCCAAAAAGGAAAAACCTGCGCTTATTGCGGAGAGATCAGCAAAAGAAGAGGAAAGGCGCAAGTTACAGGCTGCTATCGAGGCGATCGATAACCAACTGAACAACATGCCGGGCACAACGGCAACTTTAAATCCAGAGGCGATCTCAACTCCTGTAAGTAGAGAAGAGGAAAAGCAAATTGCCATGAGCGATGAGTATCGTGCTTATGCCATTAAAGCAAATTATGCCATGGCTGCTGAAAAGGAATTAATTACTTTAGAGCAGCAATTGGGCGAGGCGAGAAGTGAATTAAAACAAAGTGCGCTTGTTCAGGCGAAGGATCCTTCAGTTGAAAACAGACAGACTCTTGAGAACAATGCTCAAAAGGTCAAAGAACTGGAGGATAAAATTGCCGATCAACGTTCTGTACTTGCTGTTCGTCAAAAAGAGGCAAATGCCTTGTTGCCAAAGGATAATACGGAAGCTATGAAAATGCAGAATTTGGTTAGTCGTGCAATCGAACCGGTAAGTAAAGCTGTAGTGGCTGCGGCCTTGTTACAGATTCCTGTTTCCGGATTAGAGATCTGTACTCCAGCCGAAGGTGTCTATACGGCAAATAATCCAATTCCTGTGGACGTGAATACGCCTTCCGGATTGGTTTATCGGGTACAGGTTGGAGCTTTTGCCAAACCAATTCCACAGGAACTGTTCCGTGAGTTCAATCCGGTTTCCGGTGAAAAACTTAATTCAGGAATTACACGCTACATGGCAGGTTACTTCAACAGTGAAACCAAGGTGATGGAAGCGAGAAATGAGATCCGTGGTTTGGGTTACGCGGATGCCTTCCCTGTCGCTTATTGTGATGGAAAGCGCATTTCTATTGCAGAAGCAAGACAGCTGGAAGCATCCGGGGCGTGTATTCCAAAAGGAGAGAATCAGTTGATGATGGAGGTGGCCATGAATACGGTTCAGAAAGTGGATCCTCAATTAACCGGAAATTACACTGCTCAGATTGATCCTTTGGAGCTGATATCCGCAGAAGAAGATACCAGTCGTAGACGTAAACCGCAGATCGATCTTAGCTACAATAAGGCTCCCGGAGCTGCAGAAGCAGAAGCCATAGAATTGAAAAAAGGACTTTTCTTCACTGTTCAGATCGGTGTTTACAACAAACCGGTTTCCTCGGCGACATTGTTCAATCTGGAACCGTATATGTCCTTGAGATTGCCGAATGGTCAGATCCGATACAGCACTGGTATTTTCCATTCCATTGACGAAGCACGCCCACGTAAGCAGGAAGCTATCAATGCCGGGGTTAGGGATGCGTTCATTACGGCCTATTTCAATGGAGAAAGAATAACACTGGCTGATGCCGCGAAAATGTTAAGTGAAAGGGGGAATGGAATCCTTGAGCCTAAGGAAGGACAAGCGGCGATCGTTGTTAAAGAGACAGAGCAGGTGAAAACGGTAATGGATCCTGAGGTCGTGCGAAATCCTGATCTTGTTACCAAACCTAAAGAGTATCTGCAGATTGTTACAAAGAAGCAATTCTCAGAGTTTCCTAGTGATGTCCTGAATCGTTACAACAGTCACGGAAGTTTCTATTTCGATGCTGCCGATGGTAGAGTGAAGTCTGCTATTTCGGATTCGGATGAGGATCTTCCGCAGGTACATTATTTCAGAAATGATATAGATACAGTTCGTTTCAAGGAAAGTAATGAATTTACTAAAGGAACAATTGTTTGTCTTACCTTTGCAGAAGGAGCGTTACCGGGAGATCTTATCGACTGGATCCTCCGACAGAATTATCGCAAGGAATATTATCAGCGAGAGGAAGGGGTAACCATGTTTGTGCATGGAGTTCCGGAGGACAAGATCGATCAATTCCTTGATGATGTTCGATCGTTTGGATTCGAAGGAGCAAAGGTAGCTCCGGAAACGAATATTAGAGATTACAAAAAAGAAGAATGATGATAGAAACAGATGCACTGGTTGAGGAGAGCTTGTTGGAGGAATTGGTGGATCAGAAGAATCTGATCGTCTACAATGATGATTTCAACACATTTGATCACGTGATCAACTCACTGATCAAGGTTTGTGGTCACGATTCATTACAGGCTGAACAGTGCACCTGGATCATACATTTCAACGGTAAATGTCAGGTTAAATCAGGTACTTACGAGAAACTGGAGCCAATGTGTACCGGATTACTGGACAGAGGAATTTCAGCTGAGATCGAATAAAATTCGGTCTACAGCTTTGAAAAATTAAAAAACTGCTTATCTTTGCAGCCACAAAAGGCTCCGTAGCTCAACTGTATAGAGCACCACATTACGGCTGTGGAGGTTTAAGGTTAGAATCCTTACGGGGTCACAAGCGAAAACCCAGCACGAAAGTGTTGGGTTTTTTGGTTTTAGGTACAAGCAAAATTTATTTTGACTTGCGGATAAAACAAAAAATCCGATAACTGCGGAGCAGTTTGGGTTTGAAGCTTGGATTGAACAAATATGAGAGGATCTCAAATCCTGACGAGGTCACAAAACAAGCTAAAAGCCCCTTTCCTCTTCGGTTTGGGGCTTTTTTATTGATTGAACCCCAAGCGGAGAAAATGAAAATGTATTTGATCTTTTGCTTAAATTCTACTATGTTTTTTGAGAGAAACGAAAGGTTAGAAATTTCTAAGTTAATTTGAATAATTTTTGAGAAAAAGTTTTTCAAACGTTGCCCAAAGCAACTCGCCTTCAGACCTTAAATCAAAGGAATAATTATCTAATCTCCATTGTAATATTATGAAACGCATGCTTCCCATAAAAATTGAAGCTAATTGATTCGGATCTACATCTGATCGGATGGAATCATCCTTTTGTCCTTGTTCAATGATACGAACAACGCTTTCTTTTTTATTAGTTAGTATGTTGTGAACGGCACTCGACAATTTTAATTCATACTGGAAACTTGTTTCTGCAAAAATGACCATAACAATGGCAGGTTGATTAGAAAAATGTTCGAATTGAAATTCAATAATCCGTTTTAACTTTTCTATTCCTTTGTCTTGACTTTGAATCAATTCTTTCATCTTTGTTTTTAAACCCATTCCAAAATAATTTAATACTGACGATAAAATATCAGTCTTATTTTTGAAGTGTCGATAAATTGCAGGTTCGCTAAACCCAATTTTTTCAGCTAATGATTTTGTTGTTAGTTGCTGAATACCTCCCTGATTCATTAGTTCGGTTGCTGCATTGATAATTTCAATTTGTCTTGCGGTGTACTCCATAACACAAAGGTAAGTTAGTGCGATTAACTTATAGCTTTTTTGCCAGTGTTTTTTTACTTGCCATGTGTTCTTTTATTGAATCAACTGCATAATAAACTACTGGCACTAAGTAAACGGTTAGAATTAGAGAAGATGTTACCCCTCCAATTATTACCCATGCCAATCCATTCTTCCATTCACTTGCTGTTCCTTGTGCCATGGCTATTGGCAACATCCCTACAATCATAGAAATACTAGTCATTAAAATTGGACGCATACGACCTTTTCCTGCTTCAATTAGAGCATCCTTGTAATGCATGCCTTGAGTTTTCAATTGATTGGTAAAGTCGACTATTAAAATGGCATTTTTCACCACTAAGCCCATCAACATGATCAATCCTAATAGGGCAAATAAACTTAGATGACTTTGCGAAAGATTCAATGCTAAGAAAGCTCCAATAACTGCAACTGGAATAGAAAATAATACCACAAATGGGTAAATGAAGCTATCATATAATGCAACCATAATAAGATAAATAAGAATGAATGAAATCAATAGAACAGAACCTAAAGCACCAAAACTATCGTTCTGTCTTTTAATATCACTTCCCCAAGTCATTTGCATTCCTTCTGGTAAAGGATTTTCATTGATGTAAGCTAAAACGTCATCCGCAACACTTCCTGAAGGACGCCCTAACGCATCTGCTGTAATCGTAACAGCAGGCTGTCTGTCTTTTCGCTCTAATAATGATGGCGATTCTTCTTGTACAACCTCTGCAAACTGAGAAACTTTAATTGGAATTCCCTTTGGATTAATAATGGTCATGTTTTTCAGATCGTCATAATCGTTTCGATTGAACTCATCAAAATAGACTCTTATCGGATATTCTGTCCCTTCTTGGGTTAACACTGCATCATCATTTCCTGTAAGTGCATTTCTGATACTCATTCCTACATAAGCTGCTGTTAAACCGTATTTCTGCATTAATATATCATCTGGAATAACTCGGTATTCTGGTGCACCATTTTTTACGGACAATTGCACATTATCTGCTCCAGGAATCTTTTGAATCGCATTTTGTAAATTGGTCGATACTTTAAGAACCTCTTCAAAACTAGCTCCACTAATGGTTAATTCAATAGGCGCAGAGCGTGGAATTAAACCTAATCCTGCTATGGAGAAATTAATTCCTGCGAATTGTTCTTGAAGTTCAACTCGAAGATCCTTCATGTAAGTCTCTGTTGGTTGAAAATCTCGAACTTCTTTTGGCTTTAGTTGAATGGTGAATTCTGTAATATTTGGTGAACCAACCCCTAAACTTCCAATTCCTGTACTTGGACCTCCAACATTACTGAACACTGTTGAAATATCAGGTTGGCTTAACAAGAATTGTTCTACTTGATAGGAAACAATGTTATTTTGTTTTAATGAAGTTGTTTTATCGTATTCAAGAGATAGACGAAATTTTCCTTGGTCACCTGTTGCGATCAATTCTTTTCCTATGATATTTTGTTTTAACATCACTCCTGTAAGAGCAAACAATGCCAAAAGTATTCCTGTGAAAATGAGTTTATGATTTAACACCCATTTTAACTGGTTTCCGTACCAATTGGTAAAATTGTCTAGTTGAACTTCAAACCAAATCAGGAACTTATTAAAGAAATTAGTGGGCTTTAAGTCTTCTGATTTACCAATTCTGGAAGCCATCCAAGGTGTTAATGTAAATCCAACCAACAAACTGGTGAGGGTTGAAGTTATTACAACTACTGAGAATTGTTTCAGCATATCTGCTACAAATACTTGCAAAAAGAGAATCGGTAGAAAAACCACTATATCAACTAGGGTTATGGATAGGGCTGAAAAACCAATTTCCATACGCCCATCCATTGATGCTGTTCGTTTATCTTTCCCCATATCAAGATGACGTTGGATATTTTCTAATACTACGGTTGCATCATCCACTAGAATCCCTATGATTAACGACATGGCTAAAAGTGTCATTAGATTAAGTGTATAACCAAGCATCCACATTACTGCAAAAGCGGTTACTAAAGAGGTAGGAATAGCGACCAATACGATCAAGGAGTTTCTAAAACTACGCAAGAACATAAGCATAACTAGAGACACCAATAACACAGCCATAATTAAATCCACAACAACCGAATTAACGGCAGCAATTGTATTGTCTGTACTATCATCTGCCACAATGAATTTGACATTACTTTCCTTGTTTTGGTCTTCAATCCATTTTAATTTCTCTTTCACTTTTGTTGATACATCAACTGCATTGGCATCACCTTGTTTTTTGAGTAGAATACCTATACCATTTTTACCATTGTAACGACTGACCGAAGTAATTTCTTTAATTACATCTTTTACAACTGCCAAATCCTTGATGTAAATAGAAGTGCTCGGAGGAAAAATAGCTACCTGAATATTCTCTATGTCTTCTACTGTATTGTACTTGGATGATATTTTAACAGAGTTGGATTGACTTCCATTTTCAATTTTACCTGCTGGAATATCCAAACCAGATCTATTGATCGCTTCTACTATTTGAAGCATTGGTATATTGTAGTATTCCAATTTGTTTTCATCTACAAGTACCTGAATTTCTCTTTCTTCACCTCCTAGTATCGTTAATTCCGCAACTCCTTTTATTTGTTGAATTTGAGGTAAGTATTCATCCTGCATTTTTTGATAGAATTCTGTTGCAGGCAAATCACTGGTTGCACTAATCGACATAATTGGTAAGTCGTTCGGAGAAACCTTACTCATTTCAGGACTTAGAATATCAGCAGGTAAATCTTTACTGATGTTATCAATGTATCTCTGAGCATCTTGCATGGTCTTGTCCAAATCTGTTCCATACTCCAAATTGGCAATAATGACAGAAGCATTGGGTAGTGATTTTGTAACCAAATAATCAACTCCTTCAAGGTTAGAAAGTGCATCTTCAATTTTGCGAGACACAGACGTTTCCACTTCTTGAGGTTCTGCACCCGGATAGACCGTTTTAATTACCACAACTGGCTGATTAAAATCGGGCATTAACTCGTAACTCAAATTTTTAAACCCAATGTATCCCAATAGGATAAATACACTGAATAACACAATTATCAGTGAGGGTCTTTTTATCGAAATTTCGGTAATATTCATGGCGCTTGGATTATTGATTCACAATTACATTGGCGTTATCAAAAAGATTGATAAATCCTCCTATTACAATTGTATCTCCTTTGTTGATCTCACCTTTAACGGATAGATAGTCTCCATTTCTTGATAAAATTGAAATTGGCGTTCTAACCGCTTTACCATTGGATACAACATATATTTCTGGATTTGATTCAGATCCAATTATTGCCTTTGAAGAAATGGTTAATGCATCTTTTGAGCTTTGATTTGTTACGAATTTTAACTCGCCATTCATTTTGGGTTTAATTCCACTTGAATTGTCTAATGCAAACTCTACTTTGAAACTATTGCCCATGCCACCTTTACTACTCACTTGGCTTAAACTTGCCGAACTAGAATTAGCAGATATACCTGTTTTCACAGAGTAATGTTGATTCTCTGTAAACAAATAGAGGTCTTCTTCAGGAACATTAATAACAAACTTTAATTCGGTTTGATTGATTAATTCAAACAAAGGAACGGCAGGTGAAGCAAATCCACCCACTTCACAAAACTTCATAGAGACCACTCCATTAAATGGAGCACGCACAGTTGATTTATTGATTTGCTCAAGGATTGTTTTCTTCTCTGCTTCAATGGTAGCAATTGCGTTTTGCGTTTTTTCTAAAGTGATAGCAGGAACGGCATCTTCATTCGATAAAGTCTGATAGCGTGATTCATCCTTTTTTAAAGCATCTAATTTGGTTTCAAGAACATTCAATTGTAATTGAAGCATTTGGTCGTCCATTTTCAGTAAGGCTTGCCCCTTGGATACTTTTTGACCTTCTTTCACAAAGATTTGGGTGATTTTACCTTGTATGTGAGCACTCACTTTTACTTCATTCATAGATTCAAACAAACCACTAAATGTCTTGTTATGTGTTTCGCTTTTGTCTTTCACTACTTCACCAAATACTTTTACAGGAGCTTCTTTATCATATTGGTAAACTCGATTTTCTGCTTCTTTTTTGTTTTGTGCTAATTGGATAACAACTATGGTGAGCAAGCCCACAATTATTAATATGCTTATGATTCGTTTCATGATCCTAATTATTTGAAATGTTGTTGGTTAATTTTTTTAGTTCTAAATCAGCTGCAAGGAATTCTGCTATACTTTGGAGATAGTTTTGCTGATTCTGAATAAGCTCGTTTTGAGCGATCATTAAATCGTTCACAGAAATTAGCCCTTGTTTATGTTTCTTTTCCTCCTGCTCATAGATAGACTGAGCCAGATCGACTTGTTGTTCGCTTAGCGTAACATTATTGAAGGCATTTTCTAATTGCAAAACAGCATTTTCAATTTCAACTTGTTGCGCATCTTTAGTTAATTCCTCCTTTAACTTTAAGTTTTCCAATTCAAGATTCTTTTGATCTATCTTCTTATTCGTAACAGTTCCATTGAATAGTGGGTAAGTGAATCTTATTCCAGCATATCCTATGGGATAATAGTTTAGAAACTGATTTGGACTTTGATCATATCCAAAACCTTGGGTTCCGTATGTTGCCACAAATCCAACCTCTGGTATGTATTTAGATTGTTTCATTGACTTTAAATCTATATTGATAATCTCTTGTTGCAATTGAATGATTTCTATATCCTTATTACCATTGTCTTCATACTGCATTAGGTCAATCATTAATATATTGTCCTCTACCTCAATAGTTGAAGCACTACCTGTAAGCAATTGAAGTACATTATAGATTTGCTGTAATTTGACGTCTAGATTGGCATGATACGAATGGAGTGTGGATACTTTTAATTCCAACTTCTTCACATCATTTTGATTCGCAACCTTTTGTTCGGCTAGTAATGCAATGTTTTGCTTAACTCTTTCTGTATTTGAAATGGTTGAATCAATAAAAACCAATTGACTCTTTAATAGTTGAGCATTTCGATATATGTTTGAGACTTCAAAATAAATTTGATCATACGTCTTTTGGACTTCTAGCTCTACTATTTTTTGAGCAGTTTCCAACTTATAAATATTGCCCATCAACCCTGATGAATATATAGGGACTTGTAACAACACATTTGCATTGATGTTATGAGGAACTCCAAATTGAGCTTCTTTAAATTGTCCCTCTGGCCCACCGAAAACCGATAATGGCATGAGCTGATATGGGAGTTCAATGAAGTATTTATACTCACCATTAATACTAAGCTTTGGTAAAAGATTGGATTTAACTTCCTTATATTTCAGAGCTGATAATTTTTGAGAATTGTTAGCAATGGCAATTCTCTGATTGTTCGCATAAACGCTATCAATGCATTGCTGTAGTGTCCATGTTTGTCCGTATAGATTCATACTACTTAAAAATAAAATCAATACGTTAGTAATTACTAACTTCATAACGCAAAAAATTTTATTTCAATAACACGAGTTGACTCGTTTCAATTCCATCCACCCAATGCTTTACCATTGGTTCTATTAAAACGCAAGCACCACTTGTAAGATCGTGTGTTTCTCCTTTCTCATTTTCAAATCGAGCAGAACCGCTTACACAAATTAAAAAAGCTTCCGTTTTAGTAATATGCTCTTTAAGATGTGCACCTTTTTGGATTTGTAATGCCGTTACGCTTCCTTCAACTCCTTTGAATAACGGGTATGTGGAAACAACTTTTTCTGAGTGTTTATCTTTTATATTCATTTGAAATACAAATTAAATTCATTCATTGATTCTTGTATTGCTTCAAAAGATTGCTTTTGATCTTCCTTTGAATCTGCCGCATTTAGGTCTTTAACCAAATCAATAAATGGAAGTAGCCATTTATGAAGTTCATCATGCGCTTTTCCTGTCATTGTGCAATTTGATGTTAAAAGACCAATATTTTCATCCAACTTAGATCCAAGTTCCTTAAAGTTTGGACTGGTTTGTTTTGATACAGCTTCTATATCCGATTCCATATTTTCAATATGAACCATCATTTCTTTGTTCACTTTCCATTTCTCATTGTTTACCAATTCTAAACGGTAGGTATGCTTATTTGATTCCGTATTTTCCTTGGAATCTGATTGGTTCGTACAGCTATTGATTAACAAAATAAGAAATATACTTGCTAAAATTGCTTTCATTTTGAGTTCATTTTAAAAAATGAAACACCTAAAATTAGAACTGATACAGTCATTGCAATAGCTCCTAATAGAACAAAAACAGGAGGCAAACCTAAATAGACTTCACCAAGTATCCCCAAAGGCATTAATAAGCCCGTTAAACCAAGTATGGAAATCAGTTTTATGTTTTTCAATTTATCCGCAAACTGAAGTAATAAATATCCAATCACAATATTTAGAAATGCAAATAAGTTACCATGTACGTGCGCTAAACGTGATTCAAAATGCTTTCCTATTGGATAAGATTCAGCCCATTCCTTTGCATTTGGAGCAAAGTCTCTAAGGTATATTAAGATGAATCCATACAGCATGAAAACACCCATTGTTATTAACCCGATTGATATATTGTTTTTTCCGTTCATAAAAACCTAATGTTAGTATTTACTAACAAAGATATGTAAAAGTTTTTTTTCAAAAATTAAATACTAAATATTTTTCTGAAAAACAAAAATACTATCGTCAATCAATTCTAAATCTTCCAATAAAAAGTTAGATTTATCGACCCCAAGGGTCACAGAAAAAAAGGGAAGCGTTTGCTTCCCTTTTTTATTTTATGAAATTGTATGAGATGTATTATTCCTATGTTTTGCGTTCATTGAAGAATGGTATTCTGTACAAAGGATCTTCATCAGATCTCAGTAAACGCTTAAATGCTCATAATGGCGGTGAATTGAAATACACTTCAAAACACTTGCCTTGGGAATTGATGATCTACGAGGAATTCGCAACTCGAAGTGAAGCAATTAAACGAGAGAAGTGGTATAAAACTGACGTAGGTAGAGACCATTCAAAAATGATTTTCCAAATTGAAGTCTATTCCTTTGAGGTGCAACGTGTATCTTTTGAATCTCGTCTACGAAAAACTTAACTTGGTTTTCATGAGATCATTTTTTCTTATTTTCTTTTTGATATTCTTCATCAACTTTCATCAGGCGAATGCTCAAACGTATTGTGTCAATTTTGAAGATGCCACACAAGAATATAATGGCTTAACGTATGATAATGAGCTATTTTATTCAGAATCCAGCATAGATTTCCGGTTTAAAAGTGGGTGGCTTGCTCCGGAATTTTCCCTCATAAGGATAGAGCCATTACCCTTATGGTCAGGGAGCTATGGCAACGATAATTTTTCAGGAAATAAGCTGCAGTGGCAAGAGGCGTATACGCATGTTCTTTTCAATAATTTACCTTCAGGAATGAAGACAATTCGTTTTGATCTAAATTCATATGGAGACAAAATTTTGATGGAAGATATTCAAGTGTGGGGACCAGGTGCCTTTAGTGTTACTCAAGATACAAACTTCCTAGTCTATGGTACGATCGTAGAAATAGTAGGTGAAATAGATTCGATTGCAATCGGCGCTGCTTTCCACAACGATTACGTGATCGATAATTTTTGTGTGGAAGTTGAAACTACAACTTTGATGGATCTTTCGATGGATCAATTATCCGTTCATCCCAATCCAGCAGATCAATGGTTCGCCATCAACGTTCCTTCTGATCTGCAGACTGAAGCGTATTTATTGGATAATGCAGGACGAGTGTTACGTTCCATCGAATCAAATGAATTCTCAGGAGTAGATGTGTCGAACTTACCGGATGGAGTATATTTTGTGCATTTGAGCGGTATTTCAGAACAATTTTCGCTAATGTTTACTGTTAGGCATTAGAAGAAATGATCCTCAATTTTCTTGAGCGCATTTATATCCTCGAATAAGTTAGACTTTTCGACCTCGGTCGTCACAAAGAAAGGAAAGCATTTGCTCGCCTTTTATAATCAAGAAGTCGTTAATTTGTCAAGAAAACGACATGAAGACCATACAAGTGATTGTGTCTACCTTACTTTTTCTTCCTCAACCAAAGAAGACTCCCATCTCCGTAGCTCAGAAACCGGTAGTTATTCGCAATAGCGTAGTCATAAATCCTCTTCCAGTCATTTCCCACAAAAGCATGAATCAATAGCAACAGTGTAGACCGTGGCTGGTGAAAATTCGTCAATATGGCGTCGACACTTCGTATACGATAACCCGGTTTTATCATCAGACTTGTCTTGCTGAGTATTTGATCACAGCTTTCCTTTTGGAATTGATCCAAGAGCGCTTTCAGCGTTTCGGAAAAGGTATGATCTTGAGGCAAGGTATAAGCTTCCCACTGATTCAGCTGCAAGTCGCGCAAGCTAAGGTTCGGATCCCGAAGGAGTTTAACCCCCATCCAGTAAATACTTTCGAGCGTTCGCAGTGAAGTGGTGCCAACCGCAATTCTGGTCTGGTCCGGTTTTTCAAGCAAAGTTTCCAATAACTCACGTCTCACTTCAATGAATTCCGCGTGCATATCGTGTTCTTCAGCAGTTTTGGTTTTTACGGGTTTGAAAGTACCTGCACCGACATGCAGTGTAAGGTTGGCCGCATGAATATTTTTACCTCTGAGTGATTCAAATAATTCCTCCGTTAGATGCAATCCTGCAGTTGGCGCAGCAACTGAACCATCTTCTTTTGCATAAACTGTCTGGTATGAGCTTTTATCACTTTCTTCAGCATCCCGGTTCAGATAGGGAGGGAGAGGTATCTTGCCCACCAAGTGAAGGATCTCGGCAAAACAAAGCTGTGGGTCGGTCCATTTAAAGAGTACCTTAAATCCTGAATCCAATCGCTGAAGTTGCTCTGCGTAGAGTGTTTGAATTTGGCCATTTGACTCGAATGTGAGTTCGACCTCACCGGATTTCCACTTTTTAACCCCACCGATCTGACAAATCCATTCAACACTGCCTTTTTGCTGCATGGCCGTAGTCACATCAGGATAGTTTTCAGCATGTTCCAGACAAAAAACTTCAACTTGACCACCGGTGCTTTTTCGGAAGTGTAATCGTGCCTCGATCACTTTACTGTTGTTGACGATAAGCAATGAATCCGATGGCAAATGGTCAGGAAGGTTGAAATAGCGGTCACTGGTAATTTCACCTTCCCGATAAACCAATAATTTACTGTTGTGTCGGGGAGTAACCGGATAGCGTGCAATACACTTCTCGGGAAGTGTATAATCGAATTCTTCTATGTTAGTGGTATTCATTTTGTGATGGTAAAATTAGAAATACACAACATTTCTTACCCGTCAAATTCAAACAATTTTAATGAACAATAATATTATCTTTAATCGATCGAACCTTTTTAGTATTCCGATGTAATACGTCGTCAAGTACTTTTGATCAATTTACTTTATATATGACATGCCGATAAAATTTATCCTACTGATCCCTCTTTTTATTCTGAATTTTCAATTGAACTCTCAGAGCAGTGTTGTTTCCACATGGACGATCGGTGATTACAAAATTGAGCTCATTGAAGAGGAAAGGCAAAAAGATGTTGAATTTGATACTCGTCAACTGCCACCTTCTATGCCGAATCGAGTAAACAGGATGTACAGGTTTTTCAGTATTCAGAAAAATGAGCCTTCATGGAGTCACGCAGCCCGTATTGATGTGAGTACTGATTCCTGTAAATTGACTTTTTTGGAATTTACGGCCGGCCGACCAAGGAACGGCCATGTAGGAAACCAAATAACATTGGACCTTTGTCATCTCAAGCTAAGTTCAAGTCCGGTTATTAAACCCTCTATCGATCCTGTAAGAATGAGCCACATTGAGATCCGGCCTTTGGATTCAATGTTTTATCAACCATATCCTGATCGGCCTCCATTGAAGGTGGTTGAATATAATGGAGGGGCATCAAGGACTGTACATGAGAAAAATGTTATCGGATTAAGTTTGTTCCTTGAAAGCATGTCCTTGACAAATGAATTCAAAGCAGAAGAGTTTGTAGGACAATCAAAACCCCATTTTGAAGTGACATGGATAGAAGATAATAAAAAGAGGAAATTGATCTTATACTGGAATTTGTTCATCATCGACGGATTCATCTACAGCAATGCGAATTCATACGGAGATGCTTTTGACATCCGTTTTTGGGAAGCAAACCTGAAATTGCTCAATGATTTTTAGTATTTTTAATGATTCAAATCCTCAATTCATGCCCCAATTAGAGCGGAATCCCGACGTTGATGATTTTTTTGTGAACGGTTGTGGTCGTTGCGCTTTAGCAGGTACTCCGGAATGCAAAGTACACAGATGGGATCTTGAATTGGCTTATTTGCGTGAGATCGTTCTTTCGACAGGATTGAACGAAGTGAGAAAATGGGGTGTGCCCTGTTATATGTATGGAAAGCATAATGTAGCCATAATTGGAGCTTTTAAGGACTATTTCTCATTGAGTTTCTTTAAAGGCGTTTTGCTCGAGGATAAAGACAAGGTATTGGAAAAACCGGGAGAGAATTCACAGGCAAGTCGTTTGTTTCGTCTCCGTTCGATGGACGAATTGAAAGCAGTTGAGCAATTGATACGACAGTATCTTTTTGAAGCCATTGAGATAGAACGTTCAGGATCAAAAGTCGAAATGAAAGCCAATTCATCATTGGTCTATCCGGAAGAATTAGAAGCATTCTTCGAAAAGGATCCTCTATTCAAAATGGCTTTTGAGGCACTGACTCCCGGAAAGAAAAGAGGATACATCCTGCATTTTGATCAAGCGAAACAGTCGGCCACTCGAATTAGTCGAATAGAGAAGTGCAAACCAAAGATCCTTGAAGGAAAAGGATTTCAAGACCGTTAACTGAGCGTGGGTGATGAAAGATATCTTTGAACAACACAATCTCTATCCTTTTACTGGGAAGATCAATGATCACTTCAAGGGCACTTTCGATGAAGTCTTCGTTGCATTATTGCCTTTTGCGGATCGCGATCTGCACCCTGATGAAGGGGAATCAGCTAAAAAGATCTGTCAAGAGGCGAAACGAACAACCTGGGAAAGGGTGTGTAAAGGATCGGGCATCGAGAACATACAAGATCTTAGTAAGGCACTAAAGACCAATTCTTTCATTCTGGAAACCGTTTATGCCAGAAAAGACCTTGAAGAGTTATTGAGTAAATATACATTTGATAGCAACTTGCATGAGCCGATCGAAGGCGCTTATGATGCACTTTCAAAGAAAGCCATTTATGAAGCCTTCAGACTTTTAGGCAAAGATCATGTCATGGTGACGGATGAATTTTATGAATCGACATACAGTCTCGAACTGAACGAAATTGACGTATATTCCTTTGTCGACAAGATCGTTTTTGATGCCTATTACATCTATGCCGAGGATCATTCTTTGCTCTTCACCATCGATTGGAACAGTTTCTTTTTTCTGATCGCAGCCAGTAGAGATGATATGCATCGAATTATCAATTCCAATAAATTCGAAGGCTTCATATGTGACGAGCATACTGAGCACATCTGGGACCATACTCCTGAAGAACTCGAATCCCTCCAGAAAAAGGAGGTCGTTCACCAATTCATGAAAAAGGGGAACAAGGTCTGGTTGGTGTATTGGAGCCTGATCAGTCTCTTATTGACTTGGCTGGTGATCAAATACCATTGGATCGACGGAAAAGTGATCTATGCCGAAATACAACAATGGCGAGATGTTGTTTTTCATTATTCCATCAGAGAGATCATTCTTGGAATAGATGTGATCGGATTTATCTGGGCTATGGTCTACGTTAGACTGTCAAAAGGCGGAATGCTGAACTACATTGCAGCAGCAATTTTCCTTTTGCACTGGTATCTGATCCAGATACTTCACATTTCTAAAGGACCTTGATCAGCTTTTACTCGTAACAATACAGCGTGTCGTACCAGGGAGATATCCCGGCCCAGACCCCCAGACATCCTCCCGTAATATTGGAAGGTAAATTCACCGGTGAAGCGAATGGATTACCCGCCGAGTTGAGTTGAGCATCCCGTTTATCAAAGAATTCGTGAACAGCTCTTTCTATTCTTGACATTTTGATTACCACTGTATCACCCAGTTTATAGTGCCTCTGGTATTCATCAGCTTGTGAGGTATCTCTCATCGGATAGCGCGTATCGAATTCAAATGTCAATCCGTCCCAGAATTCATCATCAAAGTAAGGATCAGATCCACTTCGGAAGATGACATCATAAGGTTGTCCATTTGATAGTGTATTGATTCGCTTCACTTCCCACTTGTAGGCGTTGTAAACACCGGCAGGATCAGAGAGTCTGGCAAAACATCGACCATACAATGGATTTTCATCATCTGCTTTCCAGTAGGCGTCTGCTAACGGGACAGGGATCAACAAAGAAGTTTCAGCGGTGTACGAGCGACTTTGATAATCTATGGATAAAGTATAGGTTTTTCCGAGTTCACCGCGAAGGGCTTCATTCGTTGTGGAATATACAGGAATAGGAAGGAAGTTAATTTCATTCAATTCGAGTCGCAGCATTTCGGCAACTGTTTTTCTGCTTTCCAGAGGAAGATCAGCAATTGAATACAACTCAAGGGCTACTGTTTCAGTGCCATTACCAACACTCACATTGGCGTCTCCAACAAATGTGGCTAAATATGCTTGCAGATCAGTTGGAGAATAAATATTCTGAGACATGGATAGGATCACTACGGGAAATTTGTCCGTTTCGATCTTTCCATCGACTACAAGTTGCTCTTCAAAACCCGGAATATCGATCTTAACCTCTTTGGTACAAGAAATTATAGTAAACATTGACATCCAGAATGCAGCGATCTTTCTCCACATGGATACAATGTTACACGAATTTGATCAATATTGCAATTCAGGGAAACCCAAATTGATAGAATGTTCTTGTGACTGCCCGTACAAATGCGTGTTGAGTATTGTATCGAGAATGATCTCTGTTTGGTCCTCATATTCAACGTAAACATACTCCTTGCTTCTTATCCACTCTGCAATTTCGTCGAGGTATTGATCCTTCAGGACGGGTATTACACGAACGCCCATTCTTTTCAGGGCTTCTGCATTACATTGTTGCTCGAACTGGTTTTTCATAGGGATGACCATGAGCTTCTTTCGAAGAAAGAGTGCTTCTGCAGGTGTTTCAAAACCGGCTCCGCATAATACACCATGTGATGATGCCATACTCTCCAGAAAACTTTGCGGATCGATAGGATGGTATACGATATTATCAACTTTACAACTTTGTTTAATCTGCTTGGTGAAAACCTGCCAGTTAATATCGCTGAACCTTTCGAGCATTGAGTGGATGTGATCATCACTGTAACTCGGCAGATAAACGGTGTAATGCCCCTCGTTCGTAACCTTACATTCTCTGACCGCTTTGCGAATCACAGGAGTGAAAATGTTTTGGTCATAGCGATCGAAATGAAATCCATATCGGTGTGGGGCGGGGCAGTATTTACTGAGGATCATTCGACCTAAAAGATCCGCATTCAGAGGTCTTGGGGATCGCTTGTTCAGCACCGCTGCCTGATGACTAAGTTCAATACAAGGTACATTATTCAGTTTTGCGGCCCATGCGGAAATAGGTTCAAAGTCAGTTATTACGAGGTCATACTGATGAACAGGTAGTTCATTGATCTCTTTTTGAAGTTTTTTGGAATCCAGATTGCTCCACGTTCCGATCAGATCAACGCCTCCATTCTTGCCTGAAATAAAGCTCAATCCGTTCATTCGGTGATCCACATTGAAGTGGAATGGTAAACTGCTTTGATTCCCACTCACCAGTATATCAGTTTCGACTTTCTTTTTAAGAAGTGGTACGATCTCCATAGCTCTGCTAAGGTGTCCGTTACCTGTCCCTTGAATGGCATAAAGTATTTTCATTGTTTAATTCTTGATGTGATTGAAATTGAATTCCTCCAGCAATTCAGCGAAGAGTTGATCTGTGTTCAGGGCAGCCCTGTCGACTTCATCATCAATAAGCGTCTTGCTGTTATTGCTTTTTGATTTTCGTTCTTCTTTATGGTGATAAATGGACCATTTTCCATGATCGTATTCTAAAGCTGTTAGGTTCTCGATCCAGTCTCCTGAATTTAGATACAGGGTGAAGTTTCCCTCATCGTCAGTGATTTTTCGCATCTTGGGTTGGTGAATGTGTCCACAAACAACGTAATCGTATTTGTTGAATACAGCCAGTTCAGCTACTGTTTCTTCAAAATTGTTGATATACTTCAAGGCACTTTTTACATTGTTCTTTATTTTCTTTGAAAATGAAAGCCTTCCATATCCAAGTTTCTGACTGAACCAATTAACGATTGTGTTCAGCATGATCAGTATGTCATAACCTTTACCGCCAAGTTTTGCCAGCCATTTGGAATGCTTCATGGTAACATCAAAGACATCTCCATGGAATATCCAGGCTTTTTGACCATCCAGATCCAACACAGCTTTGTTGACGATCTCAAAATCCCCCAGTTTGAAACCTTTGAACTTCCTGAGCATTTCGTCATGATTCCCTGTAACGTAATAGATCTTCGTGCCTTCAGAAAGTAAACCAGTAATATAACGAACGACCTGCATGTGTGATTTGGGGAAATAGTGCTTACTGAATTGCCAGATGTCTATTATATCGCCGTTAAGGACCAGTGTTTTAGGTTTGATCGAGCTCAGGTAATTCAATAATTCCTCCGCTCGGCATCCGAAGGTTCCTAGGTGAACGTCGGATATTACCACAAGTTCAACTTCTCGTTTTTGATTAGTTGCCATAAGTGTGATTTTGTTTAGTTAGGAATTCACAATCCTTTGGGAATTGTTTTCTGGTAGAAAGATTCAGGGGAGAATGGTTTGTTGAAGTTCTTCGACTTCTTTGCCCAATTGGGCCTGCTATGGGATTTCTAGACCTTTTGATCTTTTTTTACTTTGAACAAAGTTCGTTCACAAAAGATAAACCCATGTTAGTGTGAAGTTATCTAATTCTTAATGTTTGGATATGAAATGTTAATACAAGTCACTTTGTGTAGGGCTATTTACAACCTTTAATTATGTAAGAAATTGATCCAATTGGAATTTTTGATCCGGTTCTCCTGCGATCAGCTCAACTCAGTTTCGCTGCTTCCTCAAGGATCGTGTTTAATCGCTTGGGAGAAAAATGAAGGATAGCAAGTACTTTATCTGGAGAATCAAGGTCTTTGCAAAACAGTATACCCTGAGACATTAACGCTTCCTTTTCACTTTTTGACAGACTCGTTAAACAGGTAATAGGATACAAATGCATTTCATCGATAAGGTCTTTAATACCCTTACCATGCGGATAATCCCATCCGATGAGTTCTAGGCCCTCACAACGGGCATAGGTCATCGCGTCGGGTGAAAATCGGGTGTTGGTAATCACTTTGCATGTTATCTTTTTGTGCTGAATTTCGGGATAGATCATCCACTGGGATCTCACATCCTCGAAGCGTGAGCGTATATAAAGCGGTACCTTGACATCACTTACCTTACCGGGCTGACTGTGGTACTTGCATTCGACAAGAATGTGTTCCTCCTTAGATGACGCAAGGACATCGATCTCATGCGTAATACACTTGCCCTGTACGATCACTCCGATCTTCGTCTCATAGCCTTTATGTTTCAGGATCTCGGAAACGAATCGTTCAAATATAAATCCATCGGGGCCGAGCTCCATTATGGCATGCTTGAGTTTATACTTTGAGGCAATATTTCGAGAACGGTTCTTCAACATGTTGAATGCCCAGCGGTAGATCTTACGAGTGGAGATCCCATTATACAACTTCGGCAGAAGTTCATCGATCACTGAATCGATCACATCGTCCGGTGCTCCTGCGTTGCGCATGGACGTCCGCAGTTTGTCAACCGAAAAAACGACCTGTTCACCACCGGCTTTAGTAACGATCAATTCCTCCATTGTACTTCTTTTCTCGAAATTAATCATTTCATCGCGACTAAATTCAAAAGTTTCCGAAGCGGCGGAACTTAAAGCGTTCAAAAGACCGACGTCTATGCTCCATGCGCCGTCAAATCTCTAAAGATTAATCACTGATTACTCGTTCTAATTTCTATTCCCCAAACGAATAATCTCCACAGACCCGCACTTAATAAATCATTTCCAGCGACCTATTAAAGGAATAAGATGAAATGCACTCAACTCATCACTTTTGGATCATAATTGATCTGATATGAAAACTAAATTCTTTCTTCTGAGTGCTGTCGTATTGATCGGGTTCAGCATTCTAAATTCCTGTGGTTTCGGTAAACCTGAATTGATAAAGGTTGATCCTGCATTTGGCAAGTTTGTAACAGGTTACTCCTCCGGAATGATCAGTCGTCAAACGCCTATTCGGGTCGAGTTAAGTGAAGTTACACTTAAGCCTGAGATCAGGGAGGATGACAAGGAACTTTTGAAAGAGATCTTCAGGATCGAACCTGCGATAGATGGTGAAGCTGTTTGGGTTGGTGAAAGAACCATTGAGTTCAGACCAAAAGAAATGCTTCCGGTAAATCAGTTCTTCACGATCGATTTCGATCTTGAAAGGGTAGCAGAGGTAGAAAAGGGTTACGAACGGTTTCGTTTTCAAGTGGCGACCTATTCTCAACAGATCAGGGTCAATTCATGGGGATTGAGTAACTACAGTGACTACGACCTGGAAACAAAATACCTGAAAGGTATAATTAGTACCACTGACAAAGAAGACACTACTCTTTTGAAGAAAACACTGAAATTTACCCACAATGGAAAGGACTTGAAGTTTCGTTTGGAGGAGGCTTATGAAACGAATGCTTTCTACTTCTATGTGGACAGTATCAAAAGACTGGATAAGCAAAGTGAGTTAAGCATTTCTTGGGATGGGAGTCCCGTCAATTCGATCAGCAAAGGTCAGATGAAGGTCGAGGTCCCTGCATTGGGGGATTTTTACCTAAGTAGTGCACGAGTTTTTGAAGAAGATGATCAGTACATCGAATTATCCTTCACCGAACCGATCGCTTCGGAACAAGACCTTAAGGGACTTATCCGTTTGCAGGGCGAAGAACCGGATTATTCCATTGAAGGTGAAAAAGTAACACTTTTTTTACCGAAACGCGTTTCAGGTACCAGAAAATTGGAGGTTATCAAAGGGATCAGGAATAGTCAAGGCCATAACCTTATCAATGACCACGAACAATTTCTGTCTTTCGAAGATCCAAAACCAAACGTTCGAATTATAGGTAAAGGGAACATCTTGCCGAATTCGCAAGGTTTGATCTTTCCGTTCGAAAGTATTGGTTTAAAGTCGGTTGACGTTCGTATTGTCAAGATCTTCGAACAGAATGTACACCACTTTTTACAAGTAAATGACCTTGATGGTTCTGAGGAGCTGACCAGGTTCGGAAAGGTGCTTAAGAAAACGAGTTTGCGCTTGGATAGGTCGAAAGAGTACAACCCAAAGATCTGGAATCGTCATGTACTTGATCTGGGCAAGTTCATTTCTCCTCAACCCGGAGCGATCTACAGAGTGAGTATCAAATTCTCACGAAAAGATGCCGCCTGTGATTGTCCCGCTGGGTCGGATGATGAAGAAACACAAGCAGAAGAAAATGGCAACTGGAACGAATATTTGTGGCATTCGTGGGGATTTGAAGATGGTTTTGATTCCTGGTATTATTATGAAAATCAAGAAGAAAGCCCATGTTCGAACAGTTATTATTATGGAAAAGCGGTAAGTCGTAATATTCTGGCTTCAGATCTGGGAATGGTCTTCAAGCTGGATGATGACAAGACCGGACATGTATTCGTGAACAACATGCTCAATACGGAACCGGTTGCCAATGCACAGGTTGATTTTTACACTTACGCAAAGGAGCTGATCGTTTCAGGAAAAACGGACGCATCGGGAATGATGGATGTGAAACTGAAGGAAAAACCTTTTCTTATGGTGGCGCGATACGGTGAACAGAGAGGCTATTTGAAATTACGGGACGGGAATACCAACTCGCTGAGCAAATTCGACGTGGACGGTGAAATGAACCAAAGTGGGGTGCGTGGGTTCATCTATGGAGAGAGGGGTGTTTGGAGACCCGGAGATTCGCTGTACTTGTGTTTTATGTTGGGAGACCGTTTCAATAAACTTCCCAAAGACCACCCGGTTGAATTTGAATTGCAGGATCCATCAGGTCAGTCTGTTTATTCAGTGACGAAGACCAAGAATGTCAATGGCCTCTATGATTTCAGAACGAAAACGAATCCCGAAGCTATAACCGGAACCTACACAGCCATTGCTAAGGTTGGTAATCACACATACTACAAATCCGTGAAGATCGAAACGATCAAGCCTAATCGACTGAAGATCGAGTTCAAGAATGCTGAAGGGAACGATACCATTGCTTCGTTGAAGGCAAGATGGCTTCACGGGGCAACAGCGGGCAATTTGCGCGCCACGATCAATGTCGGTCTGCAGGCCGGAACAACAGTTTTTCAGGGTTACAAAGGATTTGTTTTCGATTCTCCTCTAAGGTATTTCAAAAGTGAAGTTGTTACCGTGTTTGAAGGACGACTCAACGAAAAAGGAGAAGCTTTTCCCAAAACAAAACTACACATCGATTATGGAGCACCAGGGAAATTGAAAGCATCCTATGTGGTAAAAGTTTTTGAAGAGGGTGGGGACTTTAGTATCGACAGATTTCAGGATGTTTATTCGCCGTACACTACCTACGTTGGGTTGAAGACTCCGAAAACGAAAGATTACGACGAATCTCTGATCACCGATCAAATGCACAAGTTTGAGGTGGTAACGCTCAGTGAAAAGGGGAGTCCGAAGGACTGTGAGAAAGTACAGGTAAGGATCTATAAATTGAAGTGGAGATGGTGGTACGAGAGAGATGACGAAGATCTTTACACCTACATTTCAAGGTCTGGGACGATTGCCGTAAAAGATACTGTGATCAGTACAAAAGGAGGAAAGGGATCCTTCCATTTCAGAGTGAAATATCCTGAGTATGGACGTTACCTGATCACTTTGACTGATTTGAAAGGAAATCATCAGACCGGTAAGATCATTAATGTGGACTGGCCATACTGGAGCAGAGGAAACCGTTCAGAGAATGAGCAGGCTAAAATGATGAATTTCTCATCTGACAAAACGAGCTACGTCAAGGGAGAGAGAGTCAAGTTAAGTTTCCCGTCTCCAGAAGGGGGACGTGCATTGGTCAGCATTGAGAACGGTCGTAAAGTGTTGAAGAAATTTTGGGTGAAGACAGTTGCAGGGGAAACGACATGTGAGTTCACAGCGAGTGAGGAAATGACTCCATCCGCCTATGTTCACGTAACCATGATCCAGCCTCACGCCAGTACAAAAAATGACCTTCCGATCCGAATGTATGGGATCATTCCGATTCGTGTGGATGATCCTAATACTCATCTGACCCCGGAGATCATTACACCAGATGTTATCCGACCGGAATCGAAAGCAACGGTCAAGATCAAAGAAAGATCAGGCAAGGCCATGACTTATACCCTGGCAATCGTGGATGAAGGCTTGCTGGATCTCACGCGATTTGCTACACCCCAACCGTGGAATACCTTCTATGCGAAGGAGGCTTTGGGAGTAAAAACGTGGGATATGTACGATGAGGTGATCGGTGCGTATGGCGGACGGTTGGATAATCTACTGAGTATTGGGGGAGATGGATCGGAAGAACCCGGATCCGGTCCAAAAGCCAATAGATTCAAACCAATGGTGCGGTTCATCGGATCTTTCAATCTGTCCGCGGGACAGACAAGATCCCACCAGATCGATGTGCCGAACTATATTGGATCAGTAAGAATTATGGTGGTTGCACATGATAATTCCGGTGCCTATGGAAATGAAGAACGATCCGTGTTTGTGCGAAAGCCACTCATGTTATTGACTTCTTTGCCCCGTGTTCTGGGACCTGGGGAGGAACTTGACTTGCCGGTAACTGTTTTTGCGATGGAAAACCATGTGCGAAAGGTAAATGTTGTACTTGAAAGCAACTCTATGTTTGAAATATTGGGATCAAAAACGCAGGAGTTGCATTTCAGTGAGAATGGTGATAAGATCGTCAACTTGAGGATCCGAACCAAAAAGATGATCGGAATTGGCGAATTAAAAGTTTCTGCACGTTCAGGAAAAGAAACGGCAAAAGAGGAACTCGAGATCGATATTCGTCCTTCTAATCCATTGGTGGTGGAAACAGTCAATCATACCCTTGAAAAGGGAGGGAAGTTGAAATTACCGTTCAAGCTTTTCGGAATGCCCGGAACGAATAAAGTGGTCATTGAAGTGTCAGAAGTCCCGTCAATGGCATTGGAAAAAAGATTGAGTTATCTGATCGCCTATCCACATGGTTGTCTGGAGCAGACTACATCCGCTGCTTTTCCTCAGTTGTTCATTTCCTCTTTGACACCATTGAGTGAGAATCAGAAGGTTGAATTGAATCACAATGTTCAAAAGGCCCTCGAAAAACTACAACAATTCCAGACATCATCCGGTGGATTTGCTTACTGGCCGGGAGAAGGTCGTGAGAACGAATGGGGATCGAGCTATGCGGGGCATTTTCTGGCAGAAGCAGAGAATATGGGCTTCAAATTGCCTTCAGGATTGAAGGATCGCTGGATCGCTTATCAGCAAACAAAAGCAAAAAACTGGACACCTGGCACTTTTTACGGCAGACAGGAAAATGACATGTTGAATCAGGCCTTCAGGCTTTATACGCTTGCATTGGCCGGTAAAGCCGAATTGGGTGCCATGAACAGATTGAGGGAACAAAGTCTCACAACCGCTGCAAAATGGCGACTGGCCTCAGCCTATGCATTAGCAGGACAGAAAGATGCTGCAAGAAAGTTGATCAGCGGTTTGAATACCGATGTGGAAGACTACCGAGAATTGTCGGGAAGTTTTGGTTCCGGATTCAGGGATCAGGCCATGATATTGGAGGCATTGTCGATACTTGGAGAGGGCAAAAAAGCCGACGTTCTTGTTCGTAAAGTGGCGGAGCAAATGCGCTCTTCACAGTGGATGAGTACTCAGGAAACAGCATATGGATTGTTGGCGGTTTGTGCTTATACGGGAAAAAAAGGTGCTTCAAGCGGGCCAAATTTCTCTTACAAATTAGACGCAAGAGAAAATGTAGTCCTGAAAGCAAGTAAACCGGTTGTGAAGATCGATTGGAAAGGGAAAGATCTGTCTGAGAATAAATCTGTGGAGATCAGGAACGAAGGCTCCGGAAAACTATTCGTGACCTATACGGTTCAAGGTATTCCTTTGGAAGGTCAGAAAGGGGAGAGATCTTCCGGAATTCAGATGAAAATTGCTTATATGGATCTCAAAGGCAATGCTATCGATCCTTCAAAATTGGAGCAGGGTATGGAGTTTCAGGTGGCAATCCATCTCAAGAATACAAGTAAGAAGCAAACCTACAAGGAACTTTCTCTTTCTCAGGTGTTTCCGTCAGGTTGGGAAGTAAACAACTCCAGAATGGATGGAAGGTCAACATCGGCTGATATACGCTATCAGGATTTCAGGGACGACAGAGTTTACAGTTACCTTGATCTCGGTCCACAGCAATCAAAAACTATAGTTCTCACGTTGAATGCTTCTTTTACCGGACGTTTTTATCTACCGGGGACATTTGTCTCAGCGATGTACGACGAACAGATCTCCGCACTGCAATCCGGCAAATGGATAGAAGTCGTTAAACAGAAATAAACCAAAAAGCCGTTTCAATTTGAGACGGCTTTTTAATTATAACTCATCGAGCATTTTGATAACGTCGGCGCGTTTTCTGGTTGAAACAGGAACAAGACTGCCATCATTCATGATGAGGTGTCCTCCTTCAGATTTAACGAATTCGCGAATGTATCTCGAGTTCACAAGGTGCGACTGATGCACACGAAAGAACTTAAGGTCTGTTAAGAGATCTTCAAACTCTTTCAGTGTTTTCGATACAACCATTTGTTTGTTGTTCGGGAAATGAAAGATCGTATAGTTGACACTGCTTTCACAGCGAATGATATCCGAGATATTTACAATGTGGATCTTATCTTGTGAATGAAGTGCAAGTCTCTCAGATGGTTTATGGTGATTCTTCAGCGTCTCATTCAGTAACTTGTACTTTTCCGTTTCATCGCTTTTCTGCTTTCGGTATTTGGCGAGTGCTGCAACCAGTTCATCAGGATCGACCGGTTTGAGCAGGTAATCGATCGCTGCGTACCTGAAGGCTTTAATGGCATGTGCATCGGATGCTGTAATAAAAATGATCTTGAAAGGAATGTTTGGTAGGAGATCGAGTAGGTCGAAACCACTTCCGTCCTGCATTTGAATATCCAGAAAAACGATATCAGGCTGAAAATTCTTCAATAGTTTAGCGCTTTCAACAACACCACCGGCTTCTCCAATGATCTCAATATCCGGAGCGTATTCCTCCAGATCCTTTCGGAAGGTTATTCTTGCCTGTTCAATATCGTCTATGAGAACTGCTTTTATCATATCAAATTAATGGAATTCGAACGATGACTCGTGTACCGTTCGGTGTTTTATTTTCGTACAGATCAACTATTTCCAAAGAGCTATGGCCAGGAAGTTCACCCATAAGTTCGAGACGTTCTCGGGTAACCAGAAGAGCTGTTGAACGATGATAGGTTTCTTTTGAATTTTTGTTCAACTCTTCAGAACGCATTCTTCCGATGCCATTGTCTTCAACCATACATTCAAGCATTCCTTTTATTTCATTGAAAGTGATCTTAATCTTTGCCCTTCGGCCTGTTTCCTCCATATTTCGGAAACCGTGCTTGATCGCATTTTCCACAAATGGTTGCAAGATCATTGGAGGGATGCGAATGAAATCGATCTCCAATTCGTCATCTGTCTCAATAGTGTAATCAAACCGGTCGCCATTACAGAACTTTTCGATCAGCAGGTAGTTTTCCAGCATCAGGATCTCCTCTTGTAAAGTTATGGTGGTATTTCTGGAATTGTCGAGGATCTGGCGCATCAAACGGGAGAATTTTGCCAGGTAGTAGCGCGCTTCCTTGTCGTTGCCGGTTCCGATCTGAGATTGGATCGAATTCAAAGCATTGAAAATGAAATGTGGATTCATCTGTAAGCGCAGGGCTTTTTGTTCCAGTTCAACGATCTCTTTTTCCAACTGGATCTTGTTGCGTTCTTCCTTTGCTTTCCTTTTGATGCGTGCAATTCTGAGTCGTATGAATAAGAATATGATCAAAAAGATACTTATGAGACAAAGTACAATGAACCACCAATTATACCAAAATGGCGCCGCGATGGAAAAAGAAACGCGGTACGGAACTTCGGTCCAGACACTGTCCTCATTACACGCCTTCACAAGAAAGACATAATCGCCTGGATTCAAGTTCGAGTAAAGGATACTCCTTTCGGTAGAAACAGGAGACCATCGGTCGTCGAATCCTTCCAGTTTCCACTTGTAACGAACTGCATCAGGATTGCTCAGGTTCACCGCAAAGAAATCGAAAGTGATGTGGTTCTGATCATAGGGCAGTTTGAGTTTGTTGACCTTGTTCCAGTCACCAATGTGGTTTTTGTACGGTGTTTCTGAAATGCTCTTATAGTACAGTTTGATATCTGTTACACTTAAAATGGGTGCAGAATCATTTCGTTTGTTGTTGGCCGGATTGTATTTGATCAAGCCATTGATCGTACCAAACCAAATGGTCCCGTCGAGATCACTGAATACAGCATTTCTGCAGGTTTCAACCCCGGTAAAACCATCACCTTTAGTATAGTGTTTGATGCCTTTTATTTGGGTTTCATTTTCAATGAACAGATAATCCAGTCCTTTTTCGGAGCCGACGATCAGGTTGCCTTGCTGATCAAATACAAGTAAATAGGCAATGGTGGAAGTCAGTCCTTTTTCATAGCCAAACTTTTTTACAGATTCCGATGCTGTTCGAGTGATACAGTTCAAACCGGCTCCAAGCGTCCCGAGCCAGATGTTCCCAAATTTATCTTCCGCCAGGGAGATGATCTCGTTGGAACTTAGCCCTTTTGAAGTGGTGTATTTTTTTAAATGTTTACCTGTTCTATCGATCTTTCCTGCCCCATCTTTTTCTGTTCCATACCAGATATTCCCTTGCTGATCCTCAAGAAGACTTGTGATCCGGTTGCTCAGTAAACCGTCTTTCACCATGAAGTTCTCGAAGTTGACCCCATCCTTACCAAGTTTCATCCTGAAAAGACCGTTTCCGGCTGTCGCAATCCAGATATTACTGTCCTTATCCGTTATCATTGAACGAATATGGGTGCCTTTCAAGGCTTCGATCTTTGTGAATACGCTGTCTTTGACCGTGTACAAACCTTTTCCTTCAGTTCCGATCAAGATCATGCCACCAGCTTCAGTTATCGCTTTTACCTGAATATCGAGGAATCCTTCCTTTGTAGCATAGTTTTGAAAAAGACCGTTCGAATTTAAGGAGACACCCTTATCTGTTCCGATCCATAAGTTATTCTTTGAATCCCTGAAAATGGTATAGATCAGTTTTCCTTTGATCCCTGAGTCCGAATTGAATGTGGTGAATTGCTTTCCCAAATAATTGCATACTCCTCCACCCGAGGTTCCAAACCAGAAGTTTCCGGCATTGTCTTGAATTACACATCGAATATGTTTGCTTGAAAGACCTTCTGCCTCGCTGAACTGCTGAAATGTGCCATTGTTAGGATCATATTTCAGCACACCTTTATTCAAGGTAGCGATCCATAACTGCTGATCCCTGTCAGTAAAAATGTCAAGTACCGAAGATTTATAAAGCTCATGTTTCAGATCGATACGGTAAAAGGTTTTGCCATTGTAACCGTATAAACCATCACCGAATGTCCCTATCCATAGCACACCATTTTTGTCTTTTTTAAGTGATGTAATGGCATTGTTCATGAACCGGGACTGTTTCCGCATATCGGTCAATTTAACGTCATTACTGAATAAACTGATCTTGTAAAGGCCGTCTGTATCCCCAAAATAAATGGTCCTTTCATCGCTGACAAGAACGGTATTTATTATCGAGCTTTCAAGTCCCAGTTTGTTGGAATAGTTCGCGAATTTGCCGTTTTGAAAGGTGAAAAGACCCTCAGAAGTTGCAAGCCATAACTTTCCTGTTGGATCAATGTCAATCTGTGAAATACGCAGTGATCTGTTACCTGAATACTGATAGTTTTGAAACGTTATTCCATTGAAATAACTCAAGCCGTTCTTTGTTGCGATCCAGAGATTTCCTTTCGGATCTTCTTTAATGTGATTGACCGTGTTATTGATCAATCCATCTTTTTCCGTATAGGTTTTGAACTTGATCCCATCGAATCTGGTTAATCCTCCTCCCTGAGTCCCAAACCATAGATTCCCTCTTTTATCCTGCAGGGCTGCATACACCTGAGATTGTGCAATACCATCTTCAACACTATAATTGCGAAAGATATAATGCTGTCCTTTTACATTAAGAAAGGAAAGCGTAAAAATGATCAAAAGAAGTAATTGGATCTTTTTCAAAAGGGCCTGAGTCTTAATCAAAGATAAAAAACACTTTTCAATGATATTGCGGCGGATAATAAAATAGCGCTTTATTATTAAAGCACCGGGTTTACTTTCGAACAAAAGTCAAAACATGAACAGAATTAAAGTTCCGGATCTCGCAGATGAACTTGTTGGAAGGAAATGGCAGAACAGAAGACGATTCGTCTACAAAGTGCTGTTTCTGTTCTTTTTGATTTGGTACCAGGGAGCTTTACCTGAGAAACTTTTTGTTGACAGCACCTCAACAGTGTTGCTGGATAGAAACGGATTGCTTCTTGGAGCCAGGATCGCTGATGACGGGCAATGGAGATTTGAGGAGTCCGACTCTGTGCCATTGAAGTTCCAAACTTGCATTGTTCATTTTGAAGACAAAGACTTTTACCGCCACATTGGTGTAAGTACAAAGGGAATTTTTCGGGCAGTTGTCCAGAATGTCAGGTCCGGTAAAAGAAAAAGTGGAGGAAGTACGATCACCATGCAATTGGTGAGACTTATGCGCAAGAATCCGCCGCGAACCTATTCAGAAAAGATAAGAGAGATCCTTCTGGCTACCAGAATTGAATGGAGTTATTCGAAAGACGAGATCTTAAGACTGTATGCCTCACACGCCCCATTTGGAAACAATGTGGTAGGCTTAGAAGCCGCATCCTGGCGATATTTTGATCGCCCTTCGCATAAACTTAGCTGGTCTGAAAGTGCTGTTCTTGCTGTTTTGCCCAACGCTCCAGGATTAATTTACCCCGGAAAGAACCATGATCGGCTTTTGGTCAAGCGAAATCGACTGCTGAAGGCCTTGTTTGAAAATGGAACGATCGACAAAACGACCTACGAGTTGTCGCTGGAAGAACCATTGCCGGAGAAACCGCTACCGTTGCCACAATGGGCACCTCATTTGCTCGATCGATCCATAAAAGAAGGAAGAAAAGGCAAAACGATCCATTCAACTGTTTCACTGACAGTTCAAAAGAATGCGATACGGCAACTGGCCGTTCATTCGAAAGGATTGGAAGAAAAGAAGATCTTTAACGGAGCAATAGTGATCGCTGATGTGAAAACGGGGGAGTTATTGGCCTATGTGGGGAATACGGATAGAAAGGAGGAAGAATTCTCCAATTGGGTGGACTGTGCATCGGCCCCTAGAAGTTCCGGAAGTATATTGAAACCTTTACTTTATTCTGTTTCATTGGAAGAGGGGATCATTTCTCCTGATATGCTTATGTCAGATGTCCCGTCTAAGTTTGGTAGTTTTTCACCTAAGAACTTTTCCGGTCAATTTGAAGGAGGTGTTCATGCTTCATCGGCATTATCACGCAGTTTGAACATTCCAATGGTTCATTTATTGAACAAGTATGGGGCTAAAAGATTCCATTCAGATCTTAAGGAACTTGGATTGACCACATTTAAAAAGCCTGCGAGACATTATGGATTATCGTTGATCCTTGGTGGAGCGGAAGTGAGGTTGGATGAACTGGTATCTGTGTATATGCAATTAGCTCAAAAACTTCAAAAAATCGAAACAAGAAAACTGCATTATTCAGAAGATCAAAACAGTTCTTCTCATTTGGCTGAAAAATGGAGCAGAGGGTCGATATTCAGGACTTTTGAGGCCATGCAAGAGGTTAATCGTCCGGATGAGGATAACAATTGGCAGATCTTTTCTTCATCACGAAAAATTTCATGGAAAACGGGAACAAGCTTTGGATTCAGGGATGCATGGTCTGTCGGTGTGACAGAAGATCATGTTGTGGCTGTTTGGATCGGAAACGCTGATGGTGAAGGACGTCCGGGTCTAACAGGTGTAAAAGCAGCTGCTCCCTTGATGTTCGATCTGTTCCGTCAATTGCCACATGGAAATTCAGGATTCAAACAGCCTTTAAACGAAATGAAACCGCAGATCCTTTGCAGGGAGAGTGGTTATATGGCTGGTCCAAACTGCAAGGGTCAAAAGACTTCGATGTTGTCAAGAACTGCAAAAAGGATCGAACAGTGTCCGTATCACCATCAGATCCATTTGGATCAAAGCGGAAAGTACAGAGTGGACAGTGATTGTGAGAATGTGTTCAACATGAAAAAGACATCCTGGTTTGTCTTGCCGTCTGTGATGGAACGATATTACAAACTCAATCATCCCGAGTACAAAGTATTACCGGAATTCCGAGATGATTGCAGTTCCTCTTCTTCAGAAAGGTCGATCGCCTTTATTTACCCGAAGCCAAATGCAAACATCTATGTTCCGATAGAAATAGACGGATCATTGGGTAGGACGATCTTTGAGATCGCTCACCGACATGGGGCCAGAAAAGTGTACTGGCACCTCGATGATCATTTCGTTGGAGAAACCTTTGACGTTCATCAGGTGTCGCTCTTCCCGGGTGAAGGAAAACATCGACTGACCGTGGTTGATGAGACCGGAGTTTCACAAACGATAAGCTTCTCCGTTGCAGGAAAGAAGAGTCAATGATTATCTAACGACAAATTTTAAATTCTTGATCTGATCATCGGTTTCGATATTCAACCAATAAAGTCCTGAATTCAAATGTTCCGGAACTTCAATAGTTGACTCTCCATTAACGCTGTATAGTCCTATAAGTTTGCCCGAATTATCGAGCATTCGGATTCGCATATTCTTGCCCTCCCATTTAACGTTCAATGCACCACCACAAGAAACCGGATTCGGATATATCTCTGGATTTTCACGGGAAATATCCAAAACCGACAATTCACCCTGGATGTTAACATTGTCGATGTAAAGAGCATTACCCCAGTGGCCTTTGTTCCGGAAAGCAATTATGACTTTTTCAAATCCGGAGTAGCTGGAAAGGTCAACTGTTTCATTTCTCCACTGATCTGAATTTGGCACGAAAAGATCACTGTTTGCGGGTGTAGTGCCCAAAGTTGTTCCTCCTTTGAAATAAACCTCATCGAAAGATAAACCGCAATCCGTCGATACCATGACTTTCAAACTGTCAGAATATTGTCCGCCGTATGGTGCATAAGCTACGTCAAATGTCAGCGAAAGATCATTCAATGTCAAAGTGTTCAAGGTGATGTTCAAGTCATCATAGGTTCCCTGCGAATCGATATTGTAATTGTCAAAAATTGTAGATTGTGATGAATTTCCAAAACCACCTGCACTTGTGGAAAGTGACCATTGTCCGCCATTATCGTAATTGCTTAATGTCCAGCCTTCCGGAAAGAAATTTCCTTGAAAATCCTCGTTAATGATACTTGGAATTGCATAGTTGGAGACGGTTACATAAAGTGAATCGACGTCGATATTGCCATTTCCATCTGTGACCGCTAATATCGCCAGATGTGTTCCCGGAGTAGAAAAGAAGACAGCTGGATTGCGTTCGTTGGAAACATTCGGACTTCCTGTCGGGAAGCTCCAATACCAGGATGCGCTGTTGTGATTGAGGAATGAATGATCCTCAAAATAGAAGGAATCAGCAGCGCAAATAACAGATTGAGAGAGTTTGTCCACCATTATTCTAGCAACTGGGAGTGAAGGTTGTTCGTTCAAGGGACTTTGCCAGATTCCTTTGCCGTAACTTGCAAGCCGTATCTTTCCATCGCGGTAGAAAGGGCGAAGAATGTTAACGTTGGTATATGTTGGCAGACCAACATTGTCTATGGACCAGGAACCCGCCTCATTTCGGTAGTAAACAGCTCTGGATGTCCCTGCGTAAAGCGTTCCATTGGTTCCTGCAACATGAACAATAGACTGGATCGATTCATTGTTGAGGATGGCTCCTGTGATATTTGTCCAGGTACTTCCACCGTTCGTTGTCTCGAAAACTTTGTTGCCATTCGATCCACTTGGATAGGCGATCCAAAGATGGTCTTCATCCTTTGGGTCTATCGTAAGAAGCATTCTTCGGCTGTTCCCGGCCGGGATTGTCAGTTGCTGCCAGCTAACACCACCATTCGTCGTTTTCCATAGGATGCCTGCAGAACCTGAGGAAGGTTGTTGATTCAGGTAAATCACATCCGGGTTCGTACTCGCGACTTCAATGTACTTTACCCGATTCTGAATGCTGGAACCAAAAGTATATACCAAATTATATGATCCACCGGCATCAGTCGACTTCCAAAGTTTATTGTCTTTTCCCAACCAAACAGTTGAGTAACAATTTGGATGGAATTCCATTTCACTGGATTCTGCCGCCCAATAACTTTCATTCGGACTCATGCCAATTGAAAAGTATTGAATAGGGTCGTTCAGGTCTATGGGAATTGTTGCGCCCTGTATGTCTGAAAAATAAGTTTTGCGGTTGTTTCCCGGATTGACATAACCTGTCGGAGCTTCTCCACCGCCTAATTCAAGAAACACACCTTGACCGTAGGATTCATGGTGTGCCAGGTTACCATTGTGATAAAGTCCTCCAACCAGAATGTCTTCGTTCCAACCCGAACCGAATCCCCAGTAATCTGAGCCGTGTAAACCATTCATTCTGAACTGCGGTTGGGTTACACAAAAGTCCTCTGATCGGTAAATTCCACCATCTGTCGTTATCCATGTTGTATTTCCAATTTGCCGAAAATCCTGCATGTCGACATGAATGTTATGCGGACCGCCCACATAACCGGCCACGGAAGAAAATGTAACTCCGCCATCGTTGGATCTCCACAAATTCAGCCCACCGATCAGGATGTGGTCGGGATTGGTGCTGGAAGCAGTGATTGCACAATTGTAAAATCCTTGGTGATAGGTCCATGAAGGATAGCCATACGCCAGATTCGGGTGAGCACTGGTGTATGGACCACCTGTGGGACCATTTGGAAGCGTCCACGTCGATCCGCCATCAATACTTTTGTACACACCAATATATCCATAGTCATCCGCTTTCGATTCGCCGATCAAATAGGCGTAAACTCGGTTGGGATCTGCTGAAGTAACTGCTATCCTCGCTCCGCCATCGTTCCTCGCCGGGTCAGTTGAACTGTACCAGCCATTGCTTTGAAGGGTCCATGTCGCCCCCATGTCGTTTGATCGGAAAAACTCACAAATGATGAGTGATGGGTTATTCTTTACCATATATACGACGTTCGCATTACCGGTATTCAATTTTATGTCCCAGGTCTTTTGAGTGTACAATTGAGTCCAGTTTGCACCACCATTTGTGCTTCGATACAGTCCTTTATCGGAGGCAACAAGAACGATTTGATCATTTGTCGGATTGATCAAAATCTCATTGACATTGAAGTTTGTTTGCGGAAGTACATTCGTCCAACTTGATCCGCCGTCAGTCGTTCTGAAAAGTCCGAGATTACCCCCTGCAAAAGCGATATCCGGATTGCCGGGATGAACCTCAATAGCAGAAACCCCACTGCCAAAATCAATACTCATGGTAACGCACGACCAGTTTAGCCCTCCGTCATCCGATTTGTACACCTCTCCAGGTTCAGTACCTGCAAAGAGTACATTAGGTGAAGCTAAACACTGATCTATGGAATAAATGTTTGCTTGACCTGATCCTTGAGATCCATTTCCTTCTGTATTGAAAAGTGGTCCAACAACAGACCAGTTGGAAGCTTTCTCATTTGATTGCTTTTGTAGGTAATCGTGTCTGATTTGCTCAGCTTCTTCAGTTGAGAAAGGTTGGATGTATCCATTCTCATTGATCTGGTTCTGATACTGTCTTCGCCATCTTTTGTAGAATTGGGTATGGTAGGTTTTTACAAAAGGGTTGGTACGGTAATAATCGCTGTATAGAGCATCAACTTCCAATATGTTCGGTGATTCACTGTACATGAGTTTAGCCCATTCCGGAAGGTTTGATATCTCAGCATCGGATGGCTTTTGCATTTGCTGTGAGAAAACAGCATTCGCAAAAAACACTGTAAATGAGCAAAGAAGGATTCGTTTTAGCATAAAAAACTGTTTCCCCAAATCTAATTGTTTTGTTGATGGCTTTCAGAATTGTTTATCCGAAACGTTGGAAACCTAATTGACAATATCTGAATGTAAGTTATATTTGAGGATGAGATTTTTAATCCTTTTTATTGTTTACACTCTTACGACATTTGCTTTTTCTCAAAGAGTCGAGTCTGAATTCAAAACCGATGTTTTACAGTACGATTTGAAGCTGATTTTATCGGACAAACATGATACCATCGCAGGAGAGGAAAGGATTCGTCTGGTAATTCTTGAAGACACTAAAGAACTTTCATTAGATCTGTCAGGTCCTAACGAGAAAGGGAAGGGGATGTACGTTAACTCTGTGAGTGTTTCAGGAAAGCAAGTGGATTACCATCAGATGAACGATCGACTGAACATTGCTTGCGGCGCGGTGTCAAGTGGTGATACTTTGTCAATTGATATTCATTATCATGGTGTGCCAATCGACGGATTGATCATAGCTAAGAACCTTTATGGTGACCGAACATTTTTCGGAGACAACTGGCCTAATCGAGCACACAACTGGTTCGCGTGTAATGATCATCCTTCTGATAAAGCCAAAATCTTCTTTGAGGTCAGATCACCGAATAAATACAATGTAGTCGCCAATGGAACATTAAAGCAGAAAAAGAAACTTGATTCGAACGAGAGTCTTTGGTTCTACGAAACGGACTATGAACTACCCACGAAAGTAATGGTTATAGGAGTGGCTGAGTTCATTGTTGTGACGTATGGTCCTGTTAATTCGGAGGCTGTTCCTGTATCGGCATGGGTGTATCCACAAAACGAACAAGAAGGTACGTATGATATGGAACTGGCTGTCTCCATTTTGAGCTGGTTTGAAAAAAAGATCGCACCCTATCCATTTGATAAATTGGCCAATGTTCAGTCCACTACGCGTTATGGGGGTATGGAAAATGCCAGTTGTATTTTTTATGATGAAAAAGCCATCAATGGTAAACGCACGATGGAGAATCTAATAGCGCATGAGATCGCACATCAGTGGTTCGGTAATTCGGCCAGTGAAAGCGAATGGTCCCATTTGTGGTTAAGTGAAGGATTTGCCACCTATCTGACAAATGTATATATCCAGGAGACTAAAGGTCAAAATGCTTTTTATGATCAGTTGGAAAAGGACAGTAAAAGGATCTTTGCACTTTACAAAAAAAGTCCATTGCCAATTGTTGATACGATGACAAATGATCTGAATCAGTTGTTGAATGCCAATGCCTATCAAAAAGGATCCTGGTTCTTGCACATGTTGAGACACGAGATCGGTGACAGTACGTTTTGGCTTGCCGTCAGGACCTATTACGATGAATTCAAATATTCGAACGCATCAACGGAAGAGTTTAAAGCAATCGTTGAAAAAGTTTCAGGTAAAAAGCTTGATCGTTTTTTTGATCAATGGTTGAAGAAACCGGGATACCCTGAGCTCAAAATTGACGTAAGGAAAAAGGGAAGATCTGCTCGAATTATGGTGGAAGAGACGGGGACAGGTCATTTATTTCATTTTGATCTGGAAATTGAGTTTGTTTTGGAGGACGGCTCAAAATATCAACATCTAATCCGAATGGATAAGCCACTGTATATTAAAAAATTGAACTTGCCTCAAAAGTGGAGTTCTTACAGGATCGATCCGAAACATAAGTTGCTTTTTGATAGGAAGTAAATGTTCGATCAAGATGCCATCTTGATAAGTTTTGAATACTTACCCTTTCGTTTGAAATGAAATAATGTTAGATTCGTATTGCTAAAATTTAACTATGAAAAAATTACTACTACTTACACTTTCATTTTTTACCACAGCACTGGTTTTCGGTCAATGTACTGTGTGGTATGTAACTGCAAATGGTTCCCCAACAGCATCTGGAACAATCGATGATCCGAAAAGTATTACAAATGCTTTCTCGAACGCGACTGATGGCATGGTAATTCGAATTGCTGCAGACACCTTCTATCTCGACGCACCTTTGACCATTAATGCGAACAACATTGTGATCGAAGGTGGATTTTTATCGGAGGACGAATGGACAAAAACCAGTTTACAGGGTGCAACAACGATCATAAGAACGGCAAACAATCCGGAAGGATTGCCTAATCAGCAGCGTTTGGTTGCTCTGCAGGCAATTGATAAGACAGGATTTGAAGTCCACGATGTTACCATTAAAACGGCAAATGCAGATCAGCCTGGAATGTCAACTTATGGAGTTTATCTTTCTAATTGCTCGACGTACAAATTTGTACGTTGTCAGATCAATGCAGGAAATGCATCGAATGGTCTTGCGGGTACTCCGGGAGAAGCCGGAGGCAATGGTACTAATGGATTTACGGGTTCACCTGGATCTTGTAACGGAGGTGATTGTACTTTTGGAAGTGGTCAGGCCGGTGGAGCAGGTGGAGCAGGTGGATCCGGTGCTGCCGGAAGTGGCGGTGGAGCAGGTGGTCCTCAAACGAATAATCAACAGAATCCTGGCCTTGCAGGCACAAGTGGTACTGGAAGAAACGGCGGCGGCGGCGGCGGCGGCGGTGCTGGTGGAGATGAGTGTACTGCAAACAATGGTGGAGTTGGAGGCGCTGGTGGTGCTTCTGCATGTGCAGCAGGTGCTACTGGTGGAAACCGTGGAAGTGATGGTGATCCAGGTACAGATGGATTCAATGGAGCAAACGGATCTAATGGTACGGCCGGTGCCAATGGAACCGATGGTCCTGCAGGAGATGAAGTAGGTGGTTTTTGGGTTGCAGGTGGCCAAGGCGGTAACGGAGCTGATGGATGTGGTGGTGCTGGCGGCGGCGGCGGCGGCGGCGGTGGTCGTCAGGTTTGCACCTTCTGCGATAACGGGCCAGGTAATGGTGGTTCAGGCGGCGGTGGCGGCGGCCAAGGTGGAACTGGTGGAACTGGTGGCTTTGGCGGTGGTTCATCCTTCGGAGTTTATGTTCGTCAGAATGGTGCTTCAGCTTCCTTTATTGACTGCAAGGTTACAGGTGCTACTGCCGGTCAAGGTGGAGCAGGTGGAGCAGGTGGTGCCGGTGGTGCCGGTGGAGCAGGTGGAGCAAAGCAATCCAGCTGTTCAGGAGAGATCGGTGAAGGTGGAGTCGGAGGAAACGGTGGTAACGGCGGCGCCGGAGGAAACGGAGGAAATGGAGCGAACGGTATTTCTGCAAATGTTCAATTGGCTTCAGGAGAGTCGTTTACTGTTTTAAGTACGAACTATAACCTAACAGGTCAGCCGGAGATCCGAGTTTCATACGTAAAATGTTACGGACCGAACGTAGAAGTTTACAATACAACGCTAGCTGAGGGAGAAGATATCACAACTTGGACATTTGGAGCAAATGCTTCTCCATCTGCAGGTACAGCTAATCCACAGACTACGGCATATACAGCAGCTGGCTTTAACAATATTGTGAATGGGACGAATACATATCGCGCTTTTGTTTACTACTGTTGTGAGAGCCTTGCCGAAGTGACTGAGATTCCGCTAGAGTCAGTATCTGTTTACCCAAATCCTACAGGTGGACAATTCTCAGTTGACCTAGGCAGCTTGATGAATGAAGTAGCCGTAACTGTTGCGGATATGAATGGAAGAATTGTATTTGAGAATACATATTTTAATACTGCAAATGAGCAGATATATCTTGATCAGCCTGCTGGAGTGTACTTTGTGAAAGTTACCACAGGAGAGCATGCAAAAGTGATCAAGTTGATCAAGCAATAATTTCAATTGAATTATGAAATGGCTGTCAGGAATGGCAGCCATTTTTGTTTGGTAGAAATAATTTGAAAAGAGATAGACTTTCTATTTTTAGAATAGGCCTTGTATTTCTGATCAAGCAAACCATAATGTAAACATGAACGAAGACAATATACTTCTACTTTTCAGCTTCATACTTTTCTGGGTGTCGCTTATTTTGCTATTTATTTGAAGTAGAGGAACTAAAGGCGTTACATACATTCATTTGGTCATTCATCTCCTTTACAGTTCCTATTTTGTTCATGGACTGTGGTATAGATCTGAAAATGGCGCAGCATTAGCCTGGTGGTTCTATCTGCTTTGCTTGATCTGGGGGCACTGGGTATTCCTGCTCATTCAAATTATTGCATTTTCCCTAAAAAAGAGAAAAGATCATAATTGAATTCGGATCACTTCTTGATAACTTTTTTCGTGATTACGGATTCACCTGTTCGGATTCTCAATAAATAAACACCTGTTTGAAGATGTGCAGTTGAAATTGATCGTTCATCGAACCAAAGGGTGGGCGGAATCTTTCCTTCAATGTCTAAGAGCGTAATTTCATCCGGTGCAATAGGAATATTGATCAAAAGAATATCGTCGACAGGATTTGGATAAATATCAAAGTCTTCGATCTTTTGATGTTGAACTGCAAGAAGCGGATTATTTCCAGGAAGTTCAATTCGAGAAGGTGACGTTGCGTTGTGATGAATGGTGATCGAAGCAATATTTGGGGTTCCTGCTGTATACATTGGACCCCCATTTTGAAGGTTTACATTCCAACGTATCGAGCTGTTCGAACCTACATAGATCTTGATCTTGTGACCACTTTTCCATGTGTAGTTGGTGAATGGAAGCTCAATTTCAACAGGATAGACAGTTCCGGGAACCATCATCGCTTCAAGACCGCTGGTATAGCCATTTCTGAAACGCATTCTCCTTGCTCCATCCGTTATTAACATGTCTCTACCATCCGGATATGCGTCCACTAAATGCACAATAATGTCGCAATCCGCCTGATCTGCAGAAACGTAAAAAGTACATTTCACTCGTCCTGAAATTTGAACATCTGAAGGGAGGCTTGTCGTCTCAAAAGTCAAAATATCGCTTCTGACGGAGAGTGAAATTTGATCGTACGGACCTTGATCCAGATCAATGTGAAGTGTTGCACCACCAATTGTAGGGGCTGGATTGTAGGGGTCGGAGGTCAGAGAACTTTGACCACTGCCATTTCCTGATATTAAGTTTCCATTTGATTCCAGAAAGATCGTATTGTAAACAGTTTGTTCAATGCTTGTTGCATTCGAGTTGTTCCATGTATTGCTGCCAAGTTCGTAATACGTGATCTTAGGTGTGTTTTGCCAGTTATTGACACTGTCAAGCAAATAATAATTGAAAAAATCCCAGGCCATTTCATTGTTCACCAAAGCGGCATTGGGATAACTCAGTTCACCCTGAACAGAGCTTCCAACATTGGCAATGCCAGTACCACCATGTACCCATGGGCCGACCAGAAGCCACTGCTCATCAGGTGCAGTGGAAAGTGAACGGGTGGCTTTGTACCAATCGGTCATCTTATCAATATTGTGATCGTACCATCCACCTATCTGAAGGGTTGGGATAGAAATAAGATCAGGTGTCCACGTTGTGTTTTCGGCAATTGTCCAAGTAGGAGAGTAATATACATTCGACATGATCACCGGTGATAATCCATAGCCCAGATTGTCTAATTGTTCGAGTCGGGCTTCCTCCAGGACACCGCCGTAAAAAAAATCGTCATAGCAAAACTGAGGATGCGCCACGATCGGAACGGCACACGTGTGATTGGGATGCTGCTCGAAAGCGAGATCATATTGGATTTTCCCTAAAGCAGAAGGTCCCCATGTACCGATCCGGTCTCGGTGCCAGGTTTGATCTACGATCCATTCACATACATCATAGGCATCTTCACCGCGATCGGGACTCGCCGTGGCAGCGGCGGCTGATCCATAGAATCCGCGCCAGTCAACAATAACCCAAATATAAGGTTGATCGGCTAAATTCTGGCCGATTCCGAGAGGAAGTCCCACTGAGAAAAGATTTTTATTATACGGTGTCTGAACAAGTATCACCTCACTTTCCGTCACGTTGGATGGAATGAAAACATCAGCCGACAGGAACTGTCCATCTCGCATTGGGATCAAAATGTCGTTGTATGTTGGAGTTAATTGGGCGATCAGGTTGGTGCATGAGCACAAGATCAAAATCGGAATGATGCGTAATTGTCTCATTTGAATATGATTGTCTCCCAAATGTACGATTAAATCTTTTTTCTGTTCAGAGGAAGGTCAATACGATTCTCAGTTCTCTGGGAAACTGAAAATTATGTCAACTCTCCGGTTCTTTTGCCTGTCGGAATCATTTTTTTCAGGCCAGACCAAAGGCATGGAATTGTCGAACCCTTTGAATTCGATCCTTTTCTGAGAAATTGCCCTTCTGACAAGAAAAGTATAGACTGCATAAGCACGTGAGTAGGCCAGTTGCGGTTCACTACCGCAGCAAACATGTCCCCTGATGAATGCATGAGCTTTGGGGTTGTTTTTCATGAATTGAAAAAGTCTTTCAAGTTCATAATAAGAAGTGTCATTTAGTAACTGATCAGTACCCGGGACGAACTGTATTTTTAAAACAATTGGTTCGATCTCACCTTGTTTCAGGGAATCGATGTTCAGCAGATCAAAAATACTGGTGTAAGGAATGGCTACTGGTTCTTCCGGAGTGGCTTTTATTTCTTGTTTCTTCGTGTATACAATGTCTACACGTCTCCAATCTTCTAGGGAATAATTGACCATGGAATCAATATCGTAGCGCTCACCAAACGAAAAACAGGTGACTTCGCTGCAAGTAAATTGAAGAGCATTTGATACGCTATTCAGTCTTCTCATGGCTAACAGGTCGTTATTGGTCCTATTTCCGATTGTGTCACAGAAGGCTGAAATTTTCAGGATTTCAATATTGTTTTCAACAGACTGCTCACTGAGTATTTTCAGAACCTTTTTCTGTTCGCTATTCAAGGTGTGGACGTTGGAATTGAAAAAAAGCGAAGTCGATTCTAGTTGTGACTGAGCAATTATCGGGAACAATAAAAATAGGATCGAATAAATCAGACGCATGAAACAATAGGGAAAAGTCATTGGGATGGTTACAATTCTACGGATTGATCTTCGAGAATTTAACATCCACTCTTCGGTTTGTTTGTCTGTCAGAATTGGTTTTTTCAGGGAAGATCAGAGGTTCTTTATTTGATCTTCCAATATAGCTGAGGCGGCTTTTTTCGATTCCTGCTTTTTTCAGCCTTTTGTAAACGGCTTTTGCTCTATTTCTGGAAATGCGCATATTCTTCCCGCAGCAGACATGCCCTCTGATCTCAGCCTTCAGATCAGGATGTTCAGACAGGAAAACAGCCACTTTTGTGATCTCTTTATAGCTTGCGGGAAGGATCTTAGCAGTTCCTTCCTCGAATTGAACATTAATTATGAAAGGGGTCAAAGAGTTCAAACTCTCTTTCATAGGGTTGACCTCTGCGGGTAAATCCGGATCTTCTTCCAAATGAGACTCAGATTCCATCACTTTAACTTCCTGTGTGTCCGGCAATACAATATTATTGGTATCAGTATTTGCCAGATCGTTTGTTCTTTCTGTCTTGGTATCTATAGTGTAGATCACATCAACCCTCCTGTAGTTTATAGTTTTCGGTACAGAATAAGGTCTTTGGAGTCCGTAAGCGTTCAGTTTGACATCCTGGTCAGGATTTAGTGCTTTTACAAAATAGTTTAAGCGTTCCCAGGCCAGCGTTTCGTTTGATGCAGGAGAACCTGTGGAGTCCGCGAAGGCATTGATTTCGAGTATTCTTATTGATCCCTCAATATGAAGGGACTTGAATTTGGCTAGTTGCTCTTGAGAAAATTTGGTCGGTTCACTGAAGTTCCTTTCGAAATAGAAAGATTTTACATTTGACTGTCCAAAGATAAAAGAAGAGGAAAGGACCAGTATTGAACAAAGTAACCATTTCATGGTCCTGGTTTACGATGATCTTAAAACTTGGTTACAAAAAAACACCCGTGTTAAAATCACGGGTGTTCTATCATTTGTTGATTTGGACTTACTTAAACGAATTCAAGTCGACTTTTCCATTAATGGTAATTGTTTTAACCGTTCCTGACAGGATCATCTCGCCGATAGCAAGATTTGCTTTGTGTGGGAACAATAAACCATTCACTTCTTTAAAGTTAGAGTAGGTAGCAACCGTTTCTACGGTCTCTCCTTCGTTGGTCTGGATATTCAAAGATTTAACTTTCATGAATGTTTTAGTATCGAAATAGTCAAATGATTCATTTTGACCATCATTTAATTTCAATACATACACTTTGCCGTCACCATTTGCTTCAATTCCGACAAGTTCATAACTCATTCCAGATGTCGCATAATTCATTTCAGGGAACAAGCCAGCTGATTTCTTTTTTGACGCAATTTCTTCAGCAGTAAGTTCTTTCTTCCCTGTCTGCATGTTGGTAGAAGCACCGGAAGTTCCATCGAAATAGCTTTTCTGCAGAACCATGCCCATTCCTTCCATTTTCTGTCCTTCTTTGTTTGGTGCGATCCACACTTTTGTGTTCTTGAATGGCATTGGAGCCTGAGGGATGTTCAGATCCATGATCTCTTCGTAGGATTTGATCTTCTTCATTTTCTTGGCAACAGCCTTCATGTTTGGGCTTTTAGTTACAGCAAGAATGTAATTTTCAAGAAGTTTTTCTTTCGATATGTCCGCTTTCTCCATGGCAGAAACAGGATCTCCAAATGCATCTAGCATTTCTATGTTTCCATCTGCATCGAATTGCTTTAGACGATCAATGATCTCCTCATTTCCTACTACAACGATGTTACAATTCTTCGCTGTCAGGTGCTTCTGTGCCATGTCAAGGATATCTTCTTTTGAAATAGCCTCCAAACGCTTTAGATATGTCTGGTAGTAATCCTTAGGAAGGTTATATTTGATGATGTTGAGTGCGAATCGTGCAACAGTTGAAGGTCTTTCTAGTGATCTTGCGAATCCTCCTGCCATGGATGATTTGGTCAGGTTGAGCTCTTCATCCGTAACATAACCCGTCGTAATCCTGTCAAGTTCATAAAGCATTTGAGTGATCGCAGAATCCGTCACAGCATTTCTGAAATTACCGCCCAATGACATCCACGATCCATTTTCTGTGATCGTTGCTGAGGAGTAACATCCGTAAGTGTAGGCTTTGTCTTCACGAAGATTTTGCATCAAACGCGTGCCGAAACCTCCACCTCCAAGGATTCCATTCAATACAGTCAATGGAAGTTGATCTTTATCTCCTGTTCTAATGTCCATCGGGAAAGAGATATAGACAACACTTTGTACCGCTCCAGGTTTTTTAACGAAAATTACGCGGTTGCCCTTGTTGAAATTTCCTTTACCTGCCTGTTGCTTGTACGGATCGGAGCCTTTCCATGAACCAAAATACTTTTCGACCATTGTTTTCGCCTCAGCAGCTGTGATATCACCAACGATCACTAGAAAGCCTCCCTTTGGAGTGAAAGTGGATCTGAAGTATGATTCCACATCAGATCTGCTGATATTGTTGAGAGTAGTTTCGGTCATGATCCCACCGTAAGGATGGTTAGGGAAATTGACCTTTGCCTCCGCATTTTTTGCCATGGTACCGGCATCAGCTTTTGCAGCCATCAATCCTGATTCATTCTGCTTTTTGATTCGATCGAATTCAGACTGAGGGAAGTTAGCGTTCAAAAGCACGTCTGACATCAGTTCTAGTCCTTTGTCCATGTGTTTTGAAAGGCAGGACAAAGAAATCGAGGAGCCATCAGCGTTCAATGACGCTCCGATGTAATCCTTTTCATTATCCAACTGATCCTTTGAGCGATTTGCTGTTCCTGAAAGGATCAGAGAGCCTGCCATTTCTGATAGGCCTGCTTTTGCACCTTCGATTCTTGGATCTGCCCCCGAGAACAGGTCGAAGGATACACGAGGGAGCTTATGGTTTTCAGAAAGTATGACAGTGATCCCATTGGATGTGGTGAAAACTTCTGAGTCTTTTATGTTGATGCTCGGAGCATTTCCCGGAGCAGGACGAACGGATCTGTCTAATTGTGCGTTTACAAGCACAGGTAAGAGTAGCCCTATTGCGATGATGAATTTTTTCATATCTGATCGTATTATTTTTCTTTAGGTAAATAGTGAAGGATCACTCTTGAGTCCTGAGTGAAATATTTTTGTGCAACACGCTGAATATCCTCGCGTGTCACTTTCATATACTCGGCCATTTCCTTATTTACGCGATCAGCTGATCCGTGGTAAACGTGATTATCGGCCAGATTTTCCGCAACACCTGCAATAGAGGAGTTGGAGCTAACGAAGTCATTTTCGATCTTGTTTCGAACCTTATCGAATTCTTCCTGAGAAATAAGTTCTTTTTTCATTAGGTCGATCTGTGCGTCGAACTCGGCCTGAATGGCGTCTAATTCCACACCATTTGCTGCAATGGCTGCGAAAATACCAACTCCGGCATCCTCAAGTCCATAATTGAAAGAGAACGCAAAAGTGGCCATCTCTTTTTTCTCAACAATAGTCTTGTTGATACGTGAACTGCTTCCACCTGAAAGAACTTCATTCATCATGGTCAATGCGTATGAATCTGGGTGAGTCTGTTCTGGAAATTTATATCCCATAAAGATCGCTGGTAGCTGAATGTTGTCATAGATCACATCCTTTACTACACCATTGATCTTTTCAGTGTCTTTCGTAGTGCGCGGAATATCAACCGGTCTGGAAGCGTATGATGCGATCATTTTTTTTGCATCCGGGTTCTTTGAATTCATAAAATCCTTGGCATCAAACTTTGATTTGCTGATCTTGTAACGAGCTTCGAAATCACTGTCTGATAAGTTTACAAAATCTCTGTACAAGTTGATTGCCTGACCTTTTGGTATACTGCCAAAATACTTGTCTATCCACTTTTTTGTTTGAGCAATGTCAATGTCACCTGCAATCGAAAGCGTAGCATTTGATGGGACATAAAAGGTCTTGTAGAAATTAACATAGTCCTCCTCCTGAGCAGCATCCAAGTGCTCCATACTTCCTATCGGAGCCCAGTTGTAAGGGTGCTGAGTGAACATTCTCTTGAACATTTCAGTGAAGAACGAACCGTAAGGTTGATTGTCTACGCGCTGACGCTTCTCTTCTTTTACAACTGATCGCTGAGTTTCGATCCCTGTATTTTCAACTTTAGCGTGAAGCATCCTTTCACTTTCCAGCCATAATCCCAACTCCAATTGATTGGACGGAAGGATCTCGTAGTAATATGTTCTGTCCTGTGAAGTGTTAGCATTCAACATTCCGCCATTTTTTTCAACAAGCTCACTGTATTCTCCACGACCTATATTGGCTGATCCTTCAAATAAGAGGTGTTCAAAAAAGTGAGCAAAACCGGTTCGATCAGTGTTCTCGTTCTTTGAACCAACATGGTAAAGGACTGAAACGGCAACAATTGGTGTTGATTTTTCCTGATGAAGGATAACGTGTATCCCATTGGGAAGATCATATTCAACAAACTCGATCTTTCGTTGAGCTGTTGAAGAGAAAGCGGACAGGGCAATAAGTCCGGATAAAAAGAGTTTCTTCATGGATCAGAATATTTTTTTAATGCATACAAAGAAAACATCTTTCGTTTAAATATTGTTCTCTAAAGTATGTGCGGACGTATCTTGTGCTCAGTGGCAAAATGACTTGTTTTCTGATTGGTCCGGAAATTGTTTACATTTGAATCAATGAGAAAAATAATCTTTAGCATTTTTGTTCTTTCGACATTTAGTTGGGTCCAAGCTCAGCGAGTTGTGCCTTTTGTTGATTTCAATAATTATTTCAAAACATTTGAGAACGATAACTTCAGGCAGCTGGAATTCCAGCCTATTCGGGAATATCGTGCCGGTGATGATCTGGTAGCATACATTGATACCCGTGGTAACCTCAGGGTCTATGATGGTAATGAGCGTCAGGATATTTCGAATATGCTGGTAAACTACAAGATCTCTGATCATCTGATGGCGTATAATATCGGGCCGACACTTAACATGTGGGATGAGGGGAAGCTGCAGACGCTTACTTATTTCTCCGGAGAATATGAAGTGACGGATTCATTGATCGTTTACCAGGATACCAGATTCAATTCTGTAAGTGTTTATTGGAATAAAAAGGTATATCCACTTTATCAGACAACCGGTGATCTTTACATGCCGGTCGCAATTGGGGATAATATTGTTGCCTTCAAGGACAATGGTAACGTATACAAAGTTTTCTGGAGAGGACAGATCTATGAATTGGGGGTATGGAATGGAGGGATCGATTTTCAGGCCGGATGCGATATTCTATGTTTCAATGATCCTACAACCCGAACTTTTGCAGTCTTTGAGAATGGAGAATTCTTGGACGTGGAACAGTTCTGGATGGGTAAATATAAAGCCGGGAGAGGTTTCATTGTTTATGAGGATCTGAATGGTAACCTCAACTATTACAGAGAAGGCAGCAAATCACAGTTGAGTAATTTTGGTGCTAAATTCTGGGATGCCAAAGATGATATGGTTGTCTGGACCGAGAATAATTTCACATTTGCGCTTCAGAATGGTCGAAAGATCGAGGTGGCTAACTACATACCGAAAGATCATTTAATAAAGAATAATACGTTGGTATTCAGGAACCTTATGAAAGGTGTCAATGTGTTGTCTGATGGAAAAGTTCACGAGATCTCTAATCAGATGGATGCGGAATATGAGATATACGGGAATACGGTATTGGTTAAGTTGTTCAACAGGACATTCATCGTTTTTAAGAATGGTCGTAAATTCCAATCATGACGGTTGGATTGGATCAAGTGATTTTCATTCTTTCTGCTGAAGTTTAATTTGTTTGCAGGTTGATCTCGTTGATAACTTCGATGATTCGGAATTCATTTTCGTGCTATCTTTGATCTCTATTTAACAAGCAACATACACATCACATGACTAATTGGTTTACAGTAAAAGTAAAGTACACAAAAGAGCTTGAAAATGGTACGTTTAAGCGCGTTTCAGAACCTTATCTGGTTGCTGCAATGACGTTTACCGATGCTGAGGCTCGCATATATGAGGAGTTGGGAAGTATAATCCGTGGAGAATTCATTGTTTCGGGTATTGCCAGGACTGAATTGCACGATATTTTCGCTTATGACGATGCTGATGTATGGTATAAGGCAAAGGTTACCTACGAAAGTGCTTCTGCGGATGATGAGAAATCGAAGAAAGTTGCACAGAATTTCCTCGTTTCAGCTCACAGTGTAAAAGACGCATACGATCGTATACGTGAAAGTTTGTCCACGTATCTGGTGGATTTCCAAATACCTATGATCTCTGTTTCTCCCATTGTAGAGATCTTTCCACCAACTGAGAACCTGGATCGTGAGATCTCAAGAACTCCTATTGCTGAAATTGAAGACGATCTGCCTGCTCCAAAAGGAAAGGTTTATTCTGCTCCGGGTATTGATGAGGATGAGCTAGAGGAAGAAGAAAATTCTTCGGAAAGTGAGTTGGAAGACGAATTCAGCGACGAGGATTGATCCTATGGATGATTTTCTGGAATTATTAAGGAATGATCATCACCAGTTCGATCAGGGAAAATTAGAAGATCATCTGGGTGTGGATCCATATGATACCATTGCGAAATGGTTGAGGGAAGCAGTAGAAAGAAATGTGCATGAACCCAATGCAATCACAGTCTCAACCATCGGCCTTGATGGATTTCCGCATTCCAGAATTGTTTATATCAAAGAGTTGTTGGAGGAAGGTCTCGTTTTTTACACCAATTATCACAGCGATAAGGGCAGGGCTATTGAAGCGAATCCTAATGTGAATGTATTGATCTTTTGGCCGGAACTTGAGCGGCAGATAAGTATTTCCGGAGTAGCGGAAAAGGTTCCGGATGAGATGAGTGATGCCTATTTTGCGTCGCGTCCATGGGGAAGTAAGATCGGTGCCTGGGCTTCTCACCAAAGTGAAAGGTTATCATCCAGAAAAGAGTTGGAAGACAGGGTACATGAGTATGCCGAGAAATACCCTGGAGAGGTGCCTCGTCCACCTCATTGGGGAGGATATCTGGTGCGACCTGTGAAAGTGGAGTTCTGGCAAGGAAGAAGGTCGCGACTACACGATCGTATTGTGTACGAACTGACCAATGATAAATGGATGATCTACCGAAAAAATCCGTGATATGCTTGAGCTGAAACCGATCGTTTTCAACCTGAAATGTGATATCAGGGTAGTATATCTTCATGCGCCGGCACACGTAGCGCATCTTGGTATTAATGTCCTAGGTGGTTCCCGCTTTGAGCATCCTGATGAAGATGGATTGGCCCATTTTCTGGAACATTGCATTTTTAAGGGTACCAAAAAACGTAAAGCATATCATGTTTTGTCAAGGCTCGACTCGGTTGGAGGAGAGTTAAATGCCTATACAGCAAAAGAAGAAATTTGTGTTTATGCCTCCTTTACCAAAGAACATGTTCGTCGTGCGGCAGAATTGCTTGCGGATATTACAATGAATTCCAATTTTCCGGAAAAGGAGATCGAGAAAGAGAAAGAGATCATTCTTGATGAGATTATATCATACATGGACAGCCCATCGGATAAGATCTTTGATGATTTCGAGGCGATGCTTTTCAAAGGGCATGCTTTAGGTAACAATATCCTTGGAACGAAAGAAAGTATTCAGCGTTTTGGTAGGAAGGATCTATCTGATTATATGCAAAGGCATTTCACTTCAGATAATATGGTGATATCTTTTGTAGGGGATGTTCCATTAAAACGCCTTACTGCAATTCTCGAGGATTATTTTACCGGAATCCCAGTAGGATCGTCTTCAAGAGAATTCGAACCTTTCCATAATGCTCCGGTCTTCCGGTACCGCTCTAAAGAAGCTAACTATCAGACACATGCTCTGATAGGGGGGATTGGGCCAAGTTACAAAGATGAGGAGCGAAAAGGAATGACCTTGTTGGTGAACTTGTTGGGTGGACCGGCACTTAATTCAAGGTTGACGCTGAGCATTCGTGAAAAGCATGGCTATTCCTATAATGTCGAGGCCAATTATACTCCTTATGTCGATACTGGTTTCTGGAGTATCTATCTTGGTGCCGATCAGAAATATATAGACAAATCAATCTCTTTGGTTTACAAAGAATTAAAAGATATCTGCAATAAACGTTTAGGGACCTTACAGTTGAGTAGAGCTAAAGATCAGATCAAAGGTCAAATGGCGCTCGGTCTAGACAGCAATTCCGGTCTAATGCTGGGTTTAGGTAAAAGTTTGTTGCTTTTTGATCAGATCGACACAGTTGAGGAGATCTTCTCTGGTATTGATAAATTGACTTCAAGCGATCTCTTGGAAGTTGCAAACACCTATTTTGATCCTCAAAAATGTTCAGAATTGGTCTTTGATGTGGCAGATTAATGGCTCGATCAGATCGTTTTTTCCTCTTTTGTTGAAATAAATTGCAGTTCTACTGAAACAAATTGACAGCTGTTGTTTCTCACTGTACATTAGCTATAGAAAAACAGTAGTAGTAGATTTCGTTGGGTTTGAGCATGGTGTTTTCTTCAAAGGTTCGGTTCATTCAACTTCCTCAGAACCTGAGAACACAAAGAAAAAGCAGGATCCGAGAAAGATCCTGCTTTTTTTGCTAAAAAGCGTATCCGAAAGAAAGTCCCCCAAGGGGTATCCCGGTATTGTCAAAACCGAACAGGGGAGTGAAAGCAGCTCGGAATACAAAATGTCCATCTGGTTTTTAAAATCGATAACCTCCTCGGCAGGTGAAATAATTATTCGAGAAATCCCAGAACCCTCCTCGGTTAAATCCTAGCACCAATCCTGCTCCAATTTCCAGATGGTGCTTGCCTAATGTGAGTCTCTCTGTAAATAGAATGGGCATTAAAAAATCCCAAGAGTAGGATACTCCTCCCTGCAAAGCACTATGAAATCGTCAATGACAAAGAAGTGTTCTCTCACAGTTTAAGCTGTAATATCCACCATGCCCACCCAATTCTATGATGATGGAGTTTGGATGAGTATTCGTCCTTTTGTTTTCTGGTTTCTGACTGAATACCGGTCCTGAAATGATGAAACAAACGAAAATCTTCACTAAAAATGAATGCAAGATCTATTTTTAAGGGGGTGTGATTAACAAAAGTAATAAAAAAATAAGTTTGAGGTGTTGATTTGAGGGGGTATGTTGAAAAAAAATGATTTATTTTAGGTAGAGGTGCTTCGAAAACGTATAAATTTGCCAAAAAATATTTTTTATGGCCAAAAAAAGACAGCAAGCTTACCAGGATGTGTTGAATCGAACTCCAAAACACATTGATTATAACGGAAAGATCTCAGAACTTTTCGGGCAGAGTGTTTTTCATCAGGAAGTGATGAGGGAATATCTTCCTTCTGGTGCCTTTAAATCGATGATGGAATCGATTCAGAATGGAACTCGTTTGGATCGTAAAATGGCAGATCAGGTAGCGTCAGCCATGAAAGATTGGGCATTGACAAAGGGTGCAACGCACTATACACACTGGTTCCAGCCGTTAACGGGTGCTACAGCAGAAAAGCACGATGCGTTCTTTAAGCCTGTTGGTCCTGGAAAAGCGATCGAATCTTTCAATGGCGAGTTGTTGGTACAGCAAGAACCGGATGCCTCTTCTTTTCCAAATGGCGGTATTCGAAATACTTTCGAAGCAAGAGGATATACCGCATGGGATCCTTCATCTCCAGCTTTTGTGATCGGTAAGACACTTTGTATTCCTACGATCTTCATTTCCTATACAGGTGAATCACTTGATTACAAAATGCCTTTGATTAAAGCATTGAGCGCTGTTGATGAGGCAGCTGTAGAAGTATGTCAGTACTTCGATAAGAATGTATCCAAAGTGAACGCAACTTTAGGTTGGGAGCAAGAATATTTCCTGATTGACCAAGCTTTGTTCAATGCGCGCCCGGATCTGATGATGACCGGTAGGGCTTTGTTCGGTCATGCCGCAGCAAAAGGTCAGCAGTTAGAGGACCATTACTTCGGATCAATTCCTGAGCGAGTTACGGCATTCATGAGAGAGTTTGAAACAGAGTCCTTGAAATTGGGTATTCCTGTAACAACCAGACACAATGAGGTAGCGCCAAACCAGTTCGAATGTGCTCCTATCTTCGAAGAATGTAACCTTGCAAACGATCACAACCTTTTGCTAATGGATGTGATGGAGAAAATCGCTCGCAAGCATGATTTCAGGGTATTGTTCCATGAAAAGCCTTTTGCTGGAGTGAACGGTTCCGGAAAGCACAATAACTGGTCATTAAGTACAAACACTGGTGTAAACCTTCTTGCTCCGGGAAAAAATCCAAAATCAAATCTTCAATTCTTGACGTTCTTTGTGAATACGATCAAAGCGATACACGATAATGCAGATGTCTTGCGTGCATGTATCGCCTCTGCAGGAAACGACCATCGTTTGGGGGCAAATGAAGCTCCTCCTGCCATTATCTCTACGTTTATCGGGTCTCAGCTTTCAGGATTACTGGATGACATCGAGAAGAATGTGAAGGCCGGAAAAATGACACCGGAAGATAAGACAGAACTCAAATTGAATATCGGCAAGATCCCACAGATCATGTTGGATAATACGGACAGAAACAGAACTTCTCCTTTTGCATTTACAGGTAATAAGTTTGAATTCAGAGCAGTTGGTTCTTCTGCAAACTGTGCATCGGCAATGATCGTTCTGAATACGATTATGGCGAAGCAATTGAGAGACTTTAAAAAGTCGGTTGATGTACGGATCGAAAAAGGCGAAGCTAAAGATGAGGCTATCCTTAAAGAGTTGCAGAAATTGATCAAGGAATCGAAAAAGATCCGCTTCGAAGGTAATGGATATGGTGAAGAGTGGAGAAAAGAAGCTGAAAAGAGAGGTTTAAGCAATTTGAAGGACACTCCGAGAGCTTTGGCTGTATGGGGAGATAAGAAAGTGGCGAAGTTGTTTGATGAAATGAATGTATTGACGCCCCGCGAGCTTGAGGCAAGAAAGGAGATCGAATTTGAGAATTACATTCTTAAGATCCAGATCGAGGCAAGGATCATGGGTGATGTAGTGCAGTCAATGATCATTCCAGCAGTTGTGGAGTACCAGAATAAATTGATAGCAAACGTACAGGGCTTGATCGATGTACTTGGACAAAAAGCTGGAAAAGAGGCTGCAAAAGGTCAGATCGAATTGATCCAGCGCATTTCTGTTCATTTGAATCAAATGAAACATGCTGCGGACCATATGTTGATGGAGAGAAAGGCAGCAAATAAACTTGATCACGCTGAAGATAAAGCGGTAGCATATTGTGATCGTGTTCGAATTCATTTTGATGATATCAGATATCACGCAGATAAACTGGAGTTGCTGATCGATGACGAAATGTGGCCGATGCCAAAGTTCAGAGAGATGCTGTTTACACGTTAAACAAATTATTGAAATTCAGTCAAAGCCCGATTACTTCGGGCTTTGCTGTTTTTGATAATTCACGAACAATCTGTTAAAAACTAGGCGTTTTTTTTTCTCCCCGTTTCGTCATAGTTTTTACCTTTGTTTAAAATTATTCTAAATAAGGTGAAGGTAATTCTCGCTGATAGCAATGATCTTGTAAGAGTTGGACTGAGAACAGTACTGAACTCATACGGTGATATTAAGATCGTTGGAGAAGCGAGAGATAATGAAGAATTGGTTGATCAAATCAGGAATTTTGGAGCTTCCGTGGTTGTGATCGATTATACGTCTCCGGGTTTTGATATCGATATTATTCCTAAAACTTTGTTGGTCAATAAGGATATTCGGTTTTTAGCCATAACACCTGATCAATCTGCGCAAACACTTGTGAATGCTTTGCGCTCTGGTGTTACCAGTTACGTCAAGAAAGATTGTGAGCTTTCTGAGATCCAGAATGCGGTCGAGGAAACCGGCAGGGGAAACAAGTTCTTTTGCGGACAGATACTTGAAACCATACAAAAAGCATCTATCGACGTGAACGACATTGATTTCGATTCGTTTTCGTGTGAACCTGTTATACTTTCTGAAAGGGAAAATGAGATCATTACATTGATCGCCGAAGGTCTAACCAATGCTCAAATTGCTGAACAGTTGTTTCTGAGTAATCATACGATCAATACACACCGAAAGAATATTATGTCAAAACTTGGAGTAAAAAATACTGCAGGTATTGTGATGTATGCAGTTAAAACGCAGTTGGTTTCTCCGAACAAATTTCTTTTCGCAGGGGAAAATTAAAGTTCCAACCTGAGGTCATCAACATATTCATTTATAATGTCCTGATTCTTTTGGATCTCTATCCATTGTATTTTATTAAGAGCTTTTGTTCTGTATACTTCTATGAAAAATCCTCGAAAGGAGAAAAGATAGGCAAAATGCAAAGGCAATTCCCTTCCTGCGATGTATTCACCATCTCTTTTAAGTAGTTCAAGCTTTTTTTCGAGGGATAACCCTTTGAATTCGTCAGCTGTCATAAAAAATTTAATTTCCAGTTGAACCATCGTATATTTGAGGTGTACCGCGACGAAAATTACAACAAATGCGTTTTTTATCATTGCTTGTTTTCATTTTTTCTGTGTTTCAGTTGCAGGGACAGACTATAACAAACAGTCCGCCGGCTGAAAAGAACACTTCGAAAACCATTAATGTCAATCTGAATGCCCAGCCTTCGGTTGCAGAGGAAATGGAAGCGGATACTGTTGTTTACGAGAAAGTATTGGATCTGCCCTCTGTGAAACAGGAATCAACTTCTAAAAAAGCTGAAATCAAAAAACAGAAATCATCAGAAGTAAAAGATATTCAACAAGCTCCATCTGCTGCGACTTCCCAAAGTTCAGCCGTTCAACAATATTCATCTGTAAAGTCTGTTTCCGCGAAAAGCAGAACTCAACGATCACCTTCAGCTGAATATCAACAACAGATGGATTTAGCGGTTCAACAACTTGCTGTTTCTGCACCTGAATCCTTCGAATATAATTTCTTCAGATATCAGGCGGGGAATTACAACACTGAACTGGTAAATTTCTTAAATCAGGCTGAATTGCTAAAACCTAATAATTCGGATGTGCACATTCAAAAGGCAGCTCTGCATTGGTCTAATGCCGATTCTTTATCCTCCTTGGGGTATTTGCAAAAGTTGAAATCCGTTTCCCGTATATCACCTGAGATGCTATCTTATGCTCAGGATCTGTTGAGCTCTGTTCCTAAGAATGGTATTTTGGTTACCCACGGAATAGATGATTCTTTCTCGGCGCTTTATGTTCAGTTGGAAAAGAAAACAAGAAAGGACGTGAAAATTGTGTCCCTAGAGATCTTACAAAGTAAGCAAATGCGTGCCGATCTGATGAGGAAAGGTCTTCAGTTACCACTACGCTCAATAATTGATGTTCAATATCTGAAAGAGTTCTGCGGCTTGAATAATAACAAGGGGGTTTCGCTTTCAATGACCTTGCCTAAAGAGTATCTGACCGTTCTGAGTGATAAATTGTATGTAACAGGCCTGGTTTTTGAGTACCGAGAGGAAAAGGGCTTTAATAATTTCATTCGGAACGATGAACTCTGGAACGACGTTTTAAGCAAAAACATTATCAATGAATTTAAAACGGATAAAGGAAGGCAATTGTCGGGGAATTACTTACCCATGTTATTGGTTTTAAGTAAAACATACGGAGAATTGAACGAGCCCGGAAAAAAGCGTGATGTGGATGCAGTTATTGATCAAATAGCCGTTCAGTCAAATAAATACGAACAAGTGAAAAAACTGCGATCGAATTAATGAGACTACTGAAAACCTCATACAGTTCAATGACCGATGAAGCGCTGATGCAATCCCTTTCTTCAGGGGATAAGCGTGCTTTTGATGAACTTTATGGGCGTTATTCAGGTCCTTTGTTAGGCTATTTTATGAAAATGCTTTGGAGAGATAAGGAGAAGGCGGAGGATTTTGTCCATGATCTGTTTGCGAAGATCATTCGAAATCCGAATTACTTTGATATGGAACGTTCTTTTAAAACTTGGATTTATTCTGTAGCCAATAACATGTGCAAGAATGAATATAAGAAACAAGAGGTTAGAAAAGGGACAAAATCAGGTTTGGACCAGCATTACAGCGTTTCGGACATTCATGCAAATGTGATGGGTGAGGTACAGGATGCTTTTTTCAGAGAGGCTTTCGAAAAAGGGCTCGACAATTTGGATGAAAAGCATCGGGAGGTTTTTGTTCTAAGGCATATCGAGGGGCTATCGGTTAAAGAGGTTGCCGAAATGTTGGGCATTAACGAAGGTACCGTGAAATCGCGTGTTTTTTATGCGATAAAATATCTATCAGAGGAATTAAAAGTATTTAACCCAATTGTTAACAGATAGTATGGAAAAGGAAATCACAGATATTTTCCTGGATAAAGAATTCCATGAATTGAGTGCTTCTGAAAAGGAGCAAATTAAGGATTTGTGCGAAAATGAGGAGGATTTTGAGCAAATGAGATTTCTTTTTTCGGAGATGGCTCAGATGCGAACTCAGGATGTTCAGCCTCGTGACGAGATCAAAAAATCTCTGGATGGTATTTTTGCAGATGTGCACGGTTCAAAGGATCGAGTTTTCTGGTACAATACAGTTTTAACTTTAGTCTATCCAACCGATAAGGCAGTTCACAAGAGGCCTTTGGTACAGATTGCGGCTCTACTTGCAGTGATTCTTCTTGCAGTGCCGTTCTTTAGAAATGAGGAGATCGTAAAAACAAGTACAGTTCAGGTGGCTGAGCAAAAGGTTCAGAATAAAAGTGATGAAAATGAGGTTGAAAGTCCTGTTCAAGATAATTCCCCGACTGTGATTACTGAGAATCAAACTAATGGTTCTATTGATAGAATGCCAACGGATTTTTCAGCGCAAGACACAGATGATATCGGCGCAGGAATGATGGCCGATGTATTGAATGAGGATGTGGTAAGAACGATGAGCAGGGCTGAAGCGGCACCTGCATCAGGCATGGCTTTTGCTCATCCTGACGGGGTTTACATGGGGGAACCTGCCGTATTTTCAATTAGTACGGCTGATGTTCCTGAAGTACTTGATCTGATAACAGCAGTGTTTTAATTGGAAATGGTTGAAACAAAAAAGTCCGGCTGAACCGGACTTTTTTGTTTATAACGTTTCTTATTTCTTATAGAATGGAAGTTTTACAACTTTCGCTTTGACGCCTTTGTCCCTGATATTAATGAAGATATCTGTATCGAGAGCGGAAAATTCTTTGGTAACATATCCCAAACCAATTCCAACTTTCATAGATGGGGACATTGTTCCTGATGTCACTTTTCCGATCGTGTTTCCTTCAGCATCTTCAATGAGGTAATCGTGACGGGGAATTCCTCTGTCGACCATTTCGAAAGCGATCAATTTTCGAGTTACACCTTCCTCTTTTTGTTTTTTGAGCAGATCTGAATCAACAAAGTCTTTTGTGAATTTGGTGATCCAACCCAATCCTGCTTCAATTGGAGAGGTGGTGTCATCAATATCATTTCCGTAAAGACAGAATCCCATTTCAAGTCTCAATGTATCTCTCGCAGCAAGTCCGATTGGCTTAATTCCATATGCAGCACCAGCTTCAAAAACTTTGTCCCACAACTGGTTAACGTCTTTGTTTTTCACGTAAACCTCAAATCCACCAGATCCGGTATAACCGGTTGCTGATACCATGACGTCTGGAATTCCTGCAAAATTACCGATCTGAAAAGTGTAATACACCATGTTCGAAAGATCGATATCTGTTAATGATTGCATTGCCTCTGCTGCTTTCGGTCCCTGAATTGCAAGAAGTGAATATTCATCACTTAGGTTTTCCATTTCCACACCAAGATCGTTGTGAGAGGAGATCCAGTTCCAGTCTTTTTCCATGTTTGAAGCATTCACAACGATGAAGTATTCCTGCTCATTTTTTCTGTATATGATCAAGTCGTCAACAATTCCTCCCTTTCCGTTAGGTAGACAAGAATACTGTGCTTTTCCATCGAAAAGTACAGATGCATCGTTTGTTGTGATCTTTTGGATCAATGCCAGCGCGTTCGGCCCTCTTAAAACAAATTCACCCATGTGAGATACATCAAAAACACCGACACCGTTTCTAACTGTATCGTGTTCTGCGTTAACTCCTTCATATTGAACCGGCATATTGAATCCTGCAAATGGTACCATCTTAGCTCCAAGAGCGATATGTTTGTCCGTTAGTGCTGTGTTTTTTATCATTTGTGTAGAATTTTGGTCAAAAGTAATGGAAATGAGACAAAAAAGATTTGTTCTAGAACAATTCTGCCAATTCTTTTCCAACGCCCGTTCCAATGGCCACGCCCATACCACCCATACGAACACCGGTCCCGACATTTTTGCCTATTTTTTTAACAATTGGCGCCTTAATTTCACCAACACCCATTATTCCGGACCAGCGGTATTCGACCAATGTTTTTCTGCCTGGAAGGATCACTTCTGATAATAATTTTTCAAGGGATTTCATGATGTTTTCGCTGGTTGACATTTCTATGGTTGTTTCACCGGTGAAATCTAAATTACGACCCCCTCCAAGTAAAATGCGGTTGTCAATGTTTCGGAAATAGTAATAACCTCGGTCATAATGAAACGTTCCTTGAATTTTCAGGTCTGCAATAGGTTCTGTAACAAGTACTTGGGCTCTTGCGGGTTTAACATCCTCATTTAGAAATTGACCTGCAAATCCATTGGTGCAAAGGCAAAGTTTCGAACAAAATAATTCTCCTATATTGGTTTTGACTTGAACACTTTTGTCAAAGTTCTCAAATGAATCCACATGGATGCCAAAAAGTATGTCAATGTTATGGGTAATAGCTATGCGATAGAACTGACGGATCATTTTACCGGTGTCGATCTGACCTTCCAATTTGTTGTGGAAACTCGTTTCAATTCCTGAAAAACCAAATTTCGCTTTTAATTCTCTGTCTTCAGAAAAGACATCTTTTACACCAGTGATGTCATACATTTTTCCATTCAGGTAGTCTAGTTTGGAACGGATCCCCGGTATGGTTTCATTTTGCTTTTCGGTTATAATATCCCATGATCCATAGGATTGGAGATCAAGAAACTCTTCGCCGATCACTGATTTGAGATAATGGAGACCTTCCCATCGTTTTCTGACGGTTTCCCAAACACTTTCTTCCGGGATGTTATCGAGATCATCCAGTAATTCACTGGCACTTCCAAAACAAGCGAATCCTGCATTTTTACTACTCGCTCCGGAAGGAAGGTAGCCTCTTTCAAGTATGAGAATTCGAGCATTAGGGTACTTTTCGCGTAAATGAATGGCTGTGCTGTAGCCGACAATTCCGGCGCCTACTATCAGGAAGTCGATTTCCGATAAGAATGTTTTTCGTTCCCAATAACTTAAATCTTCTACTTTGAGCATGTTTACAGGTTACTTAATTGAACTATTTTGTTCATATTTGTATAATAATTGTATTCAAAATTAAACCAAATCTGTAACTGGGTGTACAGCGGAACGTTTAATCGGTGACTATGAGATTTTTTCTCTCTTTAATACTTGTTTTTACAGGGTTTTTGGGCTTTGCTCAATCACCCCTTTTTCATATTGATGGTACTGCAAAGAACAGAGTTTCCGGAAAACCAGAGGCTGGTGTGCGTGTGGAATTGATCCAATCCGGAAATGTAGTGTTACAATCAACTTCAACTACTTCTGGGAAATATGAGTTGAAGGGGGCTGTGGATTTTTCTAAACCATTCGAAGTTAGATTTACAAAAAGCGGTTTTGTTTCAAAGAAATTGGCTTTTGATTATTCGAAAATGAATATCGAGGATGCTCCTCCGGGTGACATCAGGCCATTCAAAAGTGCTGAATTCGAAATGATCCCATCAGATCCTAATATGGATCTCTCTTTTCTCGAAGCCGAACCTGTTGGGAAATTTTACTGGGATGAGCGCAAATTGACCGGTGATTTTGATAAGGTTCACAGTGAGAGGATCAAATTGAAGATCGAGAAAGTCATTACAGACTCTCAAAAGTACAATGCGGCCAATGATGCACAGTATCAGGCTCTCATAAAAGAAGCTGATGCATTGTATACTGCTCAGAAATGGGAGGAGGCGCTTGCTAAATACGAGGCAGCTCTTATGATCAAGCCGATGGAAAAGCATCCGAATGATCGTGTAAGGGAATTAGATGCCTTGATAATGGCTAAAAAGAAGGAGGAGCTAGCAAATCAACAGGCAGATTCTGAATATCTGAACTTGATCAAAGCAGCAGATGCTTTAAGGGATCAGAAAAAGTACGAACAAGCTATTTTGAAGTATGAAGAGGCCTTAAGGAAGAAGGATGAAGATTATCCAAGAACCCAGATCGAAGAGATCAAGGCTTTGACAGAGAGAGATGCTAAGTACAAAGAGGCTGTTACACAAGCCGATATGTTCTACAACCAGAAATCCTATCAGGCAGCCAAGGATAAATACACCATAGCCAACAAACTTAAGCCGGAGGAGCAGCATCCGATCAACCGACTCGCTGAGATCGAAAAAAAGCAAGGAGAACTCAATGCTGCCCAAGAGAAAAAGAAAAAATACGACGATGCCATTGCAGCGGGTGATGATCTCTTTTCTCAAGAAAAATATGAGGAAGCACGAGCTAAGTATCAGGAGGCACTTACCTATGAATCCGCTTCTTCGTATGCGACAGGAAGAATAGAGGAGTGTAACAAGAAGATCGCTGAGGCACTTGCTGAAAAACAAAGACTTGAAAAGATCCAGAAATTACTTGAGGAGGGGAATACCCTTTTTACTGCCTCAAAATGGAATGAGTCACGCTCAAAATACAATGAAGTTATCACTTTAGATGCAGCCAATAAAACGGCAATCGACAGGTTGGCAGAGATCGATCAAAAGATCAAGGAAGAAGGCGATCTGGCGGCTAGAGAAGCAAAGTTTGCAAAATTGGTAACAGATGGGGATGTGGCTGCTAAGGCAACTAAGTTTCCCGATGCGAAAGCTAAGTATGAGGAAGCTCTGACGATAAAGGAGGATGCTGCAGTTAAAACAAAACTCGAGGATGTCCTTAAGAAGATCAAGGAGCTGGAAGACAAAGATGCTGCAGAGAAAAAATTCCAAGAGTTAAAAGCTGAAGGATTCAAACTCGCCGGAGAAGAAAAGTGGATCGATGCTAGAACGGCTTTAAAAGCAGCTTTGGAAATCAAGGTAGATGCCCAGGTGACTCAAAAACTTGCTGATGTTGAAGCTAAAATAAAAGCAAATGAAGCTTTAGTGAAACTCGAGCAGGAATATCAGGATCTAATCACCAGTGCACAACAAAAGGAATCTGCGAATGATCTTGATGGTGCCATAACAAAATACAAAGAGGCCTCTTTAAAGAAGCCAACTGAGCAATTGCCGAAAGATAAGATCATAGAGCTTGAAGCATTGAAAAAATCAATGGCGAAAAATTCAGAATTGAATGCACAGTACGATCAGTTGATGAGTAAAGGAAAGGAATTGATGGCGCAACAGAAGTACCTCGATGCGATCAAGCAATTCAATCAGGCAAATTCTTTAAAGCCCGAAGAAAAAGAGCCTGTTGATCTGGCTGCAGAATGTGAACGCCTTGAAAAGGAAAAAGGTAACGAAGAAGATCATCAGTTTGAAAAAATGTTATCCGTTGCTCAAACCAAACTGGATGAGAAAGATTATGTCAAAGCACGTGAATTGGCGGACAGAGCCGCGAAGTTCAGGCCTGCTGACTCACGTCCAAAAGAATTGATTGATCGAATCAATAAAATTGAAGCTGCAGAAAAAGGCTATAATCAAAAAATGCAGGAGGGTGAGAAATTCGCCGGAGACAAGAATTACACCAAAGCGATAGCGTCATTTGAGGCAGCCAAGCAATTTAAACCTGAAGAAACAGCTCCGCAGGAACGCATTGATGAGATGAACAGACTGATCGCGGAGCAGGCCTCATTAGCTGATAGAGAGAAATTGTACAGCGATTTCATGACTAAGGGAGAACTTAGTTATAAAGCCAAGAATTGGGAGCAAGCCCTTGTGCATTACCAGAGTGCCTTAAATGTTAAGCCGGGAGATCAAGCTGCCCAAGATAAAGTCGATGAAATACAGCAAATCATTGATGATATTGCCAATGCATCCCGAACTGAACAAGAAAACCAGGATAAATTCAATAAGCTTATCAAGGAGGCCGATGAGTCTTTTACAGATAAAGATTACATGAATGCTAAGGGTAAATATGAGTCTGCTCTTGCTATTTATGCCACGAATGTTTATGCGCAAAAGCAAGTAGAGGAATGTATCAGGTTGGAGAGACTAAGAAGTGGGGAGGAAGAGGAGAGAGGTTACAGAAAGATCATTGAAAAGGCAGACAGTGAATTGACAGAGAAATTGTACGAAAGTGCATTGGAATACTACAATCGCGCATTGACCATGCGTCCGGGGGATCCGTATCCAAAACAGAAGATCGATGAGATCAACGCAATACTTAATCCACCGGTAGTTGGAAGTGTGAATCTAAAGCCTTTAGGAGAGCCATATCCCGAAAATTCGATCATGGATGGATATGCGGCGTTGGTAAAAGCAGACATTGAACGAAAGAATATCAAGGATCAAAAGGTAGAGGAAAGAGTAACGGTAGCTACCGAGAGAGAGGCGGCATTGTCTGATGCAGCTGTGAACAAACAAAAGGAAACTACGAATGAGATCTACAGAATTGTAGGAACTATCAGCGACGAATATGAAGATTCAGATGAGAATCGTGAGGCAATCGTTCAGGCCTTAAGACAAGCCGACAATGAATATGAATTGATCGCAGCCGATGATCTGCAGTTCAAGCAATCAGAATTGCGCAAAGCACAAGGTCAATTGGATTACAAAGTTCAGGAAGGTGCTATAGATTATACGCAGAGAGAGGGTGTTTACAAGGACAATACAGCATTACTCCATTCATACGAAGATGTACTTCGTATTGAAATGACAGAAAGGACAAATAAGGATGAATTATCGAATGTCACTTCAGATCAACAATTACGTGTTGTTGAGTCCAAGATCATTTCTCTGACTGACGAAGGATATGACAGACAGAAGAGAAATGATGAATTGGTTGATAATATCATTGTCTCATCTGAAACAGATACACGTTCACGAAATACGAGTAAGGGGCAGGAATTACTTAAAGGAAATGATCTGATCGTGCAGGAAAACATCATGGTGGATATGCGGGCGGAAAATGACTCGAAGCATGCTCCGGAAAACAAATCCAAACTTGAAAATGTCGAGGTGGTAGTTTCGGAGGCAGAAAAACTGCGTTCAGAAGCCAATGCTGCTAAGATCACCGATAACTCAGGAAAGTTTATTGTACTTAACAAGGAGCTTGAAGAGGATAACACTGACAGAGAGCTCAACCGTAAAGAGAACGCTGAGTTGGTTAAACAGAACGAAATTGCCATGAATGAAGGCAAACGTGAGGAATTCGAAAGAGAGAACCTAAAGTACCTTAGGAATAAGAATGTTATAGAAACAGAAGATCAGAAACAGATTTTTGTTGCAGAAAAAGGTGCTGAGCAAGTTGCAGGAAACATTCAAGGAGTTGAACAACTTAACAATAAAGCCAACATTGCTCATGAAGCAGGTGTAATGTCGGATGACGAACAGCGTCAGGGAGTAAGGTCAGGTGTTGAGATGATTAATTCGAATGTTGAGGATTACTCTTCAAGTACTACTAAAAAGCAAGAGAAGAATGCTTTAGCCGTAGAAGATCTGAACAAGGCAGCAGCTGCCAATGCGAGTAACAGGGAAAATGAGAAAAAAGATAAGATCCTTGACGCACAGCAAAACCTGGACAATATCAATTCAGAACGACCGGAAAAGATTCGCGTAAAGAATGCTTTGGGTCAGGATTATCCGGAAGGAGTAAGTCAGGAGTCGTTTACTCAGAACGATGAGAACGGCTTGATGAAAGCGATCATTACAAGACGTATCGTTGTAATCAACGGACAGGGTAATGTTTACGTTCGCACTCAAACGCTTCACAATATTACATATACAAAGAACGATGTACCTACGACAGAGCATGTCTGGAACAAGGAGACCATGGGGCCTCATCTTGAGAAGCATTATTAATGTTTTTATTGTGACTTTGCTCGTTTCTTGCGGAACGGGATCAGATCAAAAAGAAATTGAAGGCACCGTTTTTCAGGGGGAAACACAAGGAACGACCTATTCAATTATTATAGCGGAAGAAGAGGTTCATTTCAAACAGACCGAGGTCGATTCTATACTTGCTGCATTTGACGCCTCACTTTCTTCTTATATCGAGACTTCTGTTATAAGCCGGCTGAACAGTTCGGAACAGGAAATTATCCTCACTGATCCTTCCGGATTCTTTAAAGAATGTTACCGTCAGAGTCAGGAGATCTACAAACAAACGAACGGTGTTTTTGACCCCTCGGTTTTTCCTTTGGTTGAAGGCTGGGGATTCATGAAGGATCTTAAAACACCACTCTCAAAACAAAAGGTTGACTCGATCATGTCATTCGTTGGGTTTAAGAATGAACATTTGCATTCCATTCAATTTTTCGAAGATTCCATTTTTCTGACAAAGAAAGACCCCAGGTTTAAACTCGATTTTAACGCGATCGCTCAAGGTATTTCGGTTGACATCCTATCTGATTTTATTCAATCAAGAGGTCATAGGAATTATTATGTTGAGATCGGAGGAGAGCTCGTTGTTAAGGGGCTGAACCGTGAAGGGAAACCATGGAAGATTGGTATCGATGCCCCAACTGAGCAAAATCGAAGTGATGTTCGACAACTGGAAAATGTAATGTCGCTCTCCGGTAAAGCGCTTGCAACAAGCGGAAATTACCGAAAGTTCTATGAGGTGGATGGTAAAAAGTATTCCCATACACTTAACCCAAAAACAGGATATCCTGTGGATCATTCGCTTTTGTCGGCAACGGTTATCTGCGATAAAGCTTCTACGGCAGATGCCTACGCAACGGCTTTTATGGTTATGGGGCTAGAGAAAACGAAGACGTTCCTCAAGGAGCATGCTGATCTTGATCTGGAAGTATATTTGATCTTTGATGATGGGGGTAAATTTGGACGTTGGCACAGTTCCGGCGTAAATAAATACCTCGAGCGTTGAAGTAATTCAAAATCAAGTGTCAGTAACTATCCATTAGAGTAGTGTGATTGAAGCAGATTAGATTTAATTTTCCAGAATGAATGTGAAATTGGAAAAATTGGTTCTGCGACTGGCTATCATAGTGAAGTTAATACTTTCTATACTGATCTGTTTATATTTCTGGGGTGTAAATGATCTGGAAGGAATTCAACAGCTACCCATGTATGTTCTCATTTTTTGTGTTACATACATTGGCCTACAAATGATCACCAGGCGGATTTCAAAAGCCCAGCACTGGTGGGATTGGGTCTATTATGCAGGACTTCTGTGTATTATGATTCCAGTAATGTTCGCTGACGAATCTACGTTGAATGTATATAATGTAATAACTGATTTCGGAACCTTGTTATTAGTCCTGCCGGTATTGGTAGACGGTTGGGTTTTGATCAATCTCAATTCTGCTAAATAATGAATATTCATTTTATTGCAATTGGAGGAAGTGCCATGCACAATCTCGCAATAGCATTATCGAGAAAAGGAGCCAATGTAACCGGTTCAGATGATGAAATATTTGAGCCGTCTCGTACAAGATTGGAAAAACAAGGGATCTTGCCTGCAACGATCGGTTGGGATGAAACGAAAATTACAAAGGAGGTCGATGCGGTGATCCTAGGAATGCATGCAAGAGCCGATAATTCTGAACTGGCAAAGGCTAAGGAGCTCGGGATTCCTGTTTTTTCTTATCCGGAGTATCTGTATGAACAAAGCAAGGATAAAAAACGTGTGGTGATTGGCGGAAGCCACGGGAAAACGACGATTACATCGATGTTACTTCATGTGATCAATGAGCTGGGCATGGATGTGGATTACATGGTTGGGGCGCAGCTGGAGGGATATGAATGCATGGTCAAACTGTCAAGTACGGCAAAGGTTATGATCCTGGAAGGAGATGAATATTTAAGTTCTCCGATCGATAGAAGACCAAAATTCCATTTGTACAGACCTCATGTAGCGATCATTTCAGGAATTGCTTGGGATCACATCAACGTCTTTCCGACCTTTGAAAATTACGTTGAACAATTCGATGTTTTCTGTTCGCTGATTGAACCAGGAGGCACTTTGGTGTTCAATGGAGAGGATCCGGAAGTGGCTAAGCTAGGAGAAAAATATGGCAGTTCGATCAAAACGGTTCAGTATGGTACACCGGAATACCAAACTACAGCATCCGGCACACGACTTTTTTTTGAAGGCAAATGGTATGAATTGAATGTGTTTGGTCAGCATAACCTTCAGAATTTGATGGGGGCGATGTGCCTTGGAAAGGAAATAGGTATAGATTCGAATACCTTCCTTACAGCGATCTCATCTTTTAAAGGTGCAGGAAAGCGTTTACAAAAGGTTTGTGAAAAGGGCAACTTCACCATGTTCAAGGATTTTGCTCATTCTCCCTCGAAACTCAAGGCCACAACAAAAGCCGTAAAAGAACAGTTCTCAGACAGAAGGGTGGTGGCGTGCATGGAGTTGCATACTTTCTCTTCGCTTAAAAAAGAGTTTTTACCGCACTATGAAGGTGCAATGGCAGCGGCAGATAATGCTGTTGTTTATTACAGTCCTGCAGTTGTGGAACATAAGAAACTGGAGCCGATCACACCTCAATTGGTTTTGGAAGGTTTTGGAGGAGGAGTAAAAGTGATGACTAGAACAGAGGAGGTGTTGGCTTTCATCAGAGAACAGAACTGGAATGATTCAGTTCTATTGATGATGTCCTCCGGAAATTTTGATGGTATCGATTACGATCAATTGGGTGAGGAGATCATGAATGGCCTTTGATCAGGCTCTTCGGAAGATCAATCTGCGGTAGATGATCGAAACAAAAATACTGTTGAGTGTGGCTAGCAAAAGGAGGGAGAGCATGCTGATCGCCATTGTTGAGCCCGGTTTGTAGAACGATCTCGGACCCTGCATAATGGATTCAAAGATCTCTTCTTTGGATTTAACTTCAAATTCCGGATTGGATTTTCTTATTTTTTCAAATCTAACGGGATCATTCAACTCTTTCTGTAAACCGGTTTCAAACTCCGAAATCTGGTGGGCATTGAAATCCGGGTCGATCTTGTCGTAATAGAAATACAAAAAGATACTTACCAGTAAAACATACGGAACTCCTGCACTCATCGCATTTTTAATGTCGTTGAGCAAATTACTCTCATATTCTTCAGTTCTTTTATGAAGGAACAATCCTATTGAGATGGCCAGCAAAACACCAAGAATGTTCAACATCACCAAAGGAACGACATTGTATTCCACTAAGCCTGTAAGGTAGGTGAACATTTTAATTGCGATCCACGCCAAAGCTGTGATCAAACCTGTTTTTACAGTAATTCTCATATCGAATAGACTTGGATCAACTGTTCATTGAAACGAGGAATTCCTCATTGGAAAGAGTATTGTCCATATGCGATTTAAGGAATTCCATTGCTTCAACAGGATTCATGTCTGCAATGAACTTTCTGATCAACCATACGCGCTGTAGTACATCCTTTCCGACAAGAAGATCTTCGCGACGTGTTCCTGATGCCTGAATATCGATAGCAGGATAAATTCGGCGGTTTGCGATCTTTCTGTCCAACTGAAGTTCCATGTTACCTGTTCCTTTGAATTCCTCAAAGATCACTTCGTCCATCTTTGAACCGGTATCTGTCAGTGCTGTTGCAAGGATGGACAAAGAACCACCGTTTTCGATCTTTCTAGCTGAACCGAAGAATCTTTTAGGTTTGTGAAGTGCATTGGCGTCCACACCCCCCGAAAGAACTTTCCCTGATGCTGGAGAAACAGTGTTATAGGCCCTGGCAAGTCGAGTGATCGAGTCTAACAAGATGCAAACATCGTGACCACATTCAACCATTCTTTTTGCTTTTTCAAGCACCATGTTGGCCACTTTCACGTGACGCTCTGCAGGCTCATCGAATGTGGAGGCAATTACCTCTGCTTTCACACTTCTTGCCATATCAGTAACTTCCTCCGGACGCTCATCGATCAACAACACGATCAAATAAGTTTCCGGATGATTGGCTGCAATAGCATTTGCAACATCCTTCAACAACATGGTTTTACCCGTTTTTGGCTGTGCAACGATCATTCCACGCTGTCCTTTTCCTATCGGAGCAAAAAGATCCATAACCCTGGTCGAAAGCGTTTCCTGCGCGTGACCTGTTAGTTTGAATTTCTCATCCGGAAAAAGGGGAGTGAGGTATTGGAAAGGTACACGGTCACGAATGTAGGAAGGATCTCGTCCATTGATAGATTCCACTTTCACCAAAGGAAAGAATTTCTCCCCTTCACGAGGCGGACGAATAGTACCTTTGACTGTATCTCCTGTTTTCAGACCGAACAATTTGATCTGACTTTGTGAAACATAAATATCGTCCGGAGAAGGAAGGTAGTTGTAATCGGAAGATCTGAGGAATCCATAACCATCCTGAATAACTTCCAAAACACCTTCTGCTGAAACGATCCCAACAAGGTCGAACATATCGTCCTGTTTTTCCTCAACTACATCCTGACGCTGTTTTTGGTGAGGATGTTGTGGTTTTTGTTTGTTGAAACGATCACGGTTCTGGTCATTTCGATCATTGCGTTCAGGTCTTTCCTGTCGAGCAGGAGTGTCTTCTTTTTTAGTTTCCGCTTCGGCTGCAGGTACTGCTTCAGGACTTACTTTTTCTTCTGATGGAATTTCGGAAACAGGGCTGGCTACATCTAAAAGATTTCTGCCTTGTCGCGCCCTTTTTCTTGGCTCACGAACAGTTTGGTCTTCTCTCGACTCTTCTGATACAGCCTCTGCTTTGGGCTCTTCGAACAGACTTGGTTGAACCTCCACTTCTTCATCCTTTTTTCTTGGTCTGCCACGTCTTCCTTTTTCTTCGGAAGTTTCAGATGTCGCACTATCTGCGCCTATGATCATGTTGATGATCTCATCTTTTTTCATGTTTTCGGCACCTGATATACCAATTGTAGCGGCAATAACCCTAAGGTCTGAGAGTTTTTTACCTTCCAACTCTTTTTTATCCATAAAATACAGTACTACTGTGAACTATTTTGCTTGGGGAATACAATTTTTGTCGGATTGACCGGCAATCGAACTATTGCCGCATGATTGACGATGCAATATTAATGATATTTATGAACTCTGCAAGTACAAAGCATGAAATTGTTGTTTCCCTTTTAGCATTATCTGTTACTTTTGACAAAAAAGATAAACTATGCGAGCAATTCCCTTACATTGGAAGATCATAATTGCCATGGTCCTAGGAATAATCTGGGCATTGATCTCTGGTGAGTACGGTTGGAACGCTTTTACAAAAGACTGGATCGATCCATTCGGAAAAATCTTCATCAATATCCTGAAATTCATTGCTGTACCCTTGGTTTTATTTTCAATTGTAAGCGGTGTTACAGGCTTAGGTGATCCTTCAAAGTTAGGTAGAATGGGGGTAAAGACTCTTTTGCTTTACCTTGTTACCACGGTTGCGGCAATAACTACGGGTCTGTTCGTTGTTAATTTGACTGATCCAGGTATTCAGTCGGACAAACAGGTCAAGTTAGAAAAGCGATTGGCTTATGAGATCTGGGCCAAGGATAATGGTATAGAACTGAAGGATACTCAACGAGCATTAAAGAATGCAGATCCGGAACTGATTCAAAACGTTTCCGATAAATTGAACGCTGAATTGGCGGCTTCAGATGTTCAGGAACTGGCTGCGAAGAATGAACAGGCAAAAGCTGCGACGCAGAGTCCTTTGCAGCCTCTGGTTGATATTGTTCCGGATAATCTTGTTGTTGCATTGGGAGATGGACGTCTCATGCTACAAGTGATCTTTTTTGCTTTGTTCTTTGGGATTTCACTTTCATTGTTGCCAAAGGAAAAGGTTGGAAACGTCATCCATTTTTTTGATGGAATGAATGAGGTGTTCGTAAAAATGGTGAACATAGTCATGATGGCAGCGCCATTTTTTGTTTTTTGTCTCATGGCAGGAGTTCTTGCCAAAACAGCGGATTCGATGGATCAGATGTTGATGATCTTTAAACAATTGGGTTATTATGCCTTAGTTGTAGTTATTGGATTGGCCACCTTGCTTTTTGGGTTTTATCCACTGCTTTTAAAGATCTTCGGCGTTAAGATCTCCTATGCTGAATTTTTCAGAGGTCTCAGTCCGGCGCAATTCTTGGCATTTTCAACGTCTTCCAGTGCGGCGACACTTCCTGTAACAATTGACTGCGTTGAGAATAATCTGAAGGTTCCGAAAAGTGTTACAGACTTTGTTTTGCCGATCGGTGCCACAGTGAACATGGATGGAACATCTTTATATCAGGCTGTTGCTGTGATCTTTTTAGCTCAATTTCATGATGTCGATCTTTCGCTATCCCAACAGATCGGAATTATTGGCACAGCAACATTGGCTTCAATCGGAGCTGCCGCAGTTCCAAGCGCAGGTTTGATCATGCTGATGATCGTTCTTACGAGTACAGGGTTGAATCCACTTTGGGTTGCGATCATTCTACCTGTCGACCGTATCCTGGACATGTGTCGCACAACCATCAATGTAACAAGTGATGCAACTGTTGCTGCAATCATTGCAAAAATGGAGGAGAAAAAAAATTAGGACAGTTTAGCCTTCAGGAACTGACCGGTAGAATTGTCTTTGATCTTCACCAAGTCCTCGGGTGTTCCGGTAAAAAGGATCTCTCCTCCGTTCTTACCGCCTTCAGGCCCGAGATCAATTATCCAGTCAGCACATTTAATGACTTCTGTGTTGTGTTCTATCACTATGATCGAATGTCCGGAATCGATGAGTGAATTGAAAGCGATGATCAGTTTGTCGATGTCATGGAAATGTAGTCCCGTTGTAGGTTCGTCAAAAATGAACAGGGTGGAAGGAGCATTTATTCCTTTTGAAAGAAAAGAGGCCAGTTTGATCCTCTGAGCTTCTCCGCCACTCAAGGTACTTGACGATTGTCCAACTTTCAAATAGCCTAAACCAACATCAACCAACGGTTTTATTTTTTCAGCGATCTTTTGTTCCAGTTTATCATTTCTCACTGAAAAGAAATCAAGTGCTGCCTGAATGTCCATCTCAAGAAGGTCGGAAATATTCACGCCATGATAATCGATCTCCAGAGTTTCCTGTTTGTATCGTTTACCCTGACACGCTTCACATTCCAAATGAACATCGGCCATGAACTGCATTCCCACTGTGATCTCTCCTTCACCTTCACACATTTCACAACGTCCGCCTTCAACGTTGAAAGAAAAGAATCCGGCTTTGTAGCCGCGCATTTTTGACAATGGCTGTCGCGCGTACAATTCCCTGATCTCATCAAATGCCTTGACATATGTGATGGGATTGCTCCTGGAGGATTTTCCTATTGGATTCTGGTCGACAAATTCAACGGCTTTGATCATCTTCAGGTCACCATTCAACTGAGCCGATTGACCGGGTTGATCCCCTGTTTCTCCCAGTGTACGACGGACCGAAGGATAAAGGATCTCTCTGATGAGTGTAGATTTTCCTGAACCACTAACGCCTGTTATGCAAACTAAAGTGTTCAAGGGAATATCTACTGTAATATTTTTCAAGTTATACTGTCGAGCACCTGAAATGGTCAGTTTATTCTTAACGTTCCTTCTTTTTGATGGGACTGGAATCTGCTTTCTACCTGTGAGGTAATCAGCGGTTAAGCTGTTCTTGGCTTTGATCAATCCGGAATGATCTCCCTGGAAAACAACCTCTCCTCCATAAACTCCGGCCATTGGCCCGATGTCAAGGATCTCATCTGCTGCTTGCATCATCTCTTCCTCGTGTTCCACCACTATTACCGTGTTGCCCAGATCCCTTAAATTCTTTAGGACCCCGATCAAACGCTTTGTGTCTTTGGGGTGAAGGCCAATGGAAGGTTCGTCCAGGATGTACATGGATCCGACAAGACTTGAGCCCAGCGAAGTAGCCAGATTAATGCGTTGTGATTCACCTCCTGACAAAGAATTGGATGGTCTGTTCAGGGTCAGGTAACCCAATCCGACATCTTTGAGGAATCGAAGTCGACTGGTTATTTCCGGTAGGATTCGTTTTGAAACTTGTCTGTCGTGTTGTGAAAGTTCAAGTGAATTAAAGAAATCATAACTTTCTTCGATAGGCATTAACACAATATCCGTGATCGTTTTGCCTTCAACTTTTACGAATGAAGCATCTTTCCTTAACCGTGTTCCTCTACAATCAGGACATTCAGTTCTTCCCCGATATCTTGACAACATCACTCGATATTGGATCTTATAAGTCTGACTTTCGAGGAATTTGAAGAACTTGTTCAATCCGGTAAAATATTGATTTCCCGTCCACAACAGGTCATACTCTTCATCGGTTAATTCAGCAATTGGCCGATGGATCGGGAAATCAAACTTTTTTGCACTATAGATCAATTCATCCAAGTATTCGCTCATGCTTTCTCCTTTCCAAGGCTGAACAGCACCTTCATATACGCTCAGATTACGATTGGGAAAAACCAGATTGGAATCGATCCCGATCACCATGCCGTATCCTTCACATGTTTTACAAGCTCCGTATGGATTATTGAATGTGAAGAAAAGTTCAGATGTTTCCTGAAATTCCATACCGTCCAGTTCAAAACGGTTGGAGAATTTTTTTTCTTCGAAATTATTTGCGTTTACGATAGAACATTCCCCATTTCCCTCTGAAAAGGCCAGTTGAATAGAGTCAGCATATCGTGCTTCATTTTCCTCATTGAAATCCAGTGCTATCCTGTCAACAACCAACTGAGCGTCCTGGAGAGTATTATAATGCTCTTCAGAACAATCCTCAATATTCAGAACTTCATTATTTAGAAAAAGCCTTACATAACCCTGCTGACGCAGCAAGTCCAATTGTCGTTGGACCCCGTATTTCCGAAACCCTTCAAGAGGACACGTAATATAGATCCTTTCTCCTGATGGCAATTCCTTCAAATGGTCTATCACATCAGTTACGCTGTGTTTTTTAACTTGTTCACCTGATACAGGGGAGTATGTTCGTCCAACTCGAGCGAAAAGAATCTTCAAATAATCGTAGATCTCAGTCGTAGTTCCAACGGTTGATCTGGGATTACTCGAAATCACTTTTTGTTCTATTGCAACTGCCGGAGATACGCCTTTAATGTAGTCGGTTTCGGGTTTGTTGAGTTTCCCAAGGAACTGACGAGCATAGGAAGACAAACTTTCAATATAGCGTCGTTGTCCTTCAGCGTAGAGCGTATCGAAAGCCAAGGATGATTTACCGGATCCTGATAAGCCCGTTATAACCGTTAGCTTTCCATGTGGGATCTTGACATCCATGTTCTTAAGGTTGTGAACACGTGCTCCCTTGATCTCAATAAACTTCTGTTCAGACATATTAAAACGCTCTTGCTCAAAGATAGGAACAGAAAACTGACCTTTCAGTTCGTTTGGTTAAAAACATTTTTATTCAAACAAAAAATTTGTTTTTTAAATGAAACACGCTATATTAGCACTTGTTATCTATTAAAAAACGGTCGCCTATAAAGCATTTTTACTCTTAAAGTTGAATTACAGACTACTAAAAAGGGTAAACTATGGCTATGAAGCGTTTGGACGATCGTGATCTTATCACATTGTATATTGGGGGAGACGAAAAGGCTTTTGAGGTGTTATTAATGCGCCACAAAGAAAAGATCTACCGTTTTATTTATTTGAAAGTACGTGACCGTGAGTTGGCTGACGATATTTTTCAGGAAGCCTTCGTGAAGATCATCAATACCTTGAAACTTGGGGCGTACAATGAGGAGGGTAAATTCCTTCCTTGGGCAATGCGCATATCACACAATTTGGTGATCGATCATTTCCGCAAGACCTCAAAAGTGAAAATGATCTCAGAAACTTCTTCTTCCAGGGAAGATTTCAATATTTTCAGTGTGTTGTCACAAAACGAAAAGAATGTTGAACAAAACATCACCTATGATGAGTTGGAAAGTCAAATGGTTAATTTGATCGAATTCCTTCCTGCAGCACAAAGAGAGATCTTGAAGATGAGGATCTTTCAGGATATGTCTTTTAAAGATATAGCTGAAAGCGAAGATATCAGCATTAATACGGCATTGGGAAGAATGCGTTACGCATTGATCAACCTTAGAAAACTCATCCATAAGCACAATCTGGTGACTGATATTTGATCGGTCACCAAATCTGTTAAAGTATCTTTACCTCCTTTCTGCGGTTTTCATGATGAAGAACCTCAGGACAATCAATCACATTTATACAACTATTGATGAAAAAAATTATTTTTTTCCTTTCAGATACATTTCAAACCAACGATCCTGTTCCCAAAGAAGGTGCAAAATGTTTTCCTTTGCGACATAGCCATGACTTTCCTTTGGAAGAATAACAAGACGTGTTGGTTTACCCATTCCCTTCAGTGCGTTGAAATAACGTTCGCTTTGTAAGGTGAAAGTCCCGGGATTGTTATCCGCCTCCCCATGAACAAGCAGAAGGGGAGTATTCATTTTATCTGCTGTCATGAACGGTGACATTGTATTGTAAACCTCTGGAACATCCCAATAACTTCTTTCTTCACTTTGGAATCCGAAAGGAGTCAATGTGCGATTGTATGCTCCGCTTCGCGCTATTCCGCAAGCAAAGAGGTCTGAATGTGTCAAAAGATTGGCCGTCATGAATGCCCCATAGGAATGTCCACCAACTGCCACTTTTGTTCTGTCAATATAACCTAATGAATCCACAGCGTCTATTGCCGCTTTCGCGTTGGCTACCAACTGCTGAATGAACGTATCGTTCGGCTGTTCTTCTCCTTCTCCAATAATTGGGAATGCAGCGTTATCAAGAACAACATACCCACGAGTTACCCAATAGATCGGTGAACCGTAGCTCGGGAAAGTGAACTGGTTGGGATTTGATGTTGTCTGACCTGCACTCGATTTATCCTTGTATTCACGAGGATAAGCCCACATGATCATTGGAAGTTTTTCTTTTTTTGTTTTATCATAACCGGCAGGCAGGTAAAGGGTACCCGACAATTCAACCCCGTCTTCTCTCTTGTATTTGATCACCTCCTTGTGCACTTTTTCCAATGGAGTAAAAGGATTTTTGAAGTCTGTGATCTTTCTTGGTAGTGCTTTCCCTTTCTGATAAATGTTTCGGATAAAATAGTTGGGATATTCTGTAGATGATTCAATTCGAACAAGGACTTCACCATTTTTTGCATTCACAAAAGATTGAAGTGACTCTAGTTTGTTGGTGTAGGTAGAACGATAGACCAGTTTGGTGTTTGTTGTTGCGAGGTTCAATCTGTTGATGAAAGGAAACTGTCCATTTACCGTGTGGCCCTCCCCAAATAGATATACCTCTGTCCCCTGAAGATCCATGACATAGGTTCCATAGTCACTTTTCTTCATCTGGATCTCTCCCGGATCAGAGTACCTGTCGTCATAATTTCTATCCCAGATAACTTTCGGTTTTTCTGAATTGTTTGAAGGATTGAAAATATATGTTTTAGAATTTCTGGTATTCCACCATGAATCTGAAACTACAGCAAAAGCGCTATTTCCCCAATACACACTTGAGAAACGCTGCTGAATTTTAATCAGTGAAACTGGTTCACCGGAAAATGGAGCTTCCCAACTGAAGAGCTCATCTCGATAATCTGTCTTGACCTCAGGATCTCCATTATCAAGTGCTTGAACGAAATACAAACTTGCCGGTTTGTCGTCTCTCCAGTTTAAATTCCGTTTACCAGTGCGCGTTGCCATGAACCCTTTTGGTAAGACCTCTGTCAGTGGACTGAAATTGACTTCTTTAACTATTTTCCCTGAGTTCGTGTACACGATATCACGCATTGGAAATCTGTAGTATGGAACAATGTATGAAAATGGTTTTTCAATTGTGGAAACCATAACGCATGAACCATCCGGAGAGAAACTTTCTGAGATATACATAGCTTTCTTCATCCATAGTTGAGTGTTGCCATCAAGACTAACTTTATACAGCTCAGAGCTTGCTATGTTCTCAAAGTTTGTTTCGTCGGTAGGGTTCTTCAGAAGATCCTGATAGGTTCTGTTTTGTGCTTTTGATCCGTCGCTGGCGGATACAATAGGTCCAAGCGGCAAGTTTGTTTTGGTATCGATAAGTGGTTTTCTGTTCGCCGGTAATGCTCGTACTAGAAGCGATTTTCCATCTTTGAACCAAGAAATCGGGTTGCCCAGGTTCGCATTAAGGGCGAGATCACAAACTTTCTTTGCAGAGGATGAGCTAAGATCGAGTATCCATAATTCTACTCCGTTGACAGAGGTATGGGTGAAAGCGATCTGTTTTTCATCAGGCGACCACTTCAAATTAGCGATCTTGGGCTCAGCGGGAAGACCTTTGACCTGTATTTCGGTTTGATCCAGGAGTTTTCTGATCTTCAGGTTATTGATGTACGTTATTGTGCTCGATATATTTGTTTTGGGGTTTATTCTAAGTCCACCAAGGCGAAGTTCATCCTGATTCAGGTCGTCCAAACTTTTGTATGTGTTGCGACAAAGGAAGACCATCATTTCCTTTTTTGAATCCATTATAACCTGTGGTGCACGATCATAATCAACTAACTCAAGAATCTCCTTTGGAGGTTTTTGATACGTCAAATTTTCTTGAGCAAATACCGTAAGTACAGTAAATAGTGCAGAAATAAAAGATAACTTTTTCATAAGTTCAGATTAATGATCTATGTTATTTAATTTGAAATGGTAAGTGGTTCCTTGTCTTTCAACAGAACCTTCCATTTGCTCAGTCAATATTTCAATTAATTCGATACCCAACCGAATTTTATTGTCTTCTGCAGACTCAGTCCAAGTGCCATTGTCAGAATAATTAAAGTCTATCAAAGCATCGTCCGATGAGTGGAAATGAAGATGTACTTCTGTGATTTGATCGTTCTTTTGGTGCTTGATCGAATTGGTGATCAATTCGTTAATGATCAATCCCAAAGGAACGACGGATTGCAATCCTAGGGATAGTATGTTTCCATCGATGTGGAATGTTGTTTTGACCTTTGAGTCATGAAGTTTATTGATCTCTTCAATTAGTGTACTGATGTAATTATAAAGATCAATTTCTGAGAGGTTCTTTTGTTCGTACAATTTCTGGTGAATTGTAGAAATGGTCATGATCCTTGCAATAGCTTCATCAAATTGACCTTTGGCTGCTGCTTCATCGATATCATTTGCTTGCATTCGAAGTAGACTAATCACGATCTGCAGATTGTTCTTTACACGATGATGAACCTCTTTCAGCAAAGTCAGGTTTTCAAGATTTTTCAGTTCGATCAAACTGTTTTGAGTCTTCAGATTTTCATTCTTAGTTTTCAATTCCTGTTCAAAAAAATCTTTGAACTTCACGTAAATATAGAATAGATAAGAGATCACCAAAAGACCTACAATCATCTCAATCATTATTCCTGTGAGCTGATCTTTCGGTACCAGAGTGGCCTTGGATAGGTTTCTGTTCAAAGTGAACATGAAAAAATAGAATATAGTTCCCACATGATATAGGATGAAAAAGAGGGCCCATTTTTTTCCTAAACCGATGAAAGCGAATAGAATTATTGCAATGATCCAAAAGAAATCGGGGTAGTGGAGCGTGTTGTCAAGGAAAATGAATGAATAGGTCAGTAAAGCAGATGCAGAAAAAGAAAAGATGTAATAAGGGGCAAGATAATTCTTTGAGAAATAAACATAGATAGTTGACAGAACGGAAAGTGAGAAAACAGTTAGATATATTCCGAAAGCAACCGCACTGCTGTGCCTAAAAGCGAAGGTAAGAAAGGCGAAAATGAATATGAACAGGATCAGAAGTCTCCATGCAATGGAAAATCTAGCCTTGTCATATTCATTGACCTCGTTGTTGAAAGCGGGTGTAAACAATCCCATGATCCAAAATTAATTAAATGCCTCGATCATGGTGCATATCCAACTGAACTGCTGCGAAGTTCAGTATAAATAAAGTGAGTCTTGTCATCTGCGATGATCTCTTCTGTCAAATGCCAGGAACTTGACCCGCTGCTCTCAAACGAGTCAGGAGGGAACATCATTCCGTTTTTTATTAGCTCGTTAGGGTAAGTTGCCGGGAAAATCCCAAATTGATTTTTCGACTTTGGTAAAATGATTAAAAAATTCCCGTAACCATCAGTATGGAAAGAATAACCGAGCCGATCATTTTTAGCGGAATCGATTCTCTGTTCGATCAATTTGAATTCCATGAAAACTCCGGGACCACTGTGTTCGGAAATATTGCTGGTTCCGTCTTCTTTTTCTGCCCCACCGTACACGCTTGACCAATATTGATAATTTCCTGCTACAACCAGAGCACCTTTGTTGTGAACAACAGTGTCAACGGGTGAGTTGTTGAGAAAAGTGATGGTAATTAATCGTTTACCTCTTTCATTAAAGTATACTGTTGGTCCGTTAGCTTTTTCGTCTTCCATGGTTCTTTTCCACATGACTTTGCCATTTGGATAGTAACGTGTTTGCTCAAATGTGCGTTTATCGGGATAGGCGGTTCTTTTTGATTCCACTTTACCATTCGGATAAAAGCAAACTTCCAGCGTGTCTTTATTTGAAGTAATTAGCTTTTTACTGTATCCTTTTGCATTTTGATAAAGCAAGATCGTATCCTGAGCTTTTGAACTGAAACTTAATAAAAACAGAAGGCTGATTTTGAGTTTCATGTGGATCGGTTTATGCTTGGATCAAGTCAGTTGATTTCTTTATTTCATGGAGAGATCGTATCAAATATTCTATCTCTTCTCTTGTATTGAACGCTTGCACTGAAAACCGAATAAAAGTCCTGTCCCCGTGGGCCATTACCGGAACTTCTATCCTGTATTTTTCGAACAGCAATCGTTGCAATCTTGCAGGTTCCATGGTTTGTATAACCGTACTGCACAGTTGACCGTAAAATTCGCTTGTCCGCGGCGCCAAAGGTTCCGTTTTCAATTCGTCAGCGATCAGATCAGCGTATTCAAGTACCTTGTGCTTGCATTCAATTGATCTTTCTGTCCAGTTGTGTTCTTTTAAGAAGGTAACACATGCAGGAAGAGTTAAAAAGGCAGAGAAATCTCTGGTGCCGTTGAATTGATGATGATCAAAAAAGATCGAATCACTTGGCATTGAGCTCTTATAGCCCCAGCTGATAATAAGAGGATCAAGGTCATCATGATGTTCTTTACGGGCATAAAGAAAGGAACAGCCCTTGGGTGCCATCATCCATTTGTGACAAGCTCCTGTGTAATAATCCACTTTAAGATCATTGAGATCCAAAGGGATATGTCCCGGGACGTGTGCACCATCGACAATAGTTATCAAACCTCTATTTTTCGCCTCTTCACAGATCTCTTTGACAGGAAAGATCAAGCCCGTTGAACTTGTTATTTGACTGATGAAGATGGCTTTTGTTCTGTCTGAATACCCCTTGAAGAATTCATGGATGAAATATTCCTTGTCTGTTAGGGGAAGAGAGATCTTCTGTTTTATATAATTAAAACCCTTTTGTTTACCATAATATTCCCAGGTTTTATCCATTGCGCCATATTCCAGGTCAGTCGTCAGGATCTCATCCCCCGACTGTAGGTTGATGCTTTTGGCGAGAATGTTTATTGCGTAGGTTGGATTACTTACAAAAACCAGTTCTTCCTCCATACAATTGACATATCTGGCAAGTGCACTTCTCGATTCTTTGATGTAATCGTATCCGTCAACAGTAATGAACTGCACGGGCTCCCGCTCAAGTAACAGTTGCCATTTTTGATAATCCTCGAAAATAGGCTTAGGAGTTGCTCCAAACGAACCGAAATTGAGGAAAACAATGTCATCTCTCAGGAGAAATAGATCTTTCATAGCATTGATTTTCAAACAGGTGCAAAATACAAACGCTTTCGAATACACGAAAGCGTTTTGATATACTATAAGGCTTAAGGCAAATTACTGCTTGACAAAGCGAATGGTATAGTTGCCATAATTCTTTGTTGAAATCTTTAACAAGTAAGCGCCATTCTGAAGATCACTTACATTCAAATCTTTTGTTTGTCCTTTGAAATCCTTTACAACGGAACCAAGTAGGGAGTATACTTGAGTTTCAATGATTTCCACATTCGTGTCGAATTCCACATTCAGGATGTTTCCAACAGGATTTGGAAAAAGCTTAAGTCCCAAAAGATCAGCTTCTTCGATTCCTGCCGTTGAGTACACAACAATGGTTTCTGTTGAGGAGTTGGCACTGAAACCGTTTGAATTTTCTGTTACTAGGTTAACAATATAAGTACCAGCCGTTGTAAAGTTGATCTCGGGATCTTGACTGTTGGCGGACGTTCCATTCACGAAGTTCCATCCGTTGATTGGGTCTACACTCCATGTCCATTCAATTGGACATTCTGTTGAAGCATCTGTAAGAGCAACTGTAGTTCCTTCAGGAACATTGTTTTGATCTGCGCTGAACTGAGCAACAGGAAGGGGGCCTGAACCTTCTTCAAGTAACAATGGAGTATTGATAGCCGGGTTACAGAAAACATCTCTTTTTCCTGAAGGCCATTTAACTACAATTGAATCGATGGATGTTGCGGCACCTATTCCAAAGTGAACGTTCATCGTACCCATGTGACGGAATCCAATTCCTGACTGAACGTCACGGATCTGTTTACCCCATGAACCGTAAAGTTCAACACGGGCTCCAATACCATTGCTATTACTTTCAATACCTTTTAATTGAATTTTTGTCCAATTATTAGAATTTGGATTGCTGTAATAAATGATGTTTCCGTTTTGAACATCTAAGAAGCCATCATTATTCAAGTCACCGATAGCCCCTACATTCATTGAAAACGCCATAGGAGTAAAAGTGTTATTTCCGTTGTTGAACATTATCTGACCATTCGTAAAGACATCAGCCCAGCCGTCATTGTTAAAGTCATAGGAAACATATTCGATACTGAGGAAGGGAAAAGTGTCCCATCCACTTCCTGCAGTTATATCACTGAAAGTTCCATCACCGTTATTGTGCATTAACTTGTGAGAACCGTCAGAGAATGAACTTGCCCCGATCAAGGCATCCAAAAATCCATCGTTGTCAAAGTCGTTCCAAGCCGAAGACCAAGTCTGAACAGAGTCGGCCATATTCGAAGCAACTGAAACATTCGTGAACGTTCCGTTACCGTTGTTACGATGCAACTCATTAATTTTGGCTGTATTCTGTCCACCCCGACATTTGGCAATGAACAAATCCGGTAGCCCATCATTGTTATAGTCCACCCAAATTGAACCGTAATTACCTCCGTTAGGATGATCTCCCATACCACCTTGTGAAAAACTCAAATTACCCTCACCATCATTCACGTATCGGACATTTGGAGCAACATCATGACAAACAAAAGCATCCAAGCTGCCATCATTATTAATGTCAATAAAGTTGCTTCTTTGTGAGAATACATATTGTGATGTTGAAACTTGTGTAAACTGAGTTCCATCAGAATTAGATCTCATAAATGTGACCCCATTACCCCCTCCGTACAATAGATCTCCATAACCATCTTTGTTGTAATCAGCTATGGACATGCTCCAAGATGGCATGTAGGTCGCTGTTGTAGTTGGAATATTAACTTGATTGAACCCACCACCTGACTGCTGATAATGTATTTGAACATTTGTACTACTAACACTAACAATATCATCAAGTATATCTCCATTCATATCGGCAATGGCGATTTTGTAATCACCCGTGATGGTTGATATATTTTGTGGTGTAAATGAAATTTCATTTGGATTTACCACGATGGGAGGAGTTTCTTGAAGTTCGAACGTAAATCCACTGGAAGACCATTTATTATCAAAAGCTATGGTATATTCATTACCTTCTACAACCTGAAAGCTCACGACACACAAATAACCGGTTCCGCTATCATCATCCCCTGCTATACAGGTTAGGGAGCCACAATCACCTAAGTAAATATTTACTCGATTATCGATTGCTGCATTCACACTAAGATCAGTTGTGACAATTACAGTGTAATCCGCAGGAGCAATGTACTTGAACCATTTTCCTGCTGTCGCGCCGGTTCCACCGCTGGCACAAACTGGTGTTGGAACTTCAGATCCATCAACGGATGAGATCAAATAAGAACCAGCAGTAATCGTCTGAGCCGAATTACAGGTCGCCTGAGCAAAAATGATTTGGGAAATGGTTAAGAATATGGTACTAAAGAATATTTTTTTGTTCATAGTTATAGTTTTAATCGCATGTACTTATTGAATTGATAAAGTCTTTTAGGAGCTGTACACCTTCGTCATGAACGAGTGTTCGGCCAAGTAGTGGCATTCTGTTGGCTTCTGCTGTTGAGTTCAATCTGAAGTGCATCATTGATTTATTGATATTCCCTGGAACAATGATTTCCACAAGTGAAGGATCCAGCGCCTCATCCGGAGTAACACAAATTCCCATATTCTGTCCAATTCCTGTTTCTGAAAAAGCGAGTCTTAACGGTCGGTAATCACAGTGACTGTTTTCTCGGTGACAATGAGCGCAATTAATGTCTAAATAGGAGCGAAGTCTCAGTCTCAATGGATGGCTGTCATCCTTGTAATCTACGGTTGAAACGATATCCGCAGGAAGGTTGTTCTCAAGGTAACCTTGTGCTACCAATTTGCTCAGCTGATTCTGAGTTCCGTCGCTGTAAGGATATGACCAGTTGATGTTCTGTGGTTTAATTCCTATTGGTATGGCCATGCCATTGTCTTTGTGGCAGATCAGGCATTCAGTTTCAGAAGGAATTCTGTAGGTGGTAGATTTTGGAGATCCATTTTGAAGCCAGGAAATATCTGTATAGCTTCCGGACATTTGCAAAGTAGCCTCTGTTTGTGCATCGTTCCAAACGTATTCTGCGAAGATCCATCCACTTGATTTTCTGATCATGATCCGAGTTTCAATGATCCTTGTTGTACCGGAAGGCTGAACGTTATCGTAATAAAAGTTTTTGATCAGTGCAGAACCAACGGGAAGATCCAGTATTTCGTGATCTCCATTATAAGTTGCTTTGACACCAGAAGGCATCCAAATGAAACGCTTTTTTAGTGCATAATCTGTGAAAAGCGAACTTGACGGTTGATAGGGGATAACTCCGTCTGCAGGATTCTGGTCTTTCAAATCTCCTTCAAAGAACCGATATTCTGAAAGTTTTTGATATGGGACCATAGTAAGGTCTACTGATACTCCTGTTGGTGCAGGTGTTGGGATTGGCTGAATATCTTCCTTTTTTTTGCAGCCTGAAAAAAGCAGTATTGCACTGGTGAATGCAAAAAGCGCAAAATAAATGTAAGACGAGTATTTACTCCGTAGTGTACACTTCATAGAAACAGCTTGATCCGATAAATGTAATCAAAAGACGACAATAATCGGGCATTTGTTGCTTCAAGAAAAGCTAAAAAAATCAAGCTTCCAAAAAGAGGAAAAAAAATGAAAGTTTGTAGTAAGATGATGTTACAGGTGCATGAAATCTTTCTTGGCAAGAAGTTCATCTTCTGATTCGCGGAAGTTTGGATCATCCACGCAACAATCCACAGGACATACTGCCGCACATTGTGGTTCATCATGAAAACCAACACACTCGGTACATTTATCATGAATGATATAATAAACATCCATGTTTAAAGGCTCGTGAGGTTTATCGGCTAACATCTCTTCACCATCCAGGGTGGTAATGATTCCTTTTAACGATGTCCCATCAGAATATTTCCATTCGGCTCCACCTTCATAAATTGCGTTGTTAGGGCATTCCGGTTCACAAGCTCCACAGTTGATGCATTCGTCGGTGATCATTATTGCCATAGCGTGTCTGTTTTTTTTTGCAGTGCAAATATACTAACGATAGATAAATTGAATTGTTTGTTTTTGAGAAAACTTTTTGAAGCTTATCGGGTCAGTTCACTAATTTTGCAAGGTGAAGAGAGAAGAGATAATTAAAGGTTTTGCCCAATTGGGGAATCTTATGCTGGCACTGGGCAAGAATGAAACTTGGAAAGACTACGCCATTGGACTAACGGAAGAGGAATACGAAGACTTAAATGCGTTGATCGTTCGTCAGAAACAATTCAATGGTTGGTTTACGGAGAATAATGTACGAGAAGCCTTCTGCGCACTTGGCGAGCAGTTGAACGAGCATGTTCTTACAGAATGGGTGAAGGATTATTCTTTTACTTCGAGTCCCAAAAAAGTAGCCGTAATAATGGCAGGTAATATTCCCTTGGTGGGATTTCACGATTTTCTCTGCGTGTTGATGTCCGGACATTCTGTGATCTGCAAGTTAAGTTCAGATGACAGGACACTTCTTCCTGCTTTAACGAAGCATTTGATCAATTTCATACCGGGTATACAAGAGCGGATCACTTTTTCTCATGGGAAAATGGAAGGTTTTGATGCTGTAATTGCTACCGGAAGCAACAACTCAACTAGATATTTTGAACAGTATTTTGGTAAATATCCACACATTTTCAGATCGAACCGAACTTCTCTTGGGATCATATACGGAGATGAGAGTCAGGAAGAACTTAAGATGCTGGGAAAGGATGTTTTTCAGTATTTCGGACTTGGATGCAGAAATATATCGCACTTGCTGATCAAACAAAATGCAGATGTTAATAAGGTGTTTGAAGGACTTTTTCCCTATTCAAATGTGATCGACCATCACAAATACGCCAATAATTACGATTATAACAGAGCAGTGTTCTTGTTGAATAAGATCCCATTTCTGGATAACAATTTCGTATTGATGAGGGAAAGCGAAGAACTTTTTTCACCTCTCTCGGTGATTCATTTTCAGCGCTTTGCAGAAGAAAGTGAAGTTGAACAGTTCCTTGAACAGCATCAGGATCAATTGCAAGTTGTTGCGGGGAAAGGAGGAATTCCATTCGGACAGGCACAGTGTCCAATGCTTAGTGATTATGCTGATGGTATAGATACCATGCGCTTCCTCAATTCATTGTGATCATGGAAAACGCTTGAGATCCGAGGAATTGAAAAGCCATTCAGGTGTTCTAATCTCACCATCTTGTGCACTGTACCACGGTGAAATAGGTTCTGATGGATTGGTCAGGACATGTGTTTCCTGCGCGGGCATGTAGCTTTGAGCGAGTAGAAAAATCTTGTCACCTTCATCGTTTTTGGCAACATCCATCACAATGACCGCATGTCCATAGGGATTACCTGACTGAATAAATACATCTCCGGGTTGAATGTCTTTGATCTGGACAGATTTCAGTTCTTTTTTTAATGAAGCGGTATTGGCATAACTGAAGATGTAACGCATATATTTTCTAAATGCTGAGTAACTTTTTTCTCCCTGACTGTGGACCAGGAAATAACGAGGTTTGTTGTCTGAAACAAAGTTAAAATGGATCTGGTCATATTTTTTCTGCGAAAAAAGAAATTCAGCTCTTAATCTCATTACTGCATCTGCACATTGCTGAAGATCAACAGCATCTAAATCCTGCTGGATAATAGCGCAATGGGCAGTCTGATTACCTTTGTTTTGACCATTGTATAGTTTGACCATTCTTCCGTGTTCATGCAATGCAAGTTTCCTTAGATAAAAACCAAAACTACTACTGTCCAGTTCTGCTCTTTTGAACCCTGCAGGAAGAATGAATCTTGTTTCTATTGTTTTCCCATTTGGATTGATGGGTTCAAAGTGTTCAGTTTTCAAACTGTCGTTTTCTTCCTTACTGGTATTTGAATTGTTTTTATTACTTTGAGCAATGCAGGAGGAAAGGATAAATGTTGCAAAAATGATGGAGATCCGGTTTTTCATGGACATAATTTTCAGTCTAATGCAACATGAGAAAATAGTAACGGTCCATTTTAAATTTTACTCTGCTTAACCTGTAAATTCCATTCATTTTTCTAATATTGTTAGTTGAGGTAAATCATCATTATGAAAAAATTACAGATAGAGTCGTTTGAGGAATACAAATCTGTTTACGCCAAAAGTGTGGATGATCCTGAGGGGTTTTGGGGTGAGGTGGCTGAACATTTTACCTGGAAAAAGAAATGGGATAAAGTTCTTGAATGGAACTTTGATGAACCAAAGATAGAATGGTTCAAGGGCGCAACGCTCAATATAACAGAGAATGCACTTGACCGGCATTTATTGGAAAGAGCGGATAAAACTGCATTGATCTGGGAGCCTAACGATCCGAAGGAAAAAGTTGTGAAGTATACATATCTTGAACTTCATGAGAAAGTTTGCGAATTCTCTAATGCCTTGCGAGATCTTGGTATTACAAAAGGAGACAGGATCTGCATTTACATGCCGATGATACCTGAATTAATGATTGCTGTCCTTGCATCTGCAAGAGTTGGGGCAGTTCATTCTGTTGTTTTTGCGGGATTCTCAGCTGCTTCTGTGGCAGACAGGATCAACGACGCATCCGCAAAAATGGTGATCACAACGGATGGTCTCAATCGTGGGGCTAAGCAAATACCGTTGAAAAGAATAATTGATGAAGCTTTGGAGTCATGCACTACAGTTGAAAAAGTTATTGTCTTCAATTGTTTGAACTGGTCGCCGGAAATGAAACCGGGGCGAGATATCTGGTGGTCTGATGCTGTTAAAGATAAATCAGCAAATTGCGAGGCTGAGGCAATGGATGCAGAAGATATGTTATTCATTCTTTATACTTCAGGATCAACAGGGAAGCCCAAAGGCGTAGTTCATACCTGTGGAGGATATATGGTCTACACGGCCTATACCTTCCAAAATGTTTTCCAATACAAGCCCGACGATATTTACTGGTGCACCGCTGATATTGGTTGGATCACAGGACATTCTTATATTGTTTATGGTCCTCTGTTGTCCGGAGCGACCACAATGATGTTCGAAGGAATACCAACATATCCTGATCCAGGTAGGTTTTGGCAAATAATAGATAAGCACGGAGTGAATCAGTTTCTTACCGCACCGACAGCTATCAGGTCACTTATGGGGTGTGGTGACGAACATGTACTTGCTTACAGCCTTGATTCGTTGAAGGTTATCGGTTCGGTAGGGGAGCCGATCAATGAGGAAGCATGGAAATGGTATCATTTGCACGTTGGTAAAGAGAATTGTCCTGTGACGGATAACTGGTGGCAAACAGAAACAGGTGGTATAATGATCTCCGGAATTGGCGATATCTCACCAATGAAGCCTTCTTTTGCAGGTTACCCCCTTCCTGGAATACAGCCAGTTCTGCTGGATCAAGAGGGTAATGAGATATCCGAACCAAATGTCGAAGGGTATTTGTGTGTTAAATTTCCATGGCCTTCTATTTTGCGTACTACATATGGTGATCATGAAAGATGCAGGTTGACTTATTTCTCCCATTACAAAGGATACTATTTCACTGGTGATGGCGCTAAAAGGGATGAAGATGGTATGTATCGAATAATTGGAAGGATCGATGATGTGATCAACGTATCAGGTCATCGATTTGGAACTGCTGAGATCGAAAACGCTATCAATACACACAAGAAAGTTATCGAATCCGCGGTAGTAGGATATGCGCATCCGATCAAAGGCCAGTCGATCTATGCATTTGTGATCATGGAGGAGCAGGTTGTCGATGAGCAAACTGCAAGGGGTGAGATAGTAGAGGCTGTAGCAGAAGCTATTGGTCGTATAGCGATCCCGGAAAAGATCCAGTTTGTGAGTGGATTGCCAAAAACGAGATCAGGGAAGATCATGCGGAGAATTTTGAGGAAGGTTGCAGAAGGTGATATTGCCACCTTGGGAGACACAACAACACTACTTGATCCAGCTGTAGTGGAAGAGATCATAAAGAATGCCCTGTGATATGAGAGGACTATTAATGATCGGTTTATTTTTAGCATTTTCAATAATGTATTCATGTTCCAGTTTGAGTAGTGTGGAAGCGAGGGTAGTAAGGGATTGTAGCGGAACGTATATTAGAGTTGGTGAAAAGGACTATCAGGTTTGTAACAGAAACTTACTGGACTCATATCATGATGGAGACAGCGTTCGAATTCGTTTCAGTCCTGTAGAAAGTTGTCCTGATTTGGATTCGGTGATGATTTGTTTGATGTTTCACCAAAATGAAGGGTTTATTCAGATAAAAAAGGTAAACGAATTGTAATGCTAAAGGAAGGAGCACAAGATGTTAGAAAATTGTTGTGTTCTGGGGCGATCTCTTAATTTCTTTGCCATTTCGAATCCATTTTGATACCAGAAAAGTGAAGCTTCAATTTCACCGTTTTTTCTGGCATATTCCCCCATTTCCAAATAAAGGCTGAGATCTGTTTGTGGAAGGTCGATGAACGCTTCTTTGAGAATTTCTTCGCGATTTTTCATAATGCGAAAGAATGCACTTAAGATGAAGTAAATATCAACTGGAAAATAAGTTATGGTTAAAGGGAAGAAAAACTCAATTTTTGAGTTGTAATAATCTTGATTTGATGGATTCAAGCTTACTCACCACCTCTTCAGGCGTAGCATTTTTTTCCTGGTAAAGTTTTGTGGTGTCCTCATCGGTCGTTTTGGATTTAAGGGCTTTCTTTGCGCCTTCAAGCGTGTAGCCTTTGATCTTCACCAGATCATAGATCCTGTCAAAATTCACAATGTCTTTCGGTGTAAACAATCGATTTCCCTTTTTATTCTTCTTGGGTTGAATTATGGTGAATTCCTTTTCCCAAAAGCGGATTAACGAGGTGTTTACCTTGAACATGTCAGCCACTTCACCTATGGTGTAATAGAGTTTCGTGAGCTTATCTGTTTCGATCATTGTGCCTTTTTCAGTTTGAATTTATCCCGAAAATAGTTATAATTTCGCATCTGCAATGCAAGGACTCAAGATCAAATTTGTCATTTTACTCTCAATTCTGATGCTACAGGGTTTTTACTCTGTGGGACAGGAAACAGATATTTCAGATACTTTGCAAGTAGAATTAGCGGATTCACTTCATTTAAATGATACCGTTAAGATCAAAAAACCTAAGCAAGTTGACGATATTATCAATTTTGCCAAGAAATTTCTTGGTACCCCATACCGATATGCAGGATCGACGCCTTCAGGGTTCGATTGTTCCGGATTTATTTATTACGTGATGGGTAATTTCGGATTCAGTTTAACACGAACAAGTTATGGTTTGGCTGAGTTTGGTCGTACTGTTCGACTGGCGGAAATTCGGCCAGGTGACCTAATGTTTTTCAAAGGACGTAATGTGAATAGCTCTCAGATCGGCCATGTTGGAATGGTTATAGAAGTTGGGCCTGGAATGATCAAATTCATTCATTCTTCTACCTCAAGAGGGGTAGTGATCGATAATTTTTATACAAGCAAATATTATGTTCCCCGTTTCATTAAGGCAAAACGGCTGGATTACGGTGAAGAACAACTATGAAAGGAAAATGAATATCGGATGACATCAGAGAATTTCAACGAACACGCATCCTTCAACGAGAAAAGACAGTGGCTTTTTGTTTTTCTGGCAGGAATGTTCATTACATCGGCTGTAACGGCTGAGTTGATCAGCAATAAATTGATCGATATACCTTTGAATTTCCATTTACTTGGTTCAGAGATCGGTCCTTTTACGACGATCGTAGGTGTTTTGCCATGGCCGGTAGTTTTTCTGTTGACGGATTTAATGAACGAATTCTATGGTAAAAAAGCTGTTCGACGCTTATCATGGATCACTGCAATCCTTATCGCATATTGCTTTTTGATCGTTTCCGTTGCTATGGAACTTCCGGCAAAAGAGATCGAAGGATCAACTTTGGCGACTGACCAAGAATTTTCAAAGGTTTTCGGTCAGGCTCAGATGGTTATTGTAGGAAGTATTGCGGCTTTTTTGTTCTCTCAACTGTTAGATGTTCTTGTGTTTCACTGGTTGAAGTCTAAAACAGGAAATCGTTTCATTTGGCTTAGAAGTACAGGGAGTACGATCTTTTCTCAATTGATCGATACCTATATCGTTCTGTACATAGGATTTGTGCTTCCTGGAAATTTAACTTGGGACAGTTTTATGGAGATTGCACCCACTAATTATTTCCTGAAGATCCTTATCGCTTTGTCTTTAACTCCGCTTATTTATGCCGGGCACTTTGCAGTAAGACGTTTTCTGGATATACGGGATTAAGTGAGAGAACTTCTACGATTCAGGTGCCAGACCAAATAAATGATGGATAAGATGGCCAATCCAATTCCAACAGAAAAGGCATAGAATACGGTTTCAGGGGTATTGTTATAGGTGAGTAATGTAGAAAGTGATCCTGCCATAATTCCAAATTCTAAGGCAATAAACATGGTTCCAGCTCCGACTCCCCGTCTTTTTTCTTCAGAAAGATCTGCGGTCCATGCAAAAAGAGTAGGACTCGAAATTCCGGTGGCAATTCCAAATACGAGACTTGAAATCGTATAGGAATAGAAATCATAAGAAAGTCCGATCATCAACATACTAATCACCAAAAAGGAAGTCCCTATCAATAAGGTTTTTCTGCGCCCAATCTTATCTGATAATTTTCCAGTGAATAAGCGGATCAGAATAGTCGATACGACATAAACAGCGAAGAACCAACCTTTGTTTTCAATACCTAGATACTCAGACATATCGGGTGTCAGAACGAAGATTATACCCGATGCCGGAGCAGTAAGGAACATAACCATAGCGGAAGGGAGAACACTTGGCTCGAAAACATCCTTCCAGCTCACTTTCAAGAACTGATACTGAAATTTGTAACGGACATGAAGGGTCTCTCTGACAAATCCGATCAAAATTCCAGATATCGCAGCTGTTCCTGCAGCAACCATGAAGAGACTGTTGATCCCGAAAGAGGAGGCGATCTCCGATCCCAGTGACTGACCCACGCCAATACCCAATGAGATGAATGTTCCCCATATCCCCATGCCTTGACCTCTTTTATCAGCAGGAAGAATGTCTGTCACGAGTGCTGTTGCACCAGTAGGTAAAAATCCTGTACTGAAACCATGGAGAAAACGCAAGATAAGAAAGAAGAGGATACCTGTAGACAGTGGATATAGAAGGGAGACTATGAGACTGACCCCCATACCGATGATCATTACTTTTTTTCGGCCAATGTGATCCGCCAGTTTGCCTGAAAAAGGCCTTGAGATACCAGCTGAAAGTGTAAAAAGAGAAATGATCAGGCCTTTATATTCTTCTCCGTCAAGTTGGGTGATAAAGGTATTCAGTTCAGGGATGATCAGATTGAAACTCGTCATGAACATGAGCATGGCAATACTCATGATCCAGAAATTCTTACCATAACCTGAAAACATGCCGCAAAGGTACTTTTATTTTCTCCTTAACAGGAAATTTAGTTGCAGGGAACATCGATGTTTAAACCTTTCAATCAAAATATTGTTTTAATTCGCATACAAATTTTGACTTATGACAAAGGAAGCTACATTCGGAGCGGGGTGTTTTTGGTGTATTGAGGCATGCTATAAAGATATGAAGGGGGTTGTGGAGGTTTATCCTGGTTATGCGGGAGGAAGTGTTAACAATCCGACTTATCAGGAGGTTTGTAATGGAAATACCGGACATGCTGAAGTGGCAAGGGTGGTTTATGATGATACATTAATTTCTTTCGATGAATTATTGGAAGTGTTCTGGTTTGTTCATGATCCGACTCAATTGAACCGTCAGGGGAATGATATCGGGACTCAATACCGCAGTGCAGTTTTTTACCACGATGATGAACAACGTGAACGAGCCGAGTACTTCAAGAAGAAGCTATCGGATGATCAAGTCTGGGATTCACCTACAGTAACTGAGATCACCCCATTGAATAACTTCTTCAGGGCAGAAGAATACCATCACAATTATTTTGAATTGAATCCTCAAAATACCTATTGTCAGTCGGTTGTTCGACCGAAAGTGGAGAAATTCAGAAAGGTTTTTGCAGATCGACTTAAATGAGTGAAGAATTAAGAACAAACAAAAAAAGCTGCCTTTGGCAGCTTTTTTTGTTTCAATTGGCGATCATTACTTGATAGCGTCAGCTCTTTTCTTGTACTCCATTGCTTTCTCAGAGTTGCCTAAGCTTCTGTGCAGCTGGAACAGAATGTTCAATACATCCTTATCGTTAGGTGACTTCGCAATGTATTTTTCAAGTGGAATCAAAGCTCTTTTGTAGATATCATCTGATTCCTGGATCATTTTGTTATAGTTCGGGTCACCAAATTTCAACTGATTTGCGGCTGTTTTTGTATCTCCTGCCCATGTAACTAGGTGTGCGCCCAACTGATACATTGCATCAATGTATTCTGGATCGATCTCCAAAGATTTGTTCAATGCCTGCTCTGCTTTTGCATTTTCTTTCAGGTCGATGTAGATGGTACCGATCGTATAATGCAGCTGCTTATTGTTGGGATCTTTAGCAATAGCCTCGTTCAAAGCCGCTTCAGCTCCTGCAGCATCACCCTGATCAATGTTAGTATTCACCAACTCAAGAAGAAGATCCTTATCGGAAGGATACTTCTTACGTCCTTCTGCGATGATCGCCTTAGATTTCTCTGGCTGACCACCCTTACGGTAAGCTGCCGATGCAAGCACGTACGTCGTAGTTCCTTTGTAGCCTGCCTTTGCCAATTTCTCATAACCCTCAGCAGCTTTAACGAATTCAGATGCTTTTTCATAACAGATCGCTCCGTTGAAAATAGAGGTTGTATCCAACTCATTAACAGCGTCTGAGAACATTGCTTGCGTCATGTACAATTCTCCAGCTTCTTTGAACATTTCATTCTTGTACATCGCATTGGAGTACATGTCGAGCATACTTCTCTTTTGCATTACAGCGTCTTTAATATCGCGATCGAACTTATCACTCACCTCAAATCCTTTTTTGTATGCCGCAATTGATACTTCAAGTGCGTCTTCACCTGCCAATTTGATGAATGAAGTGTCCATTGTTTGCATTCCCAGAACTAGGAAATTCGAATAGATCTCACCTTTGTAATAAAGAGTCTTCGGGCTTTCCTTGGTTTCAGGGTGTTCCGCCGCCAGATCAATGAAGCCTTTCGCTGCGATCAAAGCTTTTTTCGCTCCCTCATTGTCTCCAGACATCAACGCAACCTGGTACTTGTTCTTAAATTCAACTGCAGCACTGGTCTCATTTTTTTTCTGAGCCAAAGCGCTTGTTGTTAAAGCAATTCCGCACATGAAAAGTGCAGAGGATCTAAAGATATTTTTCATTGTTTTTTTCTTTGAGATGAATTTTTTCAATTATTCCACATCATTGTTTTCAATATCCGTGCCATTTTCTGACTGATCTTCTCCGTTCTCATCTTCCTCTTCGTCGCTTCTCGGAACTCGAGCGATAGCAGCGATCTCAGAATTTCCTTTGAGATTGATTAATCTTACACCTTGGGCAGCTCTTCCCATTGTTCGGATCGTATCAATGTGCATACGGATCGTTATGCCTGACTTCGTAATAATCATAAGATCTTCTTCATCAGTAACATTAAGAATAGAAAGAAGAGGTCCTGTTTTGTCGGTAATGTTCAAAGTCTTTACTCCCTTACCGCCTCGGTTCGTAATTCGGTATACAGGCTCCTGATCTTCCGAATCGTTCAGATAAGTTCGTTTTCCGTATCCTTTTTCAGAAACAACAAGGATAGTAGAGAATACGTCCTCAACACAGATCATTCCCACAACGAAGTCGTTTGCCCCTGCCAAAGACACTCCTCGTACACCTGATGCATTTCGTCCCATTGGACGAACTGTTTTCTCGTTGAATCGAATCGCACGACCCGAACTTGTCGCCAATACGATCTCGTTTGTACCATTAGTCAGTTTTGCCTCTAACAATTCATCCCCTTCACGGATACCAATCGCATTGATACCATTGGCACGTGGACGAGAGTAGGCTTCAAGAGACGTTTTCTTGATCACACCTTCACGCGTACACATCACGATGAAGTTGTTTTCAACATATTCTTTGTCTGTAAGGTCCTGTACTTTCACATAAGCCTTCACCTTATCGTCCTGCGGAATATTGATCAAGTTCTGAATTGCTCTTCCTTTAGATGTTTTGTTTCCTTCAGGAATTTCATATACACGCATCCAGAAACATCTTCCTTTTTCAGTGAAGATCAAAAGATAATTGTGGTTTGTGGCCACAAATAAATGTTCCAGGAAGTCCTTATCACGGGTGGCAGATCCTTTCGATCCCATTCCACCACGGTTCTGAACCTTATATTCATTCAAACTTGTACGTTTGATATAGCCGGCGTGTGAAATTGTAATAACCACTTCCTCATCAGCGATCAAGTCCTCCATGCGCATTTCAGTTGCAGAGTACTCGATTTGTGAACGACGCTCATCACCATATTTTTCTCGAACTTCGATCAATTCATTCTTGATGATCTCCATTCTACGGTCTTCATTGGCAAGAATATCCTTCAAGTCAGCGATCAATTTCATCAAATCGTCAAACTCAGCGCGCAATTTGTCTTGCTCAAGTCCTGTCAATTGACGAAGACGCATGTCAACGATTGCACGTGTTTGAATTTCAGAAAGACCGAAGCGTTCTGCCAATCTTTCTCTCGCTGCATCCGGACTTGCTGAAGATTTAATGATCTCAATAACTTCATCAATATTATCTGAAGCAATGATCAAACCTTCTAGGATGTGCGCTCTTTCCTCGGCTTTTCGCAATTCGTATTTTGTACGGCGAATCACGACTTCGTGACGGAAATCAACGAAATTACTGATCAACGCTTTCAGGTTCAATAGTTGCGGGCGACCGTCAACCAAACAAATATTGTTTACAGAGAAAGAGGTCTGAAGTGAGGTAAATTTGTAAAGTTTGTTGAGGACAACATTTGCAATTGCATCTCTTTTGATCTCGTAAACGATTCGCATACCGTTACGGTCGGACTCATCACGAAGGTCAGAAATTCCTTCTATCTTTTTGTCGTTAACCAATTCGGCTGTTTTCTTGATCAATTCCGCTTTATTGATCTGATAAGGTATCTCGGTAACGATGATCTGCTCACGTCCCTGATACTCTTCGATCTCAGCCTTCGCACGCATGACAATACGACCTCTTCCGGTTAACAATGCATCGCGAACTCCTTCGTATCCGTAGATGATTCCTCCTGTAGGGAAATCTGGAGCTTTTACGAACTTCAGAAGTTCTTCATCATCAATATCTTTATTGTCAACATAGGCAATAATACCATCAACAACCTCTGTAAGGTTGTGAGGTGCCATGTTCGTTGCCATACCTACCGCGATACCTGCAGCACCATTCACCAACAAATTCGGGATTTTGGTAGGCATGACTGAAGGCTCGGTCAAGCTATCGTCAAAATTTGGTGTGAAGTCGACTGTTTCTTTATCAAGATCGTCGAGCATTTCCTCCGCGATCTTACGTAGACGAGCTTCCGTATATCGCATTGCCGCTGGACTATCACCATCAACGGATCCGAAGTTACCCTGACCGTCTACAAGAGGATATCTGAGTGACCATGGCTGAGCCATACGCACCATTGTATCGTAAACTGAACTATCTCCATGCGGGTGATACTTACCAAGTACTTCACCGACGATCCTTGCTGATTTCTTGTAAGGTCGGTTGGAGAATACCCCCAAGTCCTGCATACCATAAAGTACACGTCTGTGTACAGGTTTAAAACCGTCGCGCACATCAGGAAGTGCACGTGAAACGATCACAGACATCGAATAATCGATGTACGCTGATTTCATTTCGTCCTCAATGTTGATCTGGATTATTTTCTCTCCATCTGCCATTTTGTCCAAAAATTAAAATTTAGCACGCCTTTTGAGAGTGCAAAAAGCAAGTTTCGAAATTAGCGATATTCTGCGGTTTGGAGTGGTTAGGAAAATTGATTTTACTAACAAAAATCTGTGGAAAATAGCTCATTTTGGACACTTATTAACAATTTTTTCGTTTTACTTTTGTTAAAGGCGGGAAATGTGCATTTTTAACCTGTTAATCCGTGAAATATGGAAGCGAAGTTTTCACCCCGAGTAAAAGATGTAATTAGTTACAGCAGGGAAGAGGCGTTGAGATTGGGGAATGATTTTATTGGTGTTGAACATCTTCTTTTGGGTTTGATCAGAGAAGGAGAGGGGACCGGGATTCGGATACTCAATGAGTTTCACCTCGACCTGCGTCACATTCGCCAGGAAGTTGAGCAAAGTTTGACCAAATCTGCAAAGGCTATTCATCAGTCGATGCCTAACATACCATTGGTGAAACAGGCTGAAAAAGTCCTGAAGATGACGTATCTTGAGGCGAAGCTGTTCAAGAGTCCGGTTATCGGAACTGAGCACCTTTTATTGTCGATATTAAAAGAAGAGAACAGTTTTGCATGTAAGGTGCTGAACAAATATGGAGTAATTTACGAAAACGCTAAAGACGAACTAGAAGCAATGATTGAAGAAAACACAACACCGCGTGCTGAATTTCCCGGAGGACAAGAGGAGGAAGGGGAGCAATTCGCACCTCAGAGAAAACCTGCCGATCCAAAGTCAAAAACTCCGGTTCTTGACAATTTCGGAAGGGACTTGACAAAAATGGCTGAAGCAGGTAAGCTTGATCCAATTGTAGGTCGTGAAAAAGAGATCGAAAGGGTTAGTCAGATCCTGTCGAGACGTAAAAAGAACAATCCGATCCTGATCGGAGAGCCAGGAGTTGGTAAGAGTGCAATTGCAGAAGGACTTGCTTTAAGAATCGTTCAGAGAAAGGTTTCAAGAGTCCTTTTTAATAAAAGGATCATTTCGCTTGATCTTGCTTCACTTGTGGCTGGAACTAAGTACAGAGGTCAATTTGAAGAGCGCATGAAAGCAGTAATGCAGGAGATCGAGAAGAATCCTGATGTTATTCTTTTCATTGATGAGATCCATACGATCATCGGTGCTGGTGGAGCAAGTGGTTCCTTGGATGCGTCCAACATGTTCAAGCCTGCCTTGGCAAGAGGTGAGATGCAGGTTATTGGGGCGACTACCCTTGATGAGTACAGGCAGTACATCGAAAAGGATGGAGCTCTTGAGCGTCGATTCCAAAAAGTGATCGTAGAACCAACTACAATTGAAGAAACGATCCAGATCCTGAATAATATCAAGGAGCGATACGAGGATCACCATTCTGTTACCTATACGCCGGAAGCGGTTGCAGCCTGTGTGAAGTTGACAGAACGATATATTACGGACCGTCATTTACCTGACAAGGCGATTGACGCCTTGGATGAGGTTGGTTCCCGCGTCCACTTGACCAATATTAATGTTCCTCAGGAAATTCTTGACATTGAAGCTCAGATCGAGACACTGAAAGAGCAGAAGAATGAAGTGATCAAATCACAGCAATATGAGAAGGCTGCCGAGCTGAGAGATACTGAACGAAAACTTCAGGATCAATTGGAGCTTGCAAAAAAGAAGTGGGAGGAAGAGTCTAAACATAATCGAGTTGTCGTAACTGAAGATCATGTTGCTGAGGTGGTTTCCATGATGTGTGGAATTCCTGTTACGCGTGTTTCTCAATCTGAGATGGGCAAACTTGCCAACATGGCCGAAGAGCTTAAAGGAAAAGTCATTGGTCAGGATGAGGCAGTTCAAAAGGTTGTTAAGGCGATTCAGCGTAACCGCGCAGGATTGAAGGATCCAAACAAACCAATCGGTTCATTCTTCTTCCTTGGACCAACAGGGGTTGGAAAAACACAATTAGCAAAAGTTCTTGCCAAGTATCTTTTTGATTCAGAAGATGCACTGATCCGTATCGATATGTCAGAGTATATGGAGAAGTTCTCTATTTCAAGGTTGGTTGGAGCGCCTCCGGGATATGTGGGATACGAAGAGGGAGGTCAGCTAACCGAAAAAGTAAGAAGAAAGCCATATTCGATTGTATTATTGGATGAGATCGAAAAAGCGCATCCAGACGTATTTAACCTTTTACTTCAGGTTCTTGATGATGGTCACATGACCGATGGTTTAGGACGCAAGATTGACTTTAAAAACACTATCCTGATCATGACTTCTAATATCGGTGCTCGTCAGTTGGCTGATTTTGGTGGAGGTGTAGGGTTTGGCACTAAAGCGAAAGAAGAATCACGAGATGAAAATGCGAAAGCGGTGATTCAGAATGCACTCAGAAAAGCGTTCTCACCTGAATTCTTGAACCGTATCGACGATATGATCCTTTTCAAATCTCTTCAGAGAGAAGATATTCATAAAATCATTGATCTTGAATTGGCTAAGCTTTACGGAAGGATCAATAATCTTGGATATCAGATGGAAATTACTCCAACAGCAAAAGATTTTATCGTTGAAAGAGGCTATGACGAGAAGTTTGGCGCTCGACCATTGAAAAGAGCAATCCAAAAATTCGTAGAAGATCCGCTTGCTGAAGAAATTATCAAATCAAACCTTCAGGAAGGTGATAAGATCAAGATTGATTTCAAAGAAGGAGCTGAGGAATTGTCAGTTAGCATTGACAAAGGCAAGGCTAAGGCAAAATCTAAAGAATAATTTTTGTTCAAGTCAATAAAAAAAAGTCACCTGAAATTCAGGTGACTTTTTTTGTTTAGGGTCTTTTTAAGATACCTTCTCTTGCTCATTTACCGGTTTTCGGAAAACGATCTTTCCGTCGAATACATCCATCACAACTGTTGTTGATCTGTCGATGTTGCCTCCCAGAAGAGCCTTTGATAATTCGTTCAGAACTTGCTTCTGGATAACCCTTTTCACTGGTCTTGCTCCAAAGAATGGATCATAACCCGCTTCTGTGATCCAGTCAAAAGCTTCCTGAGTAACATAAAGATCCAGATCTTTTTCTTTGAGTTGTTTTTTTAGATTACTCAATTGAATTCCAACGATCTCCTCTACATTCTTCTTCGTTAGAGGTAAGAAGAGAATGGTTTCATCAATTCTGTTCAGGAATTCCGGTCTTATGGTTTGTCTCAGAAGTTCAAGTACCTCAAATTTTGATTTTTCTGCTGCTTTTTCGAATTCAGATGGTTTGATGTTGTCAAACTTCTCATGAATGAGGTGTGACCCCAGATTTGATGTCATTATGATGATCGTGTTTTTGAAATTCACTACTCTTCCCTTGTTATCGGTTAATCTACCGTCGTCAAGCACTTGCAGTAAGATGTTGAAGACATCTGGGTGTGCCTTTTCAATTTCGTCGAGTAAAACGATGGAGTAGGGTCTTCGACGCACAGCTTCCGTCAATTGACCGCCTTCGTCGTAACCTACGTATCCCGGCGGGGCCCCGACTAAACGGCTGACAGAATGTTTCTCCTGGTATTCGCTCATGTCGATCCGCGTCATGGCGTTCTCGTCGTTGAAAAGGAATTCTGCCAAAGCTTTTGCAAGTTCTGTCTTACCGACTCCCGTCGTTCCCAGAAATATAAACGATCCTATCGGTCGTTTTGCATCCTGAAGTCCAGCTCTTGAGCGACGAACGGCATCTGAAATAGCTTCAATGGCTTCATCTTGTCCAATCACACGCTTTCTCAATTCGTCTTCAAGTCGAAGCAGCTTAGAAACCTCGCTTTCGATCATTTTTGAAACCGGGATTCCAGTCCATTTAGAAACGACTTCTGCGATCTCTTCTGAATCAACCTCCTCTTTGATCATTTTCGATTTGGCTTGCATTTCAAGCAGTTGAGACTTGAGTGATTCCAGTTTTTCCTCAGATTCTTTGATCCTTCCATATCGCAATTCTGCCACTTTTCCGTAATCCCCGGATCTTTCAGCTTGATCTGCTTCGAATTTAAAATTCTCAATATCCTCTTTGCATTTTTGTATCGAATCGACGACATCTCTTTCTGCTTGCCATTTAGCTCTGAAAGCATCCCTCTGTTCATTTAGATTGGATAGCTCTTTTTCAATAGCATCAAGCTTTTTGGTGTCATTTTCTCTCTTGATAGCTTCTCTTTCGATCTCGAATTGCATGATCTTTCTTTCGATTTCGTCCAATTCTTCAGGTTTTGAGTTGATCTCCATTCTGAGTTTTGAAGCTGCTTCATCGATGAGGTCAATTGCTTTATCAGGTAAGTGACGGTCGGTGATGTAGCGCTGAGACAATTCGACTGCATAAATGATTGCAGCATCCTTGATGAGTACCTTATGGTGATTCTCATATTTCTCTTTAATTCCTCTCAAAATCGAAATAGCATCCTCTGTGCTTGGCTCGTCAACCATAACGGTCTGGAAACGTCGAACAAGAGCTTTGTCTTTTTCAAAATACTTCTGGTACTCGTTCAATGTTGTTGCACCGACTGCTCTGAGTTCACCACGCGCTAAAGCAGGTTTTAAAATGTTTGCTGCATCCATTGCACCGTCACCGCCTCCGCCTGCACCAACGAGTGTGTGGATCTCGTCAATGAATAAGATGATCTCACCTTCGGCACTAATTACTTCCTTTACAACCGCTTTCAATCGCTCTTCAAATTCTCCTTTGTATTTTGCACCGGCAATAAGTGACCCCATATCAAGTGAATAGACCACCTTTGATTTGAGGTTTTCAGGTACATCTCCTGAAATAATGCGGTGTGCGAGGCCTTCTGCAATGGCTGTTTTTCCTACACCAGGCTCTCCGATCAGGATCGGATTATTCTTTGTTCTTCTGGTTAGGATCTGCAAAACGCGTCTTATTTCTTCGTCCCTGCCGATCACCGGATCAAGTTTGCCGGCTTTGGCAAGTTCATTGAGATTTTTCGCATATTTCTCTAACGACTTATATGTTCCTTCCTGGCTGGAAGAAGTTACTTTTTCTCCGTTCCTAAGTTCCATAATTGCTTGCTTTAAATTTGTTTTACTCAGCTTGCTGTCTTTTAATAGTGCTCCAATATTGTCTCCCGCATCGATCAAAGAGTAAAGGATCAGTTCTATTGCGACAAACTCATCTCCGAAATTTTTCAATTCGCTTAGAGCGTAATTCAATACTTTGTGTGCATTTTGAGAAAGGTAGAGATTTCCGCCTTCTACCTTGGGATAGCCTTCAATAATTCTGTCAAGGGCATTTTCAAGGATCTCTGCATTTACTCCTGATTTATTAAGAAGATAGGGTATCACATCCTTATCGGTGATCAAGATTCCTTTTAAAAGGTGACCTGTTTCAATGGCTTGGTTGCTATTCGATTCTGCAATCGTCTGTGCCTGCTGGATAGCTTCCTGTGATTTGAGGGTGAATTTATTGATGTCCATTACTGATGGTTTTGTTGTGGTTTCTTATGGTCAAATTATAAACCAATCGAATCTTTTTGATGTCTTTCGGTAATTATGTCAGATTGAAGTGGGAATTTATGTCAATTTGGCCATTTATTACGTTTTTAAGATCTTATGAACATGAAAAAGTGGCTTTATGAACAGAAAATGTAACCAATGTTAATAACTCTCGTAAAGAGGTCAGCAAACACAATCGAACATGAAAGGAATTATCACAGTATCTTTTGTCGTTACCAGTCTAGTAGGTTGGTCGGGAGTTGAAAAACAGATCTCGAAAAAAGAGTATGTCGAACAATGGAGGACAACTGCGGTTCAGCAAATGATACAGTTCAAAATTCCTGCGAGTATAACTTTGGCCCAGGCTATCCTAGAATCGGGTAGTGGTAATTCGGAACTTGCGAAGAAGGGGAAGAACCATTTTGGAATTAAATGCCATGGATGGACAGGTGAGACCATGTTCATTGATGATGATCAAAAAAATGAATGTTTTAGGGTTTACGCGAGTGCAGATGAATCGTATGTGGATCATAGCGACCTTTTGAAGACTAAGAAGAGATATGCCAACCTTTTCAATTTGGAGATCACCGATTATAAGTCATGGGCGAAAGGTTTGAAAGAAGCAGGTTACGCTACAAATCCGAAATATCCGGAGTTGCTGATAAATCTGATCGAGGATCTCCAGTTGGATGAACTGGATAAGCTGGGTATTCAAAATAATGAAAATGCTCCTGTTCTGGCTTCAAATGCTACTTCTATTCAATCTCAGAAACATCAGGTTTGGGATCATGAAAACAAGGTGAAGTACGTGGTTGCCGGTAAAGGGGATACTTATTACAGGATTTCAAGGGAATTTGGTTTGGCCCTATGGCAGTTGTACAAATACAATGATTTCGGGCCCAAAAAGGATGTTTTGGAAGAAGGAGATATAGTCTATATCCAGCCAAAAAGAAAAAGATCAAAGAGCGCGAAGAGTGTTGTTTTAACTGAAGCGATGAATGTGTATCAGATCGCACAGCTGCACGCGATGACCTCTGAAGCAATTATGAATAAGAATGACATTGATTCTCCTGACAAGGTTATACCGAAGGGAGAGAAGATCATCCTCCGTTAGTGGATTGTTCCATAGACCGGATTTCCGGTATAGTGAGGTTTTTTAGTTTGTTGTTGTTTGTTTGGGAACCCCGGTTTAGACCGGGGTTTTCTCATTTAGGATTTCAAGAATGATATTTCTAATTCATTGATCTTATTACTTAATTCTGTTCCAACTTTGCTTCAATCCATTAATTTTACCTTGGAAGCCTAAAGCTTAAAAATCGGAGATAACTATGAAACCTTCAACGGAATTATTTAAGTTGATCAAATCACTGACAAAGTCAGAGAAGAGATTTTTTAAACTAAGTTCATCACTGCAATCTGGAGATAAGAATTATCTAAAGATATTCGACTTTATTGAGGCTCAACCAAAGTACGATGAGGAGGCATTAAAGGAAGCCTTCAAGAAAGAGACTTTTATCAATCATCTTCCTTCAGAAAAGAATCATCTATATAAGCTCATACTGAAATCTTTGCGGTCATATTACAGTGAGCAATCTGTATCCAGTATCTTGAAACAAGAGATCAAGAACGTGGAAATCTTGTATAATAAGGCTCTTTATAAAGAATGTGAGAAGTTTGTTTCTCGGGCAAAAGAAGTAGCACGTGAGCACGAAAAGTTCTATTATTGGTTCGAATTGTTGTCCTGGGAGAAGAAATTACTGGAAGAAGCTTATGAGTCAGGCGAATTCACCCGTGATCTCGATGAGTTGGTAAAGGAAGAAGAAATGGTTATCGCTAAGCTTCGAAATCTTGCGGAATATCAAGTCATCTATTCCAAGATCAATCTCGTATTCCGAAGCGGTGGATTTACGCGAAATGAATCAGAACGCCAGGTTGTTGATGCTATCTCGGATTATCATTTGATTAAAGGAAAAAATACAGCTATTTCGACTAGGGCCTCTTCAATGTGTTATTACATCAAAGGTCTTTGTGCTGCTACCAACCGTAATTTTGATGAGAGTTATCAGTTCTTCAATCGTACAAGAGAAATTCTCGATAATAATCCAAAGATCAAAGCAGATTCCGGTCAGCGGTATGTAATGACTCTTTCGCATTTGTTAAGATGTTATATTGACGGGAAGAACTTCGAAAGAGCACAGATGCTTATTGAGGATCTGCGCGGTCTGGAAGGAACAAAGGGGTTCAATTCCATTGATATTACTGTTCGCATTTTTACGAGCACATACAATTTGGAATTGGCGCTTCTGCATGCTATGGGGGAGTATCAGAAGAGTGTAGAACTCATCCCAAAGATCGAACAGTTGCAAAACAATTTTGGTGATAAAGTTTCGAAGGAACAAGAAATCCTGCTCACTTACAATAAGGCCAACAGTTATTTTGGGATTGGTGACTTTAAGAAAGCGCTTTATCACATTAATCTTGTTTTGAATGATAATGAGCAGAATCTCAGACAGGACATTTACAGTTTTTCGAGACTTCTGAATCTCGTTATTCACTATGAGTTGGAGAATTACGATTTTCTGGAGTATGTTATCAAGTCCACTAACAGGTATTTCAGTAAGCAGGAAAGGGGCTATGAAGTTGAAGCGGTGTGTATCAAATACATTCGTCGACTTGCAAAGGCTATTACTCTAATGGAGAAGCATAGTGAATTGCAGGCTCTGAGAGATGAATTGAACGAGTTGTTAAAAGATCGAAATGAGCAGGTTGTTCTTGAGTACTTCAATATTACTGCCTGGGTTGAAAGTAAACTCAAAAGGATCAGTATGTCCCAAGCAGTGAAAGAACTGTTAAAAAAGTAAACAAAAGCTCATCACTATTTGATGGGTCGATTGCTCAACAATGGTTTTGCTTCCTGAAAATGCATAGTAATTTCGTGAGTTGTTGCGCAGTTTGTAGGCAATGTCGTACTGGAATTGTTTAGTTTTGAAACCAGCTCCACAACTGACAAACAGATCTTGTCGGTTCTCTACGGCCATTTCATCAACGAATGCATTGCCGTAAAAACCCAGACCTCCACGCAAGTATATCGTCGACATCACAACTAATTCTCCACCAAGTCTGATGTTGATTGTGGGTTTGAAAACCTCGTCAGCATAGTCATTTTCTGCCTTGTAATCGTAGGGTGCATAAGTCTGGTCCTTGGTAGTTCTAAAATGAGCCATCCTATAGTCCAGTGCTTCTACATCAAGGTTGATACAGCCTTTTGTTCCGAAAACATAAGCGAATGAACCGATAAAGCGCCAAGGATTTCTGATTCTGTACTTATAATTCCCGGTGGGAATTATTGTCTCATTCAAAACGGAAGAGCTGTCTTCGAAATGAGTGGTCATGTTAGCGCTCCAACGGTCGGTAAGTTCAGAGAAAGTTGGAGTATGTATGGAGAAGCCAAATCTGGCGGCTTCTGAAAAGAGATAGATCATTCCCAACTTCAAATTGGTTCCCCAACCCGAAGTGCTGAGATCGTAGGTATAGTCAAATCCTCGAAGTAAAGTTCCGGTTGTATCGGTTAATGTTTCTTTGTGGATCGTCTGCTCTTCATAATTATAATACCTGAATCCAATGTTTGCTCCCAAATAGAGTTTGTTAATGTAATTGGCGCTGTAGGAAAGGAAGAGTTCGGTGTGGCCACCTTGCGTTTCGATAGTTCTATTGTGTATGACATCTCCATAATTGAGCAGAGAGTAATATGAATTGCTTGGAGGGTCGTAGTTGATGGCCCAGGTTTCATAGGCCAGAAAAGTACTAAAGGGGAAATAGTCATTGAGGTAAGAGGGTTCAAAACCATATGCCTGGTTGGTGAATTCATCCAGTAACGACGCGAATTGCTGACCTTCGTAATTCACTTTGGATCTCAAATTCTCAATCCGGTTCATTCCAAATGCGAATTGTTTGTAGATAAAGCCTTGCCTTTGATTGGACGCGTCCTCGGTCAGTACGATCGAAAAATTTGATATTCCACCTAGGCCATTTGTAGAATTGGTCGAAGTGCCATTGAACTCTGTTTTTACATTGTTGCTTCCGCCATATATTGACAATCCCGCAGTAGAACTAGAATATCTGCCGTAGCCCGCTGGGTTGATCTGTGAGCTGCTTAGATCGGCTCCCAGAGCGCCAAATGAACCGCCCATTGCCTCGAAGCGCGCACCTCCATTATAGGTTGTTTTGGAGAAACGAAACAGATCGGTTTCATTTTGAGCATGTGTCAAAACAATAAAGAAACAAAAATTTAAGAAGAGTAGATTTTTAGAAATCATTATCAATTTCTTCTGTTTCCACCTCCACTTGATGGAGCTCCTCCTGATCTTCCCGGTCCAGTAGATCCACCACCATTTCCCGTGTTTGTTGGGCGAACTTCACCGCCCTGTCTACCGCCTTGATGAACCGGTGAAGTTCTGTTAATTGTATTTCTTCCCTGTGGATTTGGAGTGTTTCTCGGTGCATCAGTAATTCCGATATTAACTCTCCCTGATGGTCGATTAGCTCTGTCTGTTGTTGGTGAATATCTTACGGGGTTGTTTTGTGCGGATGTCCTGCTTGGCCTCACAGTCTTTTCTAATCGGACGTTGTTGCCAACGTTGGAGGAACGATCAAGTTTCTGTTGAGTATTGAATTGTCGCGCGCTCACATTGTTTCCGGCTGTGCTGGAAGATTTGATCACTGAACCACCGCTCGATCTTGAGTTTGGATTTCCGAAGCCTGAAAGGGTTCCTCTCGGTCCTGAATGGTGGTTGTAATTTACGGTGTAGTTTCCTCCGTTGTTGAATCCTCCATAGGGGTTGCCGTAAAATCCTCCATAATAGGGGTTATACATTCCTCCCATATACGCAAAATTGTATGCTGTTGGGTAAAATCCATAAGGTGAACCGAAAGGGTCTACCATGTAAATCGGGTTGATCCCGCCAAACATGTAAGGTGAGAAGTAAGGTGTTCCAAAGTGTGAAAAGCTATTGTATGGATTCGTCATGAAGTAAGGGTTGTAAAATCCCATACTTAAAATCCAATGCGTGCCGAAAAAAGGTCGTCTTTGTCTCCAGAAGAAGAAATCATCGTCATAATAATGCTTCGAGACTCCATCCGCTTCTCGGTTGTTGCGATAAGATGCATATGTGCTTTCATCTGTCAGTGATTCTCCGACAGGAAGCATGCTGTTCTTTACCATGTAAACATCATCATCCACCATGAATTTAGGTGAGTAACACGAGCTCAATAGAAGGGTTGTCAAAGCAAGTCCAGCAAAATTTAAGGTGCACTTCTTCATGGGTATCTGACTTATTACTCTAAAAGTACGCTTTAATTTCTAAATTTGCAAAAGATAAAAGCAACAATCCACGAATTCAAAATATGGCTCAGAAATATACAACTCGCGCTGAAGATTACTCGAAATGGTATAATGAATTGGTATACAGGGCAGATCTTGCTGAACACTCCGACGTCAGGGGGTGTATGGTGATCAAACCTTATGGTTATGCGATATGGGAGAAAATGAAAGATATCCTTGATGCAAAATTCAAGGAAACAGGTCACTCTAATGCTTATTTCCCTTTATTTATTCCAAAGTCGTATTTGAGTAAAGAGGCAAGTCACGTGGATGGTTTTGCAAAGGAATGTGCGGTTGTCACCCATTACAGACTTAAAAATGCTGAGGATGGAAGTGGAGTCATCGTTGATCCGGCAGCAAAGTTAGAGGAAGAATTGATCGTTCGACCAACGTCTGAGACGATCATCTGGAATTCATACAAGAATTGGATCCAGTCTTATCGTGATCTTCCAATACTGATCAATCAATGGGCTAATGTTGTTCGTTGGGAAATGAGGACAAGATTGTTCCTAAGAACAGCAGAGTTTCTTTGGCAGGAGGGGCATACCGCACACGCTACCAGTCAGGAGGCGATTGCTGAAGCAGAGCAGATGTTGGATGTTTACGCTGAATTTGCCGAAAATTATATGGCGATGCCGGTAATTAAAGGAAGGAAAACGGCATCGGAAAGATTTGCGGGAGCGGATGATACGCTGTGTATTGAATCGATGATGCAGGATGGGAAAGCGTTACAAGCCGGTACTTCTCATTTCCTTGGGCAGAATTTCGCCAAAGCGTTTGACGTGAAATATGCAGACAAGGAAGGAAAGCTGGAGTATGTCTGGGCTACATCTTGGGGTGTTTCTACACGACTTATGGGAGCATTGATCATGACGCATTCTGACGATGAAGGCTTGGTGCTTCCACCGGCCTTGGCTCCAATACAAGTGGTGGCGGTGCCTATCTATCGTTCAGAAGAGGAATTGGCTGCCATTTCTGAAAAGATAGCTCAATTGGCTTCAAAATTGAAATCAAAGGGGATTTCCTTCAAGTACGATGATGATGACAATCGTAGGCCAGGATGGAAGTTTGCAGAATATGAATCGAAGGGGGTTCCTGTTAGAATTGCCATGGGACCAAGAGACCTGGACAATGGAAAAGCAGAGATTGCTCGACGTGATACAAAAACCAAAGAGGTAGTTGATTTTGATGGGTTGGATCTTTACATTGAAGATCTCCTTGCAGATATTCAGAAAAACCTATTGGAAAAGGCAAAGTCTTTTAGAAGCGAAAACACCTACACTGTAGATACTTACGAGGAATTCAAGGAGAAGATCGATGATGGAGGATTCTTCCTTGCGCACTGGGACGGTACAGAGGAAACTGAAACGAAGATCAAAGAAGAGACCCAGGCGACAATTCGTTGCATTCCATTGGACAGGGCTGAGGAAAGTGGTTTTTGTATGGTGACAGGAAAGCCTTCCGTTGGCAGGGTTATTTTCGCTAAAGCGTATTGATGATGAAAAAAAAAATGGAACAAAATCAACAGCTGATTCTCGATCTTTTAGAAAATAAAGCTGCGTTGAAACAGGATATTGCAGAAGATCTTGCTGAATTTTTCATGAAGTTCAAGCAGGCGATTCAACATGAAGTGTCTTCCTTGAAATCACATGTAAAGGACGAAAGGGTTCGAATGTTCTGTAAGGATATTGGAAATTTTGAAAAGCATGTTTACATAGGGAGTGATGTCCTCATTTTTCATCAGCATAACAATGTTTTTAAGATGCCTGATGATAATCCACTGTGGGGAACTCATTACTTCAAAGAAGACGAAAGCAGAGGGTATTTTGGGATCATTTATATTTATAATTTTCTCGCCCAATCGTTCCTTCAAAATCGTACAAATGACCAGGGATATTTGATCGGCAGGATCTTTATCAATAAAGACCGGCATTTCATGATCGAAGGAAAGGGTCAGTTGGGATACTTGTTTAGAGATGTTGAGAATATGGAGTTGAATGATGAGGCGGTGAAACTCATTGTCCAAATGGCTTTTGTCTTTGCAATTGAGTTTGATCTCTTGGTGCCGCCATATGAATATGTGTCGGAAATGTCCGTCGGAGAGGCACAACTCATCAGTAACAATCTCCAAATGCAGACAGGTAAACGACTGGGCTTCAAAATGAAGTCTGATGACAACGAAATTTTTTAAAAAAAAGCGCCTGAACGTTTGCTATTAAAGAATTTCACTATATATTTGCACTCCCAAATTTAGCGGGAAATTGATTTACGGCCCATTCGTCTAGTGGTCAGGACGCCAGGTTTTCATCCTGGAAACAGGAGTTCGATTCTCCTATGGGCTGCCAAATTTTAACGAATTTGGCCCATTCGTCTAGTGGTCAGGACGCCAGGTTTTCATCCTGGAAACAGGAGTTCGATTCTCCTATGGGCTGCAGGTATTAAAAACTTTATTAAAAACAGAACAATGGCGAATCATAAGTCAGCACAAAAAAGAATCAGATCGAACGACGCGAAGAGACTGCGTAACAAGTACCAGCACAAAACGACGCGTAACGCTGTTCGTAAATTGCGTGCTACTACTGACAAGAAGGAGGCTCTTGAACTATTGCCAAGAGTTGTTGCTATGTTGGATAAACTTGCTAAACGCAACGTTATTCACAAGAACAAGGCGGCAAACCTTAAGTCTGGTCTTCAGTTGAGTGTGAATAAACTGTAATACAGTTTTACTGATAGTATGGAAGGGGCTTGAATGCCCCTTTTTTTATACCTTTAGTCTGCAATGAGGTATTGTATCCTTCTTTTTTATTTAACTTATTTTACTGCTGTTCTCGGGCAGTGGACACCCTCGATAATGGCTGTCGATACGGTGAGGTTGAACGACCATCTTGGGGGACGAATGGATTCTCTGGATGTGTATTTTCCCTCCTTGACTAGCTATCCTACCACTTGGAACGGTGTTTTCTTGTTTGATCCGATGTTTTTAGTGGAGCAGCCAGGAGGATTAAGGTCTTTGAATCAAAATTTTAAAACTTCTTATAAATACTCCGGGTTACCACACATTGGTTTTGGCTACACTTTTGGAACCAAGGGGCTTCAAAGTTCCAGAATGGAATATCAGCAGGTTTTTTCAAAGAAGTTACTACTGAATATTACATACACGAATAACCGTTCGAACGGTTTTCTCAGGAACCAGGATCTAAAATTCAATGATATCGAATTGAGCTTGCTGAAGAAAGGCTCCATCTATTCCTTTGAATTCAACGCATTTGAACGAAATCTCGATAATTCTTTAAATGGTGGAGTCGGTTCCTCGGCAGATCTGGAGACCTTCCCTTTAATTTTTCAACCGGTCCGAAAAGACAATGCAAGAGAATTCATGAGAAATTCGGGGCTTCAATTGAATAACTTTTTTGATTTTCAAACGGATTCAATTAAATCTTTTGGATTAATGACCAAAACAGAATTGTATGTTCGTAGTAGGGAATATGATGAATCGGATACACTTTGGGGTTTGTATCCTACCATCAACATCGACTCTTTACAAACGGCAGACAGATATCAATGGTCGAGTCTGACACAAGGAGCAGGTGTCTTTGTGAGGAACCAAAAATTTTACGGAAATGTGCGATTGGATGGAAGGTATTGGAAATACTTTAATCTTGGAAAGGACCATGATACGGTAGAATTGTCGGTTGCTTCTCAATTCGATTATTTTGCAAAGAGGATCAAAGTTGGACAAAGAGGATTTTTTAATCTAACAGGTGCAGGTAATGAATGGAGATCTCAGCAATATATGACTTACCGATCAGAGAATTTCTCTTTTTCAACCAATGTTTCTGTAGAGCATAGATGGCCTGATGTCTTTCAACGACATTATTTCGCAAATAACATCTCGATGAACGCCGCGTCGGATTATGAGATGCAATTTAGGTTAGGGATATCAAATTCGCTTGGATATGATAAGTTTAAACTTCCCATTAGTGTAAAACAAAGATCTATCCATTTAAGGGAGAATTATTTCTGGAATGGACAAGAGTGGAGCAGCACATCAAATCCAAGTGTTTGGATTCATCAAGTTACTGTATCAACTGATTTTAAAACGGGCATTTTGTCTCTGGCTCCCAAGTACACAGGATCTCTTGTGAGCGGTTTGATTCAATATGTACCGTCTCATCAACTCGATCTGCGCGTATCCGTTTCTGGGGGGCTGTTTAAAGCGAAGAAACCAAAGGTCTATGCCGGAGTTGACTTCAAATGGCAATCTTCGTTTGAACTGATGGATTTCATACCTGTTCTAAGTGCCTATGACTTTGGGGGTGCAATTGAAGAAACAACATCAATATTGAATCTTCATGCTTTTGCAGGTTTTCAGATCGATGAATTCAGGTTTTTTGTTCGATATGAAAATATTGGTTTCCTGTGGAATGAGTCCGCTCTAGAGCTCCTGAAAGGATATCCAATTCCCTTCGGACATCTTAGGTTTGGTTTGACCTGGGATTTTTTTAACTAAGTCTTTGTAAAAAAGAAAGGGGCAGGAATAAATCCCACCCCTAAACCTAACCTACCTTTTACAACTAAACCTGCCCCAAAAGTAGGGAATACACCAATATCATCCAAAATTAATCGATGTGAATTGTTAGAGAATATGTTGTTTTTTTTAACAATTTAGGCTCGCTGTTCATATTGTTGTACTTGTTATCAATTGTCATATTCCTGAATGTTTATCTTTGTCCAAAAAAAAAAATCTATGGGATTATTGCAGGATAAAGTGGTTTTGATCACCGGTGCTTCCAGAGGTATTGGTAAGGCAATTGCAGAAGAATGTGTTCGCCAGGGAGCGAAAGTAGCGTTCACCTATCTTTCATCGGAGGAAAAGGCAAAGGCTTTAGAGACTGAATTAATGACAAATGGTGGGGTTGCTAAGGGATTTCGATCCGATGCCGCTAAATACGACGATGCACAGAAGTTAGTAGAGGATGTTGTTGCAGAGTTTGGAACGATCGATGTATTGGTGAACAATGCGGGAATTACTAGAGATACTTTGTTGATGAGAATGACAGAAGAGCAGTGGGACGAAGTTATTAATACAAATTTGAAATCTGCATTCAACTTAACCAAAGCTGTCCAGCGTCCGATGTTGAAGGCTAGAAGCGGATCGATAATTAATATGTCATCTGTTGTCGGAGTGAGTGGAAATGCAGGACAAGCAAATTATGCTGCTTCAAAGGCCGGATTGATAGGATTCACGAAATCTGTCGCGCAGGAATTGGGTTCACGAAATATTCGATGCAATGCAATAGCTCCCGGATTTATTGAAACTGAAATGACTGAGGTTCTGGATCAGAAAGTAGTACAGGAATGGAGAGATTCTATTCCTTTGAAAAGAGGTGGTTCGCCAAAAGATGTGGCGAATCTGACTGTTTTCCTTGCTTCAGATATGTCTGCCTATATTACAGGTCAAACCATTAACGTTTGCGGTGGGATGTTGATGTAATTGATTGAATCATTTGTAAAAAGGGGTGTCGTTGACATCCCTTTTTTTGTTCATCACTGAATTTCCTTGTTGCGCTGGAAAAGTCTCAGTGCTTTTCTAAGAAGATCGAAATAAAGCGCGATCCAGGAAAAGATTGCAAAGATCCATAAGATAATCACATTTGCCCAAAATGTACTTACTTGTTGGCCAAATAGGGATTTTGACGGGGCATAGAATGAAGACCCTAAAAAAGAAATGTTTTTGTTTTCGTAATAAATAGGGGAGTCTTTCCTCATCAATTGTCCTTCGTGGATAACGATTTTCTCCGTTTCACGTCTGTTTGTTACCTGATCCAGAAGTGCCTCATTGTTGTAGATCTCCTTTAAATCATTGTACTTGCGGATACCAATTTTTTGTTTGCGGAGCTCGATCTCTTCCTGAGCCTTGTTAAATGACCTGGTGTATTGTTTATAGAGAATATCCAGAAAATTTACAATTGCTTCCCGATTTAAGGTTTGAGTTTCTATTTCTGCAGATTTGAAGCAGTCCTCACAACTGAAATCTTCCCATTTATCTTCTTCTTTACTGATCTCATTAGAGATAATTTCAAATGAACTAGATTTTTGAGCTTGGTTCGAAGTGCTTTCGAATATATCAAGTTGTCTCCTTAGCTCCGGGATCCAGTAATCCTTTTTCCAAGTTGATTCCGTCTTTCTGACGTTGATCTCAAAAAAGTCTTTTTCAAGTTTATTCTGTGTTGCCTGACTTACGGCAATGGCCTCATAGGACCATCTTGAAGGCATCAAGTCACCGATCCAAGGGACTTCAGTACTTCTGGAGAAGGAGGGATGCAGACGATCGAATTTAACGATCACACCACTGAATAAAAGTTGAGGAATGATCAGAATTGGTACAATAATGTAGATAACCTTGGCTGAATTGAAGGAGCTTGAGATATTCAAGCCAACGATATTTGCAACACATGATGTGGTAAAAAGCACCAGCCAGTATTCGAACCACATTCCTTTGATCTCAAGAATAAGGTTTCCTACAAATACGAATAAGAGAGCTTGTATAGCTGAAATGAGAAACAGTATCGATACTTTGGAAGATAGATAGGCTCCTCGCGATAGATTCAAGAAACGCTCTCTTTTTAATATTTTCTGGTCTTTAAAAATTTCCTCAGCGGCAACAGTTAGACCAAGAAACAATGATACAACAACAGCGATGAAAATAAACTGAGGGATGTTCTCGTTCGCAAAGAAGGAGTAGGTTGGATTCCCTTGTGCATCTGGTTTTCCGTTGAAATACTTCACGACAAAAGCTAGTACGAAAGCTAAAACCGGAGCTTCTAACAACGTTACCAAAACATATTGGCGGTTGGATAGTTTTGAGAGTACATCGCGCACAAAGAAAACACTGAACTGTTTTATTTTTCCGGCAATTACCGATTGACCCTTTGGTGCAACCGTCTCTTCTTCAATTATTGATTTCGGTTTGTAGTCCAGATACTTCGAATACCATTCCTCTGGAGTTGTTCGTCTGTGTGATGTTAAGTTTCCGTATTCGTCGACAACTTTTGAGTCAATGATATTGAAGATCTGTTCAGGGTTGACGTTTCCACAAACGGAGCATTCACGTTCTTCAGCGTTGCTGTGGTGAACATGTCCCTTGAAGTATACGACTGCATCGGTCGGATTACCATCGAAAACAGGGTAACCACCCTTGTCAATAATGAATAAACGGTCAAATTGCTTGAAAATATCAGAACTGGGTTGGTGAATAACCACAAAGACCAACTTTCCCTTAAAGGTTAATTCCTTGAGCAGCTCCATGATGTTTTCCGAATCTCTTGAAGAAAGTCCGGAAGTTGGTTCATCAACAAAAAGTACTTCGGGTTCACGAATAAGTTCGAGTGCGATATTCAATCTTTTTCGTTGACCTCCTGAGATGGTCTTTTGCAGTGGGTTACCAACGACCAAGTCCTTTACATCATAGAGCCCTATTGAATAAAGGATATCAATTACTTTTCTTTTAAGATCGCGCTCACCGAGATTGCCGAAACACAGTTTAGCATTGAAATATATGTTCTGAAAAACCGTCAATTCCTCGATAAGAAGATCATCCTGACTTATAAAACCGATGATCCCTTCTAGTTGATCACTTTCCTTATGAACGTCGATTCCGTTTATGGTGACTTTTCCAAAAGTGGGTTCAATGTTGCCGTTCAGTACGTTTAAAAAAGTTGATTTCCCTGTACCTGAACCTCCCATTATTCCGATTAGTTTCCCTGAGCGTTCAATAAAATTGATCGGTCTGAGACCGGGTTGATCTTTTCTGAAATTATAGGAAACCTGCGTACATTTGAATGTAAGAGGATTGTTTTGTTTGGATTTCAAAAAATGCCCCAGTACATCACTGTAATAAAGGTGCTTGCTTTTTAACGTGCGAAGTGTAGAACCCTGAGTGAAAATATGGGTTCTGTCATTGACGATGAACTGGCCATTCAGATTTAACTCGTCGTTTCCAAAATAACGGAAGAACAATAGATTGACGCTTCGTATAAAAAGAATCCTTATCTCATCGTCCAGTCCGTCCAAATGCATACAGTTGTCTTCACTGTTCGGTTTTGGACATACATACATGATATCCGGACTATCCTTTCTGTGTAAAGCTGAACTCAGTATGAAATCAGTGATCTGATCGTATTCCTCTTTGGGGATGTTGAAGGCGTCAGAAACAGTATTGACAAACTCTACTTCTTGTTCTGTGACGTTATCATTGGACTGAATAAACTCAATGATACGAATTAGAACGATGACCTTTTGTTTCTGAGTAAGTTCCTCGTTGATCTGAGAACAAATACGGAGAACTTTTACTGAGTTGACAGAGTTTCTTTTACGCGCTCCGTCCTTTTTGTTCTGCTTCTGATGCAGTGCATTAAGGTACTCATCAAAAAGTGAAATATACTGATCGATCAATTGAGCATTGATCTCAACCCGTAGGAAGGATTCGATTATGCGAATAGCCTTCGAACTCTTTACTGATTGATTATCATCGGTTCCTTCACTGTCATCAACCTGAGCGATGATGGCGAAAAGTTGCATTAAAGCACGAAGGATCCTCTCGCTCATGGAATTCTATTTCTATTGTTTGAATCCGATAAGCATTACGGCACAACCTGTTACCTTTTTATCAAGGTCCAATTCCGTTTCTATCGTCACGGGGATAGTTCTTGGAACCTTAAAGTCCCAATATGGAGCATTTTTGTGGTTCTTATTGGTAAACAAAATGTTTCCGTTAGGATCCCTAACAGTGAAGATCACATATTCATCATCACTTCCTGCACTGGCAGCGATCCGGTAGGTCGATCCTCCATAAAAAGTAGTTTTGAACTCAGCCTTTTCGCGATCAAGAAACGCTGTGTAAACCTGTCCGTCAGAAACAAATTTAGACTTGCCCTTTGATCCATTAAGATAGGACTCACACACTTTCACAATCTTTTCACAATCTTGAGCTGTTGCATTGAAAGATACTGTCAGAATTGACAACAGGGTTATTTTAAGGTAATTCATAGTGCTTAGTTTAAGATGTTTTCACGAATTGTGCTAACCTTTAATATGATCTGGTTCAACACGTCTGTGTCGATCTTGTAAGAGATCCTATGCTGAAGAGTGGTGATTTTGTTCTTAGCGTCAGTCTTAGGTTCAACGAACTGATAGTCAACATTCACTTTGTCGAAGTAAATGCGAAGATCTTTCATTTCCTTGATAAGTTCGTCATTACTTCCACCTTTGTTGTACTCTTCGAGAATATCAATAATTGTGTAGAGTGTCTGCTGCTGTTCACCAATCCTCTCGATAATTGTTGGGTTTGATTTCATCTTGTTCAGTTCGCAAGCGAAATAAAGGGATTCGATCCATCCACCTGTTAGGATAAGCGCTGAAGTTGCTTTTCTGTCAGTGCTCTTAAGGTAATTGTCCGCTTTTCTGAAGGCATCTGAAACAACTACCATCATGGAATCTTGATTGTCGCTGTTCTTTTCGAATCCGGACATGAAATTTTTGTCGAAAGCTTTCTCCAAACCTAACTGCCCTGTTAATTTCTCAATGACTGATAGATATTTCAGTGAAATGGACTTCTGTTGGTACAATGCAGCGTAACCTAAGTCTGTCCCGTAGATACCGAGGTTTAACGCCTGCTTTTGCTCCGTCGTGTAATTCGAAGAGTTGCTAATAGGATTCAAAAGATCTTCATTAAAGTTCAGTTTCGCTTGTTTGATGAGCAAAGCTGTTTGAACAGGAGAAGGAATACTGAAGATCTTACCGTCAAAGTTTGTGTTCAATGAACTGTTCGGATCTAGAACCTCTTTATCGACTTTCTCTTTTTCAACCTCTTTTCCTGAATCACATTGTGTAAAAAGTAATCCAACAGGCAAGGTACATACGACCAAAATGAATCTTTTCATAGGATAGTGTTATTGCAGCGCTAAAATTATAAAAAAACTCCAAAAGGGTTCTTTTTCTCGAGTCAATCTTTTTGTTGACTTCTTTTCGTTCTAACTGATTAAATTTGTTGAAAAAGAATAACATGTTGATCCGTCCACGTAGAAACAGAAAATCGCCCGCTATTCGCGCAATGATTGAAGAGACTAAAATAGGAGCTGAGCATTTGATCTACCCTTTATTTCTCAAGGATGGAAAAGGAATAAAGGAAGAGGTGAGTTCATTGCCGAACAATTTCAGATGGTCTCTGGATATGTTGCTCCCTGAAATAGAGTCTTGTATGAAACTTGGAGTAATGACCTTCGATCTTTTTCCTGCTGTTGAAGAGTCTTTAAAGGACAAAACAGCTACCTACAGCTATGCGGATGAGAACTTTTATTTGCATGCGATCCGAACGATCAAGGAAAAATTCCCTGAAGTTGTCTTAATGAGTGATGTGGCAATGGATCCGTATTCCTCAGACGGACACGACGGCTTAGTAGAAAATGGCCGGATTTTGAACGACGAGACCTTGCCGATCCTGAACAAAATGGCATTGGCTCAAGCTCAGGCGGGAATCGATATTATCGGACCATCAGATATGATGGACGGACGGGTAGAAAGTATTCGAGAGACATTGGATATCAACGGGTACACAGATGTTTCTATCATGTCCTATACCGCTAAATATGCAAGTGCATTTTACGGTCCTTTCCGCGACGCATTGAATTCTGCACCTAAATCGGGTGATAAAAAGACCTACCAGATGAATCCCGCAAACAAACGCGAGGCACTTTTAGAGGCTGAATTGGATTTCAATGAGGGGGCTGATATGTTAATGGTTAAGCCTGCTCTTTGTTACCTGGATATTATTCATGTGCTAAAAGAGAATTTCAATATTCCTATCACTGCTTACAATGTTAGCGGGGAATGTGCAATGGTTTATGCGGCAGCACAAAAAGGTTGGTTGAATTACGAACTGGCAATGAGTGAAATGCTTTTAAGTATGCGTAGAGCGGGCGCAGATGGAATTTTAAGCTATTTTGCAAAAGATTTTGCACAACTGATTAAAAAGTGAATATATTTGTCCCATGAAAAATACAATGACACAAATGCATCATCATCATCTTGGAATCATCCAAGCGTGAGATAATTGTGTTCTAAAATCATATTATTAACCCGCTTGGATCGTTCAGGCGGGTTTTTTATTTCCCAATAGAGCGATCCGGCACAACAGAAAAGAAAATGTTACGAATTGCTGTTCAAAAATCAGGTAGGTTACTGGAGGACTCTCTTGAGATCCTCAAAGAATGCGGATTGAAAGTCGATGCATCTAACGGGAAGCTTAAATCCACAGTTCCTAATTTTCCTTTAGAAGTTTTGTTTTTAAGAAACTCGGATATTCCTCAATACGTTGAAGATGGTGTGGTCGATATTGCCATAATTGGAGAAAATCTGCTGATCGAAGAGGGGTCGCGATTGGAGGTACTTTTGCCCTTGAATTTTTCAAAATGCCGTGTTTCACTTGCGGTTCCAAAGAATTCAGATATTCAATCGGTAAAAGATTTTGAAGGGAAAAAGATTGCAACCTCCTATCCGAATACAGTTGAACAGTACCTGGAAAAGAATGGCGTAACAGCCGAAATACATACGATCTCTGGTTCCGTGGAGATAGCACCTACAATTGGACTGGCGGATGGTATCTGTGATATTGTTTCTTCCGGTAATACACTTTTTATGAATGGATTAAAGGAGTTAGAAGTAATTCTTCGCTCTGAGGCCGTTTTGGTTAAAGGTCCATCTCTTTCAAGTGAAAAACTCAATATCCTCGATAAACTGGTGTTTCGCATGAAGGCTGTATTGTCTTCAAAGAATTCGAAATACATCTTGCTTAATGCACCAAATGACGCTATTTCTGAGATCATTCGTATTCTTCCAGGAATGAAGAGTCCCACAATTCTGCCTTTGGCTGAACCGGGTTGGAGTTCTTTGCACTCTGTGATCTCTGAAGATCAGTTCTGGGAGAACATCGATGCACTTAAAGAGGCAGGGGCAGAAGGGATTCTTGTAGTACCGATCGAGAAAATGGTCAAATAAATTACTTGCCAATTACTAATTTCGAAAGGATGAAAAAGTTTATATATCCAACTTCTAATGAGTTGATGAATGCATTGAAAAGGCCGGAATTGGATAAGCAGGATCTGGAGTCCTTGGTGCGTTCCGTTTTCGAGGAGGTTCAGCTGAATGGGGATAAAGCTGTCAGGAGCTACAGTCTTCAATTTGATAAGGTTGACCCGGAAGAGTTGTTGGTTTCAATGGAGGAGTTCAAGGAGGCAGAACAAGAACTTTCACAAGAACTGAAAGATGCAATTACGCTCGCGGCTGCAAACATTCGTGCTTTTCACTCGGTTCAGACAGAAAAAACTCTGGAGGTCGAGACTATGGAAGGGGTAAAATGCTGGCGCAGATCAGTGGGGATCGAACGAGTTGGGCTATATATACCCGGAGGTACAGCTCCCTTATTTTCTACAGTACTTATGCTCGGGATCCCGGCAGTATTGGCTGGATGCAAACGAGTTATACTTTGTACACCATGCGGTAGAGATGGAAAGGTTCACCCTGCAGTATTGTTTGCCGCTTCGGTTGTCGGTGTCAATCAGGTTTACAAGATCGGTGGAATTCAGGCAGTTGCAGCTATGACTCATGGTACTGAGACAGTTCCGAAAGTATATAAGATCTTTGGTCCCGGAAATCAATATGTAACTGCTGCAAAACAATACGCGCAAAAACTTGGAATTGCGATCGATATGCCTGCAGGACCTAGTGAGGTAATGGTGGTTTGCGACGATTCAGGAGATCCTGAATTCATTGCGTCTGATCTGCTGTCACAGGCTGAGCACGGATCTGATTCTCAAGTTGTTTTACTGTCTACATCTAAAGTTATGATTGATCAGGTGGAAACGGAATTGAACAAGCAATTGGAAAGTCTCCCGCGAAAAGAAATGGCTGCAAATGCATTGGAGAATTCATCGGCGATCGTGGTTCAAAAAGAAGAGCTGCTTTCTGTGATCAATGAGTACGGACCGGAACATTTGATCCTTCAGACGGAGTTCAATGAAGAGTTAGTCGATGGAGTAATAAACGCCGGATCAGTTTTCATTGGGAAGTATACACCGGAAAGCGCCGGAGATTACGCTTCAGGAACGAATCACACTTTGCCTACGAATGGCTATGCGAAGCAATATTCAGGTGTGTCCATTGATTCGTTCATTAAAAAGATAACTTTCCAGCAAATATCTGAGCAAGGCATCCGCAATATAGGTTCCGCCATCGAAGTAATGGCTGCTGCAGAAGGACTGGAAGCGCATAAAAATGCAGTAACGTTGAGGTTGAACCGTTTAAACCAGAATAATGAGATTAACTGACATCATTCGGCCGGATCTTCTGGATATGAAACCTTATTCATCTGCTCGGGATGAGTTTGAAGGGGAGGCTTCAGTTTTTCTGGATGCCAACGAAAATCCATTCAATAACGGTGTTAATCGTTATCCTGATCCAATGCAAAGGAATTTGAAAAAGCGTATCGCAGAGTTGAAGGGTGTTCGCGCCGAGCAGATCTTTTTGGGTAATGGTTCCGATGAGTGCATCGATCTGATATTCCGTTTGTACTGCAGACCGGGAATAGATAAGGCTGCCACGATCAGTCCGTCTTATGGAATGTATGCCGTTTCGGCAAGGATCAATCAGGTCGAATTGGTTGGAATCCTCTTGAATGACGATTTTTCGCTGGATGTGGATAAGGTCCTTAAGACTTCAGAAGGCAGTAAGTTGCTTTTTTTATGTTCACCGAATAATCCAACCGGACAGTGTTTTCCTAAAGAACAGATGCACGAGATCTTACGGCGATTTGAAGGAATAGTGGTAGTGGATGAGGCGTATATTGACTTTGCCGAACAGGAGTCGCTTTTGAGAGATCTATCGCAGTTCCCGAATCTTGCGGTTACTCAAACCTTTTCAAAAGCTTATGGAATGGCAGCGGTCCGACTGGGTATGTTATTCGCTTCTGAAGAAATGATCAACTGGATCAATAAGATCAAGCCTCCTTATAACATCAATCAATTGACGCAGGAGTTTGTTGCCGAGAAATTGAACGATCCAGGTAAGGTGAAGACTGAAATTCAGATGATCGTTTCAGAGCGCCAGAAGTTGATCGAAGAATTGAAAAGATCAACAAAGGTATTGCTGGTTTATCCAAGCGATTCCAACTTTATTTTAATTAAAGTAAAAGATGCAAATGGCATGTATAACTATTTGATAAAAAATGGAATAGTGGTTCGTAATCGCTCTAATCAACCGTTGTGTGAGAACACACTTCGCTTGACAGTAGGCACCCCTGATGAGAACGATAAACTACTTGAACTCATCAATAATTTTTAAGTGATAATAGCATGAAAAAAGTATTGTTTATAGACCGTGATGGGACGCTTATTTTGGAGCCACCTGTCGATTTTCAGGTTGACAGCTTCGAGAAATTGCAGTTCTATCCCAAAGTTTTTTCAGGATTGGGAAAGATCGCTCGTGAGTTGGATTTTGAATTGGTAATGGTGACCAATCAGGATGGACTAGGAACTTCATCCTATCCATTTGAATCCTTTATTGGTCCGCACAAATTGATGGTTGAAACACTTCGTTCTGAAGGGATTGAATTCGCCGAGGAATGCATCGATAAGACATTTCCGGAAGAGAATGCAGAAACAAGGAAGCCGCGAACCGGTTTGTTAACAAAGTACTTCAACGGTGAGTACGATCTGGCAAATTCATTTGTGATCGGTGACCGTATGACGGATGTAGAATTAGCAAAAAATCTGGGAGCAAAAGCCATTTACATGGTGAATCCGAATGATCCGGGTAAAACGGAAGTTACAGCTAAAGAAGAGGAATTGCGATCAGTTGTAGCCTTGCAATCTACCGATTGGGAGGAGATTTACACCTTTTTGAAATTAGGAGCTCGTACGGCTTGTTATCAGCGAAAAACGCATGAAACAGACATTTCCATTGAGTTGGACCTTGATGGAACTGGGCGTTCTGAGATCAATGCCGGAATAGCGTTCTTTGACCATATGCTTGATCAGATCGCTCGTCACGGTTCCTTGGATCTGAAAATAGAAGTGAAAGGAGATCTGCAAGTAGATGAACACCACACGATTGAAGACACCGCAATTGCGTTGGGAGAATGTTTCGCAAAAGCTTTGGGTTCCAAGATAGGGATCGAGCGTTACGGATTTTGTTTGCCGATGGACGATTGTCTCGCGCAGGTCGCAATCGATTTTGGGGGAAGGAACTGGTTGGAATGGCAAGCAGAGTTCAAAAGGGAAATGATCGGACAGATGCCGACTGAGATGTTCTTCCACTTTTTTAAATCCTTCACAGATGGAGCGAAATGCAACTTAAATGTCAAAGCTGAAGGCGTCAACGAGCATCACAAGATCGAGGCGATCTTCAAGGCATTTGCCAAAGCGATCAAAATGGCCAAAAGACGAGATGGAGTGAATGCTGTTTTACCTTCAACAAAAGGAATGTTATGAAGCTAACCATCATTGATTACGGTGCGGGAAATATCTTTTCAGTAGCTTCCGCATTTCAGCGTTTGGGAGTGGAGCCTGTACTTTCATCCGATGAAAAGGAGATACGTTCCTCAGATCTGGTTGTTTTTCCGGGAGTTGGTCATGCTGAAACCGCCATGCAGCAATTAAAGTCAAGTGCACTGGATAAGTTGATCCCCAACTTGAAACAACCGGTATTGGGGGTTTGTCTGGGAATGCAGTTGATGTGTGATTCAACGGAAGAGGGAAATACAGTAGGGTTAGGTATTTTTGAAGGGGTTAAGGTACTTCGTTTCGATGAGCAATTGAAGGTCCCGCACATGGGCTGGAACGATCTGTTGAATTCGAAAGGAACACTGGTTGGATTAACAGAACCGGTGTATTTCGTGCACAGTTATTATGCATCTTTGAGTCCATTCACCATTGCCGAATCGAATTATCCCTTTGCCTTTTCTGCGGCTCTCGAGAAGGGGAATTTTTTGGCTTGTCAGTTTCACCCTGAGAAAAGCGGTAAGGCGGGTGAAGAAGTGTTAAAACGATTTTTAAATAAAGCGAAATGATCATTATACCTGCAATCGATCTCATCGACGGAAAATGTGTTCGTTTGACCAAAGGGGAGTACGATACGAAAAAAGTATACAGCGATGATCCATTGGAGATGGCTAAGCGATTCGAGTCTCATGGATTTAAACGTCTGCATTTGGTGGATCTGGATGGTGCGAAAGCCGGGAAGGTTGTCAATTTGGAGGTGCTGGAGACCATTTGTGCCTATACATCTTTGAAAGTGGATTTTGGCGGTGGTATCAAAAGCGATCAAGATCTGGAAAGAGTTTTAAATGCTGGAGCAGATCAGGTTACAATTGGTAGCCTTGCGGTGAAGGACCCCGAAAAACTGAAAGGATGGATCGCTAAATACGGTCCAGACCGAATCATTCTTGGTGCGGACGTAAAAGATCGTAATATCGCGGTCAGTGGTTGGCTGGAAACGAGTAACCTGGATCTTTTTGATTTTATTGACAGGTACTATCAACTGGGAATTCGTCATGTCCTGTGTACGGATATCTCCAAAGATGGAATGCTTCAAGGTCCAGCGTTTGAATTGTATAATGAGATCATGACGGGCTATCCTGATCTGAAGCTGATCGCCAGTGGCGGTGTTTCAGGGATAGAGGACATAAAACAACTCAAGGAAAATGAAATTCCATCTGTTGTGATCGGAAAAGCGATCTACGAAGGAAGGATCGAACTGAATGAATTGCTGCAACTGAATGGATAGATCATGTTAAAGAAGCGAATTATACCCTGTCTAGACATCAAGGATGGCAGAACGGTGAAAGGGATCAATTTTGAGGGCTTGCGTGATGCCGGAGACCCTGTCGATCTGGCGAAGTTTTATTCTGAAAATGGCGCCGATGAGTTGGTTTTTCTGGATATTACAGCAACCCAGGAAGGACGAAAGACGACCATCGATATGGTGCGAAAAGTAGCGCAACAGGTAAATATTCCATTTACTGTTGGTGGTGGGATTTCATCTATCGAAGATGCCTATCAATTGTTGAACAACGGGGCGGATAAGATCAGTGTGAATTCGTCTGCTGTGCGCAATCCGCAATTGATCAGTGATCTTGCAGCGCGTTTTGGAAATCAGTGTGTCGTTCTCGCCATTGATGCCAAATACACAGAAGGAAAATGGGTCGTTTACTTGTCTGGAGGAAAGGTTCCAACCGAGCTGGATCTTTTCGAGTGGGCAAAGAAAGGGGTGGAATTAGGAGCCGGTGAGATTTTGTTCACTTCCATGGATAATGACGGTACAAAGGCCGGATTTGCGGTTGGGGCACTGGATCAGCTTTCGAGAACCGTGAATGTGCCGATCATCGCTTCAGGTGGATGCGGTTCAATGGAGCATTTCAAAGAGGTATTTGAAAAGAGTAATGTGGATGCGGCTCTTGCAGCCAGCGTATTTCACTTTGGTGAGATCGCCATTCCGGAATTAAAAACATATTTAAAGAACAATTCAATCGACGTACGATGAATAATTTAGAACAAATAGATTTTGCAAAAGGTGACAGATTGGTTCCTGCGATCATTCAGGATGTAAATACGCTTCAAGTGCTCATGTTGGGCTACATGAATGAGGAAGCATTTGCAAAGACACGGTCAGAAGGGAAAGTGTGTTTCTTTTCGCGAACAAAAAATCGTCTTTGGACCAAGGGAGAAGAGAGCGGGAACTTTCTGATCGTTCGAAACATTCAGTTGGATTGCGATCAGGATGCCTTGCTGATCCAGGTAGATCCGCTTGGACCGACTTGTCACAAAGGAACAAAAACCTGCTGGGGAGAAGAGCAAGGTACTTCGTTTGGGGTAATTTCAGATTTGGAATCGACGATCGGTGAACGCTGGGAAAGTGAATCTTCGGATTCGTATGTTGCGGCATTGAAATTAAAGGGTATTCACAAGATTGCTCAAAAAGTAGGAGAAGAGGCCGTAGAAGTGGTGATCGAGGCCTTGAGAAATGACGATCATTTGTTGTTGGAAGAAAGCGCTGATCTGTTATTTCATTATTTGGTATTGCTCAAATCCAAGAGGTATTCTTTGAATGATGTCCTCAAGGTACTTAGCGCAAGGAGAAAGTAATTTTGCTTACCTGATTAAAGTCATGGTTTTCAGGTCCAATACTCTTTAAATTCGCAGAAAATAAGTTGATTGAGCATGGATATTAAGATCGTTTTATTGCTGGTTGTTACGGGAATTGGAATCCTCAACACTATTTATTTATCATACAATGCCTTGGCAGGGAAGGATGTTGCTTGTTTTTTCTTTCCTCCTGAGTGGTGTAAGAAGGTACAGTACAGTTCCTACAGAAAAACATTCGGAGTCAAGAATCCTTACCTGGGATTTTTCATGCTGCTTACTATTTTGATCCTGACGATATTTTACCTGAATGGTGCAGTGCCTTTTTGGCTGATCTTTTCTGTTATTACCTTCGGAATGTTGTTTTCCGCCTATTTCTCATACATTCAGCGTTACGTTCTTAAGGCTTACTGCACATGGTGTGTGTTGTCAGCATTGGTATTTCTGGTGTTGTTCATTATTTCATTGCTGATATTGATCGCTTGATTGGTTTTAAGATCAAAATAGGTTGACGAGTTGAACAAGTTCTCATCACATTCGTTAACTTTACTCTTGTATGGAACATTTTGATCTTTATCCACCGAAACCGGAATTAATTGAGCCAAAAGCAAAAGGTAATCTTGCACTGACGATCTTTTCGATCGTACTGTTCATTCTTGTTTTCCTTTTCATTTTTACGGATGAGGTGAATTTTGTTTTTAATCTGATCCTTGTTCTGATCGTTCATGAAATGGGACATTTTTTAATGATGAAACTCTTTGGCTACAAAAATGTACGAATGCTTTTTATTCCTCTTATGGGGGCTTTTGTGCAAGGAAGCAAGGAGGAATATTCTCAAAAACAGAGCTTGATGGTTGTCGCTGCCGGTCCTATGCCCGGAATCATTTTTGGACTTACACTTATTTTTCTGGCAGGAACATATCATCAGGTTTGGATGATGGATCTGGCTATACTCTTTTTACTTCTGAACATCATTAACTTGCTTCCATTGGATCCTTTGGATGGCGGTCAGTTGTTCAAACTACTCATTAAAGCCAATCATGATCTGTTCCTGCTGGTCTTTTCGTTCGTTTCTTCTTTGGTGTTGATCGCATTCGGTTGGTACATCGACAGCTGGGTGATGATTGCTTTCGGATTTATCATGGGCTTTAGAGTGAGAACGATTCAAAATCAGTACAACCTTCGAAAGGAAATGAAGGAGGAAGATATCAATTTCAGGACCAGCTATAAATTGTTAAGCAATAGGGATTTTCACAAGATCAAAGAGATCCTGCTAAACAATACTCCGGGGTTGAAAAATTTCGTTGAAAATGTTCCCAGTGAGGATGCTGATCCGATCCTTGCCAGTCAAGTTAATTCGGTGTTGGTTAGTCCTATTGCCAAGGATTCATCTGTGCTGTTTAAACTGATCATCATCATCTTGTGGGTTTTGTCTTTGCTTGTTCCTGTATTTTTTATTCTGAATTACGATTTTTTTGTGGCCAATTATGAGTGGTGGTTTGAATACCTTTCAGGTAGGTGAGAAGGTCAGGTTCCTCTATGAGACAGGAGGAGGAAGAGTGGTTGAACTTGTTTCGCCAGGTATTTATAAAGTGGAGGACGAAGACGGTTTTGAACGAACATTTAGAACTCAGGAATTGGTAAAGATCCATGGAATAGATTTTCACCTGCCAGATGATGCAGTTGTTCAGATTAATGATGATGACTCGGTCTCCAGTAGGAAATATACTGTAAGGAAAGAAGAGAAAACCGGTTCAAGAAAGCCGATCGATATTTGGGAGTTGGATCTTCATATTGAGTCGTTGATAGATTCACATGTTGGAATGAGTAATGCTGAAATCTTGGCAATTCAACTCAGGGAATTGAGGAATTTCTATAATCGTGCAAGGGAAAAACACATTCGAAGGATCATTTTAATTCATGGCGTTGGTGAAGGTGTGTTAAAAGAAGAGGTTAGAATGTTTCTCTCTAAAAAAGAGGGAGTTGAGTATTTTGATGCCGATTTCCGTGAGTACGGTAAGGGGGCAACAGAGGTGAATCTGTTTTACAACTTATAGATCTTTACGGAAAGAATGGATGTCGTTGTGGTTTTCCTCGATCTGGTCCTTCACTTTTTTAATTGTTTGTGTCAGTAAAAACAGATCAGCGGTTACATTCTTACTTAACCACTCCCAGCTTTCTTGTTCATTTTCAATTGCCTGCGACATGTGATAAAGCAGCATCATATCATTGATCAGCAACCATCTTTGTGCTTTTTCGTTGCCTTCAGAAGCATTGATGAAAGCCATCAATTGAGGATATCCGTTCTTTGGTAGCCATTCACGCGCCTCTTCCTTTAGATGGATCGCATAGGTGGCCATGGCTAATTCGGGATAACCATTTTCTTTAAGCCAAAGCAGGATTTCTGAGTTACCGTCAATAGCCTTTGCCCAGGCAAGAATGATCTTAGCAGGATAGTCTATTGGTTTCATGGGGACGATCTCAGTTTTACTTAACTGAATTTCCCGATTTTGCATGTTTCTTTTCTTCCTAAACCAACTTAACATGATTCATAGAATAAGTATGCCATGAATAAGGCGGCAATGATTCCTGCAAGATCAGCGATCAGTCCCGCAATTACCGCATAACGTGTGTTGCGGATCCCAACGGACCCGAAGTAAACAGCAAGAACATAAAAGGTTGTTTCCGTGCTGCCCTGAAATGTTGCGGCCAGTTTGCCAATGAATGAGTCTACGCCGTAGATTTTGAAAGTGTCAATCATTAAACCACGTGCACCTCCACCACTCAAAGGCTTCATAAAGGCTACAGGTAATGCTTCAACGAATTCCGTACAGGATATTCCGATCCACAGCACCAGTTGACGGATCCCGTCCAGCAATGCTTCAAATGCACCTGAATTCCTGAAAACAGATATCGCTGCCAAAATGACGATCAAATAGGGTACAATATTAATGGCTACCGAAAATCCACCTTTTGCACCTTCAATGAATGACTCATAAACATTGACTTTTTTCCTCATCGCAAGGATAATGAAGAACATGATTATACCAAATAATAAAACATTGCCACCAACATTGGCGATAGGGTCAGTGTATTGCGGATTGTAAATTAAAAAGACCAGCAAGCCAATTATCAAAGCTGTAATAGTGCCGAGGTAGGCAAGTACTACCTTGTTGAATAAATTGATCTTTTGCCAGATTGCAACGGTGATCAAACCAACAAGACTGGAGAAAAATGTTGCAAAAAGAATTGGTAGAAAAACTTCTGTAGGATTGGCAGAATTGTACGAAGCTCTGTAGGCCAGAATACTTACGGGAATGATCGTTAACCCTGAAGTGTTCAAGACCAGGAACATGATCTGGGCATTAGAGGCTGTATCCTTTTTGGGATTGAGTTCCTGCAAGCTGTTCATTGCTTTAAGTCCTAATGGAGTAGCTGCATTATCCAATCCCAGCATGTTTGCCGAAAAGTTCATCATCATGGATCCAACCGCAGGGTGGTCTTTTGGAACTTCCGGTAGGAGACGGGAAAAGAGTGGAGAAACTGCTCTACTCAACAATTGAACTGCACCACCATCTTCACCGATCCTCATGAATCCCATCCAGAGACAAAGTGCTCCGGTGAGATATAAAGCCAGTTCAAATCCTGTTTTTGCAGAATCGAAAAGTCCATCCACCATTGTCTTGAAGACCACTGTATCTTGCCAGAAAAGAAGTTTCGACAATGCTACAACCATTCCGATTATAAACATCCCGGTCCAGATCCTGTTCATTACCATACTGCTAATATCGTTCTTTAGCTCAGATTGTTAATCCCTAATTGAATATTCTTTCAACAAATTTGATTTAAAAAGAATTGAATCGGATTTAATTTTAAATTGCGGTAATTAAATCAATTTACATGCTGATCAAGGCGCTTTTAGTAGTTCATGTATTTGCCGGTTTACTTTCATTATTGACTGGAATGATGGAATTTATTCTACAAAAATGAACGGTATTCCATAAACGAATTGGCAAGCTTTACTATCTGGCCATGTTTATAGTGTTTCTAACTTCCGTTTATGTTAGTATAACGAAGGGAAATTGGTTCTTGCTCTTAATTGGGATCTTTAGTTTCTACTTGGTCCAGTCCGGGGTTAGATTCAATACTTATCGTGTGAAAAATGACTTGAAATGGACAGACCAGTTCAGGGTACTATTTTACGGATTGTCATTTGTCACGATGGTTTTACTGGGTCTCATCTCTTTAAAGCAAAATCTTTCCCTTGGAATAATATTGTTGGTTTTTGGTGGTATAGGAATGAGTTTGATAGCACTTGAATCCAAATATTTTCTTTTTAAACGTCCAGTTCATGACAAGAACATTTATATGAGGGAGCATATTGGAAGAATGACAGGTTCTTATATAGCAGCGACTACGGCTTTTTTAGTAAATAATATACGTTTTTTACCCACAGTGGTTATTTGGCTGGCGCCCACAGTATTGGGATTTTTGGTCATTTTTTATTTCAGCCGACCTTACAGAAAAAAAGCCGGATAAAACGATCAGGATTTTGAAGTCTCCTCGCAGAAACGACAGAAGTTGTCAAATAATATTCTACCATAATTTCCGGAAACTTCGGGATGAAATTGAACTCCAAAAAGTGGTTTTTCTTTGTGCATCATGGCTTCATTGACACAGGCGTCCGAAATGCCCAATAAAATAAAGCCCGGTGGAACAGAAATCGTTTCACAGTGGTCTTCCATCATTTCAAACTCATAGGGAAGTTTATCGGTAAGTGGGTTGTCTTCCAGGATCTCAATGGTTTGCCAGTCGCGGTCTTCCTTCATTCGAGAAGCAAATGCGCCGTGAAGAATTCCAATCAACTGGTGGCCAAAACAGATGCCCAGAACAGGAATGGTAGTATCTTTTAGCCACTGGGTCTTCTCAAGAAAAGGTGTAATATCTTGCTCCGTTACGAGTATCGGGGCACCGGAAATGACAATTCCATTGTAGTCTGTCAGGTTCACTCGATCAAGATCGAGTATGGGAACGGTTGAGTAATCATCAAATTCATCGATCATTTCTTCAATGAAACGAGTCTTTGAACTACCGCAATCTATGATCAGCTTCATATGTCTAACTGTCCTATTCCTTGTCTTAGGATTTCAGGAGCACCGCTAGTACAATCGACAATCGTAGATGCTTCTAGATTACCATATCCACCGTCAATTATCAATGGAACCCTGTCGTCAAATCTCTCATAAATGGCATATGGATCAGTGAAATATTCAAGGATCTCATCCTCATCATCGTGAAGAGAGGTGGTTGCAATCGGATTTCCCAATGTCCTGACTATTTCGAGGATGATTGGATTATCAGGTATACGGATTCCTACCTCTTTTTTGTTCGTGTCAAAGAGTTTTGGAATCTCATTCGATGCATTCAGAATGAAGGTGAAAGGTCCCGGAAGGGATTGTTTCAGTAGTTTGAAAGTAGGACGATCGATCTGTTTAACGTATTCAGACAGATTACTCAGATCGTGACAGATAATGGCGAAGTTTGCTTTGTTGAGTTTAACTCCTTTCAGATTGGCCAGATCGTTCAATCCTTTCTTGTTGTAAAGATCACAACCCATACTGTAGACAGTATCTGTGGGAAAAATGATTATCCCTCCCTTTTTTAAAATATCAACAGCCTGTTGTATAAGACGTTGGTCAATATTGGAAGGATTGATCTCTACAAGCACAGGATCTATTTTTTAAAGTAACTGGTTTTACCCGTTTTCGGATCTTTCAGAACAAGTGTTTTTTCATCAAAAGAAACAACTTCAAGTTCTTTTTTGATCAGGGAATCGCCCAAATAATGATTCATTTGAATAACATTATCCATGATCTCGAATTGACCTTTAAGGTTATCCTGAATCTTGCTGACCCCGGCATTGCTAATTTTTTCGTCCGTGATCTTATCAAACATCAAGAAATATCCATTGTCTTTGAACTCGATCTTTGTTGCGCTGGGCACACCAGAATAATCGATCGTTTTTTCGTTCTTTACTTCTTTGAAAAGTGTCCATGTTCCGGTCAGATCTGATTGTTCGAGGTTAGTTTTATTCGTTGAACAAGCAACAAGGAAGAGCATTGTAGCCAAGAAAAATGAGTGATTCAATAATTTCATCGATCGTTAGATTTGTGTCAAATATAAAGGAATTATTTTTTATAGATCTTACAGGAAATGGCTCTGTGATCACTCAGTACCTTCTCCTGTATTTCGAAATCAGAGGATTCCAGATCTTTTGTATGAAAAATATAGTCAATCCTTCCGGCAGGAACCTTTCCAGCATAGGTGGCTCCGATTCCAAAACTGGTGTTGCGGTATGCATCGATGAGGGATTTGTTGAATTGATGATAAGTGTATGAAAGAGGGGTGTCGTTAAAATCGCCACACACGATAGTGGGATAAGGAGAGGTCACGACATGTTGCATTACTCTTCTTGCCTGATCAGCTCTTTTGGGATAAGCAATAAGTAGTTTGTCTATCATTAGTCGAACCATTGACGCCTCAGGTTTTTTCTCTTTCATATCCTCAAAAACGCTGTAATCTTCGCTTTGCAGACGAATCGATTGAAGGTGAACATTGTACACTCTAAAGGTATCGATGCCTTTTACTATATCTGCATAAATACAATAATTGAAGTCGCTATTACCCTGCTGCTCGAACATGACATCCCCTTTGGCAATCATTGGAAAGCGAGATAGCATGGCCACTCCGAAATTTTGTCGGCCACGTAATTTGTGGGCATATCGTTCATGATAATCCTTAGTCTGTAGAAATGAAGTAATCGAATCTCTGGTCACGAAATCTGTTGGCTTGTCCTGATGATAGAACTCCTGAAAGCAAACCACATCAGGTGATTCGGATCTAAGAAAATCAAATATTTCATTGCGGGTATTCAAACGGTCGCTTCCTGAAAAATTGTAAAGATCGAACAAGCGCACATTATAACTCATGACATGCAATGATTCCGTATTTTCCGATTCCTTTTCAGGATCACTTCCAATAGCGATCATTCGAAAATGAAGTTTCCCTCCAATAATGAGGACTAATGCGATTAAAAATGTCATCCTTGATCTCAGAAAGATCCAAAGGATTAGGAAAAGAATGGTGAAAAGAAGAAGGATCGGGTATGCCAGTCCGAAGAATGGTAACAGTTTGAAGGTATTCGGATGAACAAAAGGTGTCAGGTAGGCAAAGAGTAATCCTGCCAGACAAATAAAAGTCAAGAGTTTTAAAAAATTAGAGAAGCGTAAGAACCTTTTCATCTGCTCTAATTCTTACTTTGCTTGAAAAGAAAACCCTTCTCCTCTTTTGAAAGTGAATCGTATCCTGATTTAGAGATTTTATCGAGGATCCTATCTATTTTTTCTTGTCTGGCTTTTTTATCCAAATTATAGTCTTCGTCCTTTTTAAACGTCTGATTTCCTCCTTTGCTGACCTTCATTTTAGGTTTGCGGGTGAAGATGCGTGTAAAAAAGGATAAGATTAGATCCCCTAAACGTTGCGATCTTGTTATGATATTCGAAGAACTGTAAAGTGAACGGATCGACCACATTCCAAGGATCACACCACCAAGATGAGCAAAATGTGCTGTACTGTCCTGTTTACCCAAAGAGATGAGGTCAGATAATATGAAAAGTCCGGCGATGATTATTATTCGGACCGGGAAAAGTCCAAAGAGCTGAACGGTGAGATTAGGTCGATAGAACGCCATAGCTGAAAATATGGCCATAATAGAACCTGAAGCTCCAACAATGACAACCGAAGTGCCTTGAAGTGCCGGGAAAATTATGTGGGCAAGGATTTCGAACAAGCCACCTGCTAAACCGCCTAATATGTAGGTGTATAGAAGTCTCTTTTCATCGAACATGCTTTCGAACATCCTTCCGGAGAAATAAAGGAAAAGCATGTTAAAAATGAAATGCCACAGCCCAAAATGGGAGAAAATACTGGTGAACAATCCCCAAGGATGGGTCAAAAATCCAACAGGATCTGTCTGCAAGGCAAAGATCTCTCGTGTAAGATCAGCAGTGAACAATTCAACATCTCCACCGATCAAACGGGCAAATACGAAGAGAATTTGTAATGCTAGGAAGATTACTGCATTGAAGATGATCAGACGGATGGTCATTCCACCATATTTGTACTGATACTTAAGATCGTCAAGAAATGTCCGCTCTGTTTGCATATCACCAAAAATTATTTCTGTCTTTTCTTCTCCAGATCAAAACCATTATTGCACCGGCAATTGCACCGCCTATGTGTGCGAGATGGGCAACAGGATCGTTCGCATTATTTTGAAACGCTGAGTATACTTCAAATACAAAATAGGCTCCCACAAGATACTTGGCTTTCACAGGAATCATGAAGTATAAATAGAATTCCGTATTTGGAAAAAGAATGGCAAACGCCGCCATAACACCAAAAACTGCACCGGAAGCACCTACCATTGGTGTGATAGACATCTGGACATAATTGATCAATGTGTCGATCGACTGCACGGGGTGATTAGCCAGAAAGTCGTTGATCGCTCCATCCAGGTTATAAACTGATGTGGTCTTGATAATATTATTCAGTTGATCTAAAGGAACCTCCTGACCCAAGATGTTTTTCATCTGTTCGATCTGGTAAACACCCATGAAATTGTGCAAGGCAAATGCGGCCAGAGCGGAAATGATGTAAAACAGAAAGAATCGCTGTGGTCCCCAAAGTCGTTCAAGAAATCCTCCAAGCATGACAAAAAGCCACATGTTCACGAAAATATGGAACAAGTTTCCGTGCATGAAGAAATGAGTAACGATCTGAAAGGGTTCAAACAGCGGAGAATTCACATAGTGAGTTCCCAAAAGCCTCACAAGATCAATGTTTTGCCCCTGAAAAACAAAAGTCGCTACAAAGAACAAAATGTTCAAAATGAGTATGTTCTTCGTTACTTGCGGAATGTTCTGAAACATGATTTTTTCTTAAAAACGTTTATTGATATCCTCCTGACTTATGTGTTCTATCACCTTTTTTCCTTCCGGAGAAAGATGCTCGGTACAGGCAGAGAACTGGTCCATTAAATTTCGGGCTGATTCGTTATCGGATAGTTTCTTTTTTCGGGCAGATGAAGTTGAGATCGATAGAACAACTGCGTGTGCGATCTCTCCTTTGTCAATGCTTTGGTAGACGATCTTCTCCAGTATTTCATCGATACACGGCATGATACTTTCATCTTGCAATACAGCAGGAACAGCCAGTATCTCCAATTGGTCCTTAGTCATGGTCCAATCAAAACCAAAGCGCTCTAGCAAGGTGCGATTACTTTCCAATGCATCCTGATCAGCTTTCGAAAGTTCTTTTTCCATTGGGAACAGTAGCTTTTGTGAAGCGATGGGAGTTGAAATGAAATTTGCCATCAACTCATCATACATCACTCTTTCGTAGGCTCTTTTCCAGTCGATGACAAATAGGCCATTCTCACTTGGTGTGAACATATATCTGCCTTGAAAAAGGAAGTTGTGATTTGCCCAGGAATCATCTTTACTCAAATTTTCGAGTTCATCCTCTTTTTCGGTTTCCTCGACTTCTTCAATTTTATAGAATTCTGCCCAGTCACTCTGTGAAACAGAGGTGTTACCAAATCCTTCTGCACGTATTGCACTTGTGAAATGGTTGCCCTTAGATGCTGATCCTCCTGAAGAGGAACCACTTTTGAAAGGATTGAAGTCAGGATTGACACGGATAACAGGCTCGGTGACAGGTTGGTCTTTCATTGATAAAGGCAGATCGAATGAAGTTTCTCTTTCGAAATCAAGAGTAGGAGCGATGTTGTATTTACCAAGTGCCTGACGAATGCTGCTCAAAAGGATACTGTAAATATGGCGGTCCTCTTCGAATTTGATCTCTGTCTTTGTTGGATGAACGTTAACATCGATCTTACCGGGATCAACCGTCAGGTACAAAAAGTAACTAGGGAAGTGTTTTGGAGCGATCAGACCATCGTAGGCTTTGGTGATCGCATGGTTAAAGTATGTGTCCTTGAAAAAACGGTTATTAACAAAAAGGAACTGTTCCCCACGAGAGCGCTTGGAGAATTCAGGTTTTCCAACATATCCTCTAATTGAAACAATGTCGGTATCTTCTTCAATTGGCACGAGTTTGTCATTAGAACTTTTTCCTAATACATCAACTATCCTTTTTCTTAGCACAGCCGCTGGCAAATTATAGATCTCGTTATCGTTGTGCGTTAAAGTGAAGGACAGTTCAGGATGAGCAAGTACAATTCGTTCGAATTCGTCTCGAATATGACCAAACTCCACAGTATCCGATTTAAGGAAATTGCGTCTTGCCGGAACATTGAAAAAAAGATTCTTGACTTCGAAAGAAGTTCCTTCAGGGCAAGTGGTCGCTTCTTTCGTTGTGATCCTTGAGCCCTCCATTTCTATCAAGATGCCTGTTTCATGATGTCCTTTACGGGTTTTCATGGTGATATGTGCAATCGCTGCAATTGAAGCCAAGGCTTCACCTCTGAATCCTTTTGTACGCAGTGCAAAGAGGTCTTCAGCAGTACTTACTTTGCTGGTGGCATGTCGCTCAAAACACATTACAGCATCGTCCTCGGTCATTCCGGATCCATTGTCAATGATCCTGATCAAAGTTCTGCCTGCGTCTTTAATGATCACCTGTATTTTTGTCGCTCCTGCATCAATGGCATTTTCCATCATTTCTTTAACGACAGAGGCAGGACGCTGAATGACTTCACCTGCTGCTATCTGATTGGCAATGTGATCGGGAAGGAGCTTAATTATTCCGCTCATTCTACATTAACTTTTTTACAACAGTATCGACATCATCCAATCCGTTAAATATCAAATACCCCAATCCTAATAAAACAGCTATCAAAAGTAAAATACGTATGTTGGCAGCGGAATTAGCCTGAGTGCGATATTGACCTCCTGACCAACTCTCTCTCATGCTGTTTCTGAGAAGTTGCTGACGTTCCTCTGGTGTTAAATCATTATTCTTAAGCCTTTCGAACTGTTTTTTTTTCAATTCAAGTTTTTCCCTGCGTTCATCAAAATAGCGAGGCGCGAAGTCAAATCTTCGGTTCTGAATATTCTTATTGAGGAATCTAAATTGCATTGCTTTACCTGAGTATACAACAAAATTAAGAAATTATCTGTCCCTTTGGACGTTTATTGGATCAATAATCATTCCTCCTCACACAAAATGACAAAAGGTCATATTTCTGCGTTGGCACAATAATCGATATTGATAAAAAACACAATAAATGCTATTTAAAATGAAGCCAACACCTTAATTTCGTCGTATGAAATTCATGAAGCCTTTTCTCCTGATTCTTTCGATCGCAACGATTGTAGTTTTTGTGTCGGCAAAGAAGCGACCTGGAATTTCTTCATCTCGATCGCTGAAGCAGGTCAGTACTGAGAATTGGGCAGAGGAACAGCTAAAAAAACTGAGCTTGGATGAAAAGATCACACAGTTCTTTATGGTGGCGGCTTATTCAGGACAGGGGGAAAAACATCTATCCGAAATTCAACGTCTTATTACAGATTATAAGATCGGTGGGGTGATCTTCTTTCAGGGAGAGCGCAAGGATCTCAGTGCTGCAATAGATCAGTTTCAACGGATTTCCGAGGTTCCTTTGTTGATCGGAATGGATGCTGAATGGGGAGTTCAGATGAGATTGAGTGGAGAGCAACGTTTTCCATACGCTTACACTTTAGGAGCTGCAAATGATGTGAACCTTTCTGAACGCATTGCTTCCATGATGGCACAGGAATGCCGAGAACTTGGGATCCATATGAATTTTTCTCCAGTGGCTGATGTAAATAGTGATCCGAATAACCCGGTCATCGGTTTCAGGTCTTTTGGAGAGAACCCCAAATTGGTGTCAGATCACGTCAGAGCTTTCGTCCGTGGATTTGAATCAAACGGGGTCATGGCGACCATCAAGCATTTTCCGGGGCATGGAAACACGGATAAAGATTCGCATCTTGAACTTCCTACTGTTTCCCAATCACTGAAAACACTTGAAGCGATCGATCTGTATCCTTTTTCAGAAGGTATTAGGGAAGGAGCATCTTCCGTAATGATAGGTCATTTGAATGTTCCGGCGTTGGATGATTCCGGCACACCTTCCAGTTTGTCAGCTAAGATCATTAAAGATTATCTTCAGAAAAAGATGGGCTTTCAGGGATTGATTATTTCGGATGCACTGAACATGAAGGCCATCTCAGATCGTTACGGAAAAACAGAAGCGGCAGTAAAAGCTTTTGAGGCAGGATGTGATATACTCTTATTCCCTGAGAGTGTTGTTGACGCCGTTAAAGCCATTCGATCCAAAGTGGATAAAGGACAGATCAGCCTGAAAGAAATCGACGAACGTTGCCTCAAAGTTCTGAAAGCGAAGCAGAAATTCGTGGTAGCACCGGTGAAATACAAGAAGTATTCGGTTGAGGAACAACAATGGGCACGTCATGAGACGTATGAAAAGGCCTTGACAGTTTTGAGAAACAGAGAAGAAGTTTTACCAATTAAGGAACTGAATATAAAAACAGCCAGAGTTTCAATTGGAGAAAATACACATGCCTTCAGGGATGCTGTGAGTGATTTTGCGGATGTGGAACATTTTCATTACGAAGATCCGGCCACAGCAAAAATTGATTTCATCTCAAAAGCGGAGAAATACGATAGAATTATTGTTGCTTTTCATGCAAATACTGTTAGATCTCGAAATGCTCATGGTTTCGGGGGTAACTGGGATGATTTTTTAAATAGCCTTCCGCAAGAGTCTGAGAATATTATGGTGTTGTTTGGTAATCCAAATGCACTTTTTGCTGTAAATACCGAAAAAGCAGATGCTATTGTGGTCGCATACGAAAATAATCCAGCAGCTCAAACCAGAGCAGCGCAACTCATTTTCGGCGCAGCAAGAGCTACGGGAAGTTTACCTATGACGGTAAAAAATTCGTATCAACGTGGAGAAGGTATTCAATTATCCTTGGGAGGCAGACTTAAGTTCTCTCAACCGGAAGAATTCGGGATTGCTTCTGCTGACTTGGATGAGGTGGATAGGATCGCCTTGAATGGAATTAAGAAAGGTGCTTATCCCGGTTGTCAGATCGTTCTTGCTTACAAAGGAAGCATCATTTACCGAAAGAGTTTTGGAACCAAATTGTACGAGGACACAGTAAAGGTTTCTAATGAAGATCTATACGACATTGCCTCTGTGACAAAGATCGCCGCCTCAACGGTCGGATTGATGTCTTTGCAATCGAGAGGTCAATTTTCATTGGATAAGCAACTCAAAGATTATATAACCGTTAATGAAACAAAGTATGCAGTGATCAGTCTTCGTGACATGATGGCGCATCAGGCGGGATTGACGGCATGGATTCCCTTTTACAAACGTACACTAAATGGCGGGAATCCTGATGAACGCTATTATTCGGACAAAAAGACTTCAAGACACAGTCTCATGGTTGCCGATGATCTGTGGATCAGAGATGATTATACAGATTCGATCTATCAGCAGATCATGAGGACTCCTCTTGCCAAAAAATCCTATGTTTATTCTGATCTTGGTTACTATTTTGTCAAGAAGATCATTGAAAAACAAAGCGGAAAAACATTAGATGAATTTCTCGTTGAAGAATTATATGGTCCAATGGGATTAAGAAGTTTACGCTATAATCCGCTGCAACATTATTCGAAGTCAAAGATCGCACCTACCGAGCGTGACATGGCCTTCAGGAAGCAATTGATACATGGTTATGTGCATGACCCTGGAGCAGCGATGCTTGGCGGTGTTGGAGGTCATGCCGGACTTTTTTCCAATGCTACGGATCTTGCTTCCTTGATGCAAATGCTTTTGAACAAAGGTACATATGGCGGAAAAAGATACCTTAAGGAACAAGTTGTGGAAGAATACACAAAAGCACAGTTCGCAGGGAATCGAAGAGGAGCAGGTTTCGACCGTCCAACCGCATCAGGAGGAGGGACTTGTCATTCAAAGGCCTCTCAGAAAAGTTATGGTCATTCGGGATTTACCGGAACTTTGGCCTGGGCTGATCCGGAATACCAGATCAATTATGTCTTTTTGTCCAATCGTGTTTGTCCGGACCAGGAAAACTGGAAATTACGCGACATGAACATACGTACGGAGATACAGCGTGTTTTCTACGAAGTACTTACCGGTTCGAAATGATTAAAAAGGAATGGAAGTCAATGTTGTTGGCGCTGATTTTTCTTGGAGTATCAGCCTCGCTCTTCATTGTTTTCATTGATTCACACGAACCGGCCACAAGAGGGAAAGGAATTCAATTCGATGATCCGGTTCATTCGATCTTACCGGCTTTTGATGTTTCTTTACCCATTTTCACCATTACGTATGGTTCTTTATTGTTGTACGTTTTTTTCACGCATCGGCAGCAATTTTTTCTTTCCCGGATCATGATCGCCTATGGTCTGATAGCATTGATGAGGATCATAACCATTTCACTCTTGCCCTTGAGGGAACCCGAAGACCTTGTTTACCTTGAGGATCCTTTTCTAAATAATCTCATTTATCCAGTGGAGGTTGTCACAGACCTTTTCTTCAGTGGGCACACAGCACTGATTTTCCTAATTTATTTACTTTCAGGACGCAAGTTAATTTTTCTGATTCTGACCATTGTTATGGGCTTGTTGGTTATGATACAACGTGTTCATTACAGTATTGATGTGCTTGCAGCGATTCCCTTTGCTTGGTTGGCAGTATATCTCAGTCATTTCATCATCGAAAGGATTTTTAAGCGGATTAATAACTAATTTTAAAGGAACTTTTTCTCTGTTGAGATTGTTCAAAAAAGGTTTATGAAAATAGGTATGGTTTTGTATCCCACATTCGGTGGGAGTGGAGTGGTAGGAACTGAGTTGGGAAAGGCCCTTGCAAGAAAAGGGCACCAGATCCATTTCATCACCTATTCTCAACCTGTTCGGTTAGGTAGTTTCCGTGAAAATATTTTTTATCATGAAGTAGCGGTCAGCGATTATCCTTTGTTTGAGTATCAACCATATGAGACAGAATTAGCCAGTAAAATGGTTGATGTTGTAAAGTACGAAAAACTGGATCTTTTGCATGTACATTATGCTATCCCTCATGCTTCTGCAGCCTACATGGCCAGGCAGATTTTACGTTCACAAGGAATAAATATTCCTTTTATTACAACGCTACATGGCACTGATATCACTTTGGTTGGAAGAGATCCTTCTTTTGAGCCAGTGATTACATTTTGTATTAATGAATCCGATGGAGTTACGGCTGTTTCTGAAAGTCTGAAGGAGAGTACATTTGAACATTTTGACATCAAGAGGGATATACATGTGATACCTAATTTTATTGTTCCTTCAGATAAAGCAGAATCCTCTTATCAGCACATGAGATGCAAATATGCGTCTCCGGAAGAAAAGATCCTTTGTCACGTTTCTAATTTCAGGAAGGTAAAAAGAGTAGAGGATGTAGTCCGTGTCTTTGCCAAAGTAAATGAAAAGATCCCGTCCCGATTGATACTTGTAGGCGATGGTCCTGAACGCTATACTATTGAGAAAATGTGCCGAGAATTCGGAATTTGCAGCAGGGTGACGTTTTTGGGTAAAGTTCAGGATACTTCGCATGTATTGGAGATCGCAGATCTGTTTTTGCTACCTTCTGAAACGGAAAGTTTTGGTTTGGCAGCTCTTGAAGCAATGGCAGTTGCTGTTCCTGTAATTTCATCCAATGCAGGAGGAATTCCAGAGGTGAATGTGCATGGCGTTACCGGATATTTATCGAATGTAGGAGACGTTGAGGATATGGCAAGCAATGCTTTGAAGATACTATCTTCCGAAGAGACATTGAGCACATTCAAAAGAAATGCCTTGGCTCGTTCTCACGATTTTCATTTAGATAAGATACTCCCGATCTATGAAAAGTTATATCAGGAGGTTTTGATCAAACCGATGATCAAATGATCAGGCACCGAGAACTCTTTTGAGATCTGAAACGGACTGTTCCCAAAGCATTCTAACTTCTTCTTCTTCATCCTCATCAGCAAAATCGGTGACATACATTGCGACGTCCTTTGTCATATCATCGACCTGAACACGCATTTCGAAGTAACAATCATTCCCTTCCTCCTCATCACGTAACCATTTAAATCGTGCCTTTGAACCTTGTTTTTTGGAAATCAGACGAGCTTTGTCTTCGCTGCCATCCCATTTAAAAGTGAAAACGTCATCATTGATGTCAACATCATCTGCAAACCATTCGCTTAATCCGCTTGGAGTACACAGCATGTTTTCGAGAACACGAGGTGATGTTTTAAGAAGGTATTCAAGTTCAATTTTTACTTTTCCGTTCATAGTAGTCAGCAATAATGTTAACTTCGTGGCTTAAACGCGCAATATACATATTTCTTTTTAATGGCTCTGATTCATTCTCTTGAAAAAAACGGAAATTTTCTCTTCAAATATAGAGGACAGATTCCGCTCGTTTTATTCATCATGTCGGTCCCGGCCATATTCTTCACCGATTACAGTTTTCTTCATGATAAGGAGTTGTTAAAGTGGATCCTTTTGGGAATTTGTGCGGCTTTTTCTTTTGCCGGACAGGTTATACGAGCGATCGCAATAGGTACGAGTAACAAGAATACCAGTGGACGCAACACAAAAGAACAGGTTGCTGAAGCCCTGAACACCAAAGGTATCTATTCAACTGTTCGTCATCCGCTTTACCTTGGGAACTACTTCATGTGGATCGGAATAGTAATGTATACTTTCAATATTTGGTTCATCTTGACGGTTTCTCTACTCTTTTGGCTGTACTATGAAAGGATCATGTTCGCTGAAGAGCGTTTTTTAGAGAGGAAGTTCGGTGATGATTACGTGAATTGGTCATTGAAAGTACCGCCATTCTGGCCAAGTTTCAAGAATTACGAAAAGTCGAGTATTCCTTTTTCATTGAAAACTATTTTGAGACGCGAATACTCGGGTGTGACTGCTACAATACTTGGTTTTGTTTTTGTTGATTTTCTGAGAGGTTCTTTTGAGGCTAAAGAGGTCCAATTTACAGACATGCAAATGTATGTTGCCATTGGCGCTTTGTTGATCTCAGTATTATTCCGATCGCTCAAACATTATACAAAACTGCTGTACGAAGCAGATAGATCTTAAAAAGAAAAAGGGGCAGATATCTGCCCCTTTTTTATTTTCAATCGATTTTCTTAGTGCTGATGTCCACCCGGACCATGTGCGTGACCGTGTGCGATCTCGTCTTGTGTCGCGGCGCGTACAGACAATATCTCACCACTGAAATGTAAGTCTGTTCCTGCAAGTGGATGATTGAAGTCCATTTTTACATACTCAGGCGTCACTTCAATGATATTACCGCGGAGGTGATTACCTTCGTTATCTGACATTGGTACAACTGCACCAACCTGAAACATTTGAGCATCGAAATTTCCATTTTCGTCATGGAATACATTCTGAGGTATCATTGCGATCATTTCCTCATTGCGCTCACCATATGCATTTTCAGCAGTAATAGCGAATTCGAAAAGATCACCGGCCTGCTTGTCACGAATATTGTCCTCGAATTCTGGGATAATTCCACCTACTCCATAAAGGAAAACCATAGGATTCTCTGTGGTTGTTTCTTCGATCTTTTCGCCTGTTGTGTGATTGGATAGCTTGTAGTTAAGCGAAACGACCACGAGATCTTGAATTTTCATAAATCTGTTTTATATATTATTCCTTAAAGTTAAGCAGAAAAAATGGCTTAGGGAAAACTAGAGCGCATATCTCTTATCAGATCCTCATGTATTCGATAATTAATGAAATTCTTTTTGGAGAATCAAAATAATTTCAGATCACTCGCGTTCTTTTAGAAAACAAACAAAAAGCCTATGTTGAAAAAATACTCTGAACAAATTTCCTTACCAACAGATAACGTCAAGATCGTTCCGAGCAACAATACATTGCAGACCATTCTTAATTACAGTAAGTCGGTCACAGCAATGAAAAGGAAAGGAAAAAGGATTCTGGTAAATCTGAACTAAATGAAAAATCCCTCGAGTGAGGGATTTTTTTTATTACCAGATCTTTGCAACTTTCGTTTTAGTATTCCTCATCTTATCGCCTTCTTTTACATCGAAGACTTCAAAGAATTCAGGGCAGTTCATCAAAGGTCCATTCACACGATACATCCCCGGTGAATGAGGGTCCGTTGCAATGCGGTTCTTCATCTCTTCTTCTGTATAGTTGATCTTCCAAAGCTGCGCGTATGCAATGAAAAAACGCTGAGCCGGATTGAAACCTTCACGGATCTCATTCTTTTTATACTCTTCAGTTCGCAAATACGCATAATACGCCATTGTCAATCCTCCAAGGTCTGCAATATTTTCTCCCATTGTTAGATCAGGATTCACACAATGTCCTTCAATAGGACAGAAAGAACTGAAGGTTTCTCCAAGAATGGTTGTCTTTTCCTCAAAAAGCTTTCGGTCTGATTCTGACCACCAGTTCTTGAAGGTTCCGTCAGCGGCAAATTTAGATCCCATATCGTCGAAACCATGGGTGAATTCATGTCCGATAACCATTCCGATTCGACCATAATTCACAGCATCTTCCGCTTTTTCATCAAAGAAAGGAGCTTGCATGATTCCAGCAGGGAAAGCGATCTCGTTCAGAAGAGGGTGGTAGTATGCGTTAACCATGTGAGCAGGCATTCCCCATTCCTGTTTATCAACTGGTTGATTAAGTTTGTTTAAGTTCTTGTAATGACTGAATCTTTGGGCCTCTATGTAATTGTTTAAATAATCTGAACTTGTAAAATTAAGTGCTGAGAAATCTTCCCATTTATCGGGATATCCAAGTTTACGACCAATTGCATTGAGTTTTGTAAGGGCTTCCTGCTTGGTTTGACCAGACATCCAGTCCAGGTTATTGATCCTTTCTCTGAACACAATTAGTAGATTGTCCACCATTTCATTCACTTTTATTTGTGCCTCGGCTGAGAAATGTTTTTCAACGAACTTTTTTCCCAGTAATTCACCAAATTCTGAACGTGTGATCTCTTCGATCGCATTTTCATGAACCGGCTTCATTTCACTTTTCCCACTTAATTTTTTTCCGTAGAAATCAAAACGCTTCTGTACATGTGCCTGACTCATGTGGCCGGAATAATGATTCATGACCTTCCAGGATAGATAATTTTGGATCACTCTGAGGTCAACTTCGTTGAACAAAAGTCCGAGGTTTTGAATGTATTCAGGGTTGCTCACGATGAGAGAATCAAAGGGCTGGCTGCCGATGCGCTTCAGGTACCCTCTGAAATCGAATGAACCAAACATCTCAGTCGCCTGATCGATCGACATTTTGTTATAGGTTTTTTCCGGGATTCGCATTTCAGCAGGTCCCATCATGGATTCAGCCATTCTTGTTTCGATAAACTGAATGTTTTTAGCCATTTCCTTCGCTTCAACGTCATTCAAACCGAACAGTCTTGCCATTTCACTTACATAGAGAATGTATTCGTCCAGTAGTTTGGCTTTGTTCTCATTCAGATAATAATCCTTGTTCGGAAGACCCAATCCACCCTGGGACAAATAGGAAATGTTGAAATCAACATTTTTCAAGTCCTGACCAACTCCAAAGCCAAAGAAACTACCAATACCTTCAATGTGCATCTCAGGAAGATAATCAGCAAGTTGATTAACGTCCGTCATTTGGTTGATCTTCTTCAGTTTGATTGTTACTGCCTCGTAATTGCTTTTATTACGCTGTTCCATATTGATGAAAGAGGCGTAATACGCACCTAAAAGTTGTTCGGTGCTTCCTTTGGATGCATTCTTATCGTCAGCACAAGCAGTCAAGATACTAGTCAGCTTTTCCATATTGCTCTTCTCGAGCTCGTTAAAGCTTCCCCATCTTGATTCCGAAGGTGGAACCGGATTCTTCTTGATCCAAGTTTCGTTGGCAAAAAGGAAAAAGTCCTCTTGTGCCTTTACGGATTTTGACATGTTAGCTACGTCGATCGTTGATAATTTACCTGAGGTAGAATTATCAGTTCCATTTTCTCTACTAACACTGCAAGCCGAAATGATCGCAGTTGTTGCAACAAAAAAGAGTACTTTTTTCATATATTTTTTTCTGGAGTATAAAGCATTTCAACATGAGGTATGTCATCTTCGAGGTATTCCTTACCAGTGCTGAAAAATTGATGTTTATTGTAATAACTTTCAAGGTGTTTTTGTGCAGAGATACGTATAGGCACCAAGCCAAACTCAGCTTCAGCGAATTTCATTGACTGACGCATCAGCTCGTGACCCGCACCTTTTCCTCTGATGGATTCGTCGATAACAACTCTGCCAATTGCAACTTCTTCGTATGACAGACCAGGTGGTAGGATACGAGCAGTAGCAACCACATTTCCATATCCGTCTCTACAGATCAGATGGTAACATTTCTTGTCTTTTCCATCGAGATCGAGGTATGCGCAATTCTGTTCAACGACAAATGCTTTAAGTCGCAGTGCGATAATGTCGTGAAACTCATTTGTTGAAAGTTCAGGATAGTATTTTACTTGCCATTCAAGGTGCATGCCTTTTAATTTTATGTTAATAGTAGAGCTGTTAAATCAGGTTTGAATTACGCCAACATTGTATTGTCTTTCAGCTTTTTTATGATTGGCCATTTCAATTCCCATTGAGATCACTTTACGAGTATCAGCAGGATCAATGATGGCATCTATCCACAATCGGCTGGCTGCATAGTAAGGGGAGATCTGTTCGTCATAACGTTTTTTGATCGTATCGAACAATTCTTTTTCCCTTTCAGGGGTGATCTCCTCACCGCGAGCCTTCATTGATGCTACTTCGATCTGCAACAACGTTTTAGCTGCTGAGGCACCACTCATAACCGCAATCTCAGCAGTTGGCCAGCCAACAATGAGTCTTGGATCGTAGGCCTTCCCGCACATGGCATAATTCCCGGCGCCGTACGAATTACCAACTACTACTGAAAACTTCGGTACAACTGAGTTAGCCATGGCATTGACCATTTTTGCTCCATCCTTAATGATCCCGGCATGTTCGCTTTTTGATCCTACCATGAATCCGGAAACATCGTGCAGGAAAACAAGCGGTATATTCTTTTGATTGCAATTCATGACAAATCGGGCTGCTTTATCTGCCGAGTCTGTGTAGATAACCCCACCAAATTGCATCTCACCCTTAGCATTCTTCACGATCTCGCGCTGATTGGCAACAATACCTACACTCCAGCCGTCAATACGGGCATAAGCACAGATAATGGTTTTCCCGTAATTTGCTTTGTATTCAGTGAATTCTGAATTGTCCACTAGGCATTTAAGTAACTGTCTTGAATCGTACGGTTTTGATCGGTCAGAAGGAAGAACCCCATACACGTGCTTCGGTTCAAATTTTGGTTCGACACTTTCCTTTCGGTCAAATCCTGCTGTCTCGAACGATCCTATTTTGTCCATCAGATCTCGGATCGTTGACAAGCATGTCCTGTCGTCTTCAACATTGTAATCGCATACTCCCGAGATCTCGGTGTGGGTCGTTGCTCCTCCGAGAGTTTCATTGTCAATGGTTTCTCCAATTGCAGCTTTCACGAGATAGGATCCAGCCAGGAAGATAGTACCTGTTTTGTTTACGATGAGTGATTCATCCGACATTATTGGCAGGTAGGCACCTCCGGCAACACAACTTCCCATAACAGCGGCAATCTGTACGATTCCCATTGAACTCATAATGGCGTTGTTCCTGAAAATGCGTCCGAAATGCTCTTTATCCGGGAATATTTCGTCCTGCATTGGAAGATATACCCCTGCAGAATCCACCAGGTAAATGATTGGCAGACGGTTTTCCATTGCAATTTCCTGTGCGCGAAGGTTCTTTTTGCCGGTAATTGGGAACCATGCTCCTGCTTTTACGGTGGCATCATTTGCCACAACTATGCATTGTTTGCCGGATACGTATCCGATCATGATTACAACTCCTCCTGCAGGACACCCACCATGCTCTTCATACATTCCATAGCCTGCAAGTGCACCGATCTCTATACGCTCGGATCCTGGATCCAGTAACAATTCTATTCGTTCACGTGCAGTTAGCTTACCGGATTCATGAAGTTTCTCGATTCTTTTCTTCCCACCTCCTAAAGCGATCTTGTCCAGCTCCCTCTGAAGGTTGGAGATCTTCAATCTCATTTGATCGTCGTTAAAATTGAATTCGAGTTCCTTTTTAGAAATTGCCATACCAAGTTTTTTAGCTGTCCAAATATACTAAAAAGACTTGCCATCAAGACCAGCTTGAAACACTTAAATGGGCTTTGAAAATAATTCTGCAGTATAGGATCAAAGGAATTAATCCTCCATAAATCCGCTCAGAAGTTTTACCTGATTTCTGTAAAGCAAAACCTTTTTATCGTTTTCCAGTCGTTTAAGAAGTCTCGAGATGACGACTCTGGAAGAGGCCAGGTCATTCGCGATCTGTTCATGAGAAAGATTGATCAAAGCAGATCCTGTTGTTTTGGATTTTTGCTTCAAATAATGAACAAGTCGCTCATCAAGGCTCTGAAACGCGATCTGATCAAGCGCTACGATCATTTCATGAAAACGATAGCGAATTGTACGCATAACAAAACTCTTCCATGTCGGATATTTTGTGATCCACTGATCCATTAGCTCAATTGGTACCAGCAATACTTCACACTCTTCTTCTGCAACGGCTTTGACTTCACTTGGATGTTGCTGCATACAGCAGGTAAAGGTCATGGCACAACTTTCTTTTGGATTGACATAATACAAAAGGAGTTCATTTCCATTTTCATCTATCCTGGAAACCTTTAGGATTCCGCTTACAACTAAAGGTACATGTGTCACCATCTGACCAACCTCCATCATCGTTTCTCCCGCTTCAAGATGAAAGTATTTGGAGCGTTCTTCCAGTTCTTTCATCAATCCTTCTTCAAAGACGTCCTTATAGGTTTCCAGAAGTTCGTTTTTTTTGCTCATGAGGTAGTTTGATTCCAATTTTAAAGTAAGCTGTCGATCAATTTGTCCATGCTGAATCCTTCTGCTTCTGCACGATAATTTCGAACAATACGGTGGCGAAGAATTGGCTTGGCCACAGCTTTCACATCCTCAATATCCGGAGAGTATTTTCCGTTCAAAGCGGCATGACATTTCGCTCCAACGATAAGGTATTGCGATGCTCGGGGTCCAGCTCCCCAGGAAATGAAATCCTTGGTGATCTGTGGTGCGAATTCTGAATTATAGCGTGTTTTTCCAACAAGTTTGACTGCGTATTCGAGAACATTGTCGGCAACAGGTATGCGTCTGATCAGGTCCTGATAGGCCATGATCTGTTCAGCTGTCAGAATATGACGCAAATTAACTTTTTGATCAGTTGTTGTAGCTTTTACAATCGCTAGTTCTTCAATGTAACTTGGATAATCAACCCAAATATTGAACATGAAACGGTCTAGCTGAGCTTCAGGAAGAGGGTAGGTACCTTCTTGTTCAATGGGGTTTTGTGTCGCCAGAACGAAGAAAGGAGCAGGAAGTTTATAATTTACCCCTGCAGCAGTTACTGAACGTTCCTGCATAGCTTCAAGCAGAGCAGATTGTGTTTTAGGGGGTGTTCTGTTGATCTCATCTGCAAGAATGATGTTGGAGAATAAGGGACCTTTGATGAATTTGAAATTTCTATTCTCGTCAAGTATCTCCGATCCTATAATGTCAGAAGGCATCAAGTCGGGTGTGAACTGAATTCGGTTAAAGCTCAGACCCAATGTTTCTGAAATTGTATTCACCAATAGTGTTTTTGCGAGTCCAGGCACACCGACCAACAGGCAATGTCCTCTGGAGAAGATCGAGATCAGTACCTGATCTACCACTTCATCTTGACCGACAATTACTTTATGGATCTCGTTCTTTAGTTCTTTATAATGTTCTACGAGTTGGTTGATCGCAGCTGTATCTGACATGATTTTTTAATTTGTAGAAAGGTAAATATAAAAAACTATTTCGTTAGCCAGGGATTACTGAACATACAGTCGTGGTAGAATTCATCAATTCGGATGTAGGCATTTCCAATCTTCGCCTGTACCCATTCATTGATGAGACGCTGTTTTTTATCGTTTTCTGCAGCCCTTTTGATCAAAGCATAGTCGTCAGTAAGATTTGCAACGTGCTGAGGTTTTCGGTCCATTAGTCGAACGATACGAATACCTTGCTTTCGCTCCATCATATCTATGTGCAGATTAGGCGAAGTGATATCTCCTTTGTTCATAGCGTCAGTCAGCAAGAAGATCTGCTGGTCAATCTGGTTCAGGTCTTCCATGTCCCAGGTTTGTTCACCTGTTATGGGATTTGTAATGATCCCTTTGTTCTGTTTCGTTGATTCGTCGTTCGAATATTTCAAAACGGCTTCATCCCAGGTGATCTGATTCTGCTTCAGCATGCTGTAGCAAGAGTCCATTATAAGAGCAGACTTTTCCAGTGCCTCATTGGTGTATTCAGGGATGATAAGTATGTGTTGACAGAGGTAGTCGTCGCCTCGTCGGTTCAGCAATTTAACGATATGATAACCATATGTTGTTTCGAAGATATCGGATACTTCGTAGGGCTCAAGTGAAAATACTGCGGCTTCAAAAGGAGGGACCATCATCCCTCTTGTTGCTTCGATCTTACCACCCTGGGGAGCGCTTCCAGGGTCCATTGAATGAATTCTAGCCTGAGTATCGAAACTCTTTCCTCCAATGATCGCTTTTCTGATCTCGGCAAGTTGATCATAAGCACGCTTCTTATCATCTTTAGTTATCTCAGGATAATGAACGATCTGTTGGAAACTCAATTGAGAGTTGATCAGTGGTAAGCTATCTTTAGGGATCTTGTTATAAAATTCGCTCACTTCCTTCGGAGTAACGGTTACATCAGCTGTAATGATCCTCTCCATTTCCTGAGAAAGTAATCTGTCCTTGATGATCGGTCGGAATTCTTCTTTGATCTGTGTGACTGTTTTACCATAGAACTTTTCCAGTTTTTCACGTCCACCCATTTGCTGTTCCAGGACTCTCAGACGGTTTTCCATTTCGGCATCGACTTGCTGATCGGAGATTTCGATACTGTCCAGTTTCGCTTGATTGAGTAAAAGTTCGTTGTACATCAATTCCTCAAGAACCTGACAGTCCATTTCTTTTCCTACTGTCATTCCTGCCTGAATTGCCTGAAGCTTTTGCCCCTGTATATCTGACATTAAGATGATATTGTCTCCGACCTGTGCGGCAATTCTGTCTACAACTTTCCTTTCCTGTGCGAAGGCTGAAAGAGAAACAAAGAACAAACTAATGGTAATGTATTTTGATATCATGTTTTTTTACAATGTTGTTATAGTATTTCTTTTTGTTCTTCTCGCGGAGTGAATTTATGCGTGAAGATAAGATGATCTCCCGGATCTGAGGCTTAAGAAATTCGATCGGTGGTGTTTCATCTTTTAATCGATAATCGATAATGTTAAGAAAATAGCTGTATTCTTCGTCTGAAAAAAATGTTTTCGTGCGATTGAGAACGAGGTTATCCTTGTTAAATTGTTTGAGTGGAATGTCTTTGGTAAGTTCAGTGAAGTAGATCCAGTTCTCATCGTCGAAATAAAAATTCTCTGCATAAAGTTTAGCATAAGAATTCACTTTTGAGAGGTCTTTATCATTTTTTAACAGGTAAACTTCTCTCATTTTGATTTCAATATCGGATCCCTTTGGGATCTTTATGTAAAGAGCCTTTACAAGATAGTCCTGCAAGGCGAATGAAGCAGAATTTGCTTTGTAATATTCTTCAATATCTTTTTCAGAGACAATGGAATCCAGCTCTTTCAGTATAAGTTGCTCCTCCAGGTATGTACCGGCCAGTTCACCTTTGTATAATCTTGACTGAAGTTCAGCCAGTTGAGATCTTTCAGGGTTACTTTCTTCCAGTTCCTGAGACAGAACTTCACTTCTCGTCCAGCTATCCAGAAACAAGTTCCAGTCATTTGGATCATTGATGTCATAACCAAGATGCTGCATAATGATCTCTGCGTCAGTTCGGGATAGTTTAACATCATTCACTTCTGCGACTGTTTCCGATCCTCCACTGCAAGAGCTCAGTAGTAGAAAACAAAACAGGCCGACCAACAAGCCAGCCTGTCCTAGATGTATTCTTTTTCTATTTGCCAAGAGAGTAAAGTACCTCGTAATTGATCTTAATTGAATGCTTTTTGGCCAATTCTTCCAGCCAGTCTTGCTCTAATTGGTTCTGGTAGTCAGATGTTGCAATGCCTTTTGCTTCACTGAATTCTTTTGTTCTTGGCTCAAGTATTTCCGTCACGTTAATGACATAGAATTTTCCTTCAAATTCATAAGGCTTATTTACACCTTTAACCATATTCCGGTCTTTCAGGAAATTAGTAGCTTCTATATCAAATTTGTTGGTGCGAACGCGAAGATTCAGCTCACTGTCCTTATTGATCTTCTCCAAAACATGCTTCGAGTTGATCGTATCGTTCTGGATCATTTTGAAAACATCAGAAGCGACTGCATTGTTCTGACATTCGTATACTACTGCATCCAGACGTTTGCCCCACATGTATTTTGATCGGTTCGCGTCAAAATACTGGCGCAAACCTGTCGTATCCTTCATTGCTTTGTTCCATACCTTGTCTGTCATGATCTCGTACAAAAGAATACCATCGTGATATTCATTCATTAAGGCTTTGAATTCAGGATATTTGCTGGATAATTTTGATTCTTCGTATGCGAGGATGCTTTCCTTTTCCCACGACTTGAATTGAGTGTTCACTACGACTTTAGCATCGTCTCTTCTTACATTTCTGTAATTTGTTTCCAGATACTTTGCGAAATCCTTCTGCTTGTATACTTTACCGTCGATAGTGAACATGGATTTATTTGACTTCAATCCATCTGCTTTCCACTTTCCAATATAATAGGTGGAATCCATGTTCTTGTAGAACCATTTGATCGTCTTTTTTGATTGATCTTTATAGCCGTATTGTGTTTTTAGTTTTGCTACGAATGAATCCTGTGTCTTTTTAGAACGCTCGTCTTTGTTGACTTTGGTTTGCAATTCCTTGCGCATTGATTCATACGTTTGAACAGGCTTTAATTCGAGACGCTTAATGATGTGGAAACCGTATTCTGTGCGAATAGGGGCACTGATCTCACCATCGGCTTTCAAAGCAAATGCTGCATCTTCGAATGAAGGGACCATACGAGTTGTTGCACCAGTACCAAAAACAGGAAGAACTCCGCCCTTATTACTGGTACTCGGATCGTCAGAATGATCGCTTGCTAATTCTTCGAAGTTGGCACCATTTTTTAGCATGTCGTGTAGTTCGTTGATCTTCTTTTCTGAATTGGTAACATCTTCAAGTGAGGCTTCGCGAGGAACAGAAACCATGATGTGTGCAGTTTTTATGGTTCCTCTTGCAGCTCTCTTATCTGTTACTTTTACTATGTGGTAGCCGAATCGGGTTCTGAACGGTTCCGACAATCCACCAACCGGTGTTTTGTAGACCATATCCTCAAATGGGTAGACCATTTGGAATGCCGTAAAGAAACCTACATCACCTCCGTTGTTTGCTGCAGAAGGATCATCTGAGCCACCTTTACTTTTCGCAACATAAGCAAAGTCTTCTCCTTTTTCTATGCGCTTTTTCAAGGCCATTATGCGGTTGTAGGCAGCAAGGGTGTCTGCCGGACTGGCATTGGATTCAACTTTTACCAAAATGTGTGAGGCACGGACTTCGTTCAACGTTCTGTCGTAGGCTTCACGAACCAAAGATTCGTTCTTGGCAGAATCAACAAGATAGGGAAGGGCGAGCTGTTTACGATAGCCGTCCAGTTCGCGCTTTAATTTGGGGATGGTATCATATCCAAGCGCTTCTGCTTCTGCAACTTTTAATTTAAAACGCTTGAAAAGAACCATGTACTCATCCAAAGAAGCCTTATCGTACTTCGGGTCGTTGTTGTTCTTCAAATAGATCTGTAAAAACTCCGATTTCGTAACAGGCTTACCGTTAATTTCCAGAAGAACAGGATCTTTCTGCTGCGCCAATGTGGAAAAGCCCAGCATTAAACCGATTACTGCAAACAAGTGCTTTTTCATGTGTGATCTTTTTTGTTTTAGTTTAAAGCTTAACGTTTATTTGATACTATAGTTGGGTGCTTCTCTTGTAATTGTTACATCGTGAGGATGAGATTCACGCATTCCGGCTGAAGTTATGCGTACGAACTTTGATCCCTTTAGCTTATCGATCGATGGAGCTCCGCAGTATCCCATTCCGGCGCGAAGTCCGCCAATGATCTGATACATTACTTCCACAAGATTTCCACGGTAAGGTACGCGACCCGAAATGCCTTCCGGAACAAGCTTTTTAATATCGTCCTCAGCATCCTGGAAATACCTGTCTTTGGATCCTTTCTGCATGGCTTCAAGTGAACCCATTCCACGGTAGGATTTGAACTTACGACCTTCATAGATGATCGTTTCACCCGGTGACTCTTCCACACCTGCGAACATGGATCCAACCATTACAATGTCTGCACCAGCAGCGATCGCTTTTACAATGTCACCAGTGTAGCGGATTCCCCCATCAGCAATAACGGGAACTCCGGAACCTTCAATCGCTTTGGCCACATCGTTTACAGCCGACAACTGAGGAACACCCACTCCAGCAATTACGCGAGTAGTGCAGATAGAACCAGGACCGATACCTACTTTAACTGCATCTGCGCCGGCATCTACAAGATATTTTGCGGCCTCTGGTGTAGCAATATTTCCTACGATAACATCGAGTTTCGGATACTTTGCTTTAACTTCTTTTAATTTATCAACCACACCTTTAGTATGACCATGTGCGGTATCGATAACAATTGCATCAACTCCAGCATCCACAAGAGCAGAGACTCTTTCGATAGTGTCATGTGTTACACCAACGGCTGCAGCGACACGCAAACGTCCGTATGAGTCTTTACATGAATTAGGATGCGTCTTTACTTTAATGATGTCCCTGTAAGTGATCAGTCCGATAAGACGGTAATTGCTGTCGACAACCGGTAGTTTTTCGATCTTGTTCTGCTGAAGGATCTCTTCTGCTGTTGTAAGATCCGTTCCATCGTTGGTCGTGACGATATTATTCGTTGTCATAACTTCGCGGATCGGTCTGTTCAGATTCTTTTCAAAACGAAGATCGCGATTGGTAACAATGCCTTTTAGTTTCTTATCGTTATCGATAACGGGAATTCCACCAATGCTGTATTCTTTCATAAGGTTCAAAGCATCCTTAACGAAAGCGTCTTCAGAGAGTGTTACAGGATCGAGGATCATACCGCTTTCAGAACGCTTTACTTTACGTACCTCAAGTGCCTGCTCAGCAATCGTCATATTTTTGTGAATCACACCAATACCTCCTTGCTGTGCAATCGCAATTGCCAGTCGAGCTTCTGTTACGGTGTCCATGGCTGCCGAAACGATCGGAGAGTTGACCTCTATGTTTCTTGTTAATTTACTTTTTAATTGTACGTCGCGCGGAAGAACCTCTGAATAGGCTGGCACAAGTAATACATCGTCGTAGGTTAAACCCTCTTTGATCTCACTGATGTTGGATAGTGACATGTGAATCTATTTATTGAATAAATTCCTGCAAAAATAACATTAATTTCTGACTTGTAAAGCCTTTTCGTGAGGAAGACAAACCACAGGAGAAAAAGTTTTCATTTGTTAATTTTTTGAAAATGATTTTGAGTCCTTCACTTAAAACTGTAGACTTGTAATACTAATGAAGAGCTCATGCGCATATTTACATTGATACTGCTTTCCTTATTGTTGAATTTCGATCTTTACTCACAGATCAGTATGGATACTTCGAAGTTGATCCAGCTTTCCGGAGTTGTGGTGGCAGAAGAGGATCTTGCACAGTTGCCTTACACTACAGTTTACGACCGAAGCATCAAGAGGGGAGTGATCTCTGATTACTACGGTTTCTTTTCCAAAGTGGTGCTTCCCGGTGATACACTGGTTTTTTCTGCATACGGATACAAGACTTCAACATACATTGTACCTGATACCTTAACAGAGAACCGTTATTCGATCATTCACATGATGCACAGGGACACATTGAACTTACCTGAAGTAACGGTTTATCCATGGCCATCCAGAGAGGATTTTGCTAGGTACTTTGTGAATATGCAGCCTTACGAGGATGCAATAAGAAGAGCACAACGTGAATTATCAGGTGAAAGTCTAGCATTTGTTGCTGCACGACTTGACGGTGATGCATCCTTGGCTTACGGTTATGCTTTGAATCAACGAAATACGAAGATCTATACCAACGGCCAGTTGCCCGTTAACAATCTGCTTAACCCATATTCATGGGCTAAGCTGATCGAAGACTGGAAAGCCGGAAAACTATCCCGGCAGTAATTTTATTTATTTCCTTTTGCGTGGTCAGCAAGGAATTGCTGTAATCCAATGTCTGTTAACGGATGTTTTGCCAGTGCTTTAATGGCGCTTAATGGGCCGGTCATGACGTCTGCACCGATCTCAGCACAATTAATAATGTGCATTGGGTGACGAACAGAGGCAGCAAGTATTTCTGTATCGAAAGTATAGTTGTTGTAAATCAATCGGATCTGAGCGATCAAGTCAAGTCCATTGGTTGAAATATCATCAAGTCTACCAAGGAAAGGAGATATGTAGGTGGCACCTGCTTTTGCGGCAAGTAAAGCCTGTCCGGCAGAAAAGATCAGTGTGCAGTTGGTTTTGATCCCTTTCGAAGAAAAGTATTTGATCGCTTTAATGCCTTCCGGGATCATTGGGATTTTAACCACTATATTTTTGTGCAAGGACGCCAGATGTTCTCCTTCTCTTACCATTCCTGCATAGTCAGTAGAGATCACTTCAGCACTTACCGGTCCGTCGACAATATTACATATAGCTACATAATGATCAAGAATATTTTGCTCTCCTGTAATTCCTTCTTTTGCCATTAGAGAAGGATTGGTGGTCACCCCATCCAGGATGCCTAGGTCATTTGCTTCCTTTATATCATTAAGGTTTGCAGTATCGATAAAGAATTTCATAAACTTATTTTTTGACAAAAATAAACCGGTGATGAAAGTCAAACGAACTACACTAAAACGATTTTTCCATGTTTTTTACACAATGTCAACCGTTGGATTAATGTCCCTGATAATTATTAAAGAAAGGAATAACTTTGAAGGAATGTTCCCGGAACATTCGTAATTGGTTACTACTAAATTGTAATTCTTAGAAAAAAAGGAGGGGGCAAGCTACTCATATCGCACCGCTACAACCTCTTACCTTTGCTACGTTCCCGTCCTGGAGGATTCAGAGGGAGCTGGTCGTACGAGACTTACCCCCGCACAAAATTAATCAGATTATTTAAATCTCGATCATAATTGCTTAATTTGGTGGAGCAGAAAATATTTTTTCATTAAAAATAAGATTCGTAACAAACGTTACACGGAATTGGAAGTGAAGACACGATCTTTGCATCAACTAATTACAAAAAATACACAGTTATGAACGTAGAACAAATTTACACAGGGTGTTTGGCACAAGGTGCTTACTACATTACTTCAAACGGAGAAGCAGCTATCATCGACCCACTTAGAGAGATTGAGCCTTATATTGAACGTGCAAAACGCGATGGGGTAACGATCAAGTACATTTTTGAAACGCATTTCCACGCAGATTTCGTTTCTGGTCATATCGACCTTGCAAAAGCAACCGGAGCAAAGATCATTTACGGTCCTAATGCGAATCCTACTTATGATGTTCACATTGCAGCAGATGGAGAGGAGTTCAAGTTGGGTGATGTATCGATCAAGGTTCTTCATACACCGGGACACACCATGGAAAGTTCATGTTTTCTTTTGAAAGATGAGAATGGTAAAGATACAGCATTGTTCTCGGGTGATACTTTGTTCATAGGTGATGTTGGTCGTCCTGATCTAGCGCAGAAAGCAGCAAGTATGACTCAGGAGCAGTTGGCAGCAACTCTTTTCCACTCCCTGAGAGATAAGGTGATGACTTTGGCAGACGATGTGGTAGTATATCCTGCCCACGGCGCTGGTTCAGCTTGTGGAAAGAACATGTCGAAAGAAACTGTTTCCACGATTGGTGAGCAGAAGGCCAGTAATTACGCATTGAGAGCTAATATGACTGAAGCTGAATTCGTGAAAGAAGTTACTGACGGATTGATGCCTCCTCCGGGATACTTCGGTATGAACGTAATGATGAATAAAAGGGGTTATGACAACATTTCTGAAGTAATGCAACGTGGAATGCAGGCTTTGACACCTGAAGCGTTCGAAATTGCTGCAAACGAAACAGGTGCAGTGATGTTGGATACACGAAGTGCTCAAACTTTCTCTGAAGGTTTTGTACCAAACTCTATCAACATTGGTTTGGATGGACAGTTTGCGCCTTGGGTTGGAGCATTGATCCCTGATGTTAAACAACAATTGTTGTTGATCACAGACGAAGGACAGGAAGAAGAAACAGTAAAGCGTCTGGCACGTGTTGGTTATGACTTCGTGATCGGTTATTTGAAGGGTGGTATAACAGCTTGGAAGGCAGCCGGAAAAGAGGTGGATACAGTAACACGTATCTCTGCTGATGAATTTGCTGAGCGTTTCAAAGCAAATCCGATTGTAGTGGATGTTAGACGTCCGGGAGAATTTGCAGCAGAGCACGTGGATGGAGCGAAGAGCATTCCATTGGATTTCATCAATGAGGATATGGCTCAGTTCCCTAAAGATGATCCGTTCATTATTCATTGTGCAGGTGGATACCGCAGTATGATCGCAGCATCTATCCTTAAGTCACGAGGATACGAGAACTTTATCGAGGTGATCGGTGGATTTGGAGCGATCTCTAAAACAGATGTGCCGAAGACAGACTACGTTTGTCCTTCAACATTAAGAAAAGCATAATTTATCAGTTGAACTGAACCTTTAAAAACCGCTTCGAAAGAAGCGGTTTTTTTGTTTTATTCATTAACTTTATTTCAACCAAAAATGATGATCATGAAAACAATTTTGAGTACACTACTGGTCTTGGTGACAGTTAATTTAAGTTATGCGCAGATCGCATTCAGAACAGGTGATAAAGGTTTGGATGCCGAGTTGAACATATTGAACACGGAAGCCAAAAGAGATCTGACCAAGTTCAAAGATGAAGTCTCCAAGGAATACAGTTTGTCAAAGGAAAAGATCCAGGCTTTGTTGGATAAAAAAATGGAACCTGCAGAGATCATACTATCCGGGAGGATCGCGAAAATTTCAAAACGACCTGTCGACGATGTAGTCAAAAGTTACGAGAAGAACAAGGGGAAAGGTTGGGGAGTTGTAGCTAAAGAAATGGGTATCAAACCAGGTTCTGCTGAATTCCATGCTTTGAAAGGTAAACCGAAGAAAGGTAAGCCAGCGGATAAAGGAAATAAACCTGTACCACAAAACGAAAATAAAGAGGACAAGAAGCCTGCTTCTAAAGAAACTCCTGCAAAAGGAAAGAAAAAAGGATGATATCTATATCGTTTAAAGAAAAACGCCTCAATCGAGGCGTTTTTTTGTTCCTTAATATTTCATTTTGAGTTCTTGATGGTCTCCCAAGTGGAATACATGGCCTCCTGCTTAGGTCGGTCCGTTTCTATTTCACGTAAAGGTTCACATTGCTTTAAGGTTGCATGTAATTCACCAGGTAAGGCCTGGTAGAGAGCTGTACCTTTTGTTTTCCAGGCGATCATTTCATCAGAAACTTCCTTTATGATCTTTGCAGGATTTCCGACAACGAGGCTTCTCCTGGGGATCACCATGTTCGCAGGTACAAAACACAAAGCACCAATGATACATTCGTCCTCTATGATTACGTCATCCATTATGACACTGTTCATTCCAACAAGGCAATTTTTTCCAATCGTACCTCCGTGCACTATGGCTCCGTGTCCAATGTGCGCTCCTTCTTTTAACAGAACTGTTGTCCCTGGAAACATGTGTATAGTGCAATTCTCCTGAACATTACATCCATCCTCTATGATGATTTGTCCCCAATCGCCGCGAATGGCTGCACCCGGGCCTATATAAACATTTTCACCAACGATGACATTGCCGGTAACAGCAGCTTGTGGGTGAATGAAACTGCTTTCTTTTACTACAGGGCGGAATCCATTGAATTCGTAAATGGCCATTTATAATGGTTTGTATTTCTTAGAAGTTGAAAATTACGAATTCCTGAAGAATATTCTTGTTAGAAATTAACAGAAATTGCCGTCAATTCTAATTTAATAATGACATTTTGAAATTCGGTTTTAACTAGGCTTTTGAAATAATCGCCGTACCGCCAATGTCCGGAATTGGCGTGAAACCAATTTTTTGTTCTGAGCAGAATTGATATACAGCTTCTCTTGCTCCTGCATATTCTTCGTTGTTGAAGTCGTGAATGAAAATATAACCTTTGGAGGAAAGTCGTGGATAAAAATACTTCAAGCCTTCGTAGATGGGAAGATAAAGATCTGCATCAAGACTCACAAAACAGAATTCTTCTTCCAGACCTGCTGCCGTTTCAGGAAATTTTCCTTTCATAAAAATGCAATTCTCAGGATGTTTCATTTTTGACCGTACAACTTCGATACTGGTATCCGAAAAATCCTGTTTGCCGGTCGAGAAATTGTTCTTTTGCTCGAATTGAACATCTTCTGACGAAAAACCTTCAAAGGTGTCAAAGAGATAAAGTTTTCTGTCCCCGAAAACGATATTCAATCGCATAGCGAAATCACCCTTGTAAACACCTACTTCCGCGACGTTTCCGGGAACATTGTTCCGTTTGATCTCTTCGCTGCAAAGAACAAGACTGGAGTGTCTTACCTGGTCCAGGTTAACGGGCAGAATTTTATGATCTGTTTTGTAACAAAGCGACCGGATAAGATAAAAATGGCGTTTAGCCAATAATTTTGAAATAATTCGAAATATAGTTCTTTGCATCAATCAGTAGTTGAATTCTGGATCTGTATTAAGTGAGGGGTAAAGTTAAGGCTTTAACTGAAATTGTAGATTCGACATAAAAGGAAATGTCCCTTTGGTTCATCAGTTGTGGCGAAAATTGAGTTGATCGATTGGTGTTAATTTGTTTTTCCTGACTTTCGTCATTCTTTTAAACGCCAAAACATGCGAAACTTGCAGCCGATTAACGACAAGTTTTACCATGAACGAAGCAAAAATGGAACTCATGGCCCCAGCAGGGTCTTTCGAGGCATTGGCTGCAGCGGCTAAAGCAGGAGCCAACTCAGTATATTTTGGTGTGGAACAACTCAATATGCGCACCAAGTCTACTCATAACTTTACACTGGAAGATCTGCCTGAAATAGTGCGTGTGTGCAGGGAGAACAATATGAAAAGTTACCTGACTCTCAACACCATTGTTTACGACCATGATATCAATCTCATGAAACTTATCGTGGATGACTGCAAGACTCACGGTGTTACGGCCGTGATCGCCTCTGATCACGCGGTAATGAACTATGCACGTAAATTAGGTGTGACTATCCATATTTCTACTCAGGCCAATATTACGAACATTGATACTGTTGAATTCTATTCCGTGTATGCAGATGTCATGGTCATGGCGCGTGAATTGAGTATGTTACAGGTAGAAGCGATCAATAAGGAGATCAAACGAAGAAATATCACAGGTCCTTCCGGTGAACTGGTACGAACCGAGATCTTTGGTCACGGGGCATTGTGTATGGCGGTTTCCGGCAAATGCTATCTGAGTTTGCATACGAATTTCTCTTCGGCAAACCGAGGTGCTTGTGTTCAGAATTGCAGAAGAATATACGTAGTAATGGATAAGGACGAGGGAGTAGAGTTTGAGGTAGATAACGAATACATTATGTCCGCGGCAGATTTGTGTACCATCGATTTCTTGGATAAGATCATCCGTTCTGGGGTTTCTGTGCTAAAGATCGAAGGTCGCGGAAGAAGTGCAGATTATGTCTACACCACCACCCAATGTTACCGTGAAGCAATAGATGCTTTTTATAATGGGACATATGGTCCTGAAAAATTCGAATCCTGGAGAGAAAGGCTGTCTACGGTGTTCAATCGTGGTTTCTGGGACGGATATTATCTTGGTCGCAAGATGGGGGAATGGAGCGATAATCCTGGTTCAAAAGCTACTAAACGCAAAGTGTACATTGGAAAAGGAGTGAAGTACTATGAAGCGGCTGGAATAGGGGAGTTCTTAATTGAGGCCCAGGGGTTGAAAGTAGGTGATGAATTGCTCATTACCGGTCCCACTACTGGAGTGATCGAAACAGTTCTCAATACCATGCGAGTGGACGATGAACCTGCAGATTTGGTAAAACGAGGGGCAACGATCACTTTTCCGGTTAGTGAAAAGGTTAGACCATCTGATAAATTGTACAAACTTGTTCCTGTAGAGTAATGATAAGGGTCGTCCAGCACCGACATAAATGTATTGGTTGTAATGCCTGCGTTGAGGCGGATCCATTTCGCTGGCGAATCTCCAGAAAGGATGGAAAAAGTGTTCTTATCGGTGGAAAAGAAAAGCGCGGATGGTATTCAGTTCTTGTCGATGATGACGAAGAAGCTATGTTACGGCAGGCTGCAACACATTGTCCTGTGAACATTATTCGTTTCGAACAACTTTGATCAATTAACTCCTGTTAAAAGGTAATTTTCGGATGAGGATCTCACTTTTTGGGTCATCGTATACACCGTAGCCTGTAACAAGAATGCCTTTGTGACCGGCGTTTGATGAATTGGCATAGACCATCGCAGAATCTGCAGGATCGGTGTTTCCTTCGTAGCGGTAAAATGCATCGATCTCAAAGTCTTCATCTTCGAACTTGCCTTGAGCGCATATTATACAATTCTCATCCAGATTAAAATCAAGAGTGTAGCCTGCTTCCCGAAAGGCATTTATTGCCTCGACAACTGTTCCATAGAAGTGTTCTCTGTCCATATAATAAGAATAAGATTCAACACAGGCACTATTGCATGTATCGGACAGTACTGTAGATCGAATTAGTTCCGGCCTCCGATGTGCCAGTTGAACTTGAGCAGAGTCGGTGTTCCCATTTGACCTTCATTCGTCACAACAAGGTCTCCGTTCGACAAAAATGTCAGCCCTTCAGGTTTGTTGAATAAAACGGGGTCAAGTGTTATGAAATTCATGATATTTCCTGATTTGTCAAACACGGCCAATGTACGGTCGACAGCCGAGATGATGTAGATCTCATCTGTTTTTGGGTGAACCGCTATTGCAGAAGGTTTGAACTTCAAGTAGTAATCTATACTGTCTGTCAAAAGGTTGACCTCTTTCCTTGGAAGGGGAATATTGTTCAACAAAGCATAGTTCTTAAGATCTTCAACTTCGATAGTAAAAACAGGTGTTTGGTTTAATTTCCCACTTTCAATGTCGATCTCATAAACCGCACGATTTCCTCTGAATTCAGGACCACTGCCAAGTTTGCTTTTGGGTGTGAGCAACATTCTTTTGTTTCTGGCATCATAACACAAACTTTCATTGTCCTGTGAAGTGATGTTGAGTCTGGAATCATTAACGATTACAGAGTCAGCCTGTCTGTATAACTTGAACAATTGAGCGTCGCTCCGCAATACATAGAATATTGAATCTACTTTTGCAAGCCCTTCGTAATCCCCGGGCCCACTAAAATTGATCTGATCTACGATAGAGTTGCTTAAGAGATCATAAACAAAGATTATCCCGTCTTCATCCTGCACACAAGCGACCTGATCCAGACCATGGGAAGTAACAGCAGAAACCTCTCTCAATTCATAAGGAAGGGAGGAAACGAATTCGGGTTCGTTTAGATTGAACCATCCAAACTCTTTTTGGAAAACAGGCGATTGTACGAAGTGGTATCGCTCGATACCGGCCTTCTCGATCTTCTTCATTGTTATGAAAGAAAGGATCGCAAGAACAAACGAAAAGTAAACCTGTTTTTTCATGACTATCAAACAAATATACGTTGAAATATGTATTTTCATCCAGATCGCATGAACTTTTTTAACCTTTCAATGCCGGAAATCGTCTTAAACTATTGGAAGGTTAAATATCATGCTTTCATTTGCGTTTGATAATAAAACAGAATAATGTCGTACTGCCGTTTTTGCACTGATAGAGCCCTTGAGGATCACCATCGTATATATCACGATAATGCTTATGGATTCCCGATCCATGAAGATAATGAATTGTTTGGGAGGTTGATCCTTGAGATCAATCAGGCTGGGTTGTCTTGGGATATTATTCTGAAGAAGCAAGATTCATTTCGCCAGGCCTATGATGGATTCGAGATCGAAAAAGTGGCTACTTACTCTGAGGAGAAGATACTTGAACTAATGTCGGATCCAGGGGTGATAAGGAATAGAAGAAAAATTGAGGCAACAATTCACAATGCACAGAAAATTATAGAACTCAGTGCTGATCACGGTAGTTTTTTGGAGTGGTTGAATGTGCAAAATTGCTCAACTTCTCATGAATGGGTTAAATTATTCAGGAGAACGTTTAAATTTGTGGGAAAGGAGATCGTGGAAGAGTTTTTGATGAGTACCGGATTCTTACCGGGAGCGCGTGAAGAGAGTTGTCCGGTCTACAAAAGGATTATTGAGTTGAAACCAAAATGGCTAAGTACATGAAAAAGGGATTGATATTTGCATTGTTCTTATTCTTCTCACTGCTTGTTAAAGCTCAGGTGGGGCTTTCAGGAGGATTTAGTGCTATTAAGGCTTTCGGTGTTCCCGGATTGTATGAAGGAATGCACTTGGGAGTTGAAATTCCTCGTGATGATGCTGTCTCATTCTACATGAGGGCTTCCGGTTATCTGCCGTCAAACAACTCAACAGAAACGATCGGATACGCTACGGCTATTAGTTCGAGCACAACGCCTTATTATGTTGAAGTTCCTATCACGACGACGAATCGTTTTGGATATACGGTTCTGGAAGGCGGTTCGAGATATTACATTGGAGACGGTTATGATTCCGGTTTTGGTGCATATGGAGGTTCCAATCTTTCGATCATCTTCAATTCGGTAAGAAGAACTGAATCCTATGGAGCTTATGATGCTTCGAAGTACACCGCGCCTCCACTTACGGAATATCCAAAAGGCTCGATCTTCAATATTGGATTTGGACTAACCGGAGGAGTGAAGAATACTTTCGCAGGAATCGGTACGGTATATTTTGATATGAATTTCTCATATCTGATCCTTGGTGTTCCGAGCAATTCTACGGCAAGTGCGACTTCTTCATACTCTCCGTTGGTATTCAATTTTGCTGTTGGTTTCCGAAGAGAGCTCTACTGATCCAGTTTCCTTCCGGGATTTTTAATAGCTCGTTGATCACTTCATCGATACTTTGAAAGCGCTGTGCGGAGCCCTGAATCAATCCTTTTCTTACCTCCTCTGCTGAAAGGAGGTTGGGTGCCGTTTTAAAAGCGTGCTTAAAAGTCATTTTCAACAGGATCGGGTAAAGTCCCTTGGGTAGATTGTCATGATCGGGTAAAGGATGGACCAATTGTAGATTGGTGAAGATACTCGGATTGGGGTGAGTTAAGGGTAATTTTCCTGTAAACAGTCTCCAGATCGTGATTCCCAGAGCAAAAAGATCTGTTGTGTGATCAATACAGTCTAAACGGTTAAGGATCAGTTCTGGTGCCGCAAAGCCAAGAGGAAAAAGGATCTTTCTTTCTTCAACATCATTTAAATTTACAGCCATTCCAAAATCGATGAGGTGAACCTTCAATTCTTCAGTACTGTCGTCAATCAGAATGTTGGATGGTTTGATGTCTGCATGAATGATCCCATCTTCTTTTAAGGTTTTCATTAAAGGTGAAAGGGCATTCAAAAGCCTTTTAAGTTGTTTGATCCTCAGCTTTTTTGGTTGTTTATTCCACCATTGATCGAGGGTTTCACCTGTTTTGTACTGAAGGACCAACATGATCTCTTCATCACTCTCATATTGATCTATCACCTTCGGAAGGCCTTCGAATTTAAAACTGAATTCAGATTCATTTCTGAGACGATCACAAATTTTGGAATCGTGATCCTTGGTCGAAATGGTTTTGAGAATGAATTGTTCATCACTTTCACGTTTTTGGATCAGGAACACTCTGCCGAATTTTCTTCGTTTCTGGTCTCCAAGTTCTTTGATCAATTTGTATTTCTCAGCGATGGACATACACAAACTTAATGAAAAGCTCAAGTTTGAAATGAACCTTGGATCAGAATATTATATTTGTTCGAGATACATGAACGTATGCGTAAACCCTTGCTTATAGCAGACAGTGGAGGCTCTAAAACGGATTGGTGTAGGATCAGTCCCGATGGTAACTTGAATTTTTTTACAACACGTTCCTACCATCCGGTTTACTGGAACGCTTTGTTTTTTGAGGAGGAAAGGAAATTTTGGAAGGAGGCAATGCACAATTCCGGTGAAGATTTGATCTTTTATGGAGCGGGGTGTCTTCGAGAAACGACTGCTCTTAAGTTGAGAAAAGAATTCCTTAAAATGGGATTCGAAAATGTTCAGGTATATTCCGACGTACATGCGGCAGGAAAGGCACTTTTGGGTGAAGAGTCCGGAACAATAGCCATATTAGGTACCGGGTCTGTGGTAGCGACGTTCAATATGGGTAAATTAGATTCGATCTATGGTGGTTTGGGACACGTCCTTGGGGACGAGGGAAGTGGCTATTTTTTTGGTAAATTGCTGTTGACGAAGTTGCTCAATGGGGAGTTTGGTGAGCTGGATTCGAAACTTTTCAATTTATTGGGTGATCGCTCGACGATCATGTCTGAAGTCTATGGGGAGAACGGTAAGGAATACATTGCTTCGCTTGCCAAACGTTCCGCTGAATGGAACCTGGATGAATTGAATACAGTACATGCTGAGAATTTCAGGGCTTTCCTCAAACTTATTAAGAACAAAGGACTAGTACCAGAGATATCGGTTAGTGGTAGTTACGCCTATCATGTTCAGGATGTATTAAAACAGACCTTGAAAGAAGAGGGGTGGGAATTGGGAAAAGTACTCGAACGACCAATTCATGCAATTGCCGAATATTTCCTCAAAACAACATTTTAATCAGTGAGAAGGCTGTTTCAATCAATGGATCATAGTTTCATGATCTTAAAAAAGGTGTTCATCTGTCAAAATTAATTGTTCGTAGAAAAAATAAGGTAGAGTTGAAATTATTGTGCAAATTGCGTTTGAAATGACTGCTTATGGATGCATTGATTCTTAACGCTACACCTCAGACTCCTTTGATCAGTTTCGACAGAAAATCTGGTCTTATGGAGATTAAAGGTCGATCCATTCCGGATCAGCCTGATGAGTTTTGGCTGCCGATTTTGAGTTGGTTTGAGGCCTACATCATGAATCCAGCCGAAAAAACCGTTGTACGTATTGATCTGGAGTATTTCAACATTTCTTCTTCCAAGCGCATTCTTTTTTTGCTTTACAAACTCAATGAGTTGGTTGACATGAAAAAGGATGTCCTTGTAGAGTGGTATTACCGCGAATCCGATGAAGATATGTACGAGGTTGGACAGGATTACGCTTACATGGTTAAAGTTCCATTTATTTTTAAAGAATACGTTGATCCGGACATTGCTGTATCAGCATGATGTTCTTGAACCGAACTAGAGTAAAAGCATTCGTAAGGATGCTTTTTTGTTTTTCAGCATATTCGAATTATGTTAATTTTGTCGTCATGAGACTCGTAAAGGAAATTCCCCACGAACGATACAAGATCCAGATCTTTAACTACAACTCGAAGTTTATTGTAAAGATCGAGTTAGGACAATTCGAACAATCCTTTAAGATTGGTGAAACGGATGTAGATGGTTTGGATGACGTTGAACGTATGGTGAACCCAACTCTTTTGTCCAATTGTCTGAAACGATTCATAGAAATGCGCTCAGATTGGGAAGAGGCTTTTAAATTCAAAAACACACTTCAAAAATGAGATCAGAATTCAAAATTGCAATTGTCGCGGCAGGATTAGTTCTTGCTTCATGCGGAAGGAACGAAACAAAAGAAGAGAACACCGTTCCTAACGTTGAGCCAAAAGAGATCGGACAGCTGAAGATCGCATATTACGATAGTGATAGTTTGAAGAAATACTTTGATTATTACCGCGAACAAGATTCGATCGTGACAAAGAAACAGTTGTCTTTCCAAAAGGAAGTTGAACGTCTTACCAAGGAATATCAGGATTACATAGTTCGAAATGATGAGAAGGCCAGAAGTGGTTTATTGTCCCAGAACGAAGTAATGCAGATCCAGCAGCGTATTCAGCAAATGGAGGCATCATTGATGAAATATCAGCAAGAAGAAGGGTCAAAGCTGGAAAATGAGACACTAAGTAAGCTTGAAGAGATCTCCAAGAAGATCAATATTCTGGGTAAACAGTTTTCCGAGGAAAATAAGATCGATATCCTTTTGATCAATGGGCAAGGTGGTCAGTTGAACTACATTTCACCAGATATGGACGTGACTAAGGAGTTTGTTGCCTATCTAAATCAGCATCAGCAAGATATAGAAAAAGATCTGAAATAGGTATGTTGATTGCGCGTCAAAAACTAGAGGAAAATATTGCTGAGTACTTGCTCTACATGTTTCAGATCGAGGATGTGGTTCGGGCCTGTGATATGGATCTTGAAAGATTGATGAATTCTTATGTTCTTCCTCAATTACCGGACCCTTCATTGGAAGAAGAGTATCGTAAATGGTATGCTGATATCGTCAGGCAAATGAAGTTGCAGCGTTTGGAAAAACAAGGGCATATGCATGATCTGCGAGAGATCATGGTGGAGCTTTCTTATCTGCACAATACCTTGATGAATCTTGCCAACGACCATAAATACAAAGGGATCTTTGAAAAGGCATTGCCTTTTATTAATGAGTTCAAGGAGAGATCAAATCTAAAGGACCGCAACGAGATCGATGTTTCCTTTCACGCTCTTTATATGAAACTTTTACTGAAATTGCAGAAGAAAGAGATCAGTGAATCAACAGAAGAGGCATTTGAGGCTATGAGGGCAATGCTCGCTTATCTAGCAAAGGCCTATCACAAAATGAAACAGGGTGACCTGGATTTTCTGAAGAATTGATCAGTGTAGAGGTCGGTGCTTGATCATGCCGCCTTTTGTATCTTTCACCCTTGTCATGACTACAAAGGCATAGGGATCGATCTTTTCGACCTCAAAGTTTAATTTACTGACCTCCAGTCGAGTGATCACGGTATAAATGATCTGTATTTCACCTTCTTTGGAGCCAGTTTTTCCATGTCCACGAATTCCTTTGTAGACGGTTACTCCACGACCAAGTACAGTTTTGATCATTTCGTGGATCTCCTCCGCATGCGGAGAAATGATCGTTACACCGGTGTATTCTTCTATTCCCTCTATAATAAAATCTACAGTTTTTGAAGCTACCAGATAGGTCAGAATAGAGTAGAGTGCAACTTCAATCGATAACACGTATGCTGCTACAGAGAAGATGATAATGTTGAAGATCAGGATAATGTCGCCGATAGAGATGCCTGTTTTACGGCTGACATTAATGGCCAATACTTCGGTTCCATCGATAACTCCACCTCCTCGTACTGCCATCCCAATCCCCATTCCCAGAAAAAAACCACCAAATACGGAAATAAGAAGTTTGTCTTGCGTGATCTCCGGGTAGGGAATGAGAGCGACCGCCACAGAGAGTCCGATAATTCCAAGACCTGTTTTTAAGGCAAACTCCCATCCAATGCTTCTCCATCCCAAAAAGATAAAAGGAATACTAACGATGATCAGGATGGTGGAAAGCGTGAACGGTGTAACTTCAGCAATGAGCAGGGAGATTCCAACAGCGCCTCCGTCGATGAACTGATTGGGTAACAAGAAACCCTTTAGACCAAATCCTGCGGCTAGAACTCCAATGGTGATAAACATGAGGTCTATCAACATTTTACGTAAAGTAAGTCTGAATCGACGGTATCGTTTCGCAAGAACGCGTTTTGGATGGTCTTTCATCCGGAATGCAAAAGGATCTAGCAATTGCCACAATCGTGACTGTACGATCTTTTTGATTAATTCCTTCATGATCAGAATATTTTATCCGGATTTAAGATGTTTTTTGGGTCAAACACTTGTTTTATCTGACGCATAAGATTAAGGGATGTTTCACTGAATGCGATATCCATGTAACTTTTTTGAACCAATCCTATACCATGTTCTCCTGAAAGGGTGCCACCAAGTTTTACTACTTCTGTAAAAAGTTCTCTGATCGCCACAGGTAAGTCATTGTTCCATTGTTCGTCGTTAAGATCACCTTTTATGATATTGATGTGCAGATTCCCGTCTCCGGCATGCCCGTAACAAACGGAATGAAAACCGTATTTATTTCCTATGGACTTAACGTGGTGAAGAAGTTTCGGTAATTCAAATCGCGGAACGACAGTATCTTCCTCTTTATAAATGGATTGAGATTTCACTGCTTCCCCAACTTTACGTCTTAAAGCCCATAGCTGTTGTTTTTGAGCTGCGCTTTCTGCAAAAAGAATTTCATCAGTATCGAAAGATTCCAAGACGGTCATGATCTTTTCACATTCCTGCATGAGTTGATCAGGATCGAATCCATCCACTTCAATCAATAAATGAGCAGCGTGATCATCTGCAACGTGAAGGGAATGATCACCGGTAAAATCTTGTGTCCAGGTGAGAGCATCTCTTTCCATGAATTCCAGTCCACTTGGCGTAATCCCGGCTCTGAAAATGGCAGCTACCGCTTCACAAGCTTCTTCAGCATTCCTGAAAGGCACGAGCATCAGAAGATCGTGGGTTGGGTGAGGGATAAGTCTCAGAACGATCTTCGTAATGATCCCAAGTGTTCCTTCCGAACCTACAATGAGTTGAGTTAGGTTGTAACCTGTTGCATTTTTTAAAACATTGGCGCCAGTCCATATGATCTCTCCATTTGGAAGCACAACTTCAAGATTGAGCACGTAATCTTTTGTAACGCCATATTTAACGGCTTTTGGCCCCCCTGAATTTTCTGAAACATTACCTCCTATAAAACAACTTCCTTTACTTGCTGGATCAGGAGGGTAGAAAAGCCCTTTTTCTTTCACAGCATTTTGAAGGACTTCAGTGATTACTCCAGGTTCGGTGCAAACTTGATGGTTTTGTTCATCTATTGAAATGATCTTGTTGAACTTTTCCATTGATAATAAAACACCACCTTTTACCGGAAGTGCGCCTCCGCTCAAACCTGTTCTTGCTCCGGCTGGAGTAACTGGTATTCCATGCTCGAAACAATATTTCATGATGATGGAAACTTCCTGACTTGTTTCGGGTTTCAGGATGCAGGTGGGTAGGAAGAGCAGGTCCTCGGTTTCATCATGTCCGTAGTTTTGACGCGATATTTCGTCGTGAAGACATCGTTCACCAAGATAACTTGAAAAATGTGCAATATATTCCTCTGCCTGGATCATTTTACTCTTCGATGATATAAGTTGAATTCAGATGAGGGATTTCAACGTCCCATTTTAACTCGTGTTCGATCTTCACGCGGAGGCTGTCGCTCTGATGAAGTTCACCGTGGTTTAGGAAAATTGTTTTTGGCGGTTTTTCAAAGTTTTTCAACCATTCGAGCATCTCTCCTTGGTCGGCATGCGCCGAAAGGGATGGAAGTACACGGACTTTACATTTTACCTTTCTGTATTCTCCGAAGAATTTGATCTCTTCAGCGCCTTCCATAATAGCTCTACCTCGTGTGCCTTCTCCCTGGAATCCTACGAACAGAAGCGTGTTCCTCGGGTTGTCCATATGATTGTTAAGGTAATGAAGGATACGCCCCCCTTCGATCATCCCACTTCCGGCAATAATGATCTTCGGAGATTTGTTCATGACCAATTCTTTAGACTCTTCGTATCCCATGATGTATTTTACATCGTCGTACATGCGATTGAGCTCGTAATGGGAGATGTTCTGCCACTCCTGGTATTTATCGTAAACATTGGTTGAATTGACACCCATCGGAGAATCAAGGTATATCGGCATCGGAGGCATCATGTCCTCATCCATCAACTGGTACAAAAGATAAATGATCTCTTGTGTTCGTTCTACTGCAAATGAAGGGATCATGAGCATTCCTCGGTCATCGTAGGTTTCTTCAATAACCCGAAGTAACTCAGTTTTAAGATCAGTTTCTCCATGTAAACGGTCACCGTAGGTAGATTCAAGAATAATGTAATCTGCGTCCTTGATTTTCTTTGGTGGATAAAGAAGCATTGGCTTCAAACGTCCAATATCTCCTGAGAAAACGAATTTCTTGTCATTTACTCGCATGTCAACAAAAGCAGAACCAAGAATATGTCCGGCATTCAGGAACTGAAATGAGACATCCTGATCAAGAATTACCCATTCATTTAGATCATGTTCTTCGAATAGTTTGACGGTGCGCCCTACATCTTCAACCTTGTACAAGGGTTTTGCTACTCGGTGTTTGGAATAATTGTGTTTGTTTGCGCGCTCTGCATCCTCTTCCTGGATCTTGGCACTGTCCATCATGATAATGGTTGCCAACTCTTTAGTCGGTGCTGTACAATGGATCTTTCCTTTGAATCCATTTTTCACAAGGACGGGTAAATACCCACAGTGATCCAGGTGAGCATGCGTAAGAATGATACTGTCTATGGTGTCCGGTTCGATCGGAAAGGGAGCCCAGTTGAGTTGTCTTAACTCCTTAAGCCCTTGAAAAAGACCACAGTCTATCAGGTATTTGTTATTGTTGTATTCAAGTAAGGTTTTGGATCCAGTTACCGTTCCGGCTCCACCGAGGAACTGTAAGCGGATTTGTTCGTTGTTTGATTTCATGGAAGAATTTATATCAATCAAATTTAGTTATTCTAAATAGAAAAGGCGGGTATCTTACCCGCCTTTTCTTTATGATCAGTTCGCCTTGATCTCGAATTCAGTTCGACGGTTTTGTTGCCTTCCGTCTTCATTAGCGTTGGACGCAACAGGACGAGAAGATCCGTACCCTTTAGCCGTCATTCGACCTGCCTGAATACCTTTTGATGTTAAATAGGTCACAACTGCTTCTGCGCGAGCCTGAGACAATGTTTCATTTAACGTTGCAGAACCGGTATTGTCGGTGTGCCCTGAGATCTCAATCTTCAGACCGGGTACATCCTTCATCAGTTTAACCAGGCGATCCAATTCAGCATTAGATTCAGATCGAAGGGTTGATTTTCCTGTATCGAAGAAGATGTTTCTCAATGCTATTTTACTTCCAATAGCGATCTTCTTCAATTCGATCTCCTTGTTTACAAGGTTGTCCGCAGCACCAGTTGGGATATCAAAATTCTCCGAATGGAAAAGGTAACCTTCAGCTTTTACGGCAATTCCATAGTTTTTACCTGATGCGAGTGTGATGATAAATTTACCCGTCGCGCTGTTGGTTGTGAAGGTTTCGATCACCTTACCGGTGCTGTTGTCGGTGATCTCGATGCTTGCTTCAACTGCTTTTTTGGTCATAGCATCGATTGTGATACCTTTGAAAACCGTGAAAGATTTCTTATTGACCTCAACAGTTCCTTCGATCTGAGCATCTTTGATCGGCACAGCCAGGGATGCCAGAAGATAGTCTTCTGTATCTGTCACAGGTAACTTCTCAGGCCCCCAGAAGGTGACTTTATAAATGTCAAATCCACCTTTTCCACCTTCGCGATTGGAAGCGATGTACGCGAATTTACCGTTTGCCGTTGGAGCAAAGAAGAAATCGTCGTATGGCGTGTTGATCGGATAACCCATGTTCACTGGTTTTGTCCATTGACCCTGTACTTTTTTGGACATGAAAATGTCATATCCTCCGATAGACTCATGGCCCTCAGAAGCAATGTACATTGTTTCACCATCAATATGAAGATAGATCGGTCCGTCATTGAACTTTGAGTTGATTGCAGGGATCATTGTTGCCGCCATGAAATCTTTCTGGATCTTACTTTGCATTTGGCTATACATTACATCGAAACCGTTGGAACGGCTGTCGTTGTCACGTGCAAAATACACGCTCCATCCATCGTGACTGTATGCTGCATACTTTTCATTCGATTTAGGGTTGGAGATCTGAAAATGCATCGCGTTAGGAGATGACCAGTCAAGTCCCTTCAAACGACTTTCGAAAATATCGAACTGCCCATTTGTTTCGCGATGGATCAACATTTTTGTTCCGTCGTAGCTCAGATTGTTAGATACATCATCCTGGTCAGAGTTAACCGGACCTTTAACTTGTTTTGGTGTTGACCATTTTCCGTCTGAAAGAGTTGATGTGTAGATGTCTTTGTCGTATGCTCCGATGGCATTTGGTGTATGTCCGTTTGGACGACTGGATGATAATACGATCTCTGAACCATCTGTCGAGATGGAAGGAGCAATATCATCATATTCTGAATTTAGTTCTCCAACATTGTCTACCCAAGCTCTGATAGGACTGGCTACCGCGGCTTTGGCATTTTTACATTCGTTCTTGCGTTGAGAAACGAACTTGGAGAAGTTGTCTGCTTTCTTGTAATTGTTTTCAAAGTCCTGATATGCCTTTACTGCGTCATCGAATTTTCCTTCCAGCTGATGGGCATATCCCAGGTAGAAATTCAAGAAAGGATCACATGAAGGATCCAGACTCTGGGCCTTTTTGATGAAAGCTATGCTTTTAAAGGGATCTGTTGAATTGGCATGACAAACACCGATCTTGAAATTCAGTTCCGCGTTGTTTGGATTGAACTTTTGGGCAACCATGTATTCTTTCAAGGCTAAGCCGTAATTGAGTCCGGGACTTTGTACCTGAAAAATGGCTTCATTTGCCAGGACATAGTATTCGTCACCTTTTTTGATTGCATCGGTTGCTTTTTTCAAGCCTTCTTTGTCGTCTTTGAAATTGGCACTTTTGAATTCAACATTTTGCCCGAATGCCAACAGAGACAACATAAGAACGACAGCAGTAGATATAATTTGATTTTTCATGACCTCTGTTTTTATTCGTTGCAGTTAGAAGAATAGTAGTTCTTACCCAGTTCGACACCAAGTTCTTTTGCTTTATGCCAGTCCTCACAGGCTCCGTTCATGTCGCGTAGCATTTCTCGGGCATTTGCGCGATTGAGATAGGCGTTTCCGTATTTAGCATCAGATTTGAGGGCTTTTTCGGCGTATTCAAGTGCTTTTTTATAATCTTTCTGCTTGAAATAGATCGCGCTCAGGTTGGATGCTGCCGGTGCATATTTTGGTTCGATCTCCAATGCTTTCTCAAAATCTTTCTTCGCATCATCGAATCGTTTTTGCTCCATTTGCGTAGCTCCTCGGTTGTTGTATGCGAGGTGGAACTTAGGATCAACAGAGATGGCTCTGTTAAATGCTGCCATTGCCCCTGCATAATCCTTCATCTTCTTTTTAGTCGTTCCGATGTTGTTCAGAACAAAAGCAAGATTTGGATTTTTCTTTAAGGCTTCTTCATAATCGGTTATTGCCTTTGGATAATTATTGAGCATGCGATAACAACTTCCTCGATCATTGTATGCGAAGGCATAGTCCTTGTCCAGTTCTATCGTTTTAGTAAAGTGCTTGATCGCACCATTGTAATCCTGCTGAAGGAATCTCAATGTTCCGTAGTTGTAATATGCCTTTGGATTTGTAGGGTCTATCTTGATAGATTTCTCGTAATCTTTCTCTGCATTCAAAAAGTCATTCATGCCCTGATAAGCCCGTCCTCTCTGAAAATATGCTTTGGAATAATTCGGATCCTTTTCGATCAGTTTGTTTAATGTACTTGCAGCATCTGAATATTTTTCAGCCTCATTTTCAGCAACACCTTTATTGTAATATGCGGCAGTGAAATTTGGATCGAACTGTATCGACTTTGCAAATTCAGCAATGGCTTGAGTATACTTTTTTTCCTTGAACAATTGTGTTCCTTTGTTGTAGGCTTCCTGACTATTGGCAATCGCCTCGTTCTGTAGGTTGAGTGCAGTGATCGAGTCACGGTATGCCTTCTCTCTGGGAGTAAGCTCCTCTTGTGCTTGCAGATAGCTTGAGCCAGACAAGACGAGCAGTAGTAAATAGATCATGGTTCGCTTCACGTCGTTAGTTTTAGTTAATGGAATCCTAAAATAGGAAAAAGAGGCACATGATGATCGGATAGTTTTCAACAATGCCAAAAGTGTTAACTTAGCAGCGATTCAAACAGAAGTTATGTCAAAGGATGTTTTTATTGTGGATGGAATCCGCACGGCTATTGGAAATTTTGGTGGAACACTTTCGGCTGTCAGAGCAGATGATCTTGCGGCGCATGTGATCCGTGCTCTTATGGAAAAAAACTCAGGTCTTGATCCAATGTTGGTCGAGGATGTGATCATTGGTTGTGCCAACCAAGCAGGTGAAGATAACCGTAACGTTGCCCGTATGGCCGGACTCTTGGCTGGACTTCCATTCCAGTCGGGTGGTGAAACAGTAAATCGTCTTTGTGCTTCTGGTATGGCAGCTACCATAAATGCCTCAAGGGCCATCAAGGACGGTGCTGGTGAGGTCTACATCTCCGGTGGAGTAGAGCACATGACTCGTGGGCCATGGGTGATCTCGAAAACTTCAACGGCTTTCGGTCGTGATGCTCAGATGTTCGATTCTTCTTTCGGGTGGCGTTTCATCAATCCTAAAATGGAAGAGCTTTACGGTGTTGACGGAATGGGGCAAACAGCAGAGAATTTGGCTGAAATGTACAATATTGATAGGGAATCTCAGGATCGATTTGCAGTATGGTCTCAGCAAAAAGCAGCGAAGGCCACGGCCTCCGGAAGGTTGGCAGAGGAGATCACTTCATATGTTATTCCTCAGAAAAAGAAAGATCCGATCATATTTGAAAAGGATGAGTTTATTCGACCTGAAACAACCATGGAATCGTTGTCAGGCTTGAGACCGGCTTTTAAGAAGGATGGTTCGGTAACCGCAGGAAATGCCTCAGGATTGAATGACGGTGCTGCTGCATTGTTGATCACCTCTGAAGCAGCGGTTAACAATAATGGTCTGAAACCTTTGGCTCGAATTGTTAGTGCCGCCGTTGCAGGGGTTGAACCTCGTATTATGGGTATTGGACCGGTATATGCTTCCCAAAAAGCCCTTGATCGCGCCGGATTGACTTTGGATCAGATGGATATACTTGAATTGAATGAGGCATTCGCAGCACAGGTCCTGGCTTGTACTCGAAAGATGGGACTTGAGGATAATGACCCGAGGATCAATCCAAATGGTGGGGCTATTGCTCTAGGTCATCCACTTGGAATGTCAGGAGCAAGAATTCTGCATACTGCAGCACTGGAGCTTAAGCGCACTGGTAAACGATATGCCCTTGTTACAATGTGCATTGGCGTAGGGCAAGGGTATGCGACAATCATCGAAAGAGCCTGACCAACCTTTAACTGATCATCATCGTTATTGCTACGTGAATTTGAGACACTTATATTTCTTCCTTTTGATGGTGACCGTAGTGTCATCATGTCGCAAGGAACCAACAAGTTGGCACTCTGATTGGGTATTACCTCTGGTAAATGACACACTTTCTCTAAAAGAACTTGAGAACGATTCGACTTTAATAGTGAACTCTTCCTTCAATTATGAAGTGGATCTAACTCGTACTATTCTCGATCTTGGATTGAATGATATTATTGAAGTTCCTGATACCTCTATTGTCCAGGATTATTCGATCGCTGTGACTTCTCTGACCATACCTCCGGGATATAACATTGTAAATGAGATTGAAGAGCACGAGATCAATATACCTGATGCTCAACTGAAAAGGATCCGGGTTCTGAACGGACAGATCAAAGTGAAGGTCATGAATCCACTCGAAACAGTAGCAAATTTTACAGTTCAGCTTCCTGGAGTGACTAAAGACGGTGTTGAATTCTCCCAGAGTTATGCTGCCCCGGCTGCTTCCGGTACCACACATGGTCAGGTGAATGCGGTTCTCGATATTTCGGGGTATTGGATAGATCTTACAGGAACCACCGGAGGATCCTATAATATTTTACAGTCCAGGTTATTGGTTAGTACAAGTGCCAGTGGGCCTTCTGTACAGTTGACTAATCAGGATGTTTTCAAGGTACAGGCAGATTTTTCAGGAATCAAGCTTGACTATGCACGAGGTTATTTTGGACAACGATCATTCAGTGATACGACTTCTGTAGGAATTTCACTGTTGGATGGATTGGAGTCCGGATCGATCGATCTTCCAGCTACCAGTCTACAGTTCATTGTTGAAAATGGCATGAAAATGAGCGCCAGAGCGACTATCACAACCGTTCAGAACACTGCGGCCAGTGGATCTACGGTTTCCCTGGCATCACCGCAGATCGGCAATCCGGTTTACCTCAATTCTGCTTCGGGTTCATGGAGTTCATTGTCTCCATCTTCCACGACATTGTCATTCGATCCGGGAAACAGTAATCTGGAGAGCTATTTGGAGAATCTGGGAAATCAGCATACTGCAGGATTTAAGATGGAGCTCAATCCCTGGGGTAATGTTTCCGGCGGATGGGATGAGATCTTTCCACAAAGCAGACTCAAAGTAAAGCTAAAAGCCCAACTCCCGTTGACGATTGGCATGGATGACCTAACACTTAGGGATACATTTGATATCGACATTACGCAAGACAGGGAGAAAACGCATATAGAATCAGGTAAATTCATCCTGAATGCGACGAATGCATTTCCGTTCAAGGCCAAAGTATTTATGTATTTATTGGATGAAAATGGATCAGTTCTGCATGTCGTTGAAGCAGATCAGCCTCTTGCCTCTTCTTTAAGCGGTACATTTGATGCGCAGTTGGGATTATTCAAGTCGAAATCTGAAATTCAAGTATTGCTGTCGGAAACGGTCCTAATGGATATGGACAAGATCAAAAAGGTCATGATAAGGGCAAAGCTGGATACACCGGATAACCTCGGGAACAACAATCCTGTATCAGTACCTGCAGGTGCATTTCTTGCGGTTAAGCTTAAGGGTGCATTCAAGTTAAAAGCGTTGATCCAATGATGAAGTATTCCGTTTTGTTGTTGATGTTGCTCCCTTTGCTCAAATCGAAAGCACAACATCTTATTCCTTCCGGATATGATACATTGGTTCGTTCCCATGAAGTTATTTCTCATGGTCTTGCCGATTATGCTTCAAGTTCTCTTGAGAGAGGCTTGGTGAACAAGATCTTCTACGGAGGGGAGATCGATCAGAACATGAAAGATCGTTCTTTTAACAGACACGGTGAACTGAATCGATTCGGCTTTGATATTCAGGCAGAAGCGGAATTCAGGAATTTCAAAACGGAAAAGATCGGTAAGGGAAAATATGGTTGGCTGATCAGAGGGGGAGCATATAATTACGCCAGTCTGATCTATTCAAAGGACCTTTATGGGATGACTTTTTATGGGAATGAACGCTACCTCGGAGAAGAAGCAACCTTTTCAGGTTCAAGAGGGAGTATATGGTCGATGCAAAAAATAGGCTTTGGTATTATCGATAAGAAAACTAAATCGAACATTAGTTTGAACTTTTATTCTGTCGGCGCCTATGCCCAAGGGCTTTTAAGTAATGCCTACGTGTATCAGTCCGAAGATGCAGATTCCATTTTCTTGCGATATCAGGGCGCATCAGAAATACTGAATGCAGATGGCATGAAAAGAGGTTGGGGTTTAGGAATAGATGCCGAGTATATGATGCCTCTGGACCTAAATCCGGAAAAACGTATCTATATTCAGTTCCTGGTGAGAAATCTTGGGATGAGTTATCTACCGGAACTTACAAACTATTCAGCTGATTCAAGTCTTGCCTTCAAGGGATTTACTTTTGAACAGATCTTTGGCAATGAGCCCTTGATTGGGGATAACTTTACTTTATCGGATACCTTAAATGTTAAAAGTACCGAATATTCAGCCTTTCGTTTTTTACCTGCTTTTATGCAGGTCGGTAAGATCGTGGATGATCACAATTTGAGTAAAATTCAGTCTTTTTATGGTATAAGGATCTATCCATCGGTGGTATTGATTCCACACGCTTATGCAGGTGTGCAGTACAAGCCGGTGAAATGGTATTCAACCGGAATAAGTTTGTCATACGGGGCTTATGGTCTCCTGCGTTTTGGATGGTATTCCTCACTAAACTTCAAAAATTGGCATGTTGGAGTGGCAACGGAGAATCTTTATGGAACCTTTTCTAAAAAAGGTCTTGGTGAATCAATCGTAATGCGTGTTCAATGGAAGATCTGATGAAAAAAGTAATGTGTTTATGTTTGCTTTTTCTGAGTTATTCGGGATCTGCTCAGGTGAAGTTCTTCAAATTGTTTGGGGATAACGGTTATGACGAAGGCAAGGGGATCGTGCAGCTTGCGGATAGTTCTTACATGGTTACGGGTAGGTCGAGCAGCTTCTTGGAAGCTCCATCTCAAGCTTTTCTCCTTAAAGTGGATAAATTCGGCGAGCACGTATGGGCCAAAGATTTTGGGGGACAAGAGTCTGATGCAGGTATGAGAGTGATGTCGTGGGAGGATTCGGTATTTTTTATAGCAGGTTATTCAAATTCCTACAGCTCCGGAGATTTTGATGCTTACTTGATCAAGACAGACAAACATGGTAATCTAATATCACAAAGCACCTATGGTGGTGATGGTTGGGAAAAGATACATGATGCCCTCATAACTCCTGACTCTAATCTTCTCATGGTTGGAGAAACGACTAGTACCGTAAACTCCAATTCCAACTTTTACATACTGCGCACCGATAAAGATGGAAATGAGATCTGGACCCTGAATTTTGGTTCTGAAGGTGAAGACCGACTGAACTCGGTTAAGCAGTTGAACGATACTATCTTTTACGCAGTAGGGACTCATTTTAATATTGATTCAACTTTGAATAAGGGGGTAGTAATAAAATTCCATATCAACGGAACTGTAGAGTGGCTGAAGGAATTCGGAGAATATGGAGAGTACGAACTCAATGACTTCTATTTCTTTGTGAATTCTATCTATTGTATTGGTCAAAGAAAGTACCCTGAGACAGGAGATTGGGATAATTTCAATTTGCGCATCTTTCTTTCCGGTGCATACGAGAATGAAGATTCCGGGCATTCGTCAGGTGATGTGATGTATAAAGGTTTGACTCCATACGGGTCTAATGGGTATGTATATGTGGCATCGACTTATAAAAATCAATTCTCGATGTTCAATACTCAGGATGTTGCTTATGAACGCAACTATGGATCCTTGTATTGGTTTGAGGAGTATGTACAGATAGGCTCAGGAATGGATGATGAACATGGTGACATCATTCCAACAAATGATCTAGGAGCAGCTGCAGTCGGAACGGTTCAGTCAGATGAATGGGGTGGAAGTGCGGTGTACGTCATTAAAATAGGTACTAACGATGATTTTCCAGCGGTGAGCTTTAATAGTACAGAATCACTGGTTTATCTTGAAGAGCTACTGACAATGAATGATCTCAAGGTACTTCCTAATCCTGCAACTGATGAGTTCAATGTGCTTACAAAACGAAGTGGGATAACAACTCTGAATGTTTACGATGCGCAAGGACGGCTTTGCTCCAAAGGTACTTTTGAGAAAGAGATGGAAGTGAACATCTCAAATTGGAATAACGGGCTTTATTTTTTACAGTTCCATTTTGAAGATGGGGTTTCAAAAGTGATGAAAGTACAGGTCTCTCACTGATCAACCTTGCTGTAAAGTGTTAAGGTGTAATTGCCTTTTAGTTGAATTGATCTTTCAACCTTGAATTGACTATTGAAGCTGTCATGAAGTCCGTTTTCCGGCTGCGTGAATGCCAGGTCAGCATCTGCAACCCAGATCTTGTCGTTCTGAAGTAAAAGCTTTTCTATATCCAGTTTTTCATTAAACGTATAAATTCCGGAATTACTCCATTGTTCACGAGATGCGGGTGATTTGAATAATTCTGGAGAATAATGATAGACGAATGTCAGATCAAAATAATCAGGCGCTACAATGATCTTATTAGTGTCCGATAACTTTACAATTTCTGCCATGTTGTTTGTTTCCCTGTTGTTGTCCGGAACGATGTCAAAACGAATCAGGTATACAGCAAAAAATATAAGGAATGCGGTTACTCCAATTCTTCCGAATGAATTGAAAAAGAGAACAAGAAGTATGAAGATCGGAACACTTAGAAAGAAAAGATAACGATCAAGAAAGATAGAAACACCTGAAAATTTCGATAACCCGAAAGACATGAAATAAGTCACAAATGTGAAGACGAACAGTAATTTAACCGGTGTTTCCTGACGCTTCATTTTTTCGTATACGATTTTGCGGTTGATTAAAATGACTCCGGCGGCAAGAAGGATCAATGCCAACATCACCCATTTGTCGTTCAGGAATTTATTGATCAGGCCGTATATCTCTGAGTATTGTGGTGCAGGAACCCAAGTGCCACTTTCGTTAACACTGGACGATCGTTCGATAAAGACCGTGATCCATGGACTGATCAAAAGAACGAAGGATATGGCGCTAATTGAAAGTTTCTTGAGATCGATCTTTTTGAAAAACACAGCGGCGACTGCGAACTGTGCAACCAGAACGACCGGGAAGATGTAATGCGTGTAGAAAATAAGGGCATTGAGAGCGGCAAGCAACAAGTAATTCTTCAACGTCGAATTTTTGTTATTCAAGATCCGGATCAAAAGGAACAACAGAAGAGTGATCTCGAAAACTAGTAAACTATAAGTTCGGGCCTCTAACCCATGATAATGGTTGAAATCTGAAAAAATGAACAATAATCCGGCGAAAAGAGCAGGCGTCGTATTGGAGACTTTCTTAACCAGCAGAAAGATCACCGGAACGGTTAGAACCGAAAACAAGAGAGAAAGGGAACGTACGGCAATGGGTCCGGTTCCAAATAAATTTTCCCAGAAATGAAGTAAAATGAAATGGAGTGGGGGATTATTCTCGTTTTTGAAAAGTTGGAACAGTTCGTTCAACGGTTTTTGCGAATGGAAGATCGAAAATGGTTCGTCCAGATCAATGGAATGAGAGTTGATGAACGGGAGACTGACCAAAAGCTTAATTGCGATCAGTGTTGCTATCAATCCATATTCCTTTTTGCTGATCACCATTCAAATGCCTTTTCCGTAAACCATTTATCCTGTACCCGCAGTGTTTGTTCGATCACGTCCCTGACACAATGTCTTCCTCCCGGATAGGGTGACTGATAATGGCTGATGGCTTTGATCTCGGGAGCTGCATCTTGAGGACATGTGGCAATTCCGGCTTTTTTCATGACCTGATAGTCCGGTATATCGTCACCCATGTACAAAATCTCTTCATCTTTCAGATCAAATCTTTCGAGGATGTCATTGTAGACATTTAGTTTATTGAATGATGCCAGATGTACTTCAGTTGCTCCCAGACCGTTAAGTCTCTCTTTTACATCCTGAGAATTTCCGCCAGTAACAATGAAGATGGAAAACCCCATTTTGGCTGCATATTGGAGTGCATAACCATCTCTTGAGTTGATCGTTCGCAGGATCTCGCCATTTAGCAATAGAACATCTCCATTCGTTAGAACACCATCTACATCAAACATAAATGCTTTGATATTCCTTAGTTTTTCTTTGTAACTGATCATTGTTTAGGGGCGTAATGTTGTTGTATTCGATTGGAGATCAATTCGTATAATTCACGTTCCTCCATAGGTAACATGGAGAGGTGTTCATTGATTGTTGTTAGATCATTTCGTTTTGCAGGACCTGTCTGTGCGGATTCAGGATCCATATCGGTCAACTTTTCAACTGTTTCTTTCAGTAAGGGGAGTAACAACTGCCAATCCAATCCTTTTTCATCCATCAGTTGCTTGGCTGTATGAACTATGTGGTTGGTGAAATTGTTGACATACACTGCAGCTAAATGGATCTGTCGTCTTTCTTCCGAATTCGAGACCTGTATATTTTCAGCAATTTGGGAAGCGAGCTCTGTTGTTAAGATCAAGTATTCTTTGTCTGATGCTTCGATCAGAAAAGGAACTGTACTTAGATCGATCTTTCTACCTTTGGAAAAGGTTTGGAGCGGATAGAGCACAGCAAAACCGTCATGACCTTCCAGTGCACTCAACGGTACCGAACCCGAGGTGTGAATAACGAAAGCCGAAGAGGGCAATTTAGATGAAACCTCCGCAATTGCTTCGTCTTTAACGCAGATAAGCACCGTTTTGGACTCAAGAGCTTGCAGGTCATCGATTGGTACCGCATTCAATGTCTCTGCCAGCTCCTTTGCGTTTGAAATGTCTCTTCCGTATACAAGATCTATCTTTTCTCCGGATTCGAATAAAGCCTTACCAAGATGCCATGCGACATTTCCTGTTCCAACTATCGAGATCCCGGATCTTGTCATAGCAATTATTTACCGTGACACTGCTTATACTTTTTACCGCTACCGCATGGACATGGGTCATTTCGTCCGATCTTTGGATCTGCCGTTACCGGTTGTTGTTTTTCAACCTGACGTCCGGATGATTCAATTGCCTGACTGTAGCCCTCACTTCCCTGAAACTTTGGAGCAGGGGTAAAGTTACTCTGACTGACATTCGTTTGAGCTTTGCTGTAATTGTCCTGATGCGTTTCTTCCTTGTTTGTGCTCTTGATCTGCTCTTCGATTGTGATGTCCATGTTCATCAATAGTTCTGTCGCCTCAGTGTTTAGTCGGGCCAACATTGCTTTGAACAATTCAAACGATTCAAGTTTGTAAACGAGAAGTGGATCCTTTTGCTCGTATTGCGCATGATAAACGGCGGAACGAAGATCGTCCATTTCACGAAGGTGTTCTTTCCACTCGTTATCGATCATTCCCAAAAGCACATTCTTTTCAAGGGATTTAATGATAGATTTCCCTTCGCTATTGTAGGCTTCTTCGAGATTAACGACAAGTTGCATAGCTCTTTTCCCATCAGCAAGAGGTAGAACGATGTTCTTGTAGCGATCCCCCATTGTTTCATGAACATGCTTTATCTGAGGCATCGCAAGCGTTACGATCTTATTGTTCTTGCGATCGTATTGCTCACTCATGGACTGGTAAACGCGATTTACAAGTTCATTCTGATCCATTGTTTTGTATTCGCCTTCGGTTACCGGTGAATCAATTCCGATTATTCTGATCAGATCGAGTTCAAATTCTTCGAATGAATCTTTAGTGTGTGCAAATACCGTGGATTCACACATATCATAGAACATGTTATCTATATCGATATCCAGGCGGTCTCCGTAAAGTGCATTGCGACGTTTCTTATAGATCGCTTTACGTTGAGCGTTCATAACGTCATCAAACTCAAGTAGTCGCTTACGAACACCGAAGTTATTCTCTTCTACCTTTTTCTGAGCTCTTTCGATGGATTTAGAAACCATACTATGCGTGATGACTTCTCCTTCTTTCAGTCCCATGCGGTCCATGAGCTTAGCAATACGCTCAGAACCAAACTTACGCATGAGATCATCTTCCAAGGAAACAAAGAACTGTGATGAACCCGGATCTCCCTGTCGACCTGCTCGCCCTCTCAACTGACGGTCGACACGACGAGAATCGTGGCGTTCCGTACCAATAATCGCCAAACCTCCTGCATCTTTCACTCCTTCGCCCAGCTTGATGTCGGTTCCACGACCAGCCATGTTTGTTGCGATGGTAACAGCTCCCGCCTTACCAGCTTCCGCAACGATTTCCGCTTCCTTCTGGTGATACTTGGCATTAAGGACCTGATGATTGATGTTCTTCATCTTGAGCATTCGACTCAAAAGTTCTGAGATCTCGACCGTTGTGGTACCTACAAGGACCGGACGACCCTGAGCAACGAGTTTTTCGATCTCAAGGATAACAGCATTATATTTTTCTCTTGCCGTTTTGAAAACGAGATCATTCTGATCCTTTCTGACTATAGGTCGGTTCGTTGGAATTGCGATTACATCAAGTTTGTAAATGTCCCAGAATTCTTTTGCTTCCGTTTCAGCGGTACCGGTCATACCGGCAAGCTTGTGGTACATTCGGAAGTAATTCTGCAACGTGATCGTGGCATAAGTTTGTGTAGCAGCTTCAACCTGTACATTTTCCTTCGCTTCGATCGCCTGATGCAGGCCGTCGGAGTATCGACGTCCTTCCATGATCCTACCGGTTTGTTCGTCTACTATCTTTACTTTGCCCTCAAGTATTACGTATTCAACTTCTTTCTCGAATAGGGTATATGCCTTTAATAGTTGGGAAACAGAGTGGATCCTTTCTGATTTGATACTGTATTCACGAACAAGGCTGTCTTTTTTGTTCAGGTATTCTTCCTTTTCAAGGTTTAATTTCTGAAGTTGAGCAATCTCAGAACCAATATCCGGCATTACAAAGAAATCGCGGTCATCCGCACCGGAAATCAGATCAATTCCTTTATCGGTAAGTTCGATCGTATTATTCTTTTCGTCTATCACAAAGAAAAGCTCTTTGTCGATCTTCTTCATGTGTTTACCTTGCTCCTGCATGTAGAAGTTCTCCGTTTTCTGCAAGTGCGCTTTGATTCCCGGTTCTGAAAGGAACTTGATCAAAGCCTTATTCTTTGGTAAACCTCTGTACGCTCTAAGTAACGCAATTCCACCTTCTTCCAGCATCTGTTTAGGGTCGCCACCCTCTACAGGTCCATTGATCACCTGCAAGAGGCGCTTTGCATCAGCCAGACACTGGGTGACATAATTCTTTTGAGCGGCTACAACACGTTCAACACGTGGTTTCAATTGATGGAATTCGTGCTCTTCTCCCCGTGGAGTGGGACCGCTAATAATCAATGGTGTTCGCGCATCATCGATCAATACTGAATCGACCTCATCGACGATCGCAAAATGGTGTTTGCGCTGAACAAGGTCTTCAACAGAACCGGCCATATTGTCACGTAAGTAGTCAAAACCGAATTCGTTGTTCGTACCAAAAGTGATATCAGCCAGATAGGCTTGTCTTCTTTCTTCTGAATTAGGACGGTGTTTGTCAATACAATCAACACTTAATCCATGGAATTGATAAAGGGGCCCCATCCATTCAGAGTCACGCTTTGCGAGGTAATCGTTCACCGTTACAACGTGTACACCTTTTCCTGATAAAGCGTTTAGATAAACCGGAAGTGTGGCGACAAGGGTTTTTCCTTCTCCGGTTTGCATTTCTGCAATGTTACCTCGGTGAAGCACTGCACCACCCATGATCTGAACATCGTAATGGACCATGTTCCATGAAACATCGGCCCCTGCAGCAGTCCATTTGTTATGCCAGATTGCTTTGTCTCCATCAATGGTTATTCCGTCTTTTTTAACGGACAGATCTTTATCCATTTGAGTAGCTTGAACAGTAAGTTGACCATTTTCAGCCCACCTTCTGGAAGTTTCTTTTACCACTGCGAATGCTTCCGGTAATATATCTGCAAGGACTTCTTCGATCTTCTCGTCAATAGTTTTACTCAGTTTATCAATGCGCTCGAACAGGTCTTCCTTTTCGTGTATTGGCGTTGAAAGGTCTGCTGCCTTTGAATTCAACTCGGCTAACTCATTTTCCAGACTTTGGATATGATCACGTACTTTCTGCTGAAAAAAGGCTGTTTTTCCTCGAAGTTCGTTGTCTGACAATGATTTGAACTGATTGAAAAATTCATTCGCCTTGTCAATTATTGGCTGATATTCTTTTCTGTCTTTTGCCGTTTTATCTCCGAAAAGTTGTTTTAAAAATCCCTGTATCATGTGTTATGATCGTTTATAGAAGCCCCAAAAATAATGATTTTATGTTAGCTATATTGTTAGTTTTTGCTTTATTTATTCACGCTTCAGGGCTGGTCATAAATCATTCCACTATTGCATTGTGTGCCAATTTGTCGCAACTTGTCATAGTGAGCCTAAAAATAGCTGTCACCTGCTCAATTGGGGACATTAATCAACATTTGGCATGTTCATACTTTCATGTTCGTGACATGATGAGTTCTGAATTCTTGAGTATCTTTGCGCCATGCATGAAATGATTCTGATATTGGATTTCGGATCGCAATACACGCAGTTGATAGCGAGACGAGTAAGGGAAATGAATGTTTATTGTGAGATCCACCCGTGGAACAAATGCCCGGAGATCGGAGGTAATGTTAAAGGTGTGATCCTTTCTGGGAGTCCTTTTTCAACCCGGGACGCTTCGGCGCCGAAACCGGATCTTACCCGAATAAAAGGTAATTTACCTTTATTGGGCATCTGTTTTGGAGCTCAGTATTTGGCGAATAATTACGGAGGAGAGGTTCTGCCTTCTACAATTCGTGAGTACGGTAGAGCAAATCTTTCGTTTGTAAATCATGCTAACAGGTTAACGAAAGGAATGACCACTGGTTCCCAGGTATGGATGTCGCACGGTGACACTATTAAAACTGTTCCTAACAATTACAGGATCATTGCCAGTACGCATGATGTGAAAGTGGCCGGTTATGAAATTGAGGGTGAAGACACATTCGGTATTCAATTCCATCCTGAGGTTTATCATTCTTTGGAAGGAACGAAATTGTTGACCAATTTCATTGTAGGAATCTGCGGTTGCAAGCAGGATTGGACTCCTGAGTCTTTCGTTGATGAGACAGTGGCGGAATTAAAAGCTCTAATTGGAAACGATAAGGTGATCCTTGGTCTTTCAGGTGGAGTTGATTCATCTGTTGCGGCTGTACTTTTACACAAAGCAATCGGCGAAAACCTGCATTGTATTTTCGTTGATAACGGTTTACTTAGAAAGAACGAGTTCAGTTCAGTTCTCGATTCCTATAACGATATGGGGCTTAATGTTAAAGGTGTTGACGCCTCTGAGAAATTCTATTCAGCATTGAAAGGACTTACAGACCCTGAGTTAAAGAGAAAAGCTATCGGAAAAGTGTTTGTTGATGTCTTTGATGAAGAGTCAAAGTTGGTTGAGGATGCAAAGTGGTTGGGGCAGGGTACGATCTATCCGGATGTCATAGAGTCAGTTTCTGTGTCCGGTGGGCCATCACAGACGATCAAATCTCATCATAATGTAGGCGGTCTTCCTGATTACATGAAATTAAAGGTGGTTGAACCGCTGAAATCTCTTTTTAAGGACGAGGTAAGAAGGATCGGAAGATCCTTGCATATTTCAGACAACATTTTGAACCGTCATCCTTTTCCGGGGCCGGGGCTTGGAATCAGAATATTGGGTGAGGTCACTGCTGAAAAAGTTAGAATTCTTCAAGAGGTTGATTCTATCTTTATTGAAGGACTTAAAGAAGACGGGCTGTATAATGATGTTTGGCAAGCCGGTGCGATATTCCTGCCAGTGCAATCTGTGGGTGTGATGGGGGATGAGCGTACTTACGAGAATGCAGTGGCTTTAAGAGCTGTGACATCAACGGATGGAATGACAGCTGATTGGTGTCATTTGCCTTATGAGTTTCTGGCCAAGATCTCGAACAGGATAATCAATCAGGTCAAGGGGATCAACAGAGTTACTTACGATATCAGCTCGAAGCCCCCTGCAACGATCGAGTGGGAATGATGCTTTGGCATTACTCTTGATTTGTAAGAAAAAAAATACTGTATGAAGTTTTATTTAACTGTACTCCTTTTACTTGTCAATTTAACTCTTTTTGCACAGCCTGGTTCCGTGCCAACAGAAGTTGTGAACGGTAAAAAATACTATGTTCACACAGTTGAACCTGGAAATACACTTTATGGTCTTCAGCGTACCTATGGCGTTCCTGTTGAGACGATCATTCGAACCAATCCCGGTGTTGATAAGGGGCTGAATGTAGGTCAAAAGATAAGGATTGAAGTTCCGTTGGAGACAATTATCCATGAAGTCCAGAAAAAGGAAACTCTGTTTGCAATCAGTAAAAAATACGGTGTTTCAGTCGATGCTATCCTGGAGGCCAATCCTGGCGCTGAATCGGGAATAAACGTCGGGGAAAAATTGAAGATCCCAGGAGTAGAAAAAGGCAGGGCCTCATCGAATCAGGTTATTTCAGAGGAAATTGTTGCTCCGAAAGATACGCTTACCGTCTCGTCAGTTCCGAATATTAAGGTATCATTTACTGATTCTGTCATTGAGCATACTGTTTTGGGGCATGAAACACTCTATAGCATTTCAAAACGCTTCATGGTGCCTGTAGAAGAGCTTCAACAGTTAAATGGTCTTCGTTCTTCAAAGATCAAACCAGGAGATAAATTGAAGATACCGGTTAAAAAAGAATCCGTACAGCAAATTCCAGTGCGTGAAGTGCCTGAGCGTGATTCTCGTAGAGTGGATTCCAGTCTGTTGTATCCAAAGAAGGATTCATACAGAGTAGCTGTTTTGTTGCCTTTCAATCTGGATAAGTCAGTTGATGCTCTTGGAAGTGTTTCCGCGGATTTCTACATGGGTATGAAATTGGCTCTTGATTCGCTCGAGCGTCAGGGATTAAAGGCTCAAGTGTTTGTTCATGATGTGAAATCTGATACTCTTACATTAAAAAAGATCCTGCAGAAACCCGAAATGTCAAACGTGGATCTAGTAATTGGCCCTTTGTTGGGGGATAATGCTGAGATCGTTGGAAGGTGGTGTAAATCCAATAAAGTGAGAATGGTGTGCCCGGTTTCTGCATCATCAGGAATGCTTAAGAATAACCCCTTCGTTTATCATGCCGTTCCCTCTGATGTTACCTTGATGCAAGGTTTGGCGAGATTTGTTTTGGATAATCATTCAAGAGATCAGATCATTTTGATCCGATCGACACTGGAAAAGGATAAAAGTAATTTCGAGGCCTTTTATTCTTCGTTTATGGCATTGAATTTTCAAGGCAATCGTCCAAAATTGATTTTAGCGACCTTGGAAAACTATTCAACCTTCCTAAAAAAGGGAGTGAATTCAGTTATCGTTTTTCCAACGATAGATAGAACGTTGGCATTGAAATTTGATAATGGTTTCAGTGTTGACTTTCTCAAATCTTCACAAGGAACAATTCATGTTTACGGTACAAAGGAATGGATGAGTTTTGATGGATTGACCTTGCACAATACGCCATACGTATTCAACTATCCAGCACCTAATGATTTTAGTTACGCTGATGAGACAGTGAAAACGTTGCATAAGAGATACAGAAAGGAATATACTGCAGACATGTCCAAATATGCGGTGCAGGGCTTCGACGTGACTTATTTCTTTTTAAGTGAATTATTCATAAAAAAAACGGTTCGATCATGTATTATGAATGAATTCAAGATCGTGCAGACCGGTTCTGGGAATGGTTACGAAAATTCTAAAGTGTACATCATGCGTCAGGAGGATGGGGAATTTATTTCAGTCAAATGATCACTAAGGAAAATATAGCCGACCGACTTAGGACATTGCAGGATCATATTTGTGCCGAACTAGAGAAGTTGGATGGGGTAAGTCGCTTTGCTGAAGATGTTTGGGTAAGAGAAGAAGGTGGAGGAGGAAGGACTCGAACGATCCAAAAGGGCGCAGTTATCGAGAAAGGTGGTGTCGCTTTTTCCGAGGTTTACGGACCCGTTTCTGATGTCATGAAAAAGCAGCTCAGATTGAATGGTGATCAGTTCTTTGCAACCGGTGTTTCAATCGTTCTTCATCCGATGAATCCTCATGTTCCGATCATTCACATGAATGTTCGTTATTTTGAAATGGACAGCGGTGAGTATTGGTTTGGAGGAGGAATTGATCTGACGCCTCATTATATTGTTCCGAGCCTTGCTGGTGATTTTCATAGGTCCCTCAAGACGGTTTGTGACAAATACAACGATCAATTCTATTCAAAGTTCAAGATTTGGGCGGATGATTATTTTTATAACTCTCATCGTGCTGAAACCAGAGGTGTAGGAGGGATCTTCTATGATCATTTAGATCACAGTAGTGGTCTTTCGAAAGGTGAGCTTCTGTCTTTTGCTACAGACTTAGGGGAGTTGTTTTCTAATGTCTATCGTCATCAGGTTGATAGTGGTAAGAACAAACTTTTCGGTGAACGTGAACTCAATTGGAGGAATCTTAGAAGAGGTCGTTATGTGGAATTCAATCTTGTTCACGATCGTGGTACAAAGTTCGGACTACTGTCAGGTGGTAGAACAGAATCAATTTTATTGAGTATGCCCCCTCTTGCAGAATGGGAGTATTGTTTCAAACCTGAAAAAGGAAGTCCTGAGGACTTTACATTATCCAATTTAAGGAAAGATATGGATTGGCTAAATAGCTGATTTGTTGGATATTTAACGTCTTTTTTTTTAGCTCTTTAGCGTGTTTTTTTAAATTTAGGTTTTGAATGGCAACCGTATGTTTATTAGGTCGTCTTCAGTTTAAACCGCTACAGACATTATGAGACAATTTTACGCTACTATTCTGTTTTTTGTCATCTTGTTTTCCTTTGATATTAGTGCACAGACCAATATGTCGAGTGGAACTTTGAATCAATGTGGAGGAACATATCTTGATCCTGCAGGTACAGGGAATTACGCTAATAATGCAAACGTTACCCAAACAATTTGTTCGCCAACTGCCGGACAGTGCATCACACTTCAGTTCACTGCGTTCAATTTGGAGAACAACTTTGATTACCTTAGGATTTACAACGGGACATCTGCTGCTGCCCCTCTGTTGGCAACGCTTACTGGTACTACAATTCCAGCACAGATTACCTCAACCACAGGCTGTTTAACTTTGGTGTTTACCTCAGATGGTTCCGTAACCTCCACCGGTTGGGTGGCAAACGTAATATGTGCCCCTTGTGGTTCTCCGCCACCACCTCCGCCAGGTCCGACTATTGCGTCTGACTGTTCAGGAGCTGTTAATATTTGTACAAATTCATCTTTCCAGATCGACCCGAATGGTTCAGGAAGTGTTGTTGAGTTTACGTCAGGTTCTGTTTCTAATCCTTCAGTCAATCCGGGGTCGACTAATTCTGGATGTCTGTTGTCCGGGGAGTTGAATAGCACATGGATGGTGGTTAACATTGCAACAACAGGAACGCTTGAATTTTCCTTTGGTGCGGATGGAGGAAGTGGATGTTTGGATTGGATCATGTGGCCATACAATGGACCGACTTCTTGTACTCAAATAATCAATAATTCTTTGGCGCCGATCAGGTGTAATTGGAACGGATTGTGCGAGACTTTTACAGGTGTAGCTACGCCATTACCAGCAGGTGGTGATGCCTCCAATTTTGAGCCTGAACTCAATGTGATCTGCGGTCAGCGTTATTTAATTTGTCTTTCCAATTACAGTTCTCAAACAACCTCGGTTCCATTGAACTTTTTTGGTTCAGCTTCTGTGAGTTGTACCACGTTTACTCCAATTACGGTCAATTCAGCCACTATTTGTCCGGGTGCAACGGCTACACTTACAGCTGCCGGTGGAAACACTTATTCCTGGAGTCCAGGAGGGCAGACAACTGCTTCGATCAATGTTTCTCCTGCTACAACAACTACCTATACGGTAACGGGAACCGGTGCATGTGGAACGGGTACTGCGACCTCAACGGTTACAGTTTTACCGGCTAATGATCCCTCATGTATTACATCTTGCACCGCAACAGCAACCAATACAGGACCATATTGTGCAGGTTCTACTATTCAATTAAACGGAACAGGGGGAGGAACTTACAGTTGGACTGGGCCTAACGGATTTACATCCACTTTACAGAACCCCACAATTCCTTCATCAACAACAGCGGCATCAGGGACTTATACGCTAACTATTAACTTAAGTGGTTGTATTGCGACGGCAATCACTACAGTTACTGTGAATCCATTGCCATCGGTTAATGCACCTGATGCGGCAATTTGTTTGAATGGATCAACTACGTTGAATGCTACAGGTGCTAATACGTACACCTGGTCACCAACAACAGGATTGTCTGCAGGTTCAGGAGCTTCTGTTACTTCTAACCCAACATCCACGACAAACTACACGCTTACAGGAACATCTGCGGCAGGATGTGTGAATACGGATATTGTCACAGTGACGGTGAATCCGTTGCCTACAGTGAACCCTGGATCTCCACAAACTGTTTGTGCCGGTACAGCGGTAACATTAGCTGCCACTGGAGCATCAACGTATTCCTGGAATAATGGTGTGACACAAGGGGTAGCATTTACCCCAACAGCAACAACAACCTACACAGTTACAGGTACTTCAGCGGCCGGGTGTACGAATACGGCGAATGTAATCGTTACCGTAAATCCCATTCCAACTGTGAGTGCAGGGCCTGATGCTTCGATCTGTTCAGGTGGTTCAACAACTTTAACGGCTACAGGTGCTACCACTTATAGCTGGACGCCTGGAGGTCAGACTACAGCATCCATAACTGTTTCGCCAACGTCAACGACAACTTATACTGTAATTGGGACATCATCGGGATGTACTTCCAGTGATGCAGTTGTTGTCTCTGTTTTAAGTAATGCCCCGATCAATGCAGGTCCTGATGTTGCCATCTGTTCTGGTCAAAATACAGTTCTGACCGCAACCGGTGGTGCAACTTACAACTGGAACAATGGATTAGGAACAGGAAATGGTTTTACGGTATCTCCGACTTCAACTACCACGTACACCGTGGTTGGTACTGATGAAAATGGCTGCACGGGTACAGATGCTGTTGTAGTAACTGTTAATCCTCTTCCAACGGTAAATGCAGGTTTGGATCAAACAGTATGTGCAGGAACTTCAGTAACCGTTAATGCATCCGGAGCATCAACTTATTCTTGGGACAATGGAGTTACGAATGGTGTTGCATTCACTCCTGCTTCTACATTGACTTATACAGTGACGGGTACAACGGCGGCAGGTTGTATCGGAACAGATAATGTTATCGTTACGGTTAATCCATTACCAACTACCAATGCCGGAGCCGACCAAACGGTTTGTGCAGGGACTCAGGTGACTTTGACTGCGACTGGCGCTGCAACTTACAGTTGGAATAATGGTATTTCTCAAGGTGTTCCTTTCACACCTGCAGCGACGACTACCTACACAGTGACTGGAACAAGTGCGGGAGGATGCACCACTCAGGACCAAGTACTGGTTACTGTAAATCCACTTCCGGTGGTTGGAGCAGGTAATGATGTTGCAATTTGTAACGGAGCCTCCGTAACACTTACAGGAACAGGTGCAAATACTTATTCATGGAATAATGGAGTGACAAACGGTGTTTCATTTTCACCATCTTTGGGCTCAACTACTTACACAGTAACCGGAACTTCCGCAGCAGGTTGTATCGGAACGGATCAGGTGATTGTTAATGTCAATCCAAATCCAAGTCCATTGATCAATGGCCCTACAGAATATTGTACAGGGTCATCTGCTCTTTTGTCTACATCCCAGACTTTTAGTGCCTATAGCTGGTCAACAGGATCAACTTCTGCAACAATCAATGCAACAGCAGTAAATAATCCAATTACCGTTACTGTTACTGATGCGAACGGTTGTCAGGGAACTTCGCCTGCCTTTACAGTGACAGAGAACAATGTCATAACGGCTAACTTCACAGTAACGATCTGTCAAGGTGCCACCGCCCTAATTCATGGTGTTAACCAAACTGTTGCGGGTACTTATTCTCAAACATTCGTTTCTGCTTCCGGTTGTGATAGTATTTCTAATGTCACACTTATTGTAAACCCGCTTCCGGCAGTCAACGCAGGAATTGATCAGGCGGTTTGTATTGGTACTCCTGTAGCCTTGACAGCGACTGGTGCGGCTAACTATACTTGGGATAACGCAGTGCAGAATGGTGTCACCTTCACACCAGCAGCAACAAATACATATACTGTTACCGGAACTTCCGCAGCAGGTTGTATCAACACTGATCAGGTTGTAGTTACCGTGAATCCTTTACCGGCTGTATCTGCAGGTCCGGATTTGGAAGCCTGTGTTAGTGAGGCAGTTGTTTTAACGGCAAGTGGAGCCAATACCTATACCTGGAATAATGGTGTTGTAAATGGAGTGTCATTTATTCCTTCTGGAACTTCTTCTTACACGGTGACTGGTACGGATAATAATGGTTGTGTAAATACGGATCAGGTAACCGTAACCGTTAATCCTTCGCCGATAATAAATGCAGGTCCTGACCAAACCGTTTGTCAAGGCACCAGTGTAACATTGACAGCGACAGGAGGAGTTTCTTACTCTTGGGATAATGGGGTTACGAATGGTGTAGCATTCACACCGGCAGTAGGTACAATTTCATACACTGTCAACGGTACAGACTTGAAAGGGTGTGTTAGCTCAGATCAAGCTGTTGTTACCGTGAATGCTTTACCAAATGTGAATGCCGGAAACGATCAAACTCTATGTGTCGGTGGATCGATCACTCTTTCGGCATCCGGAGCGCAAACGTATAATTGGTCCAATGGTGTAGTCAATGGTTCACCTTTTGTACCAACTGTAGGAACTGTGAATTATACAGTAACTGGTACAGACCAGAATGGATGTGTCAATACTGATGAATTGACGATTACAGTGAATCCTTTGCCGGTTGTAAATGCCGGTTTAGATCAGTCTGTTTGTGAGGGTACATATGTTACTTTGAACGCTGGAGGAGCAAGTACATATTCCTGGACGGGTAATGTCCAAAATGGTATTTCTTTTGTGCCACCTGTCGGGACTAATACTTATACTGTAACGGGTACAGATGTCAACGGTTGTGTGAATACTGATGAAGTAATTGTTGTGGTTGATCCTATTCCAACAGTTTTCGCAGGAAATGACATTGTGATTTGCGAAGGTGAGTCGGTGACTTTGACTGCTTCAGGTGCAAGTATTTACACCTGGAACAATGGTATAGTGAATGGTTCACCATTTATTCCTTCTATCGGAACTACAGTTTATTCCGTTACAGGTACAACGAATGTAGGTTGTACCGATACTGATGACCTCAGTGTTACGGTTAATCCAAATCCTTTGGTTTCATTCACACCTGACAACACTCTTGGTTGTGCACCACTGACAGTTAACTTCACCAATCAGACTGCAGGAGCATCAAATTGTGTTTGGAGTTTCAGTAATGGAACTGTAATAACAGGATGTGGAACCGTGCCGGTTACATTCGCTCAGTCTGGATGTTATGATGCTACTTTAACTACAACTGTTAATGGTTGTACATCTTCTTTTACAGCAGAGAATATTGTTTGTGTTGAAGGGGCCCCAAATGCAGCATTCGCACCAAGCTCTAACAGTTTAAGTACGCTGAATACCTCGGTTGTTTTCAATAATCTAACTACCGGAGCGACTTCTTATATTTGGGATTTCGGAGATAATTCAGAAACGAGCACCGATGAAAATCCAACTCATGTCTATCCTGCAGAAGAAGAAGGTCAATATACAGTTATGTTGATCGCCTCTTCTCCAATAGGTTGTTTAGATACGGCATATTCTATTATCCAGATCTATGAGGAGCTTATTTTCTACGTTCCGAATACATTTACTCCGGATAATGACAATTTCAACCCGGTGTTTAAACCAATCTTTACTTCTGGTTTTGATCCTTTTGACTATAATTTAATGATCTTTAACCGTTGGGGTGAAGTAATCTTTGAATCGAATAACGCAGAAGTTGGATGGGATGGAACTTATGGTAGCAATGGTGAGATCGAAATGTGTCAGGATGGGACCTATACTTGGAAAATAGAATTTAAGGTGACAAGATACGACGAGCGTAAACGTGTCGTTGGTCATGTTAATCTATTGAGATAGAATATTATACTTTGATTAAGAGAAGGAGGTTAAATACCTCCTTTTTTTGTTTCAATATTCATTCAGAATTAGGTCATGATAATCAAATTGTATCGTTTGAATAACTCCGTCTCCGGAATGCAAAAAGGTATCGATCTTTTTCTAATTTCAATACCATTCTTTGAACTTTTGATATTGAATTTATGAGGATAGGATTATTATTTCTTAGTTTAATTTTTATTAATCCATTGGTTTTCAGGGCTCAAACTACTGTTAATTTCAATTTCACAGGTTCAGCTCAGTCATGGACTGTACCGCCTTGTGTTACAAGTATAAATGTTATTGCCCGTGGGGCGAAAGGTGGCGGTTCGTCTGGGGGTAACGGTGCAATTATTACGGCAACCATACCTGTTACACCCGGTCAAGTACTTCAGGTCAACGTAGGTGGAATGGGGAGTTGTGGGAATAATTCACAAGGTTGGAATGGTGGAGGAACGGGGCGAGCGGCAAACTCAACTGCAAATGCATCGTGTGGCGGCGGAGGAGCGACTGATATTCGTGTTGCTCCAAATGGTTTAGCGAACAGACTTATAGTTGCAGGAGGAGGTGGCGGTACTGGCGGTGGTACTCAGGATGCTGTCGGTGGAAATGGAGGTTGTCCAAATGGACAAAATGGTACCTCACCATTTGGTCAGGGAGGAAGTGGCGGTACAACAACGAATGGTGGTACTGGTGGTCCACCATGGATTGCAAGTGGAAGTGCAGGTTCTGCAGGTGCATTGGGTGTTGGAGGAGCCGGAGCAATAGATCCTTGTTACAATAATTCTCCCGGTGGTGGAGGGGGAGGGGGTTTATTTGGTGGAGGGGGAGGTGGAAGTGACTGTTTTTCCTCGGCACCTTACGGAGGTGGTAGTGGAGGGGGAGGATCAAGTTTGGTTCCTACTGGTGGTTCTTGTTCTACAGGAGCATCCGGTAATCCAACAAATGGAAGTCTAACGATTACATACACTGTAGGTACAGGAACAGCCATCGCATCAAATACAGGTCCTTATTGTGTTGGACAAACCATTCAATTGAATGTTGGAGCGGCTAATACCTACTCATGGACTGGCCCTGGTGGATTTACTTCTTCTATTCAGAATCCAACAATTGCGAACGCTTCAACTTTAAATTCAGGTGTTTACTCTGTTACTACAGTTGCCAGTGGGTGTACGTCCACAGCAACAACGACAGTTGTTGTAAATCCATTACCAACTGTTTCCGCCGGAAATGATCAAACTGTTTGTGCAGGTGGAACGGTTACACTTTCCGGTTCCGGTGCAAATACCTACACTTGGAATAATGGAATTACGAATGGTGTAGCCTTTACCGCACCAAGTAATACAACTACGTATACGGTTAGTGGAACAAGTTCAAATGGTTGTGTGAATACAGATGATGTGATCGTAACTGTTAATCCTCTACCAATTGTTAATGCAGGACAGGATGTTTCAATTTGTTCAAATGGTACAACAACATTAACAGCAAATGGGGCAGATACGTATACCTGGAATCCAGGAAGTTTGAGTGGAGCCTCGATAAATGTAAGCCCATCAACAACAACGACTTATACTGTAACCGGGACACTGTTGGGTTGTGTTTCGTCTGATGATGTTGTGGTTACTGTTTTGCCAAATCCTACAGTTAATGCCGGTCAGGATGTTGCTATTTGTATTGGTTCGAATACGATGTTAACAGCGAGTGGAGCAAATTCATATTCTTGGGACAATAGTCTTGGTTCGGGAAATGGATTTACGGTATCTCCAAATGTTACGACCACATACAATGTTACCGGAACTGATGTAAATGGATGTATCGGTACTGATGCAGTATTGATTACCGTGAATCCATTGCCAAATGTAAGTGCGGGTAGTGATCAACAATTATGTGAAGGCTCATCTGTTGTCTTAAACGGTGGTGGTGCGTCTACTTATACATGGTCAAATAATGTGGTAAACGGAGTTGCATTCTCTCAAGCAATTGGAGTAGTAACATATACAGTCAGTGGTACAGATGTCAATGGTTGTGTCAATTCGGACGATGTTCAGGTCAATGTGATTGCCAATCCTACACCACAAATTACCGGACCAACGGAATATTGTTCCGCAAACCCACCGGTTCTGAGCACAACTCAAAGTTATTCTCAATACAGTTGGTCTACAGGAGGTACAAATCCAAGTGTTACAGTAACCAGTTCAGATAACCCTATTACTCTGACTGTTACCACGATTGAGGGCTGTCAAGGTACGTCCTCAGTGTTTCAAGTAACGGAATTTGCAGCATACAATACGAGTTCTACCGTTATTATTTGTCAGGGGCAAACGGCTTTGATCCATGGACAGTTGGAATCTGTAAGTGGAACTTATGTTGGTAACTATGCCACAGCACTTGGTTGTGACAGTATTTCAACAGTAACATTAAATGTGCTATCATTACCGATTGTATCTGCTGGAAGCGATGTGACGCAATGTGTAGGTGGCACCGTAACTTTGACCGCCAGTGGTGCTCAATCGTACAATTGGTCAGGGAATGTTCAGAATAATGTCTCTTTTACACCGAATATTGGAACAACTCAATACATTGTGTCTGGTACCGATGCGAATGGATGTGTTTCAACTGATCAAGTTTCGGTTACGATCACTCCTTTACCACAAATCAACGCAGGAGCTGATCAACAAGTTTGTCAGGGGCAAGCTGTAACGCTAAGTGCACAGGGTGGTGTTAGCTACAGTTGGTCTAACTCTATTTCTGATGGTGTTGCGTTTGTTCCAAATTCATCGGGTATTTATAATGTAACCGGTACAGATGTAAATGGATGTGTGAATTCTGATCAAGTAAATGTTTTGGTAAATTCTCTACCCAATGTGTTTGCAGGAAATGACCAAACAATTTGTGAAGGTTCTTCCATTACATTGTCGGGATCTGGAGCCAGTGCATATACATGGACCGGTGGTATACTAAATGGAGTACAGTTTACTCCCCTAGTTGGACAAAATGTTTATACATTAACAGGAACAAGCCTTGATGGCTGCACAAATTCCGATGATGTTATAATAACGGTTACTCAGGGGCCAGATGCTACATTCATTGCAGATGAAAACTTGGGTTGCGCACCGCATACATTCAATCTCACTAGTACAAATCCAGGATCTATGGATTGTGTATGGTCTTCGACAAGCGGAGAAAATGCCCTTGGTTGCGGCACTGTTCAAATGACCATTGAAAATGGAGGTTGTTTTGATATTACTTTGACCGCAACCTCTGTTGACGGTTGTGTAAGTACGTTTACGGCATTTGATTTTATTTGTGTTGAAGAAGCTCCTGATGCTTCAATTAACGCCTTGCCTGGTTCAGTTTCGTCAATGGAACCATCAGTATATTTCGAGAATAATACCATCGGAGGAGCTGCATATTTGTGGGATTTTGGCGACAATTCAACAGGTTCAACAGAGTTTCAACCAAGTCATACTTATCCTGTTGATTTGCCACAGGGATATTCAGTTATGATGATCGCTTTTTCTCCACTCGGCTGCAGCGATACGGCTTATACTTCAGTGCAGGTTTTGGAAGAGCTGATTTTCTATATTCCGAATTCTTTTACTCCCGATGGCGATATTTTCAATCAAACCTTTCAACCGGTATTCACTTCTGGTTTTGATCCTTTTGATTTTAATATGCTTATCTACAACAGATGGGGAGAAGTTGTGTTTGAAACAAACGATGCTAAGATCGGATGGGATGGAACCTATGGTATTCATCAAAATGCTGGTTACATTCAGGATGGAATATACACCTGGAGGATCGAGTTTAAAGTGAAGAATAATGACTCAAGAAAGACCTTTACCGGTCATGTCAACCTACTGAGATAATTAATGATCATAACAAAAGAAGGCCGGGTTATTTCCGGCCTTCTTTTTTTCTTCTTTCTTTTTCCTTAATGATCAATGATAACTCTCTTCCTGTTTGACCTGCAACAGAGGTGTTTTCATCTGCTCGTCGAAGAAGATAGGGCATGACCTCCTTTATCGGTCCATAAGGAACATATTTAGCTACATTGAATCCATTGTAGGAAAGGTTGTAGGAAATATGATCACTCATACCAAGAAGCTGTGCGAAATAGATTCTTTTATCCGCTGATCCTATCTCGTGATCATTCATGAGTTTAGTCAGGTAAAGCGAGCTTTTTTCATTGTGAGTACCGGCGCAAAAAGAAACGGTTTCAAGATTCTTCATCATCAATTCGAGAGCAAGGTCGAAATCTCTATCAGTACTTTCCTTGTCGGGTTGAATAGGAGATGTGTAACCCATTTTGAGGGCTCTCTCTCTTTCTTTTTCCATGTATGCACCACGAACCAATTTGATCCCTAATTTGATGCGTTCATCTCTGCACGTGGCAATACTTTCATTCAAGAAAGCCAATCGGTCATGTCTGTACATCTGTAGGGTATTGAAAACGATCGCTTTTTCTTTGTTGTATTTGCGCATCATGTCCAGTGCGATCCTGTCAATTGTATCCTGGATCCATGTTTCTTCAGCATCAATAAAAACAGGAATACTTTTACTGTGAGCCGTTTTGCAAATTCGATCAATACGTTCGATGACACTGCTCAACTCTGCTTTTTCCAACTCGCTAAGAACAGCGTTCTCAGGATTTGCTTTTTCAAGGATTCCGAAACGTGCTATTCCTGTGACTTTGAAAACGGCAAATGGGATATGGTTTTGTTGTTCTGCCTTTTCAATGGTGCGGATGATCTCTTCGACAGTAGAATCAAAATCTTCTTCAGATGTTTTGCCCTCCACCGAGTAATCCAGAATAGTGCCCACGCCATATCTCGATAGCGTTTTTATCGTTTCTTCACAGGTTGCGATGGATTCACCACCGCAAAACTGACGAAATATTGTTTTTCTGATCAATCCTTTTATCGGAAGTCCAGCACTTAAAGCAACGTTGGCACCCCATTTACCAAACTTAACCATGGTCGGACTGCCAACGATCTTAAATAACCAATAGGCACGCTCTAGATCTTTGTCGCTCTTACTTTGGAAAGCGATCTCTGTGTTTTCGAATGAAATCATGTTGTAAAATTAATCGCTTTTAAAACATGTTGTGTTCCCTGTAACTGCTTTATCTATTTTTGTGTCGGTTCATTCCAAACAAATTGAAAGGTATTATGAAGGAAGTGGTTTATTTCGGGTCAATTGTTAATTCAGGTTTCGAAGACCTATTGTTGAACAAGTATGGCAGTTCCCGAAAAGTCATCTTGGTTGATGAAAATACCCATGATAACTGTCTTGAGTATTTGTTGACATCATTTCCTTCTTTGTCTGAGGCGGAGATAATGTTGCTTCCTGCTGGAGAGGAGAATAAGGTAATGGAAGTTTGTTTTCAGGTTTGGAATGCGCTTTCTGAGTACGAGATCGGCAGGAAAGATCTTTTTATCAATCTTGGAGGTGGAATGGTTACTGATATGGGGGGATTCATTGCATCGATCTACAAAAGAGGAGTTGATTTTATTCATATTCCTACTAGTTTATTGGCAATGGTGGATGCATCTATTGGAGGAAAAACAGGGATTGATCTCGGCCCTTATAAGAATCAACTAGGCGTTTTTTCGCATGCTCAAGCCATTTTCATTGATCCGGTATTTCTCTCAACATTGCCGGAAGATGAGATCTGGAACGGGTATGCCGAAATGTTAAAACATGCTCTCATTAGGGATGAAATCCTTTGGGAGAAACTTGTTCCCATCAAATCAGTGGAAGAATTAAAGGGTATTGAGCTTATTCAGCGATGCGCGGAGATCAAGTTGGAGATCGTTCAAAATGATCCTTTAGAGAAAAATGAGCGTAAACTCTTGAACCTAGGTCATACCGTTGGTCATGCCATCGAAGGCTATCTTTTATCTAAGGACACCCCAATTGCGCACGGTCATGCCGTGGCCATAGGGATGCTAATCGAAGCCATGATCGCCAATCGTTTAGGAGCACTGGAAAGAGGTGATTATGAAAAAATTAAGAAAGTAATTGAGGATCGTTTCGCGATGATCGGATTTGAAAGTGAGGAAGAAATCAATTCTGTGGTGGAACTAATGAGAAACGATAAAAAAAACTCAGAAGGCCAGATCAAAGGAATATTGATTCACAAAATAGGGAAGTGTGAAATAGATCTCATTTATGAGGAGGATCTTGTGATCAGTTGCTTAAAGACTTTTCTTTCCTGATCCTTCTACGCTCCTTTGTCGCTTTGACGAGAACGTTCGCGATCACTCCTGTCATGATCATCAAAATACCGACGTAAACAACCCAGGAAAGCCGTTCATCGAATATGAAAAAACCTATTAAAGCGGCATAAACAGCACCCAGATATTGAAAAGGTGTGATCACTGCTGCACTTTCTTCGTGCAATGCCTTTGTCATAAGTACCTGTGCGATCTGAGTGAAGATCCCGATAATCAACAAAAAGAGCCACTCTATCCCTTTGGGCATTGTGAACTCAAAAAAGCACCAAATAGTCATAATTGGCAGAGAAAGCATCGGGAAATAGATCACAATGTTGATAGGGGTGTCAGTGTTTTTCAGTTTTATAATTGCGGTATAGGCAATGCCAGAAAAGGCGGCAGAAATGATTCCCAAAATAAACCAGGTATAATCAATGCTCATTTGTATGTCGTTTGCCAGGAGGTTATTTAAACCAATAAGGGATACACCGGCAAATGCGACAAAGATAAAGAACCATTGAAGTGCCTTGACTTTGTCTTTTAAAATGATCATAGCAAAGATCACTGTGAAAACAGGTGCTAGGTATTGAACTGTCGATGCAATAGCGAGAGGTAAATAATGGATGGTATAGAAAAATATCGTTAAAGCGATCATGCCAGAGATGCCTCTTACCAATAACCACTTTCGATTGTTGCCTAAAACCGGTAGGCCACGCCGTTTTATGATATAATAACTTATTGAAAAGGAAACGATCGATCTGGCGAGGACGAGCTCATGTCCGGGATAAGATTGTAACCCGGGGAAAAGTTCCTGGTCAGGTCCTGTACCCATGATCTTGACAAAGAAATTCACGATCAAAAAGGAAAGTCCGGAAAGGATGATGTACAGGATGCCCTTATTCATTGCACAAAGTTAAGTATGTTTGTAAGACAGACCTGAGATCCCTTGAAAATGTTCGAGCCTAAATTTTATCAGTCCCAGATAGATCAATACAGCATTAAGCGGGAAGCTGCACACCGCAAATTTATTCTTCTTGGAACAACCAGATTGATCGTTTTTTCGGGGCTGGTGTTAGTCGTATTTTTCTTTTGGTCTTCTTTTCATTTGGTTTGGCTAATTCCTTTGCTGATCGCAATCTTTTTATTTCTGGTGAACAGATCTTCCGATGCCAGGTATGAAAGAACAAAGGCTGAGAAAATGATCCTAATCAATGAATGGGAACAACTTGCTTTAAAAGGCGATTACAGTTCTTTCGTCGACGGAACGCTATTTAAGGATTCTTCTCATCCCTTTTCTGAAGATATTGATCTCTTTGGCAAAGGAGGTCTTTTTCAATTGATCAACCGAACGGTAAGTTTGAAAGGGGAGAGGGCGCTTGCAAAACGTTTGTCAGAAGGAATTGAAGAAGTGGGGGTCACTAATAAGGCAATCGAACATTTTTCGGAGGAAACTGACTGGTGTCAGCAATTCCGGGCTGAAGCTATGATTGAAAAGGAAGGTGAAGACGAACAACAACTTAAGGATGTCCTGCGCTTTGAATATCAATCGTCCCCTTTTGAAAAGTTTCTATTGTTTGCGATTCCGGTCCTTTCAGGAGCTTCAACACTTCTATTTGCCTTCGATCGAATCAATGGGTTCATTTTTAGCAGTGTGCTGGTTCTTATACTAGGATTAACAGGAAAAAAATTGAAACACACGAACAGGATTTGTTTAGGTGTGCTCCAATATGAGACCATTGTAAAAGTCTACCTCCGGCAACTTGAATTGCTGAAAGATCAGGATTTTAAAGGAGAAGAACTAAAACAATGGAAAGATAAGACATTGGGAGTCGATTCTGATATAATTCGTGCGTTGAAGTCAATGAATTCAATTCAGAACAGAATGTCTTTCCGTTCGAATATTCTTGTCGGCGTGCTGCTTAACATTTATCTCGCTTGGGATTTTAGAATGTTGAAGGCATGGAGTGCATGGATCGAAACATTTGAAGATAAGATCAATCATCTTGAGGATCAGTTTGCTGAACTCGAAGTATGGATCTCAGGTGCTGTATATTTGAACAATCACCCTGACGGTATTTTTACAAATTTTGTAGATGCCGAGTCTCCAGCTATACAAGGTTTGAGACATCCCTTCATTGATGAGGAAAGGGCTGTTAGGAATGATTTCAAATTGTCGTGTTATGAACAGTTTCATATCATTACAGGACCGAATATGGCAGGAAAGAGTACGTATTTAAGAAGTGTTGCTTGGGCAATTGTATGCGCAAATGCTGGATTCCCGGTACTTGCTTCATCTTGTGAACTTCCTAAATTCAACTTATATACAAGCATGCGAACCTCGGACGATCTTTCTGGGAACAGTTCCTATTTTCACGCGGAATTGATGCGTTTGAGATTTATTGTCGTTGCTATTCAAAGCGGGAAGAGGGTATTTGTAATTTTAGATGAGATCCTGAAAGGAACCAATTCAAAAGACAAGGAGGAGGGTTCTGCTGCTTTTCTGGCAAAACTTGTTCGAATTGGAGCTACTGGTATCATAGCAACACACGACCTTTCACTTTGTAAACTTGCAGAGCACTCAAATGCCTACAAGAATATGTACTTCGACTCCACAATAAAGGGAGAGGAATTGAGTTTTGATTATCAGATCAGAGAGGGCATTTGCCAGAACATGAATGCTTCATTTCTCCTTCGAAAAATGGATCTGATCGATTAATGTGAACAAGCTCAACTTTCTGTATTTTGGAAATTATATTGTATTTTCACCCTTTAGAATGAGATACTTCTTCACGCTGATATGGCTTGTTTTTTTCTTCGTGTCCAACACGAAGGCACAGGAGATCGAACTGAAACATACTTTCAATGTTGAGATCGGCTTGCCGAATGGAATGAGTAATAAACCGTTTGCGAATTACATGCAGGGGCTGGTTAATGTCGCGCCTTACTACCAATACACATTAAAGAATTCCTTATCCTTCGGCGTCGGGATCCGATATGCCTACTTCGGTGTGAATCAATTCAGAGTTCCTCAAAAAACATTGGGCGGAATGCACAGTTTTGGGATCTTTACCAAGGTTGGTCATGAGAAGTTTTATTCTGAGCGTTTTTCATTGGATGCCGGAGTGAAAATGGGATATACGCAGAATTATTTCACAACAGACAGATTGGAAGATCTCGGACAGAATCCTTATCAATCCAATTCAGTTCTTGTCGAGCCAACTGTTGAATTCTCTCTGGTGGCAGATGAGCAGGTGGCCTACAGTTTTGTGGTGAGTTATGCATTTCAGGGATTTGCCTATAAGCCCCATATGATCGGACTTCAAACTGCAGGTGGATACGAACAGAGTGAATTCAGTCGGGTGACTTCTTATCTGACGGTGGGATTCGGTTTTAGCTATTATTTCAAACGAAAGAATTGATGACACTGCAAATTCGTGATATCCGCTTTGAGGATAATAAGGACATTGCAGCAGTTATTCGTAAAGCATTGGAAGAACATGGTGTTGCGAGGCCTGGCACGGTTTATACCGATCCAACTACCGACGATCTCTTTTCACTTTTTAATACTCCCGGTAGCTTTTATTTCATTGCTGAGGAGAACGGAGTTATTGTTGGTGGCTGTGGGGTATATCCAACTAAAGGTCTTCCCGGGGATTGTGCCGAACTGGTAAAACTTTATGTAGCATCCACTTCGCGGGGAAAAGGTCTAGGCCATTCACTTCTTGAAAAATGTGCTGTGAAGGCAAAGGAGTTAGGTTATAAGCAGCTTTATTTAGAGACCTTACCCGAATTATCCCGAGCCGTAACACTATACAGAAGATCAGGATATAAGGATTTGAAAGGACCTTTGGGCGATTCGGGTCACTTTGCTTGTTCGATCTGGATGATCAAGGACCTTTAATAGGTCAGTTCATAAAGGCATAAAATAGAATGTTTGCACCCATTTGAAGGGCTTCCTTTCTCTTTTCCGGAGAGTCGTTATGGACCTGCGCATCTTCCCATCCGTCTCCGAGGTCAGTTTCGTAGGTATACAAACAGACCAAACGTCCATCTATGATCAACCCAAAAGCCTGAGGTCTCTTATTATCGTGTTCATGTATTTTTGGAAGGCCATTGAATTTGAATTTTGCTGAGAAGATCGGATGGTCGAAAGGTAATTCAACCAATTCAGCATTTGGGAATACTTTCTTAAGTTCAGGGCGAATGAACTCATCCATTCCGTAATTGTCATCTATGTGCAGAAATCCCCCAGCCATTAGGTAGTTCCGAAGATTTTCTGCTTCCTGAGAGGAAAACACAACATTGCCGTGTCCCGTCATGTGTACGAAAGGGTAATTAAAGATGTCTTTACTGCCAACTTCGATATAAGGAACATCTTTAGAGATATTTGTTCCAAGATTTTGATTGCAGAATTGAACTAGATTGGGCACTGAAGTTGGATTGGCGTAATAATCGCCACCGCCATTGTATTTCAGTACCGCCACCTGATAAGTTCCCTGAGCATTAATAATGAAGGGTAGCAACATTAAAAGTTTTAGGATCAGCTTCATATTATAACTGGTTTCTTAATTCATAAGCGACTGCGCAGGCATACATTCCTGCTGTTTCTGTTCTTAATCTGTTAATGCCCAATTCGACTCCTTTGTAACCGAATTCCTTTGCCAATTTGATCTCATCGTTCGAAAAATCTCCCTCAGGACCGATCAGTACAGGTGCGTTTTTATCCAAAAGTGCCATTCGCAAAGGGACTTTATACTCATCTGTACAATGGGCAATGTATCCATTTGGGTAGGATTTTACAAAATCCCTAAATGGAGTAAGGTTTGACAGAATAGGTAAATAGCTTCTTTTGGATTGTTTCATTGCAGAGATGAGAATCTTGGTAAGCCGATCTATTTTAACTTGTTTTCGCTCATTGTTTCGGCATTCAAGCAAGGTAATGTGGGTAATTCCAAGTTCAGTTGCCTTTTCTGCGAACCATTCCAACCGTTCCATATTTTTAGTTGGGGCAATGGCGATGTGAATTTCCTTTTCCGGCTGAGATTCAGAATGACTTGAGATGAGCTCAATCAAACATTTTTTTGGATGTGGGTCAACTATTGCGCAAACATATCGCGAACCCTTTCCGTCAAGTAGTTCGATCTGATCCCCTTTACCAAGCCGCAAAACACGACAGGCATGTCCAGATTCATCCTCACTTATGGTAAAGTTTTTGTTCTCAGGGGTGATATTTGGATCGTAGAAAATATGCATCAGTGCATCAGACTATAGATCATTTCACGCATCAACTCTCCTTCTGAAGAAGAGCTGTCTCCAACACCCTTTGAGCGCAGATCGAAATCATGCAATATCTCAATATTTTTGGCCAGTTTGGACGGATTATATATTGTAGTAGCTCTCACCAATTCACCAGCTACAAAAGGATGAACCTTCAGGGCATTTGCAACCGTGTCCTTTGATTTGTTCGGAAGAAAATGAATCCGCATCAACTGTGAAAAGAACCTGAACAGGGTAGGGATGACCACAACAATGGACGTGGCTTTAGGATTCATCTCAAAGTAGTTGACGATCTTGTAGGCTTTGACAAGGTCATTTGCTCCGAGAGCGTTCGTCAATTCAAAAACATTATAGTCTTTAGAAATCCCGATGTTCTCTTCAATATGAATTTCGTTAATCGCGGTTCCTTTCTCAAGAAGTATATAAAGCTTATCCAATTCATTTACGATCCTACTGAGATCATTACCCAGAAATTCAGATAATAGGATGGCCGCTTTACCGGTTATGCTGTAACCAGTGGTTTTCACATAGGTTTGGATCCAATCGGGTAGAATGTAGTCTTTTACCTTTTCAGATTTGAAGACAAGTCCGTTCTTAGCAACCGATTTCATCACTTTTTTACGCGAATCGTAGGTTCCGTATTTGTAATTGATGACAAATACTGTAGAATCCAATGGGTATTCCATGTAAGCCTCAAGCTCATCGAGCTTTTTGAAATCCTGAGCTTCTTTCAAAATTACAAGTCTTCGTTCAGACATCATTGGAAAACCCTTCAATTCAGCAATGAGCGAAAGCAGTTCAGCATCCTTGCCATAAAGAATTGTCTGGTTGAAATCCCGTTCATGCTCTTCCAAAACATTTTCTATCAGGGCTTCTGTGATCAGGTCAATGAAATAGGGTTCGTCTCCGTGAAGAAAATAGATCTTCTCGAATTTTTTATCCTTTATGTTCTTTATGACCAGTTTGTGATCCATGTTATCCCTGATGTTTCTCCCAGATCTGTACCAGTTCGATCAATGTTCGCACGGCCTTTTCCATGTCCTGAACACTCACATATTCGTGTTTGGAGTGAATAGCCATTTCGCCGGTGAAAATGTTTGGACATGGTAATCCCATGAAGGAAAGTCTTGATCCGTCTGTCCCACCTCGAATAATGGATAGTTTCGGTTCGATGCCCGCATTTTTCATGGCTTCCATGGCGTAATCTGTCACAAAAGGAACCGACATAAGAACTTCCTTCATATTTCGGTATTGTTCTGTGACCTCGAATTCGTATCCCACATTGTATTGCTCAACGATCATTTTGAGTAGCGATTCAAGTCTGTTTTCGTACTCACCTAATTTTTCCGTGATGTGATCACGAATAATGAAGTTTACTGTCGCTTTTTCCAAACCACCTTCAATGGAAACTGGATGTACGAATCCTTCTCGATGCTCTGTCGTTTCCGGTGACCATTTGTCCTTTGGAAGGGCGTTAACGAATTCAGCTGCAACTTTGATCGCATTTACCATTTTACCCTTGGCGTAACCCGGATGTGCACTAATGCCATGGATCGTCACCTTAACAGCATCCGCAGAAAATGTTTCATCTTCTATATCTCCCAGCGGGCCACCATCCAGAGTATAGCCATAGTCTGCATTAAGTTTTTCCATGTCAAGATGCTCAACACCGCGCCCAACTTCTTCGTCAGGTGTGAAAAGTATTCGGATTGCACCGTGTTTGATCTCAGGATGGTCAATCAATTGTTTCGCAAGATCCATAATGATGGCCACTCCTGCCTTATCATCTGCACCCAATAAAGTCGTTCCACTTGCTGTGATGAGATCATCTCCGATCTTTTTAAGGAGATAAGGATGGCGCTCTGTTGTGATGATTTGAGATGTATCGTCCGGAAGTGTTATAGGTGATCCGTCGTAGTTTCTGTGAACAATTGGTTTTACATTTGTTCCACTGCAATCCGGTGCAGTATCCACATGAGAGCAAAAACAGATCGTTGGCAGGTCTTTTCTGTCACTATTGGATGGAATAGTGGCAAAAACATAGCCCCACTCGTCCATTTCAACATCTTTCAGACCAATTTCTTTCAGTTCTTGAACTAAAACTTGGGCAAGATCCTTTTGTTTTGCTGAAGAAGGAAAGCTCGTTGAATTGGGGTCAGCTGTGGTATCAATTTGTACATATCGTAAAAAGCGATGTTCAACGGTATGGGAATAGAGATTCATGTTGATGTTTTTTTACCAAATATAAGGATTGTGCCCTTATTGATGAATCTCATTAATCAGATTTCAAGATTAATAACATTTTAGGATTTCAATGTAAAAGAATTCATTTACATTTGTTTAACCCCATAATTCGAGAGTGTTGATACTCAAAATTTTTCCAAAATAAAGAAATTGAGAATGAAAAAGAGTTTTATTGTGTTTTTGATTTTATTTGACGCTTTAAGTTGTCGTTCCCAAATCTGGGATTTTGACGGAGTGAAGAGATTGTCGGGGGATGTTAATTCCGCCGCAGAGGAAAGTTTGCCTATTTTTTCAAAAGACAGTACGATATTATTTTATGTAAGGACTTTTGATAAGCGAAATAAGGGAGGAGAGCTTGATCAGGATATCTGGATGAGTTATCGTCAGTCAAACGGGGAGTACTCAGGTTCGAAGCAATTGTCCTCGATGAATACCAAGTACAATAACGGTGTTGTTGGTTTGTCCGGTGATGGTCAGTCCTTGTACCTGTTGA